>NZ_JOEI01000020.1 GCF_000718095.1 Streptomyces scopuliridis RB72 | reverse complement strand
GTCCTCTTGGCTTTATCCACAAGGTTGTTGTTCCGGCTCACCTTTCGTGACGCGCGCACGGTGTGGCTGAGTGCCTGCTTCCCTCCTGGCCGGCTCACGCGCGACCTGGTTGGTGTGCCCCTGCGGGCGAAGGCGTGCTCGACACGGGCGCGGGCCTTGCGGTGGGAGGTGTTGTGTTCCTCTTTCCAGGCCGGTGCCCGGTAGCCGCCGTCCGCGATCACCATCGTCGTGCCGACGGCTTCCTTCACGCCGGACAGCTCGACCAATGGCCAACATCTGCCCATTGTCCGTCATTTATCGCCTCATGCGAATGTTATTGACGTGTACATGAGCCGCTGGTAGATGATGTGCCCCGCCGGTGCGTCGGGCGGTGAATGATGCCGCAGTAATGCGGTGTCACATGCCATCGCCCCATGTTTCCGGCGGCTCACGCACTGCCGGAATCCGCGCTTTCCACCGCGGATTCCCTTTCTTTCGTGTACGAATTGGCGCCCGCCCAGGGGAGGGTGCCGAAATCCATGAGGGGCGGCATGAGAAGAAAAGCAATGCGAGCGAGACCGATACGGGTGATCGCCGTGACCGTGGTCACGGCGATCACCATTTCTGTCTTGCCGCAAGCGGCCTACGCGTTTCCGGCGACGAACGGTGAGGGGGAGGGCAAGGGCCCGTCCGAGGGCCTGATCGCCACCATCGGGAACTGGTTCGACGGCGACGACGGCGACGCCGGTCCCGAAACACCCGAGAGCGGCGGAGAACCGACCCTGCCGAGCCGCGAGAAGCTCCCCAAGGGCGCCCCGGCTCCGAAGGCCCACCGGGTCGCCGAACTGAGCGACCGGCGCACGCCCCACTCACGGTACTGGCGCATGTCCGACGGCCGGGTGCAGGCCGAGGTGTCGGCCGTACCCACCGGCTACCGGGCGGGCAAGAAGTGGAAGGCGATCGACCCCGGCATCAAGGCCGTCGACCGGCCGGGATACGCCTTCGCCAACACCACCAACACCGCCCGCACCTGGTTCGGCAAGAAGGCCGACGGCCTGGTGCGCTTCGAGACCTCCGACGGTCATGTCGTCACCCTCGGGCTGCCGGACGCCGGAGCCCTCGCGCCGGTGGCCGGGGACAACCGGGTGACCTACCGCGACGCGGTGTCCGGCGCGGACCTCGTCTACGAGGTCGGTCCGGGGCGGGTGAAGGAGAACATCGTCCTCCGTGAACGCCCGGCCGGCCCGCTGTCGTTCACCTTCACGCTCGATCCGGGCGGACTGACGCCCAAGGCCGGCAAGGACGGCGCCGTCCGGCTCTACGGCGAGGGCAAGGACCCCGTCCTGGAACTGCCGCCCGCGTTCATGACGGACGCCAGGAAGGACGCCGAGTCCCCGTACGGCACGGCCCACAGCAACGACGTCACGCAGAAGCTCACCCGCGCGGGCAAGAGCTGGAAACTGACGGTGACCCCGGACGCCACCTGGCTCGCCGCCCCCGAGCGGCGGTTCCCGGTCACCATCGACCCGACGATCGCGATCTCGCCGCCGCCGTCGCAGGCCCAGGACGTGATGATCTCCTCGGACGGGCCGAGCGACAACTACGACACCAGCTGGCGGCTCTCCGTCGGCAACACCACCACCGGCAGTTCCCGGGCCCTGCTGCGGTTCCCGGTGAGCGGCATCCCGTCGGGCACCCGTCTCGACTCCGCCGACCTCCGGCTGTACTACGACCAGTCGCACACCACCAGTGCCGAGGAGGTACGGCTGGAGGCGCACCGCGCCACCGCGGACTGGAACGAGTCGACCGCCACCTGGAACAGCGCCAAGGACCTGACCGGCGAGCTGTCCGGCACCTCCGTCGTCGTCGACGACGGCGACACCGGCACCACGGCCGCCAAGGGCTCCTGGCCGGCGTCCGGCAACACCGCGTACACGCAGTACGCGGTGAACAAGGACTACCTGTACAACAAGGACTCGGTGGCCGGGGACACCTACACCTGGCAGCCGAACCTCCCCGAGAGCGGCGACTACCTGGTCGAGGCGCACTCCGTGCCCGCCGAGGACCGGGCCACCAACGCGCCGTACACCGTGACGCACGACGGCGGCAGCACGGCACGCACCGTCGACCAGCGGGCCGGGTCGGGCGGCGTGTGGCGGGCGCTGGGCACCTACCCGTTCAAGGCCGGCACGCTCGGCAAGGTCGTCCTGGGTGACGGTCCCGCCTCCACCTCGACCGCGGTGATCGCCGACGCCGTGCGCTTCACCCGGGGCGGCGCCGTCACGAAGCAGCCGGCGGAGTCCAACACCTGGCACTCCTTCCCGGTCACCAAGACCGTCCAGCAGTGGATCGACGGCACCTACGCCAACCACGGATTCGTGGTCAAGGCGGGCGACGAGAGCGCGACCGCGCCCAAGGGCGGCCCCCGTTACGAGGGCAGCGAGTTCGCCTACAACGGCGAGACGGTCAACTACCCGCGCCTCGTCCTCACCTACGGCCGCCCGAGTGTGGACCTGGCGGCCCCGAGCACCATCCACGCCACCGGCGCGGAGCTGAACTGGTCCGCGTACCAGGACCCTTCGGCGGACTCCGGTGACGACCTGGTCGAGTACCAGGTGCACCGCTCCGTCTTCCAGAACTTCGCCCCCTCGGCCTCCACCCTGGTCGCCCCGGTGGCACCCGGCACGACGGCCTTCACCGACAGCTCCGCCGCGCCCACCCGGGCGGACGACGCCGACCCCCTCGGCCGCGCCTACTACTACATGGTCGTGGTGAAGACCCGGGACGGGCAGACGGTCCAGGGCCCGACCCGGCTGGTACGCCTGCCCAAGGCGGGCCGCACCATCAAGCTGATCGAGGCGTCCCAGGACGCCACGCTCACCGCGGCGCAGCCGGCGCAGCCGCACGACACCATCGCGGACGGCGGCGCCTCGCACAACTGGCTCATGGCGGGCAACAGTTCGGCCACCTACGGCACCAGCCGGGCCGCGGTGAAGTTCCCCGCGCTGGGCATCCCCGCCACGGCGCGGGTGCTGGACGCCCAGGTGAAGCTCTGGGGCTTCACCACCGTCACGGACGCCGCGGGAGCCAGGTACGAACTGCGCCCGCTCACACGTGCCTTCGACGAGGCGACCGCCACCTGGCAGAAGGCCGACTCCACCGCCTCCTGGACCACCGCGGGCGGCGACACCGGCAGTCCGGTGTCCGACCTCGGCTCCTTCACCAACGACCCGGCCAGCCGCGACTGGAACGTGTCCTCGATGGTGCAGGGCTGGGTGCGCGACCCCGCCACTCAGCACGGTGTGCTGATCAAGCTCGCCGACGAGGCCGGTCCCCAGGAACGCACCGTCTTCGTCTCCTCCGAGGGCGTCGAGCCGAGGCTGCGGCCCCGCATCGCGGTCACGTACATCGACTCCACCACCGAGTCGACGTACTACGCGCCGCAGACCCCGGCGCGGATCACCCCGAACAGCGACCACACCGTCGAGTTCACCCTCACCAACACCACCACGTCCGTCTGGAAGGCCGGCACCCACGCCCTGAGCTACCGGTGGGCGCTCCCGGACGGCACGGACGTCACCAACGGCGGCAATCAGCTCCAGACGGCCCTGCCCGCCGATCTGCTGCCCGGTGACTCGGTCACCGTGCAGGCCAAGATCCGCGCCCCCATCAACTCCGGCTCCGGCAACAAGCGCACCGAGTACGTCCTCACCTGGGACGTCCGGGACACGGCGGCGGGCACCTGGCTGTCCGGCACGGGCGGCATACCCGGACTCCGGCAGAACGTCACCGTCGAGGACCCGACCTCGGACCAGCTCGGCCTGGAGAAGTACTACTCGTACAACGGCACGAACACCGGCGCGGGTTCGTCGCTGATGAACAACACCGCCGCCGGGAACAGCGTCTGGCAGTACAACGCCCTCAGCAACCCGGGCCGCGGCCTGAACACCTTCGTCCGCTTCGCCTACAACACCCAGGACACCTCGGACACCGTCGCCGGCCACGGCTGGTCCGTGCAGGCCGCGGGACCGATCCGGCTCGGCGCCCCGCTGGACTTCCATCCGAACCCGAACCCGAGGGAGATCCGGCTGCCCGACGGGGACGGGACCACCCACGTCTTCCGGGCGCAGGACGACGGCACGTGGAAGGCGCCGGCCGGCGTCCACTTCCGGCTGTCGGCCAAACCGGGACTGGACTGCACCCCGGCGAAGGACCCGGTACCGGACGCCTGGACGCTGACGCGCCCGGACGGCACCCGGTTCCTGTTCGGCTGTGACGGCTACCAGACGTCCGTCGTCGACAAGAACGGCAACACCCAGACATTCACGTACGAGGAACGCAAGTCCAACAACAAGCCGACGAAGTTCCTCAGGTACATCACCGACCCGGCCGGGCGGCAGACGCTCACCGCCGCCTACTACACCAAGTCGGACACCAGCAGCCCGAAGATCATCGACCACCTCAAGTCGATGACCGACATCTCGGGCCGCAAGCTGGCCTTCGAGTACTCCGACAAGGGACTGCTGACCAAGCTGACCGACGGCGCGGGCTCGTCCCAGCCGAAGGTCTTCGGCTTCACGTACGACGCCGAGCAGGGCAACAAGAACGTCAAGCTGGTCAAAATCACCGACCCGCGCGGCAACGCCACCGGCCTCGACTACTTCTACCCGAACGAGGGCGACGACCCGAAGTACCACTGGTGGACCCAGACCATCACCGACCGCATAGCCGGCACCACCGAGTTCGCCTACGCACCGGACACGGCCAACACCCGCTTCACGTCCACGGTGGTCACCGACGCCGAGGGCCACGACACCACGTACGTCACCGACGACTACGGGCGCCCGGTGCGGTCCGTCAACGCCAAGTCTCAGCAGACCGAGCTGGCGTGGGACGCGGACAACAACGTCACCTACATGGAGGAGAACAACGGGGCCGTCACCGCGTACTGCTACGACGCGCTCACCGGCTACCCGCTGTGGAAGCGCACCGCCGAGCACAACACGGGCGGGGTCCCGCCGCAGAGCGACTGCGCGCCCGGCAAGTACCCGGTCAACGCCCAGAAGTTCGAGTACGTCAAGCGGCTGGACGGCTACTCCTCCGACCTGTACCGCAAGACGTCGCCGCAGGGCCGCGCCTGGCAGTTCGGCTATGACACCTTCGGCAACCTGAAGACGGTCACCGACCCGAAGGGCGTCGCGACCCCCGCCGACGGCGACTACACGACCCGGTACGAGTACGACGCCCATGGTCAGCTCACCAAGGCCACCGACGCCAACGGCCACTCCACGGTGAACAGCGAGTTCGTTCCGACCGGTTCCCCGGCGAAGATCACGGACGCGCTGAACAACAGCTCGGCCTACGAGTACGACGAGCGCGGCAAGGTCACCAAGACCACCGACCCGCTGGGCCACCGCACCACGCAGACGTACGACACGTACGGCCGGCCGCTGGTCAGAACGGTGCCGAGGGACCAGGCCAAGAACGACCTGGTCACCGTCCCGGCACCCGACTACGACGCCAACGACAACGTCACCAAGGCGATCGCGCCCACCGGAGCGGTCTCCACGGCGGTCTACGACGCGGCCGACCAGATCACCGAGGCCACCTCGCCGCAGGACTCGCCGACCGAGCCCCTGCGCCGGACCGCCTACACCTACGACAAGACCGGTCACCTGAAGACGACGACCGAGCCGAAGGGCGTGGCCACGCCCGACGTCCCGGACGACTACACGACCACCCAGAACTACGACGAGATCTACCAGCTCGCCTCGGTGGTCAACGCCGTCGGCGAGAAGATCTCGTACTCGTACGACTCGGTGGGCAACAACGTCAAGGTCGTCGACCCGAAGAAGAACCGGACGGCGGACCCCGACGACTTCTCGTCGAAGATGACCTACGACCTGGAGCACCGGGTCACCTCGGTCACCGACCCGCTGGGCAACGTGACGCACCGCGGCTACGACAAGGACGCGCTGGTCGTCTCCGACACCGACCCCGACGGCAACACCACCCTGTCCAGCTACGACGAGCGGGGCCGCAAGACCGAGGTCAAGGTTCCGCACTCGGGCACCGGCGGCGACACCACGTACCGGACCACCCGCTACGAGTACGACCAGGTCGGCAATGCCACCCGGGTGATCACCCCGCGCGGCACGGAGACCGCGAACGCCGACGACTTCACCAAGCGCACCGAGTACGACGCGCTGAACCGGCCGGTCAAGCAGTACCTGCCGTACAACCCGTCGGACACCCGCTACAACGACCCGGACGTCTACACGCAGACGTTCTACGACGCGGCCGGCCGCGTCACCCGGACCTCGCTGCCGCCCTCGGAGGGCCAGACGGTCCGCAACGACACCGAGTTCGCCTACTACGACAACGGGTGGACCAGGAGCTCCACCGACCCGTGGGACATCCGGACCAGTTACGAGTACAACGACCTGGGGCTGCAGACCTCCAGGACGCTGAGCTCCGCCGGTGACTCCGTCAGCCGCACCATGGGCTGGAGCTACTACCCGAACGGCAAGCTGAAGGAGAAGACCGACGACGGCGTGCCGGTCGGCACCGCGGTGCCCCTCGTCGACAACTCCGACATCCAGCACACCGGCTCCACCGGCACCTGGACCACGGCGAGCCTCACCGGTCAGCAGGGCTTCGACCACCGCGTGCACGCGGCCGGCAGCGGGACGGACGCGTACTCCTGGACGCTGAACATCCCCAAGAACGGCAAGTACACCGCCTACGTGAAGTTCCCGCAGGTCGCGGGCGCCAGCAAGACCGCGAGGTACAAGGTCACCCACACCGGCGGAAGCACCGACAAGACGGTCGACCAGTCCACCGCGGCGGGCACCTGGGTCAGCCTCGGCACGTACGACTTCACCCAGGGCAACGCGGCGAAGCTGGAGCTGTTCCAGGCCGCCGACGGCAAGGTCGTGGCCGACGGGGTCAAGCTGGTGCGCGACCTGACCGGCGACATCGACGCGGAGAAGCACCACTTCCGCTACGCCTACGACCTCAACGACAACCTCTCGCTGATCGACGACCTGTCGTCCGGCGCCGAGGTCGACAAGTACACGATCTCCTATACCGGCCTGAACCGGGTGTCCCGGATCACCGAGACCCTGGCCGGCCAGGAGAAGACGAGCACGGCCTACGCCTACGACCCCAACGACCAGCCCGAGACAATCACCCACCCCGACCAGTACTCGACGTACACCTACAACCTGAGGGAGAAGGTCAAGTCGGTCTCGGTGGGCACGTCGCCCACGGACACCGACCCCAAGTTCACCTCCTACGCCTACACCGACCGCGGTGAGGTGCTGCGGGAGACCAAGGACAACGGCAACACCGTCGACCACACCTACTTCCTCGACGGCGCGGTGAAGACCAGCGCGGAGAAGAAGGCCGACGGCACGCTGGTCGCCTCGCACACCTACGCCTACGACGCCAACGGCAACAAGGCGCAGGACGCGGCGAAGAAGATGAACGCCGACAACCACTCGGCGTACCTGGAGTCCACCACCCAGTACACCTACGACCCGGTCGACCGGATCGCCAAGTCGGTGAAGACCGGCAACGGCGCCGCCACGGAGACGTACGTCCACGACGACAACGCCAACGTCGTCCAGCAGACCGTCGGCGGCACCGCCACGGACTTCCGTTACGACCGCAACCGGCTGCAGACGTCGACCACCGCCGGGTCCGTCACCTCCTTCAACTACGACCCGCTGGGCCGTCAGGAGTCGACATCCCAGGACGGGCAGGTCGTCTCGCGCAGCGTCTACGACGGCTTCGACCACGTCGTCGAGTCCCAGCAGCGGGACGCGGACGGCGCGATGAAGTCGACGAAGTACACCTTCGACCCGCTCGACCGCACCTCGTCCAGGACCGCCGACGGCAAGACCACCGACTACCGCTACCTCGGCCTCTCCCAGGAGGTGCTGACCGAGGAGGTGGCCGGCAAGCTCACCAAGTCCTACCAGTACAGCCCGTGGGGCCGGCGCCTGTCGCAGGTCAAGCACAACGAGAACGGGACGACCGAGGACGCGTACTACGGCTACAACAGCCACACCGACGTCGAGACCCTGACCGACGACAGCGGCAACACCAAGGCCACCTACGGCTACACGGCCTACGGCAACGACGACTCGTCGGAGTTCACCGGCATCGACAAGCCGGACGCCGCCGATCCGGCCAAGGAGGAGTACAACTCCTACCGCTACAACGCCAAGCGGTGGGACGCCGGATCCGGCACGTACGACATGGGCTTCCGCGACTACGACCCGGGGCTGAACCGCTTCACCAGCCGGGACATGTACAACGGGGCCCTGGCCGACATGGGTCTGGGCAGTGACCCCTTCACCGGCAACCGCTACGCCTTCACCGGCGGCAACCCGATCAGCAACGTCGAGATCGACGGTCACTTCTTCGCCCTCGCCATCCCGGCGATCGCCGTGGCCTTCGTCGCCGCGGTCGTGGTCACGGTCGCCATCATCGCCGTCGCCGCCGCCGTCGAGTACGTCGTCGACGAGGTCCGGGAACGGATCGACGAGCGTTCCCGGGCGCGGGACGACACCGACGACCAGCCCGCACCCGACCCGCGGCGCGTCCCACGGCCCCAGCCGGAGCCCGACGACGACGACAACCGGTCCGGTTGCGGCGACGGCTGGATCAAATACGGCGAGCGGGACGCGGCCAACGGCAACCGGGCCACGGCCGCGGAGGCCTGCCTGACGAAGGACTACCTGAAGAACAACAAGGGCACCGCCGTGGGTTCGAACCCGCCGGGATACCAGTGGGCGCAGGACTTCGCCACGGGCAAGGGGCTGGACGCGCAGAGGAACGTCAACGCCTGTCACCTCATCGGCAACAAGCTGGCGGGCAAGGGCGTCCTGGCGAACCTCTCCCCGTGCGCCCGCGGCGCCAACGCCAAGCAGGTCGGCTCCACGCAGGGCGACGCGCACATGAGGGCGTACGAGAGCCTCGTCTACACGGCCGTGATGGCCGGCCAGGACGTCATGTACACCGTGTCGCCCCGCTACGACGGGAGCAGGACGGTGCCGACCGGGTACGACATGTCGGCGTACGGCGTCAATCCCGACGGCTCGGTCGGGATCAACTTCCAGGTGTTCATTCCGAACGAACTGAGTACGGGAGACAATCTCGGCACACAGATGGACGGCGGCGGTGCGCCGACACCCACAGGGAGCACCCCATGACGCGGACCGACAAGGATCGAATGGACACAGAGCGAGGTACCGATGAGTGAGCCGACCGACCTGGACGCCCTGCGACGGCTCATGCCGCCGCCGGCGGACGGGGCCACGACGGTCGACTGGGCCGCCCTCACCGCGTCGTGGGGCAAGCCGTTCCCGTCCGACTACCGGCGTTTCATGGAGGTCTACGGCGCCGGCGCGGTGCAGAACTACCTGTCGATCGGCAGGCCGGAGCCCAAGGTGCCGCTGGAGCAGGCACCGCGGGACGGCATGGTGATCGAGACGGCGAACGCCGAGGCCGACTGGGAGACGGAGGAGAAGACACCCGAGTTGGAGGGCACTTCTCCGGTGCTGATCACCTGGGGGGTCGACGCCACCGCGGACATGTTGTGCTGGGACGCGTCGGACGACGATCCCGCCAACTGGCCGGTCGTGGTCTACCAGCGCAACGGCTCGCTGTGGAGCCGCTACGACTGCGGGATGGTGGAATTCCTCGTCCGGAACTTCCGTGCCGAATGGCCGGAGAACCCGTTGGGCGGCGAGTTCCTCTGGGGCGTGAGTGAGGTGACGTTCCAGGCACGGGGCTGACGCCCCCTCGGTGAGCACGGCGCGTACGGAGGCCCGGACCGGTCACGGCCCGGGCCTTCCGCGTGCGGCGGGCCCGTCGGCTCCCTGAGACCGCGTCCGCGGCCACGCCCGGGTCAGTGCGCCGGATCCGACGCGGCGCACCACCGGTCGGTGGCGGTTTTCGTCCGTCACAGCCCGCCGAAGTAATGGAGGACTGCGACTGGAGTACTGGCCGGCCGTCCCGTCCCTGTGGGCTATGCCTTCGCCCGAGGCGTGCGGTCAGGGCTTGTGTTCCGCCCGTCCGCGGGTGATACCGCGCGCGTGCCGAAGCGCACGCAGCCGCGGTCCGACCGCGTCCAGCACGTCTTCCATTGCAGGGTCCATGAGACCAGCTTGCCGAAACAGCAAGGATCGACGCCACTTAGTGACACCTCGGCTGAGACTGGCCCCACGGAAACCGAGGGGAAGGAACCCAATGGAGCACTCCGACGCAGCAAGGTACTGGGACGAGGTGTACGCGGAGCGGCCCGCGTCCGCTGACCCGCAGCCGAACGACCGCCTCGTCGAGATCGCCACCGCACTACCCCCAGGGGACGCGCTGGACCTCGGATGCGGTGGCGGCAGCGACGCGCTGTGGCTCGCGTGCCGGGGCTGGCGGGTCACAGCCCTCGACGTCTCGGCTGTGGCGGCCACGCGGCTCGCCCGGCAGGCCCGCTCACGCGGCCTGAGCGACCGGATCACCGCCATGCAGCACGACGTGCGCGCCTCGCTGCCCGGACTGCGGTTCGATCTGGTAACCGCCCACTACTTCCACACCCCCTACGCGCAAGACAGGACAGCCATCCTCCGCTCCGCCGCCCACCTGCTGCGTCCGGGCGGACGACTGCTGGTTGTCGATCACGGATCGACAGCGCCGTGGTCGTGGAATCAGGACCCGGACGTGCGGTATCCGACTCCTCAAGAGGTCGCGGCACTGATGCGCTTCTCCCCTGCCAGGTGGACGGTCGAACGCGCGGATACGCCACGCCGGATTGCGGTCGGCCCCGACGGGAGCACCGCCGAGGTCGTCGACCACGTCCTGCTGATCCGCCGGACCGCGTGATACCGCCCCGACAAGCACCACACAAGGAGAACGCCGTGCCCACCGCCTCCCGCCGCAATGACACCCCTCCGCCCCGCACCGCAAACAGTGAAGCTGACGTCCTGCGCGGATTCCTTGACTACCTGCGTGCCTCGATCGCCTCGAAAGTCGACGGAGCCGCGGAACCTCAGGTCCGGACACCAGCAGTGCCCTCGGGTACGAGCCTGCTTGGCCTGCTCAACCATCTGATCGCCGTCGAGAACGTGACGTTTCTTGGCGAAAAGGTCACTGACTGGCAAGCGACATTCCAGCCTGCCCCTCGGGACAGCGTCGCCGATGTCGTCGCTCGCTACCGGGCAACCGTCGACAGCGCGAACACGGTTCTCGACGCATGCACCGATCTCGGCGCACCACTCCCCCGGCCGGGGCGTTCAGGCCCGTCGCCGAGCGTTCGCTGGGCACTCACCCACATGATCGAGGAGACCGGTCGCCACGCAGGTCACGCGGACATCCTCCGCGAACTCATCGACGGCACCACCGGGCGCTGAGCTGCGGTTGCCGAACCGGGTGAGTCCGTCGCGCACGCCGTCGGCACGACCGCGAGGTCGTGGCCGGCGACCTGCTCTGAGCGGCACCGCCGTCACGGTCCTGGACGGAACGCTGCGCCTCTGAGGGGTCCCTGGCCGGTCGACAGGATGCGGGCCCGGCTCGCGTGGCGGACGGCCGTGAGGTGCGGTTCCGGCCGTCGCCCGTCAGCTCAGGTGGCCGCACCGTACTCGGCCGTCGCCGCCTCGCTGCTCGCCGCCTCTGCGGCGATCTGCGCCAAGAGCGCCAACGACTCTGCCGCTTCACTGCCGGGTGCGGCGTGGAAAAGGACAAGGACCTGTCCGTCCGTGCCGGTGACGGCGAGCTTCTCGTAGGAGAGCTCCATCCCCCCGACCTGCGGATGGTGCAGATAGGACGAGCCGCTCATCCGTGGTGCGACCTCATGGCGGGCCCACAGTCGTCGGAATTCCTCGCTCCGCACGCTCAGCTCGCCAACGAGTTCGGCCAGGTGCCGGTCGCGGCTCTCGGGGCCGGCCAGCGCACGGAGGCCCGCGACAAGGCCGGAGGCAATACGGTCCCAGTCGTGGTCGTACAGGGCACGCACCTCGGGGTCGAGGAACGCGGCGCGCAGGGCGTTCTCACCAGGGGCATTGCGGTCGCCGCGGGTTCCAGGCGCAGGACGCGGGCCAGGGCGTCCAGGACCTGAGCGGAAGGGTGCTGGTCGCGGCCCTGTTCCAGGCGCACGTAGTACTCGCTGGAGATCCCGGCGAGCTGCGCGACCTCGTCCCGGCGCAGGCCCGGCACGCGTCGCCTGCCGGTGAGGGCCAGGCCTACGTCGGCGGGCCGGGTGAGGTCGCGGCGGGCGCGCAGGTAGGCGCCCAGATCGGTGTGCTCGCTCATCGTTCCAGCGTAGGCCGCCAGGTGCGGGCGATCCTGGCCCTGCTGTCACCCCTGTGGCCAGGGCCCTGGCCGGCCCGCCCGGTCCGGCGAAGGCTGGGGGCATGACCAGCAACATGACCAGCGACATCCACTCCCGCATCATCACCCCCTTCACCCGCGAGTCGACCGCGGACGAGGTCCTCCACGGGGTCGACCTCACCGGAAAGCGTGCCGTCGTCACCGGCGGCGCCTCCGGGATCGGCATCGAGACCGCCCGTTCCCTGGCCCGCGCCGGGGCAGAGGTCACCCTCGCGGTACGCGATCTCGCCGCCGGGAAGAGGGCCGCGGACGACATCGCGGCCACCGCGGTCAGTCCCCGCGTCCACGTCGCCCCGCTGGAGCTGTCCGACTCGGCCTCGGTGTCCGCGTTCGCCCAGGCATGGTCGGGCCCTCTGCACATCCTGGTCAACAATGCCGGGATCATGGCCTTGCCGGAGCCGCACCGCACCCGGGAGGGCTTCGAGCTGCAGTTCGCGACCAACCACCTTGGGCATTTCCGGCTCGCTCAGGGCCTGCACCGGGCGCTGGCCCTGGCCGACGGGGCGAGGATCGTCTCGGTCTCCTCCAACGCGCACCGGCGCTCGGGCATCGTCTTCGACGACATCCACTTCCACCGACGCCCCTACGACCCCTGGCTGGCGTACGGACAATCCAAGACCGCCAACGTTCTCTTCGCCGTCGAGGCGGGCAGGCGGTGGGCGGCCGACGGCATCACCGCCAACGCGTTGATGCCCGGCGGGATCCGCACCTCTTTGCAGCGCCACCAGCAGGGCGAGGCCATGACGCCGGAAGTCCGGGCCATCTTCGACAGCTACCCGTGGCGGACCCCGGAGCAGGGCGCGGCCACCTCGGTGCTGGTGGCCGGATCCCCGCTTATGGAGGGTGTCACGGGACGCTACTTCGAGAACGGCAACCAAGCCGAGCCGTGCACCCCGGACACTGAGTCCGGTCCCGAGCCGTCCGGGGTCGCCGCGCATGCACTGGACGAGCGGGACGCGGACCGACTGTGGGAGGTCTCCCTGGCGATGCTGGAGGCGTGACCCTCCAGCCGTGGGAGAGCGGAAGGGCCGGGAACGCGGTCATGCCGGCCGGGGTCACCAGGACGAACAGCGGCAGGCTCTTGGTGTCCACGACCGAGCGGCGCCTGCGGCCGTTGATCTGATGGGCGTGAGTTGGGGCCGCTGAAGCCCGCAGATGACCCGAGCGGCCAGCTCTGTGTCGTCGTGGATTCGGGTCGCCACCGCCCCTACGGCACACGACCGGGCCAGGACGTGCGGATCGGCCACCGCTCGCGTGAGTGCGGTGAGGCCATGGTGCACAGGGTGCTCATAGCGCCTCCGTCAACTCGCCGGCGATTGTGGAGAGCAGGGTTTCGCCACAGGCGGCGGAGTTGTCCGCAGCCCAGCAGAGGTAGCCGTCAGGACGGATGAGCAGGGCGGCAGCACCCATATCGTCGCTGCATGTGGCACGGACGAGGTCGACTCGTGCCGGGAGTCGGAGGTCGGCCGGGACGACTCCGGCCAGATCGAGCAGGACGGCGTGCCCCGAACCGAACAGCGCCGACAGCCGGGTGGGGCCGGCTTGGGTGACCAGGTCGACGTCCGGCATCCGTTGTCCGGTGAGCGGATGCTCGCCGGACAACTCGTAGCGTAGCGACAGGCCGGACATCAGTCCCGCGAGGTGACGGTTGGCGTCGGGCAGTCGCAGCAGGTCGATGAAGATGTCACGCAGGGCGGCCACGTCCTCGCTCGGGTGCGGATCGGCCAGGACCCGCTGTGCCGATGTGTGGTGCAGCACCTGAGCTCCGACCGGATGCCGTTCGGTGTGATAGCTGTCCAGGAGGCCGCTCGGCGCCCGGCCCTGGACGGCCGCGGCCAGTTTCCAGCCGAGGTTGAACGCGTCCTGGATGGCGAGGTTCAGGCCCTGGCCGCCCAGCGGCGGATGGATGTGCGCGGCGTCCCCGGCGAACAAGACGCGGCCCGCGCGGTAGTGCTTCAGTTGTCGCGTGGCGTCGCTGAACCGCGACGAGTTGTCCACCACGCCCAGGGCGGTCTCTTCGCCGTACACCGCCTGCAGCGCGGCGGTGATCTCCTCGTGGGTGACGGGGGCGTCGCGGGCGATGTCCTCCTGGCCCGCGCGCCCGAAGGTGAGCCGGTACCGGTCACCGCCGAGAGGGGCCAGCATGGCCCAGTAGCCGCCACCCTGACGGGTCAGGGTGCTCATGTGCCCCATCTGCTGCGGCACCAGCGACGAAACGGCGGACAGACGGATGTCGGCCAGCACCGCCTGATGGGTCCCGGGCCTGCCGGGAAACGGCAGCCCGAGCAGTTTGCGGACCGTACTGTGTCCGCCGTCGCACGCCACCAGATAGCGCGCCCACACCCGCATACCGTCCGCTGTCACGGTCACGCCGTTGTTGTCCGACTCGACCCCTGAGACCGCGCTCCCGCGCAGAACCCGCGCGCTGCCGGCGATCGCCCGCTCTTCCAGTGCCTCCTCGATCTCCCACTGGGGAATCGCGATCGGAAAAGGATGCCTGGTCTGCCAGGGGGTGCAGTCCAAGGGCACCGGCAGGGCCGCGAAGTGCCCGCCTACCGGATCACTCTGCGCGGCCCGCTGCAGCAACGGCTCCAGCAGCCCGCGCATCTCCAGCAGTTCGGCGGTACGGGCCTGGATCGCGCCTCCCTTCACCTGCTCGATGCGCCGCGGCAGCTTCTCCAGCACCAGGGTCTCGACCCCGGCCAGGGCCAGTTCGCACGCCAGCATCAGCCCGGCCGGGCCGGCGCCCACGATGACGACCTCAGTCTCGATCTCCGACAACACCTTCACTCCGTCCCATCTCTCACCTTGGAGTAAAAGTATACCCGGTGCAGAAATCCCCTCAGGGTAACTCTTTGCTACCGTGGGTGTCGTGGACGGCAAGCCAGGGCTACGGGAACGTAAGAAGCAGCGGACCCGTACGGCGATCTCCGAGGCGGCGATCACGCTGTTCCTCGAACACGGCTTCAACCAGGTCTCGGTGGCTCAGGTGGCCGAGGCGGCCGAGGTATCCAAACGCACGCTCTTCGCCTACTTCCCGACGAAGGAAGACCTCGTGGTGCATCGCCTCGCCGACCACGAGACCGAAATCGCACGCGTCGTGCGGGCCCGTCCGCCCCGCACCGCCCCGCTGGCCGCGGTGCGCGAGCACTTCCTCAAGGGGCTGCGCGAGCGGGACCCGATCACCGGGCTCAACGACCATCCCCAGGTGCGCAGGGTCCACCAGATGATCCTCGACGCGCCCTCGCTAGTGGCCCGGATGGATCGGTTCAAGACCGGCGCCGAACAGGCACTTACCCAGGCATTGCAGGAAACAGCAGATATTCCCGAACTCACCGCGCGGCTGGCTGCCGTCCAGATCGTCGCGGTGCAGTGGGCACTGGCACAGGACAACGCCGAACGCCTGGCGTACGGGGAACCCGCCGGCGAGCGCTACGCGGGTGCCGTGAAGGACGCCGAGCACGCGTTCTCGCTGCTGGAGAATGGACTGCGCCAGCTGACCCCGCGGGGGTGAAGCGGGGCTCTGCGAGCAGCGAGCGTCGACATCGTGCGGCCCTCCGCGGTGCGCGGACCCGTGTCAACGGCCCGGCCGCCACCTCCGCGCAGGCTCAGGTCCTCATCTCGCTCCGCGCCCCAGAGTGATCGCCTCGGCGCCCTGCGACGGCCGTGTGCTCGTCGAGCAGGGCACGGGCCTGCCCGTACGAGAGCTGAGCCAGTCCGGTGTCCGGGCATACGTCGCGCGGCGCGAGGACCTCGCCGGGCCGGGCTTGGGATGGGTGACGAACAATCCACCGACGCCCGGCGGGCGTTCCACGCCTTGACCGCGGAGCTGCCCACAGCAGTTCGAGGGTTTCGCCCACTTCATCACCGGTCAGGCATATCCCCGCGCACCACAACAAGGGCGCGCCAAGCCACGGCGCACTCACTGCGCCACCGCATTCGGATTGCCTCTCACTGAGCTGACCTCGCATGTTTCGTCAGGCAGTTCGCGTGCGGATACTCGTACATTCCCGTTTACAGAAGGAGTCACGTCGAAGGCGTAACAGCCTGCCACGGTTGCCTCAAGGACCAATATGAACGCTCTTGGGAGGCCATGCCCGAGCAAGCCTGCGGTGACGGTAGTGGCCTCGCCTCGTCGTTTCACATCGACCAGTCCCCTGGCCGGTTTCTCTGGAGGGAACAGCTCGGTGATTTCTTCGCCCTGCAGGACGCCGTCGGACGCAGCCTCGACCAGGCCGTTCCGGCGCGCGTCGACAGTCTCGCGCAGATCTGCACGCGCTTTGGCTTCATCGCGTTCCGGCTGCGTTGTCATCCAGATCCACATACCTGCGAAGGTCAAGACGAACAGAACACAAGCAACCATGCACCCGTTGAACAGGCATCCCCCGCCGTGACCGGTCGGGGCCCGCAGTTGTCTCTCCATGAGTGCAACCTGTACTCAGTGGGCACCCATAAGGCCGGCTGCGACGTCAAGTCGTAACGACAATGAGCTGTCCGGCAACAGTCCGACACTCAAGAACGCGTCCTACCCCGCCGCAGTGGCCCCGCCTCAGGCAGGGCCGCCCATATCCGCGGCTGTTCCTGATCGTCCCACTCAAACAGAGAGGGACAGGAACACGAACTCAGGCGCGGAACATGACACGGTCCACGCCATGGACCGCTACGACTTCAACAAGGGCATGACATCAGGGTCACGGCCAGTATCGGTGAGGTGACAGCAAGGACTGGGTGACGGCGACGGACCAACACCCCCGAACCATCGGCACTGACATGGCCTCTGGGACGCGGTACGGCGCTTGAAAGGCAGTCGGGGCGGGAGCTCCAACCGACATCGACGAACTCCACCAGAACATCGAAATGACCGCCGGGTTGAAAGAGGCGCGTTCCGAACTACGACGCCGCGCGGGCGCACCGCTTCGTGGGCGAGGAAATCGGTCGCGCCCCGTGAGGTGAGCCGTTAACTTCCGTCTGAACGCGGTGAGTACGAGACGCGACGGCGAAGGGAGCCAGGCATGGAGACTGAGGGCGCGCGGACCGACCGTTTGGGCTTGCTGCTCGATCAGTTCGACCACGCCAGGGAGATGGCCCAGGTGCGACTGACGGGGCTCGGCGACGAGGAGTACCTGTGGGAGCCGGTGCCCGGTTGCTGGTCGATCCGGCGCCGGGGCGAGGCCGCGACGCCCAGGGCGTACGGGCCGGGCGAGTGGGTGCTCGACAAGGGCGCCCCGGACATCCCGGCAAGCGAGTACGCCGAGGTTGCCCGGCAGGCCGCAGGCGGCATGACGGTCGCCAAGATCGCCGATGACTGGAGCGTGAGCGTCGAGCGGGTCGAGCAGGTCCTCGCCCACACCGGTGCGCCTGAGCCCGATGAAGTGCCGGTCACCACCATCGCGTGGCGGCTGGGGCACCTGCACTCCTGCTTCGCGGGCCAATGGGAGTGGACCTTCGGTGAACGGCGGCAGGAGCCGAAGCTGCTGGTCGACTTCGCCCCCTCCGCCGCCTTGGCACTCAAGCGGTTCTGGGCGCTGATCGACCGCTGGCGCGACAGCGTCGCCGCCGTCACCGACGAACAGCTCGATACGGTCGGCTTCTCGCAGTACCCGTACGGCTCCGACCCCGATGACCCATTCATCACCGTGCTGTCGGGGGCCAATCTCGAATTCATCCACCACATGGCCGAGATCGCGTTGCTCCGTGACCTGTGGCAGGCCCGCTTCACCACTCCCCGGTAGGCCCGGGCGCGCCGCGAGGTGTTACATGGCGTTTCCGATCCACACGGCAGCGAGCGGTTTGTCACCTGCGGTGTGAGCTTGTCAGTGACCGGCGGCCGCCAGGACCCGCTCGCCCTGGCTCACGTCAGGACGCCGTCCGAACGGCCCGCGCGAAGGCGTACGTCATCCTGAACGACCCCTGCTGCCGATCGACCGGATCGCCGCCGATCGTCCCTTCTGCTCTGGCAAGCACAAGCGGCACGGGATACACGTGCAAGTCCTCGCCGACCCGCACGGCAGATCGCTGTGGGTCAGCGCGGCGCTGCCCGGCGCCACCCGCGACATCAAAGCCGCCCGCCCACGCCATTATTGACGCCGTCGCCGAAGCGAACCTGGCCTGCTGGGCCGACAAGGGCCACCAAGGCGCCGCCGGCACGGTCCGAGTGCCGTTCCGGGGGCGCTGGTCCCAAGCGCCTGGCGGCCGGCGGTCAGCCGGCGCCACCGAGTCCCGCACGCCGCCCGATGCGCGGCCAACCGATCGGTCAGGAACCGCAGGTGCCGGGTGGACACGTCGAGGGCAGACGGGTGGACAAGCACGTGAAGCTCCTGACGGCACAGGCGATCTTGGTCGTGAACCCGTCTACCAAGAGCTTCATCGCGTACGCGGGCCAACCGGCGGATTCATCAACCAAGTTGGCCGTCGACATCATCGCGGCGGGGCTCTGTATAGGCTGGTGCACGTGGATGTGACGGGGTGTCTTGGGTGTGACCTTCTGACCGGGCGCCGGGAGTTGCCCGGGGGCGTCCTGCACGAGACCGCTGCTTGGGTGGTGAACCACGTCGTCGGTCCGATGAATCTCGGCACCTTGATCGTCGGTCCTCGGGAGCACGTCGTGGCCATCGCGGAGCTCGACGACACGGCAGCGGCGGAACTCGGCCCCTTGCTGCGCGATACCGCTCGTGTCGTGGAGACGTTGTGCCGGCCCGAACAGACCTACGTCTGTATGTGGTCGCACGGCCGCGACGCGCGCAAGCACCTGCACATCGCGGTCCAGCCGGTGACCGCGAAGGTGCGGGCCCGCTACGGCGGGCTGCGCTCCGAGCAGCTCCAGGCCCGGATGCTGGCGGACGGTGACGAGCCGGACATCACGGAGGTCGAGCAGTTCTGCGAGCGGGCTCGCGAGCTGTTCCGAGCGATCACCGACAGCAGCGCCGAAGGCCGCAGCTGATCAACGGTACCGTGCCGACGTCACGACGCAGTCGAGCAACTCCATGCGAGAAGCACCGCAGTCTTCTCCATCACGCACCCTCAACGTGAGGTTGGAAAAGGCTCAATGCCTGGGATGGCACCGCGACTGGATCCCCTTCACCGTGGAGGCGGGCAGGCGGACGGGGCTCAAAGGTGTCGGCGAGTGCGACGGCCGATGGTGAAGGCGGTCAAGGGGCTTGGTCAGGCCAACCACGCACCCCTTGTGCACCCATGGTCGGGCTCATGGTCGGGCCGGCCACGGGCGCCGCGAGCGGACAACGAGGCCTGGCCTGCCCTTTGCACACCCGGTTCGTCCTTTTCAGCGCGGAAGGACATCGAGGGCAGCAATCCCCCTGCGAACCGCCGTCGCCGTTTCGTCGAGTTGGCGGCGCTCGTGCACCCGCCAGTCCGCCTCAATACGAAACGGATCCCCCTTGAAGCGGGGGAAGACATGCAGATGGACGTGAAAGACCTCCTGGAAGGCCGCCTCGCCATCAGCCAGGAAGAGATTGACTCCTTCGCACCGCAGGCCGGATAGCCGCAGTGCGCGTCCGAGCCGGTGCGCCACCGCCCAGACCCGCATACCGATGTCGTCCTGAAGATCCTCCAGCCCTTCCGCATGTGACTTCGGAATGACGAGCAGGTGCCCCGGGGTCACGGGTTGGAGGTCCATGAACGCGATGACCCACTCATCCTCGAAGACGATGCTCGCCGCTGCCTGACCTCGCGCGATCGCGCAGAAGACACATCCGTCGCCCAGCAACCCGGCCCCCAACTCGAAGACACCTCGTGCGCCCTACGACACCAGGCGCGAGAGGCCACGCGCCAGTCAATTCCACATTTTCAGGTGCTCTCGAAGAACACCCTTTTCAATCAAGGGATCACAAACAGGTACAGAGCTTGTTTTTCAACCCACTGCCGGCGGCCCGAGGATGCTCCTGCAGATGCTATTGATCACGCCCGGGCCGCTCGATCAGCGGTGGGCCGTTGTGGTGAGGCGTCGCAGCGCGGTGTGGGCGGGTGGGCCCCAGGTGGGCTTGCCGCCGGGGCGGCCGTGGACGCCGGCGTTCCCGATGAGGATGCCGCTGAGGGCTTGCAGCACCGCCCAGCCGCGGGCGCGGCGCAGGGTCGCGGCGTCCGCGGCCGGCTGGTAGGCGTCATGGAAGCGGTCGGCGGCGCCGTCCGGCAGGAGCACCCAAGGGGCGGCGAGGTCGCAGGCCGGATCGCCCGCGCAGAGATCGCCGAAGTCGATCACGCCGCAGAAGGTGCCGTCCGCGGTGAGGACGTTGGCCGGATGCAGGTCGCCGTGGAGCCACAGTGCCGGGCCCGCCCAGTCGGGCGCGGCGACGGCGTCTTCCCAGACCGCGCGGACGGCATCCGGGTCGGGGATCAGCCCCAGCTCGGTGGCCGAGGTGAGCTGCTCGGCGAACTGCTCGGCGCGGTCGGCCAGCGGTCCCCCGCGGCCATAGCCGCCGGCGGGCGCCCCGTCGGGGGCGGGTCGGTGAAGAGCCGTCAGGAAGGTGGCGAGGGCGTCGGCCGCCTCCGCAGCGCTCGTGGCGGGGGCGCGGTCGGCGGGTGCGCCCGGCACCCAGGTGGTGACGATCCAGGGGCGCGGAAACCGCTCGGAGGGCTCGCCCAAGCGCTGCGGGACGGGGACCTGCAGAGGAAGGCGCGGGGCGAGGGCGGGCAGCCAGGCGTGCTCCTTGCGCAGCAGCGCGTCCGCGGACTGCGTCGCCCAGGGCAACCGGACGGCGAGATCGTCACCGAGCCGCCACAGCTGGTTGTCCCAGCCACGCGCACCGAGCCTCAAGGGGCGATCGGCCAGGTCGGGGTGCTGGTCGCGCAGCAGATCCCGAACCAACTCCGCGGTGATCTCCATCTCGATGTGGGTCATGTGGAGCAACGGTAGCCGGGCGGCGGCCCGCCCTGGTTTCAGGCGAGTCCGAGTCAAGGTCCGGCGTCGGATGTGTTGTGCACGGACGGGCCGGTACGGACGCTGGTCGATCTCGCCCTCGCGCCCGAACACCGCCGTGGGCACGGAGTTCGGTACGGCGGGCTCAACCTGCGGGGGGGGCCGGATCGACGTCGCCCGTCTGCGCCGAGCGCTGGCTGGAATCTCGCTGCCCGCGGGCTACGGTCGGCCGGCTCGTACTGGCTGTGGACGTCTCGCCGTGGCGGCGACTCCGACCGCGTGATGCGGCGGAAGTTGCGGCGGACCATGCTGCGCAGGAGAGGGCGTCCGAGGCCAACGGCGCGGAGGAGAACAACGCGTAGGCGGTACATGATCAAGGCGTAGCCGGTACGAAAGGGGGCCACCGAACCCGAGTCCGGCGGCACCCTTTCACCTGTCGGCTCAGTCGCAGACCTCGTCCGTCCTACTGCCCGGCGGCGCCAGGGACTTCTCCCCCGGCGAGAGGCCGCGCCCCGCCACCGCGCACAGTTTCTCCAGCCAGCGCTCCGGATCGAGCTCAAGGATGTGGCCGTCCGACCCGTCGACCAGGCCCATGAACGCGCCGTCCTCGGTCAGATCGGCGGTCGCGCCGTACCCCGGTGTGAAGTGGTAGCGCTCGGTGCCGCTGCGAATATCCCAGGTGGTGTACTCGTTCAGCGTGCTCTGGGTGCTCAGGGTGGACTCCGAGGCGAAGGCGCCGAGCCATTGGACACCCTGGTACGCCAGCGGCTTGAGCCACTTCTCCTCGCCTTTCTTGTCCATGTCCCACACCCGTACGGCGCCGTCGTAGGTCAGCACCGCGAGGAGCCGTCCCGTCGGGTCGAAGCCCAGCTGCTTGACGGCGCCGAACTCCTTGATGTCGATCGAACCGACCTCCCGGCCTTCCTCGAAGTCCCAGATCACGATGTCGTATTTCCCGTCGGGTGTGCGCACCGCCGCCTGCCCGTGGCCCGGGCGTGCCACCGCCCAGGTGCCGGCGGCCGCGAACGAGACCTCGACCGACTCCTGGGCCCTGGGCCGGTAGGCCGTGCCCGCTTCCCGGCGCTGCGCCAGGTCCCATCGCATGACGTACGACAACGCCGAGATCACCACATGGTCCGGGCCGTCGAAGGTGATGTTGACCCACGCCGGCGTACGCCCGGAGCGCGGGTCCGGGCCCGTGGGGTCGATGCCCGGCGGCCGTGGCAGATCGATCCGGTCCAGCTCTTTCAGTGTGCTCCCGTCCACCTCCCAGACCAGGACGGTGCGGCCGTCCGCCGCCGGCGTGAGAACCCGTGTGCCGTCCGGGCTGTACGCGCTGTACACGGAGGCCAGCGGACGGGACGGCCGCACCGCCGCCGGCATCCTGTGCGTACGCAGGTCCCACAGGCGCAGCCCCTTGCCGTCGGCGTCGACGCTGATGACGCGGTTGTGGTCGGCGTCCACGGTCCTGATCCCGGCGGTGAGCATGGCGCTGTCGAACGCGGACGGCACCGGAACACGCGCCACTATCACCGTCCCCCCGACGCCGACCGCGGCCCGGAGCTTCTCGGGCGGCCCGGTGAGCGCCACGGCGGGCAGCTGCGAGCTGCCGGTGAACGACTCGTCCTGCTGTGCGGGCGCGGGCAGGTCAAGGGTGCCGGGGCGCCCCTCGACCAGGTCGAGGACCAGGAAGCGGAACCTGCCGAGAGAAGCACCGAAGCGCTGCACCGGGTTGATGAGGAAGCGGCCTGACCGGTCAAGGCGCGGCACGTTCAGCGGGCAGACCAGGCCCAGTTGCCGCGTGCTGTACTGATGGCGCACTTTCGGCCTGCCGGTCAGGTCCCAGGACTGCAGGAGCCCTTCCGGGGTGCACCGCACCAGCGTCCGGCCGTCGCCGCTGACCGTGACGGCAGCGGTCCGGTCCGTTCCCCATGTCGCCGAGTCCCGTTGGCCGTTATCCAGGCTCCAGCGGACCAGGCGTCCCTCGGCCCCTTCGGCCGCGCCTTCCTGAGTGATCCGGCCGATCACTGTTCCCTCCGGACCGAACCACGCCTCGGCCGTCTCCCATCCCTTCGGCGCGCGCAGCGCCTTGCCCACGCGCCGGCCGCTCTCGGTCTCCCAGGCCAGGACCCCTTCGCCGGGCAGTGCGGCGAGCACTCTGCGCCCGGTGCCGTCGAAGCGGAGGTCGACGGCGGCGCGAGCGTTCTCCCGTACGGCGTCACCGTCCCGCAGGACCACCGTGCGCCAGTCACCCCCGCCCCCGCCCTCCGGAGAGATTCCCAGGGACACCTTCCCGTTGACGGACGCCCGCGCGGAGATGCGCCCGTCGGGCGAGAGCGTGACGATCCTCGATCCAGTCGGCAGGCCGCGCTCATGCACCTCGTCCGTGCCGAGCGTCAGACCGACGGCGTCGCCGGAGGTCATGCCCACATTGATCCGCTTGCCGTCCTCGCTCATCCCGACATCACGGACCGGAGCGTGGTTGTCCCACACCACCCGCTCCACGTGGCGCAGCCGCAGATACTGCCTGATCAACGCGGCACGGGCCGCCGGCTCCTGAGCCGTCCGATAGGCGGCCCCCGAGAACAGCGCCGACGTCACCACCGACACGTCGTCGAGCTGCTCGGCCCGCACCGCCAACTGCTCGGACGCCGCCCGTCGCAGTTGTCCGTCGAGCTCCGCGTTGCGCCACAAGAAGAGCCCCGAGGCGACTACCGCGAGCACCGTCAGGACGGCGAGTCCGCCGATGAACCACCGCTTCTGCCGCACCCGCCGCCGGGCACGCTCTTCCCGCGCCACCCGCCTCCCGACCGAGCGGTCGATGAACTGCCGCTCCGTGTTGGTCAGTTCGGGACCCCGAAGCGCCACCCACCGTTCCGCCTCCGCGAGCGGCTCACCCTCCAGGAGCTGCCCACGCTCCACGTCGTGCCGCAGCTCTGCCCGCCAGGCCAGGAACTTCCGGTCCTGCCGCACCCGCTCCTCAAGCCGCTTCCAGGCGCCGATCAGTGCCTCGTGGGCGAGTTCGACGGTCACCGGCTCCCCGTCACCGCCGCGCAGTACGAGCAGCCGCCGCTCGGCGAGCGCGGTCGCGATCCGCCACCGCCCCGCACCCGCCTCCTCCCGGCTCAGGACACTGCGTATCGGGGTCTCGTCGCCCGGCAGAAACCGGACGAGATCGGTGAGCAGCCGCATGGCCTCCGTCTCGTCGGCCTCGCGGACGCACTGCCGCCAGACGGTCTCGGCGTACCGCCCCAACGCGCCCTGAACGCCTCCGACTTCACGATACGTATCGAATCTCAGCCGCCCCGAGGCCTGCCCGTCCCACAGCTGCGCCATGACGAAGCCCAGCAGTGGCAGCGCGCCGGGGCCGTCGCCCGCGTCGTCGAGCAGCCGCTCCACGAGCCCGTCGTCGCATGTCACGGCAGGCGTCGCCTCAAGGGGGCGGCGGATCACCTGCTCCAACTGCGCACGGGACATCGGGGCAAGCGGCCGCACCTGGCCGCGGCCGAGTGCCGGGGCGAGCAACGGATGGCTGAGGGCCGCGTCCGTGAGGCCCGAGCTGAGGGTGACACACACCCGCAGTCCTTCGGGCTGGCGCCCCGTCGGCTGCGCGGGAAAGAGCAGCCGGACGGCCTCCTCGACCTCGCGGTCCGGTCCGGTGAGCAGTTCTTCGCCTTGATCGAGCAGGACGAACAGCCCTCGCTCCCCCTCCCCACCGGTCATGCGCAGGACGTCCATGAGTCCGCGCTCCGCGAGGAGCTCCTCCAGCTGCCGCACCTCCTGAGCCCTTGCGGCTCCGCGCAGTCGTGGACGTACGGCCGTGACGAGCTCCGAGGCGAGCGCCGCCCGCAGGGAGGTGCCCTCGCCGGAGCGCACCACCAGGACGGTATGGCCCCGTTCGCGCATCCGTGGCACCACGCCCGCACGGGCGAGCGAGGACTTGCCGCAGCCGGAAGGACCGATGAGGGTCACGCATGGGCGTGAGCCGGCGAGCAGGGCGGTGACGTCGGCGATGTCGTCCTGCCGCCCGAAGTAGACGTCCGCGTCGGCCTCTTGGAAGGTGGACAGGCCGCGGAACGGCGACGCGGGGCGGACCACAGGCGCCAGTTCGGGCAGTTCGGCGACGAGGGTGCGGGTGGGTATCAGAAAGCTCTGCCGGACCCCGCCGGGCTGGATCACAACGACCATGCCGGCCACGGCCCGCAGTTGTTCGTCCCAGACCGGGCTGCCGCTGAACCCCTCCTCGACGGGTACGCCGTGCGGATCCGCCTGCGACAGTTGCACCCAGCCCTCCGCGGTGCCGCCGCGCAGCCGTCCGTAGTGCCAGACGCCGCCCGGGGAGCGACGCGGGAAGCCCGGTACGCGTACGTCGTGGCCCCACACTCGCTCGGTGTCGGCCATGTTCAGCGGGCGGGTCCCGGGTATCGCCGCACGCAGCCGGAGGACCGCGATGTCGCCGGTCTGGTCCGACCGTACCGGCACCCAGCGCTCGACCTCCGCCGCGCTGCCGCCCTCGGCGAAAGGCAGGTCGACGAAGACCTCGGTGCCCGCCGCCACCTCGTCCTCGCGGGGCCGGTCAAGGGCGTCGTTCACCACGTGGGCGCAGGTCAACACCAGTTCGGGGGCGACGAGAAAGCCGGCGCCCGCGAGTTCGCCGCCGGGGCCCTTGACCCGTACCACGGCAGCGGCCAGTGCCTCTTCGGGGCTCCGCGACCCGGCCCCCGTGCCCGTCTCCGCAGCCGTCACCACGACCTCCGCGTCACCGCAACCCCCGTTGGGTCAACTCCCTCACGGAGTATCCCCGTTGGCGTCTGCGCGGTCACTTCTATTCCAGGTCGGAGTGACTGCGAAGTTGGCCGCTGTGGCGGTGCCGGCGTTCACGACATCCGCCTCGGCGGACGAGGAACGGCCGAATCCGAGGGTCATCTCGTCCGGGGCGTTCCCCATCCCGTCATCGCTGCGGTGGCTCAACGGCACTTCCACGGTGCGCACAGGACGGGAGGACGGTCCTACCGGTCAGTTGCTGATGGAAGGAAGAGAGGCGGCCGCGGGCTCGCTCGACGGTCTTGACACTCCAGGTTGATGGGGTCATGGCGGCTTCTCGGCGGGCTCCACGCGGCAGGTCACGGAGAGCGGGACCCACGTCGGCGGAGAGGACCGCGGAGGCAGAGCCCCGTCACGGTGCAGACTGACGGCCGATACGGGCGCTTCGTCCGTCCGCACCGTATCGGGCGGGCTTCCCACCCTGGGGCTTCCCACCCTGGGGCTTCGCAGCCGCTGAGGTGACGCAGTGCCGGTCGTTGGCGCTGGGGTCTTCAGGCACGGTTTCGGCTTCCGGATGTCGTGCAGCGGCAAGACCGCAGCCTCGAATGTCGCAGAGGGCACAGACCAGCTCTCCTCTCCGTGGCCGTCCGCCCCCAGTTCGTCGCCGCCGCTGTGCTCCGATGCCGTAGCGCCAGTCGCTCTCCGCGGCCACCGTGACACCCACTGCCCGGGGGCTCTGTCACACCCCCGCTTCCCGACCAGGGCCAGCAGCTGCTGGTGCTCACGCCGGCGGACGCCGAGGCCCGCGAGCGGCTGGAGCTGCTGCGGGTACTCGGCATCGAGGAATTCCCCACGGGGGCAACGGACATGCCCATACGGTGAAGCGGCCGACGACGGCGTGCACCGGGCGGTCCCGCAGAGCGACCTTTGATGAACGTTTCTGAAGACCGTCAGGGCTGGATCGCGCTTGCGGTCTCGCTCCCCAGGCAGCTCAGCGCCTGCATGGCCTCGCGCTCTATGCGTGAAAGATCGCAGAGAATGGCGCCTGCCTGTACGAGGCACTGCGCATCACCTGATTCACCAGCCTTTGCGATCAGCGCTGCGGCTTCCGTCCACAGGGTGGCTGCCTCGGTGTACAGCCCGTGGCCGGCGCGGAGGTGGCTGCTGTCGAGCAGTTGGGTGCATTCGGCGAGGAAGTCGCGGTAGAGGTTACGGAACAGGGCGCCGCCGGTGCCGGCCTTCTCCATCAAGAGAGCAGCCTGCGGCAGGTCCCGCTCCGGGTTTTCGGTGCGCTGGAGCCATGTGCGTACCCGTTTACCGGCCTTCTCCATGCCTCGATGGCCGAGGTTGGCGATGGGCGGGTTGAGGAAGGCGTCGGCGCAGGCGGTGATGGCAGGAATGATCTGGGCCTGTGGGGAGGGCAGGTTCCTTGGAGCGGTCAGGGTGAAGGACCGGTGCTTGGCGGTCATCGGGCCGCGCGCGGCCCTGGCCTGGGCGAGGCTGGTCAGGCTGGTGGATACCGCTCCGCCTTGCTGGTCGGTGTCCACCAGGTAGGCGTCGTGGTCGTCGTAGCCGTACATGGCGACGACATGACCGCCGAAGTGCGCCTTCGACCCGAAGTACTCCAGGTAGTGGCTGTCGAGCTGCAGTCCGACGGGGTGGCCTGCGTTGATGGGGGCCACCACGTTCTCCCAAGCCCTGCGGGGCGAGGTGGTCTCCTGGACCAGGAGCTCCAGCTTGAGTCCGGTGGCCAGGTTCCTGGTGAGGTCGAAAGGCTTGACCCGTCCCCCGAGGAAGGGGAAGCCCATGTTCTTGCTGTCCCAGTAGATGAAGGACAGGCCGGAGCCGAGGCCGAAGAGCATGGGCTCGGACAGATCGAGTCCTTGGTGCCGCAGCAGCACCCCCAGAGCCGTCGTCTCGCAGTGCTGCCCACCGCGGGCATCGATGCTTATTGCCGTGGTCATGCCATGCCCTCCTGGACGGGGATGATCAGCCGGGTCATCAGTTCTTCTTGCGGTGCCTCTGCCGGTCCGACGAGATAGGCCTCACGTACGGGTGCTTGCGGGCGCAGTCCGCGCTCGTGGATGGCGGCGAAGAGAGCGTTGTAGGCCAAGGGCAGCTGGGCGTAGGGCCCGATGTGCACGGTCTCGGCGACGAGTCCGCCGGGCAGCGCCTCGAACTCCAGGCCGGGTGTCCCTACCCCCTGCGGCGTCTGCGCCCCGACGGCGATCTCCATCCGCCCCTCCAGGTCCAGCGGGTACAGGCCCCAGAGCGGCGGCTCCCATGCGATTCCCGCCCTGCCGAGCACGGGCAGCAGCCGGCCTACGCAGTCCTCGACCTTCTCCCCGATCTCCGCAGGGGCGCAGACCGCCCGCACCACTGCCAGCCGTCGCTCCGGCTCCCTGCTCATCGTCACCTCATAGCCGGGCAGGCCACCCTCCGCCAGCCGCTCCAGCATCTCCAGCCGTGCCCGGTCCCTGCTGATCCGCTCGGCCAGCCGGTCCCGCTCGGCGCGCAGGATCTGTGCCCAGTGTTCAGGCTCGGCAGCCAGCGCCTGGGCGATCACAGCCAGGGGAAGGTCCATCTCGCGGAGCAGGGCGATGGTCAGGGCATCACGTGCCTGTTCAGGCGCGTAATAGCGGTAGCCGGAGTTGGCGTCCACCCGGACCGGAGCCAATAGCCCCATCTCGTCGTAGTGCCGTAGCTGCTTGACGCTGAGCCGGCACAGGCGGGCGAAGCGCCCGATGGTGAGAAGTTCGTCTTGCACACCACCATGGTGGACTCTCCCACGGTGGGAGAGTCCAACGCCGTACCCATTGGTCCCAACGGGGCGCTGAGCGACTTGGCATGTCGTGTCGTGTCGGTAGGGCGGGTCAGCGGGTGAAGGCGACCGATACCGCGAGGTCCTTCTGGGCTTCGAGTGCGGCGAGGCGTTCGGTGAGTGCGGTGTGGACGGCGTCATAGACGTCAGCGCCGAGTGTGAGGCGCAGCCCGCCGGCTCATCGACCTCCTCATGGACGCGCTGATCAAAGGCTCGGCCACGGGCTGAACCCAGGCTGCCAGGCCAACGCGTCGAACGCTCACGGAAGCACCGCGAACGCCCCACCACGCATCCCACCAGGCACCCCGCCGTGGACACCTCACCGAACGTGTTCCTCCCCTCGGGCCGCGCCGCTCCCGCGACTGGACGGCCGTCGGACGGGCCCTCGGCGCACCTGTGCCCGCCGACTACCAGCAGCTCACAGACACCGGACGAGTGGACCGTGATGCTCAATCAAGGCCGGGGGCCTGCGGGAGGTCCTGCTCGACGCCGGAAGCGGAGGCGGTGCCTGTCGGCGCGAGATTCCGCCCTCCTCCGGCGGTGTCCCAAAGGGTGAGGCGAGTGTCCGCCTGCACCAGGAAGCTGTCGAGTACACCGTCGCCGACCTTGGGCGCGACCTCGCCCCAGGTGTTGCGGGCAGGGGCGATGCGCACGGCCCTGGCCCGCGCCTGGAGGGAACGGGACTCGGCGGCGAGCTTGTCCGACCCCGGCCGGTCGCCGAGGTCGCGAGCGTAGAGGGCGTCAATCATCTTGACGGCCGCGCTGCCCCACAACCGTGTCGCGTCCAGCCACGGTGCCGCGTCGGTGGCGAATCCCTTCTGCACCGCACCGCCGCGAATGGTGGCGGCGGACTGCTCCACACCCCTTGCGTAGGTGCGCAGTTCCCGGACGGCGTTCTCGCGGTCGCCCTGGTCCCAAGAAGTCCAGAAGCGGGTGACCCTGGCGCTGAGCCGGGGCGCCTGGGTCTGCCAGGGCGTGGCGCCGAAGGTGGGAGCGAGATGCTCCAGGTCGCCGAAGGTGAGGAGCGCCTCGGTGGCCGGGGTATTGCCACCGGCGAGGTAGGACATCGCACGCTGCCAGTTCGTGGCGGCCTGGTAGGCGCGGTCGTTCCAGGCGAAGTCGGCCGCGCCGAAGACGGCGACCTTGCTCGCGTAGGGCTGATTCATCGGGTTGGCGACGATGCCGCTGAGGTGATCGGAAAGACCGGCCTCACGCTTGTCATACGGGGCGAGCAGCAGTCGGCCGGAGGTGTTGCCGTAGTCGTTGACGGGATAGTTGTCCCAGACGAAGACCTTGCGGCCGAACAACTGGGAGGCCGCGTCGGCCTGGGCGTTGGTAATGCGGGGAGGTACGACGTCCGTACCCGTCCACATCACCACGACCGCGGGGTCGAGCGAGGCCCGCAGCTTCTGCTTGTACGCGGTGTCCGTCAGGTCACCGTATTCGGTCGGGACCATCTGCAGTGGCTGGGCCTCTTCATGGGTGGCGATGAAGTTCTGCTGTAGGTCGTTGAGGAGATCGACCTGCGCGGCGGCCGCGGCCGACTGTCCGGGGGCGCCGTAGGTCTTCAGGTCGGCGTCGCAGTTCCACTTGGTGTAGCTGATGTCGTCCAGTGGAACGGAGAAGGCCCGGGTCCCCAGGTCGTACATGGCCTGGAGCTTGGCCTTGAGAGCGGTGCGGTCGGCTGGGTCGGAATAGCAGATCGACTCGCCGGGAGAGACGGCGAAGGTGAAGCGCACATGGTTGGCCGCCGCCCGCCCGACGAGTGCGCCGAGTTCGTTCAGTTTGTCGGCGGGGTAGGGGTCCCGCCACTTGCTGCGGTGGTAGGGGTCGTCCTTGGGCGCGTAGATATAGGTATTGGCCTTGATGTCGCCGTAGAAATCCATCTGGTCCAGGCGCTCGGCTTGCGTCCAGGGCTGTCCGTAGAAGCCCTCGATCGTGCCGCGCAGAGCCATCGAAGGGAAGTCGCTGACCTGTACGTTCGAGACCTTCCAACGCTTGCCACCGGCATGCTGGAAGAGTTGACGCAACGTCTGGACGGCGTAGAACTGCCCGGCGCCGTCGTGGCCGGCGAGTGCGACGACATCGGGGGTGGCGTGCCCGCCCCGGCGGACCGAGATCGCGTATCCGTCCGTGCGGTCGGGGCCGCGGGTCCGGCCCAGCGTCCGCGCGATGTCGGGCCGCCGGGCCGGCCCCAGCAGCACGGTCAGCCGGTGCGGGGAAGCCTTCGGCGTACGGTGGGGATCTGTGACATCGACGCGGGCCGCACCGTGCGCTTTGAGGTACTCCACGAGGCGGGCCTTGGCCGAGGGGTCCGTCCGCGCGTCGGTGACCACGACGACCCTGCCGGTGACGGCAATGTCGTCACCCGAACGGGCAAGGGACTGCGGGGTGGGGAAGACGGCGGGCAGGGCCGCCACGGCAAGCTGAGGGGCTGGGGCCGGAAGCGGTGCCGAGTTGCTCAACCCGACAGCCGCGGCGACAGCGACAGCAGCGGCCGGGGCACCTCGGGCGATCCTTCTTCTCATCGTTCCTCCAATGCTCAGCACCGTGTCGCTCGGTCATGCCGTGGCTCTCCGGGAGCTGGAGACATGGGCATGACGGGACACGGGGAGACCGCAAGTGGTCTAAACCACCTGTTGTCGTGAGTCTTACAGCCGGGAGGGGACCGGTCAACCACCCTGCGCTCAGGACGATTTGGGCTCCTCTCGACTCCCTGCCGACCAGCTCGCCACGCTCGCCGACATCCTGGACACGCTGCCCGACCCTCGCCGGGTGCGCGGCCACCTCTACCGTCGCTCCCGGCTCGGCCCGCTGCGCGCGCTGTGCACCGCCGCCGTGCTGGTCGGCGCGCCCCCTGACCGCCATCGCCTGCCACGCCGCCGGTCTCGACGAGCACCTGCGCGCCCGGGTCGGCCCGGCCCGTGGCATCGCCTGCGTCAGCACCCTCGGACGGCTCCTGACCCGTCTGGACGGCGAACGCCCTCGACCAGGCCGTCGGCGCCTGGCTCGCCGCCCAGATCGCCGAGCCCCTCCCGCGCCGAAGGGCGGCTCCGGGACCGCTGCGCGCGATCGCGGTGGACGGCAAGGCCCTGCGCGGCTCCCGCACCGCCGGCCCGATGCACCGGGCCAGTTCGCGCGGGCCGCCGCCGTATCCGACGCCGTAACCCCGGCCAGTCTCCTCAGGAAGGAGCAACAGGAGACCGTCGTCCGTCCTGATCCAGAAGAGGCCCGGCCATCGGGTCAGAATCCCTCGCCACAGCGCACGCGCCGCAGGGACCCCGCCCCCGGAATCGCCGCCTAAGCGACGTTCACGATCCCGCTGCCCTGGCGATAACGCCATCCACCGCCCAGGGTGTTGCAGTGGATGGTGGACCATCCGTTGTTACTGGCGTCGTTACCCCTGAGGACCCTGCTCCTGCCGTCGGTGTGATCGCAGTACGCCTTCACGTGATAGACCCGTTGGGTGTTGCAACGCGCCCCGAAATAGTTGGAATCCGAGCCGGGCGTGCAGTAGGACGGGATGGGCTGGTCCGGCCCTCCCGGCCGACATAGCGTCAGCCTTCGGGCTGCGGACGCTGGAGATCACTCAACCTCACCTACGCGGCCGGATCGCGCTGGCCTGGCGGGCGGACAGTCCTGCCGGCCCTGCGGCCACGGCCTGGCGAGCCCTTGACGCGGCTGAGAGGCTGGGTCAGGCTGTGCGGCTCCAGATCTCGTTCCAACGCTCGGCTCGAATCCGAAGAACCTTCCGGTCGGCGGCCGTCGCGGCCCCCTGCACGCGGAGACTCACCCCGCATCGTGCGCACAGCCGGTACAGGAAGTGCCCTGACCTCCAACGAGTCGCTCCCTCGTCCCTGCCGCAGGCACGGCACGGCGAGAACGTTGCTGTGGACGGGATGGTGGAGCGCAGTATGCGTTCCACCACTACCGGAAGTGGTTCGGTGGGGTGGAATTCAGGATTGGGACAGTAGGCCAGGCTCCCCTGCGAACCGCGTCCTTGGTCCCGCCAGCTGCCATCGGCCCTGGGCGTGCGAAGTCCCGCGGCCTTCTCTTGTCGGCGGCGGGCTGCGAACGCGGCCTCATCTGCCAGCCACTGTTGGCGGGCCGCGTGAAGCTCCTCCACCGCGCGGATCAGCGACGCCGGGTCTTGCTCCAGATCAGTAGGAATCCGTGCGTTGCGACACAGGTGATGATAGGTGGCACGAAAGCCGTAAGGAGCGAAGACAACGACACACGTCCGGAACGCGGCATGACGAGCACGGACGGTACGGCTCGTGTCGTGCACGCGTCGACGATGCGTCTCAAAGCTGGCCATCTGCGTGAGAGTACGGTCATGACCGCCGGCGTGCATCCGACTATCAGCGACAACGCGGTGCCTCCCACCGACTCGTGCCGGGCAGTCGGGCAGTCGGGCATGGAACCTGCGGACCTACACCGTCATCCACTCGGGGACGGGGCTCCGGGGGTGTGGGCGGTGGCCTGCGGTCCGACTCTCGATGAGAGCGAACTGGGAGACCCCGGCGCCGAGCACTCATAGGCAGCGGCGAAGGAGGCCTGTCGCACTGAAGTCGCCCCGGTTCATGGTGCGTTGACCTCGAAGGGGTCTTCAAGGATCGGGATGCATGGCGACAGCAGTGACTCACTGTGCTGGCTTATGTTCCCGCGAGCCGGCCCTCACCGTTCATCCACCGGAGGTCGAGGAGGTAGGGACTGGCGACCTCGGGGACCGCGAAGAGATGTGACTGTCCATCGTCGGCCAGGTCGGTGGCTCTCATGTGGTTCGCGTCAGCGATGCGGGGCATTTCTCACGCCGGCCGTGGTCTTCGGTACGGCCGGTCGATTGACGGATTGGTGTCAGTCTTCTCTGGGCAGTGAGCAGGGAAAGTCATGTCATGTGCACGACTATCTCTCTCCTGTAAGGAGGTCGACCATGCACGTCCGTAAACTGACCGGCGGGTTCGCCGCCGCCCTGGCCCTGACGTTTTCTCTGATGGGTGGCCAGGCCGTGGCTGCTCCTTCCGCGGACGCGGACGCGGACAGGGCCTTGGCCGCGCGTGTAGTCACCTACGACGCCAGCGGTTCCGCGGAGTTCAGGTCCGCGGTCGACCGGGGCGCGGCGATCTGGAACGAGAGTGTCGACGCTGTCGAACTGCGGCCGGTCGCGGCCGGGCAGCGCGCCAACATACGGGTCCTCGCGGACAACGGCTGGCCCCGCGCTCTCACCACCTCGCTGGGCAACGGAACCGTCTACATCGGACGGCAGGCAGTGAACGAAGGGCACGACACGATACGCATTTCCGCTCACGAACTGGGCCACATCCTGGGCCTGCCGGACCGCAAGCCAGGGCCCTGTTCAAGCCTGATGTCCGGTTCCAGCGCGGGAACCACCTGCACGAACCCCTACCCGAACGCGGCTGAGAAGGCGGAGGTCGAGGGCAACTTCGGCGGTGCGTTCACGCGGACGGGCGGAGCGGTGCCGCTCAACGTCATGATCATGAACTGACACGCGGCGGGGGATCCCAAGCGGGAGTGGCCGTACGCCCCGGAGCGCGGATCGCGTTCCGGGGCGTGCACGGCACAGAGAAGCCGGGCGCACGCGGCCATAGCCGCCAAGGCGGTGCGGAAGCCCCACGAAACCGTAGCCAGGCAACGAAGACCGGTGGATCTCGCAGATCTCCCAGATCTCGCAGATCTCCCGGATCTCCGCGATCTCCGCGATCTCCGCGATCTCCGCGACCTCCCGGCACGGTCATGTCACTTCACCGGCAGTTGCTCCGCGATGTTCCGCGAGACAGTAGTCGCGAGTGCCTTGGCGCTGTCGCACAGTTGCTTGACCGGCTGCGGGGCGTACACGGTCAGCTGGAACAGCTCGATGGTGCGGTCGCCCACGGAGTTCGTGTAAGTCCGGTGCGGCGTCCGTACGACGCAGCTGTCGTCGCTGGACTCCTGCGGCGACAGGTAGCTCCTCGTCCCGGCGATGTCCGTCGGCCGGCCGTCGTCCTCCAGGGAGTTGTCCCGGCTGTACTCCACGAACACCTCGCTGTCGCCGTCGTCGCTCGACCATCCGCAGCTCCAGGAGCCGTAGCCGCGCTGCTGATTGCGCGTATCGATATCGGGAACCCGCTTGAGCGCGGCGGCGTCGAGCAGCTCGCAGGCGTCGACCCGGGCAAGGGAGGTCGCGGCCGGCGACGTCGAGCGTCGCGGTACCGGGCCGTCGTCCAGAATGCCGACGACGTGGTCGGTGGCGGCGTCGGCCAGTTCGCACGGGTCAGGTGCCGGGGAGCCGAACCGCTTCCCGACGATCCGAATCTGTTTGCGGTCGGCGGTCGCGATGGCTCGGACGCAGGCGTCGCCATCGCGCTGGAACGCGGCGACCGTGATGTCTCCGACCCTTCGGGTGGGCACAGTGCTGTCGAACTCATCCGGTTCCGCCTCGAAGTAGACCTGGGCGTCTGCGACTTCGTCACCGCCGTTGTTCCGCACCAAGGCGTCACACCTGTTGATCTCCGCGTAGTCCGGGTCCAGCTCGGTCTCGCCGAAGCGGCTCAACGAGGCGGCGTCGAGCAACTTGCAGGGGTCCGCCCCACGGGCGTCACCGATGCTGCCGGCCTGCCCTGTGGCAGAAGTCGCCGAGGACTTGGCGTCGACCACGTCCGTACCGCGCCTGCCGTCATACTCCCCGCTGAGGCTGAGAGAGACGAAGAAACCGGCCGCCGCTGCCACGACCAGCGCCCCTACCGCGATCCCCAGCGGACGGCGCCGGCGTCGCAGGGCCCTCGGCAGCCGGAGCGTGAGGGACTGGAGAGGTGAGAGGGGCGCCAGGGACAGCGTACGACCGTCATGCAGCTTCTCCCGGACGTGCGGGGGCGGCGGGGCGGCACGCCTCAGTAGCTTGTGCGCCTCGGCGGCGCCGGGGCGGCTCCCGGGCTCCACCTCCAGCAAAGCGGTCAGCGGAGCGGTGAGCCGGCCGGCCCGCTCCGCGGTTTCCTGGTGCCCCTCGATGGCTCGGGCCAGGTACGCCATAGGGTGCTCGGCTTCCCCGTACGGTGACTGTCCCTCGACCGCCGCGAACAGGCTCGCTCCCAGGGAGAACACATCGGCCTTCTCGTCCGCCGGCCGGCCCTTCGCCACCTCGGGCGCGAGGTACTTGGGCTTGCCGCGCACAGAACCCGCCACCACGGTCTGCGTCTGCGTCTGCGTGACATCGCTCCACAGCGCCCGAGCGATCCCGAAGTCCGTCAGCCGGGCGACGCCGTCGTCGGTGACGAGGACGTTCTCCGGAGTGACGTCGCCGTGCACCACGCCCTCGGCATGGGACTTCGCCAGAGCGGCCGCGATCTGGCAACCGACCGACCCGGCGTCCTCAGGCGTAAGCGGTCCGGAGTCGGCCACAATTTGCGCGAGGCTGCGCGAGGGCACGAACTCCATCACGATCCAGCAGGCCGTCTCTTCCTCGACGAAGTCGAAGACGGGGACGATGTTCGGGTGATGCAACCGTGCGGCGAGCTGCGCCTCTTTCTTGAGCCGCTTCGCGGCCTCATTGTCGTCCGGGCGCGCGCACTTGACCGCGACCCGCCGCTTCAGCGTCTCGTCCCATGCCTGCCAGACGACGCCCATCCCTCCTCTGCCGATGAGTTCCCGCAGGAGGTAGCGGTCGGCGACCTTGTCTCCGGCCTGGGGCGTCACCGGCACCGCTGCACTCCTCATTGTTCTTCGCCACACGCATGGTTGCTCGACAGCGACGGAGTGTACTCAGCGCGAACTCAACGGTGAGCTGTTTCGCAGGACTTCGTACGGACCCACCCAGAACCGCCACAGCATACGGGGATCACGGCCCGGCACTCGCGTCAACGTCCCTATGAATCAAGGCACTTGAGGCGAGGGGAGACAGCCGGGGCGGTGACTTGAGCGGTACTCAGCAGCGAGGCTCCTGCCCCACCGTTCGTGTTCCCGGAACGGCTGAACGAGCCGCTGCTGAGGAATCCGGGACTGGTGGCCGGTTACGAGTGAGCGGTATGGCGGTGAGGCTCCGGCCGTGCCCATACTCAAGGCTCCGAAGCCCGGGAGGGGAACCCCATGGCGCAACCGCTCACTGTCGGTGCTGAGGAGGAATTCCTCCTGGTCGATCCGGACAGCGGGGCGGCCGTACCCGCCTTCGAGGCAGTGATCGCCGCCGCGCCTTCCAACGGAGCTGCTCAACGGCTGAAGCCGGAGGTGTCCGCGGCCGTGGTCGAGGCTGTGACGGAACCGCATCGCGAACTGTCCCTGCTGGCCGATGACGTGCGCTCGTTGCGCTCCGCCGCCGCGGTCGCCGCGGAGATGGCGGGGTGCGCGGTGCTGGCGTGCGGGACGGAACTGGTGCCCGGGCCGTACATGCCACCTACCAGCGGCTCCCGTTATCGCGCGATCCACCGGAAGTACGGTGCACTCGTGTTCGGCCATATACCGTGCGGCTTGCATGTCCACGTCGGTATGCCCGACCGGGAACATGCCGTTCGGGTGAGTAACCACCTCCGGGCCTGGCTGCCCACGCTGCAGGCGCTGGCCGCCAACTCCCCCATCTCACTGGGAAGGGAGACCGGGTACGCGAGCTTTCGGTCAACGTGGTGGTCATACACGCCGGTAGCCGGTCCGGCTCCGCTGTTCACCGACGCGGCACACTACAACGCTCTGCTCGACAGCTTGGTCGCCTCCGGTGTCATCCTCGACCGGAAAATGGCGTACTGGTTCGCCCGCCCTGCCGAGGAGGTGCCCACCATCGAGATACGGGTCATGGATGTCTGCCCCACCAGCGACACCGTGATCCTGCTGGCGGGACTGACCCGCGCGCTGGTCGCCACCTGCCTGCAGGCGGTGGAACGCGATGCCCAACTCCCCCCGGTCTCGGAGCAGTTGCTGTCCGCGGCCCACTGGCAAGCTGCCCGGTACGGGCTGGAAGGCGACGCCCTGGACATGTCCTCCGGGCGCCCGCTCCCCGCCTGGACATTGGTGGAACGGCTGGTGAAGCATGTCACTCCCGCGCTGTCCGATGCGGGGGACCTCGCTCTGGTCAACGATCTTCTGGTGGAGTTGCGCAACAGTGGTTCCTGGGCCGGCCGGCAGCGGAAGATCATCCAGGAGGGCGGCAACCTGACTGATGTGGCGGCCTATCTCCGCTCCCTGTTTCTGAAGTGAGAGAAACGTCATGACGGCGGACACCGGCGGCCGTGTGCGTGGACGGCGGCGCGGCCGCTCACCCTGAACGCCGCTCACCCTGAACGCCGCCGCGCCTGGAACGCCGTCGCGAACTCACGTGCCCCGTCTTACCCGTTGAGGAACTCCGCACACCGGTAGGGGCCCAGGGCCTGTCTTCAAAGTAGCGCCGTCCGCCCGGAGGGCGGGCCCGGCGCCCGCCGCGGCAGCGGCAGGATGTCGCCGCGGTGCGTGCGATCGCAAGGCGGAGGGTCTCCCCAGTACTGGACGTACTGGGGTGATCCGACAACACCGCGAGCGTCCGTGCCGGGCGTCGCCGGGCAGGCGGGACTTTGAAGACAGGCCCTAGCACGGCGCCTTCGGCCGGCCGCGGCGTGACCTCGACGTCGTCGGTCCTGACCTTCGGGTCGAGTACGGACTGGGCGCGCGCCAGCGTGCACACCAGCTGCCCCGTGCCCTGGTCGCGCCCCGTCGCCGCGTAGGGGCCGTCGAGGCGCACGGTGACGCGGCCACCCGTTCCGGTCACCGAGTAGCCGCCGAGCTGGACGAGCGAGGTGAGCCCGTCGCGCTACTCGGCGGCGGCGGCCCCGCGGCGAGCAGCTTCACCACCGCGTTGAGGTCCTTGACCTCCCTGTCGAGCAGGGGCACCGCGCGCAGTCCGCTGTCGGACGCGAAGTACAGCCGCATCCCGCGCGTCAGCCCGGACGCGGCCTCGCCCGCGCCTATCGCTCCGGTCGGCTGGACGCCACAGCCCATGAGGGCGATCCCCAGCGCGGCGACCACCACCCCCCTGCCGGACCTTCACTCCGCGCCCTCCCCTGTACGTCGCAGGGGCAGCCGCAGCGTGAACACCGCGCCGCCCCGCGGTCCGTCGGCCACGTCGATCGTGCCGCCGTGCAACCGTGCGTTCCCCAGCGCGATCGCCGTGCCGAGGCGCTGTCCTGTCCGCTGTCGTCGGCCGCGCCACGCGCGCGGGCCGCGTCCGCCTTGTAGAACCGGTCGAAGACCCGCTCCCGAGCCCCCGGCGGCAGTCCGGGACCGTGGTCGGTGACGTCCAGCATCACCCACTCCGAGTTCGTCGTGCCCGGTGACGGCGACCCGGCTGCCCAGGTCTCCGGCCGCGAGCTCACGGGTGGCCCGGCCCAGCTTCCGTACCGGACGAAGGACCGTCCCCGCGGCCAGCAGTGCCAGGACGGCGGCCAGCAGCACCACCGGCACGGTGCCCGCCCGCCCGTACGGAGGCAAGCAGGGCGGCGGTGTCGTCGCGCTCCGCCCGGAGATCGGCGATCGCGAAGACCTCAAGGCCGGACGCGCGCCGGTCCCCATCGGCGAACGCCACGGGCATGCCGACGACCAGATAGGGCTCGCCCCGCCACACCACCCGCTGGAACCGGGCCCCGTCCCCGCTGCGCACAGCGGCGCGCATCGCGGTGGTGATCCGGCCCTCCGTCCCGGCGAGCGAGTCGGAGACCGCGACGAGGTCCTGGTAGCGGGCGACCACTAACCGACTTCTTCGGCGCCCACCAAGCCGGGACCGAGTAGAGGACCGGAGGACCGGTGCTGAGAATCGTGTGACGGGCCGACCGCGCGGCGGCTTCAAGTTCGCCGCAGAGCCGTCGCATGAGCATCACTCGGCTTTCCTGAACACCTCCGACATCCCGTCTCCCGTGTCATGGGCCAGCAGTCCCGTCGCGTCCGGCGCGATCAGGCCGACGCGAGTGGCCAGTTCCCGGCCGTGTACGTCGACGGCCGCCTCGATGAGGCCCGCGAGCGCGTCCAGCGCGGTCCGGGCGCGGGAACGGGCCACGGTCCCGCAGCCGATGGCGACCAGCGCGGCCGGCCACCACCAGAAGGCGAGCAGTGCATAGCCCACGGCCCAGGCGGCGAGGCGGGCCGCGGCGCTGAAGGAGTCGCGCGCCGACTGGATCTGCCGTACGGCGGGTTCGGGGAGGATCAGCCACAGACGCGGCCACAGGGCGGCGAGGTCCACACCGTAGGCGGCCTCGACGCGGTCCGCCGTCGCCTGCATGCGGTCGCCGTACCAGGTGGGGCGTGTCGGTGGGCGCAGCGCGATGCGGTCGCGAGCCTCCGTGAGGGCTTGGACCCGCTCCCAGATGTTTCTCGGGATCGTCACCGCACCGTGGGCTCCGGCACCGGTCGGGCCGGAGTGCGCGATGGCGTCCATGAGCTTCTCGTCCCTTTCCTTCCATCGCCGCCAACGCCGCGCGGTGAGGGCGCGCGCGAGCGGGTCCCGGCCCGAACGCAGCCAGTACTGCTCGATCGCACCGCCGAGGAACTGCGCGGCGAGCGAGGCCGCGGCCGCAATGAGCAGGGTGAGCGCGACCAGGAGTGCGGCGGTGCCTGTCCGGTCGAGTGCGGGGCGGACGGCGAGGTCGTCCAGAGTGGCACGCAGCCGGTCGACGTCATGCCAGTGGCGATGCCCCAGGGTGGCGCCGACGGCTGTGACGCCGAGGAAGAGCGCGCCGGGCAGCACCAGCAGGTTCAGCCAGCGTTCGGTGAGCTTGCCGCCCAGGGTGGCGAGGAGTGGGTTCATGGGGTCGGTGGCCCGGGGCGGTCACTCGTCGGGGCGCAGGCGCCGTTTGTGCATACGGGTGTTGTGGACGGCACAGTGCGGGGCGGGCAGCAGGTCGCGAGCCCGTTCCAGCCGGCTGCAGCGGGCCGGTCCCGGGCACACGGCCACCTTGATGTGCGTCGCGACGCCGGGCGTGGTGGCACCTCGGGATTCGTTGAGGAGCCCGCGCGCGTCCCCGGCCCGGCGCAGCACGTGGTCCAGATCGTCGTAGCAGGCCGCCAGTACGGTGGCGTCCGCGCCCGCCAGCAGCGCGGTCAGCGCGCGCTGGGCCGCCGCCTGGATCTCGGGCAGCCGCCGCACCTGGTCCGACGAGCCGAGCAGGGCGCACAGCGCCGCTGTCCTCCGGGCCGGTGCCGAGCCGTCGGGCTGTACCGTCATGCGTCAAGTATGCCGCAGAATGACCGCAGTTGAGGTTGGTCGCGACGGTGGCGGAGTCGGCATGGGAGAGTTCGGCAACGTGCGGGACGATCGGGACCGGCTGGTCCGGGCGATCCGTGATCGCGTCACGCGGTCCGCGACCGCGGACGGGCGTGTGAACAGGGACGCCGTGTTCGGCGACGAGGCGGATGCCGAACTTCGGGCACTGCTGCGGGCCGCCGACATGAGGACCGACATGGAGGCCCGGCACGCGGCCGGCTGGCTCTGCGGCGCCCGCGCGGCGGACGACTCGGAGGATCACAGCCGCGTCCACGGGAGCATGGCCGGAACGCTGCTCTTTCCGGTGTGGGTGGTTGATCCACGGCTCGTGCCACCGGAGTTGGCGGCGGGCTTCGCGGGTATCGATCCTGCCGCGCGCCCCGACCCGGCGAACGCCGATGGTCCCGCCGAGTGGGCGGCGGAGTGCGCCGCGTTCGTACTCGCAGCGGAGGGGCAACAGCGCAATCCGCCGCCGGATGCCTCCGAAGACGTCCTCGCGCTCTACGAGTTGGCAGCGAGGTACGGCGCCACGACACCCTCGCGCGAGGTGAGCCTCGCCGCCGCGATCGGGTACGGCAGCCTCGCCGTCCTCGCGACACCGGACGACGACCCCGCCTCCACGGTCCGGCTCGACGGTCTGTCCTGCGCGGTGGCCCTCGCCGGGACGACCTGGCCGTTCGGGGAACTGGGCGTCGACCGGGTCCGGTTCGGCCACCGTGTGCTCAAGGGAACCCCGTCCGACTCCCCGGACCGGCTCCTCGCCCTCAGCGATCTGGGCATCCAGCTCCTGGAGCGATACCGGCAGTCGTACGACCCGGAGGACCTGCGCGAGGCGGTCGGTATCGCGCGTGACGTACTGGCCCAACTGCCGCCGGGAAGCCCGCATCTGGCCCACTGTCTCAGCGCCCTGGGGAGTGCGCTGATGATGCTCCGGCAGCAAGAAGGCAGCACGCGCGGGCCCGTCCTCGACCATCTGGGCATCCAGGCGACCACCGCCGGACCGTTGCCCCGTGTGTGGTGGTCGCCGGGCGGCGTCCTGGGCACCCTGCCACTGCACGCCGCGACCCCCCAGGAGGGTGCGCCCGGTGCGTTGGACCGGGTCGTCTCCTCGTACACACCGACTCTGCGGGCGCTGCATCACGCCAGGCAACGCGCCGCCCGCCCGGCGGGCACCGGCGCGCTCATCGTCGCCGTCGGCGACGCCGCCGGCCTCGCATCACTGCCCGCCGCGCACCGCGAGGCCGAACACCTTGCCCGGCTGCTGCCCGGACCCGAAGTGCTGACCGGCGCGTCCGCCACCCACTCCGCTGTGGTCTCCGCCCTGCCCCGGCACGCGTATGCGCACTTCGCCTGCCACGCCCTGGGGGATCTTGAGCGCCCGTCCGGCAGCCGGCTCGTCCTGCACGATCACACCGAACGCCCACTGACCGTCCGCGACCTCGCCCGGCTCCGGCTGCCGTCGGTCCGGCTCGCCTACCTCTCCGCCTGCGACACCCTGCGGACCAGCCCCGAACTCGCCGACGAGGCCGTCCACATCGTCAGCGCCCTCCAGATCGCGGGCTTCCCCCATGTCGTCGGCTCGCTGTGGCACGTCGACGACACGATCGGAGCCGGTGTCGCCCGAGGCGTGTACGAGGCCCTGAGCACGGGCGACGGCGCGCTGGACGTCGACCGGACGGCCGAGGCCCTGCACTCCGCCGTGTGCGCGCTGCGTGACACGTATCCCCGGACCCCGAGCCTGTGGGCCTGCCAGGTGCACGCGGGTCCCTAGGGATTCCGTCCCGAGGCCTGAGGGCGTATCGGATGCCGGCTTCTAGGAGTGGATGGCGGGCCGTTGCGAGGTCACCAGCAGCAGCCATGTCCCTTCGTCGGCGACGCCGGTGACCGGCAGTTCGTTGGAGCCCTGAAAGTTCTTGAGGGACTCCCCCGTAGCGGCTGTGAAGTCACCCGTGATGCTGGTCCGGTGCCCCGCGTAGTGCAGGAGGATCTGTAACGCTTCGACGGCATGTCCTTTCGAGCGTGAGTCGACCAGGACGATCAGGTGTGGCCAGGTGTCCGGTCCCACCTCGCCATCGGGGAGCAGCGCGGCGCGGCGCTGCAGTTTCTTCACCTCGGTCTTGGTGATCCTCCCGAAGATGCCGTCGGGGTTCAGCGGGTAGCCGTGCTCGGCGAGCAGGTGCTGTACGACGAACACCCTCCCGCCTCGGTCGCCTTCGCGGATCAGCGGCCATTTCGCCCGGCCGGGCGTCTGGTCCCGCGATAGCCCCTGGGGGTCGCCCTTGTCGTCGTCCGGGCGGAACGGCGGTGCGGTCGCCCACCACGTTCCCAGTCCGGCGAGGAGGATGGCCAGCACGACGGCCGCGATTGGCAGGACGGTCCTCCAGTGATGCGGCGCCCTGGTGCGCGGGCACTCAGTCGCCGTGTTGTCGCCCGGCTCCAGCACCGGGACTTCGGTCCCGGCTGGACCACCGGGCGACAGCGACATGTGCCGCTTCCTGTGCGCGCACGGCCTGCTCGTATGCGCCCAGGTCGCCGTAGGCGGCCGACAGTGTCTCCAAGGCCAGCCCGTACACCTCCGCGGCGGCGGTCCCGGTGCGGAGCGAAGGCGCCAAGGAGTCGGCCGGCCCGGCGAGTTCTCCGCCAGGCGCGGCGCGGACCGGCCGCGCCGCAGCCAACTCAGGCTATACAGATGCGATTTCTCCCGAGCACGGTTGTGGATAACGGGGGTGGGGAAATCGTCGGCCAAGACGACCGCGGCCTCCGCGGCGGCGTCGCGAGCCACCTCGACGCGCCGGCCACGCCGAACCGGCCTCCGACTCGGCGCGGCTGTGGTGACTGCCCCAGGCGGCGGTCACCACACACCACATGACGGTCAGACGGTCAGTCGAGCTTCTGTCGCTGTTCGCGCAGTGCCTGCGGTGTGAGGGGGTTGTAGATGCCGTGCTCCACGATGTCACGCTGGCCTTCGCGGCTCAGGATGTAGCGCATGAACTCCCGGACCTTGGGGTCGAGCGGCTTCCCCGGTGCCCGGTTGAGATAGAAGTAGGCATCGCGGATCAGGGGGTACGTGCGGTCGCGTACGGTCTCCGGTGTGAGCGGTACGTACGGTCCGCCGTCCCCGACCGCCAGGGCGAGCGGCCTGACGTTGGGGTAGTTCTTGGTGTGCATGAGGGCGGCCCAGGCAATGCCGTACTTGTCCTCGGACAGCTCCTCCAGCATGCGTTCGCTGGCGACGGCCTTGCCGAGGTCGTCGTCGGGGGCCTCCTTCGCCTCGACGTACTGACGGAAGTTGGGGTTCCACTTGTCCGAGTGGTGGAACAGTTTGCGCTGAAAGTAGTACGTGAATCCGGGGGCGCAGTACCCGTAGGTCTGGATGGGCCGCTCCGCCCACTCGCCGCGCAGCCCGAGTTCGCCCCAGGTCCGGATGTTCTCGCGCGGATGACGGGCGTACTTGGCGGTATAGAGGATGCCTTCCCAGCCGCCGGTGCGCTCCGCTCCGAAGATTCCGGCGAGTTGCCGCAGAGAAAGCCGGCGGATGGGGTTGTCCTTGTGCACCACGATCGGGATGGCCCAAAGAGTGCCTCTGGCCTCGTAGCCCCCGGTGGCGACCGAGACCTCGACTGGCAGATGCCGGAAGACGTTGTAGTACGGCATCATGTCCGTGATCTTGGCGTCGTCCCCGGCCGGCGCGACGTCCGAGAGCCCGGTGTAGAGCCCCGCCATCGCGCCTTCGCTACTGGTGGTGAAGTTATGGGCGAACTCGGCCTCCGGGTGATGCTTGAGGAAGCCCTTTTCCCAGACCTCCACATTCCCCTTGAGGAAGCTGCCGAATATCCTGATGCCTCCGATGACCTTCGTCTCCGGTTCATACGGCGGCAGTTCGGCAACCAAGGCGTCGAGCGCCGAGGCCGATGTCGCTCGCGGGGCCGCGTTCGCGGGAGGCGCCAACCCGATGCCGGCCAGACCGGCTGCCGTTGCGCCGACCATCGCCCTGCGACTGATTCCGGTGTGCCCGTCTCCCTGCTTCGCTGCAGGCATATGAGTCCTTTCCGTCCGAGGAGACCTAGGAAATCTTCTGGAGCTGCTCCCTGGCGAGTTCCGCGGTCAGCGGCAGGTATTTTCCATCGGCCTGGATGATCTGCTGGCCCTCACGGCTGAGGACGAAGCGGAGGAACTCCTTGATCTTCGGATCTTTCAGCTTCCCCGGAGTGAGGTAGTAGTAGACGCTTCTGGTGAGCGGAAAGCTCCTGTTCTGGACGGTGCCGATCGTCGGCTCGACGAACGGGGCACCGGGCTTCGCGGACAACGCCACCGCCTTGTTTCCCGGCTTCCGGTAGGTGATCGCGGCGTAGGCGATCCCGTACGGATCGGCGGCGAGGTCCTTCATGAAGAGGTCGCCGGCGCTGGCCAGGGAGCCGTCCCGCTGTGCCTGGTTGACGTACTCCGTGATGTTCTCGTTGTACTTGGAGCTGCCGCCGAGGACTTTCTGCGAGAAGAAGTCACCGAAGTGGTACTCCGATGTGTATCCGTACACGTTGATCGGTTTGTTCTTCCATTTTCCCGTCAGTCCGAGCTGACCCCAGGTGCGGATGTTCTTCTCGGGTCCGCGCGCTGCCTTGGGGTTCCAGTCCAGCCCGTTCCAGCCGCCCGTACGTGCCGCTCCGAAGACTCCGTCCAGCTGCTCGAATGTCAGCTTCCGCAGCGGGTTCTTGTCGCTGACCCAGACGCCGAGCGCCGGCGTCCAGCCGGCCACGTCGTACGACCCGGTGGCCATGGTGATCTCGATGGGAGCACCGTTGAACTGACGCTGGTATGCCTGAATTTCGTCCCACAACATCTCACGTCCCAGGGGAGCGAGATCCGCCCTGCCGGTGTAGAGACCGGGTATCCCGACGGCGGACGTCGTGAGGTTGTCCTCGAACTTCACGCCGGGGTGATACTTGCGGAAGGCGCTCTCCCACCGCCTGGCGATCGTGCTGTCCGCCAGATAGTTGTTGCCCCACTGCCGGATGGTTCCGGACACCTTCTGCTCCGGTTCGTAGGACCCCAGCCCGCTCAGATCGAACTTCTGGTGGTAGAAGACCTTTTCCCGCTTCTTGGCGATCTTGCGCTGCCGCGCACATTGCTCGGCCATGGGATCGGTCGAGTTCGGGTCCTTCAATTCGGGGGCGTCACAGTCGACATCGACCTTGTCGTCGGCTGCCGCGCTGCTCCGTTCAGCCTTGGGGTCGTCCCGTGCGCCACTCGTACACCCGGCAATGAGAGCCGTGGTGAGCCCGATCGGCACCAGGAGCCCCCAGATCGTCTTGCGCGTGGTCACTCCGCCTCCTTGTGATTCGCCGGGGCTCAGTTCAGCTTTGCCAGTTGCTTCCGCGCCACCTTCGGTGTCAGAGGCAGATATTTCCCGTCTTCCATGATGATCTGCTGTCCCTCCCGGCTGAGAATGAACCGGAGGAACTCCTTTACCTTGGGATCGGGCTTCCCGTCCTGCCCCTTGATCAAGTAGTAGTAGGTGCTTCGAGTCAGGGGGTAACTGCGGTCCTGTACGGTGTCCAGACTCATGGACACAAAAGGCCCGCCATCCTCCCGGGAGAGAGGCAAGGCCTTGGTGCCCGGCTTGAGGAAGTCGATGCCGGAGTAGGCGATTCCGTAGGGATCTTTCGCGAGTTCGTCCATGAAGACATCGCCGGCGATCGCGAGCGAACCGTCCGGCCGGGTGAAGTTGGCGAACTGCTTGATGTTCTCGTTCCAGGATGAACTGCCCTGCATCGCCTCCTTGGCGACGAAATTCCCGAAGTGGTATTCGGGTGTGTAGCCGTACACGTGGATCGGCTTGTCGGCCCAGTCGCCGGTCAGTCCGAGCTGTCCCCAGGTCCGGATGTTCTTGTCCGCCCCCCGCACCTTCGTCGGATCCCATTTCTGGCCGTCCCAGACTCCGGTTCGCGCCGCACCGAAGACCCCGTCAATCTGCGAGAACGACAGTTTCGAGAGGGGGTTGGCCTTGTTGACGAAGACCGCGAGCGCGTTGGTCCAGCCCGTCACGTCGTACGAGCCGGTGGTGACGGTGACTTCGAGTGGCTGGGAGTTGAACTGGCGCTGGTATCCCTGGAGTTCGTCCCAGAGGATTTCCCGGCCCATGGGAGCCACGTCCGCGGTTCCGGTGTACAGACTGGGAATACCAACGGCGGAGCTGACGAGATTGTCCTGGAACGTGACGTCCGGCTGATACTTCTGGAACGCCTTCTCCCAGCGCTTGGCCACCGGGCTGTCGCCGAGGTAGTTGTTCCCGGACTGCCGGATCGTCCCGGAGACCATGTGTTGGGGCTTGTACGTGGGCAGCCCGCTCAAGTCGAACTTCTTGGTGTAGTGGATCTGCGCGCCCTTGGAGGTCACCGACTTGATCCGGGCACACTGCTCTGCCAGTGGGTCCTTGGAGTTCGGATCACGGTACTTGGGGTCGTCGCAGTTGAGAGTCGCCTTGCCCGGCTGGGCAGTCGAAGAGGCCGACTGCGCCGCGGAAGGCTGAGACGAACTCGTACAACCGGTCAAGGCCAGCATCACCACGGCCGGGAACACCCATGCGAGCCTTCGCATCGGATCCCGCCCCCGCCTGCGCCTCGGGCGCCGAGCCGCGGTGCCCGTGCGGCGTGGCACGGTGAACTGCGTCATTGCAGAACCTCCGTCGCAAATCGTCTGTCGAAAGCGGATCAAGGCGACTCGCTCTCTGCCCGATCTCTGTCTGACACAACGGAGTGTGGCGCGAGCGGCAGTTGGCGTCCTCCTTGTGGTCCTATTGGTCGAGCGACCAGTGATCCCACACCGTACGAGCGGTTCCGGACCGCCGCGGCCATGGCGTACCGCTACCTCCACCACCGGCGCGGACGCGAACGCGGCGAGTTGTCCTCCTGGTGTCTTGCCGACCGCGAGACACCGTTGTAACGTCCACGGTTGCCCCGCTGATCTCCCTTCGCAAAGGGTGGGACGCCATGCAGCATCGCCGCCGAGCCGGCGGGAAGAGGCGGTTGTGGTCGTAATGGTTATCCGCGGAACGGCCCGATGATGATCAGGACCCTCGTCGTCGAAGACGATCCGACCCTGGCGGCGGCCCACCTCGGTTTCGTGGCAACGGTCCAAGGTTTCGAACCCGCGGGAATCGCGCATTCCGGCAGGGAGGCACTGCGCTTCATAGGGCGTAACCGCCCCGACCTCATTCTGCTCGATTTCGGCCTGCCGGACATGAACGGCCTCGACGTGTGCCGTTCTCTGCACTCCGGCGCCGGCCGGTCGGTGGACGTCATAGCGGTCACCTCCGCCCGCGATGTGGAGACGATTCACCACGCCATCGCCCACGGAGTGACGCAGTACTTGATAAAGCCGTTCATGCCCAGTTCGTTGCGCGAGAGGCTCGAACGGTACGCCGAGTACCGGCAGCGCCTGACGTCGAGCAGGGGACTCGCGGCGCAGCAGGATGTGGACCTGTTGTTCGCCACATTGCGCGGCTCGCGTAGCGAACCACTGCCCAAAGGACTGACGAGGGATTCCTGGAGGGCCGTCGCACGTGTGGTTCGCGACGCCGGACGGCCACTGTCCTCAACGAATGTCGCGGAGGCCGCTGGGCTGTCACGTGTCACCGCCCGCCGCTATCTCGAACATCTGGTCGCCCAGGAACTGGTGACCAGGTCCCTGCGCTACGGCGGTGGACGCCCCGAACAGCTCTACCAGTGGGCCGCTCGCGGCTGAGTCTCGATGGGGGCGCCAACGTGACGGGCACGACCACACGCGGCAACAGATACGCTTTCCGTCGGCTGCGCGCGGTCAGCGTCGCCCGTCAGTTCTTTCTGTTGCAACTCGGTGTTCTGGCCGTGCTGGTGACCGCTGTCCTGGCCGCCGCCTACGTCGAGATATCCCACGAGAGCGAGTCGCACGCGGCCAACGTGTCCTTGGCCGTGGCGCGAACGCTCGCCCACAGTCCCGACGTACGTACGGCGCTGAGCCGGCCCGAACCCCCGCCGGGCCTGCAATCGCTGGTGGAAACCGTGCGGCAGGCCAACAATGTCGACTTCATCGTGATCGCCCGACCCGACGGGACCCGCTGCGTCCACCGCGACCCCACACGGCTGGGCACACAGATCAACTGGGACATCGCGCCGGTTCTCAACGGGCACGAGCTGACCCAGTTCTACCAGGGCCGCCTCGGAACGTCGGTGCGCGCGTCGGCGCCCGTGATCGGCGCGGACTCCACGGCCATCGGCATCGTGTCGGTGGTGATGACGCAGCCGAAGATCGGTGACCAGTTGCACGGCAGGCTGCCCGGGCTGTTGATCGCCGCCGGACTCGCCCTACTGGCGGCCGCGTTCGCGTCGTTCGTCATCAGCAGACGTCTGCGGCGTCAGACTCTCGGCCTGGGGCCGGCCGAGATCACCAGGATGTACGAGCACCACGACGCCGTCCTGCACACCGTGAGCCAAGGGCTCGTAGTCCTGGGACCCGACCGGCAGTTGGTACTGGCCAATGACGAGGCGCAGCGCCTGCTCAGCCTTGGTCCGGACGCCGAAGGCCGCCCGTCAACCGGCCTGACCGACTCTCCTTCGCTGCGGAAGCTGCTGACCGCCGGGCACGACGCCGAGGACGAGATCCACCTCGCGGGCGAACGAGTACTTGTCGTCACCCAGCGGACCGCCCGACGGGACGGCCGCCTCGTCGGCACCGTGGCGACCCTCCGCGACCACACCGAACTGCTTGCTCTGACCAGCGAACTCGACTCCGCGCGTTCCTTCGCCGAGTCTCTGCGGGCACAGGCGCACGAGGCCGCGAACCGGCTGCACACCGTGGTCACGCTGATCGCGGTGGGCAAACCGGAGGAGGCCATGGAGTTCGCCGCCGCCGAGCTGACCGCGACGCAGCAACTCGTCGACCGGGTCGTCGAGTCGATAGCCGATCCCCCGGTGGCCGCACTGCTGCTCGGCAAGGTCGCCGAGGCACAGAGGAAGGGCCTGCATCTGGTCATCAGCGATGACACACGGGTGGACACGGTTCCCATCGACGCCCGGGACCTGATCAGCATCGTGGGAAACCTGGTGGACAACGCGATCGACGCGGCGCTCACCACTCCGTCCCCCCGGAGGGTCGACGTCACCATGCGAACGGAAAGCGACACGCTGACGATCCGCGTCCGCGACACGGGTACCGGACTCGACCCGGCGACGGTCCGGACCGCGTTCACCGCCGGCTGGTCGACGAAGACCGCGGATCGCCCGCACGGCCGCGGGCTCGGCCTGGCGCTGGTGGCCCAGGTGGTGAAACGCCATCACGGCACGATCGACGTCATCAGTGACGGCGGGGCGATCTTCACCGTACGCATCCCGCTCCGGCAACAGCCGGAGCGCAACCACCGGCCAGAAACCTCCTCTTGACCACGTAGTCGCACTATGGGGAGTTCCGACAGCGCCGCAGGCGTGACGGCACGCGCAAGCATCGCCGTACGTCCTCGTGGTTGGCACCGTAGACCCGGCCACGGCTCAGCCGATCAGAGCCTGGTTGATCTGGCGGGTGGTCTGCGCGGCGACGCGGGGGTTGACGGCGGCGTACGAGATGTAGGCGTTCAGGCCGGTGGCCAGGGCCCAGCCTCGACCCCGGGCCCAGGTGGCGTCGTCGACATCGAGCGCGGCACGGAAAGCGGCCCGGCTCCCGGCCGACATCAGGGTGAAGGCGATGGTCAAGGTCGCGGGCCGGGTCGCCGATGCCGAGTTCACCGAAGTCGATGACCGCGCCGAGCTGGCCGTCGACGGTCAGCAGGTTGCCGGTGTGGATGTCGCCGTGGAACCAGACCGGAGGACGGTCCCATTCGGGGGCGTTCAGTGCCGCGTCCCACAGCTCGGTCAGGGCCGCGGTGTCGAACACGCCGCTGAGCTCCGCGAGAGCGGCCCGCGTCGCGTGATCCCGGTCGGCCAGCGGCACACCGCCCATGGCCACGGATAGCCGAAGCCGGGCTCACCCACTCCCACCGGTACCGGGATGGCCAGTGGCCTAGGTCCTGTCCGGCCGATCTTCGCGGGCCCGCGGCGCCGCAGTGACACGAGCCGCTGCCGCGGCGGGCGCACGCTCGCCGCGTTGTCGGGATCACCCCAGTACGTCCAGTACTGGGGAGACCCTCCGCCTTGCGATCGCCGCTCGGCATCCAGGGAGGAATCAAGGCGCCGAGACGAAGAGAGCGCAGCGAACGTAGTGCGCCAGACGCCGCGGCCTGATCCGCGAAGATCGGCCGGACAGGACCTAGCCGCCCGCGGTCACGGCCTTGAGTTCGTCCAGCGAATCCCGCATCAAGTGCGCCATGTCGCGTTCCTCGGCCGCCACGATCCAGCGCTCGAACCCGACCTTGAAGACGGCGACCCCCGCCTCGGCGGTCAGGCTTGCGGCCGGCTCCGCGACGCCGCGCCGGCGGAGGGTGTCGGCGAGCGCGGCCGACATGGAGGCGAGCTTGATCAGCTCGCGCTCCTGGAGTTCCGCGTTCGCCATGATCACAGCCTGTCGCTTCCGCGCGTACTCGCGACGGTCGGCGAACATCTCGGAGACGGCGTCAAGGCCCGCCGCCAGTGCGTCGATCGGCGCCGCGGACTCCGGAGCGTCGGCGACCGCCCGCACGAACAGTTCCTGCAACGCGCTGGAGCCGGCGAACAGCACCTCGCGCTTGTCGGCGTAGTGCCGGAAGAAGGTCCGCTCCGTGAGCCCGGCCCGTTTGGCGATCTCCACCACGGTGGTCTGCTCGAACCCGCGCTCGCTGTAGAGCTCCAACGCCGCTTTCGCCAGGCGCCCCCGCGCGTCCGGCTCCCATCTACCCATGCGCAGATCCTACGCGATGGCAGCGACTGACATCAGGTGCTAGCCTCGATGACAGCCACTGCCATCAAAAGTTTGGAGTCCTCCCATGCGCATCTTCGTGACCGGCGCGTCCGGCTGGATCGGTTCCGCCGTCGTTCCCGAGCTCATCGACGCGGGGCACCAGGTCGTCGGGCTCGCCCGCTCCGACGCCTCCGCCGCCGCGCTCACCGCGGCCGGGGCGGAGGTCGTCCGCGGCACCGTCGACGACCTCGGCGTCCTGCGGGACGCAGCCGCCGCGTCGGACGGGGTGATCCATCTCGCCTTCAAGCACGACATCGCCTTCAGCGGCGACTTCCAGGGCGCCGCCGAGGCCGATCGCCGCGCCGTCGACACCTTCGGCGACGCGCTCGCCGGCACCGACCGCCCCTTCGTCCTCGCCTCCGGCGTGCTCGGCCTCGCGCCCGGGCGTGTGGCGACCGAGCGGGACATGCCCACGATCGACGGCTCGCCGCTCTCGACCCGATCGGCCACCGCCCAGGCGATGCTCGCACTCGCCTCGCGCGGCGTGCGCTCATCCGTGGTGCGACTGTCTCCGACCTGCCACGGCGAAGGAGACCAGGGCTTTATGGCCACCTTGGTCGCCATTGCCCGCGCCAAGGGCGTCTCCGGTTACATCGGCGACGGCGCCAACCGCTGGCCGGCCGTCCACCGCCTCGACGCCGCACGGCTGTTCCGCCTGGCCGTCGAGGAGGCCCCCGCCGGATCGGTGCTGCACGGCGTCGCGGACGAGGGCGTCGCGATCCGCGACATCGCCGAGGTGATCGGCCGTCACCTCGACGTGCCGGTGACCTCCGTGGCCCCCGAGGCCGCGGCCGACCACTTCGCCTGGCTGGGCGCCCTCCTCGGCCTTGACGCCCCGACGTCGAACACCCTGACGCGGGAGCTGCTGGACTGGGAGCAGACCCACCCCGGTCTCCTCGAAGACCTCGACAAGGGCCACTACTTCCAGGTCCCTGCCACCACCGCCTGACCAACAGCGGAGACGCCACCTGCGCGGTACGCGTCCAGTCTCACGCAGATAGCGTTTCCGCGGGGTCGACGAGCTGTGCGGCTTCGCCCGTCACCGCTCCGGCCAACGGTCCATCAGCTCACGACCGCCAGCTTGGTCAGCTTCCCCCAGCCCAGGCTGTCCAGCCTGCTGAACAGGTTCTTGATGTTGGACGGGTTGAGCTTGATGCAGCCGTTGGAGTAGTAGTCGTTCGGGTTGCTGTTGGTCCACTTCTCGGACTCGATCGAGCCCTGCTTGCCGTTCGGCTTCATCTCGCTGTGGATGAACAGCTCGGTGCGCTTGGCGCCCTTGCTGCATCGCTTGTCGGCGAGCTTGATGACGTAGCCGTTGATGATTCCGTCGAAGTTCTTGCGGTGGAACTCGATCTTGTAGTTGCCGTTGGGCAGCCAGCCCTTCCCGACGGCGCAGGTGTTGGTGCTGGTCCCCGATCCGGCCTTGTAACTCGCGATGACCTTGTCGGGGCCCGCGACGCTCTTCATCAGAGACAGCTTGGAGTTGGTCACGGTGTTCTTGTCGAACTTCAGGTAGTACGTCGCGGCGGCGGCAGCGGTACGTTCGCCCGCCGGCTGCGCCTGGGCCGGGGCCATGGTGGCCGTCAGACCGCCGGCGAGGGTCATCGTGAGGACTATGGACGCAAGGCGTGCTCGGGTTCCCATGCGAGGGCTCCTGTCGTGAGTTCGTACGGCGCCCGGCGTGATCGCTCGGGCTGCGACAGAGCCTTCCGGGGCAACGCGGAACCTGACAATGGCGGTTCGATGTCCCGGACAGTCCCGCTCTGTCCGGGCTGGTCAGAGCGGTGTCCGGGACATGGGAGCGCATCGGAATGCGCCGCCTCGAACCGACTGGGGGCGCTACGGGCCGTACCGAGGGCCGGTCGCGAGTCCGGTGTTCTCGATGTCCGCCCCGAGGTGGCCGTGTGGCCGGTCCCCCGGGAGGCGTCGGGCGACCGCCGCACTTCGCTGAGCGCCGCACCGCGGCGAGCGCCGGCCCCTGTGCGGAGGTCACAAAGGCCGTCGGGCCGCTGTCACTCGCGCTTCATGTGCCAGTGAATCCATCCGGCCTGCCCGCCGTCGACGAGCAGGTCGGTGCCGGTGATGTAGAGCGACTGCGGGCCCGCGAGGAACGCCACGGCGTCGGCGATCTCCCCCGGTGTTCCCATGCGGCCCGCGCCGCACTCCTCCAGCATCCTGAGCATGTGCCCGTTGGAGTCCGAATCGGCCTCGGCCTTCGACATCGCGGTGGATATGACACCGGGGCTGACCGTGTTCACCCGGGCGCCGCGCTGGTTCCAGGCGAGCGCCGCGGCCTGCACCCGGACATGGTTGGCACGCTTGGCCACGATGTACGCGCTCGTCGAGTCGTCGCCCACGGCGGTGACCGCCGCCAGCCCGAGCAGTTCCTCGGGGGGAGCCGTCGCCAGGGCGGCCTCGTCCTCCCGGCTCAACGACGCGTAGTGGCCGGCCATGCTGGACACGCAGACCAGCGATGTGCCGCGGACCGCCACCTTCTCGAACGCGTCGATCACGTACACCGTGCCGAGCAGATCGACCTCGAAGATCTTCCGCGCCGACGCGGTCGCGGCGGCTACGCCCGCGGTGTGCACCACGGCTGTCAGCCGGCCCTCGCCGGAGGCGATGTCCGCGAGCTTCTCGACCGAAGCGCGGTCGGACACATCGGTCAGCACGCCACGCACCGCATATCCCTCGGCACTCATCGCGTCGACGACCCGGTCGAGTTGCTCGGGCGAGGCGTCGGCGAGGATGAGGGTCCGTCCGCTGCCCAGCCGGCGCGCGATCGCCGACCCCATGCCGCCCGCCCCCGTGACCACCACCACGTCACGGCCGTCGTATGTACGGTCCTGCATGAACAACCTCCTTGTTGTCGGGTGGGCTCCCGGAATCCGGGAGCCCACCCGGTGAACGGCGGGCAGTGTCAGGCAACCTCGTTGACAGCGGCGCCCGTTGTCTCGGTCGGTACGGCCTCGCGCCAGGCGGCGCCGGTCGCGACGGCCTGACGCCACAGACGGATCGCCTTGGGCGGCATCCCGACCGCGAGCGCGCCGGTCACCCGGTCGCCGGTGCGGTAGGCGGCCACGAAGCGGCGTTCGGCGAGGTCCCCGTCCACGACGGCGACTTCGTCGTGCCCGCGGAGGTAGCCGTACGCCTGGATCTTCATGTCGTACTGGTCCGACCAGAAGTACGGCACCGGCGCGAACGGCTTGCGCGCCTCGGGGTGGAGCAGATTCCGGGCGGCGGCCATGCCCTGCTCGGCGGCGTTCGTGCGGTGCTCGATCCGCATCGAGACCCCGAACAGCGGGTTGTACCAGCGGGCCACATCCCCCGCCCCGTACACCCCCTGGCCGGCCTGGCAGTACTCGTCGCACACCAGCCCGTCCCGCACCGTCAGACCGCTGTCCGCCAGCCAGTCGGTGTTCGGCAACGACCCGATGGCCACCAGGATTTCATCGGCCCCGACGAGTTCGCCGTCGTCCAGCAGCACCCCGTCCTCGGTGACCGCGCTGACCGACACCCCGGTGCGCAGATCCACCCCGTGCTCCAGATGGGCACGTGACAGCACCCCGCCGACCTGATGGCCGACCGCCTGGGCGAGCGGCACCGGTGCGGGTTCGATCAGCGTCACCCGGGCGCCCAGCTTCCAGGCCACCGCCGCCGCCTCGGCTCCAAGAAACCCGGCGCCGACCACGACCAGCCGCCGTCCCGGCCCCAACAGGCCGCGCAGCGCCAACGCGTCGTCCAGGGTGCGCAGTACGTGGGCACCCTCGCCGGGCAGGCGCCGCGGGCGTACCCCGGTGGCGACGATCAGCCCGTCGTACGCCACCTGCGACCCGTCCGCCAGACGCACCGTACGGTCCGTGGTGTCCAGTCCGGTCGCCGCCACCCCCAACCGCAGGTCCAGGCCGAGGCTGTCGAGGACCTGGTACGGGCGCAACGGCAACTGCTTCGTGCCCCACTCGCCGGACAGGATCTGCTTGGACAGCGGGGGCCGGTCGTAGGGGGCATGCGGCTCGTCACCGACCAGGGTGAGTGTGCCGTCGTAGCCTTCCCGGCGCAGGGTCTCAGCTGCCGCGAGCCCGGCGGCCGAGGCGCCCACGACCACGATCCGCTTCACCCCTCCACCAGCCGGATCGCCGCCGCCGGGCAGATGGCCGCCGCCTCGCGCACGCCGTCGTGCAGCTCGGAGACGGGGTGCTCGTCCAGCAGGATCGCAACGCCGTCGTCGTCCCGCTGGTCGAAGACCTCGGGGGCGGCCATCACACACTGCCCCGATGCCACACACTTCGGCTCGTCCAGTTCCACGCGCATTGTCGTTACCTCAGTTCTTACTTGGGGGGTTACCAGGCCACCGGCAGGCTGTGCACGCCGTACGTGGTCCCGGTGTGGTCGAATTCCAGCTCCTCGATCCCGGCGGCCAGCCGGAGGGTGGGGATGCGGCGGTACAGCGTGCCGTAGACGACCTGGAGCTCCAGACGGGCCAGGTTCTGCCCCAGGCACTGATGCGGCCCGTATCCGAACGCCTGGTGCGTACGCGCCGGCCGGCGCACATCCAGCCGGTCGGCCTCCGGGAACGCCTCCGGATCCCAGTTCGCCGCGTGCAGATCGAAGATGATCCCCTCCCCGGCCCGGATCACGACGCCGCCGATCTCGATGTCCTCCTTGACAACCCGGCGCACCCCCGTCTGCACGATGGACAGGTAACGCAGCACCTCGTCCACCGCGTTCGCGATCACTTTCGGGTCCTCGGTCTCCCGCACCACCGCCAGTTGGTCGGGATGCTGCAACAGCGCCAGCGTGCCGAGACTGATCATCGTGGCCGTCGTCTCGTGACCCGCGATCAGCATGGCCACGCCCATGTGCACGGCCTCGGTCCGGGTCATCTCCCCGGCTTTGACGCGACCGCCCATCTCCGACAGCACGTCCTCGCCCGGGTCGGTCATCTTCTCCCCGAGCAGGTTGTCCAGGTACGCGGACAGCGCACCGCTGACCTCCCGGGCCTTCTCGGGCGGCGCCGTGCTGTCCAGCACCAGACTGCTGCTGCTCTGGAAGAAGTCATGGTCCTTGTAGGGCACCCCGAGCAGCTCCGCTATCACCAGCGACGGCACGGGCAGGGCGAGCGCCGTGAGGAGATCCACCGGGTTCGGCCCGTCCAGCATGGTGTCGATGAGATCGTCGACGATCTTCTGGATCGCCGGCCGTGCCTTCTCGATCCGCTTGACCACGAACGGTCCGTTGACCGTCCGCCGCAACCGCGTGTGCTCCGGCGCGTCCGTGTTCGTGATCAGCCGCGGCGTCACCGGTGCGATCTCCGCTCGGTGCGCGTTCACATAGGGAAATCCGGGGTCGAGGTCGTCGTCGCTCACGCGGGGGTCGGTCAGCAGGGTCCGCTGGTCGGCGTGCCGAGTGACCAGCCAGGGCGTGCTGCCGTTCCAAATGCGCACCTTCGTGATGGGTTTCGCCGCCCGCAATTCCTGAACGGCCGGAGCCGGGGCCAGCGGGCATTCCGCCGCCCGCTGCAACGGATATTCGGGCAGCGACTCGGCCGCGCCGCTCACGGGGCAAGAAAGGGTGTCGGACATTCGCGTCTCCTTGGTGATGTGGGGGCTCCGGCCGGAATGGCTGCGGAGATCCGGAGAAACATTTGGTCGAAGAGTTCGACTACTCACATGAAAGCGGAGTCGACTGACACGTTCCGGTCAGTTCCCTGACATTAGCCGGACGTGGTGCACGTCACACGCCCGCCCGAGGGCTGGTCGAACGGCGTACTGATCGATACGGGAGAAATTTCCCTATCGCACCGGACAACGCGAGACCGGGTGTCCCCCGGGCATTCGACCGCAGAGAAATCCCGACCGGCATCGAGGCATGCGGAATTGATGTGGAGCGTCTGGAATGGTGCGCCTGCGTACCTATCGCGCACAAGAGAGTCGAGAAACTCAACCCCCGATACGAAGGGCCTATCATTTCGTCGCCCTGGAGCCGCCGGAGCCGGCCGCCTACGACGTGACACCTGTGACCTCCGCCGGCTCGGCCCGTCCGGAGGCCGCCGGCGCCGCCGCCACGACGCCGGGGCGGTGGCGCGGGAGGAACGCGGCGAGGACGAAGGCGAGGACGGCCGCGCCGGCACCGATGGCCATGACCACCTTGAAGCCGCTTTCGGAGGGCAGGGCGGCGGTACCGAAGCTGATGGTCATCTGGGCGAGAACGACACCGGCGATGGCGCTGGCGATCGATGTACCGATGGATCGCATCAGGGCGTTGAGACTGTTGGCGGCGGCCGTCTCCGACGCGGGCACGGCGCCCATGATGAGTGCGGGCATCGCGCCGTACGCGAAGCCGACGCCGGCGCCGATGACGCAGGAGACCATGACGAGGTGCCAGACCTCTGACATCAGCGCGATATTGAGGCTGTAGCCGGCGGCGACGATGACGGCGCCGAGCATCAGGGTGACCTTCGGGCCCTTGGACTTGGAGATGGCAGCGGACAGCGGGGCCATCGCCATCATCACCAAGCCTTGCGGGGCCAGGACCAGGCCGACGGTCAGCATCGACCGGCCCAGACCGTAGCCGGTGGCCTCGGGCAGCTGAAGCAGCTGCGGGAGGACCAGGGACATGGCAAACATCGAGAAGCCGAACGCGATCGAAGCGAGGTTGGTGAAGAGCACCTGGCGGCGCGCGGTGGTACGCAGGTCCACCAGCGGCTGCGCGGTGCGCAGCTCGAAGACGCCCCACGCCAGCAGGACGACGACCGCGAAGGCGAACAGCCCGAGTGTGGTGCCGCTGGTCCAGCCCCAGTCGCCGCCCTTGGAGATGCCCAGCAGCAGGGACACCAGGCCGGCCGCCATGCCGAGGGAGCCGGTCAGATCGAAACGTCCGCCGGTGCGCACCTTGGACTCGGGCACCAGCATCGTGACAAGTACGGCAGCGACGACGCCGAGGGCGGCCGAGGTCCAGAACAGAACGTGCCAGTCGAAGTTGTCGGCGATGAAGGCGGCCGACGGCAGGCCGAGGGCACCGCCCACACCGAGCGAGGCGCTCATCAGCGCGGTCGATCCGGCCAGCCTTTCGGTGGGCAGCTCATCACGCATGATGCTGATGCCGAGAGGGACGACGGCGGCCGCCAGGCCCTGCAGCGCCCGTCCGACGATCATGGGGATCAAGGACTCGCTCAGCGCGCAGACGACCGAACCGGCCACCAGCAGGGCCAGGCTGACCAGCAGCATGCGGCGCTTGCCGTACATGTCACCGAGACGCCCGGCGACCGGGGTGGCGACGGCGGCGGCGAGCAGGGTGGCGGTGACGGCCCAGGCGGCGTCGGAGGCAGAGGCGTCAAGGAACTTGGGCAGTTCGGGGACGATCGGAATGACCAGGGTCTGCATCAGCGAGACAACGATTCCGGCCAGGGCCAGCACTGCCACTACGGCGTTCGACCTCGGCGGGGCGGAGCCCCGGGCGTCGGCGGAGTGGGCAACGGTGTCGGACATGGAGGGCCCCCGTCAGGGTGATCGGATGTGCTTGACTCACGCAAGCATAAATCCCTTGATTGACTTAATCAAATCTTGTCGGGTGATCGTCCTGTTCCCGATGACGGGTTCCGCGGGCATCACCGGCGAGCTCTTCCGAGGCAGGACTCGGCAGCGCTGCGTGGCGGGCGCGATACTCAGACAGTCCAGGGCGACGTCGGCGCGTACCATCCGGCCGACGGTCGCGGGCCCCGACGAGCCGTCGCGTTCGGCGCGGGCCCAGGCCAGGGCGGGGCGCCGGCCGTGCCGCTCCGAGAAGCCTTCACGGCGGAACAGGTCGAAGGCCACCTGGGCCAGTTCGGCCCGGACGGCGGCCCGGGCGATATCCCGTGTGTTCGTACGCGCTGTTCCGCTCACCCCGCGATCCCAACCACCCCATGGCCCTGATTTGCAGGAGTGCGCCTCAGTAACTAACGTGCCACTGAGTTTCATGTGAGACGTGAGAAATCACAGTCGGGCTTGAGGGGCACAGGTGGAGACCCGAACGCCTCTCTCCCGCTGAAACGGAGACCTTGGACCCTGACCGAGACTCAGCCTCCGGTCAGTTCCTTGACGCGCTCGGCCAGGACACACCTGCTCTCCGTATCCACCCCCACCACGAAGTGAGACAACGATGACCGCCGCTGTGCACGGCTCGTCCGTAGACATCCCCACCCAGGACGGAACCGCCGACGCCTATCTGGCCCACCCCGACGACAGCGCCCCGCACCCCGCCGTCCTCTTCTACATGGATGCCTTCGGACTGCGCCCGCACCTGAAGAAGATGGCCGACCGACTCGCCTCGGCCAGCTATACGGTCCTGGTCCCCAACGTCGTCTACCGCTACGGGCGGGCGCCCGTGGTGGAGCTTCCCGAGTTCATCAACCCGGCCGAGCGCCCGGAGATCATCCAGAGCATCCGCCCGGCCATGGAGACGCTCACCCCCGAGGCGGCCATGCGGGACGCCGGCACCTACCTCGACTGGCTGGCCGCCTCTCCCCTGACCACCGGCGGCCCGGTCGGCATCACCGGCTACTGCATGGGCGCCGGCCTGGCCCTGCGCACCGCCGGCAGCTACCCGGACCGGGTGGCCGCCGCGGCGGGCTTCCACGGCGCGTACCTCGCGAGCGACGCGCCGGACAGCCCTCACCTGCTCGCCGGCCGCATCACCGCCGAGCTCTACTTCGGCCACGCCGACCAGGACGCCACCCTGCCCCCGGAACAGATCGACCGCCTCGACAAGGCCCTCACAGCGGCGGGCGTGCGGCACCGCGCCGAGGTCTACACCGGCGCCCACCACGGCTTCACCCAGGCCGACACCGCCATGTACAGCGCCGAAGCGACGGAACGCCACTGGACGGCCCTGCTGGAACTCCTGGGCCGCAACCTCTGATCCGTCAGTAGGTTCCTCGACGGTCAGTCGTGCCGACCCGCCGTTCGCGCCGCCGTGGAAGGTGACGCGGAGAGTCATGTGGCTGCCGCCTCGTCAGGAGTGCTGGGGTGCAGCGGCAGTTCGGCGACGACTTCGAAACCTCCTTGAGCGCGTCGGCCCGCGCGGAGGCGGCCGCCGACGGACAGAGCGCGCTCGCGCATGCCGACGAGGCCGTAGCCGCTGCCGGAGGCCGGGGAAGAGGGCGGTGTCACGCCTCCCTCGTTGGTGATGGTGACACCCAGCCGGTCGCGGGAGTAGGCCAGCCGCACCGCGGCCGAGCGGCTGGCCGCGTGCTTGGTGACGTTGGTGAGCGCCTCCTGCACGATGCGGTACGCCGCCAGATCCGCCCCGGCGGACAGCGGCCGCGGCTCTCCCGCGCCGGTGACGGTCACCGTGAGTCCGGCGGTCTTGAACGAGGCGATCAGCTCGGGGAGTTGAGCGAGCCCGGGAACAGGATCCAGGGGCCACTCCTGATCGTCGGTGTGGCGCAGCAAGCCGACGGCGGCCCTGAGTTCACGCAGGGCCGATGAGGTGGTGCCCGCGAGTTCGGTGACGATCCTCTCGGCCTCCGCGGGCCGGCTGCGCAGGGAACGCGCGACGACACCGGCCTGGATCTTGGCCAGGACGAGGTGATGGGCGACGACGTCGTGCAGTTCCCGGGCGATGCGCAGGCGCTCCTCGGTGACGCGGCGCCGCGCATCTTCTTCCCGGGTTCGTTCCGCGTGCTCAGCGCGGGCTTGCACCGCCTCCAGAACGGCCGCGCGAAGCCGGGTCGCGGTGCCGAGGGAGGTGGGCAGCAGCAGCCAGAAGACGGGCCCCATCAGCTTGAGGACCAGGGGCTCATCGGTGGGGCCGGCGATCAGTGCTGTAACCAGCAGCAGTGCGATGCCGGTGAAAGCGAAGCCGTTCGCGGTGCGCCGGTCGGTACGGACGGCCAGCGCGTAGAGCGCGACCATGAGCGGCCCCAGCAGCAGGACCGTGAGGATGTAGCCGAGCGCCGTCATGGCTATCGCGCACACGCCTGTCACCACGGCGGTGGTACGGGGGCGGCCGTGGCGCCACAACAAGGCGGTGCTGGAGATGACGCCAAGCAGCACCCCGGGCCACCACGGAACCCCCAGGTCACGGCCGGGAAGCGGCACCGCGCTACCGGGAAACGAGCAGGCACAGAACACGACGGCGACGGCCACATCGACGATGCGGGGGTGGTCGCGCAGCTGCTGCTGCAATCTTTTGATCATGGACCGTGGTTCCTGTTCGATGATGCGACCGTCGTGGATCCCCCAACACACTTACGGCCACCCAAACACGCTTGCTTAAGTTAGGCAATCATCTGTACAGTAGTCGAGTCGGGCAACACTTCAAAACTCTGACTTGACCGAGCGGAATATCCCACGCGTCCGGCCGCCCGAGCCCGCGGCAGTACGAGCGTCTCACAGCGTAAGTCCTATACGAATGGCCTTGTCATGCACAGGAACCTCGGTGAAGAACCGTCGCCGTCCTGCGGCGACAGGAAGCACGTCCTGGTCGTCACCGCCGATCCCGGCATCACCGAACTACTCGACACCACACTGGAGTTGGCGGGCTATCAGGTCCTTATGGCGGGCACCGCCACCGAGGGGATGATGCGGCTCACCCAGCACCGTTTCGATGTGGTGGTCTGGGACGCCACACTGCCGGACCAGGAGGAGTTCGCCCGGGGCCGCCGCATGGCAGCGGCGGACCGTCCCCCGCTGCTCTTCCTCACCACGTGCGACTCCCTCCATAGCCTCGCTCCCGAACTGTCCCCCGGGACCGAGGACTACGTCATCAAGCCCGTCCGGATCGCCGAAGTCCTGGCCAGGGTCCACGTACTGCTGCGCGGCCGGACTCCCGAGCGGCACGAAGGGAAGGCATGCTACGGCGAGCTGGTCCTGGACGACGCGACCTGCCGAGCCCGACGCGGGCCCAGACCGCTCGGCCTCACCCCCGCCGAGTACCGGCTGCTGCGCCATCTGCTGGCCAACGCCGAGCATGTGTTGTCGAAGGAGCAGATCAGCCGGCACGTCTGGGGTGAATTCCGCGCCGACCACGCGATCGAGAAGCTCGTCTCCCGGCTGAGGAACAAGGTGGATCGGGAAGAGTCCGCGCTGATCCACACCCGCCGGGGATTCGGATACTGGCTCGGCTGCCCAGGTCTCTGAGACTCCCATGGGCGGTGCTCGCCACTGGTTCCCGCCCGTCGCTCACCGCCCTCAGCGCCGCCGGCCACGACATCCGACACCGGACCTGACCCGTCCGGTCACCGAAAACCGAAACCCACGGCGCCGACACCATCCGTGGGTACGCAGACCGGGGCCGCTCCCAGCGGAGGCGGTCCCGCCGCGCCCAATCCGTGGGGACGGGGAAGGGCGCGGTCCCGGGCCCGGCGGCCGGAACCCTCCGCCGCCGGGCCCGGGGACAACAGGTCCCCGTTCAGGCACCCCGTCTCTCCCGCGTCCCCTCCCCCGCCGGGTCGGTCAGACGGCCGACCAGCCGTTGTCGACAGGCAGGATGACGCCGTTGATGTTGCTGGCGGCGTCCGAGGCGAGGAAGACGATGGCGGCGGCCTGCTCCTCGGGCTGGGCGATGCGGCCGATGTTGCCCATGTAGCCGCCGACGACCGCGGGGCCGTGGCCTGCGGGGTCGGCGTCGACGACGATAGCGGTGGCGGTGCCGCCCGGGGCAACGGCGTTGGTGCGGATGCCCTTGTCCCGGTACATGATCGCGGTGGACCTGGTCAGACCGACGATGCCGTGCTTGGCCACGGTGTAGGCGGTTCCGGCGGCCGCGCCCCGAATGCCGCCCGCTGATGCGGTGTTGACGATCGCGCCCTTGCCCGCCGCCAGCATATGAGGGAGGGCTGCGCGGGTCAGCAGGAACGGCGCGGTGAGGTTGACGCGCAGCTGGCGCTCCCAGTCCGCGTCGGTGACGTCGGCGGTGGCGGCCATCCGGTCCATGATCCCCGCGTTGTTGACCAGAACGTCCAGGCTCCCGAAGGACTCGACGGCCGTCGCCACCACCTCGTCCGCCACTGTCTGCTCGCTCAGGTCACCGACCACCGTGACGGCCGTGCCCCCCGTCGCCCGGATCTCTTCGGCGACCGCTTTGGCGCCCTCGGAGTTGAGGTCGGCTATCAGTACCCGGGCACCCTCGCGTGCGAACAGCAGCGCGGTGGCCTTCCCGATGCCGGAACCAGCTCCGGTGACGACCACGCTCCCGCCGTCCAGGCCGCTCATGCTCATGGCGATCTCCTCGATTTCGTTGTGTGCGGTGGTGCTGTGTGGTGGTGCTGTGTGGGGCGTCATCTGTCGCCGGCGGACGGGGACAGCCTCACTACCGTCCCCTCGCCGTTGGCCGAGAGGAGAAGCGAACCGTCCGGGGCGGCGGCGAGGCCCGCGAACAGGCGCGGCGAGCCGGGCATGCCATGGGTGAACAGCGCGGGTTCGGTGCGCTGGGTCACGCCCGGCGGCGGCCCGACCGCCAGGTCCTCGGCATCGATCCGTGTCTCCCCCGTGGTGAGGGAGACCGCTCGCAGTCGCCGGTGCTCGGTTTCCACCGTGAACAGTTCAGCGCCCAGGACCGCCAGTCCCTGGGGCGCGCCGAGTTGCTCCGCGACGGCCACCGTCCCACTGTCGTCGATCCGGAGCACCGCCCCGAGCCGGTCGTCACTGACGTAGCAGCGCTGTTCGGCGTCGAGGGCGACGTCCACGGGGTGTTCGAGTCCTTCGGCGAGCACGGAGATGGTGTCCGTCTCGTCGATGGCCAGGACCCGGCCGGCTCCCGCCTCGGCGATGATCAGTGTGCCGTCCGTCCCGACGGCGATGCCCAGGGGCTGGTCGAGCCCGGTGGCTCGTACCCGCGTTGTTCTGCGCTCCGGGTCGTACGTCTGAACGTTGCCGTATTGCGAAGTGAGGTGCAGGAGTCCGTTGTCGGCGGTGATGCCGTGGCAGAAGATCAGCAGATCGTGCGTCGTCACACCGCCCGGCTGTGCCCCGTCCGGGCCGTGGCCCGGCTCGCCCTCACCCTCACCCTCGCCTTCGCCCTCGCCGGAGTTCTCGGGGCTCGCGAGACGGTAGTGGTCGGCCGCGTACACCGTGCCGCCGAGGTCGATCGTCACCCCGTACGGGCCGTCGAAGCCTCCGGGCACGATCTCCCGGGTCCTGCCGTCGGGGTACATCTCCGTCACTCCGCCTTCGGCGAAGCTGGAGACGAACATCCGGTTCTCCGCGTCGAACGCCGCGTTGTCGAGCCCGACGACGCCGCTGGTGACGACCGACCGGGATCCGGTCCCGTGGAGGTCGATTCGGGTCACGATGCCGGCCACACCGCGCGACAGGACGAGCATGGTGCCGCCCCGGTCGAAGCGCACGGCGACCGGTTCGTGCACCTCCTCCGCGACGACCTCCGGTACACCGCCGTCGACAGGGATGCGCCAGACCTGGTTGGTCATCATGTGCGGGTAGTACAGACAGCCGTCCGGGCCGACCTGCATCGCGTTGCCGAGGGCCAGTCCCTCGGTCAGCACCACCGGGTCCCGGCCGTCCGGGAACAGCTCCATCAGACGTCCGTTCATCTTCATCTCGTTGACGAAGAGCCGGTCGCCGACGCAAGTGATGCCGTTGGGCACCTTCACCTGATCGGAAACCAGGGTGTACGCGCCCTGTGGGCTACGGCGCCACACCCTGCCGGGGACCAGGTCGGCGATGTACATCGAACCGTCCGGGCCGAAGGCGAGGTCGTCCGGCGACTGGACGGGACCGTCCATCGGGACCACCACCTCCACGTCCCCAGTGGTGGGGTCGACGGCGCTGATCTGCCCGGCGAGGAACTGGGCCGCGTACAGCCTTCCGTCGGGCCCGAAGGCCACACCGTTCGAACCCCACAGCGGGGTCGGCATGTTGAGCCTCCGGGCCGCCCAACGGCTGCTCGTGGCAGCCCGGCGACGGCCGGTCTCGTCGAACCGGCTGGGCCGAACCGTCTCGGTCTCGCTCACTGTCCCGCGCCGCCCCTCACTCGGCACCGACGACGACATCGCTCATGCCGCCGTCCTCCCGCCAGCGCTTGAGCAGCGCGTGGAAGGCGACCGGGCCGTCGCCGTACGACTCGCTCCGCTCCCTGGGCCTGCCCTCGTTGTTGTAGTAGCCGGGGGTGCACTCAGCCTGGAACGTGTACAGGTCAGCCGCCTTCTGACGGATCGTGGCCACCCAGGCGGCCTCGGCCTGCTCGGTCGGCTCGACGTAGCGGGCATCGCGCTTGCGGGCCTCCGCGATGACCTCGGCGACATGGACCGCCTGTTCGTCGAGGACGTGCACGAAGTTGACGGCACTGGCGTTCTGCAGCGGGCCGAGCTGGAAGAGGTTCGGGAAGCCGTGGCTGTAGAAGCCGTGGAGCGTCTTCGGGCCGCTTCGCCATGCCTCCGTCAGGGTGACGCCACCCCGGCCGTACACCGGGAGCTGTCCGGACATCGTCCCTGATACGCCGACCTCGAAACCGGTCGCGAAGATGATGCAGTCGACTTCGTACTCGATTCCGCCGACAACGACGGAGTTCTCCGTGATCCGCTCGACGCCGTGGCTGTCGGCCGTATCGACGAGTGTCACGTTGGGCCGGTTGAACGTCTGGAGGTACGAGTCACTGAACGTGGGCCGCTTGCACATGTAGCGGTACCAGGGCTTGAGCTTCTCGGCCGTGGCGGGATCCTCCACGATGGTGTCCACCCGGGCCCGGATCTCGTTCATCTTCTGGAAGTCGGCGATCTCGTAGAGGCGTTCACGCTCGTCGGCCGGGACATCCGCGTAGGCGCCGCTCGGGATGAGCTTCTGCTGCAGCCGGGCGCTGGAAGTCCAGCCGTCGGACACCAGGTCCTCGTCCACCCTGCCTCCGGTGACGAGCGTGAGGAAGTTGTCCCTGCGGCGCCGCTGCCAGCCGGGAGTCAGCGACTCGGCCAACTCCGGGTCCGTCGGGCGGTTGCCGCGCGCGTCGACCGAGGAGGGCGTGCGCTGGAACACGTAGAGGTGCCGGGCATCGGCTCCGAGATGCGGTACACACTGGATGGCGGTCGCGCCGGTGCCGATGAGTGCCACCCGCTTGTCGGCGAGCTGGTGCAGGTTCCCGTCCGCGTCACCGCCGGTGTAGGCGTAGTCCCAGCGGCTCGTGTGGAACGTGTGTCCCTTGAAGGTCTCGATCCCGGGGATGCCGGGGAGTTTCGCCTGGCTGAGCGTTCCGCTGGATATCACCACATGGCGCGCGCGCATGTGGTCCCCGCGATCCGTGGTGACAAGCCACTCCAACGCAGCCTCGTCCCAGCGGAGTCCGGTCACCTGAGTCTGGAAGCGTGCGTCGCGGTAGAGATCGAAGTGGTGCCCTATCGCCCGCGCGTGCCGGCGTATCTCCTCTCCTGGCGCGTACTTCCATTTCGGGATGTAGCCGACCTCTTCGAGCAGGGGCATATAGATGTACGACTCGATGTCGCAGTGGATGCCCGGATACCGGTTCCAGTACCAGGTCCCACCGAAGTCCCCGGCCTTCTCGATGATCCTGATCGACTCGACGCCGGCCTGGCGCAGGCGTGCTCCGGCGAGCAGACCGCCGAACCCTCCCCCGATGACCAGCACCTCGACCCGGTCGTGCAGCGGATCGCGGTCGGCCGTCCGATCCGTGTAGGGGTCATCGGCGTAGTAGCCGAACTCGCCGTCGACGCGCCGGTATTGCTTGCTGCCGTCGGGGCGGATCCTTCGGTCGCGCTCGGCGCGGTACCGGGCGCGCAGCGCCTCCGGGTCGAAGCCCGGTTCCCGCTGGTCTGGAGGGGTGGGGTCGGGCGAGGTGCCGGACGGGATGTGGGGGGTGGACATGCGTTGCCGCTTTCTCTCTGGGGATCTCGGGTTCTGGGACAGCCCTTACGCGCTCAGCCGGATGGCGAGAGCCGGGCAGACCGACGCGGCGTGCTGGACGTCTTCCGTCCCAGCCTCGGAGGGAGAGTCGTTGAGGAGGATGGCGACGCCGTCCTCGTCGCGCTGGTCGAAGACTTCGGGGGCGGCCATGACGCACTGACCGGAGGCAACGCATTTGTCCTGGTCGAGGATGACTTTCATGATGCTTCTCTCACATCGGGAGAACAGCGGGAGTTGGGGTTGCAGTTGGGGGTGGAGTTCGGTTGCGGGCCGACGGGCTCGGAGTGCGCCGGCGCGCACGACTACCAAGCGACAGGGAGTTCGTACACGCCGTACACGGAACCGTCGTGCTTGAAGGGGATGTCTTCGAGTGCGCCTGCGAGCCTCAGGGTCGGCATGCGGCGGTAGAGCGTGCTGTAGACGACCTGGAGTTCCATCCGGGCCAGCGGCTGTCCCAGGCACTGGTGGACGCCGAAGCCGAACGCCACGTGGTGACGGGCGTCGCGGTGGATGTCCAGTCGGTCGGGGTCGGAGAAGGCCCGCGGATCGCGGTTGCCGATGTCGTTGGGCAGGATCAGGCCGTCGCCGGCGCGGATGACCTGTCCGGCGATCTCGATGTCCTCCAGCGCCACCCGGCGCCGGCCGCTGTGCGTGATGTGCAGGTAGCGCAGCAGTTCCTCCACGGCTCCCGCGACGAGCTTCGGGTCCTGCGTCTCGCGCAGCGCGGTCAGTTGCTCCGGATGCTGAAGGAGCGCCAGTGTCCCGAGGGCGATCATGTTCGCGGTCGTCTCATGGCCGGCGATGAGCAGCAGCACACCGATCCGGGCCGCCTCGCCGCGCGGCAGCTCTCCCGCGCCGACGCGCGCGGCCAGCTGGGAGAGCAGGTCTTCCGAGGGACGGTCGAGCTTCTCCCCCACGAGACGGTCCAGATATTCGGCGAGACGTCCGAGGGCGCCGGCGCGCTGCTCATCCGTGGAGTCGCGGTTGATGATCGTCTTGCTGTTGTCCTGGAAGAAATCGTGGTCGGCGTACGGCACGCCGAGCAGGTCGCAGATGACGAGGGAGGGCACCGGCAGGGCGAAGCTCTCGACCAGGTCCACCGGATTGGGGCCGGCGAGCATGTCGTCGATGAGGTCGTCCACGATCTGCTGCACCCTCGGCCGGAGCGCCTCCGTCCGCTTGATCGTGAAGGGGGCGGTGACCATGCGGCGCAGCCGGGCGTGCTCGGGGTCATCCATGAGGATGAAGCCGATGCTGTTGCTTCTGCTGCTGGACTGGCTGGGATATCCGGGGCGCGTGATGTCGGCGCTGACCCGCGGGTCGGCCAGCAGCGCCCGCTGCTCGGCGTAGCGGGTGACCAGCCATGGCCGGCTGCCGTCCCACAGGCGGACCTTCGTGAGCGGTCCTTTCTCCTGCTCGTCCCGCAGGGTGGGGGGTGGGTCGAAGGGGCACCCCTGCGCGCGGCGCATCGGGTACTCGGGAATCCCGGCCTGCGGTTCGTCCGAGGACAGTGTCTCTGTCATGACGTCCTTTCGTGTGCGTGCTCGCGGTGCCCACTCAAGTGAGGTGCGTAGGGCCGAATCGCGAAGTCCCCCGACGACGGCGGCGCATATGACGTGGGTCGACGGCACGGCGTGCATGTGGTTCCGGCGATGCCGGATCCGCCCGCCCGGCCGCGAGGCCGGTGGGCTTGGGTGTGGGTGTGGGCTTGGGTGTGGGCGTCTACGGCGTGCTGAGCCTGATGGCGGCTGCCGGACACACATCGGCGGCTTCGCGCACCGACGCTTGGAGCGGCTCGCGGGGTTCGGCGTCCAGCAGGACGACGATGCCGTCGTCGTCGCGCTGGTCGAAGACTTCGGGCGCGAGCAGAACGCATTGGCCGGCGCCGCAGCACTTGTCCTCGTCGACGGTCACTTTCATGGGTTGTCTCCTCTGTCACGGGGCGTGGGGGCCCGCAGATGGTGCGGGGCTCCGGACAACGAGCGGGATTACTGGCCGGGAGTGATGGGGGCGAGCCACAATCCGGTGATCGCGTCGATGACCCCGTTGGCGTGGGTCTGCCAACTGCTCCGGGCGGCGAGGGTGCCATCGGCGAGGGCACGCTCGCGTTCGGCGAGCGTGTGGACCAACAGGAGGCGGGCCATCTCGCCCCGTTCGATCCTTACGGGGAGCGGCAGGTCGGGCAGACACCGGTTCAGTCCGTCGATGGTCCGCTCCAGGGATGGCCCGAACGTCTCGTCGATCATGAGTTCACGCAGCACGGGGTCGGACATCACCTGAGCCCCGAACCGCCCGTACCAGGTGGGGCTGCCCAGCTCGGCCAGGTGCTCGGCGGCGGGTCGGACCAGACAGGCCACCCAGTCCCGCACCTCGGTGGAGTCGCCGGTCTCCTCCAGCATCCGATCCCGCAGCTCGGCCATCCTCTCGGCGCGTTTGCGGACGATCGCCAGGACCAGGTCCGTCTTGGTGCCGAAGTGGTAGCCGACGGCGGCGTTGTTGCCCTGTCCCGCGGCCTCACTGATCTGCCGGTTGGAGACGGCGATCACCCCGTGTTCCGCGAACAGGCGCTCAGCCACGCCGAGTATCGTTTCCTTGGTCGAGTCGGCCCGGTGGGAGCGAGCTCTGGCGGCCACCGTCACCACCTCACCGGGAGCTCGCGCAGGCCGCCGACGACCAGCCCTTCCACCCTGCGCAGTTCCTCCGCCGGCACGGCGAGTTCCAGGGTGGGCAGACGGCGGAGCAGGACTTCGAGCACGGTCTGAAGCTCGGTACGGGCCAGTGACTGACCCAGGCAGGAGTGCGGGCCCGATCCGAACGCCAGGTGGGGGTTCGGACTGCGGTCAAGGGTCATCTCGTCGGCGCCGGCGAAGGTGTTCTCGTCCCGGTTGGCGGCGGCCATGCTGCACACCACCGTGGTGCCGCGGGGCAGTAGCGTCTCGGCGACCTCGATGTTCTGCTCCACATAGCGCGGCATTCCAAACCCGGGGTTGGCATCGAAACGCAGGGCCTCTTCCACTGCCGTACGCACCAGCGAGGGGTCGGCGACCAGCCGTTCCCACCGCCGCCGCTCGGACAGCAGCATGGCCAGCATCTTGCCGATCATGTTGGCGGTCGTCTCATGTCCGGCGACCAGAAGCGCCTGACCGGTGGCCACGAGCTGGATGTCGGTGAGCCCCGCGCCGTCGGCGTCGGTCGCGGTGAGCAGCGAACTGAGCAGGTCCTCACCCGGATCGGCGCGTTTCATATCGAGGTGCGCGGTCAAGTAGGCACCGAACTCCGCCTCCGCGGCGTCGATTTCGGTCTGCCCGTAGCGGGTGAGGTTCAGCATCATGTCGGACCAGCGGGCGAACCTGTCCCGGTCCGTGTCGGGTACGCCGAGCAGGTCGCAGATGACCCAGACCGGCAGCGGGAATCCCACGCGCGCCTTGATGTCCGCCGGATGGCCGGACTCGATCATCTCGTCGACCAGCCGGTCGGTCATCGCGACGATCCCCGGCTTCAGGGCGTTCACACGTTTGGCCGTGAACCACTTGGTCAGCATCATGCGCCACCGCTGCTGACCGGCGCTGTAGAGGGCGGTTGCCATCGGGGCGTTGAACACTCCGCCCGACTCGCTCTCCGAGATGCGGGCGGCGTCCTCCGCGTCCAGCCGACGCGTGCACCGTGGATCGGACAGGACCATCTTCACGTCGTCGTAGCGGGTCAGCAGAGACGCTTCGTCGCCGCTGGGCAGTCTCACGCGCGCCACCGGACACCGCTCCCGCAGCTCAGCCCACTCGGCGGGCGGCTCCAGCGCGCCCTTCGCCGACAGTGGATAGCGCAGCGGCACGAGGTTTTCCTGGTTCACCGCGGCCCCTTCCCTCACTGGCGTACATGATCAGTGAAGCCAGGTCAGTGACGTAAGTCAAGCAATTGAATTAAGAATCAGCCATGTGCCGAGCACACACCATGCGGAGGTTTGAGTGGCGCTCAGCCCTTCACCTCGGACGAGCGGAAGCACACCTCCGGACGCCCGGCGGCGCGACATCACACGAGCCGGCTCTGCCGTCAGGCACGGGGCGAGAGCGCGACATCCTCTTCGGCACGGGCGACGAAGTCGTCCACCATGCGATGGAAGAGCGTGGCGAGCTGATGCAGCTCTTCGGGCGTCCAGTCCGCCAGGGCCATCTGCATGCCCCGCCGGCTCGCCTCCCGTATCCGGTCGACCGCCTCCTGACCAGCCGCCGTGAGCTGAACACGCTGAGCGCGCCGGTCATCCGGGTCGGGAACACGGGTCACATAACCCGCCTTCTCCATCTGCTGCACCTGCCGGGTGATGTGCGACGCCTCCACCGACATCCGAGCCGCCAGTTCCCCCGACCGCAAAGGTTCACTCTCGGCGATCCGCTGCAGAAGCGCCGCGGCGGCACGATCCAGCTCGACCCCGGCCAGCGCCATGAGGCGCTCATGCTGCCGGGCCCGACCGGTCAAATACGCGACGCGATCGAGAGCGCTGGCGATCTCGCCCACGTCCGTCGACGAGGCAGGGGCCGCTGGGGTCTTCGACATGCCACCAGCTTACAAAACTTGCCTGACGCAAGCAATCCGGTGCTTCCCCGAGCAGTGCGTCGGCCTCGGCGATCACCACACGCAGGGCAGTTCCACGGCGATCATGGTCGGCCCCCCGACGGGGCTGGTCACGGTCACGATGCCGTCCAGCGCGGCGACCCTGCGGCGTATCCCCAGCAGTCCGGAGCCGCCCGCCTCGTCCGCGCCACCCAAGCCCTCGTCCCATACGACGGCCCTCACCCCGGCGCTGACGCGGTCGAGCTGGACCGACGCCCGCGGGGATCCGCTGTGCTTTGCGGCGTTCGTCAGCGCCTCGGCCACAACGAAATAGACGGCCGCCTCGACTGCCGCCGGTGCCCGCGGGCCGTCGTCCACCGGACCGTCCACGAGCACGGTCACTTCGAGCCCACTGCTCGCCGCCAGCGCCCGCACCGCTCCCGCGAGTCCCCGGTCGGTGAGGATCGGCGGATGAATGCCCCGGACGACGTGCCGCAGCTCCGTCAGCGCCTCCTCGGCCTGGTCCTGGGCATCGTCCAGGAGTCTGCGCGAACCCTCCGGATCATGGTCGTACGCCCGTTTCGCCAGCCCGATCCGCATGGAGAGCGCCACCAGCCGCGCCTGCGTACCGTCGTGCAGGTCCCGCTCGATACGGCGCAGCTCGGCCCCGTGCGCCGCGACCGCTCCCGCCCTGGTCTCGGTCAGTTCCTCGACGCGCTCGGCGAGCAGTGCCTTCGGCGAGGGCTTGAGAAGGAACCGCGACCACCGGGCGTCGAGGTCGGCGAGCCGGCTGATCAGCGGGAGGACGACCGCCTCGCGGCCCATCAGTCCGCACCGCACTCCGTCGACGACCAGGCCCACCGGCCACAGCGGCAGCACCAGGCAGACGAGCCAGCCGTAGCCGTAGTAGGCGACCATCCAGCGAAGGTCCCTCAGTGTGCCGGGGTCACGGACGGTGGTGCGCAACCGCTCACGCAGTGGGCCGGTCAGGGGCAGATACGCCTCCGGTATTTCCCTCCCCGTCCAGACGGCTGCTTGGCGGCGTTTGACGCCGGCGATCCGGCGTACCAGCAGCACCGTTTCGGGCAGCAACGCGGCGCCCACCACCGCCACCGTGGCGGCGGCGGTGAACAGCAGCACCGTGATGAAGATGTACGAGCCGAGTGCCAGAACCGCGGCCTTGGTCAGCTGAGCCGTGGCCCGCGCCGCCTGCCGCACCGTTTTCCACATGCCCACCACGGTAGGCGGGCCGAAACCGGCCGACAGGCGAGCGGACCCCCCTCCGGTGGTGTAGCCGCCTACACCACCGGAGGGTGTGCCGGACGGGGGAGAAGGAAAGTCGGTCAAGCCTGCTGCCTCTGCCCACGGTCCCGGAGAAGGCTGATGCCCGCTCCGAGCGAGACGACACCCATGCCGACGCTGGTCACGACGCCCTGTGAGCCGTCGACGACGAAGGGGGCGGCCGCGGCGACGACGAGGTTGAACAGGAACAGGAACCAGAGGACCGGCCGTGAGGAGAGCAGCGACTTCATAGGTATTTCCTTCCGGGGGCGGGCAGTGATCTTCCGGAATCAACGATGCCGCCGCCCACTCGCCGCTGCGAGGGAGCGCACTCCCGAACGACGGTGTAGTGGGCTACACCGTCCGCAGGGTGGCCCGCCCGCGTCGGTGATGGGGTCTCGCCGAGGCCGTAAGAGCACTCGCGGCGAGTACCGGGCTCAACATCACTGTTACCGTGGTCGGCTTGGAGGACGGTACGAAGAGCGGGCCTCGGGCTCCGGCCGCGGTCGAGGCCGCAGCGTACTTCGTGGCGGCCGAGGCGCTGACGAACGTGGCGAAGCACAGCGGATCCGACCGGGCCGAGGTCCGGCTCGCCCGCACTCCCGGCGGGCTGACGGTCTCCGTCCGCGATGAGGGAAACGGCGGCGCCGACGAGGGAGGCGGCTCGGGACTGTCCGGGATGCCGCGGCGCGCCGGCGCGCTCGACGGAATCCTCGCCGTGACCAGCCCCGCCGGGGGGCCGACCGTAATCGAAGTGGAGCTGCCGTGCGTGTGGTGATCGCCGAGGACAATGCCCTGTTGCGGGAGGGACTCGTACTGCTGCTCACCTCGGTCGGGCACGACGTCGTGGCCGTTGTGGGCAGCGGGCCCGAGGTACTGCCCGCGCTGCTCACCCACCGCCCGGACGCCGCCGTCCTCGACGTCCGGATGCCGCCCGGCTTCCGCGACGAGGGCCTGCGTGCGGCGCTCGAAGCGCGCGCGAAGATCCCCGGACTGCCGGTGCTCGTGCTCTCCCAGTACGTCGAGGAGACCTACGCGGCCGAGCTGCTCGGCGGCGGCGCGAGCGGAGTCGGCTATCTGCTCAAGGACCGGGTGGGCCGGGTGGACGAATTCCTGAACGCACTGGACCGGGTCGCCGCCGGCGGCACGGCACTCGACCCCGAAGTGGTGACCGAACTCCTCACCCGCCGCCGGGACTCACCCCTCGAATCGCTGACCCCGCGCGAGCGCGAGGTCCTTCAGCTGATGGCCGAGGGCCATGACAACACGACCATTGCCGAGACCCTCGTCATCACGGAACGCTCGGTCAGCAAGCACATCGGCAACGTGTTTCTGAAGCTGGGGCTGCCACCCACCAACAGTGGGCATCGGAGGGTGCTGGCGGTGCTGGCTTACTTGAACAACTCGTAGGGGTACGACCGCGGTTCGGCCGGGGCCGGACGGGATGCCCCGGCCCCGGGGCGCGACCGGGGTGGGCCGCCCTTTTTGCCGAAGGCGCTGTACCGCGTTGCCTCGGCGGCGGCCGGCAGCCGCGCCCGCGCTGCCGCGCCGCGTTCCCGGGGTGAGAGCACCCTTTTCCAGGCTGGTCTGTCTAGATTGGAAGTGTTACCAGACAGACCGGCCTGGATAACAATTCCGAAAGGTGCATCCCATGTCTGTGGAGCACGAGAATCTCGACCTGCACCCCATTACGGCCCTGGTCACGGGGGCCACGTCCGGCATCGGCCGGGCGGTTGCCAAGCGGCTGGCCGCCGACGGAATGTCCGTTGTCGTGTCCGGCCGCAACGCCCGGCGCGGCGCCGAGACCGTCAATGAGATCGCCGCGGCCGGCGGCCACGCCCGCTTCGTCGAGGCGGACCTTGAGGACACGGCCGGTATCGACCGGCTCGCCTCGGAGGTCGGCGAGATCGACGTTCTGGTCAACAACGCCGGCCATGCCGTCTGGGCGCCGACCGAGGAGATCAAGGTCTCCGACTACGACGCGATGTTCGCCGGCAACGTCCGCGCGGCGTTCTTCCTCGTGGCGGCGTTCGCCCCGGCGATGGCGGCGAAGGGATCGGGCAGCGTGATCAACATGGGCAGCATGGCCGGCAGCCTCGGCCTGGCCAACGGCGCCGCGTACGGCGCGACCAAGGCCGCGCTGGCCTCCCTGACGCAAGCCTGGACGGCCGAGTACAGCGGCCGCGGCGTCCGCTTCAACACCGTGGCCCCCGGTCAGGTCTACACCCGCCCCGAGGCCCGCGACCTGTTCGACGCGATCGCCGAGACCACCGCGATGAAGCGCGCGGCCGAGCCCGCCGAGATCGCCGAGGTCGTTGCCTTCCTCGCCTCGCCGAAGGCCGGCTACATCACCGGCGCGACCATCGCCGTCGACGGCGGCCGCACCGCCATCTGAACCTGCCCGCTCCGAGAGGATGGACTGTGCGGTCGCGGACAAACCCGTTCCTGTGTCGCCCTCACCTCTGCCAAGCGGCTGCCTGGAGCACGTGTACGGCGATGTCCTGAACCGACCGGCCGTCCGTCGGGATACGGACGGTGCCCACCGGAGCCTCATCGTCCAGATGCCGTGCCATACGCAGGCTCCGCTCGATGTGAGCGGCAAGCTGGGACCCGATCTCCCGCCCGGCGAGCCGCTCCCTCACGGTGGCTTCCCCGGCCGTGAGGAGGACGCAGGTGGTTCTGATCTTGCCGTCGCCCATGGCCCGGCCGATCATCGTCCCTTCCAGGATGCTCACCGTGTTGGTGTAGATCAGGCGGTGCTGACCGAGAGCGGCGTAGTTCGACCAGACTGCGGCGATGTTCCGTTCCGTGATCGCCGTGCGGTGGGGGTCATCGTCGGGGGCCGGATGGATTTGGTCCATGTAGTCCCCCTCGATGAGGCAGTGCGCCGTTCCCTTCCCCCGCAACGCGGCGGACACCTCCCATGCGACAGTCGTCTTCCCGACACCCGCCCCACCACCGATGAGCAACAGTTCGAAAGCAGTCATGGCTTGTCAGCCTGGCAGAGCCCGGACCGTCATGGCATGCCATTTTGGCCTGGGCTCCTGAAGGCCCTGTCTAGGCGAGTGCGACGAGCGCGATCGCGGCCTGCTCCGGGATGGTGATATCGAGGCCGGTGAGCTTCTCGAATCGTCCCAGGCGGTTCAGCACCGTGTTGCGGTGGCAGTACAGCCGCTCGGCGCTCGCCGTCAGGCCGCCCGTGGCCAGGTAGGCGCGGACCGTCTGCACGATCACGTCCTGTTCCGCCCGAGGCAGCGCGTCGAGCCCGCTGAGCAGCGCGGTCGAGAAGCCGTGCTGTTCGTCGAGCCGGCTCTTGGTGACGCGGGTCCACGCCTGCGCGAGCGTGACCAGACCCGTGTCGTCCGGCCGCAGGGTCCGGCAGATCTCGTACGCCGTCGCCGCCGCCGCGGGAACGGCTCCGAGGCCCTTGACGTCGGGGACCATGCCGCCCGCCATCCCCCGCAGCTGTCGCAGTTGCAGGTCGTGCTGCCGGCCTGATGCGGCAGCCGGCCAGACGAGAACGACCCGTCCCGGCTGGTTGAGCACGAAGAGCCGCTCGCCGAGCGCGCTGATCTGTGCGGCCGCCCGGTGAGCGTCGTGGGAGGCGGTCGCGTCGGCCACGACCACACGGAAGGTGTCATCGGCCCCGACGCCCAGGGCCCGGGCGATGTTCCGTACGTCCCGAGGTGAGCGACCCGCCGGCCCGAGCAGTTCCGCGAGATAGGTGAGCTGCTCGTCGCGTGTGGCGGCGGCCATGAGGGCCCGTTCCTCCAGGTAGGACTGCTGGACGGCGCGGGCGTAGTCGTCCACCACCCGCCATAGGTTCTCGGCGTGCAGCGCCAGTACGGCCATGTCCTCGGCCCGGGCCTCGCCGAGCATCGCGGACCATACGACCCCGAAGTCGAGCCGTACCGCGGCGACGAGATCCTCACCCCGCACGCCTTGGCGGGCCCGTAGCCGCCCGAGTTCGCTGGGCAGCTCGCTGAGCCGTGTCGTGGTCGAGTCGGTGGCGAGCGCCCGGAGGATCAGGGCGAGCGAGTCACGGGCCGACGTGCGCAGATGTTCGTCGGGGACGAGCCCCGACTGGTAGACGCGGGCGTCGTCCAGCCTGGTCAGGAATGTCTCGGCCAGGGCGTCCACGTCCAGCGCGAGAGAGCTGACCAGCTCCCGCCAGCGCGGCAGGGAGTCCCGCGTACGGGCTGCCAGATTTCTCATCCATAGCTCCCTGGCAAAGCCTCGGAGGTTGTGCGTGTGCACAAGCATCTTGCTGATATCAGCACCGGACGGCAATGTTCCACGTATCCGGCCCCGGGTCGAATGGACGTCAGCCAGCGTCCGGCCCGTCTTCCCCCGGAGTTCACCATGAGCGACACCGTCACGCCCGTCACCTCCGCCGACCCGCCGTCCCCGGACCGCTCGGTCGCGCGCCGTGCGGCCGTCGCGGAGAAGGACACCATCGTGAGCAAACCCACCCACTCCCCCGGTCCGGCCTTCACCCCGAACGCGAACGACAGGGCCTTCCTGGCCGACTTCGCCACGCTCTCGGACTTCGGAGCGACACCCGGTGGCGGGGTCGAGCGCCAGGCCGCCAGCGCCGCCGACGGCGAGCAGCGCGCCTGGCTCCACGAGTGGCTCGCCGGCCGCGGGTTCGAGGTGCGCTACGACCACGTCGGCAATCAGTTCGGCATCTACACCCTCACCCCGGGGGCGCCGTACGTCCTGAGCGGCTCGCACCTCGACAGCCAGCCGCTCGGCGGGCGTTACGACGGTGCCTATGGCGTCCTCGCCTCGGCTCACGCCGCGTACCGGGCCGTCCGGCACTGGACGGACCCGGACAGCGGCCCGCGCTACAACGTGGCCGTCGTGAACTGGTTCAACGAGGAGGGCTCGCGGTTCAAGCCCAGCATGATGGGCAGCTCGGTCTTCACCGGGAAGCTGTCGGCCGACACCGCACTCGCGACGACCGACCCCGCGGGCACCACCGTGCGCTCCGCGCTCCGCGAGATCGGGACCATCGGTGATTACGAAGGCCCCGACGTGGCCGCGTACGCCGAGATCCATATCGAGCAGGGCCGCGGTCTGGAGAACGGGGGGACCACGATCGGACTGGTCGACTCCACCTGGGCGGCGCGCAAATACCAGGTCGTGGTACGCGGCGAGCAGTCCCACACCGGCTCGACGATCATGGCGGACCGCCGGGACGCTCTCCTCGGTGCCGCTCTCCTGGTCGTGGCCGTCCGTGAACTGGCCGAGCAGAGCGCGGACATCCCGTTGCACACCTCGGTGAGCGAGATGACCGTCCTGCCCAACTCCCCTGTGGTGGTGGCCCGCGAGGTTCGCCTGCATGTCGATCTGCGCTCGCCCGACGAGGCTCTCCTCGACGAGGCGGCGAAGAGGCTGGCCGAGTCGATCCCCGGGATCGAGGAGCGCGCCTCGGTCGCCGTCGAGCAGGTCCAGACACACGGCTGGGGCGTCGCGCCGTTCCATGCCGCCGGGGTCGAACTCGCCGCTCGGGCGGCGGCCGAGCTGGGACTGAGCCATGAGAACGTCATGACCGTCGCGGGCCACGACTCGGTCAACATGAAGGACGTCGCCCCCTCGGTCATGCTCTTCGTGCCGAGCGTCGAGGGCATCTCGCACAACGAGGGCGAGTACACACACGACCGGGACGTCTGCGCGGGCACCGATCTGCTCACCGAGGTCCTCGGCCGGCTGATGTCCGGCGCGCTGGCCCGCACCGCCGACGCCCCCTCGGTAACCGGTTCCCGGAACGGAGAACAGTCATGACATCTCGCACCGCGATATCGACGGACAGCGGACTTGATGCCGCGAAGATGCGCAGGATTTCCGTCGCGAGCGTGATCGGAACCACCGTCGAGTGGTACGACCTCTTTCTCTTCGGCACCGCGTCGGCCCTCGTCTTCGGAAAGATCTTCTTTCCTCAACTGGACGGCGCCGTAGGCACGATCCTCTCGTTCCTCACGTTCGCCTCCGCCTATCTGGCCCGTATGGTGGGCGCCATTCTCTTCGGACATTTCGGTGACCGGCTCGGCCGTAAGTCGATGCTTCTCGTTTCGCTGACGACGATGGGCGTGGCGACCTTCGCGATCGGGCTGGTGCCGGACTACGGGACGATCGGTATCGCCGCCCCCCTCATTCTGCTCGGACTCCGTGTCGTCCAGGGGCTGGCGCTCGGCGGCGAGTGGGGAGGGGCGGTGCTCATGACCGTCGAGCACGCGCCGCCGGCCCGGCGCGGGTTCTTCGGCTCGATGGTGCAGATCGGTGTGCCGATCGGGACCCTGCTCGCCAACAGCGCCTTCCTGATCGTGGCCTCCAGCATGAGCGCCGAGGCGCTGCTCTCCTGGGGCTGGCGCATTCCGTTCCTGCTGTCCGCCGCCCTGGTCGGTGTGGGCATCTACATTCGGCTCCACATCGAGGAGACGGAAAGCTTCAAGGCGGTCCAGCAGGAAGGGACGAAGGCCAAGATTCCCTTCTTCGTCCTGATGCGCCAGTACTGGCGGCAGGTTCTGCTCGGCGGCATCGCGACGCTCTCCACAGGGTCGACGTTCACGCTCATGGTGGCTTCCGGCGTGAGCTACGGAACCCAGGAGCTCGGGCATTCGAAGAATCTGATGCTGTGGACGGTCATGGCCTCCTGTGCCATCGCCTTCGTCGCCATTCCGGTGTTCGGCCGGCTCTCCGACCGCTTCGGCCGCAAGCCGATCATCTACGCCGGTATCGCCGCGGAAGCAGCGCTGGCCTTCCCCTTCTTCTGGATCCTCGACACCGGCTCCGGCCCGCTCCTCTTCGTCGCCTATGGACTGATGACGCTCGCGTTCTCCGCGAACTACGGGCCGATCGCGACCTTCCTCGCCGAGCTCTTCGGTGCCCGCGTCCGCTACTCGGGCCTGTCCATCAGCTACATGCTCTCCGGACTCCTCGGATCCGCCGCCACGCCCGCGATCACGGTCACACTGCTGTCGGCCACTGGCGACAGTTCCTCCATCGCGTGGTACATCCTCGGTGCCGCCCTGCTCTCCCTCCTGTCCCTCTTCCTGCTCTCCGAGACGCGCATCGGCAGTCTCGACGAGGTCGGCACCGCCACCTCCGCCGGCAACCCGCGGATCGAGGTGACCGCATGACCCCGGTCCGGCGTTACGAGACAGCTCCTGGCGTCCCCGCGGCCGTCGGCCCGTACGTCCAGGCCACGTCCGCCGGCGGATTCGTCTTCACGACGGGGCAGATCCCGGCAGTCCCGGGCCAGGAGACCGGCACTTTCGAGGACGAGGTCCGGGCGACGCTCACCCATCTGGCCTCCGTGCTCGCCGAGGCGGGATCCGGGCTCGACCGGATCGTGAAGCTGAACGCCTTCCTCAGCTCGCCCGAGCAACTCGCCGTCTACAACCAGGTGTACGAGACGTTCTTCGCGGATCTCCGCCCGGCGAGAACGACCGTGTGCGTGGGGCTCTGGGGCGTCTCCCTGGAGATCGACTGCATCGCGGTCGCCGGCCCGGGGAGCGACGCATGACCCTCGTATCGGGCAGAGACGGTCTGCCCGCCGGGCAGGCGCTGCTCCTCGAACGCCTCGCCCGGATCGACTTTCCGACCCTGGGGCACCTCCTTGAGGACGGATTCGTCTCCCCCGCCATCCGCCGGCTCGGACTCCCCCGACGCATGATCGGAATCGCGTCGACGCTCGCTCTCGACACACCGGATGCCGGGGCGGTCAACCGCGCGATCCTCGAACTCGGGCCCGCGGACGTGCTGGTGATCGATGCCGGTGGCGCCCCTTCCCATGCCGTGATCGGCGCGGTCACCGTCGCGGCGCTGCACGCCCGCGGCGCGTCGGGCGTGCTCGTCGACGGGGTCGTCACCGACATCGACGCGCTGGCCGACCCGGGCAGCGGCATCTGCGTCCACGCCCGGGGCACAAGCTGTCTGACCACCAAGAGGCTGGGCGGGGAGGGCGGACGCCGTCAGGTCCCCGTCGAGGTGGGAGGCGTACGTATCGACCCGGGCGACCTCGTTCTCGGCGATGCGAACGGGGTGATCGCACTGCGGCCCCAGGTGCTGGCCTCGGTACTGGACGCCGCCGAGGAGACGGACGCACGGGAGCCCGCGCTGCTGCGAGCGATCGCGGACGGCGAGGATCCGCGGACCCTGCTCCACCTCGGCTGAGACACGCGCTCGCGCCCGGTCGGTGTCTCTGACCGGGCGCGAGCGCATCAGTGTGCGCGGGGCCCGGAAGGAACGCACGTTCCTCCCGGGCCCCTTGTACGTCTGCACCCACGGGTGTCAGGGCCTGTTGTGAGCGGCCATGACGTGCTTGACCCGGGTGTAGTCGTCGAAGCCGTAACGGCTCAGGTCGCGTCCGATGCCGGACTGCTTGAAGCCGCCATGGGGCATTTCGGCGAGGATCACCTGGTGGCAGTTGAGCCAGACGCAGCCGAAGTCGAGCTCGGCGCTCAGCCGCATGGCCCGGCCCAGGTCCGCCGTCCACACACTGGAGGCCAGGGCGAAGTCGACGCCCGAGGCGAGCGCCAGGGCCTCCTCCTCCGTATCGAACGCCTGCACGGTGACGACAGGGCCGAAGATCTCCCCCTGGACCACCTCGTCGTCCTGCCGGACGCCGGAGACGACGGTCGGCGGGAAGAAGTAGCCGGGCCGGTCGAGCCGCTTCCCGCCCGTCTCGACCACCGCGTGCGGAGGCAACGCGTCGATCACGGCGGCCACGCGCTCGGCGTGAGCCGCGCTGTTCAGCGGCCCGTAGTAGGCGTCCTCGTCCGGCGATCCTGTCGTGATGCTCCGGGCCGCCTCGACGAGCGCGGCGAGCCCCGCCGCGTACGCCTCGCGCTGTATGAGGACGCGCGTGACGGCCGTACAGTCCTGGCCCGCGTTGAAGAACGCCGCGTCGGCCAGGGCACGGGCGGTACGGACCGGGTCGACGTCCGCGAAGACGATCGCCGGGGCCTTGCCGCCCAGCTCCAGATGGACGTTCTTCACCTCGCGGGAGGCCGCGGCCATCACCTCGGAGCCGGCGCGCGTGCTGCCGGTGATCGCCACCATGTCGACGTCCGGGTGGGACACAAGGGCGCGCCCGGTGTCACGGTCGCCGCACACGATGTTGACCACGCCGGGCGGGAAGACCTGGGCGGCGAGCTCACCGAGCAGCACGGTGGACCACGGGGTGGTGTCGGAGGGCTTGAGCACGACCGTGTTGCCGGCCGCGAGCGCGGGACCCAGCTTCCACACTGCCATCATCAACGGGTAGTTCCACGGCGTGACCTGGGCGACGACCCCGACCGGCTCACGGCGGACGTAGGAGGTGTACCCCTCCTCGTACTCGCCTGCGGCAACACCCTCAAGAAGCCGGGCCGCGCCCGCGAAGAAGCGCAACTGATCGGCGCCGCGGCCGACTTCCGCCGTGCGCGTGGTCTCGTAGGGCTTGCCCGTACTGCGGACCTCCGCCGCGAGCAGACGGTCGGCGTGTTCCTCGACGAGGTCGGCGAACCGGAGCAGTGTCCGCTGCCGCTGGGCAGGAGTGCCGCGCCGCCAGGCGGACAGGGCACGGCGGGCGGCGGCGACGGCCGCGTCCACCTCGGCGGCGGAGGAGCGCGGAGCGGTGCCATAGACCTCCCCCGTGGAGGGGTCGGTCAGCTCCATGCGCTCGGCGACCTCGACGGCCCGGCCGTCGACGATGTTGTGGAGGGTCAGGTCAGACATGGCTGCTCTCCTTGCGCAGGGATGCGACGGTGACGCCGGGGGCGAGCCGTCCTTCGGTCACCTTCAGCTCGATGAGAGCGGCCTTGCCACAGGCGAGGGACCGCTCCAGGGCAGGCCCGAACTCCTCGGTGAGGGTGACGGTTTCGCCGTGGGCGCCGAAAGCGCGGGCGAGGGCGGCGAAGTCCGGATTGCCGAGTCCGGTTCCGCTGACCCGGCCCGGGTAGGTCTGCTCCTGGTGCTGCCGGATCGTGCCGTACGTGGAGTTGTTCAGGACGATGATCACGGGGGCCGCGCCCTCGGTGACGGCCGTGGCGAGTTCCTGGCCGTTCATCAGGAAGCAGCCGTCCCCGGCGATGGAGACCACGCGGCGTCCGGGGTCGGCTATCGCCGCGGCGACGGCGGCGGGGATTCCGTACCCCATCGAGCCGTTGCGGGGCGCGAGTTGGCGGGTGCCCTCCTTGTACGTGAGGAATCGCTGAGCCCAGATCGCGTGGTTGCCCGCGCCGAAGGTGACGACGGCGTTCTCGGGCAGCCGTTCGCCGAGGACGGCGAAGACGGTGGCCAGGTCGAGCGGGTCCTCGTCGGGCACCGGGGTGCGGAACGCCAGATGCGCGGCCCGGTCCCGCTTGGTGCGTACCGCCCAGGGCACGGGCGCCTCGGGGCGCAGCGTCCGTACGGCGTCTCCGAAGGCTTCCGGGGCGGCGAGCAGGGTGAGTGTGGCCGGGTGAAGGACGCCGGGCGGCTGGGCGTCCGGCAGCACCTGCACGAGTCGGGGGCCGGTGCCGTCCGACGGGAGGAGCGTGAAGCCGTCGGTCGCCACGTCGCCGGGTGCGGTCCCGACACACAGCAGCAGGTCGGCCTCGCGTACGCGGTCGGCGAGGACGTCGTCGCGGCCGTAGCCGAGCGGCCCCACATACACCTCGGCCTCGTTGTCGATCAGGTCCTGGCAGCGGAAGTCGACGGCCACGGGCAGGGACCATGCCTCGGCCCAGGCCCGGACGCCGGCCCGGGCCCGGGGGGTCCAGCGACCGCCGCCGAGCAGCACCACCGGCCGCTCGGCGGCGACGAGCAGGGCCTCCAGAGCCCCGAGATCGGCCGGTGCGACTCCGCCGGCCGGAACCGGCAGCGGCGCGGCGTCGGCGACGCTCACCGTGTCGGTGAGCATGTCCTCTGGCAGACCCAGCACGACGGGCCCCGGCCGGCCGCTGCTCGCGACGGCGAAGGCCCGGGCCACGTACTCGGGAATACGCGCCGCGTCGTCGATCGTCTCGACGAGCTTCGCGCTGGCCCCGAAAGTGCCCCGCAGGTCGAGTTCCTGGAACGAGGCGCGATCGGTGTGGCCCCGGGGCACCAGGCCGATGAAGAGGATGAGCGGGGTGGCGTCCTGGTACGCGGTGTGCAGGGCGACCAGCGCGTTGGTGGCACCGGGGCCCCGGGTCGTGAAGCAGACTCCGGGGCGCCCGGTGAGCTTTCCGTGGGCCTCCGCCATATAGGCGGCGCCGCCCTCGTGGCGGCAGACGACCATGCGTACGGGAGCGTCGTGCAGGGCGTCGAGAGCGGCGAGGTAGCTCTCACCGGGCACGCCGTACACGGTGTCGACGCCATGCGCCTGGAGCTGGTCGATCAGGATCCGGCCGCCGGGGCGAGCGGGAGGGGGCTGGGGCATGCCATGGCCTTCAGGGTGCGGGGATGATTTCCGGGTGGTGCGGAGCGGCCGAAGACGATCGGGGAACACGTCATATGCACAGCGACACCTCCTGCGGTGACAGGAGGGAGGACGCCAGCCTGCCGGACAGTCCCAGCATCAAGGGGGATCCGTGGCGAGCCAAGGTTGAAATATCTCCGGAGAACCCCCGAGGATTGTGCATATGCACTCCGACCCTCTTCTGTTCCCTTCGCCGGATCCACAGGTCGCGGAGCTGGCGCGCCAGTGCCTGGAGGAGATCGACTACCTGGTCGACGTATGGATCGAGTGCGTGCGGCCGGTGCGGGCCGACTACGCCGACCGCGTCTCCGACGACGACTTCCGCGCGTCGGCCTGGCAGGCTTTCGAGCTGCTGCTGCGCACAGCCGCCCAGTTGCCGGTGCCCGAGAACATCGCCTCCGTGTCCGAGCGTGTGGGCGAGCTGCGTGCCCGCCAGGGCGTCCCGCTCGCCCTGCTTCTGGAGGCGGCGCGTCTCGACTTCCGTGTGGTGTGGGCCGCGCTCGTCCGCAAGGCCGGTGCCGAACACGCGGCGCGGCTGGTCGGCTCAGCGCACCACGTATGGGAGGCGGTGGAGCGGCACGTCACCGGCATCATGACCGCCTACCAGCGCACCGTCCTGGAGATGGGGCGCCGCACCGAGGACGAGCGCCGCATGTGGTTCTCCCGCCTCCTGGAGACCGAGGGGCGCAACCCGACCGTCGTGAGCGACGCCGCACTGGCGCTGGGCTTCGACCCGACAGCCGGGTTCCTCAGTGTGGTGAGCGCATCCCACCACGGGGCAGGCATGCGCCGAGCCACGGCGGAGCTGCGAGCCGTCGACGTGCCTCTCCAGCTCCAGCCCGTGGCCTCCGACGTCGTCCTCACGGTGCAGCTCGGCCGGCGCACCACGCAGGACCACGTCATCGGACGACTCCAGGGGACCCCGTGCGGGGTGGCGACGGCAGTGACCGGGCTGGCCTCGGTGCCGCACGCCGTCGAACTCGCCACAGCCACATCCCGCGTCCTGCCCCCTGACGCCGCCGGTCCTCGGCGCCTCCAGGACAGCTGGCTGGACGTGCTGGTTCACCGCGCCGAGGGGCTGGACAAAGATCTCGCCGACGAGGTGCTGAGCGGCCTCTTCGGCGAGGCAGTGCCGGCTGCCGAGGCGGACCGCCTCCTTGAGACGGTCAGCCTGCACCTTTCGGGCAGCGGCTCGATCGCCGACACCGCCGCGGCGCTGTACTGCCATCGCAACACCGTTCAGCACCGCCTCCAGCGCTTCGCCCGGCTGACGGGGCGCGACGTACGACGCCCCGAGGACGCGGCCGTCGTGACCATCGCTCTGCGAGCGCGTGCCCAGCGTCGGACCGCCCGGACATGAACCGCCTGACGAGACGTTCACACGTCGCGGCGGCGCACGACGGCCACAGCGAGTGCGACCGCGATCAGCGGCCAGAGCACGTACACGATCCAGGAGCCGGGGACCGTCGCGGTGTATGCGAGGGATTCGGGATCCGGCGGCCAGTTCTGGACGAGGCGCCTCCAGGCGGTCACCGGCATCGCGTGGTTGATGTCGGCGGACCAGCGCTCGCTCCGCGAGAAGATCGTGGGCAGCATCAGCAGCGTGAAGGCGACGGTGAGCACGGTCGTGGCGCTGTGCCGGATCAGGACGCCGAGGCCCAGGCCGATCAGTGCGCAGACCGGGGCCAGTAGCGCGGATGCCACCAGCGCCCGGAGCACCCCAGGGTGGGTGATGGGGACCCCGGCGTGCCGCCCGTTCAGGATGGCCTGGGAGACCAGGAAGGAACCGGTGGCGATGGCCGTGCCGACCACTGTCCAGAGCGCGGCGGTGACAGCCGCCTTGGCCAGTACCACCGAGCCGCGCGCTGGGACGGCCACGGTGGTGGTGCGGATCAGGCCGCTGCTGTACTCGCTCACGACGGTGACGGCGCCGATGCTGCCGGCGACCAGCATCAGCGTCAGGTAGCCGGCCGCCGGATAGGCGTCGAAGGGCAGGAAGTCGCGGGGCTCCCGCGTACTCGCTCCGGAGCCGGCGAGCTTGTTGTAGTCCGCGAGCGCCGCCACCGCGGCGGACCCGATGACGAACAGGGTGGTGAGTGTGATCGTCCACGGGGTGGAGCGCAGCGACCGCATCTTGATCCACTCGGAGGCGAGCAGGTCGCGGAAGCGGGCGGCCGGCTCGGACACCGGCGGGGGCGAGGCGGTCGGGGGGACGGAGGTGGATGCGGTCATCGGGGCTCTCCCGCCAGGTACTCGACGCTGTCGGCGGTGAGTTCCATGAAGGCTTCCTCCAGTGAGGCGGTCCGGGTGGTCAGTTCGTTCAACGGGATCCGGTTCTTGAGGGCGAGCGCTCCGATCCGGTCCGCCGGCAGCCCGGTCACGGCGAGCTTCTCGGCGCCCGCCGAGCCCTCCGGCTCGACCGACGCGCCCGCGGCGGTCAGCACCGCTGCCAGCTCGGCGGCCAGCGGTGTGCCCACCACGACGCTGAGGCGGGTGCTGCGGGCGGCGAAGTCCCGTACCGACTCGGCGGCGATGAGCCGGCCCCGGCCGATGACGACGAGCTGGTCGGCGGTGTTCTCCATCTCCGACATCAGATGGCTGGAGAGGAAGACCGTGCGACCCTCGTCCGCCAGGCGCCGGAAGAGGCGGCGCATCCAGAGCACGCCCTCGGGGTCCATGCCGTTGACCGGCTCGTCGAACATCAGCACGGGCGGGTCGCCGAGCAGGGCGGTGGCGATGCCCAGCCGCTGCTTCATGCCGAGCGAGAATCCGCCGATCCGGCGGGTCGCCGCGTCGGCCAGCCCCACCTCCCGCAGCACCTCGTCCACCCGGCGCGGCGGGATGCCGTTGCTGCGGGCCAGGGCGGACAGGTGGGCCGCGGCGCTCCGTCCGCCGTGGACCTGGTTGGCGTCGAGGAGGGCGCCGACGTGCCGCAGTCCGCGCGGGTGGCCGCGGAAGCGGACGCCGCTGACGGTGGTGGCGCCGCCGGTGGGTGCGTCCAGGCCGAGGATCATCCGCAGGGTGGTGGTCTTGCCGGCTCCGTTGGGTCCGAGGAATCCGGTGACTCGCCCCGGGTGGACGGTGAAGGACAGACGGTCGACGGCGGTCTTGTCGCCGTAGCGTTTGGTGAGTTCGTTGACTTCGATCACCGGACCAACCCTGCCGCGAGGCCTCCGTCCGGTCATGGGGCCGAGGGCGGCAATCGCGCGGCCGGGTTGGCCCGCGGGCGTACGTCCCCGGGCCGATGCCGCGGCGGGCAGCGGCTGGTTAGTCTCGCGGCATGGACGCCACACCGAACACCCCGTTGCCCGCGCGCGTTTCGCGTCGCGGCCTCCCTCTCGAAAAGGCACACCGCCGATGACGGGTTCGAAGGTCATGGCCCGGGTGGGGGGTGTCCTGTACCTCGTCGTACTGGTTCTGCTGGTGGGGGGTGCGCCGCGGGCTTCCGGCACGGTCCACGGTGTCGGGGCGCTGCTGGCCGCGAGCCTGCTCGTCGGTGTGCTGCGCCGGGCGCCGCGCATGGCTCTGGCCATGACGGTCTTCGGGTCCACCGCCGTGGTGGTGTTCGTTCCTGGCCCCGTCGCCGCCAGTACGTCGGCGTCGTATCAGGGCCAGTTCCTGCCGTATCTGGCGGTGGACCTCGTCCTGGGCTTCATTGTCGCCACCAGCACGCGGCGGGCCTCGATCGTCGCCGTGGCGATATCTTTCACCGTGCAGATCCTGCTGACCGCCGGCTTCGCGCACGGGGACAACGTGACGGTCAATGGCGTGATCGCCTTCTTGGCGATGGCCGCGTCCTGCATGGTCGGCCTGCTGAGTCGCGAGCGCCGCGAGCACACGGTGGCGCTGCGTTCGCAGGAGGTGGCCGAGGCCGTGACCGCCGAACGGCTGCGGATCGCACGGGAGTTGCACGACATGGTCGCGCACAGTATCGGCATCATCGCCATCCAGGCCGGAGTGGGGAGCCGGGTCATCGAGACGCAGCCCGCGGAGGCCCGCGAGGCACTGCGAGCCATCGAGGCCACCAGCAGAGAGACCCTGTCGGGCCTTCGGCGCACGCTGGTGGCGCTTCGTCAGGCCGACCTGGGCGCGACGGCCTCGGGGCAGGCGCCTCTCGCGCCCTCGCCGGGTCTGGCGGACATCGAACGGCTGGCGGCGGCGACGGCCGACGCGGGGGTACGGGTCGACGTGCGGCGCAGTGGGGAGCAGCGTCCTTTGCCGACCGACATCGACCTGTCCGCCTACCGTATCGTTCAGGAGGCGCTGACCAACGTGGTCCGCCATGCGGGCACCGGGCATTGCCGGGTGACCATCGGCTACGGGGATGAGGAGCTGTCCGTGGAGGTCGTCGACGACGGGCGCGGCGCCACCGGGAACGGCTCGGCCCACGGCTTCGGCATCGTGGGCATGCGGGAGCGGGTCGGACTGCTGCACGGCCGCCTCAGCGCCGGGCCGCGTCCCGAGGGAGGCTTCCGGGTAGCGGCGCGGCTGCCGCTACCCGAACCCGTCGGAGTTCCGGTGGAGGCCCGATGACCGGCAGGCCCATTCGTGTCCTGCTCGCCGACGACCAGCCGTTGGTACGATCCGGTCTGCGCGTGATCATGGCGGATCAGCCGGACCTGGAGGTCGTCGGTGAGGCCGCCACCGGCGCCGAGGCGGTCCGACTGGTCGGGGATGTCAGTCCCGATGTCGTGGTGATGGATATCCGGATGCCCGGCATGGACGGGATCGAGGCCACTCGCCTGATCATGGCCGGTCCGGCGACGACCCGCGTCCTCGTCCTGACCACCTTCGACGAGGACGACCACGTCTACGGCGCGCTCCGGGCCGGTGCGAGCGGCTTCGTGGTCAAGGACATGGCGCTGGACGACATCCTCGCGGCGATCCGCGTGGTCGCCGCCGGCGACGCACTGATCGCGCCCGGTGTGACGCGCCGTCTGATCGCGGACTTCGTCAGGCGCCCCGTGGCTGCCCCGGAGCGTACTCCCCGGCCGGTCGTGGGCATCACCGAGCGGGAACGGGAAGTCCTGACCCTGGTCGGGCGCGGCCGGTCGAACACCGAGATCGCGGAGGATCTCTTCATCACGGTGGCCACCGCCAAGTCGCACGTGTCACGTCTGCTCACCAAACTGGGCGCCCGGGACCGGGTTCAACTCGTGATCACCGCCTATGAGATGGGGCTCGTCACACTGCCCCGCTGAGGACTCGTCCTCGTACATGCTCAGTGGGATCTGAGCCGGGAACATCCGCGCCGCGTCCTCTGCCGTGGCGAACGAGTCCAGCTGAACGGCCTTCCGAGCGGCGCCCCGGGCGGGCCGCCCGGGGCGCCGGGACCCGGGGGCCCGCGGCGCCGGGCCGGCCGAAAGCCCCGCACCCCCTCAGGCTGCCGTGATCTCCACCGACAAGTCGTTGTCGACCGTGTAGTACGGGCGCACATTCAGGCCGTCGAGCGCCGTGGCCGGGTACACGAAGACCTTCTTGCGGTCCGCGAGGTCGTCCAGGAGCCGGGCCAGCCGGATCCGTGGGGCGTCCGCGGACGGGCGTACGAACACGTCCCACACCCCCGGGCCCGCGCCCGGTGTACTCAGCAGGTCCCGGTAGCCGGCGGTGAAGGAGAAGACGTGATCGCCCCGGGCGGTCAGCTCCACCTCCCGTACGGTGCCGCCCGTTCCCCGGCGGCGCAGCAGTGCCGCCGCTCCGGTGTCCAGTTCGGCGCCGAAGAGCCTGCCCCGTACCGTCATCGCGCCGTCGGCGACATGGATACGGTCCGCTTCCGCGTGTCTGGGGCGCAGCCAGGCGCGTACGGCGAAGTAGCCGTCCAGAGTGGCGTACGGGATCCGGACCGCCAGGGGTGAGGAAGTCCTGTCGGGAGCGCGGCCCGTCACCAGGGCTCGCAGGTCACGGACGCCGGGGAGGAGCCGTCGGCGCGGCTCGCCGGGCGCGGGGAGGACGTAGGCGTCCCACCGGCCCTCCGTGAAGGCGGGCGACGGCTCGATGGTCGCCTGCCAGCGGTCCTGGCCGGGCGCCGGTTCCAGGTCGAACACGCGCCTGACCTGTTCGGGCTGTCCCTTCGGCGGGCGCAGGCGCAGGAGCAGCTGGGGCCGGGAGGCCGGGGCCTGGGCCGTCGGCGTGGCCGGGGCGGTGAGCCGTATGGTGAGCCGGTTCTCCCCGTCCACCGTGCAGTCGGCGCGAGGGCGCGGTCTCTCGGCGAGTGGCCCTTCCTCGCGCGGGTTTCCGTCGCGGACGCTTGCGTCGCGGTCCGGGCTCATCGCCTCGCCTTCCGTACGGTCTTGAGGATGGTGCTGGCCGCCGAGTAGGCGGCGTCGCGGGCCGCGTAGCCGCCGGTCACCAGAGCGCGGTCGATGCCGGTGGTGCGCGCGGCGGCCGGACGGCCGGCCGCCTTCGCCGACGCCAGCGCGCCGAACAGTTCCTCGGCCTGTGCCACGACCGGCCCAGGGGCGTACCGCGCGGAGTTCTTCAGCGCCGTGCGGCCCATCCGGCGGCGTGTCTCGTCGTCGCGTACGAGGTCGAGCAGGGCGGCCGAGAGGGCCTCGCGGTCGCCGACGGGCACCAGCCTGCCGTCCGCTCCGTCCTCGATGATCTCGGCCGGGCCGTGCGGGCAGTCGGTGCTGACGACGGGGAGACCGCTGCGCATCGCCTCGACGATCGTCATGCCGAAGGGCTCGAAGTTCGATGTCGCGGCGGCGATCGAGCCCTTGGCCCACTCGGCCTCCATCGGGGTCGCGGCGCCCATGAGGAAAACGTTGTCGTACAGGCCGAGTTCCTCGATGAGCCGTCTCAGCCGGTCGTGTTCCTCACCCTTGCCGTACACGCGCAACTGCCAGTCGGGACGCTCGGCCACCACTGCCGCGAACGCCTCGATGAGCAGGTCGTACCGCTTCACCGGGACCAGCCGGCCCGCGGCCACCACGACGGGAGCGGTGCCGTCCGAGGGCGGGAGCGACGGGTCGGGGACGCTGTTGGGCAGCGCTTCCACGCGTACACCCGGCAGCCGCATCTTCCTGCGGTACGCGGCGGCGTCGGCGTGGGTGACGGTGGTCAGGGCGTCCAGGCGCGGATAGACCCGGCGCAGTACGCGGCGCAGTCTCGGCGGATGGTTGTCCAGGGTGAGGTGTTCCTGCCCCACCCGTACGGTCCGGGCCGGAGCCTGGAGGGCGATGTGCACATTGAGGCCCGGCCGCGTGCCCACGACGACATCGGCGTCCGTCGCCGCCAGGAACTCCCCGATCCGCTGGTCGGTGAGCTCGCTGTACTGGCCGTGGCGGTACTCGTACAAGGGGAACACCTTCGCCGGGCGCAGATGCAGCGGGTGCTCCTTCTCCTGCCGCAGGTCCACGAGCGGGCGCAGCCGTATGCGTGGGTCCGGTGTCAGGGCCGGGCTCTCCCGGTGCCGGAGCACGGAGACGATTTCCACCTCATGCCGCTCGGCCAGTGCACCGGCCAGGTTGTACGTCGTGGTGATGGTCCCCCCTATCCCATAGGCGTTGTGAATGAGTAAAGAAATCTTCATGCAGGTACAGACCACGTTGTTCACCTTGGCGTTCCACTCGTTACACGGTCTTGAGGCAACCGCGTCGGTTCCGTGTCCGGCGATCGGGTGCGTGTTCGCCCGACGCCGGTGACACCTCGTCAGAGGCTGCCCTCGCCTGGCTGTTTCTCCGTGACCTGGCATCTTGTCGCTCCGTCACGTCCGGGGCCAGGATGGGTGGACTTGCCTGCTAGTTACGGAGACGCGATGGGGGACCTCCCAGCAGCACCGGACAACAGTCGATCCGCCGACCAGTCGCCTCAGCCGGCGGCAGCAGAGGCCGAGAACCCGCTGGGCGAGGTGTCGAACACCCTCTGGGGCTCGCTCATCGCTCTGGCGGGCCTGCTCACTGTCCTGGGCATGGACAGCGACAGGCTCTTCGTCGCGCTGAACAATCACACCTGGTTGACCCTGCTCGCGCCCGTGCTGGCCATCACCGCCGTGGCCTTGAGCTTCTACGCGTACTTCGCCAGGCAGAGACCGCTCCTGATCTTCGGCAGCACGGCGTATGTCGCCGCTCTCGTGGCCTCCTTGATCGTCGCCGCCCTCGCCGCCGGCGGGAACGGCAGACCCACCGTGACGAGCGTGAGCCTCAAGGGCCAACGGCCCCATGTCTCCTTGACGTTCACCGTCCACGCGGTCGGCGTGGACCGCAACGATCACGTGGCGGCGTTCGCGCGGTCGCTGTACCGGAGTCATGGCGACGTGGCGACCACGGAACTCTATTCAGGCTCGCTCAGGCCGGACGACATGGGGCAGATAGACCAGACAGTCACCATTCCGCTCACGCTGAAGAAGAACGAAACGCATCTCACGATCAACGTCTCCAACAGCGGGGACAGGGGAAAAAGTCAGTGCACGACACGTTCCCCGACTGCCCCCGCCTGCGTGACGGTCAAGCTGCCATGAAATGCGGGCACGCTTTCTTCACCCTGGGGACATTGATACGAATCAGCACCTTCGGCCAATGAGCGCGAAATCTCCGCGCGCAATTCAACTGAGCATCCATCACACGGTAATGAAAGACATCCCAAAAGCCCAGAAGGTTCAATTACCGAGGAATGACCGGAGCGTAGAAACACCTATCGATCCCGCCGGTAGTGTGACCCCCGGCAGCTGTCGAGAGATCGCTGACCTCAATCCGCGCATCACGATGATTGGAGGAGGCAGTATGACCACGTCTCAGGAGAACCTCGCAGCGGTGCTGGAAGGCGTCAGAAAAATATCCCCCCAACTCCGCGAGAACAGCACGGTCGCCGAGTCCCGCCGCTGGATACCGGAAGAGAGTATCGAACTGCTCAAGGAAGCAGGCGTCTTCGGCGTCGCGGTTCCGGAGCGTTTCGGCGGGCTCGATCTTCCGGTGGCGGACCAGGCCGAGATCCTCACGGAGATCGCGCGCAGTTGCGGTTCCACCGGATGGGTCGCGTCGGTCTGGATGTCGAGCACGTGGATCGCGAGCCTCTATCCGGACAAGGCGCAGGAGGAGATTTTCGCGAACGGATCGGTACGGATCTCGGGCGGTTTCACCCCGTCGGGAACACTGAAGGAGACCGACGGCGGATACACCCTGAATGGGACCTGGCGTTTCAACACCGGTGTCCGCGGAGCCGAATGGAACATATGCGCGGCCATCGCGGAGACGCCGGACGGAGAACACGAGGAACTCTTCGCCATCGTGCCGATCTCGGACATCTCGGTCGCCGATGACTGGGACACCTACGGCGCGGCGGGGACGGGAAGCGTGACGTCCACCGTGAAGGACGTATTCGTGCCGGCGCACCGGGTGGTCGACGCCGCCGTGTACGACGCGTCCACTCGCGAGCGATGGAACGCGGACGTGAACGGCCGTAACTACAACCTCATAAGTTACATCCTGGCCACCTGCGCGCCGGTGTACATCGGGCTGGCGAAGGCCGCGCTCGACCTCTTCCTCGAACGGCTTCCCGGCAAGGGCATCACCTATACGGAGTGGACCGAGCAGAGCCAACACCCGTACACCCAGGTCCAGGTGGCGACAGCGGCCAACAAGATCGCCTCGTGCGAGGCGTTGCAGCGGGTCTGGCTGGAGAGCATCCAGACCCGGGAGGACGCCGGCGAGAAGATGACCGTGGAGGCGAAGGCCGCCGTCCGCGGCCAGGTCGGCCATGTCGTACAGACGGCCAGAGAAGCGGTCGAGGTCCTCTTCGCGATCAGCTCGGCCTCGACGATCTCGCGCGGCAACGCGTTCCAGAGGGTCTACCGGGACGTCACGGCCCTTTCGTTGCACGGCCTGCTGACCCCCGTCAGCTCGCTGGAGGCCCACGGCCGCGTACTCCTCGGGCTGGAGCCCGGCACCGAGTACATCTGAGCTCCGGAACGCCCTCTCCGGTCTCCGCCCCGTACGGTTTCCGCCGGCGTTCCCGCCGCCGTTTCCGCCCGGCTCCCTCACCGCCCGCCCCGATCCACGAATGCCCCCGGTCCGTCGACCGGGGGCATTCGTGCTGCCGTCGGGCATTTCGGGCGCACAGGAAATGATATCGCCGCCCCCGATTCCGGAGAGTGCCCCCTCTTTCCCAGAGAGTATTGATGCGAAACCCGAATGTGCGGATTATTACCGCGCAATGGGCGGTCATAGTCCGGTCGGTGACCAGGGGCCCTTTACAGTCATGAACAAGGCATCGGCGCAGAGAACAAGGATGTTTTGAGCCGAGCCGTGCACGGGGGGAGAAACCATGACCAGACAGATCCGGGAAAACCTCGGAAGCACAGATGATGCACACTCTTCGTCCGGCGGCTCCGTCCGGAGGCAGTGCGGCCTCCAACTCGACGACATGACAGTCGCCTTCACCGTCTTTCGCTCCGCTCCCCACAGGGAATGAGAGCGCGCAACTCATTCGGCACCCGCGCATGCACGCAGAGCGTCGGCACCCAGGCCACAGGACACCGTGACGTCGAGTTCTCGGACGACGAGTTCCCGCCGCGTTTCTCCGGTGTCTCTCTGCAGCGCACACGGAATCGCCCGGCCGTGGCATTCAAGGCGTCAGCCGATGCCGCGCCCGGCTGATTCGGTGTGCCTTCTTCCGCCCCAGGGCGAACACCCGACCATCAACATCAGTGGAGCACTTCCATGTCTTTCCCTGGCACTCGATCCAGCCACCCGGCCGACCGCCGATTCGGCCGCCGCGATCTCCTCAAGACGGCCGGCGCGGCCGCATTGACCACCGCACTCATCCCGTCCACCGCGGGTGTGGCGCGGGCCAAGGACGCCGCGACGGTGGACGCCATCATCATCGGCGCCGGGTACGCGGGTGGCACCGTGGCGAGAGAACTCGCCCTCAAGGGGCTGAAGCCGCTCGTGCTCGAAGCACGCAACCGGATCGGCGGCCGGATCTGGACCAGCACCTTCGCCGGCGCGCAGGTCGAGGTCGGCGGGAGCTGGCTCGGACCTCAGCAGACGCTGATCCACAAGGAGCTCAACCGCTACAGCCTCACCACATTCGAGGACGTCGCCGCCGAGCAGGTCATCCTCCCCGGAGACCAGGGGTTCCAGAGCCACTCCCCGGCGGACGCGTACAACTCGATCGGCCAGTTGTTCGGGGAGTTCTACGCGGGATCGGAGAACTACTTCGAGCGGCCCCATGACCCGCTGTACCGCTCGGACCTGCTGGCGTCCGTCGACCCGCTCTCGCTGGCCGACCGTCTCGGACAGCTCCAGCTCTCGCCGACCGAGCTGAAGTGGCTCAACAGTGAGACCTCCGTGTACTCCGGCGGGCCCAGCACCCGCGGGGCGCTGACCGGTATGGCGCAGTGGATCCAGCTCTCCGGCGGCTCGTACGGCACCTACTCGACGACCATGAGCCTCCGGCCGACCGGCGGCATGACCGCTGCGCTCCAGGCCATGTTCAACGAGTCCAACGCCGACATACGTCTCAACTCTCCCGTCAAGAAGGTGACGGAGGCCAACGGGCTGGTGACGGTGGAGACCGCCGCCGGCGCCACGTTCGTCTCGCGGGTGGTCGTCGTGGCCACCCCTGCCAATGTGTGGAAGAACATCACCTTCAGCCCGGGGCTGCCGGCCGCGCACACCCAGGCCACCACCCAGGGCATCGGCGTACCGCACGCCACCAAGATGTGGGTCCATGTGCAGGGCAACGTCCCGGCGACAGCCGCGCAGGCGGGCGAGGGCTCCCCGATCCTTCTCATGGTGCCGCAGCAACAGCTGTCCGACGGAAGGCTGTTCATCGCCTTCACCGGCCCGTCGCTCAACGTCGCCAACGCGGCGGACGTGCGAGCGGCCGTCCAGCAGTTCCTGCCCGGCGCCAACGTCCTCCGCTATCAGGCGATGGAGTGGGCCAAGGACCCGTACACCGGGGGTGGTTGGGGTCTGCGCAGGCCCAATCAGCTGCTTCAGCTCTTTCCTCATATCGAGCAGCCGCACGGCCGCATCGTGTTCGCGGGCTCGGACATCGCGAAGGGCTGGCACGGCGCGTTCATCGAGGGCGCGATCGAGTCCGGCTTCCGGGCGGCCGGACAGGCGGCGGCGCTGGCCTGACGGAGCGACGCCGGGCCGCACCGGCGACCGGCCGGGGAACGAGGGACGCGTGAGGAACTGAACCCCGGGCACGGGGGCGGGGCCTCCGGGGGACGTCCCGCCTTTCCGGAGACCGTACCGGACCGAGGACATGTCCTCGGTCCGGTACGCGACGGCTCAGGCCGAAGGCTTCTTGAGCACCTCGATCAGGCTGGAGAAGCTGTTCTCGGCGAAGCCCTTGTCCATCCCGGCGTGGAAGATCTCGGCGACCGCGGCCGGCAGCACGGTGCTGACTCCCGCGTCCTTGTGGGTGTGCAGAACGTGGTCGATGCTGGCCGCGCCCATCGCCAGCCGGTCCACGTCGCCGGGGTACGTCGCGGAGTCCACGTGCTGGGCGTACAGCTCCAGGAAGTGGGGCATCATCGACGTCATCATCGTGGCGTACGGCAGCAGTTCCTTCGCCGAGACACCGTTGGCCTTGCCCAGCGCGAGCATCTGGTAGTAGCTGAGCATCGTGGTCCAGAAGATGGTCATCTGGGCCTGGTAGTACATGGCCGCGAGACCCGCGTCCTCGCCCCGGTAGTCCGCGTCGGTGAGGACCTTCAGGGTCTCCTCGTGGGCCTCGAAGACATCACGCGGACCGCTGTAGTAGGTGGAGGACCCGGGCTTGCCGATCAGCGGCGGCGGCACCTGCACACCGCCGGTGAGGTGCTTCGCACCGTGCTTGGTCGCCCACTTGGCCGCCTCGCGGGTCTTGTCCGGGGTGTCCGAGCTGAGGTTGGCGATGACCTTGCCGGAGAGGGAAGCCGCCACCGGTTCGAGAATGGCGTTCACCGCGTCGTAGTCCGTCAGGCTGAGCACGATCAGCTCATTGGCGCCGAGCGCGTCCTCGACGGTGGGAGCCAGCGTGGCGCCCTTGGCCACGAGCGCCTCGGCCTTGCTGGCGGTCCGGTTCCATACGGTCACCTCGTGACCGTTCTCCAGGAAGGTGTTCACCATCGCCTGGCCCATCGGACCCAGACCGATGACCGTTACCGACTGCTTGCTCATCTGGAGCTCTCCTTGACTCTTCACGGGTTGGGCCGTCCGCCGCCGCTCAGGCATGGGGGTGGACGGAGCGACGGCGGAGCGGCCCGCTCGCCACTAGAACGAGCGATCTATCCAGAACAATGTAGCAGGACTCCAGAACGATCGCTCTATCCAGTAGATTGAAGAAATGCAGACCAAGCCACAGGGTGTGAGTGCCAGAGACACGGACGTCGCTGTCGGCACGCGCGAGCGGGTGGTACGTGCCGCGTCCCGGCTGCTCCAGCAGCAGGGTTACGAGGGGACCGGCATCAAGCTGATCGCCCGGGAAGCCGGGGCCACGCTCGGATCCGTCTACCACTTCTTCCCCGGGGGCAAGGAGGAGCTGGCCGTCGCCGCGATCCACCACGGCGACCAGGAGTTCGCCGACACACTGCGGGCCGGGCTGGACAGCGCGGACGACCCGGCCGTCGCGGTGGAGAACTGCGCCCGCCGGCTCGCGAGCGCCCTGCGCGAGTCGGAGTGGACCGACGGCTGTCCGGTGACCTCCACCGCCCTGGAGACGCTCGGACGCGCGCCACGTATCCAGGAGGCCTGTCACGCGGCGCTGCGGAACTGGCAGGAGGTGCTGGCCGCCAAGTTCCGCGAGTGCGGATTCGCCGACGAGGACGCGGAGGAACTGGCGTGCACCGTGCTGGGTGCCCTGGAAGGGGCCGAGGTGACCTCCCAGGTCTTCCGGAGTGAACAGCCCCTGCTGACCGCGGGCCGGCACCTGGCGCGGCTGGTCCGCTCCTGGTCGTAGCACCGCCCAGGGCCCCTCGTCTCCGGGCGCGCCGGAGACGAGGGGCCCTCAATGTGCCGGCCGGGGTCAGCCTGCGGCGGGGAAGTGTCCTTGCCGGACGAAGAACTCGACGTACGTGGCGAACAGTTCCTCGGTCAGCGGCGGGCAGACGATACCCGTGCCGTCCAGGGCCTCTTCCGTCTCGGTGGTGTCGATGGGCGGATAGAAGCCGTCCGTGTCCGAGGTCATCATCTCGAAGGCGTGCAGGAGCGGCAGCAGCGCGTTGTTCCGGTCGCCCCGCACCGCCTCGCTCCACTCCGGCCACGCGGTCTCACGCAGCCGGTATCCGAGCCCGCGCAACTGGGACACGCAGTCGGAGAGGCTCAGCGAGCTCTGGTTGAAGAGATGGAACGTCCCCCCTCCCGTCCCGGGACGGGAGGCGATGGCGACGATCGCCGCGCTGACATAGTCGACGGGCAGCAGATGGAAGCGGCCGCCCGCCCCGGAGGGGACGGCCTCCGCCTGGAGCAGTCCCTTGAGACTGAGCCAGACGAAGTCGCGGGTCTGGCAGGCGCCGTTGCGCTGGTCGCCGGAGATCACGTCGACGCGGTACACGGAGACCGGGATGCCTCGGTCGCGGGCCAGTCCGACGATCTGCTCGGCAACCCACTTGCTCTGCAAGTAGCCGCTGGGCAGCGCTTCGGCCGGGCCGGTGGGGTCGGTCACCTTGAGCGGTACGCCCTCGGTGACGGGTCCGTCGAAGACACCGACCGTGGAGACGTAGTGGACGGGAACCGTACGGTGACGTGCCGCCAGCCGCAGGATCTCCTCGGTGCCCCGGACGTTGGCCGCCCGCAGCGCCGCGTACGGATGCAGCCAGTGGACCGTCGCCCCCGCGTGGTAGACGACGTCGGCCGTACGGGCCAGTCCGTCGAAGACGTCCGGTGCGAGGCCGAGGCCTTCCTCGGCGAGATCGCCCACCAGGACCGAGAGCCGTTCCGGGTCGATGTCGTCCCAGACCCGGTACCACTCCAGGCCCGCGCGCAGCCGCTCGTACGCCGCCGCCTCGTCCGCTCCCCGTACGAGACAGTGGATACGCGCCCCTGTGGTACGCATCAGATCGCGGAGCAGGAAGGCGCCGAGGAAGCCGCTCGCTCCCGTCAGCAGGATCTCCCGCGGTTCTCCGGTGGCGCTGACAGCGCCGGGCACGGGCCTGATGTCGTCGGCGAGGCGGATGTCCGCCGCGTAGTCGACGGTGTCGGGGGCCCCGCCCGGTCCTTCGGTGCCGGATCCGTCCCCCTCGCCGAGGATCTCCGTGCGGAGCCGAGCCGCGAGGGTGGCCGGCTCCGGGTGGTCGAAGACCAGGGTCGCGGGAAGCCGCAGACCGGTCACGGCGGCGAGCCGGTTGCGGAGTTCCACCGACATGAGCGAGTCGAAACCGAGCTGGGAGAAGGGCCGTTCGGGGTCGATTCCCCGCGCGTCGCTGTGCCCGAGGACCCCGGCCATCGCGTCGAGCATGACACCGAGCACCACGGCGCGCTGCTCCGCCTCTGCCAGGCCGGCCAGCCGGTCGGCGAGCGCGGCTCCTCCGTCGGCCACGGCACGCGCGACCCGTCGTACCGGTGTACGCACGAGGGAGCGCAGGACGGTGGGCACCTGGGGCCCGCGACGGATCACCGTCAGGTCCATCGGCGTGGCGACGGTGTACGGGTGGCGGAGCCGCAGCGCGAGGTCGAGCAGCGCGGGCCCCCGGGCGCTCGTGACCGGGCGGAAGCCGCTGCGCGCGATGCGCCGGAGATCGGTCTCGGTCAGTCCCCCGGTGAGTCCGGAGGTCTGTTCCCACAGCCCCCAGGCGAGGGAGGCGGCGGGCAGACCGTGGGCGGCGCGGTGCTGGGCGAGGCCGTCGAGGAAGCTGTTGGCCGCCGCGTAGGTCGACTGGCCGGGGCCACCGATCACGGCGGCGACGGACGAGAACAGCACGAAGGCGGTCAGGTCCAGTTCCCGGGTCAGCTCGTGCAGATGCCAGGCCGCGTCGGCCTTCGGGGTCAGCACCCCGTCGAGCCGCTCCGCGTTCTGCCCGGCGACGAGTCCGTCGTCCAGGACTCCGGCGGTGTGGACGACGCCGGTCAGCGGATGCTCACGCGGAATCCGCGACAGCAGCGCGGCGAGCGCCGTCCGGTCGGAGACGTCGCACGCCTCGACCGTGACCTCCGCGCCGCGTTCCGTGAGCTCGTGGACCAACTCGGCGGCTCCTGGGGCCTGTTCGCCTCGGCGGCTCACCAGGACCACATGGCGTACTCCGTGCTCGGCGACGAGGTGCCGGGCGAACAGCCCGCCGAGCGAGCCGGTTCCACCGGTGATCAGCACCGTACCGTCGGAGCCCCAGACCGGTTCCGCGCCGGTGGCGTCGTGCCGGATCCTGGCCAGCCGGGGCAGGAACACCCTGCCCTCCCGCACGGCGGCCTGTTCCTCTCCGGCGGCCAGCAGGCCGGACAGCAGGGCCTCCGCGGCGGGGCCCAGGGCCGTGGCCCCGTCGGCGGGCGGGTTGTCGGCCGGCAGGTCTACGAGGACGATCCGGCCGGGCGCCTCGGACTGCGCGGAACGCAGCAGCCCCCAGGCGGCCGCGCCGCCCAGATCGGTGACATCGTCCCCCTCGGCCACGGCCACGGCGCCGGAGGTCAGGACCATCAGCGGCACGTCCGCGAGTCGCTCCTCGGCCAGCCACTCCCGGATCAGCGCCAACGCCCGGCCGGTGGTCGTACGGACCGAGACGGTGGTGTCGGCGAATCCGCTGTCCGAGGTCAGCCGGACGTGTACGGCGTCGAGGGCCGCACCGGAGGCGACGGCCGCGGCGAGATCGGCCACGCTCGAAGCGGCTGACGGATCCGACGGGCTCGCGTCGAGCGTGGCCCACCGTACGGGCGTGGCGACCTCCGGCAGGGGGTACGGCGTCCAGTCGACGCGGAAGAGCGCGTCCTCGGCGCGGTTCTTCGCGGGAGCGAGACCAGTGGTGTCGAGCGGCCGTACGGTCACGGCGTCGGCCTCGGCGACGAGTTGTCCGGTCGGGTCCGTGATCCGCAGATTGAAGGTGCCACTGTCCGCGAGGGGCCCGTCCGCCGGGGAGAGCCTCGCGCGCAGGACGGTGGCCCCGGTGGCGTGGAGGCGGACTCCCCGCCAATGGACGGCGGTTCCCGCGGCCGGCGTGGGCCCGGTGAGCAGCAGGGGCTGGAGCGCGGCCTCCAGCAGCGCGGGGTGGAGCCCGTACTCGGGGGCCCGCTCGGCCATGGTGTCGGGGAGCTGAATCTCGGCGAACAGGTCGTCTTCGTGTCGCCACAGTCCGGCGAGGCCCTGGAACGCGGGGCCGTACGCGGTTCCGGCCTCCGCGAGACGCCCGAGGACGTCGGGGGCCCGGAGCGGCTCCGCGCCGGCCGGCGGCCAGGACGCCCCCGCGTCGGCGGTCCGCGGCGTGGTCAGCGGGCCGCCGCCGAGCCGGCCGTGGGCGTGCCGGACCCAGGAGGCTCCGGTGCCGTCGGGCCGGGCGTGGCAAGCGAATTCCCGGTGTCCGGACGCGTCGGGGGCGCCGACCGTCACGCGCAGCTGGACACCGCCGTCGGCGGGCAGTACCAAGGGCGTCTCGACCGTGAGGTCGTCCAGGACGGTGCAGCCGACCTCGTCACCCGCTCGTATGCCCAGTTCCACGACGGCGGCGACCGGCAGTACGGCCGTGCCTCCCACCGTGTGCTCGGTCAGCCAGGGGTGGGTGCGAGCCGAGAGCCGGCTGGTGAACACCGCCTCATCGCGTTCATCCAGGAGCAGGGCGGCGCCGAGCAGCGGGTGCTCGGCGGGCTCAAGTCCCAGCCCGGTGGCGTCCGTGGTGGTCTCCGCGGCATCGACCCAGTAGCGCCGGTGCTGGAAGGCATAGGTGGGCAGCTCCACGCGGCGGGCCCCGGTGGGGGCGTAGAACGCGGGCCAGTCGGGGCGCGCCCCTGTCCGGTGCAGTGCTCCGAGCCCTGCGACGAGGGTGTGGGCTTCGGGCTGGTCGCGGCCGAGGAGGGCCAGCACGGTGGGCGCCGCTCCCGGCAGTTCCGTGAGGATGCCCTGGGCGAGCGCGGCGAGAACGCGGTCGGGTCCGATCTCGACAAAGGTCGTCGCTCCCTGCTCGTGGAGGGTGGTGACGGCCTCGGCGAAGCGGACGGCGTGCCGTACCTGCTCCACCCAGTAGTCGGCGGTCCGCAGATCGTCGCCGGAGGCGAGGCGACCGGTCAGCGTCGACACCACGGGGATGCCTGGCTCGCCGTAGGACACACGCTTCGCCGCTGTGCGGAACTCCTCCAGCATGGCGTCCATATGAGGCGAGTGGAACGCATGGGAAACCTTCAGCCGACTGGTCCTGCGCCCCAGCCCCTCGAAGTGCCCGGCAACCTCTACTACCGCCGACTCATCACCCGAAATCACCACCGACTCCGGACCATTCACCGCGGCAATACTCACCTCACCCTCACGCCCCGTCAGTTGCGCGGCCACCACCGACTCCGCCGCACCCACCGCCACCATCGCCCCACCACGCGGCAACCCCTGCATCAACCCCGCACGCGCGACAACCAACCC
>NZ_JOEI01000019.1 GCF_000718095.1 Streptomyces scopuliridis RB72 | reverse complement strand
CGACTCCTGCTGACGGAAGATCTCGTCCAGCCTGCCCTGGATATTGGGCGTCGACGGATCGAAGACCACCACATTCGGCCCGAGATCACCACCGCCCGGGATCGGGTCGCTGCCGCCCGAGGTGCCGCCGAAGACCTGGAACTCCCAGAGCGAGTAGCCCCATTGGGTGGCGCGCGCGGTGCCGTACATCCGGACGTAGCGGGCGTTGCCCGAGACGGTGAGCGTTTCCGTGCCGCCGGGCCCGGTGGTGGTGGAGTACGCGGTGGTCCAGCTCGTGCCGTTGGTGGAGAACTCGACGCGGTACGCCGTGGCGTACGCGGTCTCCCAGCGCAGGACGATCTGACTGATGGCGGCGGTGGCGCCCAGGTCGACCTGGATCCACTGCGGATCGGACGCCGCGCTCGACCAGCGGGTCCCGTTGTCGCCGTCGACGGCCCCGGTGGCGGGGGTGCCGGCGTTCTCCTGGCTGGAGGCGGTCACGGGCTTGCCCTGGGAGAGCAGGGTGGGCGCGGCCTGGGCGGAGGTGCCGGGGATGAGGAGTAACAGGGACGCGATCAGGGTGGCCGCGAGGGAGGCGGCCAGTCCGCGTCGGCGCGCGGGTCGCCGACGCGCGGGCGAGGGTCTGCGGAACACCGGTGAGGCGAGCGGAGGAGCGTGCATGGGCAAGTCTCCTGAGTGTCGGGCAATGCGGGAGGCACGGTGGGAGAGAGCGCTCGGAGAGCGCTCTCTGAGTACCGGTGATGCTTCTCCCGTGTTTCGTACACGTCAAGAGTTGTGCGCGAACCCGCCGGGGCTGGTTCTATGGCGGACAGGAAATTACGGTCGGGGCACGGCCGTTGTGGGTATTCATGTCGCGTCTCGGGTGGGCGTCGGTTCAAGATCTGACGACGGGGGTGCGCCGGTGGTGTCCGGCGCGTTCGACACGCGCTCCAGCCACTCGCTCAGCAGTGTGGTCTCAGCGGTGGTCAGGGCCTTGGGCGGCGACTGCCGGACGAGTGCTCCCAGGCGTGCCGCGGCGGCCGGGGTGTCGGCGGGGGCCGGGCCGTCGGCGGAGGCCGTGGTCGCGTCCTGGGCCGCGGTCTCCCCGTACATCGCCTCCGGAGTGAAGACGGCGGCGTGCGCCGCGTCGCGCACCCGCCGTGACATATCGGGGTCCTTGAAGGTGGCGGGGCGGCCGACCAGCATCAGGGCCACACCGACATTCGCCGACATGACCATCTGGGCGGCGAGCTCGGGGGAGATCCGCAACTTGCCCTGGGCCGCGGCTCGTTCGAGATCGCGGGTGAGGATCTGATGGGCCTCCAGAGCGGAGGCCGGCGGCTTGCGCATCAGTGGGGAGTTCATCAGCCGGTACAGATTGGGATTCGCCAGCGCGAACGCCACATGGGTGTCCCAGCCGTCGCGCAGATCCTGGATCGGATCGGCTCCCGGCTGATGTAGGCGCTTGGTCGCCAGGTAGGCGTCGAAGCCATGGTCGACCACGGCGGAGAGGAGCCCCTCCTTGTCGCCGAACTGCCGGTAGAGCACCGGCGCGCCGACCTGGGCGGCCTCACAGACCGCGCGTGTGGAGATATCGCCGTTCGGCGACTTCGCCACAAGATCGGCGGCCGCCTCCAGAATGCGTGTGCGCGTGCTCATGGAAGAGATGCTATCAACCAGGGCGTAGCGTTGCTATCGCGGTGACGCGGGAATCGCTACGCCCCGGCCCGACCGTCCTGTCAGAGCAGCTTCCACAGGTGATCGTCCGTGCCGTTGTCGTCGAACTGGACCACCTGGGCACTGTTGGCGGTCGACATTCCGTCGACGCCCAGCACCTTCCCGCTGTGCTTGTTGCGGATGCGGTACCAGCCGTCGCCGCTGTCCAGCAGCTGCCAGAGATGGTCGTCGGTCCCGTTGTCCGCGAACTGCACCACCGGTGCGCTGTTGGCCGTGGACATGCCGTCGACGCCGAGCACCTTGCCGCTGTTCCCGTTCCGGATCAGGAACCAGCCGTCGCCCTCGTCGGTCAGCTGCCAGGCATGGTCCGCCGTACCGGAATTGTCGAACTGCACCACCCGGGCGCTGTCGGCCAGCGACATTCCGTCCACGGCCAGGACCTTCCCGCTGTGCTTGTTCTGAACGCGGTGGAAGGCGGGTTCGGGCGTCCAGGGACGGCCGTCGGGGTTCGCGGTCGGGAAAGTGGTGACACGGAGCCTGGCCGCTCCCATGGGGATGAGCGTGACCCGCTCCACCGCCGAGGTGCTACGGGCCGGGCTGTCCTGAACGGGAGTGACGACCCGCTGATTGTCCGCGACCCACTCGGTGATCCGGCGGGCGGGGGCGGTGATCCGGACCGGTGTGCCCTCCTGGGTGAAGGGATCGCCGGTCAGCGGACCGCTGTCGGCGGAGAACCGCAGATCCGCGGGCGGATCCGCGGGCCCGTCGGTGGCGAGGCCGTAGTTCCACGGCCCGCTCGCGTGCACGGCGAGTTCGGGGAAGTCGTCCGTCCCCGCGTAGCGCTCGTACCGTTCGCCGATCCGCAGGGAATAGGTCAGCGGGCCGTGGTCGATGCTGACGGCGCCGTGGTTGTCGTCCCAGCGGCGCACGGTCGTGCGCTGCGGCAGTCGCAGCGCCACCCGGTCACCGTCGCTCCAGGTGCGGTCGACCCGTACGAAAGCCGGGCCCGCTGGGGCGGCTGTCCGCCGCCCGTTGACGGAGAGTTCGGGCTGTTCGCACCAGCCGGGAATCCGCAGATGGAGCGGGAAGCGGAGAGGGCGCGGGGTGGAAATGGTGAGGGTGACCGTCTCCTTGAAGGGGTAGTCGGTGTCCTCGGTGACGGTGATCTCCGTGCCGTCGGCGACCTTCGCGCGGACGCGGCTCGCCGCGTACATCGCGGCGGCCAGCCCGCGGTCGGGGGTCGCGAGCCACAGCTCCTCGGTGAAGTAGGGCCAGCCCATGCCGTAGTTGTGCGGACAGCAGCGGTACTGGTCGACGCCGGGCTGGTACGACTGCATCGCGAAGCCGTTCTGGAACTGCCCTTGGTTCTTGCGGGAGTTGTCGAGATCGACGCTGTTGGCGGAGGTGATGTAGTGCACGCCCCGGCCCCAGGGGTCCGTGGCGGCCGGGAGCATGTTGAAGGCCAGCTCCTCGCAGCGGTCGGCCCACACCGGGTCGCCGGTGATACGGGTGAGCAGTTCATGGCTGGCCATGAACTCGACGATTCCGCAGGTCTCGAAGCCCTGCCGGGGGTCTCCGAATCCAGGCCTGGCGTTCTCGTCCCCCGCGAATCCGCCCCCGGGGAACTGGCCGTAAGAGCCCATGATGGTGGCGTAGTTGCGGTAGGTGGACCGGGTGAGCTCGGCGGACCCCGAGCGCAGGGCGTACTGCGCGGGCTCGCGGAAACCCTGCGCGATATTGACATTGTGCAGATCGGGGAAGTGGTCGACCCAGTTCGCGCCGTGCGTATGCATGGTGTCGGCCAGATCGAGAAGGAACGGCTCGCGGCTGCGGTTGTAGACCCACATGGCGATGTCGAGACCGTCGCCCCAGCGTTTCGAGACCCAGCTGGAGTTGAACGCCCCGGGGCCCTGCGCGTTCATATAGCGGAGGAAACGCACGAGGAACGGCACGATCCGCTGGTCGCCGGTGAACTCCTCGTGCGAGCGCAGCGCCTGGAGCAGCGGCAGATAGGGCCAGAAGTCGGGGCCGCCGTTGAGCGCGGTACGCAACCGGGTGGGGCCGAAGAAACCGTCCGGCCGCTGCGTGGCCAGGATCGCGTCGATCCAGCGGCGGCTCGTGGCGAGGGCGTCCCCGTCGCCGGTGAGCGCGGCGAGGCTGACGTATCCGCGCAGCCAGTAGGTGACTTCCTCCCAGCCGTCCTTCTCCGGGTGGACCCAGCCGGATTCGTCGAACCGCAGGAAGTGGGAGATCTCGGCGTAGCGGCCGAAGAGCCCGTCGAGGAGGAGGCGCAGCTGCCCCGAGAGCCAGCCGCGGGCCGTGACGCTGCCGAGGGGGAGCTTCTGGAAGGCGGTGGGGGCGAGCGGCGCTGCGTTCGGCGCGTACCAGCCGCCGCGTGCCGGAGCGACGGCGGAGGCGGAGGGCGCTAAGGGGCCGAGGAGGGCCCCGCCGCTGACCGCGAGGGCGCCGGTGTGCAGAAAACGTCGTCGGTCGAGCATGATCAGGGACTCCCATCCATGTCAGTGCCGAGCTGTACAACGTTAAAAAGAGCGGGAGTTGGCATCACAGCACGCGGCAGTCGCTCTGTCCAGGCGCGGGGCGGACGTCATACGACTGTCCGGCGCTCCGGCGACCCGGACCGGATGCGGTTCTACCGGTTCGCCCCGCATCTCTCGCGGCGTTTTGCCGGGAAAGTTACGCTACATGCGTTCGAGCGCCACGAAACTCAGTGAGGAGCCCGGCCGGCTGACCGGGCTCCCAGCCCACCTCCGGAGCGGGCGCATGGCAGGACGCGATCGGGACCGGGACCGGCCGGTGATCGGTGCGGACGAGAGACTCGCACTGAACCGCATGGGCAGCTTCGACTGGGACCTCGAAAGCGGGGCCTTCGAGCTCGATGCGGCGGGCCTCGCTGTGTTCGATCTGCGCCCCGACGAGTACGACGGCGTCGCCGAGACCCTGACCTCACGCGTCCCCCGCGAGGAGGGCCTGCGCCTGCAAGCCGTGGTGGACGCGGCGATCCGGAGCGGCCGGACCTCGTACGGCTCGTATTTCCAGCTGATGCGCCGCACCGGAATGCGGCAGTGGACCCATACGAGGGGCCGCATCCTGCGCGACGAGCAGGGCCGCCCGTACCGGATCGTCGGCATCGTACGGAACGCCACGGCGGACCTCTCCGAATTCACCGTGGTCAACCCGGCGGAAACGGGCCGTACGGGCATGACCGGCATGGTCCACAGCGCCACGGACGCCCTCTCCCGGGCGATCACCGTGGACGATGTCGCCGCCGCGCTGACGGGCGCGGGCGGTCTTGAGCACTTCGGCGCCGACGGACTCGCGCTCGGCCTGGTGGAGGGCGGCGCCCTGAAGCTCATCGCGCTGGCCGGCGAGTCCATCGAGGTGCTCGACGACCTGCGGCTCCACCGCCTCGACGGCTCCCTGCCGCTCGCCGAGGCGGTCCTGAACCAGCGGCCGAGGTTCGTCAGCTCACTGCGCGATCTGGTGGTCGACCGTTTCCCCCGCCTGCGGCCGTACGTCCGGGGCCTCGGCGCCAACGCGGCGGCCTTCCTGCCGCTGGTCGCCCAGGCCCGCTCCATCGGCTGTCTGGCGCTCTTCTACCGGCGGCGTACGCACTTCTCGACCGAGGACCGCAACATGCTGATGGGCCTGGCGGGCATCGTGGCCCAGTCCCTCCAGCGCGCCATCCTGTTCGACCAGGAGCGAGAGTTCGCCACCGGCCTCCAGGCGTCCATGCTGCCCCGCGACATCCCGGAGTTCCCCGGCGCCGAGATCGCGGTCCGCTATCACGCGGCCTGGAGCGGCAGAGAGGTCGGGGGCGACTGGTACGACGTCATCACCCTGCCCCGGAGCCGGGTCGGCATCGTGATCGGTGATGTCCAGGGGCATGACACACACGCCGCCGCCATCATGGGCCAGCTCCGTATCGCCCTGCGCGCCTTCGCGGGCGAGGGCCACGCGCCCGCGACCGTCCTGGCGCGCGCCTCACGCTTCCTCGCCGAGCTCGACACGGAGCGCTTCGCGACCTGCGTATACGCCCAGGTGGACCTGGCCACCGGCGGGATACTCGCCGTACGGGCCGGCCATCTCGGTCCGCTCGTCCGGCACAACGACGGCAGAATCGGCTGGCCCCATCTGCGCGGCGGACTGCCCCTGGGGTTCGCCACGGCCTTTGGACAGGAGGACTTCCCTGAGACCCGGCTCGACCTCGTACCGGGCGAGACCCTGGTGCTGTGCACCGACGGGCTGGTCGAGGAGCCGGGCAGCGATATCTCGGCCGGGATGGACGCGCTCGCCGAGATGGTACGGACCGGCCCCGGGCGGGCGGGCGCGCTCGCCGACCATCTCTCGGAGCGGCTGTGGGAGCGCTGGGGGACGGGCGACGATGTCGCGCTGCTCGTACTGCGCCGCCGCCCCGATCCCGGCACCGACCAGGCGCCCCGTCTCCACCTGTACGTCCACCAGGCGGACCCGGAGGGCCTGGTCGAGAGCCGTGCCGTGCTGCGCCAGGCGCTGGCGGACTGGGGGCTGGCCGAGCTCATCGACGATGTGGAGCTGGCCGCGGGCGAGCTGCTGGTGAATGTGCTGCTCCACACCGAGGGCGGCGCGGTGCTCACCCTGGAGGTCCTGCCGGAGCCGGTGCGCCGCGTACGTCTGTGGGTCAAGGACCGCTCCAGCGTCTGGCCCCGCCGCCGGGAGCCGGGCGAGGCGGCCACCTCCGGACGGGGGCTGCTGCTGGTGGACGCGGTGGCCGCGCGCTGGGGGGTCGAGCCGCGCGGGGACGGCAAGGCGGTCTGGTGCGAGTTCCGGCCGGAGAGCGGGCGGGTCTGAGGACGGCGGACGGGGCTGAGGGCGGCCAGGCATGGAGCGCTGCTCTTACGAAGCAGATGTCGGCGTACGGAGCTGAGGCGGCGAGGACGCGCAGGGCAGGCCTCAGCGCGGCGTCCCGCGTCCGGGCTGCGGGGACAATGGGCCTGTGACCTACCGCTATCGCGTGCTCGGCACCACCCGGGCCGTTCGACAGGACGGGACCGAGGTGCCGCTCAGCGGGGCGCGGCTGCGGGCGCTGCTGAGCGCGCTCGCCGCCGCCGGGGGCCGGGTCGTGGGCACCGGACAGCTGGCGGACCAGATCTGGGGCGAGGACGCGCACGCGCCCGCCGATGAGATCGCCGCTCTCCAGGCGTTGGTGGGGCGGGTACGACGGGCCCTCGGGAGCGCGGCCGTGGCCTCGGCGCCCGGCGGCTACCGGCTGAACGCGCAACGCGACGACATCGATCTCTTCCGCTTCGAACGGCTCGCCGCCGAAGGCACCGCGGCCCTCGGCGCCGGCGATGCCCGACAGGCGGCCACGGTGCTGGACGAGGCCCTGGCGCTCTGGGACGGGCCCGCGCTCGCGGACCTTCCCGGCCGGGACACCGACCCGCGGGCCGTACGCGCCGAACAGCGGCACGCGGAGGCCCGCCGCGCCCGGCTGGCCACCGACGTCGCGCGGGGCAGGCCGGAACAGGCCCTGGCCGGTCTCGCGGCCCTCACCGCAGGGCAGCCGCTCGACGAGCCGCTCCACGCGCTCCGTATCCGGGCCCTGCGTGCGGCAGGCAGGCCGGCCGAGGCCCTCCAGGCGTACGAGGAGATACGCACCCAGCTCGCCGAGCGGCTGGGCACCGGACCCGGCCGTGAGCTGCGCGCCCTGCATGCCGCGCTGCTGGCCGATGACGAGCCCGTGCCCACCGCTCCGGCGGCCTCGACGGCATCGGCCCCGGAGCCCGCCTCCCTGCCCGCTCCGGCCGGCCGGGCCGTCCCCGGCAATCTCCGGGCCCGTCTCACCTCCTTCGTCGGCCGCGAGCCGGAGCTGGCCGCGCTCGCCGCCGAACTGCCGGCCGCGCGGCTCATCACGCTGACCGGCCCCGGCGGCGCCGGAAAGACCCGGCTCTCCCTCGAAGCCGCCCGCGCGGCGGCCGGGGCATGGCCGGACGGTGTGTGGCTGGCCGAGCTGGCGCCCGTACGTGACCCCGCCGCCGTGGCCGAGACGGTGCTCACCGCGCTCGGCGCCCGCGAGACCGTGGTACGGGGCCCGGCGGCCGGGGACGGCGCGCCCCGAGACCCGCTGACGCGGCTCGCCGAGTACTGCGGACCGCGCCGGCTGCTGATCGTGCTCGACAACTGCGAGCAGGTGATCGACGCCGCCGCCGGGCTGGCGGAGACGCTGCTCACCGGCTGCCCCGGGGTGAGCGTGCTGGCCACCAGCCGCGAACCGCTCGGCGTGCCGGGCGAGTCCGTACGGACCGTCGGGCCCCTGCCGCAGGACATGGCGCTCCAGTTGCTCGCCGAACGCGGCGCCGCCGCCCGGCCGGGATTCCGTACCGCCGACGACCCGGTCGCGTGTGCCGAGATCTGCCACCGGCTCGACGGACTGCCGCTCGCCATCGAGCTGGCCGCCGCGCGGCTGCGCGCGTTCGAGCCGCGGCAGCTCGCGGACCGGCTGGACGACCGCTTCCGGCTGCTCGGCACCGGCAGCGGGGCCCGGACCGTCCTGCCGAGACAGCGGACCCTGCGGGCCGTCGTCGACTGGTCCTGGGAGCTGCTGACCGAGGGCGAACGGGCCGTACTGCGCCGTCTGTCGGTCTTCTCCGGCGGCTGCGCCCCCGCCGAGGCGGAGGCCGTGTGCGGGGAGAACGGCGAGGACGGGAACACGCTCGGGCTGCTCGTCTCCCTCATCGACAAGTCGCTGGTCGTCGCGGACCCCGGGGGCGCGGACGGTATGCGCTACCGGCTGCTGGAGACCGTCGGCGAGTACGCGGCCGAGCGGCTGGACGCGTCGGGGGAGCGGGCGGCCGTCGAGCGCCGTCATCTGGCCGCCTACCGTGAGCTGGCCCGTACCGGCGACCCGGAGCTGCGCGGTCCGCGCCAGGCCCGGCTGCTGCGCCGGTTCGAGCGGGAGCACGACAATCTGCGTACCGCGCTGCGCACCGCCGTCGACCGCGGGGAGGAGCAGGAGGCGATCTGTCTGGTGCTCTCGCTGAGCTGGTTCTGGCAGCTGCGCGACCACCAGCCCGAGGCCAGGGCCTGGTTCACCGCCGCCGCCGCGCTCGGTCCCGATCCCTTCCTGGCGCCCGTACGCCCTGCCGTACCGCTGACCGAGCCGTGCACGGCGCTCGCGCCGCCCTGGCCGGAGGAGCAGCTGTGGGAGGCGCGGCGTGGAGCGCGGCTGCTGGTGCTGGCGAGCGGCGGCGAGGCGGATGTCTCCGGGCCGGATGTCTCGGGGCCGGCCTGGCCCGGTACGACGGCGCGGCTGCGCGCGATCGTGGCGGCGTACCGCCCCGGACTGCCGCAGATCTGCCGCCAGCCGGGAACCATGTGGTTCATCGCCAAGCTGATGGTGGGGGACTACCCCGGGATCGGCGCGGCCCTGGACGCACAGGTGCGGGCCTGCCGGGAGCGGGGGAGCGGCTGGGATCTCGGGCTGGCGCTGATGCTCAGGGCGCAGCTGGCGGGCGGCCGTCCCGACGGGGCGGCCGGAGCGGCGCGTGACGCGGACGAGGCGCTGGCCCGGTTCGAGCGGGCCGGGGATCTCCACGCGATCGCCCAATCCCTCTGGGCGCGTGGTGAGTTGTACGAGTACCAGGGGCGGTACGAGGAAGCCGCCGCCGACTTCGCACGCGCCATGGAGAGCTGCGCTCCGATCGGTGCGTACGGCCAAGTGCCCCTGTTCAAGGCCCGGCTGGCGTCCGTACGCCAGGAGTCGGCGGGTGACCCGACTGCGGAACAGGCCGCCGAACGGCTGCTGGTCGAGGCGGTGGAGGAGGCCGCCGAGGCGGCGGGGTACGCCGAGGGTACGGCCCGGCTGCTGCTCGCCCGGCGCTATGGACGCACCGGCCGGACGGATCAGGCACGTACGCAGCTGCGCGCCCTGGAGGCGGGCGTGGCGGGAGAGGGTGCGGCGAGGGAAGGTGCGGCGGGGGAGAGCGCGGCGGCGGAGAGTGCCGCCTTCGCCGAACAGCCGTTCCTCGGTGGTGTGGTCGAGGGCATGCACGGCTGGCTGGACTGTCTGGAAGGGGAGTTCGAGCGGGCGCGGGAGCGTACCGCCCAGGCCGTACGGCGGCTGGACAGCCTGGCCTATCTGGTCACCCCGCATCTGATTATCCATCAGTTCCCTTGCGCGGCCTGGGCCAAGGCCCGGCTGGGGGCCGCCGAGGACGCGGCGCGGCTGCTCGGCGCGTACGCCCATCACCTCGCCCTGCCGGAGGGTTTCCGTCTCGGGACCCTTCCGTCCGTCCCGGACACGGAGATCCTCGCCAGAGCCGAAGCGGCGGTACGCGCGGCGCTCGACGAAGCGACGTACGCCCGCGCCCGCGGCGAGGGCGCCGGCCTCCCGGTGAAGGAGGCCGCCGCCCTGATCTGACGCTACGTCAGATCAGCTGCGTCCGACAGGCGTTCGCGCGCCTCCGCGAGATCCTCCTCCGTCGGGGCGTCGTCCTGGGCGAGGTCGAGCCGCCAGTAGCCGGAGAAGTGGACCGACCGCTTGTCGAGCCCGCGCTCTTCGACGAGATGACGCCGCAGCGCACGGACCGCGCCCGCCTCGCCGCCCAGCCAGGCGAGGACCGAGCCCGCCGGGAACTCCGCGGCGCGCACCGCCGCCACCAGCGGGCCGCCGCGCCCGGCGGGCGCCCCGCCGCGGTGCAGCCAGTGCACCGTCACCTCACCCGCCGTGTCGAACCGCTGCTCCTCCGTCGTGTCCACCACCTCGACATACGCCACCGCACGGGCGCCTGCCGGCAACGTCTCGACGAGGGTGCCGATCGCGGGCAGGGCCGTCTCGTCGCCGGCCAGCAGCAGCCAGTCGGTCGTGCCCAGCGGTACGGGTGTGGCGAAGTACGCGGACGGTCCGAACATGCCCAGTACGGCACCGGGCGCGGCCCTCCGCGCCCACGAGGTCGCGGGGCCCGTCCCAGCGCCGTCACCGTCGCCGTGGAGGACGAAATCGATGTCGATCGTGGCACGCAGCGGATCGTGCGACCGGACGGTATAGCTGCGCGTCCAGGGCCGCTCCTCCTCGGGAATCGCCTGGAACGCGCCGTACCACCGCATCACATCGCCGTCCGTACCGGCCTCCGGCAGCCGTGGGACACGCTGCCCCGGCCTCGGGAAGTACAGCTTCACCTGCTGATCGGGCCCGTCCAGCGTGAAGTCGGCGAGGGAGGGGCCGCCGAAAGTGACGCGGGCCATGTGCGGCGAGATCCGCCGGACCCCGGTCACTTCGACGGTCCGTACCGGCAGCGCCCGTGGTGCGCCGCCGCCTTGCTGAGGTGCGTTGTCTGTCATACGGGCAACGCTGGCAGCCGGCTCCTACACGCCACCGACAGCGCGCCTACACCGAGGACGCTCCTACGCGCCGGCCGCGTCGACGCCGTCCACGGCGTCAGCGACGGTGTGGAGGAACCGCGCGTGCGCGCGGTGGCTGCCCGGCGCTTCCGGGTTCCACGGCACGATCCGCGCCCGCTCCTCGATGGCGAGCCAGTGCGCGTTGCCCCGGAGCGCTTCGCGCGGCGCGGCGTTCGCGCGTACGTCCGCGAGCACGATGTCCGGCTCCAGCGCGGCCGCCTCGGCCCATTCGGCCGTACGCCAGTTGGCCCCGCCGCCCTCCTCGGGCTCGATCAGCGCCACCCCCAGTTCGCTGACGGCGCGTAGATCGGGCCAGGTCAGGGGCCGGGCCAGATACGCCGTTTCCGGTCCCGCCGCCGAGAGGGCCAGCACCCGGGGCGCGCGGGGGCGGGCCGCCGAGGCGCGCAGCCGGGCCTCCGCACGCTCCAGATCCTCCTCCGCGGGCCGGAGCGGCGTACGCAGCGAGCGGGCCAGCGCGGTGAACCGGTCCCTGATCCCGTCGAGCGAGCGATCCTTCCCCACATCGAGGACGACGACGGGCACCTGCTCCTCCAGATGCTTGGCCGCCTCCGGGTCGATGCCGTAGACCTGTCCGCCGCCGTAGCTGACGGCGACGACGAGGTCCGGCTCGGCCGCGAACAGGGCGTCCAGATCGAGGGCGCTGCCCGCGCCGAAGGAGCGCAGTTCGGCGAGGGGCAGCTCGCCCGCCTTCGCCGGATCGGGGGTGTCCCCGTCATGGTGGGATCCGAAGATCCCCAGGGGACGCAGACCGTGGTCCCAGAGGGTCGCGCCCGCCTGTATGTAGGCCACCACCCGCGTCGGGTGGCTTCGTGCCACGGTGAGATGGCCGCGGTCGTCAGTGAACTCCCAGCTGTTGCCCGGGTTCATGCCTCGCCTCGTTCCGCTCGTGTTGGTGCGGTGTCCTGGGCGTCGAATCCGTACGCGGGTTCGCACGGGCGCCACCCACTCTCTGCCCAGCACGGGGCGCGCGGACTCCCGCCGCGTGCCTACAGCGGTCCCGGCGCGGGGTTACGGCTCGATCAGACCGGCCCGGATCGCGTAGCGCGTGAGCTCCAGCCGGTCCCGCAGCCCGAGTTTCTGGAGGAGGTTGGCGCGATGGCGCTCGACGGTCTTGGCGCTGATGACCAGGATCCCGGCGATCTCCTTGGAGGTGTGTCCCTCGGCCACCAGCTTGAGGATCTCCTCCTCGCGGGGCGTGATGGCGCTGTCCGGGATGCTGTCGCCCTGTCGTACCCGGTCGAGGTAGTTACGGATCAGAGCGGTCACGGCCCCGGGATAGAGGAACGGTTCGTCGCGCATCGCGGCCCGGCACGCCTCCACCAGGTCCCGGTCGGCGACGGACTTGAGGACATAGCCGCTCGCGCCGGACTTCAACGCCTCGAAGAAATACTGCTCGTTGTCGTACATGGTCAGCATCAGGATGCGGATCTCGGGCTGGAGTCTGGCGAGTTCGCGTGCCGCCTGGAGGCCGGTCATCCGCGGCATCGCGATATCCAGGATGGCCAGGTCGGGCCGGTGGGCGCCGGCCATCTCGATGGCCTCCGCGCCGTCGCCCGCCTCGGCGACGACCGTCAGATCCGGTTCGTTGTCGAGGATCAGCCGGACTCCCCGGCGGACCAGGGCGTGATCGTCCGCCAGGAGGATGCGGGTCTGGGTGGCCTCGGGCATGGTCAGTCGCTCCCCTTGATCTCGTCGCTCCTGGAATTCTCGGAACTCCTGGAGCTCCGTTCGCTGTTGTCGATTTCGCCGCCGTCTCCGCTGTCTCCGGCGTCCTCCCTGATCGGCACGCGCAGCCGTACGTCCGTTCCGCCGCCGGTTCCACCGCTCCGCGCGCGGCCCCGCCCCACCGACAGCTCGGCGCCGATGAGCAGCGCCCGTTCGCGCATCCCGCGGATGCCCGCGCCCTCCGTCGCCGTACCGATCCCGCGCCCGTCGTCCCTGAGCCGCAACTCCACGCCCCCGGTGGTGCGCCGGAGCGTGATATCGACCTGCCGCGCGTCGGCGTGGCGCACGATATTGGTGAGACCCTCCTGCGCGACCCGGTAGAGCACCAGCTCGGCGTCCTCGCCCAGCCGGGGCAGCGCGCTGTCGAAGCCGCGCCGCACGGAGAGGCCGGAGTGCGTGGTGATCTCGCTGGTCAGCGCCTTGAGCGCGCTGATCAGACCCAGCTCCTCCAGCACCCCGGGGCGGAGCCGGCGGGCGATCCGGCGGATCTCGTCCAGACTGTCCCGGGTCGTCTCCTGCACATGGCGCAGTTCGTCGCGCAGCGGTACGGGCGCCCGGTCGGCGACGCGCTTCAACTCAAGCAGCACGGCCGTGAGCGTCTGGCCGATCTCGTCGTGCAACTCCTGGGCGATCCGGCGGCGTTCGGCCTCCTGGGCGGAGAGCGCGAGCCCGCTGCTGGCGGCCCGCTCGGCCTCCAGCCGGTCGAGCATGGTGTTGAACGTCCTGATCAGATCGGCGATCTCGCCATGCCCCGATACCGCGGGCCTGCGGCCGGGTCGCAGCAGATCGGTCGTGGTCATGGCCCGGGTGAGCCGTTGCAGCGGAGCGAGTCCGATCCGCAGCAGCGCGGCGTTGGCGACGAGCATGGCCGCCAGCCCCAGGACCATGATCAGGGCTTCCGTGAGCAGTACGGGGGCGGAAACGGTGACGGGACCGAGCAGCAGCAGGGCGGTGGCCGCGAACAGGACCGCGGCGTTGAGCAGAAAGATCCGCCAGAACAGGGACACGGAACGCGGCCTCCTCGCATTAGACGCCCCCTCACTATCGCCCGCCCGGAGAGAGCCGTCCGACAGCCGCCCCGCGCTCCCGCCCTCCATGGGGGGCGTACGCCCGCGTGTCTACATGTCGGCCACCCCCGGATTTGGGTGTCGGCTCCGATGGCGGCGGGGTGCCCCGGCGGGTGATCGTGTGAAGGAACCGAGATCGTGTGAAGGACCCGACGGGAGGGAACTCGTGGCAGCCTTCGAAGACCGGCGACTCGGCGATCTCGCCGCGCAGCTGCGCCAGGACGACCCCCGGTTCGCGCGCGCTCTGGAGACCGGCTCCCCCTGCCGTCCGCGTGAGTACCGGCACGGCGTCGCCTGGCTGCTGCTGGCCGTCGCGCTCGGCGGATTCGTGCTGGGCATCGTCGTGGGCCATGGACTTCTCATCGCCGGCGGACTGGTACTGGCCGGGCTGGCCGCCCATCTCTTCGACCCCGACCGGGGCCGCGTCCGGCAGGGCATCGCCCGCACTTCGGAATAGCCCTTCCCACACTTCCGAATAGCCCTTCAGAAATAGCCACTTTTCAGGGCGAACCGCTCTTTTCCTCCCGTAAAGCCCAATCGCCACATTTTATTTTACGTTAAAATGGTCGGCGGGTGACCAACGCTCCCTTGGTGTTGGTGTGCCCATGGCAGCGATTCTGGGCGAACGGTCGGTCACGCGGGGCTTGAGGGGGCGGTTTCCATATGCGCGCTCCCCTGCCTGTCCGCCGCGCCGGGTCGACTGACGCCGCGTCAGTACCGTCACGGGTGCCCTTACCGGAGCTTCCCGCACCGGCGCCTTCCGCAGCGGTGCTTCCGCACGGCGCATGACGCAGAATCCCTGTCCGGTGGTGGGCGGCGCACCGTCCCGCCCGACCGCCAGGCCGGCCCGTCCAAGGGGCCGCCGTGCCCGCACACCCTCACGCCACGCCCGCATGGAGCGTTCTCTATGGAGCCCACAGCTCACGTCAGCAAAACCGCCCTGCCCGGGGTCGGTACCCGCTACGACCTCAGCACCGAGGCGGGCAAGCATCTGTCGGTCGTCGTGCACCAGGACGGCCGGCGCATTCTCGCCTTCCACGATCCCGAGGACGACGACAACTGCCGGGACGCCGCGACGCTCGCCCCGCACGAGGCGACCGCGCTCTCCAAGCTCCTGACGCCCGATCCCGTCGCGCATCTGCACCAGCACCTCGAAATCGATCTGCTCACCGAGCACATCCAGATCACCAAGCGGTCCCCGTACGCGGGCCGGACGCTCGGCTCCGCCCAGGTGCGCACCCGTACGGGCGCCTCCATCGTCGCCGTCCTGCGCCGTACCGACGCCTTTCCCTCACCCACCCCGGACTTCCGCTTCGCCCTGGGGGACACGCTCGTCGTCGTCGGCACCCGGGAAGGCGTGGACGCCGTCGCCGAACTGATCACCGGAGGATAAGCGCCCGTGCACGAGACCACCGCACTGCTCATCGAACTCGGGGCCATCATCCTGGGCCTCGGGATACTCGGCCGGCTCGCGGGCCGAGTGGGCTTCTCCGCCATTCCGCTCTATCTGCTCGCCGGGCTCGCCTTCGGCCACGGCGGGCTGCTGCCGCTCAACGCGAGCGAGGAGTTCGTCGCCACCGGCGCCGAGATCGGCGTCATTCTGCTGCTGCTCCTGCTGGGGCTGGAGTACAGCGCCTCCGAACTCGTCTCCAACCTCAAGACCCAATACCCCTCCGGCATCGTCGACTTCGTACTGAACGCCGTACCGGGCGCCGCCGCCGCGCTGATCCTGGGCTGGGGTCCGGTCGCCGCGGTGGCCCTGGCCGGTGTGACCTGGATCTCCTCCTCCGGCGTGATCGCGAAGGTCCTCGGCGACCTCGGCCGGCTCGGCAACCGCGAGACGCCCGTGATCCTCGGTGTCCTGGTCATCGAAGACCTCGCCATGGCCGTCTATCTGCCGCTTCTCACCGCGCTGCTCGCCGGACTCAGCCTCGCCGGCGGGAGTCTGACGCTGCTGATCTCGCTCGGTACGGTCGGCGCCGTCCTCTATCTGGCGCTGCGTCACGGCCGGCTGATCAGCCGCGCGGTCTCCTCCGACAACCCGGAGATGCTGCTCCTGGTCGTCCTCGGTCTCACGGTCCTGGTCGCCGGAGTCGCCCAGGAACTCCAGGTCTCCGCCGCCGTCGGCGCGTTCCTCGTCGGTATCGCGCTCTCCGGCGAGGTCGCCGAGGGCGCGCACAACCTGCTCGCCCCGCTGCGCGATCTGTTCGCCGCCGTCTTCTTCGTCTTCTTCGGTCTGAACACCGACCCGGCCGCCATTCCGCCGGTCCTCGTACCGGCCCTGATCCTGGCGACCATCACCACGCTGACGAAGATCGGCACCGGCTGGTACGCGGCCAAACGGGCGGGAGTACGGACCGCCGGCCGCTGGCGCACCGGTGGCACGCTCGTGGCGCGCGGTGAGTTCTCCATCGTCATCGCCGGACTGGCGGTCGGGGTGGAGCCGAGGATCGGGCCGCTGGCCACCGCGTACGTACTCATCCTGGTGATCCTCGGCCCGCTGGCGGCCCGCTGGACGGAACCCTTGGCCCGGCGTCTTACGCGCAGGCCCGCGCCCGCTGCGCCCGCCCCGGCCGCTGCCGCCGCTGTGCCCGTATCGCCGGAGGCCGGGGTCGCCCCGCCCGTGGCGAAACCGCCCGTAGCGGAACCGCCCGCCACGGAAGCGAACGACGCGGCGCCCAGCCGCCCCTGAGCCCGGTCCTGGCTCCGCCCGGCGGGCCCGGCTCTGTCCGGACCCGGGCGGAGCTCAGACCGGTTCGGCTCCGGAAGACACGAAAACGGGGCACAGGACGCACGCCCTGCGCCCTGTGCCCCTGCGGTGCCGGTGCCGGGTGTCAGACCCCGACGCCGAAATCTGCCGCGATACCGGCGAGACCGGAGGCGTACCCCTGGCCGACCGCGCGGAACTTCCACTCGGCCCCGTTGCGGTACAGCTCGCCGAAGACCATCGCCGTTTCGGTGGCCGCGTCCTCGCTCAGGTCGTAGCGGGCCAGCTCGGCGCCGCCCGCCTGGTTGACCACCCGGATATACGCGTTGCGGACCTGCCCGAAGGACTGCCCGCGCGACTCCGCGTCATGGATCGACACCGGAAAGACGATCTTGGAGACCTCGGCGGGCACACCCGCCAGATTGACCTTGACCGTCTCGTCGTCGCCCTCGCCCTCACCGGTGAGGTTGTCCCCGGTGTGCTCGACCGAACCGTCCGGGCTGGTCAGGTTGTTGTAGAAAATGAAGTGCTGATCCGACGCGACCTTGCCGGACTCGTCGACCAGCAGGGCGCTGGCATCCAGGTCGTAGTCCGTGCCGGTCGTCGTACGGACGTCCCAGCCGAGGCCGACAAGGACCGCCGTCAGTCCTGGTGCCTCCTTGCTGAGCGAGACATTGCCGCCTTTGGACAGGGAAACTCCCACGCTGCTCCTCCTGAGCTGAGCCGAACCGGTGACCGGAACTGAAATCTACAGGACTGTAGAAGAGTCCGGGAGTGCCCCTCGTGCGAGCGCGGGGCACGCCGGGCTCAGTAGCATGGACGACCTGCCCCCGTGATGTGGCGGCGCGGCGGGAGGGAGACATCGTGAGGGTGCACGGCAGTCCGGACGAGCGTCCTCGCCGGCGCGGCCAGGGCGAGCTGGAGGCCCAGGTACTCGCCGCGCTGCGGCAGGCGCCGGGGCCCGTCACGGCCGCCTGGGTGCAGGACCGGATCGGCGGGAAGCTCGCGTACACGACGGTGATGACCATCCTGACCCGGCTCCAGGCCAAGCGTGCGGTGACGCGGGAGCGCGCGGGCCGCTCCTTCGAGTGGCGCGCGGCCTCGGACGAGGCGGGGCTCGCCGCCCTCCGGATGCGCAAGGTGCTGGACGGGGAAGCGGACCGCGAGGCCGTACTGGCGCGGTTCGTGACCGCGCTCTCGCCGGACGACGAACGGCTGCTGCGCGATCTGCTCGTCCTGCCCGAGGACGGCCCGGAAGCCGGCGCCGACCCCGGCCCCGACCGTGTTTCCGATGCCGAGGACGGGGCGGGGGCCTGACGGAATGGGGATGTTCGTCTTTCTGCCGCTCGTCCTGCCGCTGACCGCACTGCCCATCGCGCGCCTGGCCGAAGTCCATCTCCATCCCCGTGTCGCCACCCGGCTGCTGTCGGCGCTGGCCGGCGTCCTCGCGCTGTGCAGCACCCTCTGTCTGGGGCTGCTGGTGGTGGTCGGCACGGCGCAGCTGCCCGGCAATCCACTGCCCGACGGCTGGTCGGACCCGGAGGTCAGGGAGGCGGTCCCGTACGACGAGATAGCGGGCAAGGCGGCCATCGTTGCCCTGGCCGGGGTCGCCGTCAGCTGCGCGGCCGCCGCCGGACGCCACCGCCGGGTACGCCGCCGCGCGCACCGCGCGCTGGCCGGGCTGCCGGATGGCGAACTCGCCGTGCTGACCGACGACGCGCCGTACGCCTACGCGCTGCCCGGCCCCCGGGCCGCGTCAGGGCCCGCCGTCGGCTCCGGCGTCGCCGCGCGGGGGCGGATCGTGGTCTCCACGGCCATGCTCGCGTGCCTGGACGCTCAGGAACGTACGGCCCTGATCGCGCATGAGCACGCGCATCTCAGCGGCCGGCACCACCGGTTCCTGCTGGCGGTACGGCTCGCCGCGCGGGCCAATCCGCTGCTGCGGCCGCTCAGGTCGGCGGTCGCGTACACCACCGAGCGCTGGGCGGACGAGGAGGCGGCCAAGGTCACCGGCGAGCGCACCGTCGTGGCCCGCGCCATCGGCAAGGCCGCGCTGATCTCCCGGGCCACCCCCACGCCGACTCTGGCCGGTTTCGCGGCGTCGGGACCGGGGCCGGGACCGGTCCCGCGCAGGGTGGCCGCGCTGCTGGGGCCCGAGCCCTCGGCCGTCCGCTGGCCACCGATGTTCACGGCGGTGGGGCTGGCGGTCTGGGCGGCGGCTGCCGGAACGCTCGGCTCCGCCCTGTCCTCGGCGAACGCGACCGTCACGCTCTTCCTCGTACTGAAGGCCGCCACGCCCCTCTGACCGAAGCCCGCGCCCCTGTGACCGCGTCGATGCCGGTGCCCGCGCGGTCAGGTCCGCGCGGGCTCTCCGGCTTCGGCTTCGGCCCCGGCCGCTTCATGCGCCTCGGCCGCCCGCGCGATATTGCGGGCCATCCCGCCGAACACCACCGCGTGGAACGGCGAGACGCTCCACCAGTACGCGTGCCCCAGCAGCCCCTGCGGATGGAACAGCGCCCGCTGCCGGAACACCGTACGGTCCTGGTCGTCCCGGTCCACGCGCAACTCCAGCCAGGCGAGCCCCGGCAGCCGCATCTCCGCGCGCAGCCGCAGCAGCCGGCCCGGCTCGATCTCCTCCACCCGCCAGAAGTCCAGCGAGTCACCGACCCGCAGCCGCGCGGCGTCCCGTCTGCCCCGGCGCAGCCCGACCCCGCCGACGAACCGGTCGAGCCACCCCCGTACCGCCCAGGCCTGCGGGAACGAGTACCAGCCGTTGTCGCCGCCGATGCCCTCGATGACGCGCCACAGCGATGCGCCCGACGCGTGCACGGTCCGTTCGCGGCGGTCGGTGTAGAGGCTGCCGCCCGCCCAGTCGGGGTCGGTGGGCAGTGGATCGCTCGGCGCGCCCGGTACGGACGCGGACGACCAGCGGGTGGACACCCGCGCGTCCTGGATGCGCCGCAGGGCCAGTCCGACGGCGCGGTCGAACGGGATCGGACCTCCCGGCGGATCGGGGAGGTAGCGCGTGATGTCCCGTTCATGGCAGACGACCTCATGGCGCAGGGACTCCGCCAGCGGCCGGGCGATCGAGCGCGGGACCGGAGTCACCAGACCGATCCAGTGGCTGGACAGCCCCGGTGTCAGGACGGGCACCGGAAGGATGAGCCGCCGGGGCAGCCCGGCCACCGCCGCGTACCGGCGCATCATGTCCCGGTACGTCAGCACCTCGGGGCCGCCGATGTCGAAGGCCCGGCAGACCTCGGCGGGCAGCCGCGCGCAGCCCACGAGAAGGCGCAGCACATCGCGGACCGCGATCGGCTGGATGGACGTACGCACCCAGCTCGGCGTCACCATCACCGGCAGCCGCTCCGTCAGATAGCGCAGCATCTCGAACGAGGCGGACCCCGAGCCGACGATGACCGCGGCGCGCAGCACCACGGTCGGCACTCCGGAGCCGAGGAGGATACGGCCGACCTCGGCGCGCGAGCGCAGATGCGGGGAGAGTTCGCGCTCCGGGACCCCGGCCGGGGTGAGACCGCCGAGATAGACGATGCGCCGTACGCCCGCGGCCCTGGCCTGCTCCGCGAAGATCTCGGCGGCCCGGCGGTCCGTGGCCGCGAAGTCCCGTCCCGTACCCAGCGCGTGGACCAGGTAGTACGCCACGTCGATGCCGTCCATGGCCGCCCGGACCGACTCGGGGTCGGTCACATCGCCCCGTACCACCTCGGTACGGCCGGCCCAGGGGTGATCACGCAGCTTGTCGGGCGACCGGGCCAGGCAGCGCACCGTATGGCCCGCGTCCAGCAGTTCGGGCACCAGCCGGCCGCCGAGGTAGCCCGTGGCGCCGGTGACCAGGCAGCGCGCCTGCTCGCCGGATTCGAGGCCGGGCTCCGCGCTCGACGCCGCCCGCGCCGAGGCGGTCGGGAGGTCCGACTCGTCCGATGTCATGCGCCACACCCCGCTCCTGGAGTTTCCGTTCGCGTTCCTCAGGAGTGAGCCTGTGCCCGGAACGGACGGTCGGCAAGGCGGCGGCACACCCGCCGCCGGGGCCGACGGGACATCGCGCGCTTATACGGTCTCCGGCCGCCGCGGCGGATCCGCCGGTGCCGGCAGGGGAGGTCCGAACAGCACCGCGCGCGCCACTCGCGGCGCGAAGAGCCCGCTGACCGGCGCGGTCAGCGCGCACGCGGCGCGGAACGCCGCTCCGACCACCGGATCGCCGGGCGCGCGGTCCACCACCCGTGCGACATACCAGGCGCCGGGACGGTCCATCGCCCGCGTCCGCGCCGCGTTTCCGGTCGCCCCGGGCAGCTCCCTGTCGGCGCCGGCCGCGATGTCCCAGGCCTGGCGCGCGGCCCCGAGCACCGCCCGCTGTACGCGCCGGGTCGTCGGCGTACGGCGGGGGTCGGCGAGCGCGTCACGCAGCGCGAGCGCGCCGAGCGCGGCGACCGCCATGCCCTGCCCGTACACCGGATTGAAGGCGCACAGCGCGTCGCCGACGGCGAGGAACCCGGCGGGCCGGCGCCCGGGGAGGTCGTAGCGCCGCCGGACATTGGCCGTGGCGCGGAACGTGTGCGCGGCCGACTCCGGCTGGGCCTTCAACAGCCAGTCGTGCAGCACCGGATGGGGGAGCAGGGCAGCGAACTCGGTGAACGCGGCCTCGTCCGAGGGCGGTTCGCTGCCGCGCAGGCCGGAGAGCGTGACGAGATAGCGGCCGTCCTCGATGGGCAGGGCGACCGCACCGTGCGGCTCGCCACGGCCCGGGATGAAGTAGTAGCCGGGGCAGTCCGTCCCCTCGATGGACTCCGGCGCGCGATAGAGCCGGGTCGCGTAGGCGAGTCCGGTGTCCAGCGTCTCCTCGTGGGCGGGCTCGGCGCCGATCCCGGCCAGCCAGTCGGACGCGTGGGTGGCCCGTCCCGAGGCGTCCACGACCAGATCGGCGGTCATCGACCGTACGTCGAGACGGCCGCGGGTCCCGCGCTCGCGCAGCCGTACGCCCCGGACGCGGGCCGCGTCGCCCATCAGCCCCACGACCTCCGTGCCCTCCAGGAGCGTGATCCGCCGATCGGCCAGGACCCGGCGCCGGATGAGCCACTCCAGCACGGGCCGGGTGCCGGTGAGGAGATGGACGGTGGAGGGGGTACGTCGGTAGAAGCGGCCGTTCTGCCACTGCGCCAGGTCGCGCGGCATGCCGACCCGGGGCGCGCCGTGCTCGCGGAGTTCGGCCACGATCCCGGGGAGCAGTTCCTCCAGCGCCCGCCGGCCGCCTTCCAGCAGGACATGGGTATGACGGCTCTGCGGGACGCCCGCCCGGGGCTCCGGTCCTTCGGGCAAGCGGTCGCGTTCGACGACAGTCACCCGGTCCGCGTGGGCGCTGAGCGTCCGGGCCGTCAGCAGGGCCGCGATGCTCCCGCCGACGACCACGGCGTGGCGGGTCCGGCGGTCCGTGGAGCCGGCCCGTCCGTTCCCGCCGGCCGGGTCCGTCTCCACGTCCGCCACGTTCACCATGCTGGTCCCTCCCGGTCATGCCGGCGCCAACAGGGCTGTCGGCGCCGCCGATCCGTGAGGGTTCAGTATTCCTGCGAGGTGATGCGCGGATCACGGCGACTATGCGCCGTTTTCATCGCTTTCCCCGCCACGCGTCCGCGCGCCCACGCGTCAGCTCGGCCGGGTCGTCCCGGTACGCCGGCTCGCTCCCGGGTCATTTGCCGGGGCACTCACCGGCTCACTCGCCGGGTCATCCGCCGGGCACGCGCTCGGTCACTTGCCAGGGCACGCGCTCGGTCACTCGCCGGGTCATTCCTTGCGGTACTGGTACGCCTCCGCCGCCGCGGCGGCCACCGCGTCCAGGTCGCCGCCGGCCGAGGCGGTGACCAGCGCAGCCACCGCGCCCTCCACGAAGGGCGCGTCCACCAGCCGGGCGCCCTCCGGCAGTTCGTCCCCCTCGGCGAGCAGCGACTTCACCGTCAGCACGGCGCTGCCGAGATCCACCAGGATCGCGATCCCCGCCCCCCGGTCCACCTCCGCGGCGGCGGCCACGATCAGCTCTGAGCTGGTGCCGAGCCCGCCGTCCGGAGTGCCGCCCGCCGCCGCCACCGGAGCGGTCGCGCCGCCGCCCGCCAGCCCTTGCGCCAGCGCGGCGACGGCCACGGCGACCGGCCCGCTGTGCGACACCAGCACGATGCCCACCGGCGCCTCGATGCTCATTCCGTCGCCCCCGCCGTTTGCGCGAGCGCGCCGATCAGCAGGGCGGAGGAGGTGGCCCCCGGATCCTGGTGCCCGATGCTCCGCTCGCCCAGATAGCTCGCCCTGCCCTTGCGCGCCTGGAGCGGCACGGTCGCCAGTGCCCCTTGGTCCGCCGCTTCCGCCGCCGCCGCGAACGAGGTGCCGAGCGCCTCGACCGCGGGCTCCAGCGCGTCCAGCATCGTCTTGTCGCCGGCCTTCGCCCCGCCCAGCTGGGCCACCGCCGCCACCCCCGTACGCAGCGCCTCGGTCAGCTGCGCGGACGTCACCTCGGTGGCGTCGCCGAGTGCCTTGCCCGTACGCCGCAGCAGCGTCCCGTACAGCGGCCCGGACGCGCCGCCCACCGTGGAGATGAGCTGGCGCCCCGCCAGTATCAGTACGGCGCCCGGCCCGGCCGGCTGCTCCTTCTCCAGTACGGTCATGACCGCCCGGAAACCGCGCTGCATATTGCTGCCGTGGTCCGCGTCGCCGATGGCCGAGTCCAGCTCGGTGAGCCGGTCCGCCTCACGCTCCACGGCTGCCGCCGCCGCGGTCAGCCAGCCGCGGAAGAAGCCGGTGTCGAGCATCCGGCCGGGATTCTGATCGGTCACGTGATCTCCTCGCCCCGTGGGTCGTTCGCTGCCGACCCTGCTGTCCGTCCCTGCCGTGCCCGGTTCCCCTCGGTACTCAGCGGCCCCAGCGGAGCGCGGCGGTCTCCACCGGTGCGTCCCACAGCCGCAGCAGCTCCTCGTCGACCTGGCAGAGAGTCACCGAGCAACCTGCCATGTCGAGCGAGGTCACATAGTTGCCGACGAGCGTACGGGCCACCGGTACGCCCCGCTCGCTCAGGACCCGTTGCACCTCGGCGTTGAATCCGTAGAGCTCCAGCAGCGGCGTGCCGCCCATGCCGTTGACCAGAGCGATCACCGGGCTCGACGGGCGCAGATCCTCCAGGACCGCGTTCACGGCGAAGTCCGCGATCTCGTGCGACGTCATCATCGCGCGCCGTTCACGGCCGGGTTCGCCATGGATCCCGATGCCCAGCTCCAGCTCACCCTCGGGCAGATCGAAGGTCGGGCTGCCCTTGGCGGGCGTGCTGACGGCGGTCAGGGCGACACCGAAGCTCCGCGCGCTCTCGTTCACCCGCCGGCCGATCGCCTCGACCCGCTCCAGCGGCTGCCCCTCCTCGGCCGCGGCCCCCGCCAGCTTCTCGACGAACAACGTGGCACCCGTACCGCGCCGCCCCGCCGTATAGAGACTGTCGGTCACCGCCACATCGTCGTTGACCAGCACCTTCGCGATCTGAACGCCCTCGTCCTCGGCCAGCTCGGCGGCCATGTCGAAGTTCAGGACGTCCCCGGTGTAGTTCTTGACGATGAACAGGACCCCGGCCCCACTGTCGACCGCGGCGGCGGCCCGCACCATCTGATCGGGCACGGGGGAGGTGAACACCTCACCGGGACAAGCGGCGGAGAGCATTCCGGGCCCGACGAACCCGCCATGCAACGGCTCATGCCCGGACCCACCCCCGGATACGAGCCCCACCTTCCCCGCGACGGGCGCGTCGCCCCGTACCACCACACGGTTGTCCACATCGACGGAGAGCCCGGGATGCGCGGAGGCCATACCCCGCAGGGCATCCGCGACGACCGTCTCCGGCACATTGATGAGCATCTTCAAGGGTGCCTCCTAAGTAGAGTGGCGGACACGCCTCTGACCAGCGTTTTTGCAGGTCAGGTCACATGTGGGTTGCTCTGTGATCTCGGCGGTCCCAGGCGCTTCGAAGCGAGGTCCGGCGGTACTGATGCTGACTTTCCTGATGCATCGTCAGCTCCTGGTCGGGCGGTCGGGCGGCGGTTTGCCGCCCGGTTCCAGTATCGATCGAACCCGGCCAGGTGGCACGGCATACGACGTAATGGTGGGGAGGTGTATGCCTCTCCCTGGAGTCGTCCGCGCCGCGGATCGGTTTCACGTTGCTCAGCGTGAGGGGAAGCCGTAATGGGTGTGCGGCTTCGGCACCCGGACCGCACCCACAGCGCCGAGGTCGGCTGCGTGCTGGAGTTTGGCGAACTGCCAGGCGTACATCGAGGAGGCGCCGATGGTGCGGACCTTGCCGGCCTTGACGATGTCGTGGAGGGCCTCCATGGTCCCTTCGACCGGGGTCTCGTCGTAGCGGTGGATCTGGTAGCAATCGATGTAGTCGGTGCCGAGCCGGGTCAGGGAGGCGTCGATCTGTTCGAGGATCGCCTTGCGGGACCGGCCGTCGCCGCCGCGTCGGCCGACCTGTCCACTGTGCAATGACGGACGCGCTCACGCGCCTTCAGCGGTACCGGCCCGAGCTCAGGTACCCGGGAAGACGCACTGTCAGAACCGGCGTGCCGACTCCGTTTCACTGGTCGAGTTCGCGGGCCGACCTCAGTTCCAGTTCACGGAGCTTGGCGACCCGGCGGACGGTGTCCACGTCGTTGTCGAACCTCGCGCCGAGGAACGCCTCGATGACCGCGCCCGCCATCGCGGGACCGATCAGCCAGGCGCCCATCGCGATGGCGTTGGCGTCGTCGTGCTCGACGGCCTGGTGGGCCGAGTACACGTCGTGTCCGAGACCGCAGCGGATCCCGGCGATCTTGTTCGCCGCCATGAGGGCACCAGCGCCCGTACCGCACACGAGCACAGCACGGTCGGCCTCACCGGTACGCACGGCGTCGCAGGTGGCGAAGGTGATGTCGGGGAAATCGACCGGAGCGTCGCTGTCGGTGCCGCGGTCGAGCACCTGGTGACCGAGGCCCTCCAGGATTCCGCGTACGTGCTCCTTGAGCGCGTATCCGGCGTGATCGTTACCCAGAGCGATTCGCATAGGTCAGTCCTCGGGAGAGATTGGCGGGACAGATGGGTTGGCGGAGCTGGAGGAGCCAGGAAGGCGACTCCAACGACAGGAGGCCGGCCGAAGGGCTCCGTCATGCCGGAGTCCTTCGGCATCGGGCTGCTGGCGGCGAAGACAGGGGGCATGGGTATCCCCCGCTCATGACGCGGACGGCATGAAGCGATACGGGACGGCGAACACCCCCGGGGATGCCTGCTCCCTGATGCGTACAGAAGAACAGTTGTGGTGTGGAGGCAGGCAGGAGGAGGGCTGGGGCAGGGCAGGTTCGCTGCCCTGGCGGGCGAGCTGCTCAGTCCTGCCGACGAGGGCCGCTTACGCTTCCCCGCACGTCCCACCCGACGACGCGCGTACGACGAGACGTGCCGGCAGGACCACCGAGGAAGGCGCGCCGCCCTCGACGACGTCGAGGAGCAACCGCATCGCCGTCGACCCCATGGCCTCGGCGTCGTGCGACACGACGGTGAGTGGCGGGTCGAGTTCGGAGAACCACTCGATGTCGTCGAAGGCCACCAGGTCGACGTCCACGCCGATCCGCAGCCCCCGGCGGCGCAGCGTGCCGAGCGCCCCCACTGCCATGAGGCTGTCCGCGGCGAGCAGCGCGGTCGGCGGTCGCCCGCCGGACAGCAGTCTTTCCGCGGCCGTGTAGCCGCTCGCGGAACGGAAGTCCCCGGAGGTGATCAGCTCGGGATCGCTGTCGAGTCCGTAACGCCGGACGGCGTCCACGAAGGCATCGTGGCGGGCACGGCCGGTGGAGATGGAGAAGGGACCACCGATGTATCCGATGCGGGTGTGTCCGCGGTCGGCGAGGTGGGCGACAGCCTGGTCGATGCCGCCGGCGTTGTCGGTGGTAACACTGGGCACCTCGAATCCTTCGACGGTCCGGTCGACGAAGACGAGGGGCACCTTCGTGGCAAGGGCGCGCAGATTGGCGCTTCCCTCGCCCTGCGGAGCGATGATGATGCCGTCGACCCGCTGGGTCAGAAAGCTCTCCAGATAGGTGTCCTGCTGCCGGGGGTCCTCGTTGGCGTTGGCGAGCAGGGTGACGTACGACGAGCGCAGCGCGGCCTGTTCGGCCCCGTGCGCGACGTCGGCGAAGAACGGGTTGCGCACATCGGAGATGAGCAGTCCGACCGTCTGAGAACGGGCGGAGCGCAGGGAACGGGCGCGGGCGTCGGGCCGGTAGCCGAGATCTTCGACAGCGGCCCGGACGCGCTCGCGGGACTTGGCGGACGTGGAAGGGTTGCCGGAGAGCACTCGTGAAGTCGTAGCGACGGACACGCCGGCGCGCGCGGCGACGTCCTTGATGGTCACGGTGCTGTCCATGGGCCTCTCGATCGCGACGAGGGTTGTGTGGCACCTGCTGTCCGGAAACGATTCCGTGGAAACGATTCCGGTCAGGATCCTGAGGGCTTTCCCCGCAGTGCGTCAAGGGGTTGGACCGTTCTTCTGCGTCCGAGTGCGGTCATCGAGCGCCAGCTGTTCGCAGATCCGGCAACACGTCGTCGAGCAGCCGCAGTTGCCGGCCGACGTACTGATCGTCGGCCGGCTGTTGCGGACCTCATCCGTTGGTCAGTGAGCGGTGAAGCCGCCGTCGACCGGCAGAGCTACGCCGACCACGAGACTGGCGCCCGGGCTGCACAGCCAGAGAACGGCCGCGGCGATCTCGTCCGCGCGCCCCAGCCTTCCGATCGACTGCTCTTTCATGATCTCCGCCATGGCTTCGGCCTGGTTCTCGACCATGTCCGCGGCCATGGGAGTGTCGATCACTCCGGGGCATACGGCGTTGATCCGGATTCCCTTGGGTGCGTATTCGACTGCGGCGCTCTTGGTCAGGCCGATCACGCCGTGCTTGGACGCGTGATAGGCAGCGCGCTGCGGCATGCCCAGCAGCCCGCCCAGCGAAGAGCAGTTGACGATGACGCCGCTGCCTTGTTCCCGCATCTGGCGGAGCTCGTGCTTCATGCCGGCCCAGACGCCGCGCAGGTTGACCGCGTTCACGAAGTCGAAGTTCTCGGCCGGCTCGTCGGCCGCGTCCATCGGTGGCACTTGCACACCGGCGTTGTTGAACGCCATGTCCAGGCGGCCGAACGTCGTGACCGCGCGTTCCACCATCGCGGCCGTCTGGCTTTCGTCGGTGACGTCGCAGGTGACACCGATCGCCCGGTGGCCGTATGACGCCAGTTCCTCGGCCGCGGCCCGGACTGCGCCGTCATCGACATCCGCCAGCACGACAGCGGCGCCGGCCTCGGCGAAGGCCTGGGCTGTCGCGAGCCCCATACCGGACGCCGCGCCGGTGACGAGCGCCACCTTGTTCTCGAAGTTGTAGGTCGGGTTCATGGTGTGCGTAGCTCCAAACGCCGGCCGGCTTGGTGTCGACCAGTCAGAGAAGGGGCGTGGTGTGACATGCCGCCGCGCAGCTCGGGCCGGGGTCCGAGCCCCTGGATCAGCGGCGGGTGCTGCGGCGCGGGCCGCTGTACTCGTCGTCGGCCACGTGCTCGAACCAGCTGCTTTCCGGTCCCGCGTCGGGGCCGGGGTTCTCCCACAGGGCGAAGTGGGTCATGAACTGGCCGGGGGCGGCGCCGTGCCAGTGAGCCTCGCCCGGGGGCGTGTGGATGATGTCGCCGGGGTGAGCTTCGAGGAACTCCATCGTGCCTTCTTCGAAGAGTGCGGCCGCCGCTTCACGCGGCAGCGAGGCAGGCGGCCGCTCGGGGCGTTCAGGCGTGGGTGTCGTCGTAGCCCAGGTCGCCGCCGAGTTCGCGGGAGGCTTCGGCCTGGGCGAGGAGTTCCTGGGCCTTGGCCGTCACGCCTTCGATGGCGTCGGCGCCTGCGACGAAGCGCAGCAGGGGCTTGCTCTGGCCGGCGATGGTGAGCAGGGCGCGGGCGAGCTTGGCGGGGTCGCCGGTCTGCTGGCCGTTCATGCTCTTCCAGGCCGCGACGGTGGCCGTGGTGCGCTCGGCGTAGTCGTCGATGGTCGGCTCGGGCCAGATGGTGGAGCCGTCCACAAGGAGTTCGGTGCGGAAGAAGCCGGGCTCCACGACCGTGGTGTGGATGTTGTAGGGCTCGACGTCGTAGCGCAGGGATTCCATCCAGCCCTCGACACCGAACTTGGAGGCGGCGTACGCGACGCAGAACTCCTGGCCGATCAGACCGGCGGAGGAGGAGAGGGTGATGATGTGGCCGGCGCGCTGCTTGCGCAGGATGGGCAGGACGGCGCGGGTGACATTCATCGGACCGAAGAGGTTGGTCTCGATCTGCTGGCGCATCTGCGCGGGCGTGATCTCCTCGAAGTAACCGGCGAAGAAGTTGCCGGCGTTGTTGACCAGGACGTCGATGCGGCCGAAGCGGTAGACGGCGGCCCGCACTGCGGCCTCGGCGTCTTCCAGGCTGGTGACGTCCAGCTTGGTGACCAGCAGGTTGTCCTGGGGACCGCCGAGAGTCTTCTCGACCTCTTCGGGGCGGCGACCGGTGGCGACGACCTGGTGGCCGGCCGCCAGGGCCTCGCGGACGATGTCGGTGCCCAGACCACGTCCGGCGCCCGTGACGAGAATGACCTTGCTCATGAGTGTTCCTTTCAGATGCCGTATCCGACACCCGGTGTGGTGCGGTGACGATGCGTGGCGCAGCCAACGAGGCCATGTGTCCGGCCATCGGCGGGGCGATCAGGGGCGCAGCGGGGGTTTCCGATGCCCTGGCCGGTTCCTCCGCCCGCCTCATCGACTTTCGCACCTTCACCGACATTCGCAAAGGGGAGAATTCCTTACCCGGAGGAAAGGTTCCAGGTATAAATTCCTACCCCTCATTGCCGGTCGATTCGGTGTCACACTGGCGATATGACTCGCAACGCGCATCTCAACGAGCTGGGCGAGTTCCTCAAGACACGCCGGGCCGAACTGAGCCCCCGCGCGGTGGGCCTGCCCGAGACGGGCGGCCTGCGGCGGGTCAAGGGACTGCGCCGTGAGGAAGTCGCTCAGCTCGCCGCCATCAGCACCGAGTACTACACCCGCCTTGAGCAGGGCCGCATCCAGGCCTCGGGGCCGGTGCTGGCCGCTCTGGCGCAGGTACTGCGGCTGGACGACGACCAACGGGACTATCTCTTCGAACTCGCCGGCAAGGACCAGGCCCGGCCTCGCCGTCGTGCCGTGCAGAAGGTGCAGCCCACGCTGCAGCGCCTTTTGGACAACCTGATCGACACGCCGGCCATTGTTCTGGGCCGTCGTACGGACATCCTCGCCTGGAATTCTCTGGCCGCCGCCTTGATGTCCGATTACGCGGAAATCCCGGAGAAGAAAAGAAACCACACACGGATTCTTTTCACCGATCCCGCGATGAGGACGTTGTACGCGGACTGGGAGGAGGTCGCTCACACCACCGTGGCGCAGCTGCGGATGCAGGCCGCCAAGTATCCCGACGACCCCCGGCTGGCCGCCCTCGTCGGAGAGTTGTCGGTGCAGGACCCGGATTTCCGCCGTTGGTGGGGCGACCACCATGTCGCCGCCCGCACGATGGGCACCAAAATCTTCCACCACCCTGTGGCCGGCGAACTCACCCTCGACTGGGACACCCTCACCGCCGGCATCGACGCCGAGCAGCAACTCGTCGTGCTGACCGCCGAGCCCGGCACCCCTTCCCACGACGCGCTGCGCATCCTCGCCTCCTGGGCCACAAACCAACAGCAGCCCGTACCCGACACCACCACCTGACCACACCCGTATGGCCCAGCCCGCGACCGTCGAGGGAATGCGGCGCACCCGCCATCGGCGATCCATAACCACGTGGTCTGTCCTGCGCGAAGGCCGTGTCGTGGCGCACCGTCGCGTCACTGACACCTCTGGCGGCTCGCCCGCGCGCGGGCTGCCGGACCGTACGCAGCCCCCCGTACCCCCCAAGCCGTTGCCCGCCCCTGGGCCAGTACATCCCACATCGATGAGGAACCACCCGTGAGTACCCTGTTCACCTCCCTGGCCCTGCGGTCACTTGAGATCCCCAACCGCATCTGGACGTCCCCGATGTGCATGTACTCCGCCGCCTCGGACGGGCCGGAGACCGGGGTGCCGACCGACTTCCACCTCACCCACCTGGCCGGCCGGGCCGCCGGCGGCGCCGGGCTGGTGATGGCAGAGGCGACCGGGATACGGCCCGACGGGCGCATCACCCCCTGGGACCTGGGCCTGTGGAACGACCGCCAGCAGCAAGCGTTCGCCCGCATCACCGCAGCCATCCGCTCCCACGGGTCGGTCCCGGCCATCCAGCTCGGTCATGCCGGCCGCAAGGCATCCGTCGACAAGCCCTGGCTCACGGGCGGGTACATACCCGAGGCCGAGGGCGGCTGGCAGACGGTCGCGCCCAGCCCGGCGCCGTTTACCGGACGGTCGGTGCCGCACGAGCTCACGGTGGACGAGATCCAGCAGCTGGTACGCGACTTCGCCGAATCGGCCAAGCGCGCGCTGGCCGCTGGCTTCCAGGTGGTCGAGTTGCACGGCGCCCACGGCTTCCTGATCAACTCCTTCCTCTCTCCGGCCTCCAACCACCGCACCGACTCCTACGGCGGCAGCTTCGAGAACCGCCTGCGCTTTCCCCTTCAGGTGGTCGACGCCGTACGCCAGGTGTGGCCCGAGGACCTGCCGGTCTTCTTCCGCACGTCGGCCACGGACTGGCTGACCGAGAATCCGCAGGACGAGCGCGAGGGCTGGACCGGCGACGACACCGTCCGCCTCGCCAAAGAACTCCAGTCCCACGGCGTCGACCTGCTGGACGTGTCCACCGGCGGCATGGTCCCCGACGCGACGATCCCCGTCGGTCCCGGCTATCAGGTGCCCTTCGCCGCCCGGACGCGTGCGGCGACCGGGCTCCCCACCGGCGCCGTCGGCCTGATCCTGGAGCCCGGCCAGGCCGAGGACATCGTGGCCACCGGACAGGCCGACGCCGTCCTGCTCGGCCGCGAACTGCTGCGCAACCCCTACTGGCCCCAGCACGCCGCACTCGAACTCGGCGCCGAGCCCCGCTGGCCCGAGCAGTACGGCTACGCCGTCCGACGGCGCGGCAAGCGCTGAGAGGTGGGCCGGCTCCCGTGCAAGCCCAGGTAGCTCCGCTACAAGGGCTCCCGGCCGCCTTGCGATCACACGCACCGGACGCCGCTCCGACCGGGCAAACATTGCCGGTCGCGGCACTAGCCAAGGGGCGCCGGGTGAGCCGGCCGTCGGCACCCACGGAAGGAACACCTCCTCATGAGCACAAGGCAGTCCCCCTCCATGAAAGCGATCGGCCTCCACACTTACGGCGGCCCGGAAGTGCTGCACACCGTCGAGCTTCCCGAACCGCACGCCGGCCCCGGCGAGGTGCGGGTACGGGTACGTGCCGCCGGGGTGAATCCGGCCGACGCCATGCTCCGCGACGGCTCCCTTGCCGAGTGGTACCGGGATCTCGAACCTCCGTTCATTCCCGGCATGGACGTGGCGGGAACGATCGACGAGATCGCGGACGACGTCAAGGCCACGTACGGGCTGTCCGAAGGCGAGCCGGTGATCGGCATCGTCGACAATCACGGCCGTCACGGCGGCTACAGCGAGTACGTCGTCCTTCCGGCCGCGTCCGTCACACGTCAGCCGGCCGGCACGACGTTCCCCGAGGCGGCGTCGTTCCTGATGAATGCGCTGACCGCCCGGAGCGTCCTGGACGCCCTCGCCCTCGTGCCCGGCTCGACGCTGGTCGTCACCGGAGCCGGCGGCGCCGTCGGCGGCTACGTCGTCCAGCTCGCCGCCGCAGAGGACCTGCGCGTCGTCGCGGTGGCTTCGGCGCACGACGAGGAGTGGCTGCGTTCCCACGGCGCCGACATCTTCGTCGCGCGCGGCGACGACATCGCGCAGCGCGTACTGGACGTTGTGCCCGGTGGAGCCGACGCGGTCGCGGACGGCGCCATGCTGCACGACCGGATCGCGCCCGCGATCCGCGACAACGGCCAGATCGCGGTCCTGCGTTTCTGGGACGGCGATCCCGGCCGCGGCATCACCGTGCACCCCGTGAACGTCCGCTCGCGCGCAACCGACCAGCCGGCCATCACCCGGCTGCGCGAACAGGCCGAATCGAGGGAGCTCACCCTCCGAGTCGCGGCGACTCTGCCCGCCGACCGGGCTCCCGAGGCTCATCGGCTGCTTGGGAAGGGCGGCCTGCGGGGGCGGCTCATCCTCGAATTCCCGCCCGCAGTAGCCATGTGAAAGGCATCGCGGGAGTCCAGAGACCGAACGTCAGCCGGAAGGCGCCTGCCGCACGGCAACACGTGCGTACGTCCCATCGAGGCACGGGCATCGCCGTGCTGCCACCCCGTCCACCCCGTCCGCAAGAGGAGCATTGTGTCTGGCGACACCCTTTCCTTCGCCGAGGCCGTCCGGGCCCGTCACGCCGTTCGCGCGTTCCTGCCGGATCCGTTGCCCGCCGCGCAGATCCGCGGCGTGCTGGAGGACGCCCGGATGGCCCCCTCCAACTGCAACACCCAGCCATGGCAGATCCACATCGTCTCCGGCCGGCAGCGTGATCTGCTGAGCAAGGAGCTTCTGCGGGCCGAAGCCGCCGGTGAAGTGTCCGGCGACTTCACCTTCGACCAGAACGAGTACTTCGGCCCGTACGCACAGCGCTCCGGGCACCAGGCCAAGACCCGCAACGACGCCCTGGGTATCGCCCGGTCGGACCGCGAAGCACGCCGCGTGGCGGACCGGCGCAACTTCGCGTTCTTCGGCGCTCCCCACGTGGCCATGCTCTTCGCTCCCGCCTTCGGTGACGGCGTGCGCGTGGGCGGCGACATCGGCATCTACGCCCAGACCTTCCTGCTCTCCCTCGCCGCCCGGGGACTGGGCGGAATCCCTCAGACCGTGCTGGGCCTCTACGCCGACACCGTCCGCGATGTCCTGGACGTTCCCGACGACCTGAAGCTGTTCTTCGGCATCTCGTTCGGACACGAAGACCACGCGTCCCCGGACAACAGCTACCGCCTCGACAGGGTCCCGCCCCAGGAGAACGTCATCACCCACGACACCCCTGGCCTGTTCGACAACCACCCATCCCCCAACCCCGCCTGACCGGTGGCCGGTGGCCGACGGCGCTACGCCGGGCCGGCCGGACCCCGTGAAGACCACACGAAAGGAAGTGAGCCATGAAGGGCTACGTCATCCAAGAGAAGGGCCGCGCCGACTGGCAGGAGGTCCCCGTACCGGAGATCGGACCGTACGACGCCCTGGTCCGCCCGACCGCGGTGGCGACCTGCACGACGGACGTGCATCTCATCGACTCGCTCTCGCTCCCGAACGCGCTGGGCAAGGTCATCGGCCACGAAGCGGTCGGGGTCGTCGAACGCGTCGGCGACCTGGTCACCGACTTCGCCCCCGGAGACCGTGTCGTTCTTCCCGCCGGGCTGGCCGACTGGCGCCACCCTCGGGCGCAGCGAGGAGAGGGCAAGTTCCACCAGAGCAAGAGCCCCTACTTCTCCGACGACCCGACCAACGGCGGGTGGTTCTCCGAGCTGGTGAAGTGCTTCGACGCCGACTCCAACCTGGCGCACATCCCCGACGGAGTCACCGATGTCCAGGCCGTGTCCGTCGACGACATGGCAGCCACCGGATTCACCGGCGTCGAGCGGATGGAGATCCAGTTCGGTGAGGTCGTCGTCGTACTGGGCGTCGGGCCCGTGGGGCTGATGGGAGTGGCTGCCGCGGCGCTCCGAGGGGCCGGCCGCATCATCGCCGTCGGCTCGCGCCCGAACACGATGACCCTCGCCACGCGGTACGGGGCGACCGACCTCGTCGACTACAAGAAGGGTGACGTTTACGAGCAGATCATGACGCTGACCGGCGGCACGCAGGTCGACAGCGTGCTCGTCGCCAGCGGCGGCAACGCGAGTGACCAGATCGGCACGGCCATGAGACTCACGAAGTTCGGCGGCCACGTATCGGTGGTCTCGGGATTCTTCGACGACGAGACCGTGACCATCCCGATGAACGTCTGGAACTACGGAGTGATGGAGAAGTTCCTCACCGCGGCTCAGGCCAACCAGGGCAGGGACTACATGGAGCGCCTCCTGCTCCTCATCGCCAACGGCAAGCTCGACACCCAGCCCCTCGCGACTCATGTGCTGCACGGCTGGGACGCGGTCGGGCAGAGCCTCGAACTGATGCGCAGCCGCGACCAGACCGTCGTCAAGCCGGTGGTCATCGTCGGCTGACGGCAACCGTGAGGTGAACGCCGACCGGGAAGGCACGCGTGGCGCCCCCAGGCCTCCGGGCAGGCACCACGCCTGCACGCCGGCGTCGCCGCCACTGCCGGGGTGGAGTGCGGCTCGGCATCCGCGGTCCCTCGTGTGCCGGAGGGCGTCGGCGCCCACCGGCCGCGCGGCAGGCTCTCCAGGAATTCGAGGGCGCCGGGGAGCGCGGTGGTGGCGGCCGCGGCCTCGACCTCCAGGCGGTCGATCGCGGCGAGCGCGGCCGGTCGTTCCTCCGGGTCGCTCACCAGGAGCGCAACAGTGTCGGCCGATCGGCGGCCGTGCCCCATGGCGGTCACCTGCTCCGGAGGCAGGTCACGGGCCGATTGCGATAGCGGCCGACCAGTTCACGGGCGGCGCTCTGCATACGGACGGGTGGAAGCCCCTGGGCGAGGAGTGTCAGGTCATCGAGGACCATGTCGCCGATGGCCTGGAAGGCCTCCGGCATGCCGCCCGCACGATGTGCGGAGAGCACCAGACCGTCGAGATCGCGGACAGGGTCGTCAGCGGCGACCGGTTCCTCCGGCCATACGTCGATGCCGGCGAGCAGGCGCCCGCGCGCGACATGGGCGAGCAGCGCCGGGTAGTCGACGACCGGTGCGCGGCTGACCAGGACGAGGCGTGCGCTGTCCGGCAGCAGTTCGAGTTCGCGTTCTCCGATCAGATGGCGGTTTTCGTCCGTGACGGTGGCCAGCACGAACACGAAGCGGCTGCGGGACAGGGTCTCGTCCAGCGAGGCGGGCAGCACACCGTGTTCATGTGCCGCGGGGCAGTGGCGGGATTCAGCGGGGTGAGATGCGGACTGTCGCCGATTTCGGTCCGTCACCCCGCATGATCGGCACGGCTGGGCTGCCCGGGTACTTTTCCTCGTAGGCGGCGTCGACAGCGGTGTCGACGTCGCTGCCGACGGGTTCGAAGGTGACCTCGTAGTCCTTACCGGCAACGCGTACGCGACCGGCCTTCTGGCTGACGGCCGCCTGATACCACGTCGACCGCTGTCCGTTGGCGGCACGCACGTAGACATCGCCCTCGACGACGAGTGCCCAGGTCTGGGTCGGGGTGCCGTAGGTGGCGCCGTCCTCACGGAACGGGGAAACGAAGAGATCCGCGTTCTCGGCGATCGCACGAAGCTGTGTCCGGCTCCAGGAACTCATGCTGGTTCTTCTCTCAGGGGTGCGGGTCTGCTCTTCGGGCCGACTAGGTCCTGTCCGGCCGGACAGGACCTAGAAGTAGGTGGGCTCGCGCAGCACGTAGTGCTCCTCAAGCGCGGTCACCTCGTCGTCGGTGAGGGTGATGTCGAGCGCCGCCACGGCGGCGGGCAGGTGGTGGTCCTTGGTCGCGCCCACGATCGGGGCGTCGACCACCGGGTTCTTGAGCACCCAGGCCAGCGCGATCGTGGCCATCGACACTCCTCGGTCCTTCGCGATGCGCTCAACCGCGTCGATCGTCGGCTTGTCGCTGTCCTGCCACAGCGGGCGCCCGTCGAAGTCGGTGCTCGGGTTGTCCTTGCCTCGCTGGGTGTCGTTCACGCCCCACGGCCGTGCGACGACGCCCGCGGCCAGCGGACTCCACGGCAGGCTCCCGACACCCTGGTCGGCCAGCAGGGGAAACATCTCCTGCTCTTCCCCGCGCTGCACCAGGTTGTACTGGTCCTGCATGGAGACGAACGTCGTCCACCCGTTCAGCTCGGCAGCGTGCTGCATCTTGGCGAACTGCCACGCGAACATGCTCGATGCGCCGAGGTAGCGGGCCTTGCCCGCCTTGACCACGTCGTGCAGCGCCTCCATCGTCTCTTCGACCGGAGTCTGCGGGTCGAAGCGATGGATCTGGTACAGGTCGACGTAGTCGGTGCCGAGGCGGGTGAGCGACGCGTCGACCTGCTCCATGATCGCTTTACGGGACAGCCCGGAGCCTCCGGGGCCGTCGTGCATGTGCTGGTGGACCTTGGTCGCCAGCACGATGTCGTCGCGCCGCGCGAACTGTTTGACCGCCCGGCCGACGATCTCTTCGGAGGCGCCGAAACTGTAGATGTTGGCGGTGTCCCAGAAGGTGATCCCCAGGTCGAGTGCCTGCTGGAAGAACGGTGCGGCAGCCTCGTAGCCGAGGGCCCACTTCTCCCGGGATCCGTCGCCGAACCCCATGGTTCCCAGGGCGATACGGCTGATGGTGAGGCCCGAAGACCCCAGACGCGTGTGTTTCATTGCCTCCTCCTTCGAGGGGTACGGCGTCGGCGGTGAGGGGTCAGCGGTCGATGCTGGCCATGTTCGCCTCGTCGTGGCGCTCGCCCGAGGCCGGGGCGTTGCCGGCGCTGCTGTCCGTCACGCCGGGGCCGCCACCGGAGTGGGAGACGAGACCGAACTTCGTCGCCACGACGACGCCGTCACGCCGACCTTCGATGGCCTTGCCGACGATTCCTCGCTGTGGAAGGGGCCGTAGATCTCGGCGGTGTCGATGTGGGTGACCCCGAGGTCCAGTGCCCGGTGGATGGTACGGATCGACTCGTCGTCGTCGAGGCCACCGCCCCTCGTGTAGGTGCCGGCCATGGTCATGGCGCCCAGGCCGATGCGCGAGACATCGAGCCCGCCCAGTGATACGTGCTTCATCGCGTTCTCCTTGTCGTCGTGGTCCTCAGGCCTGGTCGGTGGGCATGACCCAGAGCTCGGCGATCGAGGCGCGCCGAGGCCGGGTCACGATGTAGGCGACGCCGTCGGCGATGTCATCGGGGACGAGGACCTCGGTCTGCTCGTAGAAGGTGCCGATCGCTTCGCGGACCTCGGGCTTGTGGTCGTTGTGGGAACCGAGTTCGGTGTCGACGCCGCCCGGCTCCAGGACACTGACGCGGACGTGCCGCTGGGTGACTTCCTGTCGCAGGGACTCGGTGAAGCCGTTCACGCCGAACTTGGTGAGGTTGTAGACGCCGTAGCCGTTCCAGGCGACGCGTCCGGCAATGGAGCTGATGTTGACGATGTCGGCGACCCGGCGCGGTCCGTCCTCAGCGGCCTCAAGCAGGTGGGGCAGGGCGGCGCGGGTGGTGTAGAGCAGGCCCTGGACGTTGATGGCGAGCATCCGCTCCCACTCCTCGACGTCAGCGCCGACGACGGGCCCGAGGAGCATGAGACCGGCGTTGTTGACCAGAATGTCCAGCCGTCCGAAGCGCTCGACGGTCTGCCGCACGGCGGCCTCGGCCTGGGTGCGGTCGGTGATGTCCGCCTCTACGACCAGGGCGGTGCCGCCGGCCTTCTCGATCTCGGCGGCCAGCTCTTCGAGACGGGCCTTGCGACGGGCCACGAGCGCCACAGAGGCGCCTCGCTCGGCGAGCCGGCGGGCGGTGGCGGCGCCAATTCCGCTGCTCGCGCCGGTGATGAGAGCGACGGTACCGGTCAGATTCGTTGCCATGGGTGCTTCTCTTTTCTGAACATATGAAATGAAGGAGTGAGCGGCGGGGCATCACGGCAGTCACCCCGGCCGACCGCGATTGGCGTAGGCATCTGGGCGGGGCAGTCGCGGCCGTTCCGACGGGAAGGCAGCGCCGAGCCGTCTCGTCCTTACCGGGGCCGCCGCGGCAGCGCCTCCCGACGCGGATGCTCCCCGGTCGGCCACCGGGGCAGATCGGGTCTGCGTCGCGCGTGCTCATTCGTTGTGCACGGACCGTTGCCTGTCTGATCCGGCGGGGTTATGACTCCCGGGGAGAAGAACGCCGGGCCGGCAACCGTCTTTCCGATCTGCGATGGGCACACATGTAACGGTGCCATCGCCTCCCGGACGCGACAATGGGAGAGATCTTTCCGGGTATAAAACCCTGCCCCCCAGCGAATTACCCGAAGAAGGGGGCTTGGCTGTCATGAACGCGGCTCCGCATCTCGATCGAGCGGCCGGGATCTTACGGCTCAGCATGTCGAGTCGAGTCCCGGGCCCGTGCGCCTGTACACAGTCCGTGCAATCGAGAACGCAGGATCGCTACAAGCCCTCGTGAACTGTGCCGCCGGCATCCGTCGCAATCCTCCGACCGCCCCGGCTGTCCAACGCGAGAGTTCAGTCAACCCCAAATGAATCCGCACGGGTGCAGGGGGCAGATTATTCGACCCGCATGTCGGTGGCTACGAGAATGCAGAAGGTATCGCGTCCCCTCGGATTTCCCCGTTTCCCTGATTACCACGACCGGAAAAATGGACACCGATCACGTACTGGAGACGCATGTTCCAGGTATAGATCTCTACCCCCCAGCCGAGCTGTGCAGGAGCGGCTTCCGCAGTACCGTGACCAGCATGAGCAGGGACGCACACCTCAGTGAGCTGGGTGAATTCCTCAAGGCCCGGCGCGCCGAGTTGAGCCCTCGTGCGATGGGTCTGCCCGAGAGCGGCGCCCTGCGGCGGGTCCCGGGCCTGCGCCGGGAGGAGGTGGCGCAACTGGCCGCGATCAGCACCGTGTACTACACGCGCCTGGAGCAGGGCCGGATCGAGGCCTCCACTCCGGTCCTGCTAGCCCTGGCCCGGGTGCTGCGTCTGGATGAGGACCAGCGCGATTACATGCTCCAACTGGCCGGGAAGGAGAACGCGCGGCCACGTCGGCAGGCGGCGCAGAAGGTCCGGCCCCCGACGCGGCGACTCCTCGACAATCTCACCGACACCCCCGCCCTCGTTCTCGGCCGCCGTATGGACATTCTCGCCTGGAATTCCCTCGCCGCCGCCCTGATGACGGATTTCTCCCAGATTCCGGAGGAGCATCGCAATTCTGTGCGACTGGTCTTCACCGATCCCGCTTTCAGGGAATTGTATGCGGACTGGGAAAGCTCCGCGCGTAACACCGTGGCATTTCTGAGGATGGAAGCAGCGGATAACCCGGGCGATCCGCGCATGACCGCACTCGTCGATGAGTTGTCCGAACGGGATCCTCAGTTCCGGGAGTGGTGGGCCGCCCGCCACGTGGCCCACCACTCGACGGGGACGAAGATCTTCCGCCATCCCGTGGCCGGCGACCTCACCCTCGACTGGGAGGCCCTCGCCTGTCCCACGGATCCCGACCAGCAACTCGTCATCTTGACCGCGGAGCCGGGCACTCCCTCCCACGAGGGGCTGCGTTTCCTCGCCTCCTGGGCCGCCAACCACGAGCCGAGTGCTGACGCCGCAAGCTGATCGTGACGTCATCCGGTCAAGGATCACCCTGCCACCTGTTGTACGAAGTTCGGCGCGAATTCTGTGCGAGGGGAGAACTTCCTTCTACGCGATGGGCATTCCCTGCTTTGCGGTGGGCAGGTCGCGCGTTATGCGGCCGGGGAAAGAGCTCCCGGCGCAGGGTGGTGGATGGGTCCGGTGCTGCGGGACAGGGGCAGGCCGGTGCCGAGGTGGGTGTGGGCGATGATCTCGGCGGTGATGGAGGTCGCTGTCTCCTCGGGGGTGTGGGCGCCGAGGTCAAGCCCGATCGGGGAGCGCAGGCGGGCCAGTTCATCGACGGTTACGCCGGCTTCTCGCAACGCCTTCAGCCGGTGGTCGTGCGTGCGCCGGGAGCCCATGGCGCCGACGTAGCCGACCGGGAGGCGGAGGGCCAGGCGCAGCAGGGGAATGTCGAACTTGGCATCGTGGGTCAGGACGCAGATCGCGGTGCGGGCGTCCACCTCGGTCTGCTCCAGATAGCGATGCGGCCAGTCGACGACGACATCGTCGGCGTGGGGGAAGCGGGCGGGGGTGGCGAAGACGGGGCGGGCATCGCACACCGTCACTCGGTAGCCGAGGAAACGACCGGCCTGGCTCAAGGCGTCGGCGAAGTCGACGGCGCCGAAGATCAGCATGCGGGGACGGGGCACGCGGGTGTGGACGAGCACGGACAGCTTCTCGGGGCAGGCGTCGGTGTCGCCGCCGACCTCGGTACAGGCAGTGCGGCCGGCCCGCAACAGTGCGCGCGCCTGTGCCGCCACTGCCCGGTTCACGGTCTCGCTGTCGAGGGTTCCGTGGTACGTGCTGACGTCACCGAGGAGGGAAAGGCCACGGCCGAGGAGATGCTCGGGGCCGTCCACGATCTGGGCGACGGCGGCGGGCCGGCCGCGTACGACTGCTTCGAGCGATGCGGTGAGATGGGACCGGTCCGCGGGGGTCACGCGATGCACCAGGACTTCGATTTCGCCGCCGCAGGTGAGGCCGATGGCGAAGGCGTCGTCGTCGGAGTAGCCGAACCGGGCTCGTGTCGGGGTACCGCGGTCCGCCAGCACCTGTTGGCACAGGTCGTAGACGGCGCTCTCGACGCAGCCGCCGGAGACGCTGCCGACTACGTGGCCGTCGGTGTCAACGGCGAGGGAGGTGCCGGGTGGCAGAGGCGCGCTCCCGCGGACCTGGACGACGGTGGCGAGGGCGAAGGAGCGGGCCTCGCGGCACCATTCGTAGAGCGTGTCCGCGATGTTCAGCATGGGCGGGTCTCCATGTGGCGGGCGACGTGAGAGATCGGTTGGGGCGGGCCGCCACCGAGTCGTCGGGGGTGAAAGTGACACGGCGGCGGCCCCAGAAGCCCGGCGGCGGACCGCGGTAAGCCGCCGGGCGGTCGTGGGGCACCCTGATGGCCGTCTCTCCATGAGCCGGCCACCCGGGTGCTCTGTCGGGCCTTTGTTCAGAGCAGGGCTTCGGCGGTGATGGGCAGCTCGCGGACGCGGCGGCCGGTGGCGTGGAAGACGGCGTTGGCGATGGCGGGTGCCACGCCGATATGGACGACTTCCCCGAGTCCTTTGACTCCGATGGGGGCGGCTTCGAGGTCCTCGCCGTCGATGAAGATCGCCCGCAGGTCGGGGATGTCGGCGTTGACGGGGACGAGGTAGTCGGCGAGGTTGGCGTTGACGATACGGCCGTCGCGGTGGTCGGTGACGGTGTGTTCCAGCAGGGCTGTGCCGATGCCGCCGACCATGCCGCCGAGCGCCTGGCTGTCGGCGAGCTTGGGGCTGATGATGCGGCCCGCGTCGCAGACACCGAGCATCCGCCGGACCCGTACCAGGCCCAGGCTCGCGTCGACGGCGACTTCGGCGAACGTCGCGCTGTAGGCGTACATCGAAAACCGGGACTCGCCGGGTTGGAAGGACCCGAGCGTTTCGAGGTGGGTGCGCTCATTGCGTGCCAGCAGCCGCTGGTAGGTCTCCCCGCGCACCGGGTTGTCCTTCACGTGCAGTCGGCCCGCGCGGACGACGATGCCGTCGGGATCCACGCCGTACAGCGGTGATTCCCGGTCTTCGACGGCGAGCCGGATCGCCTGCCGTCGCACCGTGTCGCAGCCGTCCTGGACGGCGGATCCGACCGTGCCCATGGTCTGTGAACCGCCGTGTGGAGGGGTCGGCGGCATGCGGGAGTCGCCGAGCCGGAAGGTCACGTTGCGCATCGTCAGTCCGAGGGCGTCCGCGGCGACCTGGGTCATGGAGGTGTAGGTGCCCGGGCCCATGTCGCTGGTCCCGGACTCGATCAGCGCGGTGCCGTCGGCGTCGAGCCTGACCCGGGCCTGCGCCGGACTCCGCAGGACGTCGTACACGCCGGTGGCCATGCCGGTGCCGATCAGCCAGTCACCGTCGCGGGTGGAGCGGGGTTTCGGGTTGCGGCGGTGCCATCCGAACTCGCGGGCGCCGGTGGTGTAGCAGTCGCGCAGCCGCCGGGTGGAAAACGGCAGCCCGCTGGACTCGTCGTCGTCGGGCTCGTTGCGCCGGCGCAGTTCGATGGGGTCGACGCCTATTTCGTGGGCGAGTTCGTCCAGCGCCGACTCGATGGCGAAGGAGGCGTTGGCGTAACCGGGACCGCGCATCCAGGTCGGCGTGTTCACGTCCAGCGGCACTCTGCGGTACGTCTGGCTGACGTGGGGCATGCTGTAGAGCATCCGCCCCGCGACCAGGATGGCCTCCGTGAAATCCTCGTAGGTCGAGGTCTCTGCTCTCACATCGTGGGTCATCGCGGTCAGGCGCCCGCGACGGTCGCTGCCCAGGCGCACGCCGTACTCGTACACGGGCCGGTACCCCACGGCGAAGTACAGCTGTTTGCGCGTCAGTACGAGCTTGACGGGGCGGCCCACCTCGCGTGCGGCGAGGGCCGCTACCGTGACGTTCGGCCACGTCCGCACACCGGTGCCGAACCCGCCGCCGACGAACGGCGAGATGACGCGCACCGACTCCGGAGGAAGTCCGAATACGGAGGCGAGTTCGTTCTGGGTGCCGAGCACCCACTGGGTCTTGTCCCACAGGGTGAGCCGGTCGCCGTCCCAGCGGGCGACGGTGGCCTGCGGCTCCATCGCGTTGTGATGGTTGCGAGCCGTCCGGTAGGCCATCTCCAGCCGTACGGCGGCGGATCCGATCGCCCCGTCCGCGTCGCCACGGGCATAGGTCGCGGGTTCGTTCGTACGGTCGCTGCCGCTCATATCGGTCGACGGGCTCTGCGCGTCGTAGCCGATCTTGACCAGGCTCGCTGCGTGCTGCGCGGTCTCCAAAGCCGTGGCCACGACGACGGCGACCGGCTGGCCGTGGAAGAGGACCTTGTCGTCCTGGAAGACCCGCAGCCGCCGGCCCGGCGGGTTGTTCAGGTTCGGGTCGTCACGGTAGGCGAGCCTGGGTGCGTTGAGGTGGCTGATGACCTTCAGTACGCCGGGCAGGGCGAGTGCTGCCCGGGTGTCGATGCCGGTGACGCGCCCGCGGGCGATGGTGCTGTCGACGACGACCGCGTGGACGGCACCCTTGATGTCGTGGTCGGCGGCGTACGTCGCTCTCCCGGTCACCTTCAGGCGTCCGTCCACCCGGGACAGCGGAGCGCCGACGGCTGCCTGGGGCTGCGGGCTCACTTCGTACCTCCTACGGTGCGCAGCTGGCGTTCGACGGTGCGTTTGAGGAGTGCGATCTTGAAGCGGTTGTGGGCCAGCGGGCGGGCGCCGTCCGCCGCCCGCTCGGCCGCTTGGGCCCAGAGCCGGGCCGAGGGCCGCTCGCCGACGAGGTGCTGCTCGACGGTGGGGAGCTTCCAGGGCACGGTGCCCACGCCACCGGTGGCGATCTTCGCTTCCCGGATCACTCCACCACGGATGTGCAGGGCGACGGCCGCCGAGGTCAGGGCGAACTCGTAGGACTGCCGGTCGCGGACCTTCAGGTAGCCGGACTTGAGAGGACGCGGGTGAGCCGGGATCTCCACGGAAGTGATCAGCTCGCCCCGGCGGAGCGCCTGTTCGCGGTCGGGGGTGCTGCCCGGACGCAGCAGGAAGTCCGCGAAGGGGAGGCTGCGTTCGCCGTCCGGGCCCATCAGGTTGACGGTCGCCTCCAGGGCGGCGAAGGCGACGGCGGCGTCGGAGGGGTGGGTGGCCACGCAGGCGTCGGACGTGCCGAGGATGGCGTGAGTGCGGTTGTAGCCCTCCCGTGCCGCGCAACCCGATCCTGGCTCACGCTTGTTGCAGGCGGCCGTCACATCGCGGAAGTAGGTACAGCGGGTGCGCTGCATGATGTTTCCGCCGATGGTGGCCATGTTCCGCAACTGGGCCGACGCGCTCAGCTCCAGCGCCTCTGAGACGACCGGATAGGTGGTGCGGACCTTGGTGTGGGCGGCGGCCTCGGCCATCCGCACCAGCGCGCCGATACGCAGACCGCCGCGTTCGGTGACGGTGACCTCGCGCAGCGGCAGATCACTGATGTCGACGAGGCTTTCGGGGCGTTCGACGGTCTCACGCATCAGGTCGACGAGGGTGGTGCCGCCGGCGATGTAACGCCCGCCGCGGCGGCCTGCGTTGAGGGCCTCGCGGGTGTCGGAGACCTTGGTGAAGGTGAAGGGATACACGGGGACCTGGCCTCATTTCCCGCGGGCGGTCTGCTCGACCGCGCGCACGATCTTCACGTAGCAGCCGCAGCGGCAGATGTTCCCGCTCATCCACTCCCGGATCTCTTCCGCCGAGCCGGTGTGGCCCTCCTGGATGCAGCCGACGCCGGACATGATCTGCCCCGGGGTGCAGTAGCCGCACTGGAAGGCGTCCTGCTCGACGAACGCCGCCTGGAGCGGGTGCAGTTCACCGTCCTCGCCGCCCGGAGCGAGCCCTTCGACGGTGGTGACCTCGGCGCCTTCCAGGCGCACTGCCAGCGTCAGACAGGAGTTGACCCGGCGGCCGTCGACCAGCACGGTGCAGGCGCCGCACGCACCGGCGTTGCAGCCCTTCTTCGAGCCGGTCAGGCCGAGGTGTTCGCGCAGCAGGTCGAGCAGCGAGGTCCGGTTGTCGACCGTGATGGTGTGCCGCTTCCCGTTGACCGTCAGCGAGACACGGCCGCTGGGGGTTGCTTCGGCGGCAGCCGCTTCCTCGACGCCCAGCGGGGGCGGCCCCGCGACCAGGCCGCCGGCCACGGCGATGCCGCCGACCGCGGTGGTCGTCGCGATGAACGTGCGCCGTGACGGCGCCGAGGCGGGCCCGGTGGGGGAAGGAACATCTGACTCGGTAAGTTCAGTTGACATGCGTACGCTTTCGGGTCGGCGGAAGGTCGTTAGCCTTATTCGTCGGCGTGCCCGGAGGCAGAACCCGCTTCGTTGTCATTGCCGGCGCGTATCCGGCCCTGTTTGTCAGATGCCTCGCAGGACGCGGCGCCAGGCCTCGGGAAATTCGCCCAGCTGACAGAGATGCGCGTGGCTGGTCATGACCGGCAGTTTGCCATCACCTGGCCCTCTCGTGGGGGGGAGAGTTTTCTGCCTGGATGTCTGAACACCAGGGTGGAATCCTTGGCCAATCTCTCTGTGGCACGAGCACCCGCGCGGGCTTTCCGGGGAGCTTTCCGCCGGCGGAATGCTCCGCACCTACCTGTTCGCATCCGCTCGACGAGAACTCCGAGCCCGGCTCCGGCCAGGCGCGAGCTGTGCAGGGCCGCTCGACGTTATTCGCGGGGTTCTGGACCGTAGGTGAGGAAAGATATTCCGGAACTACACCGGCGAACGAACCTCGACGAAGCACACGGAGATGTCCTCCACCGGCGGTTGCCCCAGCCCAGCGTCGAGGCTTGGTATTGGCCCGGTCGGCCGGTACCGCGCGCTACCTGGCCTACGCGCTGAACGGGACCGCCGTCACCGAACGTACGCCTCGACGGGACCCGTCGGGCGGAAAACCGGGCGACTCCTGCCCGCCGGTAGTCCCTGGTCTCACGCCTGGTCGGGTCTCGCCAGGGCGTCGGCCGGATCGTGGGTAGCGGCCCAGCCGGCGAGCAACCGCAGCGCGTCGTCGTTGGGTGAGCCCGCCTCGGCGCTGAAGACGACCAGGGCAAGCCCCGGGTCGGCGGCCAGGTCGAAGACCTCGTAGGACAGGTGCAGGACGCCGACGACGGGGTGGTGGATGTGCTTGAGTCCGGTGCGGTGCAGGTGTACGTCGTGTGAGGCCCAGCGGACCCGGAAAGCTTCGCTGCGGGTGGACAACTCCCCCACGAGATCGGTCAGTGCCCTGTTGTAGGGGTCGCGTCCGGCTTCGGTGCGCAGCAGGGCCACGCTGTTGTCGGCAGCCCGCTCCCAGTCGACCCAGAAGTCGCGGGCGCGCGGGTTGAGGAAGTTGAACCGGGCATGGTTGACCGGCCGGGCCGGTTCTGCGAACACAGGTGCGAACAACGCCTCCGTGAGGGGGTTCGCCGCGAGGACATCCAGACGTCCGTTGTGAACGAAGGCCGGCAACTCGCCCATCCCGTCGAGGACGCGTGCCACGCCGGGCCGGACCTTCTGGGCGGAAGGCTGACGGCGGGCACGGCGCGGGGCACCCGCGGCGCGGGCGAGATCGGCCAGGTGCGATCGCTCAGCGTCATCAAGCCGCAACGCTCGGCCGAGGGCATGCAGCACGCTCTCGGAGACGCCGCTGAGGTCGCCGCGCTCAAGCTTCGCGTAGTACTCGACGCTGACACCTGCGAGCTCGGCGACCTCGCTGCGGCGGAGGCCCGGCACGCGCCTGGTGCGGCCGTGGGGCGTCAGGCCGGCGTCTTCAGGGGTGATCCTTGCGCGTCGGGAGTTAAGGAAGGCTTTGACCTCTTCGCGGTTGTCCACGCCTTCAGCCTAGAAGAAGCCGGTCCGCGCAGAGGTGTGCTGTCAGTACACCTCTCAGCAGTGACTTCCTCGCCGAGCCGGCCTGAGATCGACTGGGACCATGAAGAAAGCTCTCGCCTCCGTGACCGGGGCGGCGACTGCGGTCGCCCTCGCCGCGTGCTCCTCCAACACAGTCGCCGACTCCACCGGATCACCCTCAGCGACCACCGAGGTCTCCTCGCCCGGGTCCCGCTCGTCCGCAGGCGCTGACGCGTCGGTGAACGAGGGCACGCCCATCACGTTCACGGTCGGAGACCGCACCATCAGGGCCAGGCTCAATAACAGTGATGCCGCCCGGGATTTCGAGGAAATGCTGCCGGTCACTTTGCCGTGGTTCCGGAACCTGGATATCGAGTACATCTCCGAGCTGTCCGACCCGCTGACCGAGACGGGGCCTTTCTATACCGATGTCCAGCCCGGTGACATTGTTTACTACAATCCACGTGACAGCGTGACCATCATCTACGAGCCGACCAGCTCAGTCCCGACCCTCACGAAGATGGGCGAGATCACATCTGACGTGAGCGTCTTCGAAGACCTTCCCGCGAACGTAGACATGCGGATCGAGGCCGGGTGACGCTCCACTTGTCCACGCGCCACGGCCGCTCATGCGGGTCCATCGGCCGTGATGCCGTCATCGCGAACCGAGCAACCAGGTAGAGAACTCTCCCTCCCACGCGGCGTGTGTCCAGTGCCAAGCTACGTACGACGCTGTGCCCCGCTCGGATGCGGGGTTCTGCGGGCTGGGCGCGCACTGCGTCGTGGCCCATGGGACACGGCTGTTATCAGGCCGTAGTGGGACTCATCGTCCCGAGGACGTCTCCAGGAAAGGGCCTGCTCGGCCGTGATTTTCGTCTTGATGCTCGTCAGACTCGTCGTGCTGGCGGCGTTCGGTGCGCTCCACTGGTACGCGTGGCGTCGCCTGGTGCGCGACACGATGCCCCGGGGCTCGCTCCAGCGGCGTGCCGGGAGCGTCGTTTTCGTGGCCGGGCCTCTGCTGACGGGCGGCACGCTGGTGGCCGAGAGACCCTGGGTCCCCTTCCTTCTCGAACAGATCCTGGCCTGGCCCGGATATCTGTGGATGGTTGTATTCCTGTACTTGCTGCTCACGCTGCTGGCGGGCGAGGCAGTCCGGCCTTTGCTGCGACGGTGGCTCGCACGACGGGACGCTGGAGCAGCTGCGAAGGAGCGGGCGCGCCGGTCCATACGGCCCCCTGTGGCGGGACGGCCCGGTGAGTCCGGGGCACAGCGGGGCGAGGAACTCGCCGCCGTCGGCCCGCGTCGGTCCCTGGCGGTAGCGCACGGCGGGTCCGGTACCGCGGGGGACACGCCGGAGCCCGTCGCGGTGGCCGAGCACCGGCGTGCACCGGCGTCCGCGCCTTCGCTACCCGGCCCGTCGGGCCTGTCCCGCCGCCTCTTCGTCTCGCGCGTCGTGGGCGGTACGGCAACGGCCGTTGCCGTCGGCACCGTCGGCTACGGGACCGCCAGTGTGCTGCGCGGTCCCCAGGTGAAACGCCTCACCATCCCGCTGGCCAAACTGCCTCGTAGCGCACACGGGTTCCGGATCGCTGTGGTAGCGACATCCACCTGGGCCCGATTCCGGGCCGCGGTTTCGCCCAGCGGGTCGTCGACACCATCAACGCGACCCAGCCCGACCTGATCGCCGTCGTCGGTGACCTGGTCGACGGCAGTGTCGAAGACCTCAGCCCGGCCGTCGAGCCGCTCGCCGGGCTGCGGGCTCGACACGGTACGTACTTCGTCACCGGGAACCACGAGTACTTCTCAGGCGCCGAGCCATGGGTTGGGATCAACCTTCTCGTCTTCCCACACATCTGCCGACGCTGTCGCAAGCCGACACGATCGAGGCCCTCTGCGGGAACGCGTCCGCGCAATGACCAGAAACCAGCGCGCGGAAGCACCGTCAGATTTCCGACAGGACAGTCCGGACGTCAGCGGCGCCTGCGGTCCGCACGCGGCTCGGCCAGAGCGTCGGTGGGCTGGTGGGTGGCGACCCAACTGGCGAGGACCCGAAGGGCGTCGTCGTGGGACGACCCGGCTTCGGCGCTCAGGGCGGTCAAGGTCAGACCGGGGTCGGCGCACAGTTCCATGGTCTCGAAGTTCAGGTGCAGGTCACCGACAACAGGGTGATGGAAGTGTTTGAGTCCGGTGCGGTGCAGGCGCACGTCGTGCGCGGCCCAACGGACACGGAACTCGTCGCTGCGGGTCGACAGTTCCCCGATGAGGTCGGTCATCGCCCTGTCGTACGGGTCGCGGCCGGCTTCGGTCCGCAGCACGGCCACGGTGTCGTTGGCGACCTGTTCCCAGTCGAGCCAGAAGTCGCGGGCACGAGGGTCGAGGAAAGCGAACCGGGCGTGGTTGGCCGGGCGGGCGGGGTCTGCGAAGAACGGTGCGTACAGCGCTTGGGCGAGGGGGTTCGCGGCGAGGACGTCGAGGCGCGCGTTGTTCACGAAGGCCGGCACCTCGGTCATCAGCTCAAGGATGCGCGCCACGCCGGGCCGGACCTGCTGCGTGGAGGGCTTGCGACGGGCACGGGGTGCGGGGCCGGCTGCGCGGGCGAGGTCAGCCAGGTGTGCCCGTTCGGCCTCGTCGAGCCGCAGTGCTCGGGCGAGGGCGTCGAGGACGCTGCCGGAGACGCCGCTGAGGTTGCCCCGTTCGAGTTGGGCGTAGTACTCGACGCTGATCCCGGCCAGGTCGGCGACCTCGTTGCGGCGCAGTCCGGGCACCCGCCGGTTGCGGCTGTAGTGCTGCAGGCCGGCCTGCTCAGGGGTGACCCTGGCCCGGCGCGAGCTGAGGAAGGCCTTGGCCTCGTCACGGTTGTCCACCACTCAAAGCTAGGCGGGATTCCAGGGACGTGGGGTGGGCTGTCAGTACACGTTCCAGCAGTGACTTCTTCACGCTCCCGGCGGCCGGTTGCATGGTCTGCACCGGGGGACACGGACGACACGGACGACACGGACGACACGGACGACACGGCATCTGAGGTTCAGTGATGGTTACCCAGCCGGGCCCTACACCCGTGCGGCGACGAGGCGAAGGACCGTACGACGAATACCGAGACCGCCCGGCCGGGTGATGTCACCTCGGCTGCGCACGCCCGCGTCGTCTACGAAGCGTCGGCCACGGCTGTGCCAACTGGCATCCCGCCTCAAAGGGGCCACGCCCATTCGGCATCTGCGTCTTCACACCAGGCATAACCGCAAAACCTACGTACGAAGGTGATCGCGGACCGCGCATCGGGTGAACGCTCCGCGAAACACTTTCGCCGATAGCCATTTCAAACCGCCAAAGAGGAGACCCGTTATGAAGAATCGCAAGCACGAAACAGAATCGAATAATCGAGATGGCGGCGCCTTCAGCCGCCGCAACTTCATGGCGAGGACCGGTCTCGTCGGGGCCGGGCTGGTCGTCGGAACATCGCTCCTGTCCGCCTGTTCGGATCAGTCCCCGGTCAGCAGCAGCCGGAGCAGTGAAAGCGCCACTCCCAAGGGCCGCGGAATGAAGACGCGAAAGCTCGGAGAAATGGAAGTGTCGGAAATGGGGGCCGGTGCGATGAGTATTAGTGCCAACTACGGGCCTCCTGCCGACATAAACCAGGGAATCAGGGTTCTTCGCGAGGCCCATGAAAGGGGTGTCACGTTCTTCGACACCGCCGAAGTGTACGGCCCGCACACAAGCGAGGAGTTGGTGGGGCAGGCACTCGCACCCCTCCGCGACGAGGTCAGGATCGCGACCAAGTTCGGCTTCGACAGCAAAGCGAAGAGCGGACTCAACAGCAGGCCGGACCGCATCAGGGAAGTGGTTGAGGGATCACTCAAGCGGCTTCGGACCGACCGCATCGATCTCTATTACCAGCACCGGGTGGATCCGGACGTGCCGATCGAGGACGTGGCCGGTGCGGTCAAGGAACTCATCGCGGAAGGAAAGGTTTTGCACTTTGGTCTCTCCGAGCCGAGTGCCAGAACAATCCGACGGGCGCATGCCGTTCAACCCGTCACGGCGATCCAGACGGAATACTCGCTGATGGAAAGGGACCCGGAGAAGAACGGTGTGCTTGCGATCTGCGAGGAGCTGGGAATCGGCTTCGTTCCGTGGGGGCCCATGGGAATGGGGTACCTCACGGGCACAATAAATGCCCGCTCAAAGCTGGATCCGAAAACAGACATTCGAGCAACATTCGACCGCTTCTCTCCGGAAAATCTGGCTGCCAACATGCCGGTCGTCGACCTGCTCAGGCGCATCGCGAAGAGTGAGAACGCGACGCCTTCCCAGGTCGCCCTGGCCTGGCTCCTCGCGCAGAAGCCGTGGATTGTTCCGATCCCGGGCACCCGGAACCCGAAGCACCTGAACGAGAACCTGGGCGCACTCAACGTTCAACTGTCACCCGGGGACCTCGGCGAAATCGAAACCGCTTTCGCCGGAATTGAAGTATACGGCGAACGCATGAATGAAATGCAGATGCAGATGGTCGACCAGACAGTGTGACCATCGGGCATCAACCTCGGCGGCCGCAGCGGCGTGTGCGGCGGACCCGGATGATATCGCCGGCTTCCGGGAGACTTCGCCGCTGCGGACCGATGCGATGGACCCTTCGGACCTTGATGTCCTGTTGCTCGTGATCGAGGGAACCGGGTGGCTCGGCACTGGTGCGAGCCGCCGGCCGATGGGGGCCCGGTCGGTGGTGTGGCTGCCCCGCGTCGCGCCGCGGGCTCTGACGGCCGGACCTGACGGGCTGGTCTGCCTCACCGTGTATCAACGGCGTCAATAACGGCGACCGCCTGCACACCGACGTCTCCGTCGGCTTCGGCACCCGATCGGCGCTCTGCCGGCCGGACCGTACGGACACCCGTTCGCACCGGCGGCAGCCACCGGCCCGGCCGACTCCCGCCCCCACGCCCCTGCACGTGGTTCACGAGACCGCCGGCATCGACCTCGCCGCCGCCGAGGACGCCGCACGCGACTTCCTCAATGCCCTCGGCGCCTCCACGGACAGCGAGAGCATGCAGGGCGCCCCCGGGCGGATGGTCCGCGCCCACGCCGAACTCGTCCTGGCCCGCGCCATTCCGGTCCGATGCCGCCCGCACGTCCGGGAACGCCTGACCAAACGGATCGCCGACTGGCTGTGATCCCAACTCGACCCCAAGGGTGTCGGTGTCATCATCGAGGTCGAACACACCCGCATGACCCTGCGCGGCGTCCAGGCCGGCGGCTCCTCCACCATCACCTCTACCCTGGTCGGACGGCTGCGCCACGACCTCGGCTCCCGGGCGGAGTTCCTCGCCCTGGGCGGCGTCAGCCACTGACCGTCACCGCGACCCCAAGGACCGGCCCCGTGGAAATCTGGATCAACCCCGCCTGCTCGAAGTGCACGTCGGCACTGTCCGTGCTGGACGCGGAGGGCGCCGAGTACACGGTGCGGCGCTACCTCCAGGACCCGCCCACCGTCGCGGAACTGGAAGAGCTCCTCACCCGGCTCGGGCTGGAACCGTGGGACATCGCCCGTACCGGCGAGATCGCCGCGACGGATCTCGGCCTTCACACGTGGAGCCGTGAGGCCTCCGACCGCACGCGGTGGATCACCGCCCTGGCCGAGCACCCGTCACTGATCCAACGGCCGATCATCACCGCCGACGACGGCACCGCCGTGGTCGCCCGGACCGACGCGGCCATCCGCTCCGTCCTGTCGCCGACGCCGGAGTCAGACCCCGCCTGACAGCTCCGGCGCACTGTCCGGCGGTGAGGAGTACGACCATGATCAGCGGTGCCACCCCCGATCGACCGGACAGGACCTAAGCGACAGGAACGGAGGTCAAGTGGGCCAGGCAGACCTCGGGTTGGGCGAACGGTTCGAGCCGGGTGGCGGCGACGGGGGCGCGTAGCTCCGCCAACGCGCCTTGCAGCATGCCCAGGTGGAGTGGGCACAGGATCTCCTGGAATTCCTCGGCGAGCTCCAGGAACGGGCAGTGGCGCAGACGGATGCTGGGGGGTGTCTCACCGTCGCCGCCGTCGACGGCCGGGTCGAAGCCCAGCTCCGCGAGCAGTCCGGAGACCCGCTCCACCGCTTCACTGTGGCTCACCTGATGGAACGGTGGGGCCGGGTCGATCAGGTGCCGCCCCCAAAGACGGCCCGTCTCCATGGCCGCGGGCCCGGCGTCCGGTCCTGTCGACGCGAGCTGGCTCAGCAGGATCCGTGCCAGCAGCTGGTAGCCGCGCTTCCCGCCACGATCCATCCCGCGGCGGGGAGCGTAGACGGTGCGAGGACGTCCCGGTCCGGAGGATTCCTCCCGCTCCCGCTCCACCGCTCCTTGGGTCACCAGTGCGTCCAGGTGGAAGCGGGCCGTGTTGGGATGTATCCCGACCCGCTCGGCGATCTCGGTGACGCCCAGTGGAGTGCCGGCATCGCGCAACGCGTCGAGCAACGCACGGCGGCGCGGGGTTTCCCGATCGCGCTCGGGCTCACGAGCCATGTCTGTCCCCACTTACCTTTCTTGCGGCAGTTCGGCGATGAACCGGACGAAAACCGGATGAACGAGACGAACGGATGGTCCCGCCCGGTGTGTCCCGGCGTTGCGCCGTCGGGCGAGCCGAGAGGGTCAAGAACTCGCTGTGGACCTGATGGTAATCCTCTGTCGTCGGCAGGCTGTTGGACGATGATCGCCCAGGTCGCGGCGTGCTCAGCGATCCCCACTATACATTTTTACTAATCGCACATGTAATAATGGTGCGAATCTGAACGGCATGAGAGGGGACGCTGTGACGCCGGCATCCGACGCGGACGCAGACGAGCCGCCCCTGGCCGAGCGAATCGCGGAGCCCACCCCCAGCGTGCTGTGTGACGTCCGAGAGTTGGCCGCTCTCCTCCCCGCTCCGGCCGGCGCCCTGTGGAAACTCGCCGAAGGCGGAAGGCAACTGGACGCCAACCTTGTGCACCTTCCGTCCCACCAAGGCGTCGAGGCCCATGCCGAAACGGAATTGGATGTCCTTCTCCTGGTCGTCGCCGGCACCGGCGTACTCGGAACCGCCGAAGGAACCGAGCCCCTCGCCGGGGGCACCCTGATCTGGTTGCCACGGGGAAGCGTCCGCGGTATCACCGCACACGCCGAGGGGCTTTCCTACCTCACCGTCCACCGACGCCGTCCCGGCATACAGATCCGACCGTCCGAGGATGGAGCACCCTCCCACGCCCACTGACGCCTGCGCGAGAGCATCCCTTCGCCCGCCCGCCCGCCTGCCTGCCCCCGCCGCCGAACGTACGCACGACGCGCGGCACATCACGTCAGTCTCCGCGAGAAGGAGTCCGGTCATGAGGACCAGCCGGAAGTTCTGGCGCTGGCGCCGAAACCCTCTCAAGCGCGGTACCGACCGGGCCGAGGCATGGGCCGTGCTCATCTCAGGTCTCTTGCTGGTGGTCGGTGCGCCCCTCGCCGGTGTGGCCACAGGCATGAGCGTGGCGGCATCGGGCCCCCGCCTCCCCGCGGACTGGTACAGCGTCTCCGCCGTTCTCACGCAGAAAGCGCCGGCGCCTGCGCCTGCGGACGAAGTGAGCCGCTCCGACCAGGTGCGGGCTACGGTGGAGTGGCGCACCGCGGACGGAAGCCGGCGCCGCGGACTCGCCTGGGTGATGCCCAACACTCCCGCCGGCCGTCATACCATCGTCTGGCTGGACGGCACGGACAGGATCCGGGACAGCCCTCACCGGGGACTACAGATGCGTGCCCTGGCCTTCGGCACCCTGGCCGCCACGGGAACGGCGGCCCTGGCCACGGCCGGCTTCGTACTCGTTCATGTCCGCCTGGCCAGGCGCCGCGAGTCGCAATGGGACCGCGAATGGCGGGAAGTCGGGCCGAAGTGGCGCCCCCATCGCACCTGAGCGACGGCTGAACCGGAAGACCGCTGCCGACTCAGGCTGCCTGCAACGGTTCCGCAGTTCCGCAGTTCCGTGAGGCTGGCCATCACCGCGGGCTTCGGCTACACCGCGCCGCTCTACGTCGGCGCCGGTATCCTCCTGACCTCCGTCATCGTCATGGCCGTTGCCGCACACCAAGCCAGGTCGCACCAGGCCGGGGTCACACCGAGCCAGGTCCCCCGCGCAGCAGACTGACCACTGCGGGTACAGCCGGATACGGGCGCGGATCAGCACGTCGCGGAAGTCCCGCCGGCCGAAGCCCTCTCCGCCGACCTCGGCGTGGAGATTTCCGACCGGCGGGCCGGGCCACCCGCCGGGTGGAAACGGCCGTGGCTACGTCGTCCCCGGAACGACTACCGCCGCGGCCACCGTCATCCGGTTACGCGCCTGATCGCTCGCGCGCTCCTCAGCGGACCTGGATGAAGACGGGGTTCGAGTAGAACCACAGGTCGTCCCAGGGGCTCTCCTGACCGTCCGCGAGCGGTTCGGCCTCGTCCGTACTCGTGCCGCGCACGCGCGCGTAGAGGTCGCTCTCCACATTGCGCAGGGTGTGCCGGATGACGTACTCCTTCCCCTGCTTGCGCCAGTCGCTCGGGCCGAACCGGGCCACCACCTTCGTGGTCGGGTTGGTGTCTGTGTCGAGGCTGGCGCTCGGCCCGGTGATCTGACCCACGATCAGGTCGACGCGCCGGACCTCCGGACGGTCACCGTTGGCGTTCTTGCCCTCCAGCGGCCGGAACTTGATCTCGATCTCAACGTCGGTACGGTTGCGGCGGCTTACGGTGAGAGTCTCGCCCATGGCGGCGTCGCTACCGCGGTTGCTCGCGGTCAGATCGAGACTGGTGATCAGATCCCCGGTCCCGACCCAGATCCGGCCGTTGCGGAGCCCGTCCATGATGTCGGCGTAGTCCTGCCTGGCCAGCACATGCGTCTTGCTGTACTCGCCCGGCCAGAAGTCCGAACCGCCGCGCGTCCAGTGCACATGCGAGTCCGATGTCGCGGTGATCCACCAGCGCCGGCCCTCACCGAGCAGCGCGTCCCAGAGTCCGCCGACGCGCGCCGTCATCTGGTCGAAGCCGCCGTGGGTGGGGTAGTTGCCGTAGCCGCCGCGCGCGCCGTCGTTGAGCGGGCCGGCCTGGTGGCCGGGAGCGCCCTCGAAGCCGACGTAGATCTCCGGTGCGGCGTTGTTGCCGTTGCGGAACTCCCGCGGTGTGTCCTGCCCGTACACACCGAGACCGGGCGCCGAGCGTGAGGCGTGGTGGGCGATCACCAGCGGCTTGCGCCTCATGTCCTTCGCGGCCTTGAGGAACTCGATCATCTTGGACTCGGTGTCACGGCCACTGTCGGTGGGGAACGCGTCGTATTTGGCGAAGCGGCTCTCCAGCTCGAACAACTGCTGTGCCTCGTCGCTGTGGTGAGGAATCATCAGCGTGTGGTGGTCCAGAGCCGGAGCGTCGAACTCCATCCCCCAGAACTGGAGGACCCCGGGCACGAGTACGCGCGAGCGCAGCAGGTCGGGGTAGGCCTGCTCCAGGTTGACCTTCGAGTGCGTCGGCCCGCCGTGGTCGGTGCACATCACCCAGCTGAGGCCGAAGTGCTTGGCCATGATCGCGTTGGTGACGATCGGGTAGACGGCGTCGGCACCCTTACGGAACGTCGGAGGGTTCGTCGACGTGTCGAACGCGCCACTGTACTCCGAGTGCACATGGTGATCGCCGGCCCGCCACACCCGGTTGCGGGAGTCGTCGGACTTCCCGCGCTCGCGGTCCTCGGCGTCGGCGGCCCACGCGGGGCCACCGCCCACCAGCGGGCTCGCGGCCGCCAACGTCGCCCCGACGCCCGCGAATTTGACCAGCCGGCGCCGCGAGAGCGCCGCGTACTCAGGATCTTCGCTGTTCCTGTCCTTCACGATGGAACCTCTCGTTCAACAGCTCAAGGGGGGCGATCACCGAGCCTGGGACAACAAACCGAACGCTGTGTGAACAGAGGCCGGGAGCATGGAAAACAGCCGTCTCCAGCACTCCTGAAACGCGCGCGACCTCACGTTGCCCCAGAGGCGTGCGCCTCTGCCCGACGATGGCCCACGGGCCGCACCGGCCACATGCGCGCACGGGCTGATTGCCTTCAGCCACTGGGACTTGAGGCCGCGGGCGAGTTCATGCCGCGCAGTTGCCGGAGGTCACCGCCGACCTTCGCACGGAGCCGCTTGAGGAGCTCCGGCTCGGCTCCGATGGTCCATCTCGGGCCGACGAGATAGGTGCCGCCGTACATGCTCGCGGCGTCCAGCCACGACCGTTGGAACTTCTCGGCCGGGAACGTCGTCACGATCCAGCTGCCTTGTGCGGTGGTGCATACCCCTTCGCGCAGTTCATCGGCCTCCATCCGTATATCGGCGTCGCAGCCGGTAAGGGAGGCGATCTTCTCAATGTCCGCGGGTGCGGCGGCGGGAGGGCTGTCGGCGCGCGTGCTGGGACGGGTGGCGCCCTGGGTGTCGGCAGGGGCTGTTGAGCAGCCCACGATGAGCGCAGGCAGGAGCAGGGCCGCGGTGTGTGCGCGGTGTGTACGAGCGGTCGTCACCGGTCGTCCCTCGTTTCGTGGGGTGAGTTCGGGGCGTGCCACGGGGTACGGGCGGGCACGGCCAACTGTTCATCCGATGAGGGGTGCGAAGGGGCGGGAGGCTGCCACGTACGCGGGTTGGGGCACCGCGCCGGTGCGGCGGAGGCACCGCCGGATCCGCCGGGCCCGGGTGGAGCCGGCGGACGGCTGAGTGTGTTCGGTCTGTCAGCCCAGCCCGGGAGGGCACGCGAGGAGCAGGGGGAGCAGGGGCGTCATGACGGCGGTAGCGGCCATGACCCCGCGGAGAGCTGGGTGCGCACACCGCGCCGGCCCCAGGATCCGCCGGAGCCGGACGAGCGCCGTAGGGCCTCCGGCGGACAACGTGCCGCGAGGTGCCGCGCCTCCTGACGCCATCTCGACCATGGCTGTGGCCAGCACCCCGTGCGGATAACTGCGCAGAGCCCGGTCGTCGGCGGCCATCTCCAGCAGAAGCGGAATCTGCTCACGGAGGTGCCGGGCCAACGGCAGCCGGCGAAAGACGGTGGCGAACGATTGGGCGGCGACGAGTACCAGGTGGTGACGGCAGGCGATATGCGCCCGCTCATGTTCGACCACAGCGCCGAGTTCCGCTCTGGAGAGCAGCTCAACCGCCCCTGTACTGAGGACGATCCTGGGACGGCGGCCCGGGAGACAGTAGGCGGCCGGTACCCCGTGGTCGATCACCGTGGCACGCAGTCCCGCCGACGGACGGCCGACCTTGTCCAGGATCCTGCGGTGACCGTTGCGCGCCCCGCGTGCGCGCAACGCGTGGAAGGCGAAACTCACCACGTGGGCGGCCACCACGACCGCCGAGGCGGCGATGCCGACACGCTCCACCGCTCCCGCGCCGGTGGTGGGCCCGATCCCCAACGCCACCTGGCACGAGTAAAGGATGCCGTGCAAGTGCGCCTGAGGGGTGGCGAGATGAAGCGCGGCAAGGGCGACGCACAGGGAGAAGGAGGCCGCGAACGCGATCCACACAGTCGCGGCGAGCGCGGGGGAGCGGTGCGGCCAGCTGCTCCGCAGCATCACACGCGGTGCGACCCAGCCAACGGCGGCCGCGTAACCCAGGAGCGCGGGAGCGGCGTTCATTCGGCCGTACGGTCGGCGGTCCTGAGCGCCTCGCGCAACGCGGCCACTTCCTCGTCGGTCATCCGCTCGACGAAGTACGCCAGAGCGGCCGGCCGGTCCTCGCTGGCTCCCAGCGCGTCTTCCATCAGAGCCGCCGAGTACGCCTCCCGGCTGCGCACCGGTGTGTAGAGCCAGGCACGGCCCTGCTTCTCCCGGGTCAGCCAGCCCTTGTTGTAGAGGATGGTGGCCACGGTCATCACGGTCGAATAAGCCGACGGCCGACGTGTGTTGATGTCGTCGACGACTTCACGGACTGTGGCGGGTCTGCCCCACTTCCACAGGCAGTCCAAGATCTCGGCCTCAAGATCCCCCAGCCACCGCATACCCCGTGTCCTCTCCGCAACCGCCTCCGCGTCAACGGCCATGATAGGCGTCGTCGGTTCACGAGTTGTCCACCGCCCAAGGGTGGGAATCGCAGGAATCACCGCAGCAGCCGCCCGCGGTCGACGGCGTGGCGACACTGACACTCAGGGGCAGCAGTGCCTTCCCGCCGCTGTCCGGCGCCGGTACTTGGGCGGGGACACGGGCGGGGACACGGGCGGTGGCCGTCGCCTGGTGCGGGGTGCGCAGTGGGGCATGACGCGGCAGGCGGTTCTTGCGTCCGGCGCGGATGCCGTTGCCGATGACCAGGACCTCGGCCAGCTCGTGGGTGGCGACCACGGCGGCCAGGCCCAGGACCCCGGTGGCGGCCAGTGGCACCAGGGCGGCCAGGATGGCGCCGGACATCAGAAGGTTCTGCGTGAAGATGAGGCGCGCGGCACGGGTGTGGGCGATCGCGTCCGGGAGGCGGCGCAGGTCCTCGCCCATGAGCGCGATGTCCGCGGCTTCGATGGCGACATCGCTGCCCATGGCGCCCATGGCCACACCGGCTTCGGCCGTGGCGAGTGCGGGGGCGTCGTTGATGCCGTCGCCGACCATGGCCACCGGGCCAAGGGCCTTCAACTCGCTGACGATCCGTGCCTTGTCCTGGGGGAGCAGTTCGGCGCGGACGTCGGTGATCCCGGCAGCGGCGGCTATCGCGGCGGCGGTGCGGGAGTTGTCGCCGGTGAGCATGACCACCGCCACGCCCTGACGCTTGAGCATGGCGACCGCTTCGGCTGCCTCGGGGCGGACTTCGTCGCGTACGGCGATGGCACCGAGCAGTTCGCTGTCGTGCTCGACAAGGACCACGGTGGCTCCGGCGTCCTGGAGTCGGGTCGCCTCGCCCGCGAGAACGCCCGAGTCGATGAAACCGGGCTTGCCCAGCCGGGCCTTGCGCCCGTTGACCGTGCCACGCAGCCCGTTGCCGGGGATCGCTTCCACGTCACTCCCGGCCGTCACCGCTGTGGTGCCGACGGCGGCGAGGACGGCTGAGGCGAGCGGGTGCTCACTGCGGGCCTCCAGCGCGGCGGCCACGGCCAGTACCCGGCCTCGGGCGACGCCCGGCGCGGCGGTCACCTCGATCACGGTGGGTTCGTTGCGGGTGAGGGTGCCGGTCTTGTCGATGGCGACGACCTTGACCTTGCCCAGGGCCTCGACGGCGGCGCCCCCCTTGATCAGTACGCCGGCCTTGGAGGCGGCGCCTATCGCGGCGACGACCGCGACCGGCACGGACAGTGCGAAAGCGCACGGTGCGGCGGCCACCAGCACCACCAGGGCCCGTTCGAGCCACACGCCGGGGTCACCGAACAGGCTGCCCAGCGCGGCCACGAGGGCGGCGAGCACGAGGACGCCGGGTACCAGCGGACGGGCGAACCTCTCGGCAAGGCGCTGGCTGGAGCCCTTGCGTTCCTGCGCCTCGTGCACGATGTGCACCAGGCGGGCGAGGGAGTTGTCCTCGGCGCCGGCGGTGACCGTGATCTCCAGTACGCCCGCGCCGTTGACGGTGCCGGCGAACACCTCGGAGCCGGGCCCGACTTCGACCGGCACCGACTCGCCGGTCACCACCGAGGTGTCCAACGCGCTGCGCCCGGACACCACCACACCGTCGGTGGCGATCTTCTCGCCGGGGCGTACCAGCAGGGCATCTCCGACGCGCAGATCGGCGGGGGCAACCTCGGTCTCGGCACCGTCACGCAGCACGGTCGCGGTGGGCGGCACCAGGTCCAGCAGGGCGCGCAGCCCGTGCTGGGTACGGGCCACGGCGTAGCCTTCCAGGCCCTCGGCGATCGAGAACAGGAACGCCAGCGTGGCGGCCTCACCGAACTCGCCGAGCGCCACCGCGCCGACGGCGGCGATCGTCATCAGCAGTCCGACGCCCAGCCGACCACGCAGCAGCGCGCGCAGCGTACCCGGCACGAAAGTGGCCGCGCCGACAGCCAGGGCTGCCAGCTCCAGGCTTGTGGCCCAGACACCGGACAGGAACAGAGAGACCAGAAGCAGCACGCCGGCGAGGGCGGCCGCCCGCAGTTCCCCGACCTGCCACACCGCGGCGGGTGCGCCGGGGGTCCCGGTGGCGTTCTCGTCGCGCGCGCCGGTGGTGTGCGCCGTGGTGCGGCTGCGGCTGTCGGTTCCGCAGCAGGCTTCAGCCATGACGTATCTCCGGATCCTCGGTGAGGGCCTCGTCAGCCGCGCAGGAGTAATCGTCCGGCGCGCACGTCTGCTCGGACGTGTCCTGGGGGTCGACCAGCAGCACCAGCGCGGCCAGGTCTGCCAGCGCGTGCGCGAGCTTGGGGTCGGCCAGTTCGTAGCGCACCCGGCGCCCCACCGCCACGGTGCGTACCAGGCCGCAGCCTCGCAAGCAGGACAGGTGGTTGGAAACATTGCCGCGGGTCATGCTCAGACGCTCGGCCAGATCCGACGGATACGCCGGCGCTTCCAGCAGAGCCAGCAGCAGCCGACGCCGGTTCTCATCCGCCAGCGCCGTGCCCACCCGGGCCAGCGCGGCCGCGTTCACCGCGACGGCGGGGCCGCTCGTATGACTCATCTCCATGGAGATGACGGTACAGCAGTTGCTGAATTAAGCACAGAGTGAATCAATGGTCTGCGGTAAGCGTGATCTGCGGTAAGGGTGAGCGATGCGGACGAGGGCGTTGATGATGCCGGAGGCGGCGACGGCGATCAGGCACCATCCGCTGTCGGTGGCGGTCAGCTGCCGGTGGCCGATGCGAGGTAGGCGTCGGTCGCGGCCGGGTCCGCGAGCCAGTTCGCGAAGTCGGACGGGTCGGCGTAGACGTTCGCGAACCGGCGGGCGACCGCCTCGTGGGTGACCGCCGCGGACAGGACTCGCAGCATGTGCTCGGGCAGGGGTTCCAGCATCATGCTGGTGAAGGCGGTGGTGTGCCGGGCGTGGTCCCAGAACACGTCGAACGTGCGCCGCATCCATGCCGGGTCGAAGGGCCCCTCGCCCTGTTCGAGGATCGCGTCGAGGTAGATGTCCGCACAGCGTGCCGCGTTGTTGGCGCCTTGTCCGGTGACCGGGTCGTTGACGACGACGACGTCCGCCATGCCGAGCACATGGGTGTCCGGGGAGAGGCGGGCGACCGGGTGCCGGACCGCGGGAGTGACCGCTCCGTACAGAGTGGCGTTGGAGTCGGTCGGCTCGGCCGCGGCGCAGAGCTCGTACTCCTGCGGAAGGAAGGCGCGCAGCAGGTCGAGGGACCGGGTGAGGTGGTCCTGCGGTGATGGACGGTCCTGCCAGCAGTCCAGCGGGCCGCCGGGCACGGCTTCCCACAACAGGGTGGTGCATGGGCCGCTGGTGGTCAGAGCCGGCTGGAGGAAAACCTCGCCCACACCCGGCACGACGTGAATGCGCACCTCGGTCCGCGCCGGGCTGCCGGGCGTCCGCACCCCGTGCAGATACACGCACGAGAGCGTGCGCAGCGGCCGGCCGAAGCGGGGCCGCCGGCTGTCGCGCGCGAAGATCTCCGCCAGCTCGCCCCGACCCGCCGCGACCAGCGTCAAGTCCCTTTCCGATGCGATCCGTTCGAGCTCTGTCGCATCGATCGCCCGATGGATGACCCGGCCACCCCTGGCCTCGAACAACTCCAGCCAGCCGGCCATCTTGACCCGTTGGTCGACGGACTGCTGTGGCTCGTCCAGCGGTCCGGTGAACGCCAGTGCTTCGGCGCCCGGGCCATCCGTGACGGTCGCCCGGATGGCCCGGACCACCGGTGCCTGCCGCTGCCAGAGGTTCAGCCCGGCCTCACGTTCGATCCGCAGCGCGGGCCCGAACATGGCCTGGGTCGACATCACCCGCCCCGCCCGGATCCGCCGTGCGTCACGGGCCGTGATCACGGTCACGTCATAGCCTCGCGCGAGCAGGCCGAGCGCGAGCTGGAGCCCGGCCTGCCCCGCCCCGACGATCGCGATCTCACGCATGCCGACTCCCTGATCACGGATACCAACGGGGACCGTGCCCAGTCCGCCACCGCGTGAACGATCGTCACGGCTCGGCGGTTACGACCGTAGGCGGAGCGCCGTGCAGGGCAGGTATACGTTGCTCGTTGCTCGTTGCTCGTTCAGGACAGGATCGGGATGAGTCCGACGGCGAAGACGAGGTAGAAGCCCGCCGCGACGGCGAGGCGCGCGGGCGTGAGCCTGTGAGCGCGCATGGTCAGCAGGAGATAGACGATCGCGGCCATGGTGATCAGACCGGACCACAACAGCGCACCGTCGAACTTCCAGGTGGTGAACAGCAGGCCCAGGCCGCTCGGCACCGTCGCCTGGATCATCATGGCGCCCGAGATATTGGCCAGCGCGAGCTGAGTCTTGCCCTGCCGTACCCAGATGACCGCGTTCATGATCTCCGGGAGCTCCGTGGCGATGGGGGAGAGCAGGAGCGCGGTCACCGCGGACGACAGCCCGAGCATCGGGCCGATGGCGTCCAGCTGCTTCACGAACAGCTGCGACGCGAAGAAGATCACGGCGAGCGTGGCCAGGGTCTGGGCCACCACCGCCCACGTGGCCGGGGAAGCGGCCTTGGGCTGGAACTTCAGCGGCTCCAGCTCCTCGTCCTCTCCGTCCGCCTCCCGTCCGCCGCGCATCTCCCGCCAGAAGTACGCCGCGTAGGCGGCGAAGAACACAATGCCCAGGACCGGCTTGAAGGCGAAGGCGACCAGACCGAGCGCGACCTTCACGATGAAGATCGGCAGGAACCACTTCTGGTCCTTGGCCAGCCGCTTCATGTCCTTCGCATCGCCCAGTGCCTCGTCGTCCGGGCCGCTCACCGGCCTGCCGGCTTCGGGCATGCCGGTGCCGGCCAGGACCTGCACGCGTTCCCTGCGGCGCTTGAGGAGCAGCATTCCGCCGGTGACGCCGTAGGCGACGGTGGCCAGCGCGAGGGGGCCGCCCATCGCCGCTCCGACACCGATGTTCTTGGCTTCTTCGGTGGCGCCCGTGGTCACCGCGACCAGGGTGACCACCGATTCGGGCAGCGCGGTGCCGAAGGCGGCGAGGATCGTGCCGACCGCCATCTTCCCGACGTTGAGGCGCGCGCCCAGCCACTCCACCGCGTTGACGAACCACTCGCAGGAGAGATAGATCGCCACCGCACACACAATGAGCAGTACGAAATGGATCACAGGTACCGTCCGGCTTCCCCGCACCGGCGGGGGCTTCGAGGACGGTCGGCGCGGGGAGCGGCGGAACGGCTTCGACCCCGCCGACGCGCACTTAATGTCGTCGACAAAGGGCCGAAGGTCTCGCCCGCCCGCATCCTCACGGATACGGGCCCGGCCACCGGGAACCCGGGGGTTCCAGTGTGTCGACGACCGGTTCGCGGGGCTACTCCCCTTCGCAGCGGCCCACTGTAGCCCACCACGCCTTCGAGCCGGAACGAAGGTCTGCCGGCCCTGCGTGGCCGGTACGGGACTCGTGAAGGCTACGAGGCGGATGAAGCCGAGCACCGGAACCGGTTCGTCCGTGGAGACGCGGTAGCACGCGGAGATCGGCCGGACAGGACCAGGGCGACGGCTGTGGCGCCCCGCCGGCGGGCAGGGCCTCGCGGTCGTCGCCCCCGCGGGCCGAGAATGGAACAGGAAGGAGCCCCCACCATGGCGACGACGGAGACCGGCACAGGCCACCCCGTAAAGCTGGCGATCACCGGTATGACCTGCGCCTCATGCGTGGCGCGCGTCGAGCGGAAGCTCGGCAAGCTGCCCGGGGTCAGTGCCACGGTGAACCTCGCGACCGCGACCGCGCATGTCACACGGGAGAGCCCTGACGTCGGGGTGGCGGAGTTGGTGGCCGCCGTCCAGGCCATCGGCTATGGGGCGGAAGTGGCCGGGGCCGAGGAGGAGGCCGCGGCGGCTGACACGGAGAGCGTGGCGGTCGACACGGAGAGCGCGCACATAGCCGGACTGCGTCGTCGGCTGATCGCCTCGGCCCTCCTGGGGCTGCCCGTGGTCGTCGTGTCGATGATCTCCGCGCTGCACTTCGCGGGCTGGGAGTGGGGCGCGCTGGCCCTGGCGACTCCGGTCGTCGCATGGGGTGCCTGGCCGTTCCACCGGGCAGCGGCGCTGAACCTGCGCCACGGGTCGGCGACGATGGACACCCTGGTCTCGCTCGGGGTGCTGGCCGCCTACCTGTGGAGCGCGGGCACCCTGATCGCGGGCGGCGCGCAGCTGTATCTGGAGGTCGCCGTTGTCCTGACCGTCTTCCTGCTGGCCGGCCGGTTCTTCGAGGCGCGGGCCAAGCGGCGGGCCGGGGACGCGATCCGGGCGCTGATGGACCTGGGTGCCAAGGACGTCGCGGTGCTCCGTGACGGCGGTGAAGTACGTATCCCGGTCGAGGAGTTGGCCGTCGGCGATCTCTTCGTCGTACGTCCCGGGGAGAAGATCGCCACCGACGGGGAGGTCGTCGAGGGCGCCTCGGCGGTGGACGAGTCGCTGCTGACCGGGGAGAGCGTGCCGGTGGAGGTCGAGCCGGGCGCGGCCGTCACCGGAGCCACCCTCAACAGCCACGGCCGACTGGTCGTACGGGCGACACGGGTGGGGGCGGACACCAAGCTGGCGCAGATCGCCGCACTGGTGGAGCGGGCGCAGACCGGCAAGGCCGCGGTCCAGCGACTGGCCGACCGGATCTCGGCGGTCTTCGTGCCGGTCGTCATCGCCCTGGCCGTCGGCACGTTCGCCGTCTGGCTGCTGATCGGGGCCTCCGCCGCCACCGCGCTGACCGCCGCCATCGCCGTGGTGATCATCGCCTGTCCCTGCGCGCTGGGGCTGGCCACGCCCACCGCGCTGATGGTCGGCACCGGGCGCGGCGCCCAGCTCGGGCTGCTCATCCGCGGCCCTGAGGTACTGGAGTCCACCCGGAGCATCGACACCGTCGTCCTGGACAAGACCGGCACCGTCACCGAGGGCAGGATGCGTCTGGTCGACGTCGTATCCGCCGAGGGCGAGCAAGCGGACGAGGTCCTGCGGCTGGCCGGTGCGCTGGAGGACGCCGGCGAGCACCCCATCGCCGCCGCGATCTCCGCCGCCGCCCGCGAACGGCTGGGCGATCTCCCGCCGGTGACCGGCTTCGCGAACACCCAGGGCCGTGGCGTGACCGGCCAGGTCGAGGGCCGCACCGTCTTGGCGGGGCGCGCTTCCTGGCTGGACGAGCAGGCGAAGCCCTTGCCCGCGGAACTGGCCGGCGCACGCGACAGGGCGGAGGCGGAAGGTCGTACCGTCGTCTTCGCCGCCTGGGACAGGCAGATACGTGGCGCACTCGTGGTCGCCGACACCGTGAAGGCGACCAGCGCCGAGGCGGTGGCCGACCTGAAGCGGCTCGGGCTCACGCCCATCCTGCTGACGGGTGACAACACGGCGGCGGCCCGCGCTGTGGCGGCCGAGGTCGGTATCGACACGGTGCTCGCCGAGGTCCACCCCGAGGACAAGGTCGCCGAGGTCCAGCGACTTCAGAGCGAGGGCCGGGTGGTGGCGATGGTCGGCGACGGCATCAACGACGCCGCGGCGCTGGCCCAGGCCGACCTGGGCCTGGCGATGGGTACCGGCACCGACGCGGCGATCGCCGCGTCCGATCTGACGCTGGTACGGGGCGACTTGCGGGCGGCGGCAGACGCCATCCGCCTTGCCCGCCGCACCCTTCGTACGATCAAGGCCAACCTGTTCTGGGCGTTCGCCTACAACATCGCCGCGCTGCCACTGGCCGCCCTCGGCTTCCTCAACCCGATGATCGCCGGAGGGGCGATGGCGTTCTCGTCGGTCTTCGTCGTCTCCAACAGCCTGCGGCTGCGCGGCTTCCAGCCCCTGGTAGCCGGCCCGCTCGAACGCCCCGACCAGAGCCGCACGGCCTGCGCCCTGACTCGTCAGTGAGGCCGCGTCCTCACAACGCCGGTACGGACAGAGCCCCGGGCGGAGCGGTGTTCGCGCGCCGCACTGGACGCCCCGTGAGGCGACTCCTAAGTTTGTCGGGTGAAACGGGCGGAGGCCCCTTCCGCCGCAGAACGAGGAGAGCGCGCCATGGCCCGAGCGATCTCGCACCCGCTGTTCGCCCGTATCTATCCGCGCATCAACGCCTTCGCCGAGGCGCACGGTTCCATCGATCACCGCCGGGAACTCCTCGCAGGCGTACGCGGCCGGGTGATCGAGATCGGGGCGGGTACCGGCGCGAACTTCCGGCACTATCCGTCCGAGGTGGAACAGGTCGTCGCGGTGGAGCCGGAGCCCAGGCTGCGCGCACTGGCCGAGCGTGCGGCCGCAGAGGTCACCCTGCCCGTTGACGTGGTGGACGGCCGGGCCGAGCACCTGCCGGCGGCGGACCACCACTTCGATGTGGCGATCATGTCGTTGGTGCTGTGCACCATCGCGGACGTGTCGGCCGCGCTCGACGAGGTGCTACGCGTCGTCAAACCGACCGGAGAGCTGCGCTTCTACGAGCATGTGAGGTCCCCGCGGCTCCGGCAGTTCCGGGTCCAGCGGACCGTCAACCCGCTGTGGCGACTGGCCGGTGGCGGCTGCAACCTCACCCGCGACACCGAACAGGCGATCACCGGGGCCGGGTTCACGGTCAAGGACATCCGCCGCTTCGACTTCCTCATCAACGGCCGGGCCGGCCTGGCGTCCCCCTCGATCATCGGGACCGCCCGCCCGTCCGGCTGAGCAGGGGCTCGTGCTGACCGTACCGACGGTCCGCGTCAGCTCCGACCTCGCGGACAGCACCCTCAATACCAAACGCCCCTGCCGGGATAAAACGCTTGAGTCGGGACTGCGGGACAATGGGGGAGTGGCGGAGGAACGGCACCGGGGTGTCTCGCGGCTCGGTCGGCATCGGGAGGGCATCGCCCTTTTGGCGGTGCTGGTGCTGGCCGTGCTGGCGGAGGTCGCCGTGAGCGTGGGGCCCGCGTCCGACCGGCCGCTGGTGGGGGTGGCTGTTTCCGGTCTGCTGGCTGTGGTGCTTGTGATCGGCATCGGTTGGCTGTGCGGCCACTGGTGGTACGTGGCGCGGCACCGTTCTCGGCCGGAGCGGGGCGGCGGGGACGAGGACGTGCGCTTCACCGACGAGGCTCTGGCGGGTTTCCCGTTCGCCGAGGTCAGCGAGCGGCTGGGACAGTGCGACACAGCCCGGATGAACCGCGTGTACTCCTCCTGGGTCCTCGCGAGCCATGGTCATGACGCGGAATGGATCGTCCGCTGTCTGGACGTACCCCTTGATGTCGCCGAGGTCCTGGTGGGAGCCGCGAACAGGAGGCTGCGGACCTCCTCAGGCGCCCCCGAGGCGGACCGCCTTGAAGAGCAGGAGCAGGACGCTGAGGATCAGGTAGCCGCGCAGCACCGTCATCCCCAGCCTCGTGCCCGGTGACCATCGCACGGGTTTGAGCAGTGTGACGGGTGGCATGCGCCAGGCGAGTTTGTCGGCGTGCGTCATGACCGGGGTCCGGGGCCGGGGCGAGCGGCGCCGGGCGGTGAACATGGTCGCCGCCGCGGTGGCCAGGCCGATGACCAGCGCGATCGCGAGCCATGTGACGAGACGGGCGACGTCAAGGGCCGGGAAGAGCGTGGTGGCCATCAGGGTGCCGGACAGCAGCAGCAGTACGGCGATGATGACGGTGGCGAGTGCGTTCAGCCACCGAGGGTTGACCCAGGGACCCAGGACCTCGGAATCGTTGCACAGCAGCAGAAGGAACACGCTCGCCGAGGGCAGCAGCAGCCCCGCCAGCGCCTGCACGGCTTCCGTGATGAGCCCCAGCGGCGCTCCGGGGATGAGGACGATGGCGGCGGCGACCAGGACCAGCAGGCTGTACGAGGTGTAGAACTGCTTGGCCTCGCGGAAACCGCGGTGCAGGGAGTGGCGGAGATTGAAGACATCTCCGAAGGCGTAGCTGGTGGCCAGGGTGACCGCCGCCGCGCCGATGATGCTGGCGTCCAGGAGGATGACGGCGAACATCGCCCCCAAGGCGTGCTCGTGCCGACCCAGTGCGTGCGCGATTCCGGCGGCGTCGGTGAAGTGGCCCTGTGCGCCGGTGCCCCGGACAGCGAAGTCGGCGACCATCATCAAGGCCGCCGCCCCGGCCACGACCACGAGGGCGCCGATGGCGGTGTCGGCGCGTTCGTATCCGATGAAGCGGGGGGTGATGCGTTTGTCGATCACGTTGGACTGCTGGAAGAACAGTTGCCAGGGCGCGACCGTGGTGCCGACGACCGCGATGATCAGCAGTACGGAGTTGCTGCTCATGCCCCCCTCGACGCCGGGGACGACGAAGTCGTGTGCGGCCTGTCCCCACCGGGGCTCGGACAGCAGCGTCAGCGGGACGAGCAGCAGGCTCAGCGCCATGAAGACGAACATCGCCCGTTCCCAGCGGCGGAAGGAACCGCTGGCCACCACCGCGATCAGGATGATGGCGGCGGCCGGTACGGCGACGTACCGCGACAGGCCCAGGTAACCGGCGGCCAGTGAGACACCGATGAACTCGGTGACGATCGTCAGAAAGTTCAGCAGGAAGAGATCACCGGCGCTGAACCAGCCCCAGAACCGGCCGAACCGTTCCATGATCAGCCGAGCGTGGCCCACGCCGGTGACCGCGCCCAGCCGTACCACCATCTCCTGGTTCACCACCAGAACCGGGATGAGCAGGAGCAGCACCCACAGCAGCGAGTATCCGTAGTCCTGGCCGGCCTGGGCATACGTGGACACGCCGCCCGCGTCGTTGTCACCGATCATGACGATGAGCCCGGGCCCGACAATCGCCAGCAGCGTCAGCATGCGCGTTTTCACACCGGGACGGCCGCCCTCACCGGCTGTGTTCGGGACGCGGCCGAGAGCTCCGCGGATCTCGTCCGGAGGGGCCGGGCCCCGTACCGTGCCGGGCCGTCTCCCCTCAGCGGCAGGCGGCAGAGGACGAGGGGCGGCTTTCTCCTGCCCGGTCTCGGCACGGTGCCCCGGCCGGCCCGGCGGACGGGACCGCTCCGGGGCGTGGGGCTGCTCCGGGGCGTGGGGCTGCCCCGGTTCCTCCGGAGGGTGGGGTCCTCCTTGTCTCTCCGGAGGGCTTTCGGCGGCGGCCGGGCGCTCCGGTGCGGCTGGGGTGGCGGGTCCCGGCGCCGGATGAGCGCCGTCGAGCGGACCTGCGTGGTCGGGGAGCTTCGGAGACGGAGGAGGCTTCGGAGACGGAGGGGGCTTGGGGGAGGGAGGAGGCTTCGGTGGCGGGGGCCGCTCCGGACGGTGATCGTCACCTTCGGGCGCTTCGTCCTCGCTCACGGGGAAGCGGGACTCTCGCGCTCGGGACGGCCCGGCGGACGCGGTGCGTGGCCACGTCGGCGCCAGTCCGACGGAATGATCACTTCCAGAACGTCATCGACGGTGATCACACCCAGGATCCGCTCCTCGTCATCGACGACCGGAACGGTCAGCAGGTTGTAGTCCGTCATCAGGAGGGCAACGTCCTCGATGTCGGTGTCCGGTACGACGCGCACCGGGTCGGCGTCCGCCAGTTGTTCCAGCCGTGCCGCCGGATCCGCTTGCAGGAGATCCACCAGCGTGACCGCCCCCGTCAGCCGATCTCCGTCGCCGATCAGGTACACGGTGGTCAGCACCTCGGGCTGCAGGGCACGTGATCCGCCCGCCTCCCGCAGCGCCTCGGCGGCCGTGATGCCGGGCGCCGCGGTGAGTACGTCCAGGGCCATCAGACCCCCGGCACTGGAGGGATTGAAGCCCATCAGTGTCAGCACTTTGACGCGCTGTCTGGCCGGCAACGCGTCGAGCACGGGCTGCCGCCGGGCCTGCGGCAACTCGTTCACAGCGTCCGTGGCGTCGTCGGCGCGCATCCGGGCGATCACCTTCGCGATCTCGGCGTCGGACCGCTCACGGAGCAGGCGGATCTGCGAATCAGGCTCCAGTTCCTCGAACACATCGGCTTCGAGCTCCGGGTCGCTGTGGACCGTCTGGAGAATCTCGTGGGACTCGGTACGACTGGCCTCTTCGAGGAGATCGGCGATGTCCGCCGGCTTCAGCCGGCCCAGCCGCCCGAACACACTCCTGACCCGGGCGGAACGCGCGTGACCGATGAGAGGCTCGAAAGACTTCCAGTCCCTCCAGTCCCTCCGGTCGTGCTCGCCGTCACCACCGCCGAACAGACGCGCGAGTCGCCGCGGCCGATGTGTGTTCAATCCGGTGACCACCAGGCCCTCGGACGTCCGCTCCAGGACGAGGTCGTAGGCCCGGACGAACTCGGCCGCCGGCACATCGATCACCCGATGGCCCAGAACATCCGCACGCAGCAGCACCTCCCCCTCACGCCGCTCGAAGCCGCCCAGGTTCACCCTCCGGCTGGTCAGTGTGATCCCTTCGGCCTCCCAGCTCGCCACCTGCTCCCCGGGGAGGAAGACCTCCCGCCCGCCCAGCCGCGCGACAAGACCCGTGACCAGTGGGTAATTCCGGCCCCGCAGACGCACGATGACATCGGAGAGACGGCCCACCGTCTCACCGCCTTTACCCAACAGCGGCCGACGCAGCAGCTCCGCCAGATACAAGTCGCGACCCACAAGCCCAACGTAGGCGCAGCGGCCGGAACCGCAATCGAAGACGCGGCCATCCAGCCCCCTCCTCACCTTCCCGCCGAACGGCGCGCGCCCGCGGCAGGGCGGTGTCACGGATCAGGCCGCTGCCTGATGCTCCATGGGCGGGGGATCGTCCTCCAGCCCGCAGGTCGTCAGGGCCTGGAGAAGCTGGGCGCGGATGTGGCTCCCGGTGGGGCGCTCGCACCGCAGGTGCACGGTGGCGCGCAGGCCCGCCATCCGGGCGCGCCACCGCCGCTCCACTCCGATCAGGGCGCCGCAGGCCACGCCGGTGGCGAGCCGGAGCAAGAAATACCTCCAGCGCCCTCAGTGCCGAACCAGGCAGAAAGGATGCCCCGCCGGATCCGCGTAGACGCACCAGCCCCGACCGTCGGCGTCGGCATCCAGCACGGTCGCGCCCAAGGCCAGAACCTTTTCGTGGGCCCGGTCCAGGTCCGGAACACCGAAGTCCAGATGGAACTGCTGAGGCCGGTCCGGGTCAGGCCACCGCGGCGGCCGGTAATCCGCTACCCGCTGGAAGGCGAGCACCAGACCAGAGGGCGAGTGCAGCGTCGCCCAGTCCTCGTCGAGCGCCCACCGACGGTCCTGCTGATTGACGGCGCCGCCGAGTAGAGACTGGTAGAACTCCGCGAGTTGCCCCGGATCGGGGCAGTCCAGTACCACGCACTGCAGGTCAGCGATCACGACCAGATCTTAAGCGGCCACCGGAAAGGGCCGCACGGACCTTGTGCGTGCCGAGCCCGCCCACGCCTCGCAGGTGCCCGTGGACCGGACTTCCCGCACGCGCCGGCGAAACGGTGACGATTTGTGTGCGAACTGCACAAGATATGAACTCTACTGGACAGGTCCATGCGTGTCCGCCCGTGGTTTGATTGCCTGGTAGGTGCACGGACAAGGGCGCACCGGCCGAACTCACCGAGCCGTTCAGCGCCGTTGGTGTGGACGTCATCCGCGCCTGACGTCCGGGACTCGTCGTCCCCGGGCCCTTGGCCCCTTCCTTTTACCGGCCCGTCACTCCTGGGTCCGGCCATTCGTGCGAGGTCGTAGCCGGAAGGCAGGACTGTCACCGAACCCCCGGCATGGGGCCGGTTGCGCGGATCGGAGCGTGAGCGGGCGGCCGTGCCGGAGGGGTCCGGTACGGCCGCTCGTTCATGAACGGGCTACTTGTTGACGCTGAACCCTTGGTCGGTGCCGTACTTGATACTCGCCCGCTGCCAGTCCTCCAGCCCCTTGCTCAGGGGAGTCGAGGAGATGTACGCCTTGCCCACGGTGTCGTTGAAGACGGAGTTCGCGTAGACCTGGTACGGCAGGTACGACCAGCCGGCGCCGACGTTGTTGGCCGAGTCCGCGAAGATCTTGTTGGCCTGCTGGCCGCCGAAGTAGGGGAACGCGGTCTCCAGGAACGTCTTCGACCCCAGGTCCGCCTTGGTGGCGGGGAACGAGCCCTGAGCGACGCGGGCCGAGGCGCCGGCGCCTGTGGTCGCGTACTCGATGAAGGCGTAGGCCAGTTCCTTGTTCTCGGCGGCCTTCGGTACGGCGAGGGAGCTGCCGCCGTTCTCGGCGCCGGCCGTGTCGCCCTTGGTCCACTGCGGGAGGGGGGCCACCCGCCAGTCACCGGAAGCGGACGCGACGCCCGAGGTGAAGTTGGCGGGCATCCAGGCGCCTATGGACAGCGTGGCGATGCTGCCGTCGGCCAGGCCCTTGTACCACTCGTCGCTCCATGAGGTGACCGGAGCGAGCAGGTCCTCATCGAGCAGCTTCTGCCAGGTGTTCGTGTACGTCTTGGTGCCGGCGTCCCCGAAGTCGATCGAGACGTCGGTGCCGTCGGTCTTGTAAGGGCGGCCCCCGGCCTGCCAGATGAGGCTGGTGGTGGCGCCCGCGTCGCCCGTGTCGTTGGTGATGAAGATCTTGGGGTCGGCCTTGTGCAGGGTGCGCGCCGCCTCGACGTACTCGTCCCAGGTGGTCGGGACCTTGGCGCCGTGCTTGTCGAAGACCTTCTTGTTGTAGAACAGCGCCATGGGGCCCGAGTCCATCGGCAGGGCGTAGATGGACTTGTCGTACTTCACCGCATTCCATGGACCGCTGGTGAAGGTCTTGTCGTACGCGGTCGCTCCGTAGCCGGCGAGGTCCTCCACGGACTTGCCGATGGCGAACTGGCCGAGGGCGTAGTACTCGATCTGCGCCACGTCGGGGGCGCCCGAGCCGGCGGCGATGGCGTTCTGCAGCGCGGTGTACTGCTTGTCGCCGGTGCCGGCGTTGACGAGCTCGATATCGACCTTGGGGTACTTCTTCTCGAAGTCGGCCGCCACTTTCTTCAGTGTGGGTTCCCAAGCCCACACCGTCACCTTTCCGCCCTTGTCCAGTGCGGACTTGACGTCCTCGGGGCCACCGCCGCCGTCGGCCGGGTCGGACGAGCCGCAGGCGGTCGCGCCGAGGGCCATCACGCAGGCCATGGCGACGGCACCGAGAAGCCGGCGGGTGCTGTTCGTTCTCATGGGTGGTGCTCCTGGTTCGGTATGCGGGTGGGAGAGGGGACAGAAGCGGGGAACGGGACGGGAAGAGCGGGTGGGGGCGGGGTCATTCCTTGACGCTGCCCGCGGCCAGGCCGGACTGCCAGTAACGCTGGAGCAGGAGGAAGATCGCGACGATCGGCACGATCGTGAGCAGGGAGCCGGTGATGATGAGATCGAAGACGGCCTCGCCGCCCGCCGTCTGTGCCTGGGCGTTCCAGGCGTTGAGCCCGAGCGTGAGCGGGTACCAGTCCGGGTCCTTGATCATGATCAGCGGCAGAAAGTAGTTGTTCCAGGTCGCGACCATGGAGAACAGCAGCACGGTGACCGTGCCCGGCATCAGCAACGGCAGTGCGATGCGGAAGAACGTACGCAGCTCGCCGGAGCCGTCGATGCGGGCCGCTTCGAGGAGTTCGGCGGGTACGGCCTCGGCGGCGAACACCCACATCAGGTAGAGCCCGAACGGTGAGATGAGTGAGGGGATGATGACGGCCCAGGGGGTGTTGGTCAGTCCCATACCGCTGAACATCAGGAACGTCGGCACTGCCAGGGCCGTGCCCGGTACGGCCACGGCCCCGATGACGACCGCGAACACGGCGCGGCGGCCGGGGAATTCGTATGTGGCGAGTGCGTAGCCGCCGAGGACGGCGAGGACCGTGGCGCCACCCGCTCCCACGGCGACGTACAGCAACGTGTTCAGCAGCCAGCGGACGAAGACGCCGTCGTCGTAGGTCAGCGTGCGGGAGATGTTGTCCCAGAGGTTGAAGTCCTTGCCGAACCACAGTCCGAAGGAGTCGAGCAGGCCCTTCTGGTCCTTGGTCGCGTTGATGACCAGCCAGGCGAGCGGGAGCAGTGTGTAGACGAGGACCAGCCCGACCAGGAGGGTGAGAGGGACGCTGGGGCGGGGGTTGAGCGGGGTGTGGGGGCGACGGCGGCGGGGCGGGACCGGGGCGCCGGCGGCGTGGGCCGTCCCGGGGGAGCCGGTCGGTTCCGTGGGGTCGGTGGAGTTCGAGGGGATGCTGGAGACGTGCGCGCTCATCGCTCAGCCCTTCCGCATGCCGCGCAGCTGGACGGCGTAGGCGATGATCGCGGTGATGACACCCATCACGATCGCCACGGTCGCTGCGTAGTTGTGCTGCTGGCCGGAGAAGGACAGCGAGTAGGTGTAGAGGTTGGGAGTGAAATCGCTCGTGATCGCGTTCGGGGCGAGCTTCTGCAGAATGCTCGGCTCGTTGAAGAGCTGGAAGCTTCCGATGATCGAGAAGATCGTGGCGATGACCAGGGAGCCGCGGATGGCCGGCAGCTTGACCGAGGTCACGACCCGCCACTCGCCGGCTCCGTCGATCGCGGCCGCCTCATACAGCGATCGTGGGACGATCTTGAGCGCGGAGTAGAAGATCAGCATGTTGTACCCCACGAACTCCCAGGTCACGATGTTGCCTATGGAGGCGAGCACGAGCGAGGGGGAGAGTGGGTCGGGCAGAGAGACGCCGAAGGTGTCGTTGATGTTGCCCACCAGGCCGAATCTGGTGCCGTAGATGAAGCCCCACATGAGGCTGGCGACCACGGCCGGCACGGCGTACGGCAGGAAGATCGAGATACGGAAGAAGCCCTTGCCGTACAGCCGGCCGCTGTCGATCGCGAGCGCCACCAGCAGCGCGATCCCCAGCATGATCGGCACCTGTACCGCCAGGAAGAGTCCGACCCTGGTCAGTGCTTCCCAGAACCGCGCATCGGTCAGCGCCTGGGTGTAGTTGTCCAGGCCCACGAACGACGTGCCACCGATCAACCGATCGCGGAATAGGCTCAGATACAGGGCGTATCCGATCGGCGCGAGGAAGACGAGCGCGAAGACGGCGACGAACGGACCGGCGAATCCCCAGCCGGCGAGGGCCTGCTTGCGGACGTGGAATCGCGCTCGTGGACGGGGTGGTGATACTGCCTTCGCGGGCGTCGGCAGGAGCGTCATGGCTGGTTCCTTGTGTCGGTGGGCCGACCGGTCCGTAGAGAGGGAGGGAGAGGGCCTTCGGGCCGGGAAGGGCCCGGCGGAGGCTGGCCCGATGGGAAATGTTTACGTAATCATCGGTAGCGTGATGGTGACACTCCCGTTGGGGGGCGTCAAGAACGAAGCGGTAGTGAACGGAAGGGATTTCGATGACGGAGAAGGACACGGCCGCTCTCGCGAAGACGGCCGACGGTGGGGACCGGCGCGCCGCGAAAGGGCGGCAGCGCCGCGTCTCGATGGCGGACGTCGCGCGGGTCGCCGGCGTCTCGTCGCAGACGGTCTCCCGCGTCTCCAACGGAGACCCGGCCGTCATCGAGAACACCCGGCAGCGGGTGCTGGACGCCATGAAGGAACTCGGCTACCGGCCCAACAGCGCAGCCCGCGCCCTCAAGCGCGGCGACTTCCGGACCATCGGCGTCATCACGATGAGCCTCTCAAGCACCGGCAATGTGCGGACCTTGGAGGCCATCGCGAGCTGCGCGTCCCGCGCGGGGTACGCGGTCACGCTGATCCCGCTCGACGCGCCGACCCAGGACAACGTCAGAGGAGCGTTCACGCGGCTCGACGAGCTCGCGGTGGACGCGGTCGTCCTGATCATGGAGGTGCATCTGCTCGACACGACGTCGCCGGCGCTGCCGCCTCATGTGAAGGTCGTCGTCGTGGACTCCGACGCCGGTGACCGGTTCCATGTGGTGGACACCGATCAGCAGGGGGGCGCGCGTACGGCCGTGCGGCATCTGCTGGAGCTCGGCCACGCCACGGTCTGGCACCTGGCAGGACCCGAGGAGTCGTTCGCGGCGGGCCGTCGCGAGGTCGCCTGGGAGGCGGCGTTGCGTGAGGAGGGGCGCGAGGTGCCGCCGCTGCTGCGCGGCGACTGGACCCCCGAATCCGGCTACGAGGCGGGCCTCCGGCTGGCGGAGGAGCCCGACTGCACGGCGGTGTTCGTGGCGAACGACCAGATGGCCCTGGGTGTGCTGCGGGCGTTGCACGAGCGCGGCAGGCGCGTGCCGGAGGAGGTCAGCGTCGTGGGTTTCGACGACATAGCGGAGGCCGCCTCCTTCATCCCGCCGCTGACGACGGTCCATCAGGACTTCGCCAAGGTCGGGGAACTGTGCGTCGACGCCGTTCTGCGGGAACTGCGCGGTGAGACGGTGGAGGGCGGTACGACGCTCGTACCGACCCGTCTGGTCGTCCGCCGGAGCACGGCCGCGTGCCCGCCGGACACCGCGGGGAAGAGGTGACGAGAACTGGGGCCGCGCGGGTGCGGCGGTGCCCCGGCTGCTCGCGTGCCGGGGTGGGTCCGGCCGGGTGTATTCGGGGAGATGCGGAGGAGCGCTGAGCATGGTGATGTTCGGAATCTCGGAAGGGGCTACGGCTCAGGGGCTTGCCATCACTGACGTGTTTACGTAAACATGCCTGTGAGGTACGGCTCCCCGCCGGTTCGCCACGCCTCCACCGTGCATCCCCCTTCAGCACAGGAGCAGCAGCACATGCCCGTTCTTCAGATCGACGACGGCGGATTCCGCCTCGACAGCGAACCCTTCCGGCTCCTGTCCGGCGGGCTGCACTACTTCCGGGTCCATCCCGCGCAGTGGGCCGACCGACTCCACAAGGCCCGCCTCATGGGCCTCAACACCGTTGAGACGTACGTCCCGTGGAACCTCCACCAGCCGCGGCCGGACCTGTTCCGCATGAACGACGGACTCGATCTGCCCGCCTTCCTCGATCTCGCGGCCGCCGAGGGCCTCCATGTGCTGCTCCGTCCCGGGCCCTACATCTGCGCCGAATGGGAGGGCGGCGGCCTGCCCTCCTGGCTGCTGGCTCAACGCGGTATCCGCCTGCGCACCCGCGACCCCCTCTTTCTCTCCGCGGTCGACGACTACTTCACCCGGCTTCTCCCCCCGCTCCTGCCCTACCTCGCCACGCGCGGCGGGCCGGTACTCGCCATGCAGGTGGAGAACGAGTACGGGGCCTGCGGGGACGACACCGCCTATCTGGAACACCTCGCCGGCTCACTCCGCCGGTGCGGTGTCGACGTACCCCTGTTCACCTGCGACCAGCCCGCCGACCTGGAGCGCGGCACGCTGCCGGGGGTCCTCGCGACGGCCAACTTCGGCACCCGCTCCACCCAGAACCTCGCCGCCCTGCGCGCACACCAGCCGAACGGCCCCCTGCTGTCGGCCGAGTTCTGGATCGGCTGGTTCGACCGCTGGGGCGGCCACCACGTGGTCCGCGACCCCGACCAGGCGGCCCGGGAGCTGGACGAACTGCTGGCGACCGGGGCTTCGGTCAACTTCTATATGTTCCACGGCGGCACGAACTTCGGCTTCACCAACGGCGCCAATGACAAGCACACTTATCGGCCCACCGTCACCTCCTACGACTACGACGCGCCTCTCGACGAAGCCGGCGACCCCACTGAGAAGTTCACCGCCTTCCGCGAGGTCATCGCCAAGTACGCGCCGGTCCCCGCCGGTCCCGTGCCCGCGCGCTCGGCCAAACTCGCTCTCCCCTCGGTGCCGTTGACCGAGAGCGCCGGCCTGCTGGACTGCGCTCCGGCCCTCGGGGACGCCGTCGAGTCCTCCCACCCGCTGACGATGGAACAGCTCGGGCAGGACTTCGGATTCGTCCTGTACGAGACCGTCCTGCCGGCCCCGGGGCCCGTGCTCCTTGAGCTGGAGCAGGTCCGCGACCGCGCTCAGGTCTTCCTCGACGGGCAGCCCGTCGGCGTGCTGGAGCGGGAGAACCACGAGCACGCCCTCGCCTTCACCGTGCCGCGCTCCGGCAGCGTCCTGAGCCTGCTCGTGGAGAACCAGGGCCGCGTCAACTACGGGCCCGGCATCCATGACAGGAAGGGGCTGCCGGGCAAGGTGCTGCTGGACGGTACGGAGCTCGCCGGCTGGACCAGCCGGCCGCTGCCGCTGACCTCCCTGGACGCGATTCCGTTCGCCGGCACCGCCACCGCACCGAGCGGTCCGCATTTCCACCGCGGCACCTTCGAACTGGCCGAGGTGGCGGACACCTTCCTCCACCTCGACGGCTGGACGAAGGGCAACGCATGGATCAACGGTTTCGCGCTGGGCCGCTACTGGTCCCGTGGACCCCAGCGGTCCCTGTACGTTCCCGGCCCCGTGCTGCGCGCGGGCACGAACGAGATCGTCGTGCTCGAACTGCACTCCGCCCACCGCGCGCGTACCGTCGACCTCCGGACGACGCACGACCTCGGCCCGACCGAAGAGTAGGGCCGGAGTCTTGGCACGGCACACGGCACACGGCACACGGCAACGGGCGCGGGCACCGACTTCAGCGTCGGTGCCCGGCCGTTCAGGTCAGCCCAGCCCGGGCTGCCGGTCGGTGCCGCCGTCGCCGGGGAGGGTCCAGGACTGATTGCTGCCCGTCGTGGGCTGGTAGACGCCGACGGGCGCTCCGTCGCCCGTGGCGGCCCCGGTGACGTCGAGGAGCTTGCCGGTGGCGTTGTTGATCAGTGTGGCGTGACCGTCGCCGGTGGTCGAGCGCATCCACTTCTGCCGGGCCGACGATGATCCGGGTGTGGCGAACCCGAGCACTTCTTCCGACGTCGCGAGGGCCTCGCCCGTCTTGACGTTGGTGATGCGGTAGGCGGCCGTGCTGCTCCAGTCGGCCGGGGACAGCTTGGTGAAGGTCCACCGCTGGGCGGGGTCGGAGGGGTCGGGAGTGCGCTGCACCGGCGTGCTCCTGCCGTTCACGGTGGCGACGGCGAGCGCCATCCCGCTGTTGTCGTTGACCAGTTGGCGGGGTACGCCGGTGGGAGCCGTGGTGGCCGCGGTGTTCACGCCGGCGACTCCCAGCAGTACGAAGGTCGTGACGGAACCGGCGCCGACAGTGACCTTCAGGGTTTTGCCCACCGTCGTGACGTCGCTCTCGCGCTGGAGGTTCTTGGTGGCGTCGGTGGTGTAGCGCTCGACGGGGGCGCTGCCGACGCTCCTGAACCCGTCGAGGTTCAGGGTGAGTTCCTGATCCGCGCCGGTGGGGTTGGTGTGGACGACGACGGCCCCTTGTCCGCCCGGGCGCAGCGCGGCCAAGGTGCCGTCGCCGTCGGTGTTGATGACGCGGGCGCCCGGACGGACGAAGCGGCTGTAGTTGGCCATCGCCCAGTACTTCTTGTTCTTGCGCAGCGGCTCGGTGGCGGCGTCCGCCGGGGTGAAGTCGGTCTGGATCAGGCCCCAGTTGGAGTTCTCGTGGGCCGGGGTCATGTTCTCGTAGTCCTCGATGGCCTGCCACAGCACCCAGGCCCGGGGTTCCAGCTCCCTGATGTCGTCGTTGATGCGATCGACCAGGTCGAGCGCGGGGCTCATGTCGGTGAAGCTCTGAGGGACGCTGCCACCGACGTCCACCTCGGACATCCACAGCGGGGTGGCCGCGGCCTTGGCGATGTCACGCACGCCGGTCCGGCCGTTCGTTCCGTAGGTGTGCGTGTTGAGCCGGCCGACGGCGTCGCGGACGGCTGGGACGTACGACTCCCAATTGGTGCGGAACAGTGCGGGGTTCGTCTCGTCCATGGCCGCGATCGGAGTGGTGATGCCCTTCGCGTCCAGCGTGGCGCGCAGTGTGGAGATCATGCGCGCCTGCGAAGCGGGGTCCCAGTGCGAACCCTCCTGGCGGCCGCCGGCGCGCCAGTAGTCGGTGTTGGGCTCGTTGACCGGGGAGAGGGAGTCGAATGTGACGCCGGTGGAGTTCTGCGCGCGCTGGAGGGCGCCGGAGAGATAGGCGGCGAACCGCTCGTACTGGTCGGAACGGAGATTGTCCTGCCGGCCGTTCACCGCACCGGAGACGCGCCCGCTGTTGGTCATGAAGTACGGGGCGGAGTTGGAGAACGCCTCGAAGGTCTTGGCGCCGCGCGCCTTGGCCGCGGTGAGCCACCAGCGCTGGTTGGCGTCGGTGTCCGGGTTCCAGTGGTCCGGGTCGGCCGGGTCCCACCAGTCGGGTGCCTCGGGACCGGGCCGGTTCCAGTAGCCGGGGACCGCCGCTCCAGCACGCATATAGGGGGCGGTCTCGGGGCTGTCGCCGCCACCGATGTTGTAACGGGCGATGGTGAACCCGAGCCCGTTCGCCCCGTAGAGGTCATCGGCCAGCCGGTTGCGCTGGGCGTCGGGCCATCCGCCGGTGACATTCGCGAACCAGGCGAGGGCGGTGCCCCATCCCTGGAACGGCGGCTGCTGGTAGCTGGGGTCGAGACGGACGGTCACCGTCCCGGCCGTGCTCGCGGCCGTCGCTGGAGGTCCGGTGAGGCCGGTGGCGGCGAGGGCGGCCGCGGCGCCGGCGGCGGCGAGGGCCGCACCGGGCAGGCGGAGACCGGGGCGAGGGCGGGGACGGGACGCTGATGGCTTGCGGGTGGGGAACACGTACTACTCCCTGGTCAGTGGGGGCTGTGCCGGGCGGCGGCGGGACCTGCTCCGAGGCTCCGCCGAGGCGCACCCCGCGCCGGGAGGCGCGGGGCACACGGGGTGACGCGGGGCTCCGGGCAGGGGAAGCCGGCGCCGGTCAGGAGGCCGACCGTCGCCACTTCTGGTTGTCACCGGTGTTGCACGTCCACTGAACGAGCGGTGTGCCGTCGGCGGTGGACTGGTTGGTGACATCGAGACACTTACCGCTGTGCCGGGCGGCGAGTTGTACGGTCGTGCCGGTCTTCCGCACGGTCCACACCTGGTCGGATCCCTCGTCGCAGGTGTACTGGACCACAGCGGCGCCGTCGCTCGTGGAGGCGCCGCGGACACCGAGGCACTTGCCGCTGTGGCGCAGCACGATCTGCACCGTGTCGGCGCCGCGGCTCTTCAGCCAGAACTGCTGGTTGACGGCGTTCGTGCCGCAGGGCCACTGGATCAGGGCGGCCCCGTCCGCCGTGGATCGGTCGGCGGTGTCGGCGCACTTGCCGCTGTGCACGGCCGTCAGCGTCTCCCACGTGCCGAGGCCTTGTACCCTGCCCGCCGCGGTGTCGATGCTGATCTGCGGGAAGTAGTCCATGCGCATCGTGGTCCCGGTGGGGAACTCCAGCGGCAGCCAGACGTACTGGGAGTCGTTGGCCGTGCCGCCCATGGAATTGCCCCAGCGGTCGCCCATGTACAGGTACGACGTGCCCGAGGTGCCCTGGACAGACAGGACGTACGCGGTCTGGGAACCGTAGGCCGTGGAGTCGCCGATGTCCCGCAGACCGCTCCAGGTGCCCGTGACGCTGGTCGCCGTGCCGTACTTCTGCTGGTTCGGCGACCAGCCGGTCGCACCGGAAGTCAGCAGGAAGTAGACGCCGTTGCGCTTGAACATGGCCGGCGCCTCGCGCCACTGGCCCGCCCAGAGCTTCTGGACCTGCGACTCCACCGCGGTGTAGTCGGACGTCAGCCGGTAGACGTGCAGGTCGGCGTTCTCGTTGGCGGCCGAGATCATGTACCCGGTGCCGTCGGTGTCGACGAAGGTGGTGATGTCACGGGACATGTGGCCCTGCGGACGGAAGCTGCCCCGCCAGGTGTAGTCACCGTCCACGGTCGAGGAGACCGCGACCGCGGCACGCGCCTCGGAGTAGTCGGTGGCGCTCTCCTTGTGCATCCACATCACGAACTGGCCGGTCGCGCTGTTGTACATGACCTTGGGCCGCTCGATGTTGGCGGACCGGAGCTCCGGGTCGGTGGCCTGGGTCAGGACGTGGTTGCGGAACTCCCACGACTTCAGGTCGGTGGAGCGATAGGCGGAGACGTACCGGAAGGAGTTGTCGGCGTTCCGGTTCTCGCCGAACCAGTAGTAGTACTGGCCGACCTTGACGACCCCGCCGCCGTGGGCATGCACGGGGTCGCCGTTCGGATCGGTGAACTGGGTGGCGTTGACGACGGGCACCGGGGCCGCCTGGGAGGTGCCCATGGCGCTGAGGAGAGACAGAAGGAGGGCGGACAGAACGGCGACAGCCATCACCGCTCCGGGGAGCTTGCGTCGCATGATCGCGTACCTCATGTCTGTTCGGTGGACAGGGCAGGACCGCGCGTCGGCGCAGGAGGAGCCGGCCGATGACGGGGGCGGCGCACACGGCGGTGCTGAAGTGCGCGCAGCGAGAAGAAGCCCGGGGGCAGAGCCCCCGGACTGCCGGGGGGTGTACGACCGCCGCGTTACCTCGGATGGATCGCCCTTCCATGTTCGCGTTAACACGAGCGGTTCGGGGGAGAGTTTGGGAGCGGTATCCGGGCCTGTCAAGGACTTTGGACAGGAACGCGCTGTCCGCGATGCAGACCCTCGGCTACCGCCCGGACACGGCGGCCCGCGCGCTGGTGACCGGCAGGTTCGGCGCCCTGGGTGTCGTCAGCTTCGACGTCGGCGCCCACGGCAACGCCAGGACGCTCGCCGCGATCGCCGACGCCGCGCGCGAGGCCGACTTCTCCGTGAACTTCATGGGCGTACGGGCGCAGACCGAAGCCGCCGTACGGCAGGCGTTCCAGCATCTGATGCTGCAGTCCGTCGACGGCATCGTGCTGGTCGAGTCGCAGATGCTCGACACCCCGTCCCCGCGTCTGCCGCCCACCATGCCGGTGGTCGTCGCCGACGGCGACACCGGACACCGCTACCCCCACGTCGACTTCGACCGGGCCCATGGCGCCCATAGCGTGCTCGCCCACCTGCTCGGCCTCGGCCACCGCACGGTCTGGGATGCGCGCGCTGCACGAGGCCGGTCGCGACGTACCCGGCGACATCAGCGTGGCCGGGTTCGACGACATGGCCGAGGCCGCGTTCTTCCAGCCGCCCCTGACCACCGTGCGCCCGGACTTCGATGTGGTGGGACGACACCGCGTCGCCCTGCTGCTCGACCAGATCGACGGCGCGACGGACGGACCGCGCCGGATGGCGGTGGAGCCCGCCCTCGTGGTGCGCGCCAGCACCGCGCCCCCGCCCGCCGGGCGTACGGCCTGAAGAGGGCGGCCACGCCCCACGCGGCGCCGCAGTCACAGGAGGCTTCTCATGCGCCGGCCAGGGACAGTACGTGCCGGGCTCGCCGCAGGAGCGGCAGATCGACCATCTGTCCGTCCACGCGTACCGCCGCGCCGTTGCTGTCACCCCCTGCCCGCACCACACGTCGAGCCCACCGGATCTCGTCGTCACCGGGCTGCCATGCACGGTGCACGGTGGCGATCTGACGCGGATGGACACACAGCCGGCCGCCGAATCCCAGGGCCCGGCTTCGTCTCGATGAGGATTCCAGGGCTTCCAGGTCATCCAGATGGGTGAAGACCCCGTCCAGCGGGGCCGGCAGGCCGGCCGCCCGTGAGGCGTTCACCAGGGCGGAGCGGGCCCAGAGCAGTTCCGGCTCGTCCGGCTCGGACGGTGTGATGCCTGTGTCGAGGGCGTAGTCGATGCTGCCGAACAGCATCCGTGCCACCTGCGGAAGACCGGCGATCGCCGCGGCCTCGCGCAGGCCGATCGCGTTCTCGACCAGCGCCAGCACGGGCATCCGGTGAGGAAGCCGCTCGATCACGGCGGCCACTTGCGGTGCGGTGGAACTCTTGGGGAGAACAACACCGCGCAGCGCCGTGCCCTCGGGAAGAGCGGCAAGAGCGGCGAGATCATCAGCATGCCAGGGGGTACCGACAGCGTTGACGCGCACCAGCCCGGGGCTGTGTGCCAGCCAGGCGACCGCCGCCTCGCGGGCCTGGGCCTTGCTGCCCTCGGGGACCGCGTCTTCCAGATCGAGCAGGACGGCGTCCGCACCGCTGGACGCGGCCTTGGCGAAGCGTTCGGGCCGGTCGCCCGGGACAAACAGCATGGTTCGCTCTGAGAACCGCATGATGGTTTCCTTTGTCAGGCCGGTCAGGGGTCAGATGACCACGAAGATGAGCCAGGCGCTGATGGGAGCCAGCACGCACACACCCGCTCCCCAGCGCAGCAGTCCGCGGTAGGCGTCATCCCGTTGGTGCTCAGGGGTGTTGGCGACGACCAGGGCACCGTTGGTGGAGAAGGGGCTGGCATCGACCACAGTGGCCGCGGTGGCCAGGGCGATCACCATGCCGGTCGTCCCGATGGCCCCGGAGGCGAGGAAGGGAACCGCCAGCGGCATGAGAGCGCCCAGAATGCCGGTGGTGGAGGCGAACGCGGAGACAACGCCGCCCACGTAACAGATGATCAGCGCGGCGAGCAGCGGCGCGCCGATCCCCGCGATCATCCGCCCCAGGGAGTCGACGACGCCCAGGCTCTGCAGGAGCGCGATGTAGGTGACGATCCCGCAGACCAGCAGGACCACGGGCCAGGCGATCTCCTGGGACGCCTCGCGGGCTGTGCGCCGGAACAACAGAGCCAGCGCGGCAGCGAGCGACAGGGCGAGAAAGCCGGTGTCCAGGGAGAAGACGGTGGTCCCCAGTACCAAGGCGAGCATCGCACCCAGTGTTGTCGCCTGTTCCGCTCCCAGCGTGACCGCGGAAGCTACGGGGCCTTCGGAGCCGGAGCCGGAGCCGGGGCCGGAGCCCGCCTGCTGTGGGGTACGCCGGCGCCCGAAGACCAGCTGAGTGACGACGCCGACGGCGACGTTGAAGGCGAACGTGCCGGCGAACAGCTGCCAACTGCTCGCGTGCAGACCATTGTTGTCGAGGGTGGAGTTGACGATCCCGCCCAGGATGCCGGTCGGCGCGAAACTGCCGGCCGCAGCCCCATTGACCGCCATCAGACCGACAAAGAGAGGGTTGACGCCCTGCCGCACGGCGAAGGTGATGCCGATGGGTGCGACGATGGCGACGGCCGCGGGAGACGCTGCCCCCGTCGCACACAGCAATGCGGCCAAGCCGAACAGGACCCAGGGCATGATGGCCAGGCGCTCGCCGGTTCGCCGCATGGCGGCATGCACCAGCCACTCCACGGTCCCGTTGACCCGCGCTATCCCGAACAGGAATGTCACCGCGACAAGGACGACGAACATCTCCGCGGGAAACCCGTCCAGCACCTGCTGGGGAGTGCGGCCCAGCCAGACACAGCCCAGCAAGAAGGCTGCCACCAGGGCCAGTACGCCCATGTTCAGTCCCCGCAGACTGGACAGTGTGAAGACGGCTGCGAGCACCAGCACGCCGATCAGTTCTGTGGGCATCGCGCACCTTCCTCACGCGTGCCGGCCCGGGAGGCGCTGAGCCAGCTGAGGACAGCCTCGGTGTGCTCGCCCAGCGCCGGAACGGGCCTCAGACGCGCAGGGCCGTCCGCTTCGCCGTGGAGGGTGACCGGCGGAATCAGCCCCGTCAGTGGTCCGACAGGGCTGTCGAAAGAAGCCCAGCGTCCACGCTCGCGCAACTGGGGGTGGTCACTGAACTCCCGTATGCCGCGCTGACGTGCGTAGGCGATCCGCGCCTCCTCCAAGCGGTTCACCAACTCCTTGCCGGAGAGGCTTGCCGCCATCTCGCGTACCAGCCCGTCGAGTTCGGCCCGGTGGGCCACACGGTCGGCGTTGCCGGTGAACCGGCTGTCATCGAGCAGATCTTTACGGCGCAGGACGGTCTCGCAGAACGAGGCCCACTCCCGCTCGTTCTGCAGCCCCAGCACGATGGTCTGCCCGTCCCGTGTGACGAAGGGACCGTAGGGAGCGATCGTGGCGTGGCCGGCACCTGTTCGTGCCGGCGCCGTCCCCCCGTAGCGGGTGTAGTACTCGGCATAGCCCATCCACTCGCCCAGCGCCTCCAGCATGGAGACCTCGATCTGGGACCCGCGGCCGGTACGGGTCCGTTTCAGCAGGGCGGTGAGGATGCCGGAGTAGGCGTACATCCCGGCGCAGATGTCGGCGATGGACAGGCCGACCTTCGACGGTGTGTCGGGGGTGCCGGTGATGGACAGCAGTCCGGCCTCACTCTGCACCAGGAGGTCGTAAGCCTTGCGGTCCCGGTAACTGCCGCTGCTGCCATAGCCGGAGATGTCGCAGGTGATCAGACGGGGATGGCTGAGAGCGAGGGCAGTGTGCCCGATACCCAGCCGCGCGGCGGCACCGGGAGCCAGGTTCTGGACCAGGACATCGGCCCGGTCGACCAGATCACGCAACTGCCGGTTGCCCTCCGGCGAGCGGACATCGATCTGCACACTCTCCTTGCCCCGGTTGAGCCAGACGAAATGGCTGGACATGCCGTGCACGGTACGGTCGTAGCCGCGCGCCAGATCACCACTGCCCGGTCGTTCGATCTTGATGACGCGCGCGCCCAGATCGGCGAGCTGCCGTGTCGCGAACGGGGCGGCGACGGCCTGCTCAAGTGATACGACGACCAGCCCGGCCAGCGGGCCGGTCGTGCCGTCGGGCGCAAGGCCGTCCTCGGGGGAATGCGGCTCGGACATGGGGTCCCTCCCATGGAGTCCTGATGGATGTGAGGACACTTTCCGGCCACGAGCGCCCGCTGTGAAATGACGAAACTCTCCACAGTCCATGCGCCAGGCGTATAGTCCGTGCATGGAGATCAGGGAGCTGCAATGGTTCACGGCGCTGGCCGAGTACGAACACGTCACCCTGGTCTCGGAGCGGATGAACATTTCCCAGCCGACACTGTCCCGGGCGATCAGGCGGCTGGAGGCCCGCGTCGGCGTGCCACTTTTCGACAGGCATCAGAACAGGTTGCGGCTGAACAAGTACGGCGAGGTCTTCCGCGCTCACGCCTTGCGTGCCATCGCTGAGATCGAGACGGCGGAGCAGCGCATCGCCACACTGGTCGACCCGGACGCGGGCACCGTGGCGCTCGGATTCCTGCACTCCTACGGGACCTGGCTGGTGCCCGAACTGCTCTCCGGATACCACTCCGTCGCCCCGCGGACGACGTTCGAATTGCGGGGCGATGCCGCCGACTCGGTGGTGGACGGTGTCCGGCGCGGGCGTCTGGACATGGGTTTGACCAGTCCGCGGCCGGCCGGGGACGACCTCGTATGGATACCGCTGAGGGAGGAGCCGCTGTGCGTCCTCGTTCCGGCCGGCCACCGCCTGGCCGCGCGGCGGCGGGTCAAGACGGCCGACCTGGCCGAAGAGTCCTTCGTCGCGCTGCAACCGGTCTTCGGTCTGCGCCAGATCACCGACAGGCTCTGCGCGGCTGCCGGCTTCACCCCGCGTGTCACTCTGGAAACCACGGAACTGAGCACCCTGCGCTCGCTGGTCGGGGTGGGCCTGGGCGTTGCCATCACGCCCACCACGGGCGGCCCGGTGGACCGGCGGGGCCCTGTCGTCGCGGTCGCCCTGGACGACGCGGAAGCCGTACGCACAGTAGGAGTCATCACTCCCGTGTCGGGTGTCCGCTCGCCCGTGGTCCAACGCTTCCTCGACTACGTCTGCTCCGCTTCCCATGCGCCGCACGCATAGTGCCGGTGAAAACTTTCTATTTCACAGACGTCTTCAGGACTCCGAACAATGAACGCATGACCACCCTGAGCCGCACAGAGGACACATCCGCACCGCAGCCCGTGACGGGCTGGACCGGCCGGTACTTCGAGGACTTCACCGTCGGGGACGTCTACCGGCACCCCCTGGGGCGCACCGTGCTCGAAACCGACAACTCATGGCTGACCCTTCTCACGCAGAACACCGCCCCCTTGCACTTCGACCGGCACTACTCAGCCGGAACACACTGGGGCAGACCACTCGTGGACTCCACCTTCACACTGGCACTGGTCACCGGACAGAGCGTGACCGACGTTTCTCAGCACGTGATGGCCAACCTCGGCTGGGACCGCGTACGCCTGCCCAATCCCGTGTTCGAGGGCGACACCATCTACTCCCAGTCCGAGGTCCTCGGGGCCCGGGAGTCGAAGAGCCACCCCGAAACAGGGATCATCACCGTTCGGACGATCGGCTACAACCAGACCGGCGTCATCGTCATCACGTTCGAGCGGACCCTGATGGTCTACCGCCGGGGCCATGGCCCCACCTTCGCCGCCGTGGAGCCCGTCTGGGACGAACGATCCCGTAAGGCAGCCGGCCTGGGTGAGTGATCCCGCCGCACGGCAGTTTGGAGCGATACGGCTTGAGCAGGACCGGCGCGCCGGACCGAACCGGCGGGTATTCCGTCGCCCTTGGCGATGACGAATGTCTTGCGCTCCAGTGGGGGCACACGTCGGGTCCGCGTGTTGGGCATGCCCCCCCCGCAACCCCCTCGCCGTGACCGCACGGACCCGGCGCCGACGCGTGCGTACTCCATGTCCGCGGGGACGCCTGACAGGCTCCCGTCTACTATGGTCTTGCGTACTCGACGGCGAAAGGAAACCAAGGGCATGCGGCGGCTGGGGGACCTTGAGGCGGAGATCATGGACCGCTTCTGGACATGGAACCGTCCGGCGACGGTGCGTGAGGTCGTCGACGACATCAACAGGGTTCGCCCCGTCGCGTACACCACGGTGATGACCGTCACCAACATCCTCTACTCCAAGGGCTGGCTGCTGCGCGACAAGCAGGGCCGCGCATGGTTGTACACGACGGTGCGCAGCCGTGAGGCTTATGCGGCCGCGCTGATGGAGGACGGTCTGGGTGCCAGCAAGGACCGTCCGGCGGCGCTGGTCCACTTCGTCGAGAACATGTCCGAGGACGAGGTCACGGCCCTGCGCAAGGCTCTGCGGAACGTAGGACGACAGGCCAAGCAGTGAACGCGGCCCCGCGCTCCGAGTCCAACTCCCTTGGAACTAAGTAACTTAGCGTTGTAGTATCCATGACCGTACCTTCGTGCGGTCGATCACCCGTCCGGGTGACGGCGGAGGTGTCGCCGTACTTACGCGTCGGGGCGGGTGCCGAGGTAGCAGGGTGCTGTCCCGGCAGGCGGCCGAGGAAGAAGGAGACCGCCTCAGTGGCGTCCCACCGTCGTCCTAAGCAGTCCAACCAGGCGTACGCGTCCGTGCTCACCGCGACAGCCGCGGCTGCCGTCGCCCTCTCCGCGCAGCCGGCTTCGGCCGACCCGCTGCCGGACCCCAATAAGAAGGGTGTCCAGGCCAAGGTCGACCGCCTGTACGAGCAGGCCACGCAGGCCACCGAGAAGTACAACGGGGCGAAGGAGAAGGCCGGTGAACTGCAGAAGCAGGTGGACGCGCTGCAGGACACCGCGGCCCGTAAGCAGAACGGTCTCAACGAACTGCGCAACCGGCTCGGTTCGATAGCCGCCTCCCAGTACCGGGGCGGAGGTCTGGACCCGTCGATTCAGCTCCTGCTGACCTCTGATCCGGACGGTTACCTTGAAAAGGCTTCCGCTCTTGATCAGTTGAGTGCCCGGCAGGTCGCCGCGATCGAGCAGTACCAGTCGCAGCAGCGCGCTCTTCAACAGCAGCGCAGCCAGGCGGCGGAGAAGCTCAAGGATCTCAAGGACACCCGCAAGGAACTCGGGGACAGGAAGAAGGAGATCCAGGGCAAGCTCGCGGAGGCGCAACGGCTCCTCAACACCATGACCGCCAAAGAACGGGCCTCACGGGCCGCCGAGGAGGAACGCGCGAACCGTTCCAGCGACCGGGTAAGCCTGGGAAACGAGGCCAGCGCCTCCCAGCGGGCCGCCGAAGCCTTCAACGCGGCCAAGAGCCGGGTCGGCCTGCCCTATGTGTGGGGGGCGTCGGGGCCGAATTCCTTCGACTGCAGCGGGCTGACCTCCTGGGCGTTCAATCAGGCGGGGGTGACCATACCCCGTACCTCGCAGGCCCAGGCCAACGCCGGTACCCGGATCAATTCCCTGAGCGCGCTCAAGCCCGGTGACCTCATCATCATGCGCACGGATCTGAGCCATGTCGGGTTCTATGCCGGAAACGGGCAGATCCTCCACTCCCCGAAGCCCGGCGCTCAAGTGCGCTACGAGTCGATCGCGCGGAGCGGCATGCCGTTCATGTGGGGCGTACGCATCGGGTGAACAGCGGCAGCACGGCAGTTGTGGCGGGCAGAGTCCCGTAGCGGAGGGGTACGGGCAGGGGCCCGTACCCCTCTGGTATGGGATCCATAGGAATCCGCCCTGGGTGCGCACAGTCACCCTTTCGAGATGTCCCTCACCCCTCATCGCCAGGTCCTCACCTCTTGGAGGTGCATACCCCATAGGGGTATAGTGACAGCCGTGCCCGGGAGACCGGCAGACCCGGCATGCCGCACAGGGGAGACAGGTCATGGAGCACTCCGCGCATCACGCGCACACCACGCACGAGCACGCCGCGCACACCACCACGACGTGGAGCGGTGCCGCGAAGGCGACGCTGCACTGCCTGACCGGGTGTGCCATTGGTGAGATCCTCGGCATGGTCATCGGTACGGCCCTGATGTGGGGGAACGTGTCGACGATGGTGCTCGCGATCGGGCTGGCGTTCGTCTTCGGATATTCCTTCACACTGTTCGCCGTGCGCCGGGCCGGGCTCGGGTGGAAGGCCGCGGTCAAGGTCGCGCTGGCCGCCGACACCGTGTCCATCGCCGTGATGGAGCTGGTCGACAACGGCATCATCGCGGCCGTCCCCGGGGCGATGGACGCGCATCTGTCCGACGCCCTCTTCTGGTCCGCGCTCCTGGGGGGCTTCGCCGTCGCGTTTGTGGTCACCACGCCGGTGAACAAGTGGCTGATCGGCCGCGGCAAGGGTCACGCCGTCGTCCACGCCTACCACTGAACTCGCCTGAGCCACCGGGACGTTGAGCGGGGAGGGCGGGTGCGACGCATGTCGAAGGGTTCGTTGCCGCACTGCCACAACGCCTACCACGGCGAGGCCGGGATGATGGCGAACGTGGCCTGCCGGGCCTGACCCGCGACGCGCTGAGGCAAGATGGAGTCATGAGCATCGTCAAGATCAATGTGCTGCAGGTTCCGGTGGAACAGCGTGAGGTGCTGGAGAAGCGCTTCGCGTCCCGCGCGGGGTCGGTGGAGAACTCCGACGGATTCGAGTGGTTCGAGCTGCTGCGCCCGGTCGAGGGCACCGACCAGTACCTCGTCTACACGCGCTGGCGCAGCGAGGCCGACTTCCAGGCATGGATGGAGGGTCCGATGAAGGCGGCCCACCAGCGCGGCGGAGACGGCTCCCCTCAGCAGAAGCCCGCGGCTTCCGGCTCCACTCTGTGGTCCTTCGAGGTGGTCCAGCAAGCCGCCCCCAAGGCCGCTGACAGCGAGTGACGCACTGAGTCGCAGGGCCCGAGGGCGGGGTGGTGACCGCGGCCGATCCCGCCCTCATGGAGGTCGGCTGCCGCATCTTCTGGTGAGGACCGGTGGCGTCGTCTCAGGCGGGGTGTTCGGAGCAGAGGCAGCCGACGCCCTTCTCGATCCAGTCCCGGCCGGCCCAGTCCGGGTGCCGCTCGATCATCAGCGCCGAGACCTCGTCGATGATCGTCCGCTCACTGACCGCGGAATCGCGGCGGATCCACGTCTCGTCACGCAGGAGCCGCAGGTAGTCGCGTACGTCCGCCAGCAGTTGCGGCCCGCCGACCTCGCCGTGACCGGGCACCACGACCTCCGCGCCCTCGGCTGCCAGGCGTCGCATCACGCTCAGCCAGCGGGTGCCCGAGACGTCGGTGTCGTACGGCGGGAACCACGGGAAGATGGCGAACTGACCGGCCTCCGCGAGGTCCCCCGTGAACAAGACGTCCGCATCCGGCACCCTGACCACCTGGTCGCCCTTGCTGTGCGCCCGGCCCGTGGCCCGTAGCCGCACGACCCGGCCTCCCAGGTCCAGGTCGTACGACTGCTCGTAGACGACATCGGGCTGTGCGAGCGTGACTCCCTCCAGCTGACGCGCGACCGGCTCGCCGAGTCCCTTGAACATGTCGATATAGCCGGGGCCCTTCACCTTCAGATCCTCGGCCTGGGCCTGGTTGATCAGGAACGTCGCCTCACCGGCGAAGGTCTGTGCGCCGAACGCGTGCTCGGGGTGAAAGTGCGTCGTGGTCAGGAAGAGCCGACGCCCCTTGGCGTAACCGGCCGCGAACTCCAGCACCTTTTCCGCGTTGCCGGAACCCATGCCCGTCTCGACGACCAGAACGGAGTCCCGGCCGCCGATGATGCCGATGTTCGGCACGAGCTGGACCTGCCGGTTCGGGATGACCACCAGGTCACGGGCGAGTTCCTGTATGTCAGTGACGTGTACGACGGGGTCCGGCATGGTGTGTTCGGCCATCGTGGCTCCTCGGTTGTGCTGACAATCGCGCCGCGCCCGGCGCCGGCACCTCGTACCAGCACCTTGTGCGGTGGCGTTCGGTACCTGTCGCGGCAGGTCGGTTCGCGTGGCACCAGTCCAGCGCGGCGGTGTCCGGGGCGTCCAACACCCGTTTCCCCGCCCCGATACCGTGCGGGTATCGTTGCTGCTGATGGACCTACGCACGCTGCGCTACTTCGTGGCGGTCGCCGAAGAGCTGCACTTCGGCCGGGCCGCCGTGCGACTCCACATGACCCAGCCACCGCTGAGCCGGGCCATCCAACAACTGGAGACCGACCTCGGCTGCACCCTGCTGCACCGCTCACCCAGCGGTGTCGCGCTCACCACCGCCGGGGCCGCGCTCTACGACGAGGCGCGCACCCTGCTGGCCCAGGCCGAACACGTCCGTACGCGGGTAACGGCCGTGGCGGGCGCCGCCACCCTCACCGTCGGCACGCTCGCCGACAGTGCCGAGCAGGCCGGTACGCGACTGGCCGCCGCGTACCGGCAACGCCACCCCACTGCTCGCGTCCGTATCCGCGAGGCCGACTTCACCGACCCGACCGCCGGACTACGGACCGGACTTGTCGACGTGGCCCTGACCCGGGCACCCTTCGACACCACCGGCATCACCATCCGCGTCCTGCGCTCCGACCCCGTCGGTGTGGTCCTGCGAGCCGACGATCCGCTCGCCGACCGCGAGAGTCTGCGCCTGGACGAGCTCGCGGACCGGCGCTGGTTCCAGCTGCCCGAAGGGACCGATCCCGCCTGGCGGGCCTACTGGAGCGGCCCCCCGGCCGCCGCCGAGCGAGGCGACGGCCCGGTCGTGCGGACGGTGCACGAATGCCTGCAGTCCATCCTGTGGGACGGCACCGTGGGCCTGACATCGCTCGCGCACGCCCTTCCCGAGGGCCTCACCTCCGTCGCCCTGACCGACAAGCCATCCAGCGACCTCGTCATCGCCTGGAACAGCACCGACACCAGCCCGCTCATCCGCTCCTTCGTGCATGTCGCCACAGCCGTCTACGGGGCGGCCCGAAAGACGACGTAGCGATGGACGGGCGGCGCCCGCCTGGCGGGGACTTCCGGAGGCTGTTGGCGAACGGCCTGGTCGGAGCCTTGTACGGATGTCTGTGCGGACCGTGGCCAGTGCCGGACAAGGTCCGGAAGTGACCTTGTCCGGCCATATGGATCTGGCCAGGATGTGGGCATGCGGAACCAGGGGGAATTGAAGCCACACGAGGCACAGGACGCCGTCGAGTTCGTCGCCCTGCTGCGGCGGCTCAAAGAACAGTCGGGCCTCACTTACCGGCAGTTGGACGAGCGCGCCGCCGCGCTGGGCGAGGTGCTGCCACGCAGCACGCTGGCCGAAGTCCTGAGACGGCAGACATTGCCGCGTCCGGAGATGCTGGCCGTGTTCGTACGGCTCTGCGGCGATGGGCCTCGCGTCGAGGAATGGCTGGAGACCCGGGAACGCATCGCGGCCGGCGGCCCGCCGCACGCTGACCCGGTTCCCCTGCCCCGGTCTGCCGCATCGGGTACCGCGACGGAGACCGCGGCCACCGGCACGTCACACTACGGGGCTCCGCTCCCCGGGACATCCGAGGGCGCCCTGTCCACCTCGCGACGACGGCGCCTCAACACCCCTGCGGGATGGAGCGCGGCCGTGGCCGTCGCTCTCGCGCTGGCCTCAACGTCGTGGTTTCTCATGCCGGATGGCGAGTCCACACCGACGGCCGGCCCCGTGGCGGAGGGCTGGTCCCGGATCCGTCCGGTCGGTTCCCCCAGCCTCTGCGTGACCGAAGGACGCCAACGCAGCGGCGCCTACAAGAACGCGATCGCCGTCCAGCGTTCCTGCGCCCAGGCCGTGCCGCCCCGCACCTTCGTGAAGGCGGTCGGCGACGGTACGTACTACATCCAGTGGGACCATCCGGACGAAGGCGTCGGCTGTCTCACCGTGCTGGAGAGCGGTCCCGCCAAGGGACTCCTTGAGCCGTGGGAAGACTGCTCCAGCAGCCGACTCTCGCAGCACTTCCGGATGGAACCGGTCAACGGGCCTCGTCAGGGGGCCTATCGACTCCGCCCGGCCCATAGCGGCCTGTGCGTGGGGATCAACGACTCGGAAGTGGGGGCCTCCGCCGCCGAGGTGATTCAGCAACCCTGCACAGGAAAGAGCGATCAGGAATTCTATATCGAGGCGGTATGAACGGTCGGGACAGCGGAGAGGGCGCAGCACCCGTGAACCGACTCGGGCGCGCGCACGGTCACCGGACCGCTGCGACGGCCCGTTTCGCGGACTGAGAGGATGGTGCGGACCGCACAACAGAAGGAGGGGGATGAGCATGCTCGTGCTCGTCTTGTCCGGCGTCCTCGTGCTCGCCATCGGAGGGTGCGTCTGCGTCGTGTGGGCGGCGCGGGGCGGGCCGCGCTGGGTGCGGGCTGTGGCCGCCGGGACCCGGATGGCGGGCGAGCTTGTGAGCCGGTCCGGGCGTACGAACCGGAGTACGGGCGGGAGCGCCGACTCAGACGCGTAACGGACCGTCCGAGCACGGGGGAAACCGTAGTGCGGTTACGGGCAGCAGCCCTGCCGGACGAGGGCTTTTCTCGGCTACGGCCGCGCGGAATCCGTCGCTGCCGACGGTGTGTTCGCGAGGGCCGGGGCGGCGAATTTCCTTCGCCAGGCGAGCGATACGTACACGAGCGCGATCAGGACCGGTACCTCGATGAGGGGGCCGACGACCCCGGACAGAGCCTGTCCGGAGGTGACGCCGAAGGTGGCGATGGCGACCGCGATGGCCAGTTCGAAGTTGTTGCCCGCCGCGGTGAACGCCAGCGTCGCGGTGCGGTCGTAGGCCAGCCCGAGGCCCTTGCCCAGGAGGAAGGTGCCGAAGAACATGATCGCGAAGTACACCAGCAGGGGCAGCGCGATCCGGGCGACGTCCAGCGGCTGCGAGGTGATCGTCCTCCCTTGCAGGGCGAAGAGGATGACGATGGTGAAGAGCAGGCCGTACAGCGCCCACGGGCCGATCTTCGGCAGGAACGTCGCCTCGTACCCCTCGCGGCCCATCCTCTTCTCGCCGATCCGGCGGGTGAGGAAGCCGGCCAGCAGGGGGACGCCGAGGAAGACGATCACGTTGAGCGCGATGTGCCAGACGGGAACGTCCAGGCCCTGGCCGTCGCCCAGGCCCAGCCACTGGGGCAGCAGGTCGAGGTAGAACCAGCCGAGCAGGCCGAACGCGACAACCTGGAATACGGAGTTGAGGGCGACGAGCACGGCGGCGGCTTCGCGGTCGCCGCAGGCGAGGTCGTTCCAGATGATGACCATGGCGATGCAGCGGGCGAGACCGACGATGATCAGGCCGGTGCGGTACTCCGGCAGGTCGGGGAGGAAGATCCAGGCCAGCGCGAACATCACGGCCGGGCCGACGATCCAGTTGATGACCAGCGAGGAGGCCAGCAGCTTGCGGTCGCCGGTGACCGAGTCGAGCTTGTCGTAGCGGACCTTGGCCAGGACCGGATACATCATGATCAGCAGACCCACGGCGATCGGCAGGGAGATGCCGCCGATCTCCACCTTGGCCAGGGCGTCATCGAGTCCGGGGATCAGCCGGCCGAGGCCGAGGCCGAGCGCCATGGCGAGGAGGATCCACACGGCCAGGAAGCGGTCGAGTGTGGAGAGCTTCGCGACGACCGTACCCTCGCCGGAACCGGCGGGTGCGGTGGTGGCCGGTTCGGTGCTGGTCACGGGCAGGCCCTCTTCGTGTCGGCGGACCGGGTGGCGCGAGCGGTCGCGGCGAGCGCCGTGAACGATCCGGCCAGGGTCTCCAGCACCTCGGGGCACAGCTTGTAGTAAGTGAAGCGTCCGCACGGCTCGGTCTCCACCACTCCGGCCTCGCGCAGCACGCGCAGGTGGTTGGAGAGGTTGGTCTGCTTCGCGCCGGTCTCCTCGACCAGGTGCGTGGTGCAGAGGGTCTCGTGGGCGAGCAGGGTCACGATCTGGAGCCTGAGCGGGTCGGCCAGTACCCGGATCAGGTCAGTGTCGACTGACGTCATCATGCGCTGATACTCTCACATCAGTAGCGACTGACGCCATCCAGTGCTGATGTCCTGTGCGACTGAACTCGTTGCGAGCCCCGTGAAGCCGACGAGACCCGTGAAGCCGGCGAAGCCCGCGAGACAAGAGAGACCGTCTGATGTCCGACAAGCCTTCTGTGCTGTTCGTCTGTGTCCACAACGCCGGCCGTTCCCAGATGGCCGCCGCCTGGCTCACCCATCTCGCCGGAGACCGCGTCGAGGTCCGCTCGGCCGGCTCCAACCCTGGCGACGCCGTCAACCCGGCCGCGGTCGCGGCGATGGCGGAGGTCGGTATCGACATCTCCGCCGAGACCCCAAAGATCCTCACCGTGGACGCCGTCAAGGAGTCCGACGTCTGTATCACCATGGGCTGCGGCGACACCTGCCCGGTCTTCCCGGGGAAGCGCTACCTCGACTGGACGCTGGACGATCCGGCCGGGCAGGGCGTCGAGGCCGTACGCCCCATCCGCGACGAGATCAGGAAGCGCGTCGAAGGACTGATCGCCGAGATCGCGCCCGGGGCCACCGCGCGCTGATGACGAGCACCGGGGATCCGCGCCGGGCGGTCACGATCACGCGGACGCACGGGGCGCGGCCGCCTGTAGGGGAGAGGGTTCGAGGCGGATGACGACCCCTTTGGACGTCGGGGTGTTGCTGATCTCCGCGACGCTGTCCAGGGGCACCAGCACATTGGTCTCCGGGTAGTACGCGGCGGCGCACCCCCGTGCCGTCGGGTACGAGACGAGCCGGAAGCCGTCCGCGCGCCGTTCGACGCCGTCGTGCCACACACCGATGAGGTCGACCTGAGCGCCATCGGTGAGTCCGAGCGCCCGGATGTCGGCCGGGTTGACGAGCACGATGCGCCTCGACCCGTGGATTCCGCGATAGCGGTCGTCCAGCGTGTACGGGATGGTGTTCCACTGGTCATGGGAACGCATGGTCTGGAGCAGCAGATGGCCATCGGGGACCTGCGGCATCTGGAACTCGTTCGTGGTGAAGAGCGCCTTGCCGCTCGGGGTCGGGAACACCCCTTCGTTCACCGGATTGGGGAGTCCGAAGCCTCCGGGCCTGACCACGCGCTCGTTGAAGTTCTCGAACCCCGGCACGACGCGGGCGATCCGCTGCCGGATGAGGTGGTAATCCGTCTCGAACCCGTCCCACGGCACGTCCACCTTGTCGCCGAGGGTGTGGCGGGCGAGCTGGCTGAGGATGGCCACTTCGCTGAGCAGCATTCTGGAGGCGGGTTCGAGGCGCCCATGCGAGGCGTGCACCTGACTCATCGAGTCCTCGACGGTGACGAACTGCTCTCCGCCCGCCTGCCTGTCCTTTTCGCTGCGGCCCAATGTCGGGAGAATGAGCGCGATTTCTCCGCAGACCGTGTGCGAGCGGTTCAGCTTGGTCGAGATATGCGCCGTGAGCCGGCACCGGCGCATCGCGCTCTCGGTGATCCTGCTGTCGGGCGTCGCGCGTACGAAGTTGCCGGCCAGCCCGAGGAAGATCTTCGCGCGGCCGTCGAGCATGGCCCGGATGGAATCCACCGTGTCCCAGCCGTGCTCGGCGGGCGGGGTGAACGAGAATTCGCGGCCCAGCGCGTCCATGAATTCCCGCGGCATCTTCTCCCAGATGCCCATGGTGCGGTCTCCCTGGACATTGCTGTGGCCGCGCACCGGGCACGCGCCGGCGCGGGGGGTCCCGATATTTCCGCGCAGCAAAAGGAAATTGACGATCTCCCGGATCGTGGGGACGGCATGCTTGTGCTGGGTCAGGCCCATCGCCCAGCAGACGATGATCCGTTCACTGCCCAGAACCACGTCGCGCAGTTTCTCGATCTCCGCGCGCGTGAGTCCGGTGGCCGTGTGGACGTCCTTCCACGACAGTTGTCGAATGTGTGCGGCGAACTCGGTGAAGCCGCTGGTCTGGTTCTCGATGAACTCGTGGTCGAGCACCGTACCCGGACGGGCGTCCTCGGCCTCCAGCAGCAGCAGATTCAGCGCCTGGAAAAGCGCGAGATCGCCGCCGACGCGGATATGGAGGAACTGATCGGCGATCCGGGTGCCCCGGCCGATCAACCCGCGGGCCTTCTGCGGGTACTTGAACCGGATGAGACCGGCCTCGGGCAGTGGATTCACGGCGACGATACGGCCGCCGTTGCGCTTGGTCTGCTCCAGCGCGGTGAGCATGCGCGGGTGGTTGCTGCCCGGGTTCTGGCCCACCAGAAAGACCAGATCCGAGTGGTGGATGTCCCGGAGGCTCACATCCCCCTTGCCGACGCCCAGAGTCTCCTTCAGTGCGGCACCGCTCGACTCGTGGCACATGTTGGAACAGTCGGGCAGATTGTTGGTGCCGAAGGCGCGCGCGAACAGCTGGAGTACGAACGCCGCCTCATTGCTGGCCCTCCCCGAGGTGTAGAAGATCGCCTCGTCCGGGGAGTCCAGCCGGCGCAGCTCCTCGGCGAGCAGACCCAGCGCCTCGTTCCATGTCACCGGCTCGTAGTGGTCGGAACCGACATGCTTCACCATGGGCTCGGTGAGCCGGCCCTGCTGATTGAGCCATTGGTCCGACTTCCCGGCCAGCTCACTGATCGAATACTGTTCGAAGAATGTGGGCGTGATCCGGCGCGACGTGGCCTCGTCGTTGATGTGCTTGGCGCCGTTCTCGCAGTACTCGTTCCGCTTACGGTGCCCCGGCGCGGGATCCGGCCACGCGCAGCCCGGACAGTCGAACCCCTCGGTCTGGTTGATGTTCAGCAGGGTCAGGGCGGTGCGCCGGGGCGAGGTCTGCTCCAGTGAGTACTCCATCGCGTGCGCCACCGCGGGCACACCGGTCGTCCAGGTCTTGGGCGGAGTGATGTGCGGCTTGTCACCGCCGGGGTCGTCCACCGGTGGTTTCCTCAGCACAAGTCTCAGCCTTTCGTTCGGTCCGCACATCAGGTCCCCACACTCAGATCAACAAGCACAATCAGATCCGCACGCGCACTGAGATCCACACGCACACTCAGGTCCACTCGCACCATCAGCCCGTTGGCCAGGTGGGAACCGGCGGCGAGCCCTGTGCGGGGTCCGGCCGTACGCGACCGGACCGGATCTCGCCCCGCCAGCAGCCGGTCTCCCGCCCGTGACCCTCGATGAACTCCTTGAAGGACTCCATCCCCCGGTGGACGCGGCGCCGCGCGAGATGGAGGGCGCTTCCGGTCTTCTCGACCACACCGCACGCCGTGAGGTCCAGCCGCAGGCTGACCCGCGTACGCACGGGGCCGAGGGATTGGAACGTGACGGTGCCCTCGTGCCGGGGCTCGGTCAGCGTGCGCCAGGCCAGCCGCTCGTCGGGCCGCTGCTCCACGATCTCCGCGTCGAACTCATGGGTGACCGCGCCGACTCGGGTGACCCAGTGAGTCAGGGTGCGCTCGGGATGATCGATGCGCTCCACGCCCTCCAGGAAGCGGGGGAAGCTCTCGAACTGCGTCCACTGGTTGTAGGCGGTCCGGACGGGAACATCGACGTCGACCGACTTCTCGATGATGGTCATGCTGACCTGTCCTCTGCTGCGCGTCACAGGGCGGATCGCGTCCTCACCAGGAGTTCTTCCGTCATGAGGATCAGGATTTCCCATTAGATACCGGGACAGGTCGCTGCGCATGTCGTACATGACCGCTCCGTCCGGCACGGCGGGCTTGCGCTGAGCGGCCCGGGCGAATAGACCCCGATCGTCGTGCTCAGCGAGCCGGGCGGCGGCGACGCGGGACGCCGGATCGTGGCGGGGCTCCGCTCACGGACGCGCGGCCGCGGCGAGGTCCTGCGCACGACCGGGGCCGGAGGGGACGAAGTATCCGCGTCCGTGACCGGTCCCCGGCCGTCGGCTCACGCACCACTGCCCGTCGCTCAGCCGACGCACCGCAGCGCGGACAGATCGACGGCGTCGGCCATCGCCTGCATGCCCTTGTCGTTCGGGTGGAGATGGTCGCCGCCGTCGAAGAACGGCAGGATCCGCTGCTGGTCGTAGGGGTTACGGGTGATCCGGTCGAAGTCCGTCACGGCGTCGAACGCGCCGCTGTCCCTGATCCAGTCGTTGACCTCCTGGCGTACGGCCTCGCCCTCGGCGTCGTACTCGTACCAGCCCTTGAACGGCATGACGGTCGCGCCGACGACACACTTCCCCTCGGCGTGCGCCCGGTCGATGATCTGCCGGTAGCCGGCGATCAGTGCGTCCGCCGTGACACCGGTGTGGGCCTTGATGTCATTGATGCCCTCGAACAGGAAGACCGTGCTGACCCCGGGCTGGGAGAGCACATCACGCTCCAGCCTGTTCAGCGCGGACTCGCCGGCCCCGTCCGCGAGGACCTTGTTGCCCGAGATGCCCTCGTTCGCGACGCCCTTCACGGTGCTGCCGGACGCGGCCCGGAGCCGCCGGGACAGATAGTCGGGCCAGCGCCGGTTCCCGTCCGTGGTCGAGGCCCATCCATCGGTGATGGAGTCCCCGAGGGTCACCACCGCGCCGGTCTTCGCGGACGTCTCCACGCTGACGGCGTCCAGCCAGTACCAAGAGCCCATCGGATCGGTCCAGTTGGCCGCGCTCTCCTCTGCGGTGTGGTCGCCGGCCGCCGCGTAGGAGGTCTGCATGGCCATGCCGTGACCGGTTGTCGGCCCCCGCGCACCCGTCACATACAGACTGACGACGAGGTCGCTCTCGGCGGCCAGCCTCCCGGGCAGCGGATCGCTGAGCACGGTCTCACCCGCCGGTACGGTGACGGACGCGGCCCGGCCGAACGTCAGCTGCCGGTTGGAGCCGCGGACCAGCTCGGCCCCCTGCTTCCGCAGCCCCGCGTAGGCGCTCGCGAAGGTGACCGGGTGATCGCCGAAGGCGTTGGAGAGCCGGATGCGCAGGTCCGTACCACCGACGCTGGTGCGTACGATCAGGCGGTAGCCGCGGTCGGCGGGGCCGGGGCCCTGCTTGTCCGCGCCGGCGCCCCAGGTGACCACGGTGTGCGTGCCCTGTCCGGCTTCCTGCGCCGTCTGCTCCGCTTGCGCCGGTGAGGTGGCGGTCAGCGGCCCGCAGACCGCCATGACCAGCGCGCACACCACTCCCACCGCCGAGTTGGCCCTCATCCGAGGTTCCGCAGGGTGACGGACTCACCGGGCTTGAGGCCGATCTCGCGCGTGGTGCCACCGGCGACGACGGTCGTGCCACGGCCGCCCACGCTCTTCAGCGTCGCGCGGGTGACCTTGCCGTTCTTCCAGCTGACGTCGGCGACGAAGCCGCCCCGGACGCCCACGCCGGACACCGAGCCGGAGGCCGCCCAGGCAGCGGGCAGCGCGGGCAGCAGCTCGACGTGCCCCGGCCGCGAATAGACCAGCATCTCGATGATCGCGGCGGCGGTGCCGAAATTCGCGTCGATCTGGAAGATGCCGCGCCCCTGCTCGACCTCGTAGATGTCGAAGAGGTTCATCGCGCTGCCGTTGCCGCCGTTGGCCGACGGCTTCAGATTGTTGACGATGAGCTGGTACGCCTTCTCCGCGTCCTTCAGCCGCGCCCAGCACAGGCCGCGCCAGGCGTTGGCCCAGCCGAAGCTGTTCATGCCGCGCGCGTCGAGGAGAGCGGTCGCCCCGTCGACGATCTCCTTCGGTGTGGAGCCGTCGGGGCGGATCCGGTCGCCGGGGAAGAGCCCGACGAGCGGGGAGAGATGCCGGTGTGTGGTCTCGCCGAGGTTGTCGGGCGACATCCACTCCTCCAGCCAGCCCGTCTTCGGACTGACCACGGGCAGATACAGCCGCTCCCGCAGCCGGTCGACGGTCCTGCCGTAGCCGGTGTCGCGGCCCAGCGTCTCAGTTGTCGCGCGGTAGTTGTCGAACAGGTTCCACACCAGTTCCTGGGCGTAGGTGATGCCCTTGGCGTCGAGCGGACCGTGCTCGGGCGACCAGTCGCTGTCGGCGATCAGGACCTCGCGCGAGGCTCCGGAGGCGTCGGTGACGGTCGTGGTGAGGAGGCGGGCCTCCCAGAACTCCACGGCGCCCTTGAGGAGCGGGTAGATCTTGCTCAGGTACGCGCGGTCCTGGGTGTACTCGTAGTGCTCGAACAGGTTCTGGCAGAGCCAGGCGTTGCCGGCCGGGTGCCACCACCAGCCGCCACCACCGTACGGGTTGGTGGAGATGGCCACCGTCCAACCGGCGATCTCGCCACCGGAGTTGCGGTATCTGTTGGCCGGGCTGTTGAAAAGCCGCCGGGTGACGTCCGTCCAGGAGGGCAGCTGGGCGAGGCAGTAGTCGGCGAAGGCGTCGAAGCAGTCGGACAGACCCGCCCGGTCGGCCAGCCAGTAGTTCATCTGGATGTTGATGTCGGTGTGGTAATCGCCCATCCAGTCCGGGTCGTTGCCGTCCAGCCACAGACCCTGGAGGTTGAGCGGCAGGCCCCCGCGCGATCCGGAGATCATCAGATAGCGGCCGAACTGGAGGTAGGCGGCTTCGAGTTCCGGGTCGGGGACATTGTCCCGGTCGCGCGCCCGTACCCGTTCCCAGGTGTCCAGTTCGCGCTGTGCGGCGGACGAGGCGCCGAGGTCGATGCCGAGCTGTCCGAACACCGCGCGGAAGTCGGCGACATGAGTGCGCAACAGGCTGGTCGCCGAGTGGCCGGCCGCGTCGAGGACCTTGGTCCTGGCCAGGCGCTCCGGCTCCAGGGACGGGTTACGGAAACCCGCGGTCGCGTCGGGGGCGTAGTTGGTACCGCCGCTGACGACGACGGTGAGATCCTGGCAGCCGCTGAAGGTGATCGACGTACCGCGTACCCGGACCGTACCGGTGCTGCTGCGAGCGGTGACGGCCGCGCCGTACTTCAGACCATTGGCGAAGGAAGCGCCGAACGACGCGAAGCACTGGGCGCTGTTGGCGCTGGTGGACTCGGCGTGTGTGCCCGCGAGGGAGAGGGTGCCGGTGTACGCGCCGCCGCCGCGCTGGGAGAAGTGCAGGACGATGGCGTCGTCGGGACGGCTGGCGAAGATCTGCCGCCGGTAGGTGACACCGGAGAGGTCGTACGAGGTGGTGACCAGGCCCTGGGCCAGGTCGAGGGTGCGGCGGTAGTTGTGGACGCGGCCCAGGTCGTGGTCGGGGAGGGCGACCGTGAGCTCGGCGAGCAGTGTGAAGGAGCCGAAGTCATCGCGTCCGTAGGGGAATTGGCCGTCGCTCTGGAGTGTGTCGTTGAGCCCGCCGGTCCACAGGGTGGCGTCGGTGATGAGCAGGAGTTCGGCGGCGGGGTCATTGCTCGCGAGCGCCCCGAGGCGCCCGTTCCCGACCGGCAGTCCCTGCTCGATCATCGAGCCCGGCGAGCCGGGAGCCTGCCACCACAGCTGGTTCCTCGCGGCGTCGGCCGGGGACAGCGAGGGCGACTCGGTCGGGCGCGGAGGGGACGCCGAGGCGGAGAAGGCGGGCAGACCACCGAGCGCGGTGGCCGCGCCGGCGGCGGCGCCGAGCGCCAGAAAGCCTCTGCGGCTGGGGCGTTGGCGGTCATCGGGGGAGGGGGTGTGCGGGATGTCCACGGGTGTGCACTCCATATCCGGGGAAACGCGCAGGCGGGAACGACGGCTGCGGACCGTCGGTGTGACATCGGGAGATCACTCGGTGGGCGCCCGGGGCCGGTCGTAGGCGATGCGGGAGCCAGGCGCGGGGACCGGCGCGGGGCCCGGGGCGTGTCACCGGGCCCCGCGGGGTACGTCAGACGGAGCGCGGTACGTCGATCCTGTCGAGGTCCGGCGCGTATCCGCTGCCGCTGTCGAACGTGATGGTGTTGGAGCCCGCCTTCAGGGCCAGCTGGACACTGACGGTCTTCGCCGTGCCCCAGTCGCCGGTGGAGGGGAACTTCAGACTGCTGCCGTTACCGCTGTTGGAGGAGACGGTCACCGAGCGCGCGTCGCCGCTGACATAGGCGACCCGGACGGTGTAGATCCCGTCCTTCTGCACGGTGATGTCGTTGAACGTCAGCTTGCCGCCGGTGTAGAGGTTGCCGACCTTCTTGCCACCGGAGCAGGCGTCGCATCCGGCGAGGGAGGCGTTGCCCGTCAGTGTGTTCGCCGCGGACTCGGCCTCGTAACCGGTGGTGGGCAGCGCCTCGCCGCCGGGCTTGACGGTGAACAGCCGCGAGCCGTGTGCGGGCAGCGCCGCGGTGATCTTGTTCTTGTGGGGCCCGAGGTTCTCCTTGTTCCACAGGTCGCGCACGGAGGCGTTTCCGGTGAATCCGAAGGATGCCCAGTGGGCGGTGACGGAGGCCGGTGAGTCGCCGAGGTTGAACAGGGCGACGGTGTAGCTGCCGTCGGCGTTCCTGGTGCCCCAGACCTGCTGGTCGCCCATCGGGGTGACCGGACGTGCCACGGGCGAGTCGCTCTGGTCGACGGCGATGACCTCCCGGTTGGTCAGCAGCGAGACCCCGTAGCTGTCCAGCCTGGTGAGGTCGTCACCGGTGTACAGGGGCGACTTGCTGATGGCCCACAGGGTCATATAGCTCTGCCGCTCGGCCTTCGTGAGACCGTCCATCTCGCCGTTGCCGACATCGATCGCGTCGAAGTCGTTCCAGCCTCCCGGGCCCGCCTTGTCGCTCCACGCGGGCGCGTCGTCCCACCGGTCGTTGACCGAGTTCTCCCAGGTGACGAGGGTATTGCAGTAACACTCGATGTCGGTGTCGATGCGCCAGCCGTTGGAGTACCGCTTCCAGTCGGCGGCGTGGCCGATGTCGAGCGACCAGGAGAGCTGGAGGTGGATCGGGCGTCCGGTGGCGGCGATGGCCTTCTGCCAGGCGGCGACGTCGGCGACATTGTCGTAGTTGTCACCGGACTTGAACGAGCCGGGGCCCACGCCGTCCAGCTTGAGGAAGTCGTAGCCCCAGTCGGCGAACAACTGGGCCTGCGAGTCGATGTACTTCTGCGCGCACGGGTCGGCGAAGTCCAGCTTGTAGGAGCTGTCCCAGCCGTTGGTGGTCCGCAGGTCCGGGTGGACGATATCGGCGGTGGTGCAGCCGGGGGCGTTCCAGACCGGCACCTTTCCGTCGCCGTACGCCTCCTTCTCCAGGCCGACGGGCAGGTAGATGCCCGCCTTCAGACCCTTGGAATGGATGTGGTCCGCGACCGGCTTCATGCCGCGGGGGAACCGGACCGGGTCGTTCGTCTGTCGTCCGTACGGGTCGAACCCGGGCTTCCAGTCGTTGTCGCGCCACCAGCCGGCGTCGATGTTGACGCGGTCGTAGCCGTACTTCTTCAGCTTGGAGGCGAGGGCGTCCGTCTGCTTCAGCACGTTCGCCTCGGTCAGATAGCTGTACTCGCCGTCCGGGTTCAGCCCCGGGTACTTGGAGGACTGCATGCTCCAACTCGACCAGCCCATAAAGGGTTTGGCCGCGACGTCGGAGGCCGTGTCCGCTGTGGCGGTGGACGCGGCCGCCGCCGTGTCCCGGGCGGGAGACGTGGCCTCGGCGGCGGGAACGGCCGTGGCGAGACCGGCGGTGACGGCCAGGACCAGCATGGCTCTCATGGTCCGGCGCGCGGAGCCGGTCCGGGCTGCCGGCGGGGCGGGGTACGAGGATGACCGCATGGGGTCGCACCTCCTGTTGTCGGGTCACGGGGATCGCGCGGGTGGAACCGGGCAGGGGACGTGCGTTCCCGACGGTGCGGGCCGTCCGCTCACGTGCGGCGGCCGGCGAGTCGGCGGTACGTCGGGGCGGCTGCTCAGCCCTTGCCCGAGCCGATGGTGAGCCCGCTGATGAACTGGCGCTGGAGCGCGAAGTAGACCAGCAGAGTCGGGATCGCGGTCAGCAGGGCGCCCGCCGCGATGAGGTTCGGGTTGGTGAAGTACTGGCCCTCCAGATTGGCGAGGGCCGAGGTGATCGGACGCTTGTCACCGGTCTCGATCAGCGCGAGGGACCAGAAGAAGTCGTTGTAGATCCAGATGGATTCCAGCGTCGCGAGCGCCGCGAACGCCGGCCGGCACAGCGGCAGCACGATCTGGAAGAACTGGCGCCACACCGGAGCGCCGTCGACGAGCGCGGCTTCGAAGATCTCCTTCGGGATCGTCTTCATGTAGTTGCTGAGCACGAAGGTGCAGAAGCCGCACTGGTAGGCGATGTGAATGAAGATGATGCCCCAGAGCGAGTTGTAGACGAGCAGGGAATCGCTCATCCATGCCGGCAGCGGCACCAGCAGATACAGCCGGTACAGCGGCGTGATCAGCACCTGCGCGGGGATCAGGTTCCCCGCGGTGAAGAGGATCAGCAGCGCGATGTTCCAGCGGAAGTCGAACCGCGAGACGAAGAAGGCCACCGCCGCGGCGAACAGCAGGGTGCCGAGGACCGCCGGAATGGTGATGAGCACCGAGTTCCAGAAGAAGCGCGGCATCCCGGACTGGCTCCAGGCGTCCGCGAAGTTCCCCAGACCGATGCTGCGCGGCCAGGACAGATAGCCATGCTGTGTGGTGTCGGAGTAGGGCCGCAGGGACGTGTAGACGGCCCACAGCAGTGGGACGAGCCACAGCAGCGCGATGCCGCCGAGCATGAGGTGCCGTCCGGTCTGCCGCTTCGGCCCGCGGGGAGCCTCGGTGGTACGGGGGAGCGGGGCGTGTGACCGGGGGGCCGGCGGCGTGACGGTCGCGGTCACTGGTCCTCCTTGCGGAAGGTCTGGAAGAGGAAGGCGCCGATCGCCGCGAGGGAGACGAGGAGCAGGATGACCGCGAGGGCGGACCCGTATCCGATATGGCTGGACTCACCGATGATGTTGTCGGTGATGAGGAGGGACAGCAGCTCCATGCCGGGCTTGCTGCCGGTGCCACCGCCGAGTACGTAGACGATGTCGAAGGCCCGCAGGGACTCCATGACGGTGACGACGAGGACGATGATGTTGACCGGCTTCATGGCCGGCAGCACCACCCGCAGGAACGTCTGGCGTCCGTTGGCACCGTCGAGCGCGGCGGCCTCCTTCAGGGCCGGGTCGAAGCCCTTGAGCCCCGCCAGATAGAGAATCATGATGTAGCCGGCGTGCCGCCAGCCGGAAGCGACCAGTACGGCCCAGAGGTTGAGGTCGGGATCGCCCAGCCAGTCGATGTGGTGGCCGGACGACACGGCGCCGATCACGCCGTTCAGCAGCCCGTTGTCGGGGTTGTAGATGATCTCCCACATGAAGCCGACGACCGCGAGGGACAGCACCATCGGCATGAAGATGGCCGTCTGGTAGATCCGGGTGAAGCGGATCTTGCGGTCCAGCTGATAGGCGAGGAAGACGCCGAACGGGGCGGGCAGCAGCGCCGTGAACAGCAGCCAGATCACGTTGTGCTGGACGGCCGGCCAGAACGGCGGGTAATTGGTGAGGATCTGGTGATAGTTGTCCAGTCCGACCCAGTGGATGCCGGACAGGCCGATGCCGTCCCAGCTGGTGAAGGACAGACCGATGGAGGCCAGCGCCGGCAGCCACACGAAGACCAGCAGGGCGATCAGCGGGATGCCGACGACCACCGTCAGAAAGAGGCGGTCACCAGGACCGAGCCGGCGAGGACGGGGGTGAGCGCGCGACGGGGACCGGGGCGCGGTACGCACGGAGGACATGGTGGAACCTCTCCGGTGGGATCAGGCCGTGAAGAAGCGCGAGCGCTGCGACTCGATCTTCTTCAGCAGGGCCGAACCGTCGTCGGGGTGGTTCAGCCACTCGGTGAAGCCCGGCTCGACCACGGTGGAGATGAATCCCGGGTCGCTGTCGCGGTCCCCGAACTGGGTGATGTGCTTGGCGCCGGCGATGAGTTCGGCGGACTTCTTCTGGAGCGCGTTGTACGAGCCGGTGTCGGCGGCGGAGTTGACGGCGACATTGCTCGGGTCGACGCCCATATAGAGGTTCTCGGCCTTGGCGCCGCCGAGGAATTCGAGGAACGTGCGCGCGGCGTCCGGGTTCTTCGGCTTGCGGCTGAGCATGAAGCCGTCGGTGGGCGCCTCGACCGTGTCCTGACCGTACGCCGGGTCGATCTCCGGGAACGGGAAGAAGTCGATGTCGGAGCGCAGGGATTCGTCGGTGACCTGCTGCCCGAGGAAGAGACCGATGATCGCCATGCCGGACTTCTTGTCGAGCAGCGACTGCGCGGCGTCCTGCCAGGAACGGCCGCCCGCGCCCTTCTGGTAGTACGGGGTGAGCTCGCGCCACAGGTCGATGGTCCTGGCGGTGCGCTTGTCGGTCCAGGAGACCTGACCCCGCATCAGGGACATATGGAAGTCATAGCCGTTGGCGCGCAGATTGAGATAGTCGAAGGCGCCGAGGATGCTCCAGATGTCGCCGCCGCCGTAGCCGGACGCGATGGGGGAGAGGCCGTCCTTCTTCATCCGCTTGGCCAGCGCGGTGAACTGACTCCATGTCACCGGAATCTCGTAGCCGTACTGCTGGAAGACGCTCTTACGGTAGAAGACGGCCCACGGGTAGTTGTAGAGCGGGACGAAGTAGTACTTCCCGTCCTCACCCTTGGAGAGCTGCTTGGCGGCGTCGCTGTAGCCGGCGCCTATCGTCTCCCACACATCGTCGATGGGGCCGGCGAGGCCCTTCTTGGCGAAGTACTGCATGCGGTAGCCGGCGAACCAGGTGAAGACATCGTCCGGGGTGCCCTGGAGATAGGTGGAGATGCTCTTCTGGAACGTGTCGTGGTCGACGGTGTTCGTCTTGACCGTGAGCTTGCTGTCCTTCTCGAAGGCGTCCGTCACCGCGGCGTACGCCTTCTTCGGTGTGGCGTCCGCGCCGTTCGAGCCGAAGGTCACCGTCTTCGGGTCGGACGCGGCCCCTCCGCCGCAGGCGGCGAGGGCGGGCATGGCCAGGGCCCCGGCCCCGACACCGAACAGCCCCTGGACCACCCTTCTGCGGTGTGGACCCGCGGGGGTCCCGGGGGTGCGGCTCTGCAGCGTCATCGCTACTCCTATCGCGTGTCTGATCCGATGAAGGACTGGATCGCGGTGGCCGCGGCCCCGCGCGCCCACTCCTCGAAGGGCAGCGGACGTGTCATCACGTCACACTGCGCTGCGGTGCCGAAGGCGGACGCGGCGAACGCGTCGCGGATGCCCTCGGCGAACAAGTCGTATGCGGCCAGGCCCTCGCCGGAGATGATCACCCGTTCCGGACCGAGGACGTTGACCACCGAGCCGATGGCCCGGCCGATGGCCTCGCCGGCCCGTGCGTAGACCTCCCGTACCCCGGGGTCCCCGCCGTGGGCCAGTTCCAGCGCCTCGGCCGCGGTGGTCACCGGCCGGCCCGTGGCCTCCCGGACCCCGCGCAGGATCGCCGGGTCCGCCGCGATGGCCTCGACGCATCCGTTGTTGCCGCAGTGGCACGGCGGGCCGAGCGGGTCGATGGACAGATGCCCGATCTCGCCGGCCACGCCGTGCGCGCCCGACACCACCCGTCCATGCACCACCAGGCCACAGCCGATGCCGGCGCCCACGGTCACCAGGGCGAAGTCGGAGAGCCCGACCCCGGCCCCGAACCACTGCTCGGCGACGGTCAGCGCCCGTACGTCGTTGTCGACCGTGACCGGCAGACCGGTCGCGGTCCCGACGATCTCGGCGAGCGGGATGTCCCGCCACTCCAGGAAGGGCGAGTAGCGCACCACACCGTCCGTGCGGTCCACATCACCCGAGACGGCGAGGCCCAGCCCTCGCACCCGCACCCCGAAACCATCGGCCTCCAGGAGCAGTTCCCGCACCAGCGCGGTGAGGGCGGGGAGCACCGCCGCCGGCTCACGGTCCGTGAGCCGTACGTGCCGGGCGACCCGGATATGGCAGCACAGATCGGCCAGGACGGCGATGATCTCGTCGCCCGTCACCTTGATCCCGATGAACAGCGCCCGGCCCGCGTCGACCCGTACCAGATTGGCCGGACGTCCGAGAGCGGGCCGCGCCCCTTCGTCCACGTCCTCGACCAGATACCCGACCTCCATCAGCGGGCGTACCGCCTTGGTGACCGCGGCCGGGGACAGTCGGGTCCGCCGCGCGATCTCGGCCCGGGTGAGCGGGCCGTGGGACAGCACGGTCGTGAAGACCAGGGAAGCGGCCGGCGTCGTCGCCGGGACCGCCTCATGAGGAGTGGTTGAGCGCATGGCCGGAAAGCTAGGGTGATTCTTTTCTGCTGTCAATGAAAGAAGCAGACTTCATGTGGAGAACCTTCTGAGGGCACCCTCAGCCTGTAAAAGCCAGATTCAGTGGGGGTGTTGACAGTCGATCGAAGGAGAGGTTGGCTGCTCACCTCTCCTGTGGCGCTAATCGAACGCGAGGATCAATGTCTCTGATCTCCTTCGCCCCGGCCTCCGGGGTCTGGCTGCTCTCCACCGCGCGCACGTCGTACGCGCTGCGGATCGATGACACGGGAGCGCCCTGCCACCTCGCGTGGGGACCACGGCTGACCCTCGCGGCGGCCGGGGAGCTCGTACCCCCTCCGGCCGCGGAGATCAGCAGTTTCGAGGGCCGCCCGGCGGCCGGCGAGGAGTTGCCCGTCGACGGAGGCGCCCGGTACGGAGCACCCTCCCTGCGGGTACGGTTCGCCGACGGCACCCGCGCCTTCGAGTGGCAGCCCGTGGGCCACCGCGCCAGCGAACCAGCCTCCGGGACAGCTGAGTTGGCGTTGGAGTTCCGCGACCGCCACTACCCGCTGGCGGTCACCCTGCACTACCGCGTCCACGAGGACACCGATGTCGTCGAGCGCTGGACCGTACTGCGCAACACCGGCCGGGAACCGCTCGCGCTGGCCCGCGCGGATTCCGCGGCCTGGACGCTGCCACCGCGCGACGACTACCGGATCAGCCATGTCACCGGCCAGTGGTCGGCGGAGGGCGTGCTCCACCGGGAGCCGGTGCCGCACGGCGAGACCGTGCTCACCAGCCGGCGCGGCATTACCAGCCACCATGCCAACCCCTGGCTGATGCTGGACGCGGGCGAGGCCACCGAGGACCGGGGCGAGGTGTGGAGCGCGGCCCTGGCCTGGAGCGGAAGCTGGCACGTCACCGTGCAGCGCACCCCCGACGGACGTACGGCGTTCACCGGTGGAGCCGGACATGACGGTGCGTCACTTCCGCTCGGCCCCGGCGAGGAGTACGTGACCCCGCGCTACGCGGCCGTGTACACCGACGGTGGCTTCGGCGCGGCCAGCCGTGCCTGGCACGCGTACATCCTGGCCCATGTGCTGCCGCACCCCGAGGAGTTGCGCCCCGTACTGTTCAACTCCTGGGAGGCCACCGGCTTCGAGGTCGACGAGGCCGGACAGAAGGCGCTGGCGGCGCGTGCCGCGGAGCTCGGCGTGGAGCTCTATGTCGTCGACGACGGCTGGTACGGCGGGCGCCGCGACGACACGGCGGGACTGGGCGACTGGGAGCCGGCGGCCAAGGGCTTCCCCGACGGGCTCACCCCGCTGATCGAGGAGGTCCACCGGCTCGGTATGCGCTTCGGCCTGTGGGTGGAGCCCGAAATGGTCAACCCGGACAGCGACTTGTACCGCGCGCACCCGGACTGGGTACTGCACTTCCCGCACCGCACCCGCACCGAGCTGCGCCACCAGCTGGTGCTCAACTTCGCCCGGGACGATGTCGCCGAGTGGGCGTACGGCTGGCTGACGCGGCTGGTCGCGGACAACGGCATCGACTTCCTCAAGTGGGACATGAACCGCGCCTTCAGCGAAGCCGGCTGGCCCGGCCGCGAGAACGGCGAGGATGTGCTGTGGACGCGGTACACACACCACCTGTACGAGGTCATCGACCGGCTGCGCGCGGACCACCCGGGACTGCGGATCGAAACGTGCAGCGGGGGCGGCGGCCGTGTCGACCTGGCCATCCTCTCCCGTACGGACCAGGCGTGGCCGTCCGACAACACCGACGCGGCGGACCGGGTCTCGATCCAGCACGGTTTCGGCCAGATCTACCCGGCACGGACGATGGCGGCCTGGGTGACGGATGTGCCCAACCAGCTCACCGGCCGCTCGGTGCCGCTGCGTTACCGGTTCCATGTCGCGATGGCGGGGGTGCTGGCGGTGGGCGGCGATCTCGCGCGCTGGACGGCGGCGGAGCGCGCCCAGGGCGCCGAGTGGGTGGCGGAGTACAAGAAGGTTCGCCATATCGTGCAGCACGGCACGCTGCACCGGCTGCGCGGTCCCGTCGACGACGCGCCGTGCGCCGTGCAGTACACCACCATGGACCGGCGGGAGGCGTTCGTGCTGGTCTGGCAGCGGGCCCCGCGCCACGGCACCCCGCGCCCCGCCCTCAGACTCGCGGGCCTGGACCCCACGGCACGCTACCGGGACGCCCGTACCGGCGCCGTCCATCACGCGTCGGTACTGACCGGGTACGGGATCACGCCCGAACTGCCGGCCGGGGACTGGTCGAGCACGTCCCTGCATCTGATCAGGGTGGACGAGGAGGCGTAGGGGAATCGGAGGTCCCCGGCGGCAGGGGTTCCTGGCGGCAGGGACCCGGGCGGGCCGCGTCAGGTGCTGTCCGAGGCGGCCATCGGGTGGTCCGCGGCCCACGAGGCCAGGATGCGCAGTCCGTCGTGGGTGGGGGTGCCCACTTCGGCGGTCCAGATGACGAGCTGCTGGTCGGGGTCGGTGCTCGCGGTCAGCGTGTCCCAGTCGAGGGTGAGGTCACCGGCGACGGGGTGATGGAGCATCTTGGTGCCCACGCTCAGGGTGGCGACGTCGTGGGCGGCCCACCACTGGCGGAACTGCGGGTCCTGGACCGACAGTTCGCCCACCAGGGCGGTGAGGCGCGGATCGTCGGGATACTTGGCGGCTTCCATCCGCAGCTGGGCGGCGCACGTGCGCGCGACGGTCTCCCAGTCGCTGTACAGCGTCCTCATGGCGGGGTCGGTGAACACCAGCCGCACGTAATTGCGGTGCTTTTCCGGGATCCGGCCGAAATCGGTGACCAGAGCGGCGGCGAGCGCATTCCACGCGAGAATGTCCATGCGACGGCCCATGACAATGGCCGGAGTCGCGGTGAGGTCGTCGAGAAGCCGCTGCAATTGCGGCTGGACTTTCTGCAGCATGCGCCGCCGGGACCGTTTCCGGTCCTTTCCCGCCAGCCCGAAGAGGTAGTCGCGCTGGTCGTCGTTCAGATGCAGGACACGGGCGAGGGCGGCCAGCACGGGCGCGGATGCCTGGATGCGTCCCTGCTCCAGACGGGTGTAGAAGTCGGTGCTGATCGCTGCCAGCTGGGCCACCTCCTCCCGGCGCAGGCCCGGCACCCGCCGCGGCGTACCGCTGTCGGGCAGCCCCACTGTGCGGGGGCTGAGCTCGGCGCGCCGGGCGCGGAGGAACTCCCCCAGCTCATTGAGGTGTGCGTCGCGGTTCATGCGCACCAGTCTCGCACCGGCAGAGCCTCATGTGAGGGGGACAGTTTACTCCCAGGATGAATGCGTCCCAGGGAGGAAAGTCTCCCCTTTGCGGGCTGATGCGGGAATGCGATTCTGGAAATGAAAAGCGCGGCGAAGGTCGCCGACCCCGAACTTGACCACCGAAACCGATGAAACGCCACCACCAGGGAAGGTGCCTCATGCGAGCCACATTCATGTACGGTCCCGGCGATGTACGCGTGGAGAACGCGCCCGACCCCGTTCTGCGACAGCCCACCGACGCGATCGTACGTATCGTGCGCGCGTGTATCTGCGGCAGTGATCTGCACCCGTACCACAACATCCCGGCCTCCGAGCAGGGAACGCCGATGGGCCACGAGTTCCTGGGCGTGGTCGAGGAACTCGGCTCCGACGTCTCCGGGCTGAGGCGCGGCGATCTCGTCGTGGCCCCCTTCGCATGGGCCGACAACACCTGTGACTTCTGCCGCGAGGGCCTGCACACCTCCTGCCGCCACGGCGGGTTCTGGGCCGCGGGCGGCATAGGCGGCGGACAGGCCGAGGCGATCCGTGTCCCGCAGGCCCAGGGCACACTGGTGAAGCTGCCCGTCGGCGAGGACTCCGCTCTGCTGCCGTCCCTGCTGACCCTGTCCGATGTGTACGGCACCGGCTACCACGCGGCGAAGATGGCCAAGGTGAACCCGCGTACCACGGTGACCGTGATCGGTGACGGCGCCGTCGGGCTGATGGCCGTGCTGTCCGCCAAGCGGCTGGGCGCGGAGCGGATCATCCTCATGGGCCGCCACAAGGACCGTACCGACCTCGGACGCGACTTCGGCGCCACCGACGTGGTCGCCGAGCGCGGCGAGGAAGGCATCGCGAAGGTACGGGAGCTCACCGGCGGCGACGGCACCCACACGGTGCTGGAGGCCGTCGGATACATGAGCGCGTACGAGATGGCGGTCGGCGTGGTGCGTCCCGGTGGTGTGATCAGCCGCGTCGGTGTGCCGCAGTACGAGGACGCGCCGATCGGGTTCGGCAGCCTCTTCGGCCCCAACATCACCCTCAACGGCGGCCCGGCGCCGGTACGCGCCTACATAGACGAACTGCTGCCCGACGTCCTCGATGGCACGGTCGAACCGGGCCGCGTCTTCGACCGCACCATCGGCCTGGACGAGGTGCCCGACGGCTACCGTGCCATGAACAACCGCGAGGCCCTGAAGGTGCTCGTCCGCCCCTGAACCGCCCGCGTCGTCACCGAGGACTTCGTCCCGAAGGCGCCCGCGGTACGAGTGCGGCGAAGGCCTCGTCGAGCAGAGCGTCGAGGTCGAGCCGGCCGCCGGAGGCGGTCCAGTGGTTGACGGCGATGTTCAGGCAGTCCACCGCGGCGGCGGCCCGTACCAACGGGCCCAGGGCCGTGGGCCGCGCGTGGTCGGCCCGCTCGGTCAGCGCCTGGGCGAGGGCGGGGCGCCAGCCGTTCTGCTTCTCCTGGCTCCGCGCGCACAGCGCGGGGGTCTCCATGATCAGACGGGACATCGCGAGTGTGCCGGCCGCGTCGTGACGGTGGTGCTCGACCACGGTGTCCAGGGCGCGGCGGAGCGCCGTCCAGTCGTCCTCGTCCGCGGGCCGGGCCCGTAGCGCGTCGGCGAGCTGCTCGCCCTGGGCGTCGACGGCCCCGAGAACGGCGTCCTCTTTGGTGCCGAAGTAGCGCAGGAAGGTGCTGCGGGACACTCCGGCGGCCGCCGCCAGGTCATTGACGGTGACCTTGTCGAAGCCCTCGCGGCGGAACAGGTCGAAGGCCACCTGGGCCAACTCGGCCCGGACGGCGGCCCGTGCGATGTCTCTCGTATTCGTACGCGCTGCTCCGTTCACCCGGCGATTCTACCCCTCCTCCGAGTCCGGATTGCAGGAGTGAGTCATGGTGTCTACGATGACACTGAGTTCCACAAGCGATATGGGTTCTCAATGTCGCCCCTCTGATTCAGGTCGGGTGGGGAGGCGGTGAAGCCCGTCGCCCGCCGAAATGGAGACATGACACCGTGAACCAGACCCTCGGACTGATCGGCAGCGGCATGATCGGCAGCGCGCTGGCCCGCCTCGCCGTGGCCGCCGGCCTAGACGTCGTACTCAGCAACTCCAGCGGGCCCGAGGCCCTCGCCGGCCTCGTCGGCGAACTCGGCGAACACGCACGGGCGGCCACGCCCGCCGAAGCCGCGCGGGCCGGCGATCTGGTGGTGGCGACCGTACCGCTGCGCGCCTACGAGCAGCTCCCCGCGGCGGCTCTGGCGGGCAAGACCGTCATCGACACGATGAACTACTACCCCGAACGCGACGACCGGTTCGCCGAGCTGGACGCGGGGACGCTGACCTCCAGCGCCTTGGTGCAGCGACACCTCGCCGACTCCCACGTGGTCAAGGCGTTCAACAACATCGACTTCCGACGCCTGTTGACCAGCGCCCGCCCCTCGGGCGCCCCCGACCGCAGTGCCCTGCCCCTGGCCGGCGACGACGCCGAGGCCAAGGCGCGGGTGGCGCGGCTGCTGGACGCCCTCGGCTACGACGCGGTGGACACCGGCACGCTCGCCGACAGCTGGCGCAGCGAACCGGGCACGCCGGTGTACGTCCAGCCGTACATGGCGGCTCGGCCCGAAGGACTGAGCCAGGAAGAGACGCAACGCTGGTTCTTCGACACCCCGGGAGTCCCCGTCCCCGCCGACCGCGTGCAGGAACTGACCGCCACGGCGGTCCGCGGCCCGGCGGGCGGCGCCCGCGCGGCTCTCGCTTAGGTCCTGTCCTGGTGAGCCGGTGAGCCGATGAGCCGGTGAGCCCGTCGGCCGGCGGTGCCGGTGAGCAGGCGGCCCGCAACAGCCGCAGGCGGCGCACCGGCCGTCGAGAATGTGTGGTCCATCCGCTCTGTCGTACCCCACTGCGATGATGATCGGCGGTGTCGACAGGACGGGAGCAGGACATGGTGGAGCGGGTCGCGCGGCGGATAGCCGAGGAGATCGTCGCGAGCGCGCCTGAGGGGTGGACGCGGGCGGTGCTGGCCAGCACGGCGGGCCGGGGCGGCGTCTCGGTGTCCGGTGACTACACCGTCCCCGGCGCGCCCGGGAGACACAACCTCGTGCCCAGCCCCTTCGGGGAGCTGACCACGCTGGCGGAGGCGGTGCGGGAGATCCGGGGGTGGGCGAGCAGCAGCCTGGAGATCGCGTGCCGGCCGTCCGGAGAGTACGAACTGGTCGCCTTCTCGGACATCATCACCAGCCTGCGCGGCCGGGGCGGCGGTTTCCAGGCCGTCCTGGACCCCGGGTACCGGCTGCCCCAGCCCGGTGTTGAGCAGGGGGAGGACACGGCCGCCCCGGCAGGGGATCCGGAGCAGGCGGTGGCGCGGTTCCGCGCGTACATGGAGCGGCGCGCCGCGATCCTGGGGCGGCCGGAGCAGCTGCCGCCGCCCGCGTCCGCCGCCGCACTCGACGAGGCCGAGCGCCGCGTCGGCCGGCCCCTGCCCGCCGACCTGCGGGCCCTGTACGCGATCGCCGACGGCGACGGTCTCGGCATTGAGCACCGCTATCTGCTCGGAGGCAACGCCTGGCTGTCGCTGAAGCACCTGGTCTCCGTCCACGCCGACCAGCGCGAACGGCCCTGGTACGGCTGGGAGCTGGCCTGGGACTCGGTCGTCTTCGACGCCGATCCGTCCGACACGGTCCGGCGTTGCGGTGGGCACCCGGCCTGGCTGCCCTTCGCCTCCGGTGAGGACGGCAACTACCTGGCGGTGGACCTGGCCCCGGCCCGCAACGGCCGACCCGGCCAGGTCATCCGTATCGGCCGCGACTACGACGAGGGCCCGGCCTATGTCGCCGACTCGATCACCTCGCTGCTCGGCCACCACGTGGACCTGCTGGAGCAGGGCGCCTACGAGACGGACGACGACTACCTCTCCCTGCTGGAACCGGCCCGCGGGTTTGGCCCCCGGAGGATCATCGGCGAGATCCCCGCCACGATCCCGCCCGACCTTCAGGCCATCCACATCAATGACGCCGTCGGCCCGGTCGATCTCGCCCCGCTCACCGCCGCCCCGAACCTGCGACTGCTGCGCCTCAACCGCTGTGCCACAGCCGACCTGGCGCCGGTCCGCGCGCTGCCCGTCGAGTCCCTGCACGTCACCCTGGACGGCGGTGACCTGACCCCGCTCGAAGGCCACCGCGACCTCACCGCCCTGGACTTGGGGACCACCGCCCCCATCGACCTCGCCCCGCTGCGCACCGTCCCGAACCTGCGCGGCCTGGACCTCTCCCGGGCCGACGTCCGCGACCTGACCGTCCTGGCCGATCTCCGCGACCTGCGCTACGTGGCCCTCACCGCGCGGCAGTGGACCGTCCTGCTGGACGAGGGCAAGGCCCCGCTCACCCTCGCCGCCGCCCGCCTGGCCGACGACGACGCCCCACTTGACGAGGCCCTCACCTGGGCGGCCCGCCTCGGCCTGAACACCGCGGACGCGTTCCGTACCACCGGCACCCTCGGAACTGACGGCGGGTGAGTCCCCACTTCGCGATCCCGTGCACACGGAAGCCCCGGTCCCGCCGGCGCCGACGACCAACGTCAGTACGGTTGGGGAGCACGGGGCGCTTGGGCCCGTCCGTGTTCAGGTTGTTTTCAGTGTGTTCTGGGTTGACTCGTTCGCTATGACGCACAGCTCGCTGAAGACGATGAACAAGCTTCCCCAGGTGACCCTCATCTTCTGGATCATGAAGATCGCGGCCACCACGCTCGGTGAGACGGCCGGCGATCTGCTGGCGCAGACCATGAACGTGGGCTATCTCGTCAGCTCGGCGATCCTGGTCGGGCTGTTCCTGGTCAGCCTGGTCGTCCAGCTGAAGGTGCGCGCATTCCACCCCGCGCTGTACTGGACGGTCATCCTGTCCACCAGCACCGCGGGCACCACCATGTCGGACTTCATGAACCGCACCGCGGGGCTCGGCTATGCCAAGGGCGCGCTGGTGCTGATCTCGTTGCTGGCCGTGGTGTTCGTGGGGTGGCGGCTCAGCGGCTACTCGTTCGATGTGCAGGCCGTCGCGACGTTCAGGGGTGAGCTGCTCTACTGGACGGCGATCCTCATCTCCAACACGCTGGGCACCTCGCTCGGGGACTTCCTGGCCGACTCCTCTGGTCTCGGCTACTCCGGTGGGGCGCTGGTGGTGACCGGCGCGCTGGCGCTCATCGTGCTGGCGAAGTACCGGACGGGGATCTCCGACACCCTGCTGTTCTGGCTGGCGTTCATCCTGACCCGTCCTCTCGGCGCGACGGTCGGGGACTTCTTCAGCAAGCCGACCGCGAAGGGCGGCCTGGGGTACGGCACTGTGGGCGCCTCCCTCATCCTCGCCGCTGTGCTCGCCGCGCTGATCGTCCACACCACCCGGCGGCTGCGCAAGGCGGCCGTGCCGGTGGAGGAACCCGTCATGGTGAAGGTCTGAAGACCGCTTCCGCCGCTCTCCGTGACCCGATCCGGACGCGGCGACGGGAGCTGCCCGGCCCGTGGCCGGACAGCCCCCGAGGTCTTCATCGGGTTACGGGACCCTGTCCCGCTGGTCAGCGGGATCAGCAGTAGAGGTTGGCGCCCGGCGTGGTGCCGAGGATCGAGACGAAGCGCTGGTAGGCGTCGACCCGGCTCTGGACCTGGGCGGGGTTGCGGCCGTCGCACTCCAGGGAACCGTTGATGCTGCGGATCGTCTCGCCGAAGCCGCGCTGGTTGACCATCGCGTTGTGCGGGGTCATGGTGCCGGGACCGGACTGGGTGTTCCAGTACCAGAGGGCGGTCTTCCAGGCCACGGCCGCGTCGTTCTGCACGAGCCAGGGGTTGTTGAGCAGGTCGATGCCGAGGGCGTCACCGGCCGCCTTGTAGTTGAAGTTCCAGCTGAGCTGGATCGGGCCGCGGCCGTAGTACGCGGCCTGGCCCGCCGGGCAGCCGTAGGGCTGGCCCCAGTCGCAGTAATGCGGGTAGTTGGCGGTGTTCTGCTCCACGACATGGACCAGGCCGCCGGTCTCGTGGTTGACGTTGGCGAGGAAGGCGGCGGCCTCCTGGCGCTGGACGGTGTCACCGCCGGTCTTGGCGAAGGCGGGGTAGGCGCTGAGCGCGGCGGTCAGACCGCTGTAGGTGTAGAAGGGGTTCCGGCCCGGGAACATCTGGTTGAACTGGGCCTCGGAGACCACGAATCCGCCCGGACTCGGGTCGCCACCGCCGGTGGCCGGAGCCGACCACTTCTGGTTCGCGGCGCCGGTGCAGGTCCAGATCTGCAGCCGGGTGCCATTGGCCGAGTTGTTGCCGGTGACATCGACGCACTTGTCGGCCGCGATGCTGACGATGTCCCGCGCGGCGGTCACGACCCACCGCTGATTGGCGCCGCCGGTGCAGTCCCACAGCTGGAGCACGGCCCCGTCGGCGGTCGAATTGCCGGTGACGTCCAGACACTTGCCGAGAGCCCGGATGGTGCCGTCCGAGCTGACGTTCCACTGCTGGGCGCCGGTGCCGTTGCAGTCGTACAACTGCACGGCGGTGCCATTGGCACTCGAAGCGCCGGCCACATCGACGCACTTGCCCGCCAGCCCGCTGATCTGGCCGGTGGCCGCGGCGGCGGGAGACGCGGGGAGCACGCTCAGCAGACCCACGACGAGGGAACCGACGGCCGCGTACGCCGCCCTGCGGACCATGGAGCCGCGCCGCCGGGCGACCACGCGTCTCCAGTGAATTCTCATGCCCATGTCATACCTTTCGCGAGACGCACACAAGTGGGGGAGCTGACAAGGGAGTTCACTACTTGATTCAAGGTGTGAGCGAAGCGCGCGTCAAGGGCTTGGTATGGACCAATTACGGGTCCGTGCGGCCCGTGGAGAGCGGACTCGGTGGGGGCGCCGACGGGCCCGCGCCCCCACCACCTCGGTGTCGCCGGACGGGCGGCCGGCCTTCGCGGCGCGGACCGGCGTCGCCACGTCAGGTCAGGCCGAGTCCGCCCCGCCACGGCGGCGGAACCACCACAGCCCGCCGCCGATCAGCGCGACCGCCGCCACCACGAGAGCGGTGATCAGGACGGGGCTCGCCCCGTCGTCCGCCGCGACGGCCGTGGTGGTCTCGGCAGACGACGGCGTGTCCGCCGGTTCGCTCGCCGCCGGGCTGGACGGTGCGGCCGAGGAGGTCTCGGCGGTCGGAGTGGGACTGACCGGCTTGGCCCCGGGCGCCGCCGGCTTGAGTGCGAGGGTGGGCGCCGGGCTGCCGTGCTCGCCCTCCTTCGGCTCCTCCAGCTCGATCCACCGGTCGACGCGGCCGTCGCCGTAGCTCTGGAGGGTCTTGAAGGCCAGGGACTCGGCGTCCGGAAGCTGTCGTACGGTCACGGCGTACGCGACGTCCTTGCCGGTGGCGAGCGCGGGCCCGCCCACGGTGAAGCCCCGGTCCGTGACCGCGAACTTCCACCCCGCGGGCCCCTCCTTGTAGCGGACATCGGCCGGGGTGATTCCCTCGGGCAGGATCACCTCCAGCTCGGTGATGCCCGCCTTGTCGGACTCCGTCTCGGCGGTGAAGTCCAGGGTGACGTTCTCCGCGAGCGCCCTGGCGCCCGCCGCCTCGACTTCCACATGCGCGGACGCCGGAGCGGCGAGGGCGACCGAGGCCGCCAGGGCGAGGACGGTCACAGCGGACAGGCGGCGCACGGTGCGCGGCCGGTGGTGCGGGACATGCGTAACTCCCAAGAGGGTGAGGTCTTACGGGCACGTCGAAGCGCGCCCCGAGGTCAGCGGGAGGAAAGAGACCTCGGCGGGGGACCTCGGCGCACCACCGCGTGCGCCAGCACCAGCGAGGTGCGCGGAGGCGCCTGCGCCCGCGCACCCACGGGCCGCAGAACGCGCGGCGCGGGCGGTGACGGCGCGGCCGGGACCAGCCGTACGAACAACTCGGCGAGCACACCGCCGAGGTGCTCTCCGACGGACCGGCACGCGGCATCGGCCCGTTGCAGACACCACGCCACCAGCAGGGCCGCCGCGATATGCGCCGCCGTCATCGACACACCGTGGTGGCCCGCATGCCACGCCTCGTGCCCGTCGCGCGGTACGCCATGGTCCGACATCCCGTGCGGATCCGCGGCGGGGTGGCTCTCCGCCCGCGAGAGCCGTCCAGTACTGGGGAGACCCTCCGCCTTGCGATCGCCGCTCGGCATCCGAAGGAGGAATCAAGGCGCCGAGACGAAGAGAGCGCAGCGAACGTAGTGCACCAGACGCCGCGAGCCCCGCCCTCCGGGCGGACGGCGCTATGTGTCAGACAGGGCCTCGGCCCGCGGACGGCGGGCACCGTCAGGACGAAGAGCACCCCAAGCGCGGCCCACACACTCGGCCAGGGCACGGAATGTTCCGAAGCCACATGGTGTCCGGTCACCGCGAGTGCCGTACTGGTCGTGGCGAACACCGCGGCGCGGGCAGCCGCCACCGGCACACCGGTCAGCCGGCAGGACCTGGGGCTGACCCGGTGCGCGGTGCGGGAATCGCTCGTCCACGACATGGCGGCCCCATCATGGGGCATTGCCACCGGCCCTCGGAGCGGAGTTCCGGTATGCCCCGGAATCGGGACCGCCGATGAGGTGAGCGTACGGTCAGTCCTCAAACTCCCGCCGGACGCGGCGGGAAGGGGCGAAGGTGTAGAGATCGAGGATCTCGGGCGGGTCGGCCAGTCCGGGGCCGCCGTCCTTCACCCACGCGGTGATGTCCGCGGCGGCGTCGGGGTCGTTGACCAGGCCGAGCCAGACCGGGCGGCCACCGGCCCGGCGTCCCTCGGCCGAGGGCTGGATGACGACGACATTGGCGTGTTCGCAGGCGTCCAGGCAGTCGGTACGCCGTACGGAGGCCACATTCGCCAACGACGCGCGCAGATCGGTCAGTTGAGCGGCGTGGTCCAGGCGCGGGACTTTGGGGGTGCCGCAGCAGCAGCCCCGGCAGACGGTCACCGTGGGACGGGCCGCCCCCGGCGGGGTGGCGGCCTCGCGGCTACGGCGGCTCATCGGTCCTCCCCGGCGGATGTGGCGGCGCGGCGCCAGGCCGCGTCGCGAAGCAGACGCAGACCGTTGAGGCCCACGATAACGGTCGAGCCCTCATGCCCCAGGACACCGAGCGGCAGCGGCAGATGGCCGACGAGGTCCCAGATCACCAGGCCGGAGATGAACACCCCGGCGATGACGAGGTTCTGCACCACCAGCCGGCGGGCGGCGCGGGAGAGCGCTACGACAGCCGGCACGGTGGCCAGTTCATCGCGGACGATGACGGCGTCGGCGGTCTCCAGGGCGAGATCGGAGCCCGCCCGGCCCATGGCGAGTCCGGTGTGGGCGGCCGCCAGCGCGGGGGCGTCGTTGACACCGTCGCCGACCACCAGCACCTTACGGCCGGCCGCCTCCCGCTCCCGTACGGCCGCGACCTTGTCCTGCGGGAGCAGCCCGGCGCGGACATCGGTGATCCCGGCCTCCGCGGCGAGGCGGGCGGCGGCTCGCGGGTTGTCACCGGTCAGCAGCGCGGGGGCGGTGCCGGTCAGGGTGGTGAGGGCGGCGACGGTGGCGGCGGCGTCGGGGCGCAGCCGGTCCGCGATGCCCAGCACCCCGACGGGAACCCCGTCACACTGGACGAGGACCGCGGTGCGGCCACCGTCCTCCAACTCGCCCACGGCCATGGCCACGGCCGGTTCGGCGGCGTCCGCGAGGAGACGCGCGGGCGCGCCGACGGCGACCGTACGGCCGTCGACGACGGCGGTGACCCCGACGCCGGGGGCGGAGGAGAAGTCCCGTACGTCCGGGAGGACAAGGCCCCGTTCACGGGCGGCGGCGACGATCGCGCGGGCGAGCGGGTGTTCGCTGGGATGCTCGGCGGCCGCCGCCAGGCTCAGCACACCGTCCTCGGTCAGTCCGGCCGGTTCAGTCGCCCCGGTCAGTCCGGTCAGTCCGGTCAGTCCCGTCGGTCCGGTCAGTCCGGTCAGTCCGGTCGGTCCGGCACCGGTCAAGGGACGGACGTCGGTGACACGCGGGGTGCCTTCGGTGAGCGTGCCCGTCTTGTCCAGGGCGACGGCGTCGATCTGGCCGAGCCGTTCCATGACCACGGCGGACTTGACCAGAACGCCATGGCGTCCCGCGTTGGCGATGGCGGACAGCAGCGGTGGCATCGTGGCCAGCACCACGGCGCATGGAGACGCCACGATCATGAAGGTCATCGCCCGCAGGAGCGCGTCGGTCAGGCTCGCGCCGAAGGCCAGCGGAACGCCGAAGACCGCGAGGGTGGCGAGGACGATACCGACGGAGTACCGCTGCTCGACCTTCTCGATGAACAACTGGGTCGGCGCCTTGGTCTCGGAGGCTTCCTGGACCATCGCCACGATGCGGGCGATCACCGAGTCGGACGCGTCGCGCTCGACCTTCACCCGCAGCGAGCCGGTGCCGTTGAGGGTCCCGGCGAACATCTCGTCCCCGGACTCCTTGGGCACGGGCAGCGGTTCACCGGTGATGGTCGCCTGGTCCACCTCACTGGCGCCGTCCAGTACGCGGCCGTCGGCGCCGACCCGCTCGCCGGGGCGGATCAGGATGGTGTCGCCGACCATGAGGTCCTCCGTGGCGACGGTCTCCTCCCCGCCGTCGTCCAGCAGCCGGGTCGCGGTCGTGGGCGCGAGATCGAGCAGGCCGCGCACGGAGTCCGCGGTGCGGGCGGTGGCCAGGGCCTCCAGCGCGCCGGACGTGGCGAAGATGACGATCAGCAGCGCGCCGTCCATCACCTGGCCGATCGAGGCCGCGCCGATCGCCGCGACGATCATCAGCAGATCGACATCGAGGGTCTTCTCCCGCAGCGCCTGGAGCCCCGCCCAGGCGGGCTCCCATCCGCCGGTCACATAGGCGAGCGCGTAGAGCGGTCCCCAGGCCCACGCCGGGGCGCCGGTCAGTTGCAGGGGCAGCGCGATCAGGAAGAGGACCAGCGCCGCGGCGGCCCAGCGGGCCTCGGGCAGCGCGAACACGCGCGTACGACGCCGGGGAGCGGCGGCCTCTCGCGTGGCTGTCACCCGGGCCGGGCGATCGTTGAGGGTGAAAGACATGTGGGTGGGTTCCTCCACGGCGGACGGCACCGAGCGACCCGTCCATCATACAGGAACGAATGAACACCTCTTCATTTATTGCTGAGAGGTCAGGACCGCGAAGTCCCGCCCACCGGGGGCGGGCGGGACTTCCCCGTACCTCCTGGAAACCCTGGAAGTCCTGAAGGCCCTAGAAGCCTGTGCCGAGGCCCTCGACCACGTACGCGCACTCCGTGTACGTGTAGCCCGGTTCGATCTTGGTCGTGTCCGTACCGGTCGAGGCGGAACCGCCCGTGGACTTGTGCAGGAAGTAGGTCGTGCCGGCGGGCAGGCTGATCGTCTTGCTGGGGTAGTTCTTGCCGCCCTGACAGGCGCCGGCCGACGCCGCCACGGAGCTCTGGTACCTCTTGCACCCGTCGCACGCCTTGAGTTTGACGCTGCCGGTGACCGGGCCCGTGTAGAGGATCTCGACCGCTTCGGGGCTGTCGTTGCTGATGGTGACGGTGATGCCGCCGCCTGAGGCCATCGTGGGCAGACGCTTACCCGCGGCGGGCTCGTCCTGGGCTATCTCCGCGGCTATAGCGATCTTCTTGGCGCGCGCCCGGTTCTTGTCGTTCTTGTACGTGCCGGTGAAGTCGTTCATCGTGTCCTGCGCCTCGTCGAACTTGCCGTCCTTGTACTGGTCGACGCCGCACGCGTACGTACCGGACTGGACGTGCTTCCGCGCCTTCCCCGCGTCCTCGTCCAGGGCGGCGGACAGGCCCGCCGCGTCGCCCGGCAGGGCCTTCGCCTGCTCGGCGAGGTTGCGCATCGTCTCGTTGGCGGCGCACGGCTCGCCGCCCTTGAGGTCCTTGGCGACCTTGTCGATCGCGGAACTGACGGCCGGTTCGACCCGCGCTGCCTGCGCGGAGTGGGGGAAGGTGGTCAGCAGCTCATAGAGATGACCGCCGGTCTCCGCGCCGCCCGTCGCGCTGCCGAGACCGGGCAGCCCGCACTCGTAGAGCGAGGTGGCGAGCCGGTCGTCGGGCCAGCCGACCAGCGCACCGAGCTCCTTCTCGCCCATGGTGTCCGGCACCGACCGCAGATAGTTCAGCGGCGCGATCGCCTCGCAGTACTTCCGCTCGTCGTACGGAGCGCCGACCGTCTTGTAGTACGTGTTCAGCCGGTCGGGAACGCGCTTGGCGGCCCGGGAGTCCGCGTGGTCCCTGCTCAGGTCGCGGTAGACGCCCAGCGCCTTGGTGTAGTCCGGCTCGGCCGTCGTGAACGGCTTGCTCGTGGCGGTCCGTACGAGCCGGTCGGCCTGGTCGAGGCGGTCGAGGAGCATCTGCTGCGTGGCCTCCTCGCGCGCCCCGTCGTAGAGGACGACTCCGCCGACCGGCGCGGCGAGGAGTACGAGACCGAGCAGGACGGCGACGGGTGACCGCGGCGGCCAGGCCAGCGGGGTACGCAGCCCGCGGACCGCGCCGTGACCTGCGGCGAGGGCGAGGAAGACAAGGTACGCGGTGAGTACGCCACCGGAGACGCCGTCCGGCTCGGCGGGCAGGGCGATCACCAGCAGGACGACGGTCACGATCAGGCACACGGCCATCGCGAGCCGGCGACGCATCAGGGCGTAACCGAGCCCGAGGCCGGTGAGGTTGAGCAGGGCCACCGCGACGGCCCGCGCCGGGTCCGCGGGCCCGGGCGGCGGAGGCGGTGCGGCCGGCGGCTGGGCGGGCGGCGGGGGCACCACGAATCCCCCGGCTCCGCCGAACCCCCCGCCTCCGCTTCCGGGCCCACCGAATCCCCCGGCTCCGCTTCCGGTCCCGCCGAACCCTCCGGGCCCGGCGTTCCCTCTGTCCCCGCCCTGCTGATCCCAAGACATCGCGCCCCCCATTCCGATCGGGCGCGACAACGCGCCCGTCACCGAATTCTAGGGGCCAACCGCGCTGCCACACCTGTCGGTTGGGGCGCTGTCGACCGAGGCCGGCTCGGGTCTACGAAGCGGGTCCACGCACCGGATCCGGCGCCTGACGGAGTTCGCCCTCCAACAGCCCCATCGTGAACATGTCGTACCACTGACCGTCACGCCGGAAGGCGTGACGCAGCCTGCCCTCGTCGACGAAGCCGACCTTCTGGTAGACGCGGTGAGCGGCGTGGTTCTCGGTGACGACGGTCAGCGAGATCTTGTGCAGCCGCATCTTCTCGAAGCCGTAGCGGCAGACCGTCCGCATCGCGTCGGTGGCGTACCCGCGCCCCCAGTACTCCTTCTCACCGAGGTAGATGTCGAGCTTGGCGCACCCCGTCTCCGGATCGGCCTCGCGCAGCTGGACCAGCCCGATGAGATGCGTGTCCGCGAGCGCCTCGATCCCCAGGAGCACCTCGCCGTACGCGTTGCGTGGTCGCTCCTCCAGCCACCTTCTGACCCGGCCGAGCGGCTGGGCGTAGTCGTCGTTCATCCAGCGCATCACTTCGGGATCGTGGTTCCACCGCCACAGCGCTTCGGCGTCCGACGGGTCCATCGCTCGCAGCTTGACGAGGTCTCCGAGCACCATGTATGCCAGCCCTTCGCGTGTTTCATGATCGGCTTTCAGTGAACCCGCCAGTGGTAGCACGGCCGAACCCGGGGCTCAACCTGATAAGCCCCGTGTACGGCGGATCCCACTGGATGCCGATCACGCGCGTACGGACCTACTGCGTACGGATCTCCTGCGTACAGCATTTCACCCCGCCGCCGGCCTTCCGGAATTCCGAGAGATCCACCGGGACCGGACGGTATCCGCGGTCCGTCAGCGCCGCGATGAGGCCGGCCGCGTCCTGGGCGATGACCACATGGCGTCCGTCCGACAGGGAATTGAGGCCGAAGCATTTGGCGTCCTGTGCCGTCGCGATCACCGCGTCGGGGAAGAGTGATTTCAGCACGCGCTGACTTCCCGGCGAGAACGCGCCCGGATAGTAGGCGACATTGTTGTCGTCGAGCGCGAACAACGCCGTATCCAGATGGTAGAAGAGCGGGTCGACCAGGCGCAGGCCGACCGTGGGCACTCCGAAGAACTCCTGGGCCTCCTGGTGCGCCTGCGGCAGCGTACGGAACCCCGTCCCGGCGAGGAGCAGCCATCCCACCGGTGTGAAGTCACCCTCTCCCTCGCAGATATGGGCAGGCGTGCCCACCTCGAAGCCGGCGCTCTCGAACCACGCCCGGTAGTGACCGGATTCCGGCCGCCGCTCCGGTGCGAGAAAGTGCGCCCCGAACACCCTGCCGCCAAGCACCAGAGCGGAGTTGGCGGCGAACACCATGTCCGGCAGACCGGCGACGGGCGTCATCATCTCCACGTCATGTCCCAGCTCCCGGTATACGGAGACGAGGGTTTCCCATTGCCGTAGAGCCAGCGCGGAATCCACCGGCTCCTCCGACGTCATCCAGGGGTTGATGGCATAGCGGACCTCGAAATACTCCGGCGGGCATACCAGATAACGGCGCTTGGTCGCTGTCCGTCGTTCCCTCATGAACGGCCCTTTCGTAGAACCGGGGAGATTTCATGGAACCGGGGAGATGAGGACCAGAATATGGAGGCCCGGGACGCGCGAACAAGAGAGGAATGTTGCGCGGGAGTGCAACTCTGTTGCGTGTGAAGGCGCGTGAGCGGCTACTCGTTAATCCGTGAGAAGCGCCCCGAGCCCGCCTCGGGGCTGCTCGGCAGCAGATGGGACAGCACCACGAAGCTGTGCGTCTCCTTCACGAACGATTCCGCGCGGATCCGTTCGAGGACATCCTCGAAGTGCTCGACGTCGAGCGCCCTGATATGGAGGATCGCGTCGGCGCGTCCGGTCACGGTGACGGCCGACTGGATCTCGGGGTGGTTCCGTACAACCTCCGCCAGCCGCTTCGGCGGCGCGGCCCCCTCGCAGAACACCTCCACATACGCCTCGGTGTGCCATCCCAGCGCCGACGGTGTGACCACCGTGGTGAAGCCGGTGATCACCTCGTCCTCCCGCAACCGGTCCACCCGGCGCTTCACCGCGGGCGCCGACAGCCCGATGGACAGACCGATCTCCTTGAAACTCGCCCTGGCGTCGGCGATCAGCGCTGTGAGGATCTTGCGATCGAGGTCATCCAGGACAGTTCCGTGACGGCGCATCAGGAATCCCCTTCACTCGGGCGCACGCGCTGTCGCGCGGCCGTTGCGAAGATCTTCGTGCATCACCCCGGCGGCGTCAGCGGCCCACTTCGTGCCGAGTGGGCTCCTTCATGACGTGTGGACCGATTCGTGCGGCGGAGGGCGGCCCCCGTTCAGCTTCCTGCCATCGAGCGGACACGGCCGATCAGCACAGTGCAGCGGACACGGACATCCAGTACCTGGAGTGCGCATGAGTACGGCAGACAGCAGGAAGAATCTGGACAGACGGGCGCTGCTTCAGGCCGCGCTCGTCGTACCGGCCGCGGGCGCCGCCGCGACGGCGCTCGACACCGTACCGGCGCGGGCGGCGACAGCGACGGCGGCGGCCACGGCAGGGGGCGGCGGAGGCCGGTTCGACACCGAAGGCCCCCGGTTCGCGCTGGCCGTCCTTCCGGACACCCAGTACCTCTTCGACGCCGACAGCTCCGACCCGGCGCCGCTGCGCGAGACGTTCCGGTATCTCGTCTCGGAACGCGGCGAATCCAACATCGCGTTCATGACGCACCTCGGCGATGTCACGGAGCACGGCACCGGGGAAGAGATCGAACTCGCCGCCGACACCTTCCGTACCCTGCACGGCAAGGTGCCCTACAGCGTCCTCGCGGGCAATCACGACATCAACGGGTCCACGGACGACCAGCGTGGCGACAGCGCGTATCTCAAGGCGTTCGGGCCGAAGCGCTACTCCTCCATGCCGACCTTCGGCGGTGCCTCGCCCGACGGCTACAACAGCTACCACGTGCTGCGCGCGGCGGGCCGCGAGTGGCTGATCCTCGCGCTGGACTGGCGGGTGTCGGACCGGGGACTGCGCTGGGCGCGGGGCGTGCTCGACACGCACCCGTCGCTGCCCGCGGTGCTGACCACCCACGACCTCGCGTGGTCGGACGACGACGGCGCGGCCCAGCTGTCGGACAACGGCAAGCGGCTGTGGGACGGCCTCGTCCGCGGCAACGACCAGATCTTCCTGGCCCTGGGCGGTCACTACTGGCCGCCCGGCCGCACCGTACTGACCAACGACGCCGGTCATGACGTACACGTCCAGATCACCAACTACCAGGACCGCTACTACGGCGGCGCCGGGATGATCCGGATGTACGGCTTCGATCTGGCCCGCGGGGTCATCGACGTCGAGACGTTCTCCCCGTGGTTCCTCGCCCGCGATCCGGCGAAGCGGACACCCCTGGAGGCCGAGACCATCGAACTGACCGGCCCGGTCGACCGGTTCAGCCTGGATATCGACTTCGCCGAACGGTTCGCGAGCTTCGCCCCGGCCACCCCGCCCGCCCCGAGGCCCGCCTCCGCCGTGATGCCGCGCGGCACCGTCGCGTACTGGCGGTTCGACTCCTCCGGCCTGCCGGACGCCGGCCGGGCGGGCAAGCCCGTGACGGACGGCAGGGTCGCCCGTGACCTGACCGGCAACGGCAACGATCTGACGGTGCGTCGGCTCCACGCGAGCGGCGCCGACGCGCTGACCTGGTCGGCCGAGCACCACCTCGGCCAGCCGGCCCACGCGAGCCTGCGCTTCGACGGAGGGAAGGCCCCGGACCGCGGCGCGGTCCTCACCACCGCGGCGAACGCCCCGCTCAACAGCGCCACTTTCACCTCGGGTTACACCATCGAGACGTTCGTCAAGCTGCCGGAGCCGTTCGCGGGCGATCACGCCTGGATGGGGATCCTCAGCTGGGAAGGGCGCAACGGCGACGCGGGCAAGACGACCGGCTGGTCGCCCGACGAGCCGACGTGCAGCCTCAATCTCTCCCCGGAACGATTCCTCCAGTTCGTCGTCTACCCGCAGCTCCAGGACGCCGACCCCACCTCCTGGAGCCACGCCGTCCCGGTGGGCCGCTGGATGCATATCGCCCTCGTCAACGACGGCCGCCGTACGGTGATGTACGTCGACGGCTCGAAGATCGCGCGCAACCCGGCGCAGAAGTCGACCGGCATCGCCACGCTGGGCAAGCCCTTCGTCCTGGGCGCCACCCAGTTCGACGAGCGGTTCGGCCAGGGCTTCTACGGCTGGATCGGTGACACCCGCATCGTGAGCCGGGCACTCGCACCCAAGGACTTCCTGTCACCGTTCGTGTAACCCGGCCGTCCTCAGGGCCGGTCGCTGAGGCGCGGCCGCGCCGGACAGGCCGGTGAGCACGCTCCTCGCGGGACGGTCAGCACTGGCAGTACGGCACCGGCGACTGATTCTCGACGTAACGGGCCGCGACATAGCCGGGATGTGCGTCCCCGAGCAGGTACCAGAGGTTGTTGCCGTCCACGTTCTCGCCCCTGACCTTGCAGCTGAGGGGGATGACCGTACCGGGCCGCAGGCCGCCCAGATAGGCGGAGTGGGAGGTCGGCTCCTCACGGATGCTCAGGTTGATCCGGGAGACGACCTTGCCCTTGGGCTCTCCCAGGGGTGCCTTCGCGGACCGCGTGGCCGGGGGATCGCCCGCCGCGGAAGAGGCGGCGGGGGAACCGGCGGCCTGGGCGGCGCCGGCGGGTGCGGCGGCCAGCGGCCCGGAGCCGGCGATCACGAGTACGGCGAGAGCCGAGGCGACGCGTCGCCCGGTGCGCAGTCTGTACACGGTGTTCTCTTTCCCTTATGGGACATTGCCCCCTTCTTATGGCACACGGGACAGGAGGATCGCCAGACCGGAGGGGAATCCTCACCCGAACGGGTCGACGTGCGCGCTGTGTTCGGTGGCGCGGCCGGCAACGACCGCCGACCGCGCCCGTGGTGGAACGCCGGACCGGTCAGCTGTTGACCAGTGCGATGTACCGGTCCCAGTCCCAGAGCCGGCCCGGGTCGGTGTGCGTGGCGCCGGGAACCTCGCTGTGGGCGATGATGTGTTCGCGTGTCCTGGGGATGCCGTACCTGGCGCAGACGGCGGCGGTCAGCGCGGCGGACGACGCGTACATCGCGTCCGTGAAGTACTCCGGCTTGTCCACCCATCCCTCGTGTTCGATGCCGATGCTGCGGGTGTTGTAGTTCCAGTTGCCCGCGTGCCAGGCGACATCCTTCTCCCGTACGAACTGCCCGATATAGCCGTCGGCCGAGGCGACCATGTAGTGCGCGGAGACCTTCTTGGCCGGGTCCTGGAAGATCTTCCTTGCGTCGGGGAAGGTCTCCTGCGTCACATGGATGACGACGAAGTCGACCTGATACGTCGTCGGACGGCTGGACACCGTGTAGTTGGAGGTGCTGGCCGGGATCCAGTGGGTGGGCGGATAGGCGGCGGAGACGCGAGGCCCGGTGCCGGGGGCGTTCCGTTCATCGGGGTCGCGCCGGGCGTCGGCGGCCCGGGCGGTGGAGGCGGAGATCGTGGCGAGTCCCAGCGCGGCGGCGCCGAGACCGGCACCGGAACGGAGTAAGGCGCGGCGGGACGGTGTGGGGGAGTGGGCTTCCATGGGGTCTCCCGAAATCCATTGCCTGGAAGGGGTGACGCGCGTAGTGCGGTTCCATGCTGAACCTTTCGCATGGTCATGCCAATAACAGCCGGGCAAAGAAAGAAAGCGGCTCTCGGTCTGGACCTCTGGCGTACGCGGCGCATTCCAGGGGCGGTTCGGCGCACCGTCCCCGGCCCTCATCCTGTCGGCCGCCCGGATCCGCGCAAAGGGCGCCCTGCGTCCGGTGTGACGCGGGTGTAATACTCTCTCCATGGTGTCGCGAGTTACGCGTGTGGGTGAACGGTCGCGGGTGGGTGAAGGGTCGGCCGGTACGACGGTCTCGATCAGGCGGGCGACCGCGCGGGACGCCCGGCGGCTCACCCGGCTGGTCCGGGGCTCCCGCGCCTACGAGGGCCCGTACGCGCCGATGATCGCGGGGTACCGGGTCGGCCCCGACTACATCGAGACTCACCGGGTCTTCCTGGCCGTGGCGACAGGAGGGGCGGGGGGCGCCGCCGACGCCGTAAGCACCGACGCCGTACGCGCCGACGCCGTACGCGCCGATGAGCGGCTGCTCGGCTTCTACGCGCTCGTCCTCGATCCGCCGGAGCTCGATCTGATGTTCGTCGCGGACGCCGCCCAGGGGCTCGGTATCGGCCGCCGGCTTGTCGAGCACATGACGGACGAGGCGCGCGGCGCCGGACTCGACGCCGTCCGTGTCGTCTCCCATCCGCCCGCCGAGGGTTTCTACCGCAGCGTGGGCGCCCGCCGCACCGGCACCGTGGCCGCGAACCCGCCGGCCGTGATGTGGGACCGGCCCGAACTGGTCATCCCCGTTCCGGCCGGCGCGGCTCGTACGGGGAGAAGCGGAGCACCGCTCTCGTAGTGGTGCTCCGCTCCGGTCGCGGAGCGCCGCCCCGCGACCGGCCGGGGACCGCGCGTTCGGCGCGGCCCCCGGCCGACAAGGCCCCCGGGCCTCGGTACTACTTGTCGAGCAGGGTGTTCATCCGGGTGATCTCGGCGCTCTGGGACGTGATGATGGCGTCGGCCATGTCCTTGGCGCTCTGGTCGGCCCCGGCCGACTTCTCGGTCCTGGCCATCTCGACCGCGCCTTCGTGATGCTTGACCATCAGCTTCAGGAAGGCGGTGTCGAACGCCGGGCCCGACGCCTTCTCCAGCGTGGACATGTCGCTGTCAGCCATCATCCCGGGCATCGCGTGCCCGGAGTGATCCATGCTGCCCTGCGTCGGCACCTGCGCGTCCCAGGTCGTGAGCCAGCCGGACAGGGTCTTGATCTCCGGGTCCTGGGCCTTCTTGATCTCGGCGGCGAGCTTCTTCACCTCCGCCGAGGAGGCCCGGGTGGCGGCGAGGTCGGCCATCTCCACCGCCTGCCGGTGATGCGGGATCATGCCCTGCGCGAAGGACACGTCCGCGGCGTTGTGCGCCGAGCCCGCGGCCGAAGCCGGGGCGGACGCGGACGTCGAAGCGGTGGAGGACGGGCTTCCGTTGTCCCCGCCGCAGGCGGCGAGGGTGAGCGCGGCGGTGGTCACGGCCGCGGCGGTGGCGGCCCTGCGGGCCGCGCGACGGTACGAGGTCATGGTGGAACGACTCCTGTGCGTGGTGGGGGAGAAGAGGGCATGCCGAACGCGGCCACCGGGCCGGCGAACCGATCGACGCGATCGGCTCGGCAGCGGGGACGGCCGCGGGAGGGGCGCCTATATGCGCAGGAGCTGGAGTTCGCTCAATGAGGGAGGAGCCCGGTCGCCCGTCGTTGTCCCGGGAGCCTGGCGCAGCGCGGCGGCTACGTCGAGCGGTCCGGCGGGCAGTGCGGAGGCGAGCGGTGTCGGGAGCGCGGGACCGGCGCTGACACCGGCGGCGGCGCAGGTGGCGTCCGCGTGATCCAGATGCCCGCCGCCTCCGTGACCCTGATGTACGCAGTCCCCGTCCACCGCGCCGGCGGCCATGACATGACCGGAGGGTGCGGGTACGGGGGATGACCGCGGGCCCATGGCGGACCCCGAAGCCGTCGAGGCCGGAGCGGACGCGGCGTGCGCTTCCATCGAGGGAGCGGGCGACAGCCCGTGCATCGCCAGCAGACCGGTCATCACCGAGGCCACCAGCAGCAGAAGAAGAACCCGCGGCCCAGCGGGCCGGGTCCTGCTGCGTGATGACCATCGCTTCATCCGGTCATCGTAAACAATAGAGGGCGTCCAACATGACGCGGCCCGGCCGTCGGGGTGCGGCCTCTTCTCCCGGCTCGGTACGTGACGACCCGGACGCCGCCTCACCGGGGCCGGGCGCTCCTCTTCTCCCTGGACAGCAGCCACAGCAGATAGAGACCGCCGAGGGCGCCCGTGACCAGCCCCACCGGGATCTGGAAGGGGGACAGGACGCGCTGGGCCAGCAGATCGGCGGTGGCGAGGATCAGCGCACCCGTGAGCATGGCCGAACCGATCGGGGCGCCCGGGGCCCGGGTGATTCTGCGGGCCAGTTGAGGGGCCGCCAGCGCGAGGAAGCCGATCGGGCCCGCGACGGCGATGGCCGCGCCCGCCAGCGCGACCCCCAGCAGCAGACCGAGCGCACGGACGCGCGCGATGTTCACCCCGAGGGCGCCGGCCGTGTCGTCCCCCATCTCCATGAGGCGCAGTGGCCGGCCCACGGCCAGCGTCGCCGCGGCGAGTACGGGCAGCGCGAGCGCCAGCGGGGTGACCTGCGGCCAGGAGACGGCGTTGAGACTGCCGAACGTCCACGCCTTGGCGCTCTCCGCGGACTCCAGATCCGCGCGGGTGATGAGGAAGTCGTTGACCGACGCGAGCATCGCGCCCACGGCGATACCGGCGAGCACCAGCCGGTTGCCCGAGACACCGCGCGACGCGGTGAACGCGTACACGGCCACCGCGGTCACCAGCCCGCCGAGCACCGAGCCCGCGCCGACGCCGAGTCCGGCCGTACCGCCGCCGGCCAGGATGACGACGAGCGCGCCGCTGGTGGAGCCGGTGGTGAACCCGATGACATCCGGGCTGCCGAGGGGGTTGCGCGACAGGCTCTGGAACAGCGCCCCGGACAGCCCGAGGGCCGCGCCGACGAGCAGCGCGGCACAGACGCGCGGCAGTCGCTGGCCGACGATGATGAACCGGTCCGTCCCCGCTCCGCCACCGGCGAGTACGTCGAGGATCCGGTCCGTGTCGATCCGGTACGTACCGGTGAACACGCTCAGCGTCCACACCGCCGCGCATCCCAGCAGCAGAACGGCCGTCACGGCGGCGGTCCGGCCCGAGTAGCGCAGGGTGAGTTCTCCGGGGAGCCGCAGTACGCGGGTCGGGGCGGCGGTACGGTGCGGGGTCTTCACGCCGCGACCTCCTTGCGCCTGACGACGAGCCAGAGCAGCGCGGGGGCCCCGATGAACGCCGTGACGATACCGACCTCGATCTCGCCCGGCGGGGCGATGACCCGTCCGGCGATATCACTGACGAGCAGCAGGATGGCCCCGCCGGGCAGCGCGAAGGCCAGCAGCGGGCGCAGGTCGGGGCCGAGGACCAGCCGCAGCACATGCGGAACGACCAGCCCGACGAAGGCGATCGGCCCCGCGGCGGCGGTCGACGCGCCACAGAGCAGCATGATCGACAGGAAGCCGGCCGCGCGCACCCAAGGGACCCTGAGCCCGAGGGCCGCACCGGTCTCGTCACCCAGCGCGAGCGCGTTCAGGGACGGGCCGAGCGCCAGCGCGATGAGCGTGCCGACCAGGATGAAGGGGACCGCGGCGGTGAGCGCTTCCGTACCCCGGTTCTCCAGCGCCCCCACCACCCAGAAGCGGTAGGAGTCGAAGGCCGTGGTGTTGAACATGGTGATGATGCCCGTACAGGCCCCGAGACTCGCCGACAGCGCCGCCCCCGCCAGGACGAGCCGGGTGTGGTGGTGGCCGCGGGTGGCGCCCGAAGTGAGGGTATGGACGATCAGCGCGGCCAGGACCGCTCCGGCGAAGGCGAACCAGATGTAGCCGGAGACGCCGGTGACATGGAACGCGGCGATCGCGACCACGACCGCGAAGGAGGCGCCCGCGTTGACGCCGACGATGCCCGGCTCGGCGAGCGGGTTACGCGTGATGGCCTGCATGACGACCCCGGCCAGGGCCAGCGCGGCACCGACGACGACCGCGAGGACGGTACGGGGCATCCTCAACTGCCGGACGATGATGGCCTCCGGGCTCCCGTCGTCATGGAGCAGCACCCGAGCGACGGTCCCCAGGGGGATGCCCCGCGCGCCGACGCCCAGGCTGGTCAGTACGAGCAGGACGACGAGGGCGAGACAGACCACCAGCGCGGCGAGGTGTTTTCCGCGCCGAAGCCCGCCGGTCCGTGGGCGCGGGCCCGGCGGTTCGACGGTTCGCGGCCCGTCGGGGCGCCGCTCGCCGACCGGGGCCGCCGGCTCCGCTTCCACGGAACCCGCCTCTCCGGAACCGGCTTCTCCGGAACCCGCACCTCCGGATATGTGATCCATCGCATGACTGTCATACCTACTCATCCGCACTTAGGGAAGCCTAAGCTAATGCCTCGTGTACCGCTTCCGTGATCTCCCTCTCACCCGTCTCATCAGCGGCGCCGCCGTAGCCGGCACCCTGCTGCTCAGCGGCTGTTCCACCAACTCGACGGACTCGTCGGGCGATGGCGGGACGTCCGCGCCGCCGGCCACCCCGGCCGCGTCGACCCATACGGCGCCCCGCTCCGTGCCCAAGGGCATGGGAAGCGGCAAACCGGACGGGCAATTCCCGCGTACCGTCAGCCACTTCGAAGGCAGGACGACTCTTGAGGCCGCACCGAAGAAGGTCGTGGTGATCTCCACCGGGCAGGCCGACGCGCTGCTCACGCTCGGTACGGTGCCGGCGGGCTCGACCCGAGGGGACGGGGCGGATCTCGTCCCCCAGTATCTGAAGGACGACTTCCCGAAGGACGCCGCCCAGTTGGCGAAGGTCGTGGATGTGGGCTCGCGGGTCGACCCGAACCTGGAGACCATCGCGAACATCAAGCCCGATCTGATCCTGATGAACATCGCGGGCAAGAACGCCAAGACCCTCTACACCGCACTGACCGAGCTGGCGCCCACCATCGCCACCCAGGGCACGGGGCTGTACTGGAAGCAGGACTTCCTGCTCGTCGCCGACGGACTCGGCAAGACCGAACAGGCGCGGACGTACCTCGACACCTTCCACACCGACGCCGAGAAACTCGGCAAGCGTCTCGACAAGCCGGTGACCGTGTCCTTCCTGCGGCTGAACGGCGACCGGCTGCGGGTCTTCGGTGTGCCCTCGTTCACCGGCAGCATCGCCGAGGACGCCGGGCTCGGCCGTCCCAAGAGCCAGCAGTTGGACAAGACCTCCCAGAACATCAGCAATGAACAGCTGGACCGGGCCGACGCCGACTGGCTGTTCTACGGGGTCCAGGGCGACGGGTCCAAGGCGTCGGCGCTGACGAAGGCGCCGCTCTGGCCGACGCTGTCCGCCGTCGCGGGCAAGACGGCGATCCCGGTCGACGACGATGTCTTCTATCTCAACACCGGGCCCGCGGCGGCCCGCGATGTCCTCGCAGTGCTCGACCAGCATCTGGCCCCGGCCGCCTGAGAGCCGCTGTCCTGTCCGAATCCTGTCCGAAGCCCTGCCCGCCGGCCTTCACCGGTGGGCAGGGCTCTCCGCATTCGCCCGCTCTGCGCGTGGCGGGTCGTCAGCCCACGAAGATCTCGGTCACGGACCAGATCGCGAGCCCCAGCATGCACAGCCCGCCGATGCGCTGGACGGTCTTGAGGGGGACGCGGGTGGCGATGAACCGGCCGGCGAGCAGAGCCAGCGCGGATACGGACATGAGCGCGGCGGCCGAACCGATGGCGGTGGACCATGTGCCGTTGCTGGCCGCGAGGTTGGCGGTGGTGATCTGGGTGAGATCGCCCCACTCGCTGATGAAGACGGCCATGAAGGCGGTGGAGTAGACGGGCCAGAAGCCGGTGACCGTCTTCGTCTCGGTTTCCTCGTCCCCGTCGTCGCCTCCGCCGCGCAGCAGCATGAAGGCGCCGAACGCGAAGAGCGCGGCGGAGACGAGCTTGACGATCCAGCCGGGCAGCAGCCCGAGCAGACCGCCCGCGCCGACGGCGATGGCGACATGGACGAGGAACGCCGTCGACGTGCCGAACCACACATAGAGCGGGCGCATGCGCGTCCCCATGGCCAGGGACGCGAACATGGTCTTGTCGGGGAGCTCCGCAAGGAAGATCAGCCCGAAGGCGGTGACGATCGCCAGGGGGTCGAGATGCATTCCGGGTGGCTTTCTCTGAGGGCCGGGCCCGGATCTTCGCGAAGCCCCGTACGGAGCCAGGAGGACACTCGGCCCGGCACGACGGTGGTGCCCGCGAGACGCGGACACCGTCAATGCCTGACCGAAGGTCTCGCCCGCCCACCGATAGTGGGCCCGGCCACCGGGAACCCGGGGGTTCCAGTGTGTCGACGACCGGTTCGCGGGGCTACTCCCCTTCGCAGCGGCCCACAGTACCTCACCCGTCCGGAAGAGCCCAGGCCGGTCCACGCCAGGCCCCCGGGGCCCGTGCCGGGCGCCCGGCACGGGCCCCGACGCGTGCCTCTTCCGCGGCCGTGTACTCCGAACGGCTCTGTCCGGTGGCCCGCTTTCGGACCCTGTCGTGTAGTGGGTGCTGTGCCCGCGATCGGGCGGGCGCTGTGCTGCCCATGGGGCGGCCCTGAGCTGAGGAGACGTGCATGAGGATCAACACCAGGACAGCCGCCGCGGTGGCCGCGGCGGCACTCTGCGCCGGGGTGCTCGCCGGATGCTCCGACAGCGGGAGCGGATCGGCGTCCAAGGAGGAGGCCGCGGACTTCGTGGCGGCCTCGCCCTCCACCTCTCCGCCCTCGTCCATGACGAGCTCCCCGTCGGTGAACCCGTCCGAGGAAGTGGGCAAGGTATCCGTCAAGACCGGGCCCTTCGGAAAGATCCTGGTCAACGGCAAGGGCCATACGCTCTACCTCTTCGAGGCGGACAAGGCCAAGAAGTCCACGTGCAGCGGGGACTGCGTCGTCGACTGGCCGCCCGCACTCGTCAAGGGCACGCCGCAGGCGGGCACCGGTGTGAAGGCGAACCTGCTCACCACCACCACCCGCAGTGACGGCACCAAGCAGGCCATGTACAACGGCCACCCGCTCTACACGTTCAGGGAAGACACCAAGCCCGGCGAGACCAAGGGCCAGGACCTGACCGAGTTCGGCGCCAAGTGGTTCGTCGTCAGCCCCGAGGGCAAGGCCATCACCACCCCGCCGCAGAGCGCGAGCCCCACTTCGAGCACCAGCCCGAGCGAGAGCGCCAGCTCAAGCGCCAGCCCGAGCGCGAGCTGACGCTCCGTTCACCCACCCGGTCCACCGGTCCGAACGCTCGGAGAGGCCATGCCACTCACGCACGCTACGCGCCGGGCAGACCGTGCCGCCGGGCACCCTCGGCCCCGGGAGGCCGGCCACCCTCACCGGCACGACGGCGTGAGTGCGTATGGCCTGCCCCCGCCGGCCACGCGGACGTGGTGGGCGGGGGCGTGCGTATGCGGCCGGTCAGCGGCGGGGTCAGCGGCCGGAGCCGCGCCTGCCGCCCATGCCCGTGTCGGTCTGATCGGTGTCGTACTCGATCTGCTCCTTGCGGACCTCGGCCGAGACCTCCTTCTGCTCGGTCACCTTCTCCGTCTCCATGCGCACGCGCTCGACCGGGACGGACTCCTTGCGGATGACCGGCTCTTCGGCGTGCAGGGTCACTTCGGTCTGGGCCTCCCCGATGAGGGAGCCGCGAATACCGGTCCGGTCCTCGGGCGCGATCGCCTCGTGGATGACCCGGACCTCCTCATGGCTGAGCGGTACCGAGGTGGTCACGTTCTCGGTCACCACGACCTTGCGCAGCCGGGCGTGGCCCACTTCGTGTTCCTCGGTGCTGACGTACAGCTGCTCCTCGGACCGGATCAGCTCCTCGCCGTGCCGTTCCTTGCCCTCTTCGGGCACCGAGCCGCGCACCCCGGCCATGGGCCGTCCCGCGCCACCGGTGGAGGCGGCGCCGGCCCGCCCGCCGGTGGCCGTCCCGGCTCCCGTACGCCCCGTGCCGGAGGCCGCGCCCGCGGCCGTGCCGGAGGTCGTGCCCGTACCCGCGGCGGTGCCCGAGGCCATGCCCAGACCCGCGCCCGTGGCGGTCAGACCGTAGTGCTTGTAGAGCTGCTTCTCCTGACTCGGGTCCAGATGCTCGTCGGCGTCCAGCCGCGGAGCCTCCTTGACGGTCTCCTTCGCGTACGGCACGTGGATGTCCTCACCCGCGCGGCGGGCGCCGGACAGCGGGACGAGGCTTTCCTTCATGCCGAACAGACCGGTCTTCACGGTGACCCACTCCGGGCGGCCCGAGCGGTCGCCCACATAGACCTGGCCGACGTTGCCGATCTTGTCGCCGTCCTTGTCGTATATGGCCAAACCGTTGAGCCTGCTGGGGCTGTCGAACACGCCATCGGCTGACATCAGCGATCACTCCTCGCGTGGGGGAAGCGCGTCTGCGGGATCAGGCCCCTCACGGTCAGGCGCGCACGACTCCATCGCGCATCCGTCAGGGACCCGGGGCAACCGGGGCAGCGTGCCGGCACCGCCGCGGCCTGGCCCCGGGTGCCTCTCGGGCCAGCGCTCACGGTGGTCGATGCCGTGACAGGGGCATCCGAAGCTATCCGCCATTCGGGTGAATTCAATACGGGGCCGACCGGCCCCGGACGTCCCGCCGGGTGATCGGTGATCCTGGAAAGTGCGCGGCGGCTCCCGACCGCCGGAGTTGACGGATTCCGAGGGACCGGACGTACGGAGAGCGCGAGCATGTCTGTCGAACGCATCGGCCTCGTGGTCCACCGGGGCCGCCCCGAGGCCGTCGAGGCGGCGAGCGCCGTCCACGCCTGGTGCCGCGCGCACGACGTCCCCTGCACGGAAATCGATGTGTGGAAGGGCCACGAACCGCGCCACGGAGGCCAGGAGGAGGCCTCCGCGGCCGGCCATCCCGACCTCGTTCTGACCCTCGGCGGCGACGGCACATTCCTGCGCGGAGCCCGGATCGCGGCCAAGAGCGACGCCGCGGTGCTCGGGGTCGATCTGGGCCGGGTCGGGTTCCTGACCGAAGTCCCCGCGGAGAAGGTCACGAAGGCGCTGGACACCGTGCACGAGGGGCGCGCCGAGATCGAGGAGCGGATGACGCTCACCATGCGGGCGTCCCGCGTTCCGCAGATGCCGTCCGTCATGGAAGCGCTGCTGCGCTCCGGCCGCGTACCGACGCTGCCGCCGCCCCATGTCCGGCCGGACACCGCGGAGGGCGACGGCTGGGGGGTGGCGCTGGACATCGTCGCGGTCAACGATGTCGTACTGGAGAAGCTCGTCCGGGACCGGCAGGTCGCCCTGGGGGTCTATATCGCGGGCCGCCTGCTCGCCGCGTACTCCGCGGACGCGGTCATCGTCGCCTCCCCGACGGGCTCGACCGCCTACAGCTTCGCGGCCGGGGGACCGGTGCTCTCCCCGCACATGGACGCCGTGGTGTTCACGCCCGTGGCCGCGCACATGACCTTCGACCGCACGGTCGTGGCCGCGCCCGACGAACCGGTGGCCCTGCGGGTACTGCCCCACTCCGGGGAGGTGGCGCTCAGCATCGACGGGCAGTTGCGCGGGGTGATCGGGCCCGGCGACTGGGTCGGGGTGTACGGCGCCAAGTACCGGCTGCGGCTGGTCCGGATGGGCCCCACCGACTTCTACACCCGGCTGCGCGCCCGCTTCCGGCTCACCGACGCACCCGCGACGGCCGCCGACGGCGAGTCGGCCCCGCTGTTCCGCCCCAACACCCCGGTCCCGGACGACCTGGCCCATCTGCGTCTGCCACCGCCGCCTCGGACCGACGATTCATGGTGAGAGGCGAGCGGTGAGCGGAAGGAAGACGGGTGACGACGGCGTGACGGGACAGAGCGCGGAGGGCCATGGCCGGCACGAGACCGTCGAGGAGCGGGCGGACCGCCTCTGGGGCGAGCTGCTCCAGGAACTGCGGGTGGCGCAGACCGGAGTGCAGATTCTGTTCGGATTCCTGCTCACGGTCGTCTTCCAGGCGCGGTTCACCGAACTGTCGGACGCCGACAGAGCCATCTACACCGTCACGGTGATGCTCGGCGCGGGGGCGGTCGGCGCGCTGATCGGGCCGGTGTCGTTCCACCGTCTGCTGACGGGGCTGCGGTTGAAGCCGCGGATGGTCGTCTGGGCCTCCCGGCTGACCGTCGTGGGTCTGGCGCTGCTCTTCTGCACGATGGCCTCGGCCCTGCTGCTCATCCTGCGGCTGGCGGTGAACCACACCCTCGCGCTGTGGCTGGTCGGCGTGATGGCCGTGTGGTTCGTCCTGTGCTGGGGCGTACCCCCCGCGCTCGCCCGTCACGCGCGTGCGGAGCGCGGAGCGGGCGGGCCGGGCGAGGGGCCGGGCGGCGGTCGTACGGACGCGTGACCGCCGCCCGGTCCCGGCGGGGGAGGCGACGGTGGCCGTGTCAGTCGAGCCAGTGGAAGGGTCTCTCACCGACAAGTGAATGGTTCTGGACAGAAAAAGTTGTCGGTGAGAGAGTGGAGCCATGTTGGACGTGACCGTGATCGAGGACGCGGCGGCGGCAGCCGTCTCGCTGGACCCCATGAGAGCCCGGCTGCTCGCCGAGCTGGCCGTCGGGCCCGCGTCGGCGACGATGCTCGCCGGACGGGTCGGGCTGCCCCGGCAGAAGGTGAACTACCACCTCAAGGCCCTGGAGCGGCACGGCCTGGTGGAGCTGGCGGGTGAGCGCAGAAAAGGCAATGTCACCGAGCGGCTGATGCGGGCCACCGCGGCCTCGTATGTCATCTCGCCGCTCGCGCTGGCCGCCGTGCAGCCCGACCCGGCCCGGTTCCGCGACCAGCTCTCCGCGCGCTGGCTGCTCGCGGTCGCCGCGCGGCTCGTACGCGACGTGGGCGCGCTGATCACCGGCGCGACGAAGGCCCGCAAGCGGCTCGCCACGTACGCGCTCGACGGGGAGGTGCGCTTCGCCTCCGCGGCGGACCGGGCCGCCTTCGTCGACGAGCTGACCCGCGGCGTCAGCGCGTTGATCGCCAAGTACCACGACGCACACGCCGAAAACGGCCGCGATCACCGGATCGTCGTCGCGCTCCATCCCACCGTCAAGCCCGACGCCGTCACATCCGATGACGCCGACGCGCGGCTGCCCGAGCCGGCGTCCCCCACCACATCACCCTCACACGCACAGGAGTAGTCCGTCATGTCCAAGGAATTCGAGATCGTCCGCGAGTTCGAGGTGGACGCGAGTCCCGAGCAGGTCTGGGAAGCGCTCACCACCGGTACGGCGGGCTGGCTGTGGCCCATGGAGTACGAGCCCCGCGAGGGTGGCGCGGCGCCGCACGGCGGCACCGTCACGGCCTGGGACCCGCCGAGGCGGCTGACCGGCCGGGTCGAGAACGTCGAAGGGATGTCGCAGCAGACGCTGAACCAGCTCGACCATGTCATCGAGCCGCGCGAGGGCGGCGGTTCGTGGGTGCGGTACGTCCACAGCGGCATCCTCGTCGAGGACTGGGACAACCAGTACGACGGTGCCTCCAAGCACACCGACTTCTATCTGCACACACTGCGCCAGTATCTGCTGCACTTCACCGGACGCACGGCGGTGTTCGCCACCGTGGACGGACCCGCAGCCTCTCAGGCCGCGGGCGCGCTCGAAGTCGCGAGCCGGGGGCTCGGGCTGCCGGACGAGGTGGCGGAGGGGACGACCGTACGGATCGAGGCGCCCGGCGCGGGGCCCGTCGAGGCCGTTGTCGACTACCGCAATCCGTACTTCGTCGGTCTGCGCACCGACACGGCGATGTACCGGCTGTTCGGCAGGAACCACTTCGGCGCGCCGGTGGGGATCAGCGTGCACGACTTCGCGCCCGGCGCCGACTCCAAGGCGATCGAGGGCGCGTGGCGCAACTGGCTCGACGGTCTGTACGCGTAGGGCCGGTCGCTCACCCGTACGGCCCCGCTCAACCCGTTCCGGGCCGGGAGAAGACGGCATGATCAAGACGTTGCTCCAGGCATCCGGGGCGCCGGGGCGTGTCCCCGGGGCCCGACCCGAACGGGAACGGGACACACATGGCGACGCGCGCGGCACTGTTCGACATCGACGGAACGCTCGTCGACACCAATCACCTCCATGTGACCGCCTGGTGGGAGGCGTTCCGCCAGGCCGGGCATACGGTGCCGATGTCGGCAATCCACCGGGCGATCGGGCTCGGCTCCGGTGAGCTGATCGCGCATCTGCTCGGCGACGAGCGCGACCGCGGCCAGGACGCGCGGATCAGCGCCGCGCACACCACGCTGTACGGGACCTGTCTGGACCGGCTGCCCGCCTTCGAGGGGGCGGGTGATCTCCTGCGGTCGCTGGCCGACCGCGGCTGGCGGATCGTGCTCGCCACCTCGGCGGGCGAGGCCGAGATCACCGCGCTGCGCGCGGCGATCGACGCCGACGACGTCATCCTGGGGACGACGGGCGCGGACGACGTGCCGGCGGGCAAGCCCGCGCCCTACCCGGTCGACCGGGCGCTGGCACTGGCCGGAGTGCCCGCGGAGCTGGCGGTGTTCGTCGGCGACTCGGTGTGGGACATGGAGGCGGCGACCCGAGCCGGTGTCCGCCCCGTCGCCCTGCTGTCGGGCGGCATTCCGCGCGCCGCCCTGGAGTCCACGGGAGCCGTGGAGGTGTACGAGGATCCGACCGATCTGCTGGCCCGCCTCGACACCAGCCTGTTCGCCGAGCTGGACGGCCGCTGAGCCCCGCTCAGCCGTACGCACCGTACGGGCTCGGCGAGGGCGGTCAGCCCGAGGCCGGTGCCCGCCGGGTCCGCGTCCACTCCCGCAGCCCCTCGGCCGGCCAGGTGTTGATGACCCGGTCGGCGGGCACGTCGCACTCCTCCGCCCGCGCGCAGCCCAGGAGTTGCCAGTCGAGCTGGCCCGGCGCGTGCGCGTCCGTGTCGATGGCGAAGAAGACCCCGGCCGCCACCGCCCGGCGCAGCAGCCGACGGGGCGGGTCGAGCCGCTCGGGCCTGCTGTTGATCTCCACCGCGGTGCCGGATTCGGCGCACGCCTCGAACACCGCGTCCGCGTCGAACACCGACTCCGGCCGGCTGCCGCCCGACCCGCCGCGGTCCCGCCGACTCCGTCCGATGACCAGCCGTCCCGTGCAGTGCCCCAGCACATCGGTGAGCGGATTGCGGACGGCGGCGATCATGCGCCGTGTCATCGGAGCGGCGTCCATGCGCAGCTTCGAGTGGACGGACGCCACCACCAGATCGAGCCGGTCGAGCAGTTCCGGCTCCTGGTCGAGCGAGCCGTCCGGCAGGATGTCGCACTCGATGCCGGTCAGCAGCCGGAACGGCGCCCACCGCTCATTGAGTCCGGCGATCACATCGAGCTGCTCGCGCAGCCGCCCGGCCGTCAGACCCCGGGCCACGGTCAGGGTGGGGGAGTGGTCCGTGAGCACGGCCCATTCATGACCGAGCGCGGCGGCCGTCCGTCCCATCTCCTCGATGGGGCTGCCGCCGTCCGACCAGTCCGAGTGCAGATGGCAGTCACCGCGCAGCGCCGCGCGCAGTGTGTGTCCGCGCTCCGCGAGCGGCCCGGCGGCCTCCCGCTCCAGCCGCGCCAGATACTCCGGTACGGAGCCCTTCACCACGGCTTCGACGACCTGTGACGTCTTGGGACCGATGCCGCGCACCCGGCCGAGGGTGCCGGCCTCGGCGCGCCGCGCGACCTCGTCGGCGGGCATGTCCGCCACCACCGCGGCGGCGGTACGGAACGCCCGTACCCGATAGGTCTCGGCCCGCGAGCGCTCCAGCAGAAAGGCGATCCTGTCGAGAGCCTCCACCGGATCCATGGCGCCCCCAGTGTGTCGGTGGCCTGTCGGCGGGCTTTTCCGGTCCATTGTCCGCGCCGGGGTCACACCGCGCATGGCGAGGCCCCGCGAACGGGGGATGCCGCGGGGCCTCACACGGTGCGAGGAGTACGTCGGGGTGGCGCCCCACCGGGGCCGCCCGCCCGCTCCGTACCTCCTCGGCTTTTCTTCACACCACCTCTGCCGCGGGGAGTCCGGCCGACGCGCCCCTGGCGGGCGAGCAGTCGTCCGGTCCATGCCTCATGGCCGGGTCACCACTGTCAGGGCCGCCGAGTGTTGGCGGTGGAAGTCCGGACGGCGTCCGGCGTGGCGGCGGGGCGGTGTGTCGAGCGGTCGGTCAGTTGCCCGCGGTACGACGCTTGCGCGAGGCCCACATGATGCCCGCACCGGCGACCAGTACGACAGCGGCCGCACCGGCGATCAGCGGGGTGGCGCTGGAGGAACCCGTCTCGGCGAGGTCGTCCCCGGCCGGGCTCGGCTGCGACGAGGGAACCGCGGGCGCCGAGCTGCTGGCCTCGTCCGTGGGCGTGACCGTCGACGAAGGCGTCGGCTTGGGAGTCTCGGTGGTCGGCGTCTCCTCCGAAGGCGTCGGAGTCGGCGTCGGGGCCTCCGAGGACGGCGGCGGGGTGGACTCCTCGCAGACCGGAGCGGTCTTCGTCTCGTCCCTGGAGAACTGGTCGCCGTCGGCGGCCACCACGATGAGACGAACGCTCAGCTCGCTCTTGTGCTCGGGAAGTTCGAGCTTCTTGTGGAAGTCGTTCTTGAAATTCTCGGTGGGCAGCAGGTCCTTGCCGTCCACGGTGACCGTCACCGTGTTCTTGTCGCTGTTGCCGTAGGCGGTCAGGTCGAGGCTGACCTCGGAGCAGGTCACCGACCACGTCGGCGTGTGCGCGACGGCGGGAACGGCCGACAGGCCGACCCCGAGCGCACTTGCCGTAGCGACGGTTATGAGGGCGCTTCTGCGCCGCCATGATCCGCTGAATAGAGTCACAAAATCCTCCGCGATAACCGCGCCGCCCACGATGACGGCGCGCGCGCACAGTACCGCCATTCGGACCGGTCTCATCAACCGCCCCACCCAACTCGCCCTCTCCGCACACCCCATGGACCTGCTGAGACGCCGGAAAACGGGCCGCGCGGCGCGCGTGGGCGGCGGGAGCGAAGCCGCTGATCACATCCGGCCGCGCGGCCGGTTCCCGTCGTCCTCGCTGATGGCGCCCATGATTGCGGGGCGCGGAGGGGGCGGCCGACGGCTTCCCCGCCCGAATACACCTCGTCTCCATGTGTTCTCGGCAAAAACTCCGTCAATAATCCGGCCGGAGTTTCCCGTTGCTCCGCGAACGAGCGATTCACGCCACGGCGGTGGCCGGGAGAAGCCCAGCACCGCTGCGTCCATTCCTGGTTCGGTATATCGGCCGGCCTTTATCCGCGCGGCCCCGGCAGCGCTTCCCGTACCCATTGCCACACGGCGGCCAGCCGGGGGTATCGCTCACGCGTTTCGCGAGAGGCGCGGTCCAGCTCCTCCATCAACCGCTTGGAGCGGTTCTCCATGTCCAGCTCGTCCAGGATCCGGTCGATCTCCGCGAGCAGCGCGCCATGGAGCTGCCACTGACGGGGGTGGCGCTGGACGCCCTCCAGCAACAGCCCGGCCAGCCGTTCCCGGCTCACGCTCGCCGCTTCCAGATCCTCGGCGAGCCGTGACTCCGCGGTCTCGGCGCTCTGGCTGGCCTCCGTGGTGACCAGTACGGCGAAGCTCACGACGGCGTCGGCGACACGCGCCAGCAGTTCCTTCAGCGCGATCCCCACCTCCTGTGGGAACAGCGGCTCCTCCGTACGCTCCTTGGCGAGGTCGGTCAGTGTCCTGGCCAGTACGCGCAGCACCACCGTGCAGATCTCCAGCGTGTCGAGACCGGTACGCAGCACCACGCGGTGCAGCAGCCCCTCCTTGACCCGGGGGTTGAGCCGGACGCTGTCCTCGGCCTGCCGGAGATCCGCGTCCACCTCGCTGATGTCGTGGTCGAGCCGGCGCGCCTCGTGCAGCCGGTCGGCGGCGCGCTCGACCGGAGTGGGTTCCGTCAGCCCCTCCCCGATACGCAACAGCAACTGGCGCATACGGCGCGACAGATCCTCGATGGACTCGCCGGCGGTACGGACCCACACCGGCGGCACGAACAGGAAGTTGAACAGCAGCCCCACCACCGCGCCGATCAGCGTCTCCAGCACCCGGTCCCAGGCGGTGGACGCCACCCGTGTCACGCCGAGGACGAGCATCGCGCTGATCGCGACCTCCGGCACGAACTCGCTCACCCGGACCAGCCGCCCGACGATCAGCGAGGCCACGATGATCAGCCCCAGGCTCCACCAGGTCAGCCCGACCAGCACACTGAAACCGCTGGCGACCAGCACCCCCGCGACAACGGAGTTCACCCTGCGGATGCCGGTGGTCAGGGTCGAGTAGAGCGTGACCTGCACGACGAGCAGCGCCGTCAGGGGAGCGGTCAGCGGCGCGGGCTCGCTGCTCAGCCGCAGGGCGACGACATACGCGATCGTCGCGGCGGCGGCCGACCGCACCGTCTGTACCAGGACCGGCTGCGGGCGCCGCCCCTTCACCAGCTCGGCCACCGGCTCTCTCACGGCCTTTCGGACACGACGCACGACCTCACCCTTCCCGCGCCCGGCTCGCCCGGACCCCGCCCGCCGGTCCGATAGGGCCGTGTGGATGAGCGGGTACGCGAACCACAGCGGTCCGGGCGCGTACGGGGAAGGGACGGGGCAGGCGAAGGTTCACACACGCAATGCTCGTTGGGTACGAAAGGAAGTGCACGGCCATGGCCGAGTTCCTCACCGACATCGAGACCATCCGCGCGCGGGCGCGCCAGGAGATCGAGAAGGGGCCGGTGACGGACGCGTACGGAGCCGATGTCGGGCGTGTCATCCAGGTGCTGAACGAGGCGCTGGCCACGGAGATCGTCTGCACCCTGCGGTACAAGCGGCACTACTACACCGCGACGGGGCTGTACTCCGAGCCGGTCGCCGCCGAGTTCCTGGAGCACGCGCGGGAGGAGCAACTGCACGCGGACCGGCTGGCGCAGCGCATCGTCCAGCTCGGCGGGGAGCCCGATTTCAACCCGGACACACTGACGAAGCGGTCCCACGCCCAGTACGACGCGAGTGCGGACCTGATCGAGATGATCAAGGAAGATCTGGTGGCCGAGCGGGTGGCCATCGCGTCGTACACGGAGATCGCACACTGGCTCGGGCAGGGGGATCCCACCACCCGCCGGGTCTTCGAGGACCTGCTCGCGCAGGAGGAGGAGCACGCCGACGATCTGCGCGGACTGCTGGAGCGCCTGCCGCGGGCGTCGGGCGGCCGGGGTTGACGCCCCGACACCCCGACACGCCGCCGACGGGGGACCGGGCCACCCAAGGGCTCCCGGATGTGTGTCCCGCCGCCGCTCTCGCGTACCCTGAATCCGCTCCGTACGGGCATGCTCACCGACCGGTGGGCGATGCGCGGCCGGGCACTCTCACCACCCCGGCCCGCACCCGGTGGAACCGGCCGACGCGGTACGCCGGAGGAGCAGCCGGGACCGGAGGCGCCATGCTCCGGTCACCCGCGGTGATGCGGGACGGGGAATGATGAGGTAGACACCTTCCCAGCGGGTCGATCGGCATTCGGGCCGCGCGGCCGCTCGACTCTCCGAACGGTTGTGCATGCCTTCTTCACCGTCCCGTCAGGATCCGTCGCAGGAACCGAGCACGGGGGCCGCGCCGAACGCGCGTCCGCAGCATCACGACATCTTCCTCGAACCCCGCTACACCGTGGAGCTGCCCCCGCTGCCCGACGGCGAGGGGGAGGACGAGCCTTCCATGGACAGCGTGTTCGACCGGCCGCCGGCGCGCCGCCGTACGCCCACCGCGCGCCGCGGATAGCCGGGGACACGGCGCGGCGGCCCGTCCGTGCGGGCCGGGTGACACCGGATCATCACCCGGCCCGCTCGGCCCAGACGATCCCGTAGTACCTCAGCTGCTCGTCCTCCGCGACGAGCCGCATCCCCACCGCCGTCATCACGCGCTGGGACGCGGTGTTCTCGTGATCGGTGTCGCCCTGGACGCAGGTGATACCGCTCGCCCGCGCGAACCGCAGCAGTTCGCGCAGGGCCTCGGAGGCGTATCCCCTGCCGTGCGCCGACGGGATCAGGCCGTAGCCGATCGTGACGGTGAGGTTCTCGTCCGGGGCGCCGTGGAAGCCGAGTCCGCCTATGGCGCACCCGTCCTCGCGACGGCGGATCTCGTACGGGCCGAAGGGCTGGGGATCACCGGTGATCGCACAGGTCGTCAGATAACGTCTGGCGCCCACCATGTCGCCGTCGGCGGGATACCCGGGCGCCCAGAGGTCCCCGTCCGCCGGTTCGGCGGCGGCCACCCGCTCGGCCTCCAGCACGCTCAACGGATGAAGCACGAGCCGCTCAGTCACAAGATCGTCCATGACACGGAGACGTATCACGCGCCGCGGCGGCACCACAGGCGTTTCATCCGATGTGCATGCCCCGTCCGCCGCCGCGTCCGGCTCGGACGGCCGCTCCCGGGCGTCAAGATCGCGTCAAGGTCCGCGCGGCCGACGGCAGGGCCGCGTCAAGACACCCGGCGGCCCGAGTCCCCGGGGGCCGCCGGGGGAAGATTGATGGTGAGGGCCGTTGGGCGGCCTGAATCCGGCGGTCGGACGGATCGGTCCGGCGTACGAGGTACTGCGAGGTGGACCATGAGATTCCCGCTTCGCGACCGCATCGCACTCGGCGCGGCGCTGATCGCGCCCCTGGCGGTCGCCCTGTTGCTGCTGCCGCTCCGTTCGGGCATGGCGAGCGCCGACCTGGCGCTGATCCTCGTCGTGGTCGTCGTGGCGGTCGCGGCCATGGGCAACCGTCTCGCCGGCGCGCTGGCCGCGCTGTCGGCGGCCGTGTGGTTCGACTTCTTCCTGGCCCGGCCGTTCGAGCGGTTCAGTATCACCAGCGCGAACGACATCGTGACGGCGGTGCTGCTGCTGGCGGTGGGGCTCGCCGTGTCGCAACTGGCCGCCCACGCCCGGCGGCTGCATGTCATGACGGTGGTGGACGCCGGGCTGCTCGGCCGGATCCATGACACCGCTCGGCTCGCGCAGTCCACCGGCTCTCCTGACGCGGTGGTCGACCAGGTGAGCCGGCATCTCGTGGAGATCCTGCGGCTGCGCGGCTGCCGGTTCGAGTACGGCAGTCTGCTCGGCCATCCGGCCCGGCTGGAGCAGGACGGCACCGTGAGGGTGGACCGCAAACCGTGGGACATCGAACAGCTCGGCTGGCCCGAGGGCGAGATCGAGCTGCGGGCCTCGGGCGCCGGGCATTACGTGGGGCGGTTCATGCTCCGGCCCAATCCCGGCCTCGTACCGTCCAAGCAGGTGCGGCTGGTCGCCGTGACGCTCGCCGATGACGCCGGGGCGGCCCTGGACACGGCGGGCCCGGCCCTGGACACCGGCTGAGGCTCGACAGCTCAGCAGCTCAGCAGCTCAGCAGCTCTACGGCTCAGCGGCTCAGCGGAGGGGGAAGGGCACCCCGCGCTCCGCATCCGGCCGGCGGCCGAAGATCCGGCGCTCGCTCTCCTGGATCGGTACGTCGTTGATGCTGGCCTCGCGGCGGGACATCAGGCCGTGCGCGTCGAACTCCCACAGCTCATTGCCGTATGAACGCCACCACTGGCCTCCCGCATCATGGCTCTCGTACTGGAAGCGCACCGCGATGCGATCGCCCTCGAACGCCCACAGCTCCTTGCGCAGCGCGTACTCCCGCTCGCGCTCCCACTTCCGCGTCAGCAGCTCGACGATGGCGTCCCGGCCGGTGACGAACATGTCCCGGTTACGCCAGCGCGAGTCCTCGGTGTAGGCGAGCGAGACCTTCTGCGGATCGCGGGTGTTCCACGCGTCCTCGGCGGCCTGGACCTTCTGCTTCGCCGTGTCGAGGGTGAACGGCGGCAGCGGCGGTCGAGCACTCATCACGGGCTCCTTCTGGTGCGGACTGGTGGGGACTGCTTGCGGACCACAATGGAGAACCATCGTTCTCATCGCTCGCTGATACCGTAGAGAACGATGGTTCTCGGGTCAAGGAGCGAGAGGGCGAGGAGCGAGGTGGGGAGCGTGACGAGGTTGGACGGCGTGGCCGCCAGGGAACAGGCGCTGGACGCGGCGGAGCGGCTGTTCTACGCCCGGGGCGTGCAGAGCGTCGGCATGGACGACATCCGCGGCGCGTCCGGGGTATCGCTCAAGCGGCTCTACCAGCTCTTCCCCGCCAAGGATCAGCTGGTCGAGGCGTATCTCGCGCGGCGCGACCTCGTATGGCGGCAGCGGCTGGGCGAGCGGGTGGACCGCCACCGGGATGCCGAGGAACGCATCCTGGCGGTCTTCGACCATCTGCACGCGTGGTTCGGCGAGCCGGACTTCCGCGGCTGCGCCTGGATCAACGCGTACGGCGAACTCGGCGCCACCTCACCGCGCGTCGCCGCCCAGGCGCGGGCGCACAAGCTCGCCTTCAAGCGGTATCTGGCCGGTCTGGTGGCCGACGCGAAGCTGCCCCCGGGCACGGCCGATCAGCTCCAACTCCTCGCCGAGGGCGCCATGGTGACCGCCGCGATACTCGAAACGGCGGAACCGGCCCTCCAGGCGCGGGAGGCCGCCGCCCTGCTGACGCGGGCCGCGCGCTGAGGAGACCCCCGCCGAGGAGACCCTCTGGGGCGCGGACATGTCATGGGTCATTCTGGAGCGGTACGGCACCGCCACCCCTCTCGTACGACAGGAGCCGCGCCCGTTATGAAGATCACCGCTGCCGACACCATCGTCACCAGCCCCGGCCGTAACTTCGTCACCCTGCGCATCACCACGGAGGACGGCATCACCGGACTCGGCGACGGCACCCTCAACGGACGTGAACTGGCCGTCGCGAGCTATCTGTCGGACCATGTGGCGCCGCTGCTGATCGGCCGGGACGCGGCGCGTATCGAGGACACCTGGCAGTACCTGTACCGGGGCGCGTACTGGCGCCGGGGGCCGGTGACGATGGCCGCCGTGGCGGCCGTGGACACCGCGCTCTGGGACATCAAGGCCAAGGCCGCCGGCATGCCGCTCTACCAGCTGCTCGGCGGCGCCTCCCGCACCGGCGCCCTCGCCTACGGCCATGCCTCGGGACGCGACGTCCCCGAGATCCTGGACTCCGTACGTGCCCATCTGGCCCAGGGGTACCGCGCGATCCGTATCCAGTCCGGGATCCCGGGGCTGGACTCGGTGTACGGCGTGGCCGCGTCCGGCGCGGGCGGCGGCGACCGCTACGACTACGAACCCGCCCGGCGGTCGGGGGACGGGCCGCCGCGGCCGGTGGAGGAGGTGTGGGACACCCGCGCGTATCTGCGCCATGTGCCCCGGGTGTTCGAGGCGGTACGCGCGGAGTTCGGCCCCGAACTGCCGCTGCTGCACGACGGACACCACCGGATGACGCCCATCCAGGCGGCCAGGCTGGGCAAGGACCTCGAACCGTACGACCTGTTCTGGCTGGAGGACGCCACGCCCGCCGAGGACCCCACGGCCCTGCGGCTCGTCCGGCAGCACACCACCACACCGCTGGCCATCGGGGAGGTCTTCAACTCCCCGCACGATTACGGCGTTCTGCTGAGCGAGCGGCTGATCGACTACGTACGGTCGGCGGTCACGCATGTCGGGGGCGTCACGGCGATGCGCAAGCTGCTCGACCTGGCCGCCCTGTACGGCATCAAGTCGGGCATCCACGGGCCCACCGACATCTCGCCCGTCGGTATGGCCGCGGCGCTCCATCTCGACCTGGCCGTGCACAACTTCGGCATTCAGGAGTACATGCGGCACTCGGCCGGGACGCTGGAGGTCTTCCGGACCTCCTACCGCTTCGGCGAGGGGCTGCTGCATCCGTCCGATCAGCCGGGCCTCGGTGTGGAACTCGACGAGACGGCCGCCGCGCGCTTCCCGTACGCACCGGCCTATCTGCCCGTCAACCGGCTCACGGACGGGACCGTGCACGACTGGTAGCGGGCCGGGCACGGACATCAGGGGGGCTACCGGCGGCCCACCGGCCCGGGGCGGTCCTCCGGCAGCCGGCCCGCCGCGACGGCCGCGGCGAGCGCGGCATGGTCGGCCGCGTTCCGGTCGGCGTACCGCAGCGCGAAGTCGGCCATGGCGCGGTCGAAGGCGTCGGAGCCGCCGAGGTAGTGCGCGATGGCGATCCGGTCGCCGGACCGGGCGTGCGCGCGGGCCAGCGCCGCGCCGCACAGCCGCGCGTAGTCGTGCAGCAGGGGCGGCGACATGTCCTCGACGACGAGGGAGCTCTTCATGTCCCGCAGCTGACGCCAGTAGAAGTGCCGGCCCTCCGGCCCGGTCACCCACCCGAGGAAGATGTCGCTCGCCGCCTGGAGCAGCCGCTGTCCCGCCACCACCCGATGGCCCTGGTGCGGGTAGGCGCTCTGCTGCAGATGGGGTTCGAGTACGGACCGTTCCGCCTCCCTGATCTGGAGGAACAGCGGATCCCCGGCGTGCCGGCCCTCCAGCAGCACGATGTAGCAGCGCGTCCCGACGCTGCTGACGCCCACGACCTTGCGGGCCGCGTCGATGAAGCGGAACCGGTCGAGGAGTGTGCGCCGCTCCTCCGGGAGTGTGCTCCGGTAGCCGATGAAGATGCGGCGGAGCACGGCCATGTCGAGCCGGCTCACCGGTTCCAGCAGCGGCGGGTCGGGGGTGATCCTGCGCTGTCCGTCCGGTGCGTCGGTCAGCATGTCCAGCGTCCGCAGCCCGATGCGCTCCCCGGCGCGCGCCAACTGTGACTCGACGCGCTTGCGGTGTTCCGACCGCATGAGGGGAAGGATGTCCTCGGCGTCGAGACGCTCGTACCAGACGTCGAGTTCACCTCGGGCGGACAGCCGCCGCATCGAGGTCCGGTAGGCGGCGGACGCGGCCTGCACGGCCTGCCGGGTGTGAGCCTCGGAGTGGCCGTTCTCGCCGGCGGCGACCGCGATGCTCGCGGCGAGTCGCTTCACATCCCACTCGAAGGGGCCGGGAAGGGTCTCGTCGAAGTCATTGAGATCGAAGAGCAGCACGCGCTCGGGCGAGGCGAACACACCGAAGTTCAGCAGATGGGCGTCCCCGCAGAGTTGGACGGTCAGTCCCGTGCGGGGCTGGGTGGCCAGATCGGCGGCCATCACGGCGGCGGCGCCGCGCAGAAAGGCGAACGGAGAGGCGGCCATCCGCTCGTAGCGCAGCGGCAGCAGCTCGGGGACGCGGTTGGCGGTCTGGCGCGCCAGTACCGTGAGCGGATCGAGCCGGTCGGCGGCGGGTATCCACAGACCGTGCGAGGACCGGGACGCCTGTTTGCGTGCGGCCCGGCCGCGCTCCGCGCGGTCCGCGGGAGTGGTCATCACAGCCCCTCTCCCTCCGCTGGTCGGTGACGCGGTATCGCCGGTGTGCACGAGCATCGCGTTCCGGTGCCCGGGGAGCCCGGCGTGACGGCCATTCGGGTGGTTTTCACACGGGAATGCACCGCGACGGCGGACAGCGGAGCATTCTCGGATTACGGCGTGTCGGCCTGCGGCGCGTGCCATGCTCGATAAGCGCCCTTACCCCACGCGACATCGCAACACCGCACGTTCACAGGGCGATTCGGGGAGGTCGGATGGATCCGGTCCGGAAATCCACAGACACATCGCCCGCCGGTACGGGCCGGTCGCCCGCGCGTACGGGACCACCGCCCGCCGGGGCGCGCCCCTCGCCCGCTGGTAAGGGCCCACCGTCCGCCGGTACGGGCCAGTCGGCCGGTACGGGCCGGTCGGCCGGTACGGGCCCGTCCCCCGGGGATACGGCCCCGGCGCCGGACCGCACGGGCCAGACGCGCAGGGCACAGCGCCGCGAGCGGCTGCTCACGACCGCCACCGAACTGTTCATCACCCGCGGTTATCCGGCCACGTCCATCGAGCGGATCTGTGTCACCGCGCGGGTCTCCATCCGCGCGTTCTACGAGGAGTTCGAGGGGCGTGAGGCGCTGCTGATCGCGCTGCACAACGATGTCGCCCGTTCGGGCATGGAGGCCGCGCTGACGGTCCTCAGCGATCCCGCGACGGAGTCCGCGGACACCCGCGACAGGATCACGGCCCTGACCCGCGCCTATGTGGACGCCGTCACCGCCGATCCCGCGGCCACCCGGATCGCTTTCATCGAGGTCATCGGCGCCGGACGCGCGGTGGAGGACCACCGGCTGCTCTGGCGCGGCCTGTGGACCGACTTCCTGACCGGGGAGGCGGCGCGTGCCGTGGAGCGCGGCGAGGCCGTACGGCGCGACTACGCGCTCGCGATGGTCGCCCTGATCGGGGCGGTCAATGAGCTGGTCGGGCACTGGGCCCGTAACACCAGCGCGTTCTCGCCGCTGATGCTGGCCGACGAGCTCGTCCACCACGCGCTCGCCGTTCTCGGACTCTCCGTCGGCCCCGGTGGCCCCGGCGGCTCCGGCGTTCCCATGGACGGCGTCGCCCGGGTGGACGGCGCGCGCGGCGGCCTCGTGGACGAAGGGAAATGACGCGATGGCCGGACTCTGGCACCAGGTCCTGCGCACCATGTCCCAGCCGGGCGCGTCCCCCGACGACGACCTGCTGGCCCAGGCGGCGGCGGACATCGCGCTGCGCGAGCACCCCCAGCCGCCCCCCGACGCCCAGGTGGTGCTGGAGATCGCCCGCAACGAGTTCGCCGCCGTCCTCACGGTCGGGCAGGCGCGGGCGGCCCTGGACCGCGCGCGCCGGATGTCGAGGGGCGGGCCGGCCCGGTGAGCGAGCGGCCCGGTGAGCGAGCGGCGCGGCGGCAGGTGAACGGGGTGGTTACGGAGCGGGCCGAACCCGCGCTGAACAGGCACGGCGCGAGCCTCGGCGCGTACGCCCCGCTCCCGGACGGATAGCCTGTGACCACGATGAACCGTTTGACGACACCCTGGGGCGAGTTCGGCCTCACCCGATTCCCCGAGCATCCCCGCGACACGCTGCGCGCGTGGGACGCCGCCGACGAGTATCTGCTGCGGCACCTCGCGGGAGCCGAGGCGGGGCAGGGGGACGCCGGGCAGCCGGGCGACACGCCGACGGACGCGGGGCCGACGGGCGACACACTGGCAGGCACCGAACCGACGGACCTGTCGGGCACGGTGGTCGTCGTCGGGGACCGGTGGGGCGCGCTGACCACGGTGCTCGCCGCGCGCCGGCTCGAACAGCTCGGCGCGGACCCGCTCGTCCAGATCACCGACTCGTATCTCACCCAGCAGGCGACCCGCGCCAATCTGCGCCGGGCCGGCGTCGGCGGTGACTCCGTACGGCTGCTCTCGGCCAGGGACACCCCGCCGGAACGTGTCGACGTGCTGCTGATCCGCGTCCCCAAGAGCCTCGCGCTGCTGGAGGACCAACTGCACCGCCTCGCCCCGGCGGTGCATTCCGGGACCGTGGTCATCGGTACGGGGCGGGTCACCGAGATCCACACCTCCACACTCAAGCTGTTCGAGCAGATCCTCGGCCCGACCAGGACGTCGCTCGCGGTCAGAAAGGCGCGGCTGATCTTCAGTACGGCCGCGCCGGGGCGCACACGTACCGCCAGTCCCTGGCCGCACAGCTACGCGCTGCCGGAAGGGCTCGGAACCGTATCGGGCCGTACCGTCGTCAACCACGCGGGGATCTTCTGCGCCGAGCGGCTCGATATCGGTACGCGCTTCCTGCTGCGCAATCTGCCCCGGCGCCACGGCCCCGAGCATGTGGTCGACCTCGGCTGCGGCAATGGCGTGGTGGGGACGGCCATGGCGCTGGAGAATCCGGCGGCCAGGGTGACCTTCATCGACGAGTCCTTCTCGGCGGTGGCCTCGGCCGAGGCCACCTTCCACAAGAACGTCGATGCCGGGACCGCGGCGGAGTTCGTCCTCGGGGACAGCATGACGGACGTACCGGCCGGGACGGTCGATCTCGTGCTGAACAACCCGCCGTTCCACACCCATCAGGCGACGACCGACGCGACGGCGTGGCGCATGTTCACCGGCTCGCGCGCCGCGCTGCGGACCGGGGGTGAGCTGTGGGTCATCGGCAACCGCCACCTCGGCTATCACACCAAGCTGCGGCGGCTCTTCGGCAACTGCGAGACCGTGGCCGGCGATCCGAAGTTCGTCATCCTGCGGGCCGTCAAGCGCTGAGCCGGCCGCCGGGGCTTGGCCGGGTGACGGCGGTGATCGTGCCGGGGCTTTGGGGCTTCCTCCAGGCCGTCTCGCATCTGCGGTGGATGATCGTCTTAAGAATTGTATGTGCGAGCGAATACGGCCTATCTTGTCGCACATGCAGTCCTACACGATCGGTCAGGCGGCCCGGCTTCTCGGGGTGAGCCCCGACACCGCGCGCCGCTGGGCCGACGCCGGCCGGGTCGCGACCCATCGCGACGAGGGCGGGCGCCGTCTCATCGACGGCCGCGCGCTCGCGGCGTTCTCCATCGAGCTCGCGCAGAACGACACGGGCGAGGAAGACGTCTCGTACACCTCGGCCCGTAACGCGTTTCCCGGCATCGTCACCGCCGTGAAGCTCGGTGATGTCGCCGCCCAGGTGGAGATCCAGGCCGGTCCGCACCGGCTGGTCTCCCTGCTGACCCGGGAAGCCGTCGAGGAGCTGGGGCTTGAGGTCGGTATGCAGGCCACCGCCCGTGTGAAGTCCACCAGTGTGCATATCGACCGCGTGTGACCCGCGCCGCCCCCGGGGTGTCCCGGTACGCCGCGCCGCCGTGTCCCGCGCCGTCCTAGCCAAGGAGTCCACCCTCATGTCTCTCGCTCTCACCCGGCGCCGCGCCGCGACCGCGCTGATGACCGCCGCCCTGCTCGTGCCGCTGGCCGCCTGCGGCGGTGAAAGCGACAGCAAGAAGAACGCCGACGCGGGCTCCACCGCCGAGGCGTCGGCGAGCGGTGCCCCCGCTGCGGATCTGACCGTGCTGGCCGCCGCTTCGCTGACCGATGTGTTCAAGACGGCGGGCGCCGCCTACGAGAAGGCGAACCCGGGTACGAAGGTGAAGTTCTCCTTCGCCGGTTCGCAGGAGCTGGCCGCGCAGGTCAAGCAGGGCGCTCCGGCCGACGCGCTGGTCACCGCCGACACCAAGACCATGGACGGTCTACGGGGCGACACCGGCTCCCCGGAGATCATCGCCAAGAACCGGCTGGTGATCGCCACCGGCGAGGGCAACCCGGACGGGATCGAGGGCCTGAGGGACCTCGCCGACTCCAAGCTGAAGGTCGTCCTGGCCGCGCCCGAGGTGCCGGTCGGCCGCTACAGCAAGCAGGTGCTGGACGCCCAGAAGATCGTGGTCAAGCCGGTCTCGCAGGAGCCGAACGTGCGCGCCGTACTGAGCAAGGTCGAGCTGGGCGAGGCCGACGCGGGCATCGTCTACAAGACCGACGCCGCCACCGCGACCGACAAGGTCGACGCGGTCGAGATCCCCGACGCGCAGAACGCCATCGCCGACTACCCGGCCGCCACCCTCAAGACCTCCGAGCACGCCGACGCCGCCGCCGCGTTCGTCAGCTGGCTCAGCGGGCCCGAGGCGCAGAAGATCCTCCAGGACGCCGGGTTCCAGAAGCCGTGACACCCGCCCGGTGACCGGTAACTCCCGCTCCCAGGAAGCCCGATGAGACGCATGCGCAGCCGCGGCCGCGGCGCTCCCGTGGCCCTGGCGCTGCCCGCGCTGCTGGCGATCGCGTTTCTGCTGCTGCCCCTGACCGGCATTCTCGCCCGTACTTCCTGGGGCGATCTCGGGACGCATCTCACCGCACCCGGGGTGGTCCAGGCGCTGCGGCTGTCGCTGCTGGTCTCCTTCTGGGCGCTCGGTCTCTCCCTGGTGCTCGGGGTGCCGCTGGCATGGCTGCTGGCGCGGGTGAGGTTCCCCGGCAAGACGCTGGTGCGCGCGCTGGTCCTGCTGCCGATGGTGCTGCCGCCCACGGTCGGCGGGGTCGCGCTGCTGCTCGGCTTCGGGCGGCGCGGGCTGCTCGGGCCCTGGCTGGAGGACTCCTTCGGCGTCACCCTGCCCTTCCACACCTCGGGCGCCGTGATCGCCGCGACGTTCGTGGCGATGCCGTTCCTCGTCATCAGCCTCGAAGGCACCCTCGCCGGAATGCGGCCCGCGTACGAGGAGACCGCCGCGTCCCTGGGCGCCTCGCCGGTACGGGTGTTCCTCACCGTCACCCTGCCCATGGTCGCGCCGGGGCTCGCCGCGGGCGCCGCGCTGACCTGGGCGCGCGCCCTCGGCGAGTTCGGCGCCACGATCACCTTCGCCGGCAACCTCCCCGGCACCACCCAGACCCTTCCGCTCCAGGTCTATCTGCTGCTCCAGGACTCGCCGGAGGCCGCGACCTCGGTCTCCCTGCTGCTGCTCGCCATCGCCATGGCCGTACTGATCGCCTTGCGCGGACGCTGGACGGGTGTGACGGCCGACCGCGTACCGGGCCGTGCACCGCTGGCCGACGACACGGAAGCGGACGCCGCCCCCTCCGGGCCGGACGAGACCGTCCTCGCGGTGGACACGTCCCCCGCCCCGGCCGAGCGTTGGCGACTGCACGCGGAGGTCACCGGCTTCAACCGGCTCGTCCTGGACGCCGAGCCCGGTACGACCATCGCCGTCGTCGGACCCAACGGCGCCGGCAAGACGACGCTGCTGCGTGCCCTCCTCGGTCTCACCCCGCGCGCCCACGCCGAACTCCGCCTCGGCGACCGGGATGTGACCGCCCTCCCGCCGCACCGGCGCGGTGTCGCCTGGGTCCCGCAGGACGGCGCGCTCTTCCCCCATCTGAGCGCCCTCGCCAACACCGCGTACGGGCTGCGCGCCCATGGCGTCCGCCGCGCCGAGGCCCGCCGTACCGCGCGGGAATGGCTCGACCGGCTCGGCGTCGGGCATCTCGCCCACCGCAAGCCGCACCAGCTCTCCGGCGGCCAGGCGCAGCGTGTCGCACTGGCCCGCGCGCTCGCCGCCCGGCCCCGGCTGCTGCTCCTCGACGAGCCGCTCGCCGCGCTCGACCAGACCACCCGGGCGCGGGTACGGCACACCCTGCGCGGCCATCTCGACGGCTTCGGCGGGGTCTGTCTGATCGTCACCCATGACCCGGTCGAGGCCGTCTCGCTGGCCGACCGGGTCCTCGTACTCGACGACGGCAGAGTCCTCCAGGACGCCCCGCCCGCCGAGGTGACCCGTAACCCGCGCTCGCCGTGGGTGGCCCGGATGCTCGGGCGCAACGCCTGGCCCGGCAGATCAGGGCCCGCCGGGTTCGAACTCACCGCCGGGGGACGGCTGATCGTCGCCGAACCGCCCGCCGAAGACGCGGCGGCCCTCGCGATCATCGCGCCTGAGGCCGTCTCCGTGCACCGTGAGCGCCCCGGCGGCAGCCCGCGCAACGTCTGGCGGGGAACGGTACGCGAGATCACCGCACTCGGCAGTCGGCTCCGCGTCCTGATCACCTCGGACGAGGCCCCCGATCTGGTCGCCGAGATCACGCCGCAGTCCGCCGCCGAACTCGGCCTGGCCGACGGCGTATCCGTATGGACCAGTGTCAAGGCCACCGAGGTCACCCTCGTCGCCCTGTAAGACCGGGGCCGCCGGGGAGGTCCCGTCGGCGGCGCGGGCCTGACAGGGTGAAAACGCGGACCGAGCAGGGGAGCGAGCGATGTTGCTGCGTCAGCTGGAGTATCTGGTGGCACTCGCCAGGGAACGGCACTTCGCCCGTGCCGCGGCGGCCTGCTATGTGTCGCAGCCCTCGCTGTCCGCCGCGATCCGCAAACTGGAACACGAACTGGACGTGCCCATCGTCCGGCGTGGCCGCCGCTTCGAGGGGCTGACCCCCGAGGGCGAACGGGTGCTGCTCTGGGCGCACCGCATCCTCGCCGAGCGCGACGCCCTGCGCCATGAACTCTCCGCGATGCGCGACGGTCTGGCCGGCACCCTGCGGCTGGGCGCCATCCCCACCGCGCTGACCGCCGCCTCGCTCCTCACCACCCCCTTCGTGGAACGCCATCCCCGGACCCGGGTCTCGCTCGACTCCCTCTCCTCCCGTGAAATCGCCCAGCGGCTGGCCGAATTCGAGCTGGACATCGCGCTCACCTATCTGGACGACGACAGCCTCGGCCATGTCCGCAGGAGTCCGCTCTACGAGGAGCGCTATCTGCTGCTCACCCCGCACGACGGACCGATGACCGGCCGCCCGGCCGCCCGCTGGGCGGAGATCGCCGGGCTGCCGCTGTGTCTGCTCTCCCCGCAGATGCGCAACCGCCGCATCATGGACGAGTACTTCGCCGCCGGGGGCGTGAGCGCCGTGACCCCGGCCATCGAGACCGATTCCGTCGCCGGTCTGTACGCGCATCTCACGGCCGGCCACTGGTCGAGCGTCATCTCCCATGCCTGGCTTCATATGTTCGGGGTTCCCGACGGCATGCGCGTGATCCCGCTGGAGCACCCGGCGCACGGCCCGCGTGTGGGCCTGGTCATCGCCGACCGCAGCCCCGAACCCGTGCTGGCCAGAGCCCTGTTGGAGATCGCCAGGGAGGCGGGCGTACGGGAGGCGCTGGACCGGCTCCTGGACACCTATCTGAGCCCGGGGAGCCCGTCCGGCGATTCGGGATAGCCGCTTCCTATCCCGACATAGAAAGGTTCATTTTGACCATGACCCGGCGGCGCGAGGAGTGTGGAGACACCTTCCCGCAGCGACGAATGAGGAGCCGCAGTCATGGCAAAGGTGCTGTGCGTGCTGTACGACGACCCGGTCGACGGATACCCCAAGACGTACGCCCGCGACGATCTCCCGCGTATCGACCACTACCCGGGCGGCCAGACCACCCCCACCCCGCAGGGCATCGACTTCACCCCCGGGCAGCTCCTCGGCAGTGTCTCCGGTGAGCTGGGGCTGCGTACGTTCCTTGAGTCCCGCGGCCACAGCCTCGTCGTCACCTCGGACAAGGACCGGGACGGGTCCGTCTTCGACCAGGAGCTGGTCGACGCCGATGTGGTCATCTCGCAGCCGTTCTGGCCCGCGTATCTGACGGCGGAGCGCATCGCGAAGGCCGAGAACCTGAAGCTGGCCATCACGGCGGGCATCGGCTCCGACCATGTCGACCTCGACGCCGCCATCGCCAAGGGCGTCACCGTCGCGGAGGTCACGTACTGCAACAGCATCAGCGTCGCCGAGCATGTCGTGATGATGACGCTGTCGCTCGTACGGAACTACCTGCCCTCGCACCAGTGGGTCCTGGACGGCGGCTGGAACATCGCGGACTGCGTGGCCCGTTCGTACGACCTGGAGGGCATGCAGGTCGGCACCGTCGCCGCGGGCCGGATCGGGCTCGCCGTCCTGCGCAGGCTGGCGCCCTTCGATGTCGGGCTGCACTACACCGACCGCCACCGGCTCCCCGAGGCCGTCGAGCAGGAGCTGGGGCTCACGTGGCATGCCGGCGCCGCCGAGATGGTCCCGCACTGCGACGTGGTCACGATCAACGCGCCCCTCCACCCGGAGACGGAGGGACTCTTCGGCGACGAACTGCTCGCCACCATGAAGCGCGGCGCCTATCTCATCAACACCGCCCGCGCGAAGATCGCCGACCGCGACGCCATCGACCGCGCCCTGCGCAGCGGACAGCTCGCCGGGTACGCGGGCGACGTGTGGTACCCGCAGCCCGCGCCGGCCGACCACCCCTGGCGGACCATGCCGCACCACGGCATGACCCCGCACATCTCCGGCTCCTCGCTCTCCGCCCAGGCCCGCTACGCCGCGGGAACCCGGGAGATCCTGGAGTCCTGGTTCGCGGGGACCCCGCTGCGCGACGAGTATCTGATCGTCGACAAGGGGGCGCTGGCCGGTGTCGGGGCCCACTCGTACTCCGTGAAGAACACCTGACCGAGTTATCTGATTACGCGTCATAAATCCTCTGGGCGCGAGGATCTGACCTCGATCCAGCCGCTCCGGGCCACGCCCCTGGCCGGGGCGGCTGTGTCGCGTCCGCTCGCGCGTTCGGCACACTGGTGCCGTGTCCACACTTCCTCACCAGGTACAACAGGGCCCACCGGCAGGCCATATGGTCGTCTGCGGCGACGACACACTGGCCCACCGGCTGGCGGGCGAGCTGCGCGACGTCTACGGCGAGCGGGTCACGCTCGTCATCCCGCCGGTACGCCCCTCCCGCCTCCCGCCCGCACCGCTGGCCGGCCTGGGCAGAGCCTCGGCCTTCTTCGGACGGATGTCCGCGGCCATGGCCCGTACGGCGGCGACGCTCCCTGACCCGGCGGGGGAGGGGACCAGGAGACCGGACGGTCCGCGCGTCCTGGAGGCGGCGGAGCTCGACGAGGACGTCCTCGTGGACGCCGGGGTGGACGAGGCGGCGGCGCTCGCCCTCGTCCATGACGACGACGAGATCAATATCCGGGTCGCGCTCGCCGCCCGCCGGCTCAACCCTCAACTGCGGCTGGTCATCCGGCTCTACAACCGCAAGCTCGGCCAGCATCTGGAGGAGCTGCTCGACCAGGCGGCGGCCGTCGCCGTCCCCGGTCTCGACCGGGCGGCCCTGGACGCCACCACCACCGTCCTCTCGGACGCCGACACCGCCGCCCCCGCGCTGGCCGCCACCGCCGTCGCGGGGACCAGAAAGGTGGTACGCGCCGACGGCCTGCTGCTGCGAGCCGTGGAGCGCAACCCGCCGGGCCCCGGCGAGGTCGCCGACCCGGGTCTGTGCACCCTCGCCCTGCTCTCCGCCACGACCAACGACCCGGCGGGGGCGGAGGGTTCGGACAACAGCGGCCAGGACGGCCCGCGGCTGCTGCCCGACGACGCGAGCGCCGCCGCCGCCACCGGACGCGGCACGGTCGTACTGGAAGCCGTCTCGCACGCCGCTCCCGATCTGCCGCCGCGCCGGCTCGCGGGCCGGGGCGCCCCGCTCGCCTCGCTGTTCTCCCGCCGGCTGCGGTGGTCCTTCGCCGGGATCATCGCCGCCGTACTCGCCCTCGCGGTCGTCTCGTCGCTGGTCACCGGAGCCCATCCGCTGGGCGCGATGTACCTCACGCTGCTCGATCTCTTCGCCATCGGCGATCCGGCCGTCGGTGAACCCGCGCCCCGGCAGGTCATGCAGCTTCTCGCGATGGTCACCGGAATCCTGCTGCTGCCCGTGGTGCTCGCGGCGGTCCTGGAGGCGCTCGGCACGTTCCGTACGGCATCGGCGCTGCGCCGGCCGCCGCGCGGCATCTCCGGTCATGTCGTACTCCTCGGACTCGGCAAGATCGGCAGCCGGGTGCTCGTACGCCTGCGTGAGCTGGGCATCCCCGTGGTGTGCGTGGAGGAGGACCCCGACGCGCGGGGGATCGCGCTCGCCCGCAGCCTGCGTGTGCCGACCGTCCTGGGCGATGTGACCCAGGAGGGGGTGCTGGAGGCGGCCAAGATCGAGCGCGCGCACGCCCTGCTCGCCCTCACCAGCGTCGACACCACCAATCTCGAAGCCGCGCTGTACGCGCGCTCCATCGCACCTGATCTGCGGGTGGCGCTGCGGCTGTACGACGACGACTTCGCGACCGCCGTCTACCGCACCCTGCGCGCGGCGCATCCCGGGGCGCTCACCCGCAGCCGCAGCGTCTCCACCCTGGCGGCCCCCGCCTTCGCCATCGCCATGATGGGGCGCCAGATCCTCGGGGCCATCCCGGTGGAGCGCAAGGTGCTGCTGATGGCCGCCATCGATGTGGCGGGTCATCCGCGGCTGGAGGGGCGTACGGTCGCGGAGGTGTTCCGGCCGGGCGCCTGGCGGGTCATCGCGCTGGACACCGCGGCGCCGGGGGACCGGGTGCCCGATCTCGCCGACACCCGGCTGGATCACGAGGAGCGGCGGCCGGCCGGGCTGGTCTGGGATCTGCACCCCGGTTATGTGCTGCACCCCCGGGACCGGGTGGTGCTGGCGGCCACCCGCAGGGGTCTGGCGGAACTGCTCGGACGGCAGTCCGCCTCCCGGACCCGCCCGGCGGGGTGATCCACGGCCCGCGCGAGGACGGCGCGGCCCCCCGGCGCCGCCGCGTACCGGGGACGCGTACCGGGGATGCGGCGGGGCCTGGCGGGCACGAGAATGGCGAACACCGGATGAACGAGGAGGCGGCATGAACGCAGAGTCCACGGCGCAACCGGAGCCCGAGAGCGTGACCCCCGACCGGCTGCTGCACACCGGCGCGTACGACCAGGTCACGGCCGAAGATCTCGTGCTCGCCTCCGGCCGCGATCTCACCCCGGAGAACATCGAATGGGCCAGGCGCCGGCTGGCCGAGAGGGGCCGCGCGGCCATCGAGGAGCAGTTGCCGTAGCCGCATCGCCGTCGTAGCGCTTTCCCCGGACTGACCAGAGAGCGGCCCCGTCGGTGACGGGGCCGCGAGAAGCTGCGGGGCGTCGCGGACTCCCTGGCCGCCGAGGGCGTCACCGCCCGCGCCGGGTACCGGCTCGCCCAGGCGCGCGGCGCCTTCGAGGCCACGGCCCCGGGGCCGCACCACGGTCCTTCAAGGCGCGCCCCGCGCACCGAGCGCGCCCCACCGCGACCGGGCGGCGAGGGCGCGCTTCCCGCTGCCGTGGTCCCGCTGATCACATCCGTAAGCTCGCGTCCTCCCGCCCGTCACCCAACTCGCCTACGCTCACTCTCGGTTGACATGCCCAAGACATGCGCACCGGGAGGAACAAGGGACATGGCAAAGCTCCTTCGCACCACGGTGGCGGCCGGCGCGGTGGCCGTGCTCGCCTTCGCCAGCACGTCGGCCGGCGCCGCCGACACGGGCGGGCTGCCGTACCCCTCCACCACCGGGGTCGGTGTCCACAACGCGTACGAGAAGGCCACCTTCCCGTACTTCGCGGACGCGCTGGACTCCGGGGCCGGGATGCTCGAACTCGACGTATGGACCAATGTGTTCGGCGCCTCCTGGCGCGTGTCCCACAGCAATCCGCTGGGCAATGACAACAACTGCGCCAACGCCGCCACGGTGAGCCAGCTGCGTACCAACGCGAAGAACCGCGATCTGGCCGGCTGTCTGACCGACCTCAGGACCTGGCACGACGCCCACCAGGACCACCGGCCGGTCGTCATCAAGATCGAGATGAAGGACGGCTTCCAGGGGCAGGCCGGCCGCGGCCCCGCCGCCCTGGACACGCTGCTCAACAGCAAGCTCGGCGACGCGCTCTACCGCCCCGCCGACCTGGTGGGCGACCGCGCCGACCTCGACCAGGCGGCCCAGGCCGGCGCCTGGCCGACGCGCGCGCAGATGACCGGCAAGTTCATCGTCGAGCTGATCCCCGGCACGGTGGAGGAGCAGAACCCGCTCGACACCCTGTGGACCGACCGCGAGTACGCCACCCATCTGCGTGACCTCAAGGCGGCGGGCAGGCTGAGCGAGGCCGCGGCCTTCCCCGCCGTCCACAAGGCCGCCGCCGGTGATCCGCGCACCCGCTACACGGACGCGACGATCAGGCCCTGGTTCGTGTTCTTCGACGGCGACGCCTCCGCGTACGCGGCGGGCACGATCGACACCGCCTGGTACGCGCAGCGGAACTACTTCCTGCTGATGACGGACGCCCACAATGTCCCGCCGGCCATCGACGGCACCAGCCCCACCGAGCAGCAGGCCCGTGACCGGCTGACGCTGCTGGCGCAGCGGAACGCCAGCCTGATCTCGGCGGACTGGCGCGCGCTGCCGACGGTGCTCGCGACCGTCGTCCCGCGCGGCTAGTGCCGCGACGGGCAATGCTTGCCCGACGGGGCAATGCTTGCCGGGAGAGGCACCAGGTCCTGTAGTCCTGTCGCGGGGAGCCTCACACGTCCCGGGGCCGGTACCGCTCGCCGGCCCCGGGACTCGCCGGCCCCGGGACTCGCGGGCCCCGGGACTCGCGGGTCCCTCGGCCCGTCCGTACCGTGCGTCCCGTCCGTACGGTGCCGTCAACCCCGCTCCGCCACATCCCGGCCGTGCGCCGCGAGGACCGTCTCGACCGTGTCCGCCTCCGTCGCGGACTTGTCCTCGCGGTAGCGGACCACCCGGGCGAAGCGCAGCGTCACCCCCGCCGGATAGCGGGACGAGCGCTGGAGCCCGTCGTACGCGATCTCGACCACCAGTTCAGGACGTACGGTCACGGTGAAGCCGTCGTCACGGACCGCCAGTTCCCGCAGACGCTCCGTCTGCCACTCCAGCATCTGGTCCGTCAGCCCCTTGAACGTCTTGCCGAGCATCGCGAACGAGCCGTCCTGCCGCCGCGCGCCCAGATGCAGATTGGAGAGTCTGCCGGTGCGCCTGCCGTGCCCCCACTCCGCGGCCAGCACCACGAGATCCAGGGTGTGCACCGGTTTCACCTTCAGCCAGCCCGCCCCGCGCCGGCCCGCGCTGTAGGGGGTGTCGAGCGCCTTGATCACCACACCCTCATGGCCCCGGGCCAGGGTGTCGCGCAGGAACGCCTCGGCGGCCCGGCCCCCCTCCCTGGCCGCACTGGTGACCACGATCCGCCGTACGCGCATCGGCTCGGGAACCAGCAGCGTCAGTGCCTCGTGCCGCTCCGCGCACGGCAGTTCCAGCAGGTCCTCGCCCCCGGCGGCGAGGACATCGAAGAAGACGGGCGACAGCGGGACGGCCGCCGCCGCGGACCGTACGTCCATCCGCGAGCCGACCCGGCTCGCGATCTCCTGGAACGGCCTCGGTCTGCCCTCCGCGTCCAGCGCGATGACCTCCCCGTCCAGTACGAAACGGTCGCCCGGCAGTTCCAGGGCGATCGCCGTCACCTCGGGCAGCCGGTCCGTGATGTCGTCGAGCGTGCGGGTGAAGATCCGTACCGTCGGCCCGTCGCGGTGCACCTGCACCCGGATGCCGTCCAGCTTCTCCTCGACGGCGCACTCCCCGAGCCTGCCGATCGCCTCCGCGACACTCGTCGCGCTCTGCGCGAGCATCGGCAGTACGGGCCGCCCCACCGTCAGCAGGAACTCCTCCAGCACCCGCGGCCCCTCCGCCAGCAGCCGCTCCGCCACCTGCTGGAGGGAACCGGCCAGCATCACCGCCCGGCGCACCGCGGCGGCCCGCGCGCCCGAGGTCTCCGCCAGCGCCTCGACGGCGACGGCGTCCAGCGCGCCCTGGCGCACCTCGCCGGAGATCAGCCCCACCAGGAAGCGCTGCTCCTCGTCGGTGGCCGCGCCCAGCAGCTCCTGGACCAGCCGTCGGCGCTCGCCCTGCGCGCCGCGGCCCGCCACGGCCGCGAGGGTGGTGAAGGTGGCATCGACACGGTGCACGGTCAGCGTGGCGCGGTCCGCGGGCGGGGGCGGGTCCTTCAGCGCGTTCCAGCCGACCCCGATCCTGCCCTGCGGCAGCCGTCCGGCCAGATACGGAATGACGATCGGCACGTCCTCGGGTCCCGCTGTACGGAAGAGTCCGGCCAGCAGGGAGATCTTCCGGGAGCGCGCCGATGTCTCGGCGACCTCCCGGGAGACATGCGCGAGCGGTGCCAACAGCATGCTGCCATCGTGCTACGCCGCGCGCGGGTTTGCCCGTCCTGGCGGGGGCCGGGCCCAATTCCCCCTGGAACACGGGGCTAGCCTGGCTCTACGAACGTACGGCCGAGGGCAGGACCGCGGGAGGCGGGACATGAGCGAGACCGGCACCGGCGCCCCCGATCCCGTACCCGATTCCGCGCCCGATCCCGGGCTCTTCGGACCCCGATCCGTCACCTGGCAGCTGCACAGCGACCCGGTCATGTGGATCGCCGGGATCCGTGCCCTCTACCTCCAGGCGCTGCATCCCCGCGCGGTCCGCGGTGTGACCCAGAACAGCGACTTCCGGCATGACGCCTGGGGCAGGCTCCGCCGTACCGCCGGGTTCGTGGGCACCATCAGCTACGGCACGACCGAGGCCGCCGAGCGGGCCGGCGCCCGGGTCCGCGCATTCCCGCCCGGGTGCGGTGGCAGCTGCCGCCCCGGCACATTCTCCGGGCAATGGCCCGGCTCGGCCCCGACACCCGTCCCGCCCCGTACACACTCCGGGACGGTACGGCCATACTGGACGGGCCGGGGAGGGCGCAGCGAGGTGACGGGGGCGACAGCACGCGATGGCGGACACCAGGCTGATCCAGGGCCGCTACCGGCTGCTCGATCTGATCGGGCGCGGTGGGATGGGCGAGGTGTGGCGGGCCCGCGACGAGTCGCTCGGCAGACAGGTCGCGGTCAAGTGCCTCAAGCCGCTGGGCCCCCAGCAGGACCAGTCCTTCACCCGGATCATGCGGGAGCGGTTCCGCAGGGAGGCGCGGGTCGCCGCCGCGCTCCAGCACCGGGGCGTCACCGTCGTCCATGACTTCGGCGAGGACAACGGCGTGCTCTATCTCGTGATGGAGCTGCTCGACGGACGCAACCTCAGCCAGTTGCTGGAGGAGAACGAGCAGCATCCGCTGCCGGTGCCCCATGTCGTCGACATCGCCGAGCAGGTCGCGGACGCCCTCGCGTACACCCACGGCCAGGGCATCATCCACCGCGACCTCAAGCCCGCCAACATCATGCGGCTCACCGACGGCACGGTGAAGATCTGCGACTTCGGCATCGCGCGGCTCGGCCATGACATCGGCTTCACCTCCCGGCTGACCGGTACGGGCATCGCGATGGGCACCCCGCACTACATGTCGCCCGAGCAGATCGGCGCCGGCCATGTCGATCACCGCAGCGATCTCTACTCGCTGGGGTGTGTGCTGTACGAGATCGCCACCGGCGCCCCGCCGTTCGACCTGGGCGACACCTGGTCGGTACTGGTCGGTCACCGCGACACGATCCCGGAGCCGCCGCGCAAGCACCGCTCGGAACTGCCGGAGTTCTTCGACCGGCTCGTCCTCGATCTGCTGGCCAAGACGCCGGAGGAACGGCCCACCGACGCGGGGGACCTCCGGCGCAGGATCGGCGCGGCGCGCACGGCCCCGGCTTCGGGTCCGCCGGGCACGGTCCTCGGGGGTACGGAGCTCGGGAGCCCGGGTCCGGTGAGCACCGGTCCACACACGCCCCCGGCGTTCGCAGCGCGGGACGGAGACGCCGCGCCCTACCATCCGGACGGCGCGGGACCGCCGCCGGACGGTTCCCGGCTGCCGTCCTGGGCCCGCTCCATGACCACCGGCCACAAGGCGACCGGTGTGTCCGTGCTGCGGCCCACCCCGCCCGACCACACCGCGGGCCTCACCGGCGAGTGGACCCGCCCGGCCGATCCGCGCGCCACCACCGGAACGTATCCGGCCGCCGCACGGCCCACCCCGTCCCCCGAGCAGCTCGCGGTCCTCGTCAGCCGGCACAACGCCGGTCTGAGCCTGGGCCGGCTCGGCCGCTGGGAGGAGGCGGGCGAGGTGCACCGCGCGGTCGCCGCGGAACGTGAGCACGCCCTGGGCCCCGACCACCCCGACACCCTCGCCAGCCGGTACGAGGTCGGGTTCACGCTCAGCAGGACCGGGCGTACGGCGGACGCGCTGCGCGAGTTCACCCGCGTCGCGGAGGGGCGCGCCCGCGCGCTGGGCCCGGACCATCCGGACACGCTCGCCGCCCGCCAGGAGACGGCGTACGTACTGGGGCAGCTCGGCCGGCACTTCGAGGCCCATGACGTGTTCGCCGCGGTGCTCGCCTCGCGCGAACGCACGATGGGCCCCGACCATCCGGACACCCTGCGCTGCCGCCACAACCTGGCGTACAACCTCAGCCGGCTCGGGCGCCTGGAGGACGCGTACCGGCTGGCCCACACGGTGGCCGCGGCCCGCGCCCGGGTGCTCGGCGCCGGCCATCCCGACACGCTGGTCAGCCAGTACGAGGTGGCCTACGCGCTGGGGCGGCTCGGCCGCTGGCCGGAGGCGCTGGGCGCCTACCGTGAGGTCGCCGCGGTGCGCGCCCGCGCGCTGGGCCCCGACCACCCCGACACGCTCTCCGCGCGCTACGAGATCGGCATCAGCCTGGGGCGGCTGGGCCGCAGCGAGGAGGCGCTCGATCTGTACCGCGGGCTCGTCGCCGACCGCGTCCGTATCCAGGGGCCGCTGCATCCGGAGACCCTGCGGGCCCGGCACGGCTTCGGGGTCAATCTGGGCCGGCTCGCCCGCTGGGACGAGGCGCTCGCGGAGGCCCGTGAGGTGTGCGCGGCCCGGGAACAGGTTCTCGGCGCCGACCACCCCGACACCCTCGTCAGCCGCCGGGAGATCGCCGTCGGCCTGGGCTGGCTGGACCGCTGGCCCGAGGCCCTGACCGTCTACCGCAGGGTCGCCGAGGCCCGGCACCGGGTCCTGGGCGCCGTCCACCCGGACACCCTGGCGGCCAGGAACGACGAGGCGCACTGCCTGGAGCAGCTGGGACGGGGAGCCGAGGCGGTGGAGCTGTACCGCCAGGTCGCGGCGTTGCGCCAGCAGCACGGCACCAGGGGCCGCTGAGGGCCGTCCCAGCCGTCCCCGCCAACGCCCCGGCCCCCCGTACCCCTGGCCCCTTCCGTAGCCCCGGCCCCCGTACCCCTGGCCTCGCGATCATCCCCGTGTTACCAAGAGCCATGCCCGCACATGTCTCGTACGACGCCGTCATCGTCGGCGGCGGCCACAACGGTCTGGTCGCCGCCGCCTATCTCGCCCGCGCAGGGCGCTCCGTGCTGGTGCTGGAGCGCCTCGGGAACACCGGGGGAGCGGCCGTGTCCAGCCGCCCCTTCGCGGGCGTGGACGCCCGCCTCTCCCGGTACTCGTATCTGGTCTCCCTGCTGCCGGACAAGATCGTCAGGGAGCTGGGGCTGCGCTTCGCCGTCCGCAAGCGGACCGTCTCTTCGTACACCCCGCTCGGCGACGGCGGACTGCTGGTGGGCGAGGGGCGTACCCGCGACTCCTTCGCCGCGCTGACCGGCGGCGAGACGGAGTACGCGGCCTGGCGGGACTTCTACGGGATGACGGGACGGGTCGCCGGGCGGGTCTTCCCCACGCTCACCGAACCGCTGCCCACGCGCGAGGCGCTGCGCGCGCGTATCGACGACGAGACCGCCTGGCGGACGCTCTTCGAGGAACCGATCGGCGTCGCGATCGAGAAGAGGTTCCGGAATGACCTCGTACGGGGAGTGGTGCTCACCGACGCGCTGATCGGTACGTTCGCCGACGCCCACGATCCCTCCCTCGTCCAGAACCGCTGCTTCCTCTACCACGTGATCGGCGGCGGCACCGGGGACTGGGACGTACCCGTGGGCGGGATGGGCGCCCTCACCGACGCGCTGGCCGACGCCGCGCGGTCCGCGGGCGCCGAGATCCGCACCGGGCACGAGGCGACCCGGATCGACACCGACGGGACCGCCGCCGAGGTCTCCTTCCGCGCGGGCGACACGGAAGGCAGGGTGACGGGCCGTCAGCTCCTGGTGAACGCGTCGCCCCAGGCGCTCGCCGCGCTCCTCGGCGAGGAACCGCCCGCCCCCGCCGAGGGTGCCCAGCTCAAGGTCAATATGCTGCTGCGCCGGCTGCCGCGGCTGCGGGACGGGTCCGTCGATCCCCGGGAGGCCTTCGCCGGTACGTTCCATATCGCCGAGGGCTACGGGCAGTTGGCGACCGCGTACCGGGAGGCGGCGGCCGGCCGGCTGCCGCTCGCACCGCCGTCCGAGATCTACTGCCACTCCCTGACCGATCCGTCGATCCTGGGCCCCGGCCTGGCCGACCGCGGCTTCCAGACCCTGACCCTGTTCGGACTCCACACCCCCGCACGGCTGTTCGCGGGGGACAACGACGCCGTACGGGCGGAGCTGCTCGCCGCGACCCTGCGCCAGCTGGACGAGCGGCTGGCGGAGCCGATCGCCGACTGTCTCGCGGAGGACGAGGACGGCCGGCCCTGTATCGAGGCGAAGACACCGCTCGATCTCGAACGCGAACTGCGCCTGCCCGGCGGCCATATCTTCCACCGCGACCTCTCCTTCCCCTACGCCACCGAGGACACCGGCCGCTGGGGTGTGGAGACGGCGCACGCGAATGTGCTGCTCTGCGGCGCGGGCGCCGTACGCGGCGGCGGGGTCAGCGGAGTCCCCGGGCACAACGCGGCGATGGCGGCGCTGGGACGGTGAGTACGGGCGTCGCGCTGCCCGGGTGGTGAGTACGGGCCTCGCGCCGCCGGGGCGGTGAGTACGGGTGACGCCGATGCCCGGGCGGCGCGCGCGTGCGGGTGCGCCGCCCGGGCATGCGGGGTCAGTCCCGCGACGCCACCCAGCCGGCCGCCTCGATACGCGCCGCGTCCTTGCGCCGCGACTCGTCGAAGACCGGGCGCCCACCGTCCTCGACCCTCAGCCCGTCCACATACGCGCCCCGTCCCACGTACAGCCGGTCCGTCGTGTACCGCCAGCGCAGCCGTACCTCCGTATCGCGCCAGGCCGCGAGGTCCGCGGTCAGCCGGTGCCAGTCACGTCCCGACCAGCCCGTGGCCGAACCCGCCGGGTGCGCCAGCGGCTCCTGCCCGGCGCGTACGGTCGTGAAGGGCACCGGCCGCCAGCTGCTCCCGGCGTCGGCCGACGCCTCCAGGAACAGCCCGTCCGCGTCCGGCTCGGTGTCCCACCACAGCGCACAGCGCAGCACTCCGGCGCGGGCCGTGACCGGGGGGAGCGTCAGCGTGGCCGTCGTGGCGCTCGCCATGCCGGAGAACCACGCGGTACGGCCGTGCGCGGGCCGTACCGCGACGGCCCGCGCCATCCGGTTGGCCGTCGCGACGCGCGGCGCGCTGCCGGAGCGCCAGCTCCGTACGGGGTGCACCGAGTTGCCGAGCACGATCAGGAAGGAGTCGGTCGTCGGGTCGAGGACGAGGCTCGTGCCGGTGAACCCGGTGTGGCCCGCCGTGCTCGGGGTGGCCATCGCGCCCATGTACCAGTGCTGGTAGAGCTCGAATCCCAGTCCGTGGGCGTCGCCGGGGAAGCCGGAGTTGAAGTCGGTGAACATCAGCTCCACGGACTCGGGCCGCAGGATCCGGGCCCGGCCGTACGCGCCGCCGTTCAGCAGCGTACGGGCGAGGATCGCCAGGTCCCAGGCGCGGGAGAAGACCCCGGCGTGGCCCGCGACCCCGCCGAGGCTGTAGGCGTTCTCGTCGTGCACCTCGCCCCACACCAGCCCCCGGTCGAGCCCCGACCACGGCCGGCGCGCGTCCTCGGTGGCGGCGATCTTCGGTTTCCAGGAGGCGGGCGGGTTGTAGCGCGTGCGGTGCATCGCGAGCGGAGCGGTGATCTCGTCGTGGAGCAGGGCGTCCAAGGTGTGACCGGTGATCCGCTCCAGGATCAGCTGGAGCGAGATCAGATTGAGGTCCGAGTACAGATAGGCCGTGCCGGGCGGATTCACCGGGGCCTCGTTCCACAGCAGCTGGAGCTTGCCCTCGTACGTCGGCGCCGTATAGAGCGGTACCCAGGCGCGGAAGCCGGAGGTGTGCGTCAGCAGCTGGCGCACGGTCACGTCCTGCTTGCCCGCCCGCCCGAACTCCGGGAGATACGTGGTGACGCGTGCCGCCAGCTCCAGGGCTCCCCGCTCGATCTGCTGGACGGCGAGGATCGAGGTGAACAGCTTGGAGAGGGAGGCGAGATCGAAGACCGTGTCCTCGGCCATCGCGATCCGCCGCTCGGGCGGCAGCTCCACTCCGGTGTCGGTCTTCTCGTCGTACGCCGCGTAGCGCACGGCCGCACCGAGCGGCCGGTGCAGGGCGACCGTCCCCCCGCGCCCGGCGAGCAGGACGGCGCCCGCGTACCAGGGGTGCGCGGGGGAGGGGCCGAGGAAGGCCGTCGCTTCGTCGACCAGCCGGTCCAGCTGGCCGGGGAGGAGACCGGCACGCTCGGCGGAGCCGTGCCGCAGTGTCGTCCGTCTCGCGCCACCGGACCCGTCGCGCGGTCCTGCCGTGGTGGCGCGGGCGGAGCCCTCGGCGAACGGGATCGGCGCCACGGCCAGCGCCCCGCCCAGGGCCAGCACCCCGCTACCCAGCCTGCGCCGGCTTATCCCACCGGCCCGCGAGCCGGCCCGCGAGCCGGCCCGTCCGCCGTCCCCCGCGCCGCCCCCCGTACCGTCCGCTCCCCGTCCGCCCGCCCGGTCCTCCGCCATTCGGCAGCCCTCCCCTGAACGTCGTGTCTCTCGGGTACCAGGCCGTGTGTGAGAAGTCCCGTCTGCCCCGCGGGCGGACGACGCTACTTCTCACACACGGCCTGCCGTCAGGACCTCTTACCACAGCCGGACTGACACCGCATCACGGGCGACGCGACGGACCCGCCCGTCCGGCGCCGCCGCCGCGCGCACCATCTGCACCTCTGGCAGCGTGTGGCGCATGAGGACGAGCATCGGCATCAGGTCACTGGTGTCCCAGTGGACCGTGGTGGTGCCGCTGCTCGCGGTGGTCGCGCTGGTCCTCAGCTGGGGGCGCAGCCTGCCGGGCTTCGCGGTCGCGCTCGTCGCCCTCTGTCTCGCGGGCGCCGTGCTCGCGGCCGTGCACCACGCCGAGGTCGTCGCCCACCGGGTGGGGGAGCCGTTCGGCTCACTCGTCCTCGCCGTCGCGGTCACGGTCATCGAGGTGGCGCTCATCGTCACGCTGATGATCGACGGCGGCGACAAGACCGCCTCGCTCGCCCGTGACACGGTCTTCGCCGCCGTCATGATCACCTGCAATGGCATTCTCGGCCTCTGTCTGCTGGTCGGTGCGGTGCGCAGCAGGGTCGCCGTGTTCAACGCCGAGGGCACGGGAACCGAGCTGGCCACCGTCGCCACCCTGGCCACGCTCACGCTCGTGATCCCGACGTTCACCACCAGCAAGCCGGGCCCCGAGTTCTCGCCCGCGCAGCTGGGCTTCGCCGCGGTCGCCTCGCTCGTCCTGTACGGGCTCTTCGTCGCCGTACAGACCGTGCGTCACCGCGACTACTTCCTGCCCGTCACCCCGGAGGGGGGCGTACAGGAAGTGGATTCGCACGCCCCGCTGCCCACCCGCCGGGCGACCGTCCTGAGCCTGGTGATGCTGATCGTGGCGCTGATCGCCGTTGTCGGGGACGCGAAGGGGGTGTCCCCGACCATCGAGTCGGGGGTGGCGTCGGCCGGGCTGCCACAGTCCGTGGTCGGTGTGGTCATCGCCCTGCTGGTGCTGCTGCCCGAGACCCTCGCCGCCGTACGCGCGGCCCGCCGCGAGCGCGTGCAGACGAGCCTCAATCTGGCGCTCGGCTCCGCTATAGCGAGCATCGGTCTGACGATCCCGGCCATCGCGCTCGCCTCGATCTGGCTGAGCGGGCCGCTGGTGCTCGGGCTGGGGGCCGTCCATATGGTGCTGCTCGCGCTGACGGTGGTGGTGGGCGCCCTGACCGTCGCCCCGGGCCGGGCCACGCTGCTCCAGGGCGGGGTGCATCTGGGGATCTTCGCCGCGTTCGTCTTTCTGGCCATCAGCCCATGACCCGGACGAGAGCGTTCGGAGGGATTGACCCGCCGTGCGGCTGCCCGGAGGATCGCGCCATGAACGCCGAGGACCGCACCGCGCCCGAGTCCGGCGATTTCCTCCGGGAGTTGCTGGACAGCACCGTGGACGGCGTGGTGCGCCGTACCGCGGCCCGGGTGCCGGACCGCGTGGCCGTACGGTACGCGGACCGCACCTGGACGTACGCGGAGCTGGACGCGGCCGTCTCCACCGCCGCCGCCGAACTGCGCGGCCACGGTCTTGAGTACGGCGACCGGGTGGCGTCCTACGGCCACAATTCGGACGTCTATCTGATCGCCTATCTCGCCTGCGCGCGGGCCGGGCTCGTCCACGTACCGGTCAATCAGCAGCTCACCGGCGACGACCTCGGCTATCTCGTGAAGCAGTCGGGCAGCGCGCTCGTCCTCGCGGATCCGGGCCTCGCCGGACGGGTCCCCTTCGGCGTCCCGGTCCGCCCGCTGCGCGACACCGACGACTCGCTGCTCGCCGCGCTGGCCGCGCCGAGGCCGTACGACCGCGCCGGCGACCCGGGAGAACTGTCCCAGCTGCTCTACACCTCGGGCACCACCGCGCTGCCCAAGGGCGCCATGATGACGCACCGCGCCCAAGTACACGCGTACGCCAGCGCCATCGCCGCCCTGGACCTGCGGGAGAGCGACCGGCCGGTCCACTCGCTGCCGCTCTACCACTCCGCCCAGATGCATGTCTTCCTGCTGCCGTATCTCGCGGTCGGCGCGGAGAACACCATCCTGGACGCACCGGATCCGGGGACGATCTTCGATCTCGTCGGCGCGGGCCGCGCGGACAGCCTCTTCGCGCCGCCCACCGTATGGATCGGCCTCTCGCAGCACCCCGAGTTCACCACGCGCGATCTGACCGCGCTGCGCAAGGCGTACTACGGCGCCTCGATCATGCCGGTGCCCGTACTGGAACGGCTGCGCGCACGGCTGCCCTCGCTCGCCTTCTACAACTGCTTCGGACAGAGCGAGATCGGCCCCCTCGCGACGGTCCTCGGACCCGACGAGCACGAGGGCCGGATGGACTCCTGCGGCAGGCCCGTCCGGCACGTCGAGGCACGGGTCGTCGACGAGAGCGGCGAGGACGTCCCGGACGGTACGGCGGGCGAGGTCGTCTACCGGTCGCCGCAGCTCTGCGCCGGGTACTGGGACAAGCCGGAGGAGACGGCGGAGGCGTTCCGTGACGGCTGGTTCCACTCCGGGGATCTCGCCGTGCGGGACGCCGAGGGCTACTACACGGTGGTGGACCGGGTGAAGGACGTCATCAACTCCGGTGGGGTGCTGGTCGCGTCCCGGCAGGTCGAGGACGCTCTCTACACCCATCCCGGCGTCGCCGAGACCGCGGTGGTTGGGCTGCCCGACGACCGCTGGATCGAGGCCGTCACAGCCGTCGTCGTCCCGCGCGGCGAGGTCACCGAGGCCGAACTCCTCGCCCACGCCCGCGAGAAGCTCGCCCACTTCAAGGCCCCGAAGCGGATCGTGTTCGTGACGGCGCTGCCGCGCAACGCCAGCGGGAAGATCCTCAAGCGCGAGCTGCGCGACCGCCTCGGCGGTTCCTGAGCCACCGCTCGGGACCCGGGCTCAGTGGGGTCTGAGGTCCACGATCCGCTTGATCTTGCCCACCGAGCGCTCCAGGGTCTCCGGATCCACGACCTCCACCGCCACCGAGACCCCCACCCCGTCCTTGACCGCCGCGGCGATCGCCCGCACCGCGTCCGCTCGCTGCGCGGAGGTCGCGTTCGCGCGGGCCTCGGCCCGTACCGTCAGCGCGTCCATCCGGCCCTCGCGGGTCAGCCGGAGCTGGAAGTGCGGGGCCACCCCCGGCGTACGCAGCACGATCTCCTCGATCTGGGTGGGGAAGAGGTTCACCCCGCGCAGGATCACCATGTCGTCGGACCGGCCCGTGATCTTCTCCATCCGGCGGAAGACCCGGGCCGTACCGGGCAGCAGCCGGGTGAGATCCCGGGTCCGGTAGCGGATCACCGGCATCGCCTCCTTGGTGAGCGAGGTGAAGACCAACTCGCCCTCCGCGCCGTCCGGCAGCACCTCCCCGGTGAACGGATCGACCACTTCCGGATAGAAATGATCTTCCCAGATGTGCAGACCGTCCTTGGTCTCCACGCACTCCTGGGCGACCCCCGGGCCCATCACCTCCGACAGCCCGTAGATGTCGACCGCGTCGATCGCGAACCGCTCCTCGATCTCGCGCCGCATCTCCTCCGTCCAGGGCTCGGCGCCGAAGATGCCCACCTGGAGCGAGGTCGTACGGGGGTCCACGCCCTGGCGCTCGAACTCGTCGAGCAGCGTCAGCATGTACGACGGCGTCACCATGATGATCTCGGGGCGGAAGTCCTGGATCAGCTGGACCTGGCGGGCGGTCATGCCCCCGGACGCGGGGATCACCGTACAGCCGAGCCGCTCCGCGCCGTAGTGCGCGCCGAGTCCGCCGGTGAAGAGCCCGTAGCCGTAGGCCACATGGACCTTGTGCCCGGGGCGCCCGCCGGCCGCGCGGATCGAGCGGGCCACCACATCGGCCCAGGTGTCCAGATCCCGCTGCGTGTACCCGACGACGGTCGGCCGGCCCGTGGTGCCGCTGGAGGCGTGGATACGCCGTACCTCCGACTGGTCCACGGCGAACATCCCGAACGGATAGTTGTCCCGCAGATCGGCCTTGGCGGTGAACGGGAAGCGCGCCAGATCGGCGAGCGAGCGGCAGTCCTCGGGGCGCAGCCCCGCCCGGTCGAAGGCCAGCCGGTAGTGGCCGACGTTCTCGTAGGCGTGCCGCAGTGTGGCGCGCAGCCGCTCCAGTTGCAGGGCGGCCAGCTCCTCGCGGCTGAGCTGTTCCGCCGCGTCCAGCAGAGGTGTCATGGGCGCTCTCCCGGTCCCTCGGACAGTGCGGACATCCGATCGACCGATCATTCGGTTGATCGTCCCGGGATCAGTAATTCAGGAGTGCCGACGAGCGTCAAGAGCCGCGACACGGCCCACGTGGCGATTCCCCGCACACCGGCGGCCCCGCCCCTCTACGCTCGGAAACCCCACCCCGGAGAGGCCGCTGTGCGCCCGACCCCCTCGCGTCCGACCCCGTCCGTACGGCGACTGATCGCCTCGGCCGTGACCACGGCGAGCGTCGCCACCGTCCTGCTCGCGGGAGCCGGGACCGGCACGGCCCGTGCCGTACCCGCGGCAGCTCCGGGGCCGTACGCGCGCCTCTCCCCGATCGCCGAGCTGTCCGCGCGGCGGCTGGCCACCGCCGATCTGGTCGCGGCGGCGAAGTGGGGCACCGGCAGTCCCGTGGACGATCCCGTACGTGAGCGGCAGGTCCTGGACGAGGTCGCCCGGGAGGCCGGCGAGCTCGGGGCCGAGCCCGCCGCGACGGTACGGATCTTCCGGGACCAGATCGAGGCGAACAAGGACGTCCAGCGGGCGCTGCACCGCCGCTGGGACGCACGTCCGTCCGAGGCACCGTCCGTCCGGCCCGATCTCGCCGAGGTGCGCGCGGAGATCAACCGCGTCAGTGACGCGCTCGTACGGGCGATCGCGCGCACCATTCAGGACCGCGGCGCACCGTACTGCGGCGGTGTGCTGCTGGCCTCGGCGGTCGTGACGGGCGGCGAACTGCGGCTGGACGCCCCGCATATGACGGCGCTGCACCGCTCCCTCGGCTCCGTCTGCCGGCCCTGACCCGTCCCGCCCGCGCCTCGCGCCGCGGCCTGTCCGGGACCGACGCCGGTCGATAGGGTGACCCAGGGACGACGCAGCGGGAGGAGCAGGACGTGACTGAGAGCACCACCACCCATAAGCCGCTTTCGGGCTGGGAGAAGCCGGAACTCGATCTGAGCAACGCGGACTGGCAGTCGAGCAGCCGGGGTACGGGTGACGTCCAGATCGCCTTCGTCGAAGGGTTCATCGCCATGCGCAACAGCGGCCGGCCGGAGAGCCCGTCGCTGATCTTCAGCCCGGCCGAGTGGCGGGCCTTCGTGATCAACGCGCGCGACGGGGAGTTCGACCTCACCTGAGGGGACGGGACCGACGCGGCCGGCGAAGCGGACGGGGCGCGTCCCGGCTGACAGAGCGTGGGCGGCCGGCTCCGGTGAAGTGGCGCGAACCCGTACCATGGTGGGATGTCCTTTCTCCGCCGCCGCAGCGCCGCCACACCCGCGGGCCCGGACTTCGATGTCCTGGCCATGGATCCGGGTGACTGGCCCGGCAATCTGGGGGCGGGGCTGCTGCCCGCGCCCGATGGCAGCTGCCAGGGTGTCTTCCTCCGGTACGACCTGTTCGGTGGCCGCGGCCCCGCGATGATCATCGGCAATCTGCCCGCGGGGTCGCCCGCCCGCGAGCTGGCCGACGGGCAGATTCCGTTCGAGGTGGCCCAGCTGCTGCTGGCGCTGGAGAACGAGGAGCCGGTCGAGGTGACCGGCGCCGAGGACATCCCGGTGATGCAGGGGGACAACCTCCTGATCGTGCGCCGCCTCAAGCTCTCGGAAAGCCGGATCTCCTGCGTGCAGTTCGACCGCAGTGACGATGTGCTGGTGACCATCGCCAGCTGGGACCGGCCGATCACGGACGATCTCTACGCGCTGCTGAAGCCGCTGCCCGCGGAGCTGTTCCAGCAGGGCTGAGTCAGGGGTACAGCAGCGTCGAGCCAGGAGCCGATCGATCGCTCCCGCACGGTAACGACCACGGCCGGTACCGGCCAGGTCCACACCGGCGGGAGCGAATTTGTCATGTCCCTTGCCATTTCAGTCATCGGACTTTTACCGTGCCTGCCATGACCCCTGGGATGAGCCGCAGAACCACGATCAAGTCCGCGCTCGGGGCAACGGGCGCACTGACGCTGGGCATTCCGGCGATATTCGGAGCCGCAGCCGCCGTTAACCCCTCCGATGAATTGACGCTCAGGTATCAGGCACCCGCCGCCGACTGGGAGCGCGAGTCGCTGCCCATCGGCAGTGGCGCGCTCGGGGCGAGCGTGTTCGGCACCCTCGCCACCGAGCGCCTCACCCTCAACGAGAAGACCCTGTGGACCGGCGGCCCCGGGGCCGCCGGGTACGACCACGGCAACTGGACCCAGCCCCGGCCCGGAGTGCTCGCCTCCGTACAGCGGCGCCTCGACACGGAGGGCAAGCTCACCCCGGAGGCCGTCGCCGCCGAACTCGGCCAGCCGAAGCACGGCTTCGGCGCGTACCAGGTACTGGGCGATCTCGAACTGGCCGTACCGGGCGCCCCCTCGTCCCCCGACGGCTCCTACCGCCGTACGCTCGACCTCGCGTCCGCGCTCGCCGCCGTCACGTACACCCACCAAGGCGTCGCGTACACACGGGAGTTCTTCGCCTCCTACCCCGGCAAGGTCATCGTCGGCCGGTTCTCCGCCAACCAGCCGGGGAAGATCGGCTTCACCTTGCGCTACACCTCGCCGCGCACCGATTTCACCGCGACGGCGAGCGGCGACCGGCTCACCGTCAAGGGCGCGCTCCAGGACAACGGGATGCGGTTCGAGACCCAGATCCGGGTACGGACCGATGGCGGCCGGGTCAGCGCGGGGGCGAACGGCACCCTCACCGTCACCGGTGCCAACAGCGCCTGGTTCGTCCTCGCCGCCGGTACGGACTACGCCGATACCTATCCGCGCTACCGGGGCGCCGACCCGCACGGAGCCGTCACCAGCGCCGTCGACGCGGCCGCCGCCCGCTCGTACGACGCCCTGCGCACCGACCATGTGAACGACCACGGCGCCCTCTTCGGCCGGGTCTCGCTCGACATCGGCCAGCAACTCCCCGATCTGCCCACCAACCAGCTGCTGACGCAGTACACGGGGGGCACCGGCGCCGCCGACCGGGCGCTCGAAGCGCTGTTCTTCCAGTACGGCCGCTACCTGCTCATCGCCTCCTCGCGGGCCGGCTCCCTGCCCGCGAACCTCCAGGGCGTATGGAACAACGTCACCAACCCGCCCTGGTCGGCGGACTACCACGTCAACATCAACCTCCAGATGAACTACTGGCTCGCCGAGGTCACCAACCTCGCCGAGACCACGGCGCCCTACGACCGCTATGTCGAGGCGATGCGCGCGCCAGGCCGGGTGAGCGCGCGGGAGATCTTCGGCTCGGCCGGCTGGGTCGTACAGAACGAGACCAACCCGTTCGGCTTCACCGGCGTGCACAACTGGGCCACCTCGTTCTGGTTCCCGGAGGCCGCGGCCTGGCTCACCCAGCAGCTCTACGACCACTACCGGTTCAACGGCTCCACCGACTATCTGCGCTCCACCGCCTACCCGGTGATGAAGGAGGCCGCGGAGTTCTGGCTCGCCAATCTCCGCACCGATCCGCGCGACGGGAAGCTCGTCGTCACGCCCAGCTACTCACCGGAGCACGGGGACTTCACGGTGGGCGCGGCGATGTCCCAGCAGATCGTGCACGATCTGTTCACCAGCACCCTGGAGGCCGCCAGAACCCTGGGGGACGCACCCGACTTCCGTACCCGGCTGGAGACCGCCCTCGGCAGCCTCGACCCCGGGCTCCGTATCGGCTCCTGGGGCCAGCTCCAGGAGTGGAAGACCGATGTGGACAGCCGGACCGACGACCACCGTCATGTCTCGCATCTCTTCGGGCTCCACCCGGGCCGGCAGATCGTCGCGGGCAGTACGTGGGCGGAGGCGGCCAAGGTCTCGCTGACCGCGCGCGGCGACGGCGGGACCGGCTGGAGCAAGGCATGGAAGATCAACTTCTGGGCGCGGCTGAAGGACGGCAACCACGCACACAAGATGCTCTCGGAGCAGCTCAAGAGCTCCACCCTGCCCAACCTCTGGGACACCCATCCGCCCTTCCAGATCGACGGAAACTTCGGCGCCACCTCGGGGGTCGCCGAGATGCTGGTGCAGAGCCAGCACGGCCCGATCGAGATCCTGCCCGCCCTGCCGGCCTCCTGGCCGAACGGCCGGGTGACGGGGCTGCGGGCGCGCGGCGGTGTCACGCTCGACATCAGCTGGAGCGGCGGGAGGGCGAGCCGGATCACGCTGCGCGCGAGCCGTACGACGGACCTGACCCTGCGCAGCACGCTGTTGCCGGGCGGTGAGCGGGTCTTCCGGGCGACCGCGGGACAGACCTACGAGTTCACCCCGTAGGTCCAGGTCTCAGGTCCAGGTCTCGGGCCGGGGCCCCGCCCGCCGCACGGCCGGTGGGGCCCTTGGAGCCGAGTGGACCGCCCCTCCTGCGGAACCGGGCGGAATCGCGCAAGATGGATGCACGACTGGGGGCCGGCACGCGGCTGTCCGCCCGCCGCCGGACCTTCATCGAGCGAAGGGACAGCATGGACAGCAATGGTCTGAACCCCGACGTCCTGCGCGAGCTGCGTGCGCAGCGCACCTATCCGGCCGTGTCCCTGACGATGCCCACGCACCGCCGCGGGCCCCGCCACGAGCAGGACGCGGTACGGCTGCGCAATCTGCTCGCCGAGGCGGGACGCCGGCTGGAGGCCGAACCGGATCTGGACAAGCGGTCCCGTGCCGCGGTCAGAGGACAGCTCGACAAGGCCGTCGCCGAGGTCGATCTGCGCCATCTGCTCGACGGACTGCTGCTGCTCGCCGACGCCGGGGAGTTCCGGGTCTGGTATCTGCCGCGCGAGGTGCCCGAGCGCGTCGTCCTCTCCGACACTTATCTGACCCGGAACCTCGTGGCAGCCACCGCGCAGTCACGGCCGTTCTGGGTACTGGCGATCGCCGCCGACCGCGCGACGCTCTGGAGCGGATCCGGTGAGTCCCTGCGCGAGCACCGCGAGGACGGATTTCCCATGACGCCGCCGGAGGAGACCTGGGACGTCGAACGCGAGGAACGGATCGGCGACACCCCGAGCACCTTCACCGACGAGGAGACCCGCCGCTTTCTGCGGTCCGTCGACGAGGCCATGGGCGCGGTGCTGGCCCGGCGGCCCCGGCCGCTCCATCTGGTCGGCCTCGCCCCCGCGCTCGCCCTGCTGGACGAGGCGGGCAACGCCACGCACACGGCTGTCGGACGGCTGGTCAAGGGCGGTCTGACGGAAGGTCCCGCCCCCGTCCTGCTGAAGGAACTCCAGCCCGTGGTCGAGGAGTACGCGCGCCGGGAGATGGCCGAGGTACTGACCCGGCTGGACGACGCCAAGGGCCGGCGCACCTTCGCCGCCGGACTCGACGAGGTCTGGGAGTCGGTGCGCGAGAAGCGGGCCGATCTGGTCGCGCTCGAAGAGCGCTACCGCCGTACGGTCCGCGTCAGCGACGGCCATCTGATTCCGGTCGACGAGGCCGCCGTGGGCCCCGACGTACGCGAGGACATCGTCGACGAACTCGTCGAAGCGGCCCTGGACGGCGGCGCCGAGGTGGTGTTCCTCCCGGACGACGGGCTCGCCGCCCACGACCGCATCGCCGCTGTCCTGCGCTACTGACTCCGCGCTGCCGATCCGCGCGTACCCGCACACCCCGTCCCCGCATACCGGCGTACTCGCGCAGACAAAAGCCGGGCGTCACCGGCTCCCCCGTGGCCGGTGACGCCCGGCATCCCCCTGCCGGTTCGGTATCAGCGCGCCGGACGCACCTCCACATCGGCCGCCTTCACATAGGCGACCCGGTGCCCGAACTGGATCTCGTAGTACGTGTCATTGCCCCGCACCACCCGGTGTCCGGCGGTGTCGAAGGTCGGCGCGAAGTAGTACTCGCTCGGCGCCTCGGCGCCCACCACATAGCGCTGGCCTGCGAGCAGCTTGTAGGGGAACGCCGAGACCGTCTGGACCGGCACCCCCTCCGGATAGGCCCCGGCCTCCGGATAGGCCCGTCCGTACACCGGGATCTCCGCGAGCCCGGCCTTCGGCGTCAGCACCGGCGCCTTGGCGCCCACGGCGGTCGGGCTCTTACGCGGGTTGTGGAACCACGCCTTCTGGCCGAGGTACCAGATCGCCGTCCAGTCGCCCTCGCGCCCGGCGACCGCGTACTGCTGGCCGGTCGAGGCGCGGGCGCCCAGGTCGTTGACGTCGGTCGTGGAGTCCTGGCCGCCGGGCCGCAGCCCGATGTCCTTCACGAGCGGCGCGTCCTCGGCCGGCGCGGTGTGCAGCCGTACGGCGCCCGAGCCGTGCGGGGCGCAGGCCTGGCCCGCCTTCTCGCAGCCGGTGTACGACGGCTGGTTGGCCGCGTAGTCCGGACGGATCGTGACCACGGACGCGGCCGGCCCCGCGGTCGGCTCGAACGGCTTGCCGAGGAGCTGGAAGTAGTGCGCCCAGTCCCAGTAGGGGCCCGGGTCGGTGTGCATCCCGGGGATCGTCGCGGTGGTCGTGCCGGGCACATTGTCATGGCCCAGGATGTGCTGACGGTTCAGCGGGATGTCGTACTTCTTCGCCAGATACCCGACCAGCCGCGCGGAGGTGCGGTACATCGCCTCCGTGTACCAGGCGTCCGGCGCGGCGAGGAAGCCCTCGTGCTCCAGACCCACCGACTTGGAGTTGATGTACCAGTTGCCGGCGTGCCAGCCGATATCCTTGGTCGCCACATGCTGGGCGATATGCCCGTCGGACGAGCGCAGCGTGTAGTTCCACGACACATATTTCGGGTCCTGGATCAGCCTGAGAGTGGTGTCCCAGGAGCCCTCGGTGTCATGGATGATGATGTAGTCGACCGACTGGGACTTCGGCCGGTCGGCCTTGTCGTGGTTGCCGTAGTCGTCCTCGCCGAACTCCGCGTACGGCGCCGGGATCCACTCGCAGGCGACCGAGCTGGGACACTCGGCCTGCCCCGTGTCGGCCGTGCGCAGACCGAGCCGCGCGGTCTGCGCGGTGTCGGGTGAGACCTGGGGAGCCGCGCGCAGCGCCACCCGCTGGCCGCTGTCCGTCGTACGGCGCTCGCCGTTCCTGATCACGTCGTACACATCATCGGCGTACGTCGCGGCGGTAGCGGAGTCGTCCGCTCCGGAGAACCGGGCCACCGCTCCGTACCAGTCGGCCGGATCGCCGCTCAGCGGCTGTCCCAGCTCCCGCTGGGCCGCGGCCAGCAGCGCCGCGCCACCCCGGACATTGGCGGCGGGGCTCCGCCGCAGCTCCTTGGCGGGCAGCCCGGTCAGCTCGGCGGCGCGGTCCAGGGTGCGCAGCCGGGCGGGCAGTTCGGCGGCTTTGGGCAGCGCCGCCTCGGTGACGGTCTTCACCGCGCGCGACGTGTCCCCGCGCGGGTCCTCCGTACCCTCGGAGTGGTGCGGCGCGTCGGCGAGCGCGGTCCTGGCGTCGGTCAGATGCATCGGGCCGTAGCCGCCGGTGACGCTCGGGGCGCCGCTGTGCGTGTCCCAGCGGGACTGGAGATACGAGACGCCGAGCAGCACGCTCTGCGGCACCTGATACCGCGCGGCCGCGGCGGCGAACTCACGCTGCAACGCGCCGGATCCCGGCTGTTCCGCGGTGGCGGACGGAGCTGCGGAGACGAGGGGCAGCAGCAGCGCGGCGGACGCGACGACACCTCCCGCTCGCAGCGCGCGACCACGCGGGAATCTCGGTCGTGGGGGGACGGAACCTTGCAATGCAGCCTCCAGTGACGGGTGGTGCGCGAAGGGCCTGCCGGGCCGACTGGACCTACAGGGGTATCGGCTTCCGGACGATCCGTCAATCATCGGGCACGGAGGGGATTTCGCACGTCAGCGCGGGTATGACGGAGTTTCGCGGCGGTGGCGTCCGGGCCTGCGGCGCGTCAGTGGAATGGACCAATGATCAGACATCCCACCGCCGGGAGCGGCCCTTGCACGGCCGGGAGTCCCCCGGACGCGCCGCGCGCCCCGTGTGTCTGCACGGGGCGCGCGGGGCTGTTCGTTCTCGCTCGGTACGGCCGGATCAGCGGGTCCCGACCGCCGCGCGTACGGCCCGCCGGGCCATCGCGCAGTCGTCGTGCAGCCGCCTCAGCAGCAGCCGCTGCTCCTCGGCCGGCGTCAGACCGTTCTGCTGGGCGGACGCCGACGGGTGGGCGGCCGGGCCCGTACCGGATGACGGCGCCTCACGCAGCGCGCGCTGCACCGCCGTCTCGTACATCCGGATCTCCCGGGTCAGTACGAGCATCAGATTGACCAGGAACGCGTCCCGCGCCACCGGCCCACCGGCCTGCGCGAGCTGACTGATCCGGCGGCGCGCCAGCGGGGCGTCCCCGAGCACCGCCCACAGCGTCGCCAGATCGTAGCCCGGCAGATACCAGCCCGCGTGCTCCCAGTCGACGAGCACCGGACCCGCCGGGGACAGCAGGATGTTGGAGAGCAGGGCGTCACCGTGACAGAACTCCATGCCCTGTCTGGCACCGGCCAGACCGTGCAGCAGCTTCTGCAGATCGCCCAGGTCCCGGTCGGTGAACAGCCCCAGCTCGTGGTAACGGGCGATCCGCGACGCGTAGTCGAGCGGCTTGTCGAACAGACCGGCCGGGGGCCGCCAGGTGTTCAGCCTGGCGATCGCGCCCAGCGCGGCCCGCAGATCGGCGCGGGGCGGCGCCTCCACCGGATGGCGGGTCAGCGCGGCGGCTCGCCCCGGCATCCGCTCGATCACCAGCGCGCAGTTCTCGGGGTCCGCGGCGATCAGCCGGGGGACCCGTACCGGCGGCCGGTGCCGGACGAAGGAGCGATAAGCAGCTATTTCGTGCCTGAACCGTTCGGTCCAGACCGGGGAGTGGTCCAGCAGGCACTTGGCGACCGCGTTGGCGCGCCCGGTGGTTCCGACGAGCAGAACGGAGCGCCCGCTGCGCCGGAGCACCTGTACGGGGTTGAACTCCGGGCAGACCCGGTGCACCGCCGTGATCGCCATGCGCAGCTGGGCGCCCTGGGGGCCGGACACGTCGATTCTCCCGCTGAGCGGTTGGGTGACCGTCCCCGCCCTGAGCCGCGGCCGCCCCGCATGCGTGGGGTCCAGATACGGCCCGCTGCCGGGAGTGACCGTACGCTGCGACCGGGGCGGGGCGGACACGGAGGACGATGCTGTGTACATGGGCGATACAGATCCCTTCGTGTGCCGACGAATTACTCGCGCCTCCCGCCCGGCAGCCATGGGGCACCCTGGGGAGTACGTCCGGCTGCCGGGCCGGGATGGCGCGTTCCTACCTGACACCGTCGACCCCCTGGCACACGAGCTGGCGAAGCCTGGCGAACCGTGGCGAATAGTCGCCACGCATCTGACAGGCGGTTACTGTCAACTCAGCCGAGAACCTGGGGGCTTGACGTGAGCGGAGAACCCAACACCCGTCTGTCGGATCTGTTCGGCCTGGCCGGCTGGTCCAAGGGCGAACTCGCACGGCTGGTGAACCGGCAGGCGGCGGCCATGGGCCACCCCCAGCTGGCCACCGACACCTCGCGGGTGAGGCGTTGGATCGACATGGGGGAGACCCCTCGCGATCCCGTGCCGAGAGTGCTGGTAGCCCTGTTCACCGAGCGGCTCGGTCGTGTCGTGACCATCGAGGACCTCGGGTTCGTACGGAGCGGGCGCGCGGGGAAACGACGGGACGCCGGGAACGCGGACAACCCCGACGCCCTCCCCTGGGCGCCCGACCGGACGGCCGCGGTCCTCACCGAATTCACGGGAATGGACCTCATGCTCAACCGTCGCGGCTTGGTGGGCGCGGGTGCCGCGCTCACCGCAGGCTCAGCACTCACCAGCGCCATGCATGACTGGCTGCACTCCGACCCCGCACTCTCGTCCGACGCTCCCCGGATCGACGATCCCCTGAACGCCGAACCCGCCGGGTTCGACCGTTACGAGGCCGCCCCCATCGGGTCGCAGGAGATCGAGGCCCTGGAGCGCTCCGTCGAGGTCTTCCGCGCCTGGGACGCCGCCCGGGGCGGCGGACTCCAGCGCAAGGCCGTGGTGGGCCAGCTCAACGAGGTGGGCGGCATGCTCGCCTACCGTCACCCCGACCATCTCCAGCGGCGCCTCTGGGGCGTCGCCGCCAATCTCTCCGTACTCGCCGGCTGGATGTCCCACGACATCGGTCTCGAACCCACGGCCCAGAAGTACTTCGTCATCGCCACCCACGCGGCGCGCGAGGGCGGCGACCGGCCCCGCGCGGGCGAGGCCCTGTCCCGGGCCGCTCGTCAGATGGTCCACCTCGGCAGGCCCGACGAGGCACTCGATCTGATGAAGCTCGCGGATTCGGGCTCGGGCGAGGAGGCCCTGCCCCGCACGCGCGCCATGCTGCGCACCATCGAGGCATGGGCGCACGCGTCCATGGGCCACGGCCAGGCCATGCGCCGCACCCTGGGCGAGGCGGAGGAACTCTTCGCCGCGGACAAGCGGAACGTCCCGTCGCCCTGCTGGATGCAGATGTTCGACGAGGCCGACCTCCACGGCATGGAGGCCCTGGCCTTCCGTACCCTCGCCGACCATGAGCCCACGGCGGCGATCACCGCGCAGCAGCACGCCAAGCGGGCGCTGGAGCTGCGCGGCAACGGCCGGCAGCGGTCCAAGATCTTCGACTACATCTCGCTGGCGTCCGCCTGCTTCATCGCGGACGATCCCGAACAGGCCGACCGCTACGCGCGGCTGGCGCTGGTGTCGATGGGGGAGACCTCCTCGCACCGCACCTGGGACCGGCTGCGGGAGATGTACCGGCTCACCGGCCAGTACGCGGGGTACGAGAAGATCGACGACCTGCGCGAGGAGCTGAAGCTGGCCATGCCGAAGGGGCCGGCGAAGCGGACGGGGAAGGCGGATGTGTAGAGAACCACTTCCGGGAGACCGTGGAGACCCCCTTCCGGGAGCCCCCGGAGTTCCCTGTCAGCCGGGGATCCTGACGACCATCAGACAGGCGGCGTCCGCGCGTTCGGCCCCGTCGGACTTCTCGACGATCAGCTGAGCACACTCCCGCGCGGAGCGGAGCCCGGCCGTCCGGGGCGCCAGCTCGATGAGGCGCTCCCGCGTCAGTCCGTCGGTGTGCAGTACCAGCAGATCCCCGGGCCGGAGCTGGACTTCGGCCTGCTCGTACGCGGCCGCCGAGGTCGCCCCGAGCAGTACGCCGTCCGGCGGCGTCAGCGCGTGCCCCGCCCCGTCGCGGAACAGCAGCGGGGCGGGGTGGCCCGCCTGCGCCCACGAGAGGATCCGGGACTCCGGGTCGTAGCGGGAGCAGAGCGCGCTGCCCAGCGCGGGCTGTTCCGAGGTCTCCAGCAGCTGGTTGAGATGGCCGAGCAGGGCCCCGGGCGCGATGCCCGCCACGGCCATGCCGCGCACCGCCCCCAGCAGCATCGCCATCGAGGAGGCCCCGGCCACACCACGGCCGGACAGCTCGCCGATCGTCAACAGCGAGTCCCCGCAAGGAAGTTCCAGCGCGTCGAACCAGTGACCACCGGTCGCCGGGTGCGCCGCGTCGGGGAGCCGGCGGGCGGCCAGGTCCAGCGCGTCGGGCCCGCCCCTCGGCAGATACGAGGAGCCGTGCCACGCGGGGAGCACGGCCTCGTGCAACTCGGCCACCAGCCGGTGTTCGGTCTGCGCGCGATGGTGTTCGCGCCGGAGGGAGTCACGGGAGTCGCGTACGGTCTGCTCGCCGTGGCGCAGCGCGCTGATGTCGCGCAGCACCGCCCACATGGAGGCGGTGCAGCCGTCGGTGTCGAGGATGGGCTCGCCCATCATGTGCAGCGTACGGACCCGGCTGTCGGCCCTGACGATCCGGAACTCGCCGTCGATGGGCTTTCCGTCGATCAGGCAGTCCGTCACCATCGCGGTGAGCAGCGCCTGGTCGTCGGGGAACACCAGGGAGGGCAGTTCGTCGAGTGTCAGCGGCCCGCTCTCCGGCTCGCGCCCGAGGATCTGGAACAGTTCGTCCGACCAACTGACCTCGTCTGTCAGGAGGTTCCACTCCCCGCTGCCCACGCGGCCGAGCCGCGGCCCGGACAAGTCCTGGCCGGGGTCCTGGCCCGGGGCGGTGTCCCGCGTCGGGCGGTCACGCGTCTCGCCCGCATCCGGCCTGCCCGCCTTGAGCTGGTCCAAGTGGGAGCCCAGTTGGTCCAGTTGGCGTACCGCCAGGTCGCAGAGCGCGCGCTGCCAGCGCCAGAGCGTGTTGTCGTCGTCGGCCTCGGTGTCCCGGCGTACGGCGTCCACGTCACCGCGCAGCCGGCGGGTCCGGGTGATGAGCGCGTCCATCGTCTCCGGCTCGGCGGGCTGCGGAACGGGGTGGTCCGCGAACAGAGGGGACGGCATCTCGTACTCCGATACGGGGCGGCACGGCCTGTCGGTGGGGGGACCGCTACGACTGTCGCACAGGCGCCCCGGGCCCGTAAGGCGTTTGGCAACACTCGGGTCGATGGTGCCTTTGGCATATGCCGCAGGCCGTGTGTCTCGCATTCATGCATCCCTGGGCGGACCGGGCTTTCGCCGTACGCCCCCGAGGACGGCGCCTCAGGTGACCGGCATACGGTGGAGCGCCACCAGCAGCCGCCAGATCCGGGCCGCGATGCCCTCCGGAGTGTCCTCGATCAGCCCGTGCAGCCAGTCCGCCAGCACCCCGGCGAAGGCGGCCGCCACCGCCGACGCGATCAGCTCGGGCGCGGGCGCCCCCGCCAGGGTCCGCTCGACGCGGCTGCGCTCCCGCAGTTCACGGTGGAGCAACTCGCCGAGCGGGCCGCCCCCTCCCGGGCGCAGCAGCGTCCGGTAGAGCGCGGCATGCGGGGCGAGACCGGTGAAGAACGAGGTCAGCGCGGGCGGCGGGACACGCGGATCGGGGACGCCGCGCCAGGCGTGCAACGCGTCCACCGCCTCCCGTACCACCTCGGCGCAGGCATCGACCGCCAGCGCCTGAAGGTCGGGGTAGTGCAGATAGAACGTGGCCCTGCCCATCCCGGCCCGGCGCACCAGAGCGGCGACCCCGACCTCCTCGAACGGGCGCTCCGCGCAGGCGTCGAGCAGGGCCTGCCGGAGCCTGGCCCGGGTCCTGGCCGTACGGGGATCGCCCGCCGGCCCGCTCGCGTGCGGTCCTTCCGGTACGCCGGTCATCCCGCCGCCAGCACGGCGGCCAGGGTGACCGCGCCCGGCAGCGCTTGGACGAACAGGATGCGCCTGTTCGCGGTGGCCCCGCCGTACACACCGGCCACGACCACGCAGATCAGGAAGAAGATCTGTACGCGGTAGCCCGTCGGGTCCGCGGCGATCAGCCCCCATATCAGCCCGGCGGCCAGGAAGCCGTTGTAGAGCCCCTGGTTGGCGGCGAGGGGCGCGGTCGCGCGGGCCATGTCGGCGTCGAATCCGGACAGTTCACGGCCCGGCTTCCGCTCCCACAGGAACATCTCCAGCACCATCACATAGACGTGGAACGCGGCCACCAGGCCGACCAGGACATTCGCGGCGGTCTGCATGATCGGGATCTCCTGTGGATCGGGCGCTGCTGGACAGGTGTCCATGAAGCATAGACAGCTGTCCAGGAAGCAGCTCGCCCGGGGCAAGCCGAAGCCCCCGGGCGAAGCGTGTCCCGGGGGCTCGGCCAGCATTCCCCGCTGGGGGCGCTTGGAGTTAACGCGGCACAGTCTGGCACCGCGGGCGATCAGGCGCGGGCAGGCCGCGCCGTGATCACCGGACGGCCTTCACGATCACCAGATGGCCTCCACCCATTCCGGGTGGTCGATGAACGGGTTGCGGTTGTGCTGGAACTGGTCGTAGATGACCTGGTTGCGGCGCTGCTCGAAGGCGTCCGGCGGGTCCTCGTCGTTCCACTGCTTGAGTACGGACAGCTTCCCCATCGCGGGGCTCGATCCGTTGTTGACCCGCTCGTTGGGTTCGAGGTCGGGCCAGGAGTCGTCGCCCTCGTACCGTACGGCCATGTACAGGATCATCCGGGCGACATCGCCCTTCACCGCGTCGCGCGGCTCGAAGGAGTCGGAGTCCGTGTAGTTGCCGGGCGCGCCGGAGACCGCGCTGCCGCCGTTGTCGAAGTCCTTGTTCCCGCGAATGGAGTTGACGCTGACGTCCTCCGGGCGCAGATGGTGGACATCGGTGCCGGGGCCGGTCGCCTCGCCGAAGTCGCCGTGGGACTTGGCCCAGACGTGCTCGCGGTTCCACTGGCCCGAGTTGCCGCCGTTGTTCGACTTGGAGATGGACCGGCCGGTGTACAGCTCGATCACGTTCGACGAGTTCGCGGGATCCTGGTCCGTGGCCTTGAGCGCCGTCCAGACCTGGGCATAGGTGATCTTCGTCTGGTTCTTGATGATCGAGTGCAGCGACGACTTGAGCGCGGTGCCGGTCTTGCCGATGGCGCCCTGGTAGTACGTGTCGTCGAGCGCGGCGGTGGCCGTGGTGGACGCGGTGACCGACGCGGTCTCCTGGGAGGCGACGGCGGGTGCGGCTGCCGCGGTGGTGGCGAGCACCGCGGTGGCGGCGCAGAGAGCCAACAGCGTGCGTCGGGCGGGACGTTGACGACGGGACATGGGGGATCTGTCCTCTCCGGCGGGACCACCGCGACGCACGGCCACAGGGTGGGGGCGGCGCGGCGCATGGTCGTGAAGTAACGGTTCAGCGGGAGCCTTCCACAGGGCATGTGTTCGTGTGTGAACGGCCGGTGTCAGTCATGTGCAGGTCAAGTTCAGCGGCCCGTTCGGTGTCGTGTCGCCCGGTTGCGGGGGGTCTGCGTTCATATGGATGCGCCGCGGACACGAATCTGGTCAACTTTGGTCCATACCAGCTTCTTGACGACCCCTCGTGCCCTCCCTTAAATCAAGTATTGAAATAAGCGTCCGAGGTGGCTCTCCCCGAAGCTCCCCGGCCGTTGCGGTGTCATGTGCATGCCCCCCACTCGAAGTGATGTGATGACTGTGCGAATCCCTATGGGACGCCGGATGGCGCTCTACGCGCTCGCTCTTCTCTGCTGTTCCAGCCTGGCGGCGGCGGTCCCCGCCGTCGCGGCCCCCGTCCCCGAGCCGACGCCCGCCGCGGTCGGGGCGGCGGCGGTCACGTTCTCCGACGACTTCAACGGCGCCGCCGGCTCGGCCGTCGACGGCGGCAAGTGGCAGATCGAGACCGGCGACAACGTCAACAACCACGAGCGGCAGTACTACACCGCCGGCAACAACAACGCCGCCCTCGACGGCCAGGGCAACCTGGTCATCACCGCGCGCAAGGACAACCCCGGCAACTACCAGTGCTGGTACGGCCGGTGCGAGTACACCTCGGCCCGGCTCAACACGTCCGGGAAGTTCACCTCGACCTACGGACGGGTCGAGGCCCGGATGAAGGTCCCGCGCGGCCAGGGCATGTGGCCCGCGTTCTGGATGCTCGGGAACGACATCGGCAACGTCGGCTGGCCCAACAGCGGTGAGATCGACATCATGGAGAACGTCGGCTTCGAGCCCGGCACGGTCCATGGCACCCTGCACGGTCCCGGCTACTCCGGCTCGGGCGGCATCGGCGCCGGCTACACCCTGCCGAACGGCCAGGCCTTCGCCGACGCCTTCCACACCTTCGCCATCGACTGGTCGCCCAACGCCATCACCTGGAGCGTCGACGGCAACGTCTACCAGACGCGCACCCCGGCCGATCTCGGCGGCCGTACCTGGGTGTTCAACAAGCCCTTCTTCATCATCCTGAACCTCGCGGTCGGCGGCTACTGGCCCGGCGACCCCAACAGCAGCACACCGTTCCCGTCCCAGCTCGTCGTCGACTACGTGCGCGTCAGCACGAACGACGGCGGTTCCGGCGGCACCGCGGGCACGATCACCGGACTCGGCGGCAAGTGCGTGGACGTGGCGGGAGCCAACCCCGCCAACGGCACGCCCGTACAGCTCTACGACTGCAACGGCTCGGCCGCCCAGCAGTGGACCGTCGCCTCCGACGGCTCGCTGCGCGCGCTCGGCAAGTGCCTGGACGTGAAGGACAACAGCACGGCGGACGGGGCGCAGCTCCAGCTGTGGGACTGCAACGGCGGCGGCAATCAGCGCTGGGCCGTCCCGGACGCCAGAGACATCGTGAACATCCAGGCCGACAAGTGCATGGACGCGACCGGCAACAGCTCCGCCAACGGCACCCGGCTGCAGATCTGGACCTGCACGGGCGCCGCGAACCAGAAGTGGACGGTGAACCGCGGATGACGACGGTACGCACCCTCCGCAAGCCCCTCAGATCCCTCGCCCCGCTGGCCGCGCTGCCTCTCGTGATCGGCGCGTCGCTCCTCACCGCCCCCACCCCTGCCACCGCGGCGGCCGCCGCCGTCGGCACGATCACGGGTCTGGGCGGCAAGTGCGTGGACGTGGCGTCCGGCAGCTCCGCCAACGGCGCGGCCGTACAGCTCTACGACTGCAACGGCTCGGCCGCCCAGCAGTGGGACGTCTCCTCCGACGGCTCGATCCGGGCCCTCGGCAAGTGCCTCGACGTCAAGGACAACAGCACCACGAACGGCGCGCAGCTCCAGCTGTGGGACTGCACGGGAGGCGCCAACCAGAAGTGGACCGTCTCGGCGGCCCGCGACATCGTCAACACCCAGGCCGACAAGTGCATGGACGCGACCGGCAACAGCTCCGCCAACGGCACCCGGCTGCAGATCTGGACCTGCACCGGAGCCGCCAACCAGAAGTGGACCGCGCCCTCGGGCGGCGGCAACCCCCCTCCCAGCGGCCCCATGGCGGTCGCGCCGTACCTCTACAACGGCTGGGGCAGCCCGCCGAACCCGACCACCGTCATGAACGCGACCGGCGTGAAGTGGTTCACCCTGGCGTTCGTGCTCAGCAACGGCTACTGCAACCCCCAGTGGGACGGCGGACGGCCGCTGACCGGCGGAGTGGACCAGCAGACCATCAATACCGTGCGCGGCGCGGGCGGCGATGTCATCCCGTCCTTCGGCGGCTGGAGCGGCAACAAGCTGGAGAGCTCCTGCTCCAGCGCGGGTGAGCTGGCCGCGGCCTACCAGAAGGTCATCAACGCGTACGGCCTCAAGGCGATCGACATCGACATCGAGGCGGCCGCGTACGACAGCCCCACCGTCCAGCAGCGCACCGTCGACGCGCTCAAGACCATCAAGGCCAACAACCCCGGCATCAAGGTCTATGTCACCTTCGGCACCGGGCAGAACGGTCCTGACACCAGTCTGATCAACCGCGCGGCCGCCGCCGGACTCACCGTCGACAGCTGGACGATCATGCCGTTCAACTTCGGCGGCGCCGGCCAGAACATGGGCACGCTCACCACCCGCGCCGCCGAGGGCCTCAAGAACGCGGTCAAGAACGCGTACGGGTACAGCGACGACCAGACGTACCGCAGCATCGGCATCTCGTCGATGAACGGCATCACCGACAACAACGAGACGGTGACCGTCGCGGACTTCCGCACCATCCTCGCCTACGCGCAGCAGCACCATCTGGCCCGGCTGACCTTCTGGTCCGTCAACCGCGACCGGCCCTGCACCGGCGGCGGAGCCGACACCTGCTCCGGCGTGAGCCAGCAGGCGTGGGACTTCACCCGCGTCTTCGCCCAGTACGCCGGCTGACCGGGCGAGGAGCCTCCATGAACCGACACCCGTACGGCGGCGGGCAGCCCCGCCGCCGGCTCTTCCCGCTCACCCTGCTGCTGACCGTGGTGGCCCTCTGCGCCTCCCTGATCGGTCTGCCCCAGCAGGAGGCCGCCGCGGGCACCACCGCGGCGGCGGCCCTGCCCACCGGCTGGACCACCATCAGCAACAAGGGCAACGGCAAATGCGTGGACGCCCGCGCCGCGGCGACCGGCAACGGCACCGCCGTGCAGCAGTACGCCTGCAACGGCAGCCTCGCGCAGAACTGGTCCCTCACGGAGACCGGCGCCGGCTATGTCAGGGCGGGCAACCGCAACGCCGACAGCCAGGTCTGGGACGTCACCGACGTCTCGGCCGCCGACGCCGCCACGATCCAGCTCTGGACGTACGGCGGAGGCAACAACCAGCAGTGGCTGCCGGTGGCGGAGGCCGACGGCGCCTACCACTTCGTCAACCGCAACAGCGGCAAGTGCCTCGACGTACCGAGCGCCTCGACCGCCGACAGCGTCCAGCTCCAGCAGTACACCTGCAACGGCTCCGCGGCCCAGTCCTTCCGGGTCCAGGCCGCCGATCCGCCGGCGCCCCCCGGCACCCCGGATCTCGGGCCGAACGTCGTCGTCTTCGATCCGTCGATGTCGGCCTCCTCGATCCAGAACCGGGTGAACGCGACCTTCCAGCAGCAGGAGACCAATCAGTTCGGGGCCCAGCGCGCGGCCTTCCTGTTCAAGCCGGGCACATACGACGCCGATGTGAACGTCGGCTTCTACACGCAGGTGGCCGGCCTCGGGCTCTCGCCGGACGACGTCAATATCCGGGGCGCCGTCCATGTCGAGGCCGACTGGTTCCCGCCGCAGAACGCCACCCAGAACTTCTGGCGCAGCGCCGAGAACCTGTCCGTCACCCCCACCACCGGCACCGACCGCTGGGCCGTCTCGCAGGCCGCCCCGTACCGCCGGATGCATGTCCGCGGCAACCTGGCGCTGGACGACGGCGGCTGGGCCAGCGGCGGATTCATGGCCGACTCGAAGGTGGACGGCCAGGTCAGGTCCGGCTCGCAGCAGCAGTGGCTGTCCCGCAACACCGAATGGGGCAGCTGGACCGGGTCCAACTGGAACATGGTATTCGTCGGCGCCCAGAACGCGCCCGCGAACAGCTTCCCCAACCCGCCCTACACCACGGTCGACCAGACCCCGCAGGTGCGGGAGAAGCCGTTCCTGTACGTCGACGCGGCCGGCGCCTACAAGGTGTTCGTGCCCGCGCTGCGCGCCAACTCGAAGGGAACGACCTGGTCGGGCGGTGCTCCGGCGGGTACGTCGCTCCCGCTGGACCAGTTCTACATCGCCAAGCCCGGCGCGACGGCCGCGGACATGAACGCCGCGCTGGCGGCGGGCAAGAACCTGCTCGTCACCCCCGGCGTCTACCACCTCAACCAGACGCTGAGGATCACCCGTCCCGACACCGTCGTCCTCGGGCTCGGCCTCGCCACCCTCATCCCGGACAACGGCATCACCGCGGTGTCGGTGGCCGATGTGGACGGCGTCAAGGTGGCGGGTCTGCTCATCGACGCGGGCACGGTCAACTCCCAGCGGCTGATGGAGGTGGGCGCCGACGGCTCGAACGCGAGTCACGCCGCCAACCCCACCTCGCTGCACGATGTGTTCTTCCGCATCGGCGGCGCGGGCGTCGGCAAGGCGACCACCAGTCTGGTCGTCAACAGCCGTGATGTGATCGGCGACCATATGTGGATCTGGCGCGCGGATCACGGCAGCGGGGTCGGCTGGAACACCAACACGGCGGACACCGGTCTGATCGTGAACGGCGCCGATGTCACGATGTACGGCCTGTTCGTCGAGCACTACCAGAAGCATCAGACGATCTGGAACGGCAACGGCGGCAGAACGTACTTCTACCAGAACGAGATGCCGTACGACCCGCCCAGCCAGGCGGCCTGGATGAACGGCGCGACCCAGGGCTACGCCGCCTACAAGGTGGCCGACTCGGTGACCAGCCATCAGGCGTACGGGCTCGGCAGCTACTGCTTCTTCAACGTCAACAACAGCGTGACCGCGGAGCACGCGTTCGAGGTGCCCAACAACGCCAATGTCCGCTTCCGCAACATGGTGACTGTGTCGCTCGGCGGTACGGGCACCATCCGGCATGTCATCAACGACCGGGGAGGCCCGTCGAACTCGTCCACCAATGTGGCCAATCTCGTCAGCTATCCCTAGGCACCGGCCTGCGGACGGACCGATGAGAAGGAACACCCCGGGCACCGGCGCGACATGAGGGTGCCCGGGGTGTTCCCGTTCCTGGCCTCGGGGTGCTCCCCGGGCATGCCCCGCTCAGAGCCGTGCGAGCAACTCCGTGGTGAACTCCTCGGTGCTCGCCGTACCTCCGAGATCGGGGGTACGGACCGAGGTCGCGGCCAGGACGGCCGCCATCGCGTCCGTGACCCGCGTGGCCGCCTCCGGATGGCCGAGATGGTCGAGCATCATCGCCGCCGACCAGATCGCCCCGAGCGGATTGGCGATGCCCAGGCCCGCGATATCGGGCGCCGACCCGTGTACGGGCTCGAACATCGACGGGAAGTCGCCCTCGGGGTTGAGATTGGCGGCCGGGGCGATCCCGATACTGCCCGCGACGGCGGCGGCCAGATCGCTGAGGATGTCGCCGAAGAGATTCGATCCGACGACGACATCGAAGCGCCGCGGATCGAGGACGAACTTGGCGGCGAGCGCGTCGATGTGCTCCTGGTCCCAGGACACCCCGGGGTGGTGCGCGGCCCGCTCGGCCACCAACTCGTCCCAGAACGGCATGGTGTGCACGATCCCGTTGGACTTGGTCGCGGAGGTGAGCCGGCCCGCGCGGCGGGCGGCGAGCGTAAAGGCGTAGTCCAGCACCCGGTTGACCCCGGCGCGGGTGAACACGGCTTCCTGTACGGCCATTTCCTCGGGGAAGCCGCGGTTCAGCCGGCCGCCGATCTCGCTGTACTCGCCCTCGACGTTCTCCCGTACCACCACGAAGTCGACGGAACCGGGCTCGGCCGAGCGCAGCGGGCTCTCGACCCCCTCGAAGACCCGGATGGGCCGTACGTTCACGTACTGCCGGAAGCCGCGGCGGATCGGGATGAGCAGACCCCAGAGCGAGACATGGTCCGGCACCCCGGGGTAGCCCACGGCGCCCAGGAGGATCGCGTCGTGCTCGCGGAGCCGGTCGAGACCGTCCTCGGGCATCATCGCGCCCTCGCGCAGATGGCGTGCGCAGGACCAGTCGAACGACCGGTAGGTGAAGGAGACCCCGTGCTCGGCGCCGACGGCGTCCAGGACGCGGCGGGCCGCCGGAACGACCTCGGTGCCGATGCCGTCACCGGGGATCAGGGCGATGCGGTGGTTCGTCATGTCCGGTAGTGGAGCAAGCGCGCCCGTCTGCCGTCCAAGACGGAGAATCGATGTGCCTTATAGGCGTTCGTTATGCGTCCTCCCCGGCACTCCTCCCCGGCCCCTCGTCGTCGGTGGCCGCCATGGCGCACTCCAGGAAGGCCCGCGCCGCCGGGGTGAGTGCGGAGCGCCTGCTGACGAGCGCGACCTCCAGCCCGGTCGGCGGATCGATCTCCAGCACGAGGGCGCCCGCCCGTTCTGCGACACCCCGCCATGAGTCGGTGACCACCGCCATCCCGACACCGCTCAGCACCAGCGGCAGGATCGCGACCCGGTGCTCCGTCTCCACCGCGATGGTCACCGCCGCGCCCGCGGCGCGCAGATCGTCCACGTACCCGCGCATTCCGGTGCCCTGCTGGCCCACGATCAGCCGCTGACCCGACAGCTGCTCGCGCCGCACCGCGCGGCCGGCCGCGAACGGGCCGTCCGGGGGAGTGAGCAGGACGAACCGCTGCTCCATGACCGGGTACGAGCGCACCTCGCCCCGCGGCAGCGGCCCCGGCGAGGCGAGCAGCCCCAGCTCGGACACGCCCGTACGCACCTTCTCCGTCACCTCGCGCGGGGTGAAGGCCGCCTGGACGACCACCGACACCCCCGGATGGTCGGCGGTGAAGCGCCGGATCATGCCGGTCAGCGGCTCGATCGCCTGCGAGGGCATGGCCGCCACCTCGACCCGGCCGGTGCGCAGCCCATGCACGGACTCCACACTGGCCCGGGCCAGCCGCAGACCACGCACGGCGGCGCGCGCCGGCTCGATGAGGGCCGCCCCCGCCTCCGTGAGCACCGCTCTGCGGCCGATCCGGTGGAACAGCTCGCTGCCCAGATCGCGTTCCAGCGCCCGTACGGACTGCGAGAGGGAGGGCTGGGAGAGATAGAGCGCGGAGGCGGCCCGGTTGAAGCCGCCGTGGTCGACCACGGCCAGAAAGTACTCCAGCTGTCTGACATCCATCGCGCTGCCTCCGCACTGCGTCCACGCTCGCCCGGGAACATCCCCGCGCCTCCTGATAGGACACACCTATAAGCATGGCCGTCAACCGGTCTTGGACGGGCGACCGCCGGGCTGCTGTGATCGGGCCATGAACGATCTCCTGCCCGCCACGTTCTCCCGCCGGACCGTCGACGCCGACGGCGTCCGGATCCACACCCGTGTCGCGGGCGAGGGGCCTCCCGTCCTGCTGCTGCACGGCTATCCGCAGACGCATCTGATCTGGCACCACGTGGCACCGCTGCTCGCCGCCACCCACACGGTGGTGCTCACCGATCTGCGCGGCTATGGCGACAGCGACAAGCCCCCCTCGGATCCCGGGCACACCGCCTACGCGAAGCGGACGATGGCGCGCGACCAGCTCCTCGTCATGCGGGAACTGGGCTTCGACCGCTTCGCCGTCGCCGGCCACGACCGCGGCGGCCGGGTCGCCCACCGGCTCGCGCTGGATCACCCGGAAGCGGTATCGGCGCTCGCGGTCCTGGATATCGTGCCGACGCGCCACGCGTTCCGCCACGCCGACGCCGACTTCGGGCGCGGCTACTACCACTGGTTCTTCCTGGCGGCGGGGAACGGCATCCCGGAGCATCTCATCGGCGCGGACCCGGACTTCTGGGTCCGTACCCGCATGGGCGCGCGGCACCACGGGGGCACCCCGTTCGCGCCCGCCGCGCTGGATGAGTATGTGCGCTGCTTCTCCGACCCGGCCGCGATCCACGCCTCCTGCGAGGACTACCGGGCCGCCGCCGGGATCGATCTGGTGCACGACGAGGAGGACGCCGCCGCGGGGCGCCGGATCGCCTGCCCGGTGCTGGCGCTGTGGGGCGAGCACAGCTTCGTCGGGCGGCATTACGACGTACAGGCCGTCTGGCGTGAGTACGCCGACGAGGTACGGGGACAGGCGCTGCCGTGCGACCACTACGTGCCCGAGGAGGCGCCCGGCCGGACCGCCGACCTGCTCGCCACGTTTCTGCGCGGCGGCGGGCAGTGAGCGTGCGCGGCCAGGAAGCGGCTCCGGAGGCGGCTCCGGAGGCGGCTCCGGAGGCGGTTTCGTAGGCGGCTCCGGATGCGGCTCAGGAGGCCGGTTCGACCTCCAGGAAGCGCCGTCGGCGCGGCCCCCGGTAGAGCAGGGCCTCCCACCCCAGGCGCGTCAGTACGCCGGCGCACTCGGTCAGGGCCCGCTCCTCGTCCTGGGCGGCCCCGCCGCCGTGCGGGCCGAGCCACTCCACCCGTACGGCGGCGGGCGGCTCGGCCGCGTGTACGCGATACCCCGTCGCGACGCGCTGCCCCGCGTCGTCCACCGCGGACGCCGGCAGACCGGCGGCCTCCAGCGCGAGCGCGACGGCGCGCACCGGCCGCCGCCGCTCCCACTGCGCGGGAACCGCCGCCGGATCACCGGTCCCGGTGTTCGTCAGTCGTCTGATCTGGAGCAACCCCTCGAACGCGACCAGGACTTCGGCCGCCCGTGCCTGGGGCGTCGTACCGCACACCGGGCCGTCGCCCGTGGCCGCCTCGAAGCCGCCGGGCCGCTCCGTCCCCTCGTCTCCGCTCGCCATCCCCGCCGCCGTCCCTTCCGCCCTGTTCCCCGACCGGCCCGTGCCCGGCCCCCTCATGTGCCTGGACCCCTCATATGCCTGGACCGACAGAAGACCCCGACCGGACGGGGGACGCCGGTCGGGGTCGTCAAAAGGGAGAGCATGGATGGCGGTCGCCTCGCGGCGATGGGCTCCATGGGGCTTCAGCCGAACGATCTTCCCCATGGGCAATTCTTATATGGGGCCCGGGGACTCAGTTCCATCCACACCCTCACCAGGTCCAACGGCGGGCCCCCGCCGATTGTTCCCGGGGCGTGCGATCAGGACGGAAGCACCCAGATGGGGTTCGAGTAGAACCACAGGTCCTTCCACGGGTCGGCGTCGCCGACCACGTCCAGCGCGGGGCCCACGGGGTCGACGGCCGCGCCGTTCGGCCCCACGGCGGTGCGGTTGCCATCCGTGCCGCGCAGCCGGACGTAGAGCGGCCCGGAGACCCGGCCCAGCTTGTACGTCAGCCGGACGGTGCCCGTCGACTTGTTGACCTCGAAGGACTTCGCGACCCTGGCGGTCGGCGCGGTGAAGGTGTCCTTGTCGTGGACGTGGCCCGTGACGTCGCCCTGGATGACATCGACCCGCGCCAGCTTCGGCACGAACTGCGCCCAGTTGGCGCCGTTGGCCAGCGCGATGTCGATGGACAGCTCCACGTCCGTACCCCGCTTGACGTGCAGCGCGCCGCCGAGCGTGGCCCAGCGGCCGCCGCCCTTGACCCGGGCGTCCAGACCGCTGATCAGACCGCCGTGGTCGACCCAGATCCGGCCGGCCCGCATACCGTCCATGACCGCCGCGTACGAGAACCGGTCCGCGCCGACATGCGTACGGCTGTAGTGGCCCGGCCAGTAGTCGCCCTTGCCGAGGTCGAGGCCGGTTCCGTAGACGGGGTCGGAGTGCTTGCCGTTCGCGTTGAAGTTGTCGTCGGGCCCGATGACGGAGGGCTCGGCGTACACGCTGTGCGAGTCCGAGTTGGCGGTGATCCACCACGGCTTGCCCTCGGCCAGCAGGCTGTCCCAGAGACCGCCGACCGTGGAGGTCATCCAGTCGAAGCCGCCCCAGGTGCGGTAGCTCTCCGGCGGGTACGCGGCGAAGGAGTTGGCGTTGGGCCCGTTCTCGTAGTAACCGCGGCCACCGCCGCTGCCGTACGGCTTCGGCAGACCGGCCGCCTGGTGGCCGGGGGCGCCCTCCATGCCGATGGCGATGGGGTGGTCGGCCGAGGTGGCGTCGCGCCAGCCGCGGATCTCGTGGGGCGAGTCGATGCCGTTGCGGGCCGGGTGGTTGGCGAGCATCACGGCGTCGTCGACCTTGCGCCGGCGCACCTGGTCGGCGAGGAACTGGAGCCCGGAGACGGCCAGCGCCTCATTGGTGGCGTTGGAGGAGCTGGGGTGCAGGCTGCCGTCGTAGTCGGTCTCGAACTTCTTCAGCACCTCCACCTCGTTGCGGCCCGGGTGGACGAAGACCGTGGCGTGCTCGGCGCCCGGGATGTTCCACTCCAGGCCCTGGAAGACGAGCTGGTCCTTGTAGGTCTCGCGGGCTTCCTTGATGTCCGGGTTGACCTTCTCCACACCGATCTTGGCGTGCGCCGCGCTGCCGTGGTCGGTGATGACCATCCAGTCGAGACCGTGCGCCGTGCCCTGGCGCACCTGGTCGACGACGCGGTACTTGCCGTCGCTGCTGTACTGGGTGTGGATGTGGTGGTCGCCCGCCAGCCAGAGGAAGCCGTCGCTCTTGCCCCGGCCGGCCGAGCCGCCGGAAGCGACCGACTGCGCGGCGGCGGCGGTGGCCCCGCCCAGCACGCCCGCCCCGGCCAGGCCCGCGCCGAGCAGACCGGCGCGGCGCAGCATCGAGCGGCGGGACAGCTGGCTGGGCGACAGCTCACTGTCCGGCACGTCGGCGTCGAGCGCCGGGGGCAGGGGGCCGGTGTCGGCCTGATGGTGGTGCGTGTGGTCGTGTGCGTGGTCGTGCGGGTGGTGATGGCCGTGGCCCATTGCTGCTCCTCGCCGATGCCTGTGATGCCCAGCGGGTCAGATGTTCGATTGCTGGGATGAAGGCGTGGTGACGGGGATCCGTACGCGCCATGTTGAATGCCGTACGGAATGCCGGGCCGGGGCGCGTTGACGCAGGTCGTACGTGGTGCGAGCACCTTCACCAAACATCCGGGAGTGAGGGGAGCCCCACTATGCACTGCGTGTATACGCGCTATGTATAGTGCGGGTATGTCATTCGGCCATGCCCTGTCCGGGTCGCTGCACCCTGCTCCGCCCTGCCCGCTGTCCGCGTCGGCGTTCCGTCGTGTACGTCGCGTGTTCGGCGTGTTCGGCCTGTTCCGCATGGCATAGCCGGCTCGCCGGGCCTCCGGGCCGCGGCCGAACCGACGTCATCCGGCGCGCCGTTCCGCGCGCCGGCTCCCACCCGGGCCCGGTGTGGGGCTCAGTGCTGCGCGACTGAAGCCCTCTGTCTCTCACGGGTCACTCAGCCATCGCAAGAGGGATTTGTCATGCCAAAAAACACTTCGTCACTCGGCCTGAGGGCGGCGGGCGCCCTGGCGGCGGTCGCCTCGCTCGCCCTGGTGCTGAGCGGCTGCTCCGCGTACGACGCCGACTCGCCCGCCGACGCCAGAGGCGACGCCAAGAACGGGGCGAAGGTCGCGGCCGGTGCGGTCGACTGCGCGAAGGAGCGTTGTATAGCCCTGACCTTCGACGCGGGACCGTCCGAGCACACCCCCGGGCTGCTCGACATCCTCAAGAAGGAGAAGGTCCCCGCGACCTTCTTCCTGCTCGGCGAGAACCACGTCGTCAAGCACCCCGACCTCGTGCGCCGTATCGCGGCCGAGGGCCATGAGGTGGCCAACCACACCTGGTCGCACAAGATCCTCTCGGACCAGGACCCCGACTCCGTACGCCAGGAACTCGCGCGTACACAGGACGCCATAGCGGAGATCACCGGCCACAAGCCCACCCTGATGCGTCCGCCGCAGGGCCGTACCGACGACGAGGTCGCGAAGGTGAGCCGCGAGCTCGGCCTCGCGCAGATCATGTGGAGCGCCACCGCCAAGGACTACTCGACGACGGACTCCGAGCTCATCAAGAAGCGCATCCTCGACCAGGCGGACCGCGACGGCATCATCCTGCTGCACGACATCTACGACGGGACCGTGCCCGCCGTCCCCGGGATCATCGAGGAGCTGAAGAAGCGCGGCTACACGTTCGTCACGGTTCCCCAGCTGCTGGCGCCGGGACACGCCGAGCCGGGGAAGGTCTACAAGCCCTGACCGCGCGGGCGCGCGCCGGGCGGCAAGGGGCTCAGGACGGGAACTCGCTCTCGGGGACCTCGCTGGTGGTGGCGTTGCCGCCGATTGTCTTGGCCAGCGAGAAGGTCAGCACGGTGTACTGCGTACCCCCGCTGACCTGCACAGTTCTGAAGTCCGCCGTGTCGTCGAACTTCTCGAAGGCGCAGTCCCTGGTGAAGGACTTCTTCGAGGAGTTCCAGTCCGAGCCCGAGGTGAAGTAGACGGTGTACGAGCCGTCGCCGACGCGGCGCACCGTCGTACTGGCGCCCTTGCGTATGTACACCGTGAACGCGGTCTTCTTGCCACGGGTCAGGGAGACCACCGCGTCGGAGTCCGTGCCGTTCTTGACGGTCAGCCGGCCCAGCCCGCCCGACCGGGCGTCCTTCACGAAGGCGCCGTTGCCGAGCCGGCGGTGCTGCGGCTTCTCGGTGCGGGGCAGCTTCAGCCGTACGGGGTAGCCGAGGCCGGTGAGCGTGGTGCTCGCTTCCCTGACGCGCCGGGGGCCGTCCGCCGAGCCCAGTTCGACGCGCGGTGAGGTGGCACAGCGTCCCTCGCCCGCCCCCGCGTCGGCCAGGCTCCGACTCAGATCGCGCAGCGAGGCGGCGAGAGTGGCGTTGCCGGTCACGGCGTCATCAGGGGTGTCGGCCGTCTCCAGCCCGCCGGCGGCGGTGGCGGCCGCGGTGGAGGCCGTACCGAGCGCCCGCTCCAGGGCACGGCCCTCGCTCGCGCGGTCGACCGCGCGCAGGGCCTTGTCGAGCGGGCCGAGCGTGGTGTCCAGCGCACCGCGGTACGCGGCGGGGTCGACGGTCGGCGTAGGACTCGGCGTGGGAGTGCTGACCGCCGCCGGGGACCCGGAACCGCCGCCGCTGTCACCCCCCGAGCCGCACGCGGTCAGCGGCAGCGCCAGTGCCAGGACCACACCCGCGGTCGTGGCCCGTCCCGAAATGCGCGTGCGTAGGTCACTCACCCTGCTGCCCCGTTTCCCCCCGCCCGCCCCCCGGCGAGCACCGAATGTCCAGGCTTCTCCGGTGCCGGACGGCTGTCAAGACGCCGCCGGGTGCGGCCCCGGTTCCCGTCCTGCTGGCGGTGGCGGGGGACCGGTCGTACGGTGAAAAAAGGGCGACTGACTCGAAGTGACCTGTGCGAGTGACCTGTGCGGTCGGACGGGCGGCGGCGTGATGACGAACGGCGGAGAGCGCGTGAGCGGGTTCATCTGCGGTCATCTCGCGGATGTGCAGCCGGTGACTCCGGACAGCCCGGACACGTGTACCGAGTGTGTGGCCATGGGCGACACCTGGGTGCATCTGCGGGAGTGCCAGAGCTGCGGCCACATCGGCTGCTGCGACTCCTCCAAGAACAAGCACGCGACCGCGCACCACAACGCCTCCGGGCACCCGCTCATCCGCTCGTACGAGCCGGGTGAGGGCTGGTGGTGGTGTTACGAGGACGAGGTCGTCTTCGAGGTGGAGGGCGTACCGCCGGTACGGCCGGCCTGACCGGAGGACTGAGCCGACGACTGAGCCGAACCGGGCTCAACGGGACGTCGGCCCGCGCGTCAGCGCGACGTCACGGTGAACAGCGCGCCGTCCGGATCGCGCAGCGTCGCCTCCACCGGGGCCGGCGACGCGTCCGGCGGCGAGAGCAGCGCGCCTCCGCCGTTGAGCGCCGCCGCCACCGAACCTGACACCTCCGGCACCCGGAAATACACATGCCAGCGCGGCCGGATCCGCGGGTCGGACGTGGCCTGTACGCCGCCGCCGCGGATCTTGGCGACCACGTGCTCGTCCTGCCGCAGCACCGCGTGATCGTGTTCGCGGACGAGCGTGAAACCGCCCTCGGTCTCCGGCGCCCAGCCGAGGACCTGGCTGTAGAACCTGGCCGCGTCATCGGTGTCGCGGGTGCGCAACTCCAGCCAGGCCGGGGCGCTGCCGCGCCCCACGGTCCAGTCGGAGCGCACCGCGCCCTCCCAGATGCCGAACGCCGCGCCGTCGGGGTCCGTGGCCAGCGCCGCCCGGCCCGAGTGGAAGGCCAGCGGCCCCACCGCGACGGTCGCACCGCGCTCCCTGATCCGGGCCGCGGCCTTGTCCACATCGGCCACCGCGAAGTACGGCGTCCAGGAGACGGCGACCTGAAGTGAGGCCGCCAGCGCGCCGATGCCCGCGACCGGCATCCCGTCGGAAAGGGCGACACAGAAGTCGTCCCCCAGCCCCGCCGGCCGGTAGGTCCAGCCCAGCACATCGCCGTAGAAGGCCTGAGCGGCGGGCAGTTCACGGGAGAGCAGCGTCACCCAGCAGGGAGCTCCGGCCACCGTCTGTGAATCAATCTTGTCCCGCTCCACACCGCTCACTCCACCCTCGCCCCGACTGCTGTCACTCTCTGCTGTCACTGCCTACTGCCCCCGTTCGATGCCCCTACTCTGCCAGGCCCGGCACCACTTCCCCGCCGCGGGCAGCGGTCCCGGGGGCCCGCGGGCACGTGGACCCCCGGCACAACTCAGCGCCGGGCGGCGGCCAGAGCGGCGTCCGCCTTGGCGCGGGTGGGCTGCCAGAGCGTCGTGACCGGCTCCCACACGGGGATGCCCGCGGGCGATCCCAGGGAGGCGGCGTCGAACCGTGCGCCGTAGTGCGAGGGGTCGCCCGCGACCGTCAGATACGCGACCGTACGGGAGTCCTCGGCGGCCGGGTCGATGGTGCGCACCGCGGCGTACGCGGTCCCTCCGGCGGCGAGCCTGTACGGCGCGCTCTCCACCGGCGGCACGGGCTGGGCCGCTCCGTCCAGGTCCCCGAAAGTGATGGTCGGGATACGGTCCACCACGCAGGCGCGGCCACTCTTGTTGGTGACGCCGATACGGACCTGGTTGACCGCGCCGGACGCTGTCGCGGTGACCTCGACCACGCTTTCGCGGCAGGTGGCGAGGGCCGCGGGCGCGAAGACCTCGTCAGGCGCGGGGACGGCGGCCGTGGCGCCGGTGGCGAGCAGGAGCACGGTGAGGGCGGCGGCCGCCGGGGCGACGAGGGCAGGACGGATACGCATGGACGGTTTCCCCGTTTCGGTCGATCGGTGGCGAGAGTGGCACAGCGCCGGACGGCGGTTCGTCCAGCATTGGTCGTGCTGTGCCGCTCGCCTGAGATGACACGCGAACGGCCGTGGTGGTTGTACTGTCCCGGCGAGATTCGATCACGGGATCGCCATCTCCGACGGCGCGTCAACCACCGTTCCGGGGAACGGAGTCCAGCACCTTGCCGGATCTGCTCGCGGCCAGGTAAGCGGCGCCGTAGTCGTCCACCACGTAGACGAGCAGAACGGGCTGATCGTCGGCGAAGACCCACGCGGGGTCCACGATCACATAGCGGCTTGTCGGTTTGTCGACATCGAGGTCCTTCTCGGCGGTCCGGAGCAGACCGGGAAGCGCGTCCCAGTCGAACGAGGTGAGGTCCACCGTCCGCTTGCCGGCGGTGAGCGTGCCGCCCGCGCCCTGCCGGGTGGCCTCGCCGTCCCGGTACTGGAACGTGTCGTAGAGCCGCTTGTCGTCCGGGACCGGGGCCTCGGCGGAGGCGTAATCGTCGTACACGACGAACCTGTTGACATCCGTACCGCCCATCACGGGTTTCAGCCCGGCGATCACGCTCCTGATGGCCGACGGCGAGAGAAGGGAGCCAGGGGACTTCTCGCGAGACGACGCCGACGCCGACGGGGTCGGGGCCGAGGACGGGGTCCGCAGCGGGGCGGAGGGCTCGGGGGCGCCGGTCACGGTCCGGTCGCCGCCGGGGGAGGCCCCGTCGGCGGCGGAGTCCCCGGGCCACGGCACCAGCGTCCAGAGCAGCACACCGGCGAGGCCGGCTCCTGCGACGGCGACGGCGACCGGCATCCCGCGCCCGATGCGCCGCCTCCCGGCCGGCACGGGCACGGCCGGTACGAGCGGCGGTGGCACGAGCGGCGACGGCGACCGGTGGGCGAGCGTCACGGTGTCCACCGTTCCGGCCGCGAAGCCGCCCTGTCGGCCGCCATGCTCCGGCCGTCCCGGCCCCTCGGCCTCCGTAACGGACCCGAGCATCCGGTCCAGTTCGGCCGCGTCCGGCCGGGCGCCCGTGTCCCGGTTCAGCAGCGCCACCAGTACGGGGGCGAGCGGACCTGCCTGGACGGGGGGCGGTATCTCCTCGTCGAGCACCGCCGCGAGCGTGGCGAGCGTGGTCGCCCGTCGCAGCGGATGCCGGCCCTCGACCGCGACATACATCAGCATGCCCAGCGACCACAGATCGGAGGCGGGGTTGCCCTCGTCGCCGCGGATGCGCTCGGGGGCGATGTAGTCGGGGGAGCCGATGAGTTCACCGGTCGCGGTCAGCGCCGTGGACTCGCGCAGCGCCGCGATACCGAAGTCCGTGAGGACCGGTCGTCCGTCGGCGCGCAGCAGGACATTGGCGGGCTTCACATCCCGGTGATGGATCCCGGCCGCGTGCGCCGCGCGCAGCGCCGCCAGCACACCGCGTCCGATCCCGGCGGTGTCGCCCGGGGTCAACGGGCCGTGCGCGAGCCGCTCCTGAAGCGACGCTCCCGGCACCAGCTCCATGACGATCCAGGGATGGGCCACCTCGGCCGCGTCCACGATGTGATGGATCGTGACCACGTTCGGATGGTCGATCCTGGCCAGCGCGCGTGCCTCCCGCAGCACCCGCTCGCGGAGCGTCCTGGCGGCCGCCGGATCTGCCGCGAGCATGGCCGGATCGGGGGGCCGTACCTCCTTGAGCGCCACCTCACGGTGGAGCGCCAGGTCACGGGCGCGCCACACCATGCCCATGCCGCCGCTGCCGAGCCGGCCGAGCAGCTCGAACCGTCCGTCGATCACCCGTCGTTCGGGACCCCCTGCGTTCATGGCGCTCAGGGTACGAGCCTCCCGAAGGGACGCTCACACCGCGCTCACACCGCGCTCGCACCCGCTCCCGTTCCCGGGGCCGTACCGGCGTGCGCCGGGTTGTGCTCCCGGCCGCCGGGGTGCCGTCGGCGCCAGGACCAGAACACGGCGAGGGACACGAACGCCCAGCCCGCCAGTACGGCGAAGGGGAACACATGCTGGGCGTTGCCGAAGTACACCGCGGTGTGGTTGGCGTTGATGGAGGCGCCCGGTGGCAGCCACCGTCCGATGTGCCCCAGTAAGGAGGGCAGCAGCGGCCAGGAGACGGCCCCGCCGGACGAGGGGTTGCCCAGCATCACCAGCAGCACCCAGGTCGGCAGCATCGCCCACCGGCCCATGAGGGTGTTGAACATGGTGAAGACCATCCCGGACGTGAACATGGTGAACGCCAGGATCAGCCACGATTCCACAAACGGCAGATGGAGCGCGCCGAGCCACCAGTCGACCACCGAGGCGATCGTGAACGCGCCGAGCAGGGAGTACGCGGCGGTGAAGGCGATCCGTTCCCAGGGGTTCAGCTCGGACGCGTGGATGCTCAGCTGAATCGCCCCGATGAAGCCGATGACCACGGCGGCGAGTGAGACGTAGAAGAGCGCCAGCCCGCGCGGATCCCCCTTCTGGAGCGGCTTGACATCGCTGATCCGTACGGGGACCCCGGCGGCCCTGGCCACCGGCAGGGCCGTCTCCGTGAGCAGCTGCGCCACGGATGCCCCGGCCGCGCCGGCCACCGCGAAATCGACGCGGTCCGTACGGAACGTCAGAATCGCGAAGACCTCCTGCTCCTCCACCCCGCGCCGCGCCGCCGCGTCACTCGGATAGCGATGGAGTTCGAGCGAACCGTTGAGGGCCTTCTCCATGCCGCTCACGAAGGCGGTGGCGTTCGCGGTGCCGGTAGGGCCCACCACGGCGGCGGGGATCCGGTGGGGCGTCGGATTCGCCATGTTGTACGTGTAGGAACCCGCGAAGAGCCCGGCGGCCGCGGCGAGGATGAAGGTCAGGACGATCGCGGGGAGGAAGGGCGAGGCGGTGAAGGCGGACCAGCGCTCGCCCATGGTCCGATGTCTGCCGTGCGCACCGCCGGAGCGTGGGTGACCTTCATGATCCGCGTCCATGAAGGCACCGTAAACCACTCATATCGGAAGAGTGCCGCATATTGTCCGCCCCTCAGGCGGTGAGGCGCGGGGTTCAGCGCAGCAGGAGTTGCAGACCGCCGAGGACGGTCGCCCCGATCACCAGCCGCTCGAAGAGCCGTTGGTCGATCCGGTCCACACACGCCTTGCCGATGAGGGCGCCCGGAAAGACGAAGAGCACCAGAGCGGCGTCCAGCAGCAGGGAACGGCCGTCGACCAGGCCGAGTCCCACGCTGAAGGGCAGCTTGGAGGTATTGACGATCAGGAAGAACCACGCGGAGGTGCCCAGGAAGCCGAGCTTCCGGAACCCGGCGGAGAGCAGATAGAGCGACATGACGGGGCCGCCGGCGTTGGCGACCATGGTGGTGAAGCCGCCGAGCACACCGTACGAACGTGCCGTGACGCGACCGGCGGGCGACGACGCCCCCGGGCCGCTCTTCTCGGAAACCGCTCCCGTCTCCTCGCCCGTCTCCTCCCCCTCCCGTGGCTCCTTCGCACTGTCCGCACTGTCCGCCCTGTCCGCCCTGTCCGCGCCGCCGCGTCGTCGCCAGATCGTGACGCCCGCCATCAGCAGCAGGATCGCGCCGATCGAGGTGCGGACAGCGGCGTCATCGGCCCAGAGCAGGAAGACGGTGCCCGCCCCCACCCCCGCGGCGACCGCGGGGAACAGCCGCCACAGGGTCGGCCAGTGGGCATGGCGCCGGTACGTGAGCACGGCCACCACATCACCGACGATCAGTATCGGCAGCAGCACGCCCGTCGACTCACGCGCGGGCAGCACGGCGGCGAACACGGCCAGACTGACCGTATTCGCGCCGCTCACCGCGGTCTTCGAGAAGCCCACGAGCGCCGCCGCCGCGGCGAGCGCGGCAAATCCCCACCAAGATATGTCCATTTCGGCAACCGATGGTATGCCCCGGTGCGGGACCGCCGCCGGGCGGACGGCGCTATTTGTCAGACAGGGCCTAGGAGCGGACTCACCCCGGCACGGGCCGGACCCCCGGGGCGGTCAGCCGGCCGCCGCGCGCCAGCGCGAACACCGCTCCGGCGCAGGCCAGGCCCGTACAGGTCAGCACTGCCCACGGCAGCCAGCGGGCATCGTGGCGCTGTGCCACATCCCACAGCGCCCCCGTGCCCAGATTGCCGAGCGTGATACCCAGCCCGGAGACGGTGTTGTAGAGGCCGTAGTGGGTGGCGACCAGCCGGTCGCCCGAGAGCGCGACGACCGTGTCCATCTCGAACGGATAGACCACCGCGCTCCCGACGGCCAGCGCGACGACCGCCGCCACCAGCGCGACGAGCGTCCACAGCCACGCCGTAGGCCCGTCACCGGCGGGGACCAGGGCCGGTGGGACGAACGCCAGCCCCATGACGGTCAGCCCCCGCACCAGCGCTCCCCGCGCGCTCCAGCGGCGCGTGGCCCAGCGTGTCAGCCGCGTCTGCCCCACCACCGCCACGGCGGCCGAGATCACGAAGAGCGCGCCCGTGGCCTTCTCGGCGGCCGGTCCCAGCGCGTCGGCGGCGGCCAGCGGCAGGGCCAGATAGACCTGGAAGGTCAGTACGTACGAGCCGATCATCGCCAGCGAGAACAGCAGGAACGGCCGGTTGACCAGCACCGTGCGCCATTGCGTGAGCATCCCCGGGGACCGTTCGTCCCCGCTCTTCCCGCCGCCGCCGCGGGCGGGCAGCGCGCGCCACTGGAGCACGGTCAGCGCGGCGAAGATGACCGCCGCGACCACGCACACCAGCCGGAAGTCGGCGGCGAGCAGGACGAGACCCACCGGCGGTCCCAGCAACATTCCGGCCTGGTAGTAGACGTTGAAGACCGCGAAGGCCTCGACCCGCCGCTCGCCCGCCTCGGCCGCCAGATAGGCCCGTACCGCCGGATTGAACAGCGCGCCCGCGAATCCGGTCGCCGCCGAGGCCACGATCAGCGCGGGCAACTGGTCCACCCATCCCAGCAGCGCGAAACCGCCCGTGCGCAGCAGGCAGCCGGCCATGATCGGCGCCTTGTAGCCGAAGCGGTCCGCGAGAGCGCCGCCGATCAGGAACATCCCCTGTTGCGAGAGCGTGCGTACGCCGAGCACCAGACCGACCGCCCAGGCGGCCAGCCCGAGCCCGCCGGCCAGATGCGCCGCGAGATAGGGCATGAGCATGTAGAAGGCGAGATTGATGGCGAACTGGTTCGCCATCAACAGGCGTGCCGCGGGCGGAAAGGACCGGGTCGTGGCCCACAGGCCCGTCGTACGAGCGGTCGTCGGCGCTGCCATGGAGCCCTTCACCGGGCCACCCCCGCCAGGCCGCCGCCGGCCTCCGGGCCGGCCGTGGCGAGCGGGTCCACCACCGTGGTGCAGCGCGTCCACCGGGTGACGGTGCGTTCGCCGGGATGCGTGATCTCCCTGGGATGATCGGCGGGCCGGTGGTCCAGCAGTCCGTGCTCACGGCAGTACGTGTCGTCGAACACGGTCCCGACATACCGCTGTGGCCCGTCCGGGAAGACCGCCACGATCCGCTCGCCGGGCGGCCGGGCGCCGGCCAGCCAGCGCGCGACCAGGGCTACGGCCCCGACGCTCCAGCCGCCCGTCGCGTAGCGCGCCCGCGCCAGGGAGCGCGCGGCCCAGACCGCCTCCGGCGCGGCCACCCAGTGCACCTCGTCGAAGAGGCCGTACGCGACATTGCGTGGATGGATGCTGCTGCCCAGACCACGCATCAGCCGGGGCGCCGCGGGCTGGCCGAAGATGGTCGAGCCGGTGGTGTCGACACCCACCACACGCAGGGCGGGGAAGTGGTGGCGCAGCACAGTGGCAATTCCGGCGGAGTGCCCGCCCGTACCGACACTGGCCACGAGTGTGTCGATCCGGCCCAGTTGGGACACCAGCTCAAGGGCGAGCGGACGGTACGCGGCCACATTGTCGGGGTTGTGGTACTGATCCGGGCACCAGGAATCCGGATACGCGGCGAGCAGCTCCGTCACCCGCCGTCGGCGGGCCTCCTGCCAGCCGCCCACCGGATGCGGCGCCCGTACCAGCTCGATGTCCGCGCCGTACGCCGTCAGCAGCCCGGTCATCAGCGGTTCCATCCCCGGATCGGTGACGACGGTGACGGGATGGCCGAAGGCCACCCCGGCCAGCGCCAGCCCCAGGCCCAGCGTGCCGGAGGTGGACTCCACGATCCGTGCCCCGGGCCGCAGTTCGCCGCGCTCCCGGGCGCGCGCCACCATGTACAGGGCCGTACGGTCCTTGATTCCGCCGGGATTGTGTCCCTCCAGCTTGGCCCAGAAGCCGCGGCCGGGGGCCGTGAACGGGGCGCCGATCCACAGCGTCGGGGTGTCGCCGACCAGCGCCGCCGGGCTGTGGGCCGGTTGAGGCGTGGGTGAAATGTCGAAGTGGTCCATCGCGCAGAGCTCCAGTGGCCGGCCGCGCGGGGGCGCGCCCCGGCCGTGGTGAGGGGGTGAACGGTCAGAGAGCCTGAGGGGCCACCGGCGGTACGGGCGGACGGAGCCGCACGCGCGCTGTCAGAGGCCCGGGGCCGTCGTCAGTTCCGCCACACACCCAGCGCCGCGCGCCGCCGCTGTTCAGTGTCCCGTCCGCCCCGGCCGTCCTCGCGTGCCGCATGAGCGCGTGGGCCCATCGGGTTCCGTACGGCGGTGTCCGCCGCGTCCGGTCCGTCCACCGTGAGGGGTGCGACGGACGCGTCCGGACGCTGCGGCAGGACGCTCGGTTCATCCGCGTCGGTACAGGAAGCCGCCCCATGGCTGGCCCGACCGGCGCAGCCGGCCACCGGCGCGGTCGCGTGACCGGGGGCGGGGGACTGCGGCGCGACCGCGGTCGTGGGCATCGCCGCGCTCGGGACGGGCGCGGCGGAGACCGGACCGTGCGCGCAGCCCAGCACATGGAGCAGCGCGGCCAGCACGGTGAGCAGCACGACGCCGGGCCTCGGCCCGCGCCCGCCCTTCCCGTACCTCGCCGCACCGTTCATGTAGCGCAGCGTATGTGATCGGTCACCCCAAGTCGCAACCGGAGGGTGCTCGCCGCGCTGCCCGGTGCGTACCCTGTGGCTCCTGGGCTGTGGCTCCTGCTCTGTGCCCGCTGGTCTGTGGCTGCTGAGGGAACCTGCCGTGTGCTGGGACGACGGGACCGAGAGGTGGATGCGATGGGCGCGGAGCGACCGCCGGAATTCGACTCGGGCGTGGCACACCCCGCACGGGTGTACGACGCATGGCTGGGCGGCACGCACCACTTCCCCGCCGACCAGGAGGCCGCCGAGCTCGCGGCCGTGGCCAACCCGGGGATCGTGCCCGCCGTCCGCGCCAACCGCGCCTTCCTCGGCAGGACCGTCCGGTATCTCGCCGGGGAAGCCGGAATCCGGCAGTTCCTGGACATCGGTACGGGCATCCCCGCCGCGGACAACACCCACGAGGTGGCCCAGTCCGTCGCCCCGGACTCCCGGGTCGTCTATGTGGACAACGACCGGATCGTGCTGGCCCACGCGCGGGCGCTGCTCGAAGGGACGCCCGAGGGGAGGACCGACTACATCGAGGCCGACGCCCGCGACGTGGAGTCCGTCCTCGCGGAAGCCGCGCACACACTGGACTTCAGCCGGCCGGTGGGGCTGATGCTCGTGGCGATCCTCCAGTACATCCCGGACGCGGACGGCCCGTACGGCCTCGCGGCCCGGCTGCTGGACGCGCTGCCCTCGGGCAGCCATCTCGTGCTCTCCCATCCGGCGAGCGACATCGGCGCGGACGAGGTGGCCGAGTCGATGCGGGTGTACAACGAGCGGGCCGCCGCCCATGGCGCCGCCACGCCCCGGACGCGCGACCGGGTACGACGCTTCTTCGACGGTACGGATCTGCTGGCGCCCGGAGTCGTGGCGCTGCCGGACTGGCGGCCGGGGCCGCACGACGCGCGGGCCGCGAACATCCCGATGTGGGGCGGAGTGGGCCGCAAGCCCTGAACGCGGAAACCGAGCGCGGAGAATCGAGTGCGGAGAACGAGCGCGGAGAACGAGCGCGGAAAACCCGGAGGACATCGGCCGCCGTAATCCGTAACGTCCTCGGTGGCGTGGCGCGCGACGGCCACGCCGCTTCAACGAGTTGACGGGTATGGAGAACGCGATGCACGCTGTCGGCCGACCGATCGTCGATCTGTTGTCCCAGTACCGGACACGGGATGCCCGGGAGGCCGCCGACGCGGCCCGCGTCCGCGCGCTGGTGGAGGGCACGGACGATCCCTGGCTGCGCTCGATTCCGCTGCATGTGACGGCGTCCGCGCTGATCGTGCACCCCGGGAGCGGACGGGTGCTGATGCGCTGGCACGCGCGCCAGGGCTCATGGCTCCAGATCGGGGGCCATGGCGATCCGGGCGAGAGCGATCCGCTGGAGGTCGTGTTGCGGGAGGGGCAGGAGGAGACCGGGCTCGGGGACCTGGTCCCGTATCCGGACGCGTCCCTCGCGCAGCTCGTACAGGTGGTGATCGTGCCGGTCGCCGCGGGCGGCGGTGAACCCGCGCATGAACACGCGGACCTCCGGTTCGTCCTGGCCACGGCCGACCCCGACGCGGCACGGCCGGAGAACCCCGACGCCCCGTTGCGCTGGATGACCCCGGCCGAGGCGCGGGAGGCCACCTCCGAGGAGAATGTCCGTGAAGCGCTGCGGCGGGTGGAGGAGTTGCTCGCCGTCGCCGCATAGCGCGGCCGACCGGCAGGCGGCGCGGGCCGGGCGTCCTCAGACCGTGGGCTCGTCCGGCTCAGGGCCCAGCGCGAAGACACAGGCGACGCTCCCCACCAGGACGGCGGCCAGCCCGACAACCCCCGCCGGCGTGATCTGAAGCAGCAGTCCGCCGGTCGCCGCCCCGGCGAACATGGCCAGCACCGAGCCGACCTTGCGGTGCGGTTTCTTACCGATGCCGGCCCCGAGCGCGCTCTCCGCCGTGAGCCCGGTGAGCGTCTGGGTGAGGACGGTCGTCGTCAGATCCCGGGGGGCGAGCAGGCGCACCGTCGCGTTCTGCAGACCGCAGCAACCACCGAGCAGCGCGATGATCACCAGTACGATCCGGCCGTCGGGGCGGAGCACCCCCGTACCGAGCAGCAGAGCCGTCAGCGTGAGTCCGGCGGTCTGGCACGCGAAGGCGCAACCGAGCCAGAACCGGGGCCGGCCGCCGAGGAACCTGCTGAGCTGCCCGCCGAAGAACGCCCCCAGGACGAAGGCCGTCATGGCCACGATCGGCGCCACCACCGGCAGCTGGTACGCCCCCGCGAGGGAGAACCCGAGGAAGACGAGGTTGCCGGTCATATTGGCGACGAAGACATGCCCCAGCCGCAGATAGCTCACCGCGTCCACGAGACCGGTCGCGAAGGTCATGGTCAGCAGCGCGCCCACGGCCCACCGCGGTGCCACGGGAAGTCTCTCGGGCACGGGGGCACCTGCTTTCCTTCGCGCTTTCCCTCACCGGCGGACCGCTTCCGCGGACCGCCTCACGGACCGCTTCCACAGACCGCTTCCCGCGAACGGCTTCGGACGGCATCTCGCGGACGACGTCCTGCACGCACCAACGGATCGTCACCCTAGCCCCGGCGCACCGGCCGCCCTGTCCGCACCACGCGGACCGGCGCCGCGGGCGCATGGGGTAAGAAGTACGGGAGCGGGCATGGCCGCCGCGCCCGACCACAGAGAAGGAGAGTTCCGTGCTCCAGCCGCCCGGAAGCCCCGACGCCGCCCGTGACCGGGCCATGCCTCCCGTGATGAGGAACTGGGCCGGCAACATCACCTTCAACGCGGCGCGCGTGCACACCCCTTCATCGGTGGAGCGGCTGCGGGAGATCGTCGCCGGGAGCGGCTCGGTACGCGCGCTGGGCAGCGGCCATTCGTTCAACACCATCGCGGACACCCACGGCGATCTGGTCTCGGTGGCCGGACTGCCCCGGATCGTGGAGATCGACGAGGCGGCCGCCACCGTCACGGTCAGCGCGGGTCTGCGGTTCGCCGAGTTCACCGGAGCCCTGCACCGGGCGGGTCTGGCCCTGCACAACCTCGGCTCGCTCCCGCACATCTCCGTCGCCGGTGCCTGCGCCACCGGAACGCACGGTTCCGGCGCCGGCAACGGCACGCTGGCCTCGACGGTCCGCGCGATCGAACTCGTCACGGCGGACGGCGAACTGCTCGTCCTCGACCGGGACGACGAGGACTTCGCGGGGGCGGTGCTCGCCCTGGGCGCGGCCGGTATCGCGACCCGCATGACGCTCGACCTCGTTCCCGCGTACGACATCCGGCAGTGGGTGTACGAAGGACTCCCGTACGAGCGACTGCGCGAGCGGTTCGACGAGGTGCTCTCCGCCGCGTACAGCGTGAGCCTCTTCACCAGCTGGCGTACGGACCGGATCGAGCAGCTGTGGCTCAAGCAGCGGGTCGGCGACGGCGACCCGGCGCCGGACAGCCGGTTCGGTGCAGTACGCGCCGACGGGCCCCGGCACCCGGTGCCCGGTATGGACGCGTCGACCTGCACGGAACAGTCCGGCGTCCCCGGGCCCTGGCACGAACGACTGCCGCACTTCCGGCCCGAGTTCACCCCCAGCAGCGGCGAGGAACTCCAGAGCGAGTACTTCGTCGCACGGGAGGACGGACGGGCGGCCTTCGACGCGCTGGCCCGGATCAGGGAGCGCATCGCGCCGGTCCTCCAGATCGGTGAGATCCGGACGGTCGCGGCCGACGGACTATGGCTCAGTCCCGCCTATGGACGGGACACCGTGGCCTTCCACTTCACCTGGCATCCGGACACCGCGGCCGTCACGCCCGTGCTGGACGCGATCGAGGAAGCGCTGGCGCCGTTCGAGGTCAGACCGCACTGGGGAAAGCTGTTCACGATGGGCCCGGAGCGGGTGGCGGCGCTGTACGAGCGGTACGCCGACTTCGAGGCGCTGACGGCGAAGCTGGACCCGCGCGGAGTCTTCCGTAACGACCTGCTGGAACGGTACTTCCCGGGCGGGCGCGGATAGCCGCGGACGGCGGTCCTCGGCCGATCCGCACCACGTAAAAATGGCGGGATTTACCCCGGAAGATCCTCCTGTCCCGTCCTCGGGGACCGCTGTTTTGCGGCACGCTACTCACGTGAGCGCGAACGCCGATGAGGCAGCGGACGATGAGACGGCGGACGGTGAGTCCGCGGGCGGGTTGTTCGACGACGCGGCGGCCCGGCGACTGCTGGAGCTGGGCCAGCGTGAGGAGGCGCTACGGCGTAAGTTCCCGGTCAACGGCCCGGACTGGGAGCGGACGTCGGTCTCGCACTACACGGCGTATTCGGCGATGCTCCACGAGGACGGCGGCTGGCGGCAGCTCTTTCCGGCGGTTCCGGCCGAGGAGGAGGCCAGGACGGATCTCCGTGATGTGCTGCGGGTACGGGCCGTGGACGCGGGCGAGTTGGGGCCGCGCTTCGCCCGGGCCGCCGAGGCGATCGTACGCGGCGAGGACCAGGTGATCATCGGCGGGGATGTCTACCGCGTGGTGCGCATCGAGCAGACCATCATCATGACCGGCCATGGTCCGCAGCCGCCGCAACCACGGGACCAGGAGTTTCCCGAAGTGCTCGACGAACGTCCGGGGCCCCGGGGACCGGGACGGGCACTGGACGACTGACCGGATCCGAGAGGGCCCACGGGAGTACGGGGCTCACTCCCGGAGGGCCACCACCAGCGCGCATCGGGGGCTGCCGTCGGGGCGTTGGCCGAGGTCCGTCAGCGGGAGGAGTTCCGTGGCGAACCCTGTCCGCGCCAGTTCGTCCAGTACCTCGGGAAGCCTGAACGTGCGGTAGTACATGACGAATCGCGGATGCCAGAGCAGATTGCGCAGCCGCATCGCCGAATCGAAGCCCCAGAGCGCCCAGTAGAGAGGGGAGCCGACGTGGGGCGGCGCAGGAAGGGGAAAGACGAACAGACCGCCCGGCCGGAGCACCGCGTGGGCCTGCGCGAACAGTACGGGGCGTTCGGCGGGCAGGAAATGGCCGAACGCGCCGAAGCTGACGGCCAGATCGAAGGCCGGCGCGAAGGGCAGGGCGCGCGCGTCGGCCCGTACCCAGTCGACGGCCGCCGAGGTGAACTCGGCGGAGGCGGGGGCGGAGGCAGACCGGGAAGCGGGGCTGGCGGCGGAGCCAGACCGGGAGGCGGGGGCGGAGGCAGGGGCAGAAGCGGCGGCGGAGGCGGAGGCAGGGGCAGAAGCGGCGGCGGCGAGCATGCCCGCGCTGAAATCGACACCGGTGACCCGCTCGTCGCACAACCGCCGCAGCACACCCACTCCGGCCCCGGTTCCGCAGCAGATGTCGAGCCCCGTGGCGAACGGCCCGAGCGGCCGGACCGTACGTACCACCGCGTCCAGCAGATGATCGGGCGTACGGAACGGCGTGTGGTCGAACTTCGGCGCCAGCAGGTCGTAGCCGTGCTCGATGGATGAGAACGCCTGCACGGCGAGTTCGCGAAGGGTCGGGCCCTGAGGTGTGAACATCAAGGCCCAGGGTAACGACAGAGCCCCACGCCTCGCCTCGGGCAGGCCGCGCCGATCATGGTCCGGCTGACGCCGAGGGCGGTGGCCAGCTCGCGCTCCGGGGGAAGACGGATGCCCGGAGGAAGCCGGCCGTCGTGGACGAGGGCCGCGAGGGCGTCGGCCAGATCCTTGCCGCCGCTGCGGGGGCCACCCACACGCCAGTTCCCGAGGGTATTAGCCAGCCGGGCGGCGGAGATACGGCCGGTCACGCGGCTGGGGAAGGGCGGCGTGGCACTCATGGGGTCACAGTAGGCGGATTGGTCATGGAGGGGACGCTCGTCGGCGGACCACTGTGGTGGAGGGAGAGTGAATTGGTCCTTCATCCGGTGTCGCGGTGTCGCGGTGTCGGTACGCGCGCGGCCGCTCCGTACGTGACATGACGTGACGTGACGCGACGTGCCTGACTGCCTGCCCGCTCGGAGGTGGAGGTTGCGGTGCAGCCGCCAGAGCGCGAGGGCCAGTTGGAGCCGCAGCCGTCCCCGCGGATCGTGCACCGGCCAGCCGAGCCAGTGTTCCGCCTGCGCCAGCCGGTCCTGGAGCGTGGAGTGATGCATGTTCAGCTCGGCGGCGGCGGCGCGCAGGCTCGTGGCGTACGCGACCGTATGGAGCGTGCCGGCCGCCCAGGGGGCCGCGGCGAGGGCGCGGTCCAGCGCCCGTACGTCGGGAATCGGCTCCGTGTCCGGGCCGACGGAGCCCGCCAGCAGGGCGAGACCGCCCAACTCGTCGGCGTACACCGTCCTCGGCCCGGGATCCTGGTCCGTGCCCTCTGCCGTAAACCGCAGCGCGGTTCTGGCGGCCGCCGCGGACGCCGGCAGTTCGAGCACGGGCACCGCGGGACCGACACCCGCGCGCCGGCCGGCGGACAGCGGCGGCCGGGCGTCCCGGACCCGCACCGCCTCGGCAGATCAGCAGGGAGATGTCCGGCTCGCCCGGCGGGCCCGCCACCGTACGCTCCTCGATCTCGAACGCGCCATCCTGCCGCAGGTCCTCGTCCGAGAGCCGGGCCATGATCTCGCTCCCGCGTATGGCGGGTATGTCATCGAGGTTCAGGAGGGCGTCCATCTGCTCACCGATCACACCGAGCGCCGCGGCGAGTTCCGGGTCGAACGGCGGTGGCGGCGGACCGGTCCGGTCGGCCCGTACACCGGAGGGCGGGGTGGCGTTCATGGGCATCTCCCTACGTCGCGGTCACGTCCCTGTGACCGGTGCGGCCATCCTGCCTCCGGACCGAGCCCGTCGGGAGCGCCAGATGGCGGAGATCGTCCGCCGGACGGCGGGAGCCGCGCGGGCTGTGCGGGGTGCCGCGCGGGTCGGTCCGGGGGCCAGGGGGGCACGGGTGAGCGGATCCCGGCCACGCGGCCCCGCCCACCGGCGGAATTCATGCGATCGCAACGCTGTGATCTCGACAGATCCCCCTGTGCGGTGCCACTCTCCCGCCATGCACCTCACCGCCCGAAGCCTTCTCCCCGCGCTTCCCGCCCTGTTCGTCATCGCCGCCGCCACGGCCTGCGCCCCGCAGGACACATCGACCGGAGCCGACGCGCCGTCCTCGTCGTCCGCCGCGTCCTCCTGCGACCCGGGCGTACTGGCCACGGAAGCGAAGGGGAAGCTGACGGTGGGCACGGACAAGCCGGCCTACGCGCCCTGGTTCCAGGACGACGATCCGGCGAGCGGCAAGGGCTTCGAGTCGGCGGTGACGTATGCCGTGGCCAAGGCCCTGGGGTACGAGAAGAACCAAGTCGTCTGGCAGACCGTGCCGTTCAACAACTCGTTCGCACCCGGCGAGAAGAACTTCGACTTCGACATCAACCAGATCTCCATCAGCGACGAGCGCAAGAAGGCCGTCGACTTCTCCTCGGGCTACTACGACGTACGGCAGGCCGTCATCGCGCTGAAGGACTCCCCGTACGCCAAGGCGACGACCACCGCCGCTCTCAAGGACGCCAAGCTCGGCGCACAGGTCGGCACCACGAGCCTCGACACGATCAACCAGGTCATCAAGCCGACGCGGCAGCCCGCCGTCTTCCAGAAGAACGACTTCGCCAAGTCGGCGCTGCGCAACGGCCAGGTCGACGCGATCGTCGTCGATCTGCCCACGGCCTTCTACATCACCTCGGCGGAGGTGCCGGACGCGAAAGTGGTCGGCCAGTTCGCGGACTCGGCCGGCGCGGCGGAGCAGTTCGGACTCGTCCTCGACAAGGGCAGCGCGCTCACGTCCTGCGTCTCCCAAGCGGTCGACGGGCTGCGGGCGGACGGCACACTCGCCGCGCTGGAGAAGCAGTGGCTCTCCGACGCCGTGGACGCCCCGGTGCTGAAGTGACCTCCTCGAACACCGTCCGGATGACGAAGGACGAAGGCGAGGGCGAAAACGGGAACGACGACCGGCTCGGCGCCGGGGGCGAGGACACGTACACGCCCTCGGCGCGGCGGATCGCGCGCGAGCGGTACAAGCGCGCCCGCGCCCGCCGGGCCACCGCCGTCGCCGCGCTCTCCACGCTGGTGACGGGCGTGGTCCTGTTCCTCGTCATCACGGGCTCGCCCGGCTGGCAGCGCACCCGCGAGACCTTCTTCAGCGCCGAGTACGCGCGTATGGCCCTGCCCAAGGTCCTCGACGGACTGCTGCTCAATCTGCGGCTGCTGGCGATCTGCGGGGTGTGCGTCCTGCTGCTCGGACTGCTGCTGGCCGTCGCCCGCACCCTGCGGGGCCCGGTCTTCTTCCCGGTGCGCGCCCTGGCCACCGCGTACACCGACTTCTTCCGCGGGCTGCCACTGATCATCTGCCTGCTGATGGTCGTCTTCGGTGTCCCGGCGCTGCGGCTGGAGGGCGTCACCACGGATCCCGTGCTGCTGGGCGGGACGGCGCTGGTCCTGACGTACTCCGCGTATGTCGCCGAGGTCTTCCGGGCGGGCATCGAGTCCGTACACCCCTCGCAGCGGGCGGCGGCCCGTTCGCTGGGGCTGTCCAGCGCCAAGACGCTGCGGTACGTGGTGCTTCCGCAGGCCGTACGGCGTGTCGTGCCGCCGCTGCTCAACGATCTGGTGTCGCTGCAGAAGGACACCGGTCTCGTGTCGATCGCCGGGGCCGTGGACGCCGTGTACGCGGCGCAGATCATCGCCGGAAAGTACTTCAACTACACGCCGTATGTGGTCGCGGGTCTCGTCTTCGTCGCGCTGACGATCCCGATGACCCGCTTCACGGACTGGGTCACGGCCCGGATGGACCGCCGACGCGCCCAGGGAGGAACCGTATGACGGCCGACGACACCCGTACGGCAGCCGACGACACCCGCGCGACGGGCGGCGACGATGGCCCGGTGCTGCGCCTGGAGTCCGTACGCAAGACCTTCGGGCGGGACCGGGTCGTCCTGCGCGATGTCAGTCTGGATGTGGCCCCGCACACCGTGACCGCGCTGATCGGCGCCTCCGGCTCGGGCAAGTCGACCCTGCTGCGGTGCGCCAATCTGCTGGAGGAGATCGATGACGGCGCGATCTTCCTCGACGGCGAGGAGATCACCGACCCGCGGGCCGACCCGGACGCGGTGCGCCGCCGTATCGGGGTGGTGTTCCAGTCGTACAACCTCTTCCCGCATATGACGGTCCTTCAGAACATCACGCTCGCGCCGCGCAGAGTCCTCGGCGTGTCCCGCGAGGAGGCGGAGGCGCGGGCACGCGAGCTGCTGGGACGGCTCGGCCTCGGGGACAAGGCGGGGGAGTACCCGGACCGGCTCAGCGGCGGTCAGCAGCAGCGCGCCGCGATCGTACGCGCGCTGGCGGTACGGCCGCGGCTGCTGCTCCTGGACGAGATCACGGCGGCGCTCGACCCCGAACTCGTCGGTGAGGTGCTCTCGGTCGTACGCGATCTGAAGGCCGACGGGATGACGATGGTGCTGGCCACGCACGAGATGGGCTTCGCCCGTGAGGTCGCGGACCAGGTGTGTTTCCTGGACAACGGGGTGGTGCTGGAGCGCGGTACACCCCAGGAGGTATTCGGGAATCCGCGGCAGGAGCGTACGAGGCGCTTCCTGCGGCGGATCGTCGAGGCGGGTCGGCTGTGACGGTCGCCTGACGGCGAACTGGGGTTCTCCACACACAGAGTGTGTGGCCAGCGGGATGGTCCGGGGCCGGCGTCGATCCGATCATGGGAGTCGTACCTGAACGATCGACGGGGGAAGACATGACCATGCGACGGAGGAGTTCCCCGGGCCGGCGGCCCGGAGCCGTGGCGGCGGTCGCGCTGCTGTTGGTGGTGGGCTGGGTGGCCATGCCCGCGGCCCCGGCGGGCGCCACGTCCCGGCCGGTGCCGCCCACCGGCATCTGGCGGACGGACGGGTACGGGACGGTGCTCGCGGCGGACGACGGCGTGCTGCGGGAGTACCAGACCACCGCCGTCGGCTGTCTGGAGGGCGACCCGGCGCACCGCACCGGCGGGGACAACGGATCGGTGCGGTACGCCAACGACGACGGCGATGTCTTCACACTGCGCTCGACAGGCAGCCGGGACCGGGCGTCGATGCACGTGGACGGGTCGGCCGGGGACAGGACGCTGCTGCGTATCGCGGCGCTGCCGGATTCCTGCAACCGTGCCCTGCGCTGGTCGATCCGCTCCACACCGTCGTCCAGCGGCTGGCGCAGCCGCCGGTGTTCGGGGCCGTCGGCTCCTATCACGTTGGCACGCCAGGCCATCATCGGCAGCAGCCCGGAGTGCGGTGAGACCACCCCCTCGTCGAGATCGCGCCAGTTACGGGCGTCGCGGGAGAAGACCTGTTCCTGCCGGGTGATGGTGAGCAACTCCCGGTAGCCCATGACGGGCCAGGCGGGCACGCCCGGTTCCAGCTCGACGCGGGCGACATTGCCGTACCGCTCACGCAGCCGGCGGTAGACCTCGCGGGGCCGGTACGCGCGGGTCGCGGCGGAGAGCGGCAGCAGCTCCGTAGCGAGGGAATCCAGGGAATCCGGGGAATCGAGGGAGGGGGAAGTGGAGAGGGAGTGCGCCGGGCACCCGGGCGGCGGGGAGAGCGCCGGGGGCGGGGCGGGCGGGGAGGAGCGGCTCATGAAGCGGTCTCCCTGACACGTACCGTACCGACGTTCGACACGTATTCGACCAGGCTGATCAGCGCGTCCACCGACGCGGCACGCTCACGCGCGTCGCACATCACCACAGGGGTCTCCGGCAGCAGGTCGAGCGCGGTGCGCAGTTCCTCCACCCCGTACTCCTCGCTGTCCGGGAACTGGTTGACCGCCACCGCGAACGGCAGTCCCCGAAGCTCCAGTTGCTCCAGGACATCGAAGCTGTCCTCCAGCCGCCGGGTGTCGACGGTCACGAGCACACCGAGCGCGCCCTCCGCGAGGCCGTCCCACAGGTCCCAGAACCGCCGCTGTCCTGGGGTGCCGAACAGATAGAGGACCAGCCAGGAGTTGAGGGTGATCCGGCCGAAGTCCATGGCGACCGTCGTGGTGGTCTTGGTGCTCATACCGGCCAGATCGTCCACACCGACACTCGCCTCCGTCATCACCTCCTCCGTGCGCAGCGGCGCGATCTCGCTGACCGAGCCGACCAGAGTGGTCTTCCCGACACCGAAGGCGCCCACCACGAGAATCTTGACGGCCTGCTGGACCGTGTCGGGCAAGTAGCGGTCAGCGGAGCCGACGGAGACCATCCAGTACCTCCTGAAGCAGTTGCGAGTCGGGCAGAACGGCCTGCGGAACGCCGGAGCGCGCGGACAGATGGCCACTGTCGACGAGATCGGATGCCAGCACCTTCACCAGACTCACCGGCAGTTCGAGATGGGCGGCGGCCTCCACCAGGGACAGCAGCCGCTCGCACATCCGCACCAGCGCGCGCTCCTCCCGCGTCGCGGAGACCGGAACGTCGCGCGGGGGATCGACGGCGATGAGGAGGGTCTCGACTCCTATGGTGTTACGGGAGGGCCTGGAGCGTCCCTTGGTAATCACATAGGGACGTAACGCACTGGCCGCGTACTCACCGTCCGGTTCACTCACCGCGCGGACTCCTGTCGCGGCGGGCTGCTCAGATTGCCGGCGCCGATCTTCATGACCTGTGCCTGCATCTGACGGGCGACCAGCTTCGGATCCACCACGGGGCCGGTCACCACCGCGAGATGGGCACCGTTGGCGCTCCGCATGAACAGGAACCCGCCGTTGAACTCCACCATCTGCTGATGGACGGCTCCGCCGTCCTCGCCGAACTCCCGGCCCAGGCTGCGGGCCAGGGACTGAAGACCCGAGCAGTTCGCCGACAGCCGGTCGGCGGAGTCCCGGTTCATCCCCTCGGAACTGGCCAGCAGCAGTCCGTCGGCGCTGAAGACGATCACCTCGCGCACCCCGGGGACCGCGGCGACCTCGGCGATCATCCAGCCTCGCTGCTCCGGGTTCTCCACGTAACTCATGCTCACGTCAGTCCTTCCGGTGAATCGGGGGTGGGAGAGGAAGAGCCGTCCTGGCCCTCGTACGGGACGGAGTCGGACGTCGGGACGACCCGGCCGCCCTCGAAGAACTGCTCCATCCAGTCACCGGCCTGTTCCGGTGTGCCCGGCGGTGTGAGGGCGGTGGGGGCCGCCTCGACCGCGGGTGCGTATTCGTCGCGTCGTGAGCGGCGCTGGGGGAGCCGGCGGCCGATCCGCGACGGGAGGGCCGGCGCGCCGGATGCCGACGCGTCATGGACCGACGCGTCGCGCGCGGCGGGCACCGACACGTCCGGTGCCGGTGCGGCGGCGGATCCGGGGGCGGCGGACCGGGAGGCGACCGGCTCGGTCGCGGCGGATTCGGAGGCGGCGGATTCGGAGACGGCGTCGGAGGCGGCCGGCTGCTGAGCGGCGGCCTGCCGGTCGGCGGCGGGGCCGTCCCCGGAGGCGGTCCGCTCCGGCGCGGTGCCGGTCGCGTCGGGCGCTGAGGTGGGCTGGGGCACTTGGGGTACCTGGGGGACGGGAGGGACGGGCGCCGTGGTACCGGCGGGGGCGAGGGTCTCCAGTACCCCCGTGGGCACCAGCACCACGGCGCGGACGCCGCCGTACGGCGAGGGACCCAGGTCGATCTGGAAGCCGTGCCGGTCGGCGAAGCGGCCCACGACCGCGAAGCCGGTCTGCGGGATCTCACCGACCTCACCGACTCCGAGCAACCGGGAGCCGGAGACGATCTCGCGCGCCTCGGCCAGCCGGTACTCGTCCATGCCGAGACCGCCGTCGTCCACCTCGATGACCGCGCCGCGCTGCACCGTACGCACGGTCACGGGCACACCCGTCCGGGGCGGTGAGTACTCGGTGGCGTTGGCGAGCAGTTCGGCGAGCAGATGGATCAGCGGTTCGACGACCGACGGTGTGACCCCGACGTCCGGGTCGCCGGTGACCTCGACGCGCTTGTACGCCACGATCCGTCCGGACGCGGCCCGGACCACGTCGACCATCGCCAGCGGCTTCTGCCACTGCTGTCCCGGCCACTCGCCGCAGAGCACCTTGAGGCTCTGCGCGTGCCGGGCCTGCTGGGTCGCCGCGTGATCCACCTGCATGGTGGTCTCCAGCAGATCGGCGTCACCGGGATAGCGGTCCGCCAGCCCCGTCACCGCGGCCTGGATCCGGTGCGCCGAGGTCTGCACCCGGCTCGCCAGCTCGACCAGCGCGAGCCGCTGCGACTCCTCGCGGTGGTCCACCGCCTCGGCGACCTCGGCCAGCAGCCGGCCGAACCAGTCGGTGACCCCTTCGCCCAGCCGTTCGGGGCTGTGCAGCGGTCCGGGGATCTCCGTCCTGGCGAGGGCGGCGGGCAGCCGCTCCTTGACGAGATGCTCGACCTCCTCCCGTACCAGCTCGGCCTGGTGCTGGACATGGGAGCGCCAGCGGGTGTCGCGACGGGCCGCGTCCGCCTCCCGCTCCCGGGTCTCGTCGCCGTGGCGGACCACATCGGACTCGGCGCGCCGGTGCTGTGCGCGCAGCACCAACAGGCAGACGAAGACCAGCAGCGCGATCACGCTGTAGGCCGAGGTCACGCCGGTGCCGAGGCGCGTTATGGGCACGATCGCGACAGCGAACGCGGCGAGAGCGGCCACCAGGGTCGTCGGCCAAAGCCACGGCGACCTGCGGGAGCGGGGAGAGGGCGCGGGGGAACGTGCCATGGAGAACCTTCGAGTTGGCTGAAGAAATGTGGTGCGCAGGATTCACCCGGCAGTGGTCACGGGGAGTGGGGGCGGCGCGGAGCCGGTACGACTGCCGGGTGCGAGGGTGTCGTTCGGCGGGGTATCTCCGTCCCACCGTGGCCATGCGACTTGATCATGGGTTGAACTACCTCTTCACCAGACGTTGTTGGGGGATCGTATATCCGCCCGGCCTCCCCTGAAGTCATATCCCGGCCATTGATGGTCCCGAAGGTGTGATAAACGGTGGGCGCACGCCGGTGTTGTTCTGTGCATGGTAATGGCGGTGAACTCAACCGGCCCAGGGCTCCGAGAGGTCCCTCTGGCAGGGCGGTCTTCCCCTCGGGTTGCCTGCTCCGGGGGGCGCGAGAAAGGGCGTCGGGCGCCTCGTGTATTCCCTTCGGGGTTCCCTGGACGGCGGTTGACATGAAAGCAAAGAAAAGGCAAAGGTCGGCAGATTCGGTGGCATGCGGGCGGGGCGCGTTGTCACGACGGCCGGGCGCTTCGCGGAAAAGCGTCGCGGCAAAAGGGGTTGACCGACTCTTTGATCGAACTGGCGTGTTTCTCAGGCGCTTGGGGGAAGCGATTCAGTGAGTCTCGTGGAGCGGGAAAGGGAATTCGAATGTCTCGCGGAGCTGCTGGCGGACTGTGAGAGAGGAAGAGGCGCGGTCGCGTTCATCGACGGACCCGCGGGATCCGGCAAGAGCGGTCTGCTCAACGCGTTCGGTGACGGAGCGGCCGCTTTCGCCCGTCGACCGCAGGGCGGCGGCCGCGTCGCCGCGCGAGGCGGACCGCGCCGCGCTGCGTGCCGCCCGAGTGGAGCCCGGGACCGAGACTCCCACGGGCTGAGCGCGGAGATGACTGACTGCCCCGGCGGCGGGCTCAGCGCTTCATGCGGTCGATCTCGCGGATCTTGTTGGTCACATCGAGGGCGGCGACCTTGTACGACTCAGCCAGCGTCGGGTAGTTGAACACCGCGTCCACCAAGTAGTCGACCGTACCGCCGCACCCCATCACGGCCTGGCCGATATGTATCAGCTCCGTCGCCCCCGAGCCGAAGCAGTGCACTCCGAGCAGCCGCCGGTCCTCCGGGGAGACCAGCAGTTTCAGTACGCCGTGCGCGTCCCCGACGATCTGGCCCCTGGCCAGTTCGCGATAGCGGGAGACCCCGACCTCGAACGGCACCCGGTCCTTCGTCAGCTGGTCCTCGGTCCGGCCGATGAAGCTGATCTCCGGGATGGTGTAGATCCCGATCGGCTGGAGATGGTGCATCGGATTAACCGGCTCGTCGCACGCGTGGTACGCGGCGGCCCGGCCCTGTTCCATCGAGGTCGCGGCCAGGGCGGGGAAGCCTATGACATCACCGACGGCGTAGATATGCGGAACCTCGGTGCGGTAGTGCTCGTCGACCGTGATCCGGCCGCGCCCGTCGGCGGAGAGACCCGCCTTGCCGAGATCGAGTTCATCGGTCAGCCCCTGCCGCCCGGCGGAGTACATCACGGCGTCGGCGGCGATCTTCTTGCCGCTCTCCAGCACCGTGAGCGTGCCCTGCTCATGCCGTTCGACCGCCGCCACCGTCTCGCCGAAGCGGAATGTCACGGCCAGATCCCGCAGCCGGTACTTGAGGGCCTCGACCACCTCGACATCGCAGAAGTCCAGCATGCCGGCCCGCTGTTCGACCACAGTGATCTTGCTGCCGAGGGCGGCGAACATCGACGCGTATTCCATGCCGATCACGCCGGCACCGACGATCACCATGGACCGAGGGACCTTCTCCATGCTGAGCACACTGTCCGAGTCCATGACCGTACGGTCGTCGAACTCGACGCTCGCCGGGCGGGCCGGCCGGGTGCCGGTGGCGATCACGATGTGATCCGCGGTCAGCAGCCGGTCCTGGCCCGAGGCGTCGCGTACGGCGACCGTATGGTCGTCCATGAACCTGCCGGTGCCCGCGAGCAGCGTGATCTGGTTCCTTGCCAGCTGGCTGCGTACGACATCGACCTCCAGGCCGACCACATGCCGCGTCCGGGCCGTCAGATCGGCGACGGTGATCTCTTCCTTGAGCCGGTAGCTCTGCCCGTACAGATCCCGCTGAGCCAGCCCGGTGAGATAGAGCACCGCCTCGCGCAAGGTCTTGGAAGGGACGGTTCCGGTATGGATGGAGACACCGCCGACCATATCGGGGCGGTCGATCACGGCGACCCGGCGGCCGAGCTTGGCCGCCGCGATGGCGGCCTTCTGGCCGCCCGGTCCTGATCCGATGACAAGCATGTCGAAGTCGGGCACGGGAGGAGTCTGTCAGCCGTGCGTGTTTCCCGGAAGAGCGGGCTTGACGGTGAGACCCTGACCGGGCCTCACCGGGGGGAAAAGCCGGGCCTCACCGAGGGGAAATGGACAGCCAGTGGTTCTGAAAACGTTCGGATGGGCGTTCGCCGTCACCGCGGCGGGCCTCGCCGTCGGGGCGCTGTACGGCGGTTGGGCCGCTCTGGGGATCGTCGCCGTCCTCGCGGTCCTGGAGATCTCGCTCTCCTTCGACAACGCGGTGATCAACGCCGGGATCCTGAAGAAGATGAGCGCCTTCTGGCAGCTGATCTTCCTCACCATCGGTGTGCTGATCGCCGTCTTCGGTATGCGGCTCGTCTTTCCCGTCCTGATCGTCTCCCTCACCGCCAAGATCGGCCCGGTCGAGGCGGTGGAGCTGGCCATCAACGACAAGAACCGCTACCAGCAGCTGGTGACGGACGCTCATCCGTCGATCGCCGCCTTCGGCGGTGTCTTTCTGCTGATGATCTTCCTCAACTTCATCTTCGAGGACCGGGAGATCAAGTGGCAGGCCTGGCTGGAGCGGCCCCTGGCGAAGCTCGGCCAGGTCGACATGCTCGCGGTCTGTATCGCGCTGATCGTGCTGCTCGTCGCCTCCATGACGGTCGCCACCCATGCCCACCAGCACGGCGGCACACACGCCGACAAGGCCCAGACGGTGCTGACGGCCGGCATCGCGGGGCTCATCACGTATCTGATCGTCGGCGGGCTCTCCCGCTTCTTCGAGCACCGCATCGAGGACGAGGAGGAACGGGTCGAGGAAGCCGCCAAGAAGCGCGGACCCGGCTCGGCGGCCGCGCTCACCGGCAAGGCCGCGTTCTTCATGTTCCTGTATCTGGAGGTGATCGACGCCTCGTTCTCGTTCGACGGGGTCATCGGCGCCTTCGCCATCACCAACGACATCGTGCTGATGGTCCTCGGCCTCGGCATCGGCGCGATGTATGTCCGGTCGCTCACGGTCTATCTGGTCCGTCAGGGGACGCTCGACGACTTCGTCTATCTGGAGCACGGCGCGCACTACGCCATCGGGGCGCTCGCGCTGATCCTGCTCATCACCATCCAGTACCAGATCAGCGAACTCATCACCGGACTCGTCGGTGTCGTCCTGATCGGCTGGTCCTTCTGGTCCTCGGTCCGTCGTAACGCGCGCCTGGCCGCGTGACCCCTGAGCCTGGCGCTCTCACGCCGAGACGATGGTGAAGAGGCCGCCGTCGGGGTCACGAAGAGTCGCCTCCTCCCCTGCGGGGGTGAGGTCCGGCGGGGTGACGACGACCCCTCCGCCCACGGCGGCGGCCCGCGCGGCGGCGCCCACATCGGCCACCCGGAAGTACACATGCCAGCGCGGTCTGATCTGCGGGTCCGGGGCGCTCTCGATCGCGCCCCCGCGCAGCGCCGCGACCGTGTGCGCGCCGTCGCGCACCAGCACTTGATCGTCCTCGTAGTGGACCTCGCAGCTCTCCTTCTCGTCCGAACCCCAGCCGAGGACCTGCCCGTAGAAGATGGCGGCGGCGAACGCGTCCCGGGTCCGCAGTTCCAGCCGCGCCGGCGCGCTGCCCCGCCCCACGGACCAGCCGGCGACGGTCCTGCCCTCCCAGAAACCGAACACGGCGCCGTCCGGATCGGCGGCGAGGGTGGCACGGCCGGTGTGCATGGGGAGCGGCCCCACCGCCACGGTCGCGCCCCGCTCCCGGATACGGGCGGAGACCAGGTCGGCATCGTCGACGGCGAAGTACGGGGTCCAGGCGACCGCGGCCTGGAGGCTCGGAGCGAGTGCCCCGATCCCGGCGACCGCCGCGCCGTTGTTGAGCGCGAGGCTGAACTCGTCGCCCAGGGTCGTGGGCCGGAAGGTCCAGCCGAGGACCGCGCCGTAGAAGGTCTGGGCCGCTTCCAGGTCGCGGGCCATCAGACTCACCCAGCAGGGGGCCCCGTTCACGGGGTGACGTGACGCCGGCATGGTTCCTGTCCGCTCCCTTCCGGTCCGGCCCTCAGCCCATCGCCCGGTCGAGGTTGATCGCCGAGCTGATCAGCGCGAGGTGGGTGAACGCCTGCGGGAAGTTGCCCAGATGCTCACCGGTCAGCCCGATCTGCTCGGCGTACAGGCCCACATGGTTGGCGTACGTGAACATCTTCTCCAGCGCCAGCCGCGCCTGCTCCACCTCACCGGTGCGGGCGAGCGCCTCCACCCACCAGAACGAACAGATCGAGAACGTGCCCTCGGAGCCGTCGAGCCCGTCCGGGGCCTGCGACGGGTCGTACCGGAACACCAGGTTGTCCATCACGAGCCGGTCGGCGATGGCCTCGACGGTGGACAGGAACCGCGGATCGACCGGTGAGATGAACTTGACCATCGGCATCAGCAGCACCGAGGCGTCCAGAATGCTCTCGGGAGGCCGGCCCGGCTCGGTGGAGAGCCGCTGGACGAAGGTACGGGTCCGCGGGTCCCAGCCGCGCGACATGATCTGGTGGTAGATCTCGTCCCGGGCGGCCGTCCAGCGGCCCAGATCGCCGGGCAGTCCGCGCTGGCGCGCCATCCTGATCATGCGCTCGACGGCGACCCAGCACATCAGCCGTGAGTAGGTGTGGTGCTGCTGGCCCCCGCGGGTCTCCCAGATGGACTCGTCGGTGCTGTCCCAGTGCTTCAGCAGCCACTCCAGGATCTCGCACAGATCGGTCCAGCTGTCGTGCGAGATACCCGCGCCGTACTTGTTGAACAGATAGATGGAGTCGATCAGTTCCCCGTAGATGTCCAGCTGGCGCTGGTCGCTCGCGTCGTTGCCGGTACGCACCGGATGCGATCCCCGGTACCCCTCCAGATGCCCGAGCACCTCCTCGGGCAGATGGTCGTGACCGTCGATCGAGTACATGACGCGCAGCGGGCCCACCCTGCCGTCCGTCGCGTCCCGCAGCCGCTCGGCCAGCCAGCTGATGAACCCCTGGGCCTCCTGGGTGAAGCCCATCCGCAACAGCGCGTACAGGGAGAACGCGGCGTCCCTGATCCATACGTACCGGTAGTCCCAGTTGCGCGCGCCGCCGAGCTGTTCGGGCAGCCCGAGCGTCGGCGCGGCGACGATGGCGCCCGTCGGTTCATGGGTCAGCAGCTTGAGGGTCAGCGCCGAGCGGTGGACCATCTCCCGCCAGCGGCCGGTGTACGTGGACTGCCGCAGCCAGCGGCGCCAGAAGTCCACGGTGGCCTCGAAGAGCGCCTCGGCGGCCTCCGCGTCAACCGCGCACGGAACCGGCCCGGTGTCCGGACCGATGCCCGCGTCCGCGGCCGCGGCCTCGGAGGCGCAGTCCGTTTCGAGATCGAACAGGGCCGTTTCGCCCTCGTCGAGATTGAACGTCGCATAGGCGTCGGTGTCGTCGAGTTCGAGGGCGATGGAGGACCGCAGTTCCAGCGCGAGGGCGTGGCCGACGAACCGTACGCCGTCCGGCATCCGCTCCAGCCGGTGCCGCTCACGGCCGTAGTTCAGCCGCGGCGCGATCCGCATCCCCAGCCGCATCCGGCCACGTACGTTGACCACCCGCCGCACCAGCCGCTGCCGGTGGTGCGGGTCCTGCTCCCGCACGATGGGCATGAAGTCCTGGACCTCCACGATGCCGTCGGCCGTGAGCATCCGGGTGATCAGGATGTTGGTGTCGGGGAAGTAGAACTGGTTGTGGGTGGAGACCTGGCACACCGGACGGATGACCCAGCAGCCGCCGCGCTCCGCGTCCAGCAGGGACGCGAAGACGCTGGGGGAGTCGAAGCGGGGAGCGCAGAACCAGTCGATCCGGCCGTCGGTGCCCACCAGCGCCGCGGTCCGCAGATCTCCGATCAGACCGTGCTCGGCGATCGGCAGGTACGCCTCGTCCCGCTGGTCCCCGGCCTGGGTGTCCGTCTCCTGAGCGTCCTCGTTCATCGTGCTGTCGAGTCTCGCGCACCGGCCCCCGGCCCGCATGTCGGTTCAGGGGCGGGTGCGGTTCAGGGGCGCGCGCCGTATACCCGGAGGTAGTCGACCCGGTACGACATGGCGCTCACTCCCGGCTCCGGGGCGGGATGGTAGCGACCGGCGCAGACGGAGAGATTGACGATGAGATAAGCCCGCCAGTCACGGCCCACGCCCCTGCCGTCGGCGAAGACGCGCCGGCCGTTGACCCACCAGACGACGGTCCTGGACTGGAACTCCACCCTCAGCTCCACCCAGGCGCCGGGGGCGACCGCCGGGTCGGTGTAGTAGCGCCCGCCGCCCCGCACATGGTTCGACAGCTCCAGCAGATGGGGGTTGTCGGGGTGGTACTCGAAGATGTCGATCTCGTTCCCGCCGTCCAGCCAGGTCCAGATCGCGGGCCACGCGCCGGTCTCGGTGGGCAGCTGTACGCGCGTCTCCAGCACGTCTCCGGTACGGACGGTGAACTCCTCGGGGCTGCCCTCGGTGGTCAGCAGCCCCGTGTTCCAGTAGCCGTCGGAACGGAGCGCCGCCCGGAAGACGCCACCGCGGCTGTACTCCGCGTCGGGCACGAGATGATCGAGCTTGTTGTCCCCCGGATTGGTCGGCCCGCCGCCGGGATACGCCCACGAGCGCCCCGCGACCCACTGCTCCGTGGAGGAGAAGTCGGCGGTGAAGCGTGGCGTACGGGGCGGACGAGACGTCCGGGACGGATCGGGCGTACCGCTGCTCATGACGTCCCCTCCCGAGACCCGGGCCACGTGGCGGCCGCCGGAGCCAGCCTTCCTCATGCTAGGGATCCATGGCCGGGCGTGGGGGCGGCATACCGCGCGGGCGGGTGCGGCCCTTTGTTCGTACGTCACCCCGTCCGTGGCCGGTGGGCCGCCGGGAGGCGCCGGGTCCACACCAGGACCAGGACGGACGCCACCGCAGCCAGGGCGCACCAGGTGGAGACGAACTCCAGCCGCCAGAGCACCGCGCACAGCACCGCTCCGTACGCGACGACCACACCGAGCAGCCGCACCGTCGGATCGCCGCCGATGAGCAGGGCGCCGACGGTGGCCAGAAGGTAGGCCGCCACGAACAGCGGGGTGTGCGGGAGACCGAGCGCGTACCCCATGGTGTGGCCGCGGATCTCGGCCGTCACGGTCCGATGGATCAGGACGTACGACAGCGCCGCGGCGGTACCGAGCCCGATCGCGGCCGGAACCATCAGCCGGCGCCGCGACCGGGGCGGCGCGGCCAGCAGGACGGCGAACGGCACCCACACCGCGAGTACGGGCAGCGCGATCACGGCCCAGGCGAGGGTGGCCGGGCCCGCGCCGCCACCGGAGCGCCAGACGACCGATTCGATGATCTGGTGCGCGCCCAGGAGCAGCGGCAGCGCGGCGAGCGGCAGATCACGGGCCCTGCGCACGCGCGCCACACAGGCCACGCCGACCGCGGTGATACCGGCGCCCACCGCAAGATCGGCTGTCGCACTCCAGCACACCCGTACCACGGTACGCGTCGGCCCGTCACCGGGGCGGGCTCCGCGGCTCCCGAATATCTGTGGTCGCTGATGCAGAAATCAGCTTGATGCGTGATGAAGATTTGTGGCACGGCGGACGGAGTGATAATGCCCGCAGTGCCCGGCCGCTCGCGCCGTGCTACTGTTGATCTCAGTTGCAGTTGTGGTTCCCAAAGACTTCAAGTGCTCTTACCGGCTTTATGTGCCGGTGGGTGCGCTTTTGTATTTCCGGGCTTTCTCCGGACGGGGTAATCATCGCGGCGACGTGGGGTCCGCATAGTGCGGGCCTCCGGGCTAAATGCCCCGAAGGAGATCAACATGGCCAGTGGCACCGTCAAGTGGTTCAACGCGGAAAAGGGTTTCGGCTTCATCGAGCAGGACGGCGGCGGCGCCGACGTCTTCGCCCACTACTCGAACATCGCCGCCCAGGGCTTCCGCGAGCTGCAGGAGGGCCAGAAGGTGAACTTCGACGTCACGCAGGGCCAGAAGGGCCCGCAGGCGGAGAACATCGTTCCCGCCTGACGCTGAATTCATGACGTAGCTGGGGTCCGCACCTAGAAATGCGGGCCCCAGCTCGTTGTTTTCCGCATTTCCCGGCGTTTCCCGTTTTTCCTCTGTTTTCCCACGTTTTTCACAGAGCCCGTTCCGTGCCCCATGACGGTGTGCGGAACGCGACGCACGGTTCCGGCTGTTTTCCGCCCCGGCGTGGCTCTGGCTCTCTGTATGTCATCGGCTCGTTCTTGCGATTCTTTGTGCGGTGTTCCTGCCAAGAATTCTCGATACGTGCCCATCGAGAAAGGTTCTGAATGAACCGCGCAGCACGCACGAACGACCGTTACTCCCGGACCCGCGGCGGCGCCGCCGGCTCCGGCAGGAGCGGCCGGTTCGGTTCGGGTGCCCCCAGCCGCTCGGGCTCCCAGGGACGCTCCGGCGCCCCGGGCCGCTCCGGCGGCGGATACGGGCGGCGCCCCGCCGCGCTGAAGGGCGAGTTCGCCCTCCCCGTCACCCTCACCCCGGCCCTGCCCGCGGTCACGGCCTTCGCCGACCTGGACATGCCGGCCGAGCTGCTCAAGACGCTCACCGGTCTGGGGGTCAGCGAGCCGTTCCCGATCCAGGCGGCCACGCTGCCCAACTCGCTGGCCGGCCGGGACGTCCTCGGCCGGGGGCGTACCGGCTCCGGCAAGACCCTCGCCTTCGGCCTGGCGCTGCTGGCCCGTACCGCCGGACAGCGCGCCCAGCCCAAGCAGCCGCTGGCACTGATCCTCGTCCCGACCCGCGAGCTGGCCCAGCAGGTCACCGACGCGCTCACCCCGTACGCCCGGTCGCTGAAGCTGCGGCTGGCCACGGTCGTCGGCGGTATGTCGATCGGCCGCCAGTCCAGCGCCCTGCGCGGCGGCACCGAGATCGTCGTCGCCACCCCGGGACGGCTCAAGGACCTCATCGACCGCGGCGACTGCCGGCTGGACCGGGTCGCCATCACGGTGCTCGACGAGGCCGACCAGATGGCCGACATGGGATTCATGCCCCAGGTCACCGCGCTGCTCGACCAGGTACGCGCCGAGGGCCAGCGGCTGCTGTTCTCCGCCACCCTCGACCGCAATGTCGACCTTCTGGTCCGCCGCTACCTCCACGACCCGGTGGTCCACTCCGTCGACCCGTCCGCGGGCGCGGTCACCACGATGGAGCACCACGTGCTCCACGTACACGGCGCCGACAAGTACGCCACCACCACCGAGATCGCGGCGCGCGACGGCCGGGTGCTGATGTTCCTGGACACCAAGCACGCCGTCGACCGGCTCACCGAGCATCTGCTGAACAGCGGCGTACGCGCCGCCGCGCTGCACGGCGGCAAGTCCCAGCCCCAGCGCACCCGCACCCTCGCGCAGTTCAAGACCGGCCATGTCACGGTGCTGGTGGCCACCAATGTGGCGGCCCGCGGCATCCACATCGACAATCTCGACCTCGTCGTCAATGTGGACCCGCCCAGCGACCACAAGGACTATCTGCACCGAGGCGGGCGCACCGCACGGGCCGGCGAGTCCGGCAGTGTCGTCACGCTCGTCCTGCCGAACCAGCGGCGCGAGATGAGCCGGCTGATGGCCGACGCGGGCATCACCCCGCAGACCGCCCAGGTCCGCTCGGGCGAGGCCGAACTGAGCCGCATCACGGGCGCCCAGGCGCCCTCGGGGGTTCCGGTCACCATCACCGCGCCGGTCACGGAGCGCGCCAAGCGCGGCCCCTCCCAGTCCCGTGGCCGCGGCCGCGCGGGTCAGGGCCGCCGCTCCTCCTCCGCCTCCTCCGCCGGATCCGCGTCCAAGACGCGCACGGGCGGCGCGCCGCGCCAGTCGCCCCGTAACGGCACCGTCGCGGGCCCGCGACGCCTGGCACGCACGCTCGCCGCGTTGTCGGGATCACCCCAGTACGTCCAGTACTGGGGAGACCCTCCGCCTTGCGATCGCACGCGCCAGACGCCGCGGCCTGATCCGCGAAGATCGACCGGACAGGACCTAGCCGTCGGAGTAGCTGAGGTCTCCTACCGTCCAGGCGTTCACATCCCCGATGGCGATGCGGTACATGCCACCGGTCTCCGGGATCCCGAAACTTCCCTGGAGGATTCGGGCCACATGGAAATGCAGATGGGTGGGCGGCTCGTACGGCCGCGGTGAGCGGGCATCCGCGCCGGCCGGTCCGAAGACGGCCGCGAACGGCCCCAGCCGCTCGGAGTCCTCCAGGACCTCGGCGACCCGCTCCCTCCACACAACTTCCGGCGCCAGCCGTCCTGTGATGACGGCGCCCTGGACGACCACGGTGAGGGACATCTGATTGCTTTGCTCGGACTCCACGGTGGTGGCGATGTCAACAAGCAGATGATCAGGCTTCGACATGGGCGCCGACTCTACTACGCGGGCGGCGCCCTGAGTGAGCGTACGAAACGCCGCCCGTGGCCGGTCCGGCGTGGATCAGTCCCGCGCGCCGGGGCCGAGCAGCGCCGACGCGGTTTCCAGCGGGGTGAGCGGCTCCGGTGCGACGGGAGCCGGGACGGCGTGGCAGGTGAAGCCGAGCCGGGTCAGCGCCCTGGTCACCTCGAAGGAGGTGAAATCGCGGCGGTCCTGCCGTGTGATGATCTCCCCCACTTGCTTGACGGGGTAGGCGCGGCGGCCGATGACCACGGATTCACCGGTGATGGGTTCGGGCTTGATGCCCTTCATCGCCTGCTGCACCTCGCTCTTGACCAGCTCGAAGGGGAAGCGGGCGATGACGCAGCGCATAGTGCCTCGGGGGGAAGAAGGGGTCGTGCGGAGACTTCAGCATCCCACAAGAACGCGGGCGAAGGCGCCGGTGACGGCGGTGGGATCAGGGAAGCCTTTCCGTGTAGGTGATTCGCTTCAGGTGGTAGTAGTCGGCGACACACCTGGCCGGCCAGTTCCTGCTTCCCCTGCCCCCGAACGGCTCCCCCATCCCGCTGACGGACAGCGGTTTGTACGGGAGGACCCGCGCGCCCCGCGCCGCCTGCTCCCGCAGCCACTGGTCCTGGTGGTCCCACTTCTCGGCCCGTACGCGCATGTTCTCGCCCAACTCGCCGAGCGGAAAGGCCAGTCCGACACACACCGCGACACACATCGCCGCACAGGCGGCCGTCGCGACGGCGCCCGTATGCCGCGCGTGCCCCCGCAGTGCCCGCCCCAGGAGAACCCCGGCGCCCGCCAGAAGGACGACGAACAACAGGAGATAGTCGTTCCAGGTGCGGTACGCGGTCACCACATGTGATCCGAAGAGCGGGTAGGTGATGACCGTGCAGAGGTACCCGGCGACCAGGAACGTGACGGTGCCCGCGCCCAGCAGGAAGAGCGGGCGGCACGGCAGCAGCACCGGCGCGCGTCCTTCCCGGTTCCCGGTCAGCAGCGCCAGCAGCACACCGGCCGCGAGTGCGGCCAGATAATGCCAGGTGGTGAGCAGGGTCCCGAGGATGTCCAGGAACCCGCCCAGCGAGTCCGCCAGCGATTCGGGCGCGAACATCGAGGCCGTGCCCGCGTCGTACCGCTCACGGCGGTTGCGCGATCCCGGGGAGGTGAGCAGCAGCAGCGTGCCGATCCCGATCCCGGCCACACCGGCCAGACACCAGGCGCGCGCCTGCGCCCGTACGCGGGGGACGAGGATCCGGCGGTTGAGCAGCAGCAGGGCCGTGAGCACGACCAGCGCGACGACCGACGTCTCCTCCGAGAGCGTGCCGAGGAAGGCGCCCACGACGAGCGCGGAGGCCGCCGCCACCACGCGCCCGCGGCGCGACCGGGCCCACAGCAGGGGGACCGCCGCGGCGCACGCCAGTACCGGTGCGGCAGTGTGCGAGACGGAGGAGGCGGGCCAATAGAACGTCTTGTACGTGTTGAGGCTCGCGAAGAGAAACACCACCGTCACCATCGACGCCACGAGCAGTGGTACCCCACGCGGCGCCGTCCGGCCCGCCAGACGCAGCAGCAGTACGGTCATGGCCCACAGCAGCCCCAGCATCACCACACCACTGACCAGGCCGAACCACTGATGGCCCGCGACCTCGAACTTCGCGTACAGCCCGACCAGCAGACCGTTGCCGAGCCGTCCGTTGTCCGAGAGGTAGAACTTCCCGACCAGCCCCGCGATGCCGTGATCGCGCACGCTGGGCAGAAAACACCACTCGTCCGCGCTGGGGCGGACATGGCGGCCGAGCCAGAACGCCGACCCGAGAAGGCCCAGAGGCAGTGTCAGCAGGCCCAGCACCCCGTATCTCGTCCACGGGCGTACGGGGGGTACGGCTGATCCGCGGCCGTGCTCCCGCTCCCGCCCCGGGCTTTCGCCCGGCTGTTCCGGGATGATGACGCTCGGCGCGCCCGCGGCCATGTACACCACTGCCTTTCGAAAGGGGACGTTCCGTTTCCGGCGGGACCGCGGCCGGGCGCCGGTGCTCTACCGCTCCGAACGGGCTTGTCCGACGGAGGTCGCCGACGGCGCACCGGACGGAAAGGACGTACGCGTCGTATCCGTTTCCCGGACCACATAGTGCGGACGGCGCTTCGCCTCGTGGTAAATCCGCCCGACGTATTCGCCGATGACGCCGAGCGTGGCGAGCTGGATTCCGCTGAGCGCCACGATGGCGGTCATGAGTGTCGTATAGCCCGGCGCGTCCACTCCGTTCAGGGCGACATTCGCGATGATCCACAGCGCGTAGACGAGCGCGGAGAGAAAGAGCCAGAGGCCGCTATGGATGGCGAGACGCAGCGGGCGGCTGTTGAAGGAGAGCAGTCCGTCGATGCCGTAGTTGAGCAGATTCCGGCCGCCCCACTTGGAGGTGCCGGCGGCACGCTGGACATTCCGGTAGGTGAAGCTCGCGGTGTCGAAGCCGATCCACGAGAAGATTCCCTTGGAGAACCTATTGCTCTCCGGCAGCGACAGCACGCTGTTCACCGCATGGCGGGAGAGCAGTCTGAAATCACCCGCCCCGTCCACGACATGGACATCCATACAGCGCCGCACCAGCCGGTAGTAGACCCTGCTGAGCGCGGTGCGCAGGGCGCCCTCGCCCGTGCGGTCGCGCTGCGCCACGACCTGGTCGTAGCCGTGCCGGTGCAGCTCCAGCATGCGGGGCACCAGCTCCGGGGGGTGCTGGAGATCCGCGTCCATGAGCACGACCGCGTCGCCCCGGGACATGCGCAGTCCCGCGAGCATGGCGGCTTCCTTGCCGAAATTGCGGCTGAAGGAGGTGTAGCGGACGCGCTGGTCGGCCGACGCCAGTTCGCTGAGCTGTCGTCTGGTTCCGTCCACGCTGCCGTCGTCCACGTAGCAGATCTCGAAAGTCTGCCGGGTCGGTTCGAGGGCGGCGAGGAGAGTGATGTGAAAGGTACCGAGCACCTCGCTCTCGTTGAAACACGGTACGACAATGGAAATCTGAGGGGTTGTCATCTCACTCCACATACCCGTGGTGGGGCGGGAAGGAAGGGGCACCGAAAAGGAACGGGTCGCGAAGGGAAAGCCGTTGGATTACGGTGCTGTTCGTGGTGTTGAGGGTGCGTTACCCGGTCCTGCCGTAAGGATTTCCGGAGCTGTCACGGAAAAGGAGTCCGCGCGCGTGCGGACGGAGCGTCAGCGGATGCCGGACGGCGGGCATATGGGCAGGAGGAGATGTGACGGAACGTTCCTCACTCTTCTTCCTCCGGTTCACGCCGCGTTCACTGGTGCGGTGGCAACTATAAGATTTATCTATCGTGTGCTCAAGCGTCACCACGGCATGGCGCCGAGGCAGCTGAAGCGTTTCTGCGGCATCGTCACGCCGCGTAGGCATGCCCGCCGGACGGCGGAATGCGAGACCCGCGTGCTGTGATCTCCGGCACAGTCGGTGGCCCGGAGGCAGATCCTGCATTTCAAGGGCGTGACAGGTCGATATCGCGCACATGATCCGCGGATTGCGGACCTGGTAAGGCGTCCGATTGCTGCCCCCTCGTGAGGGTTCTTCGGCTACGGAGTGTGTGGGTCGGCGGCAATTTGTAACTCGTCGCGCAGCGTGACCAGTTGACCCCTGGGAGGCAGGGCCAGTTAACTACCGGCCAGTCGCCCCCCACGGTCTGCCCCCCACGGTCTGCCCCCACGATTCACCCCCCACGGTTCCCCCCCACTTCGATCCGGGAGACTTCATGCGGATGCCGGAATCCGTCGCGTCCATTGAGTTCTCACTGCCCCAGTCGGTCATCGCCGTCAACCCACTGCACCGCTCGTCGCCACGGCTGACGGCCGCCGCCGCACGGGCGGGCGCGCTCAGTGTGCTGGAGCTGTCCACCGGTGATCCGAGGAGCGTCGCCGACACACTCGACCGCACCCTCCGCTGGTCGTCGCTGCCGTTCGGTGTGCGGATACGGCCCGGCTGCACCGTCACCTCGGCGGAGCTGCCCGAGCCGGTGGACACCGTGCTGCTGGCGGACCCCGGGCGCACAGCGGGGGAGTTCGCCGGCCGCCGGGTCCTGGTGGAGGTGACCGATCTGGCGGGCGCGCGACAGGCCGCCGGAGCCGGGGCGGCCGGGCTGATCGTGCGCGGTGCGGAAAGCGGTGGCAGGGCGGGTGAGCTGAGTACGTTCGTGCTGCTCCAGCAGGTGCTCGCGGACCCGGACATCGCGCTGCCGGTCTGGGCGTGCGGTGGCATCGGCCCGCACACGGCCGCCGCCGCCGTCGCGGGAGGCGCGGCGGGTGTCGTACTCGACACGCAGCTCGCCCTGTTCGACGAGGCGGGCCTGCCCGCGGAGCTCACCGGCGCGCTCACCGGACTCGACGGCTCCGAGACCGTGCTGCACCACGGGACGCGCGTGCTGCGCCGCCGAGGCCCCGGCGCCCCCGAACTCCCCGCAGATCCGGCCGAGTTCGCGGCCAGGGTCGGCAGTGACGATCTGCGCACACAGTTCCTGCCGGTCGGTCAGGACGGCTTTCTCGCGGCCTCCTTCGCCCGGCGCTGGAAGTCGGTGGGCGACGCGATACGGGGCGTCAGGGCAGCGATATCCGCTGCCGTCGAGGACGACCGGCCCGCCGCCGCGCTGGCCGCCGGCTCGGCGGGCGCACGGGCGCTCGGTACCGAATTCCCCATCGCCCAGGGGCCGATGACCCGCGTCAGCGACGAGCCGGCGTTCGCCGCCGCCGTCGCGGCCGGAGGCGGACTGCCGTTCCTGGCGCTGGCGCTCGCGAACGCGGACCGCACCCGGACGATGCTGGAGCGCACCCGCGAAGCCCTCGGCGACGCCCCCTGGGGAGTCGGTGTGCTCGGGTTCGCGGACGAGGAGATCAGGTCCGCGCAGCTGGAGGTCGTACGGGAGCTGAGGCCGACGCACGCGATCATCGCGGGCGGCAGGCCGGCCCAGGCCGCCGCGCTGGAGGCGGAGGGCATCGCCACCTTCCTCCATGTGCCCTCCCCGGGGCTGCTGCGGCAGTTCCTCGCGGCCGGCGCGCGCCGGTTCATCTTCGAGGGCGCCGAGTGCGGCGGGCATGTCGGACCGCGCAACAGCTTCCCGCTGTGGGAGGCGCAGACCGAGGTCCTGCTCGACTTCGTGGCCGAGACCGGTGACGAGACCGCCGCCGAGCTGACCGTCCTGTTCGCCGGCGGTATCCACGACGCCCGCTCGGCCGCCATGGCGGCGGCCCTCGCCGCCCCGCTGACCAGGGCGGGAGCCGCGTTCGGTGTGCTGATGGGCACCGCGTACCTCTTCACCGAGGAGGCGGTCGCGGCCGGCGCCATCCAGCCGCTCTTCCAGCGCAGCATCGTCGCCGCCGAACGGACCGATCTGCTGGAGACCGCCCCCGGCCACGCCACCCGCTGCGCCCACAGCGCCATCACCGAGGACTTCGCCCACCTCAAGGACGAGCTGCGCGGGCAGGGCGTGCCCGACCGGGAGATCTGGGAACAGCTGGAGCGGTTCAACGTCGGCAGGCTCCGGCTCGCCAGCAAGGGCATCGAGCGGGTCGGCGACGAGCTGCGGGCGGTCGACGAGACACGCCAGTCCGACGAGGGCATGTTCATGGCGGGGGAGGTCTGCGTCCTGCGCGAATCCGTCACCACCGTCGCGGCGCTCCACGAGTCCGTCGCCGACGGGGCCGCCGGATGGCTGCGCGCCCGGGCCGCCGGACTGCGCACCGCACTCGGACTCGACAGCGTGGATGATGCCGGGGAGAGCGCACCCGAGCCGCTGCGGATCGCCGTGGTGGGCATGGCCGGCATGTTCCCCGGCGCCCCCGACCTCGCCGAGTTCTGGGCCAACATCCTGGCGGGGAAGGACTGCGTCACCGAAGTCCCGGCACACCGCTGGGACGCGGAGCGGTACTACGCGCCCGACGGCGACGGCGAGCGCACCCCCTCGCGCTGGGGCGGATTCCTGCCCGAGATCCCCTTCGACCCGCTGCGCTACGGCATCCCGCCGGCCTCGCTGGCCAGCATCGAACCCGTACAGCTGCTGGCGCTGGAGGCCGCGCGGCGCGCGCTCGCCGACGCCGGGTACGACGGGGCGGACGCGGATCACGCCCGTACCTCGGTGGTGTTCGGCGCGGAAGCGGGCAGCGATCTGTCCAACGCGACGACCCTGCGTACGGTGCTGCCCGGGTACGTCGGCACCATTCCGTCCGCGCTCGACGAACAGCTGCCCCGGCTGACCGAGGACTCCTTCCCCGGGATGCTCGCCAATGTCATCGCGGGCCGGATCGCCAACCGGCTCGACCTCGGCGGCGCCAACTACACCGTGGACGCGGCCTGCGCCTCCTCGCTCACCGCCGTGGACGTGGCCTGCAAGGAACTGGTCACCGGCACCAGCGATCTGGTGCTCTGCGGCGGCGCCGACCTGCACAACGGCATCAACGACTATCTGCTGTTCTCCTCCGTGCACGCGCTCTCCCCGACGGGCCGCTCCGCCACCTTCGACGGCGCCGCCGACGGCATCGCGCTCGGCGAGGGCGTGGCCTGCGTGGCGCTCAAGCGGCTGGCCGACGCCGAGCGCGACGGCGACCGGATCTACGCCGTGATCGACGGCGTCGGCAGCGCCAGCGACGGCCGGGCGCTCGGTCTGACCGCGCCTCGCCCGGCGGGCCAGCGCTCCGCGCTCACCCGCGCCTATCGCAACGCCGGGGTGTCCCCCGCCGACGTCGGGCTGATCGAGGCGCACGGCACCGGCACCGTCGTCGGTGACCGCACCGAACTCGCCACGCTCACCGAGGTGTTCACCGAAGCGGGGGCCGAGCCGGCCGGCTGCGCGGTCGGCTCCGTGAAGTCCCAGATCGGTCACACCAAATGCGCGGCGGGACTCGCTGGACTGATCAAGACCACGCTCGCCCTCTACCACGGGGTGAAGCCGCCGACCCTGCATGTGCGGCAGCCCAACGCGGCCTGGGACGGCGACAGCAGCCCGTTCGTCTTCCACACCGCCGCCCGGCCGTGGGCCTCGGAGCCGGCGGACCGTATCGCGGGAGTGAGCGCCTTCGGATTCGGCGGCACGAATTTCCATGTTGTTCTACGCGCGTATGACCAGGCGCCACCCGCTCATACGCTGGACACCTGGCCCGCGGAGCTGTTCACGTTCCGTGGCCGGGACGCCGCCGCGGCGCGCCGAGCGGCCCGCGCGCTCCTTGAGCTGATCCAGCGCGGAGGCGAGTGGCGACTGCGCGATTACGCGCGTCACGCGGCCCACCGAAGCGACCAGGCGGCGGTACGCGGCGAGCCGGTACAGATCGCCGTGGTCGCACCGAGCCTCGCGGCGCTGCCCGAGCTGCTGCGCAGGGCCGCCGACGGGGAGCACGACCCGGAGGCCGGTCTCCATGTCTCCGACGACATCGCGACCGACGCCACGGGCAGCGACGCCGAGGGACCCGGAAAGCTGGCCTTCCTCTTCCCCGGACAGGGCAGCCAGCGCCCCGGCATGCTCGCCGAACTCTTCGTCGCCTTCCCCGAGTTGCAGCGCTACCTCCAGCTCGGCGCCCGCTGGGCGGACGCGCTCTATCCGCCGGCCGCCTTCGACGAGGAGACGAAGGCCGGCCAGCTGGCCCGGATCACCGACACCGCCGTCGCCCAGCCCGCGCTCGGTGTGGTCGAACTCGCCGCCGCCGAACTGCTCGCCTCGGTCGGCGTGCGCCCCGCCATGGCCGCCGGCCACAGCTACGGCGAACTGGTCGCGCTCGGTGTGGCCGGGGCGCTCGCGCCCCAGGACGTTCTCACCGCCAGCGCCGCCCGCGCCGAGTCGATCCTCGCCCAGGTGGCGGACGGCGACGCCGGCACGATGGCGGCCGTCACCGCAACCGTCGAGCAGGTCGAGGACGTGCTGCGGCTGGCCGGTCTCGCCGAGGACGTCGTGGCCGCCAACCGCAACGCGCCCCAGCAGACCGTCATTTCGGGACCCACCGAGCCGATGGCCGCGGCCGTCACCCATCTGCGGGACGCCGGGTACTCGGCGAAGCCGCTCCAGGTGGCCTGCGCCTTCCACAGCCCCCTCCTGGCCGGCGCGGGCGACGCCTTCGCCGACCGCCTGGAGTCCATGACCGTCTACCCGACCGCCTTCGACGTCTGGGCCAACCGCACGGCCGAGGCGTACCCGGCGGAGCCCGAAGCGATCCGGGCCGGTCTCGCCGCGCAGATCGGCGCGCCCGTCCGGTTCACCGAGCAGATCGAGGCCATGTACGCGGCGGGCGCCCGGGTCTTCGCAGAGGTGGGCCCCGGCCGCGTACTGAGCAGGCTGGTCTCCGCGGTCCTGGGCGACCGCCCGCACCGTACGATCCCGCTGGACGGCGGCCGGGGCGCCGGACTGACCGGCTTCCTCACCGCCCTGGCCCAGCTCGCCGTCAGCGGAGCCGATGTCCGCACCGGCCGGCTCTTCCAGGGACGCGACGCGGTCGACCCCGAGACCGCGGTCCCCGGGCGCACCGCCGGCTGGACAGTGGACGGCCAGCTCGTCCGTTTCGCCGACGGCACCATTCCCCCCAACGCCCTGCACCCCGCCAGACCCGTTACGGAGCTGATCGTGCCGGAGAACTACGCCCCCCACGGCGCCGCCGCGTCCGGTCCCGACGCACTCGTCGCCGAATTCCTGCGCACCAGCCGGGACTTGGTGGCGGCGCAGCGAGACGTCATGCTGAGCTATCTGGGCGGCCCCGTGGCCGTCCCGGCGGACCGTCCGCTCACTTACGCCGACGCACCGCGGCTGACCGCCCCCGCCGCACTGCCCGCGCCCGCCCCGGCGACCGTGCTCGTCGCGTCCGCCGCTCCTGTCCCCGCTCCCGCTGGTGCCGGTCCGGTGTTGGATCGTGAGGCGGTGTTGGGTGCGGTGTTGGCGGTGGTGGCGGAGCGTACGGGTTATCCGGTGGACATGATTGAGCCGGATCTTGACGGTCCGGTGTTGGATCGTGAGGCGGTGTTGGGTGCGGTGTTGGCGGTGGTGGCGGAGCGTACGGGTTATCCGGTGGACATGATTGAGCCGGATCTTGATGCTCACCACCCGGCTCGGTGGAGGGGAGACCTCCGAGACGAGTGGCGCCCAGGCCGGTCCTGCCGCACCCGCCTCGACCGCCGGGCCGGCGGCCGAGGTCGTGCCCCCGCAGCGGCTGGAGTTCACCGAGGCCGAACTGCCCGCCGTGACCGGGACCGTGGACAGCGGGAGTACGGTGCTGCTCCTGGGCGGCGGTGAGCTGGCCCCGGTCGTGGCCGACCGGCTGCGCGCGGCCGGCGCCGAGCCCGTGCTCGTACCCGCCGGAGAGCTGCCGGAGGGCGGCGCCGACGCCGTGCTCTATCTGGACGCCCTCGACGCGGCCGAGGCGCCGCTGCCCGAGGCCTTCCCGCTCTTCCAGACCGTGCTGGCCGGCGCCCCGCGCCGACTGCTCGCCGTCGAGCGCAGGACCGAGGGCGCGGCCAGCGGGCTGCGGGGCTTCTTCCGCAGCGTCGCCCGTGAGTACCCCGACCTCGCCGCGACCCTGGTCGAGGTGGCCCCCGGCGCGGCACCGGACGCGGTCGCCGACGCACTGGTCACCGAACTCGCCGCCACGGAACGGGAGCCGGTCGTCCTGACCGACGGCGGCACCCGGCGCGCCCTGCGGCTGACCCTCACCGATCTGGGCGCGCTGGCCGCCACCGGCGCGGGCCCGGCCGGTGACGGGGTCGCGGAGGCCGAGGCGGCGGGGCTCGACCGTGACGCGGTCGTCCTGCTGGTCGGCGGAGCCCGCGGTATCACCGCGCGGTTCGCCCGTACGATCGCCTCCGTCAGCCGGTGCCGTATCGAACTGATGGGCCGCACGCCGGTCCCCGCCGACACCGAGGACCCGGCGACCGCCGGAGCCACGGACCGTGCCGGGCTGCGGGCCGCCTTCCTCGCCGGCGGGCTGACCTCGCCCGCCGAGGTCGAGCGCCGGGTGTCCGCCACGCTCGCCGCGCGCGAGGTGCGCGACACGATCGCCGGACTGCGGGCGCTCGGCAGCCAGGTCCGCTACCACTGCGTCGATGTGCTCGACTCGGAGGTGGTACGGGCCACGGTGAAGGAAATCCACGCCGAGCACGGCAGGCTCGACGGCGTCGTCTACGCCGCCGGGGTCATCGAGGACAAGCTGATCGCCGAGAAGCCGGTCGAGTCGTTCCGCCGGGTGTTCACCACCAAGGTGGGCGGGGCGCGCGCGGTGCTCGACGCGGTCGACTCGCTGCCCACCGGGCCGCGCTTCGCCGTCCTGTTCGGCAGCATCGCCGCGGCGCTCGGCAACCGGGGCCAGTCCGACTACGCCGCCGCCAACGACGCCCTGGAGGAGCTGGGACGCCGCTGGTCGACCGACGGCCGGCGCGGGCTGACCGTCCACTGGGGCCCCTGGGCGGCCTCCGAGACGAACGGTGGCATGGTCACTCCCGAGCTGATGCGCTCGTACGCGTCCCGGGGCATCAAGCTCATCGACCCCGAAGAGGGACCGCTGAGCCTGCTGCGTGAACTCGCCTGGGGCGCCCCCTCGGTGCACGCCGCGGTCTACACCGCCTCCGGCTGGTGACCGGGATGGATCCCCGGACACCCGCCGGCTCCGGGACACCGGTGGCCATCGTCGGGATGGCCGCCTTCTTCCCCGGCGCGAGGGACCTGGACAGCTACTGGCACAACATCGTCAACGGCGTCGACGCGATCAGCGACGTACCGGCCGACCGCTGGGACGGGGAGTTCTACGCGCCCGACGGGCCCCGGCGCAGTGACCGGGTGTACTGTCGGCGCGGCGGATTCGTCGACCAGGAAACCGAATTCGACGTCACGCGGTTCGGCATCATGCCCACCTCCGTGGCCGGCACCGAGCCCGATCAGCTGATCGCGCTGGATGTCGCCCACCGGTCCATCGAGGACGCCGGCGGGGATCCCGTACTCCCCGCCGACCGGCAGCGCGCCGGGATCGTCCTCGGCCGGGGCGGGTATCTGACGCCCGGTCTGGTCCGGCTGGACCAGCGGGTGCGGACCGCCGGCCAGGTGGTCCGTACGCTCCGTGAGCTGGCGCCCGAGCTGGGCGAGGACAGGATCGAGGAGGTACGGGCGGCGTTCGCCGCGCAACTCGGCCCCGAACAGCCCGAGTCGGCCATCGGGCTGGTGCCCAATCTGGCCGCCTCGCGCGTCGCCAACCGGCTCGATCTGCGCGGCCCCGCCTACACCGTGGACGCGGCCTGTGCCTCCTCGCTGGTGGCGGTCGACCACGCGGTCCGCGAACTGGCCGCCGGGCGTTGTGATGTCATGCTGGCCGGCGGTGTGCACCACTGCCACGACATCACCCTCTGGAGTGTGTTCAGCCAGCTCGGCGCGCTCTCGCCGAGCGAGCGGATCCGCCCGCTGCACGCCGGCGCCGACGGGGTGCTCATCGGTGAGGGCACCGGCATCGTGGTGCTCAAGCGGCTCGCGGACGCCGAGCGCGACGGCGACCGTGTCTACGCCGTGGTCTCCGGGACGGGAGTGGCCAGCGACGGCCGCTCCGCCAGCCTCTTCAACCCCGACCCCGGCGGCCAGATCCGCGCGGTGCGGCAGGCGTGGGACGCGGCGGGGCTCGACCCGCGCGCGGCGGACGCCCTGGGACTGCTGGAGGCACACGGCACCGCCACCGTCGCCGGTGACCGCGCCGAACTGACCACGCTCGCCGAGGTGTTCGGCCCGGCCGTGGGTGAACGGGCCGCCATCGGCTCGGTGAAGTCCATGATCGGGCATACCATGCCCGCCGCCGGGATCGCCGGGCTGATCAAGGCGGCGCTCGCGATCCACCACGAGGTGCTGCCCCCGACCCTGCACTGCGACGAGCCGAACCCCGCCCTGGACGGCACCCGGTTCGCCCCGCTCGCGAAGGCCAGGCCCTGGGCGGAGCCCGCGACCGGCGTGCCGCGCCGGGCGGGCGTCAACGCCTTCGGCTTCGGCGGCATCAACGCCCATGTCGTCCTGGAGCAGCCGGCCACCGTCCCGGCCGCGCGCAAGGCCCGTACGACGGTGACCGAGCCCGAGGGGGTGCTGCGGCTCGCCGCGGCGAGCCCGGCGGAGCTGGCCGCGCTGCTGGACGCCGACGACTCCACGGTCCTGGCGGCCGGGCTCGACGAGCGCGACCCGGCGGCGGGAGCGGCGGCCGGGCCCGTACGGCTCGGGATCGTCGACCCGACCGCGCGCCGGCTGAAGCTGGCACGCAAGGCCGTGACCAAGGGCGCCGCCTGGCGCGGACGCAGCGATGTGTGGTTCAGCCCGCGCCCGCTGCTCGGCCCGGCCGGCGGCGGGCGGACCGCGTTCGTCTTCCCCGGCCTCGAAGCGGAGTTCGAGCCCCAAGTGGCCGAGCTGGCCGAGCGGTTCGGCCTCCCGTGGTCGGCCGGCGAGGACGCCAGGGTCGGTGACGTGGGACGGCACGGAGCCGCGGTGTTCCAGCTCGGGCGCGTCCTCGACACCGCGCTGCGCAGGCTCGCCGTCGTGCCCGACGCGGTCGCCGGGCACAGCGTGGGGGAGTGGACCGCCATGGCCTGCGGCGGCATCCACGCCGCCGACGAGGTGGACACCTTCCTCGCGGGCTTCGACCCGGACGCGCTGCGCGTCCCCGGCGCGGCCTTCGCCGTGCTCGGCATGCCCGCCGACAAGGTGCTGGCCGAGCTGGGCGGGCGTACCGACGTGGTGCTCTCGCACGACAACGCGCCGAACCAGTCGATGATCTGCGGCCCGGAGGAGGCCGTCGGTGAGCTGGTCCAGCGCTTCCGGGCCCAGGGGGTGATCGGGCAGGTGCTGCCGTTCCGGTCCGGCTTCCACACCCCGATGCTCGCGCCGTACCTCGATCCGATCCGGCGCGCGGCGGAGACGTACACCCTCCATCCGCAGTCCACCCCGGTCTGGTCCGCGACGACCGCCGCGCTCTACCCGGCCGAACCGGCCGCCGTACGGGAGCTGTTCGTCCGGCATCTGCTCGAACCGGTGCGGTTCAGGCTCATGATCGCCGCGATGCACGAGGCGGGGTACCGCGCGTTCATCCAGCTGGGCGCGGGGCAGCTCGGCTCGCTGATCGACGACACCCTGGCGGGCGAGGACCGGCTCGTCGTCTCCGCGCACTCCACGGCCAGGGACAGTCTGGCGCAGCTGCGCCGGGTGGTCACCGCGCTCTGGGTGGACGGCGCCGCGCCCGACGTCGCCCCGCTGCTGGGACCCGTGACCTCGAAGGCGACCGCGTCCGCGCGGTCTGCCCGGGCCGGGGTCCGGCTGGATCTCGGCGGGGCGCTCGTCTCCCTGCCCGAGGGGACCAGGAAAGCACTGACCGGGATCGTGCCCCGGCCCGTCACCCCCGCCGCCTCGCCCGCGCTCTCGGTCGCGGACGGCGGGGCGCTGGAGCTGCTCGGCCGGGCCGGCGCGCGGTTCCCGGTGGCCGCCGAACTCTCCGCGCTGCTGAACGACACCGCGGCCATCGCGAACGAACTCATCGGCGCGGGCGCCGCGCACCGTCGTACCGCCCCGGCCCGCCGGGGACCCTCGACGGGCTCACCCGCCCCCGTCCCCGCTCCGGCCGTGGCGCCGGTCCCCGAGGTGCTGCGGGTCGACGTCGACACGATGCCCTATCTGCTCGACCACTGCTTCTTCCGGCAGCGTCCCGGCTGGCCCGACGAGGCCGACCGCTGGCCGATCGTGCCCGCCACCACGGTCATCGGCCACCTCATGGACATCGCCGAACGCGCCGTCCCCGGAACGCGGGCCGTCGCCGTGCACGAGGTACGGCTGCTGAAGTGGATCGAGGCCATGCCGTCCGTCGACGTACCGGTGGTGGTACGGCGGCAGGCGCCCGACCGGGTCGAGGTGAGCCTGACCGGCTACTCCCGGGCGGTGGTCGAACTGGCCCCGCGCTACACGGAACCGCCCGCGCCGTGGCCGGTGGACCCGGCCGCCGAACGCACCCCCGGGCTGCGGGCCGAACAGCTCTACAGCGAACGGTGGATGTTCCACGGACCGCGCTTCCAGGGCGTCAGCGAACTGACCGCCCTCGGCGATCTGTCGGTACGGGGCGTCATCACCGCGCCGGACGCCCCCGGCGCCCTGCTCGACAACGTCGGACAGCTCCTCGGCTACTGGATCATGGCGACGCTCACCGAGCGCACCACGGTCTTCCCGATCGGGATGGACCGGATCCGCTTCCACGGGCCCGAACCGAAGCCGGGCGAACGGCTGGACTGTCTGATCCGGATCACCGAGGTCACCGACCTCACCCTCACCGCGGACATGCAGCTCGTCCATGAGGGCCGGGTCTGGGCGGAGTTCACCGGCTGGCAGGACCGGAGGTTCGACACCGACCCCAACATCCGTGCGGTGGACCGCTTCCCGGGCCGCAACACCCTCTCCACGGCCGAGCCCGGGGGCTGGACGAAGGTGCACGAGCGCTGGCCCGACCTGGCCACCCGCGAGCTGATCATGCGCAATATGCTCGGCGGCGCCGAACGCGCCGGCTATGACGCGCTGCCTCCCGTCCGGCGCCGTCAGTGGCTGCTCGGCCGGGTCGCCGCCAAGGACGCGGTCCGCGGACTGCTGTGGGGCGAGGGCGCGGACGACATCTATCCGGCCGAGATCGCCGTACGCAACGACGCCACAGGACGGCCCCTCGCCCACGGGGTGCACGGACGCGCGCTGGGCGAGCTGACCGTGTCGATCGCGCACTGCCGGGAGACCGGCGTGGCCCTCGCCCGGCGCGGCGCGTGCGGGATCGACATCGAGGAGATCACCGACCGGCCGAGGTCCGCCGCCGAGATGGCCTGCGACAGCGGCGAACTGGCCCTGCTGGACCGGCTGGTGGCCGCGGATCCGGAGAGCGGGCCCGGCTGGTTCACCCGGTTCTGGACGGCCAAGGAGGCCGTCGCCAAGGCACGCGGTACCGGTCTGCGCGGCCGGCCCGCCGACTACCGCGTGGTGGCGGCGGACGCGGAGAGGCTGCGCGTGGTGACCGAGGGCCGGGCGTACGAGGTGAGTGTGCGGCAGGTGGCCAATCCACCGGGACTGCCCGAACGGCAGTACATCGTCGCCTGGACGACTGATGACAACGAGACAGGAGAGTCTGATGAGCACTGAGGCGATCGGGATCATGACCACGGAGCCGCTGGACACCGATGATGCCGCTGTGCTGGCGGACATCACCCGCATGCTGCGCGAACTGCTGGAGGAGGACGGTCTCGACGACGCCGAGATCAGCCGGGAGACCACCTTCCACGACGACCTCGAACTGGAGAGCATCGATCTCGTGACGCTCGCCGGCGTCCTGCGCGAGCACTACGGGGACCGGGTCAACCTCGCCCTCTTCATCGCCGATCTCGAACTCGACGAGATCATCGCCCTCACCGTCGGCGAGCTGGCCGACTACGTCGCGGCGTCGCTGCGCGCCAACGGGCAGGGCTGAGCCGATGACCAAGATACGTACGGGCGAGATCACCACGCATGTGCAGCGGCTCCCCGCCGCCGGCCGGCCCGCGGACGGCAGTGAACCGGACGTTGTCGTGTTCGTGCACGGCCTGCTCACCGACAGCCTGGCCAGCTACTACTTCACCCTCGGCCCGGCCTTCGCCGCCGCGGGCTTCGACGTGATCATGTACGACCTGCGCGGCCACGGCCGCAGCGACCGGCCGGCCACCGGCTACCGTCTGGAGTCCTTCGTCGGCGACCTCGCCGGGCTGCTCGACGCGCTCGGCGAGACCCGTCGGGTGCATGTCGTCGGCAACTCCTTCGGCGGTACGGTGGCCGCCGCGCTCGCCGCCTGGCACCCCGACCGGGTCGCCACGGTCACCATGATCGAGTCCGAGCCGCCGGTCGCGGAGTGGACCCGGCACATGGCAGACGGGCTGGCCGACGCCAAGAGCCAGCTCTCCCGCGAGGATGTCATCGGCTGGATCTCCGCCCATCACGGCGCGCACACCGCCCGGCTCTCCCGGGGCGCCAGCCGTATCCTGCGGGTCACCACCCTCGCCGAGGACATCCCGGCGGGGCGCGTCATCGACGACGATCTCTCCGCGCTCAACTGCCCGGTCCTGGCCATCTTCGGCGACGAGTCCGGTCTGAGCGCCCAAGTCGACTCCCTGGAAGCCAAGCTGGCGTCCTGCCGCACCGTGGTCCTCGCCGAGCAGGGCCACTCCGTACTCGTGGAGCGGACCGAGGAGACCCGGGACCTGATCCTGGAGTGGATCCGGGATCACACGCTCGCCGGGGCGGTGCGGTGACCCGCTTCCTGCTCGTCGTCCCGCCGCTGGTCGGGCATGTCAACCCGCTGGTCGGGGTGGCCGGCGAACTCGCCCGGCGGGGGCACCCGGTGGCATGGGCCGGCCACGCCGACCAGATCCACCGGCTCGCCGGCCGGGACGTCACGGTCTTCGACTGCCCCATGCCCGCGGGCGGACTGGTCAGGCCGCCGGAGCTGACCGGACCCGCCGCCTTCCGGTTCCTCTGGGAGGAGTTCTTCGTACCGCTGGCCGACCTGATGGCGCCGGGCATCGAGGCCGCCATCGACGCGTTCCGCCCGGATGTTGTCCTCGGCGACCAGCACGCCGTGGCGGGCGCGCTGATCGCGGAGCGCAAGGGCATCCCCTATGTCACCTCCGCGACCACCTCGGCCGAACTCATCGACCCGCTGGCCGGGATGCCCAAGGTGGCCGCCTGGCTCGGTGAGCTGCTGGGCGGGCTGCGCGCACGGATCGGCGACCCGGCGGGCACGGCCGACCCGCGGTTCTCCCCGTACGGTGTCATCGCCTTCACCGGCCGCGAACTGCTCGGTGACGCGCCGCTGCCCTGGGAGCGGACGCATCTGGTCGGACCGGCCATCGCCCCCCGCGCCGACCGCTCCGACTTCCCGTGGGACGAGCTGGATCCGGGGCGTCCCACCGTGCTCGTCTCGCTCGGCACGGCCAACGCGGACGCGGGCGGCCGGTTCCTGGCGGAGGCGGTCAGCGCGCTCGACGGGCTCGGGGACGCGGTGCAGGGCGTCGTGGTCGACCCCGGCCATACGCTCTCCGCGGTGCCACCGGGAGTCCTCGTACGTGCCCATGTTCCCCAACTCGACCTGCTGGCACGGGCCGACGCCGTCGTCTGCCACGCCGGACACAACACCGTGTGCGAGTCGCTCTGGCACGGGCTGCCGCTCGTCCTCGCCCCCATCCGCGACGACCAGCCCATCGTCGCGCAGCAGGTGGTCGACGCGGGCGCGGGGGTGCGGGTCCGCTTCAACCGGGTGAACGCCGCCCGGCTGGCCACGGCCGTCGAAACCGTACTGGACAGCGCCGGCGGCCACCGCGCCGCCGCCGAGGCGATCGGCCGGTCCTTCCGCGCGGCGGGCGGCCATGTCACCGCCGCCGGCCACCTGGAGCGGATCGCGGCGCAGCACGCGCCCGCACCCATACCCGCGACCCACTGAACACCCCACTCCCCACCGGTGATCACCCCTCCCGACCAGCGAACCCGGGACCTCCCATGACAACGGCTTCCGCTCCTCCCGCGACGGCTGAGACCCCTCAGCCACCCGCGCCGGCCCAGACCCCTGAGCCGCCCGCGACGCCCCCGCTGCGCGTACTGCTGCGCTACGCCCGCCCGCACCGGACGGTGCTGCTCGCCACCCTGCTGCTCGTGCTGGCCGCCAGCGCGGCCGGACTCGTACAGCCGCTGGTGGCCCAGCACGTACTGGACGGACTGAGCGACGGGCGCGGGGTGCTCGGGCCCGTGCTCCTGCTGGCCGCGCTCGTCGTCCTGGGCGCCGGGCTCACCGGACTCCAGTCCTGGTGGCAGCAGCGCACCTCGGAACGGGTGGTCCGGCAGATCCGCCGCGACCTGGTGTTCCGGCTGATACGGCTGCGCGTACCCGAGCTGGACCGCCGTCCTCCGGGCGACCTCATCTCCCGCGTCACCTCCGACAGCGCGCTCGTCCAGAACGCCGCCACCGAAGGGCTGGTGATGGTCTCCAACGGAGTGCTCAGCATCCTCGGCGCGGTGGTCCTGATGGGCGTGGTGCATCTGGGACTGCTCGGGGTCACCGCCGCCGTGCTGATCGCCGTCGCGCTGGTCATGGTGCTCGTCCTGCCCCGGATCCGTGAAGCGGTCGCCCGCGCCCAGGAGTCGGTCGGCGCGGTGGGCGCCGCGCTGGACCGTACGCTCGGCGCCGCCAGGACCGTGAAGGCCAATGGCGCCGAGGGCAGGGAGACCGAGCGCGCCGGAGACGCGATCGAGGGTGCCTACCGCGCCGGACTGGCCGGCGCGCGCTATGTCGCGCTGGTGAAGGTCCTCTCCGGAGTGTCCATCCAGGCCGCGTTCCTCGCGGTGCTCGGCGTGGGCGGCGCGCTGGTGGCCGCCGGCAGCCTCGAAGCCTCCGCCCTGATCGCCTTCCTGCTGTACGTGTTCTATCTGGCGAGCCCGGTCGGCTCACTGGTCGCCGGCCTGAGCATGCTGCAACAGGGGCTCGGCGCCGTCGGCCGTATCGAGCAGGTCAAGCACATGCCGGTCGAGGACGACGTGGACGACCCGCGCGAACGGCTCGCCGCCGTGGCCGCGCCCGGCGCGCCCCCGGTCGAGTTCCGGGACGTACGGTTCTCCTACCCCGGCCGCGCACCCGCCCTGCGCGGTATCTCGTACACCGTCCCCGGCGGTACCCAGACGGCGCTGGTCGGACTCTCCGGCGCGGGCAAGACCACGATGTTCGCCCTGCTCCAGCGCTTCCACGAACCGGCGTCGGGACAGATCCGGATCGACGGCGTCGACATCGCCACCCTGCCCCGGTCGGAGGTGCGCAGGCGCATCGCCTATGTGGAGCAGGAATCGCCGGTGATGGCCGGCACCATCGAGGACAATCTGCGCTACGCGGCGACCGGCGCGTCGGACGAGGACATCGCGGAGGTCCTGCGGCTCACCCGGCTCGACACCCTGATCGACCGGCTGCCCGACGGACTGCGCACGGAGGTCGGCAACCGCGGCGTCACCCTGTCGGGCGGTGAGCGCCAGCGGCTGGCCATCGCGCGTGCCCTGCTGCGCCGGCCGGAGGTGCTGCTCCTGGACGAGGCCACCGCCCAGCTCGACGCGAGCAACGAGCGGGCGCTGCGGGAGGCGGTGGACCAGGCGGCCCGGCGCTGCACCGTGATCCTGATCGCGCACCGGCTCTCCACCGTGACCGGCGCCGACCAGATCGTGGTCCTGGAACACGGTCTGGTGCGCGCCGCGGGGACCCACGCGGAGCTGGTCGAGGCCGATGTCCTCTACCGCGAACTCGCCTCCTCCCAGATGCTGGTGAGCGAAGGTAATGAGGACATCAGCGAATTGGCCGACGTGCCGCGCTGACAAAGGGATACGGCAGTGGGGGCGTTCCGCGCAAGAAAGCGGAACGCCCCCACTTATTCAATCCGTAGGCCGGTCGGCCGGTCGTTCCGTCAGCCGGTGCGGGCGTTCAGAGCGGCCAGATAACCGTCGCGGTGGCCCGCGGCGTTCGGGTGGTAGGACTCGTTAATCTTGTCCCATTCCAGGCTGGTGACCCAGGTGGAACCGGACGAGCAGATCGTGTGCGGGTCGAATACCGGTCGTGCGTCCAGGAATTCGAAACCGGCGGCCGCCGCACGGCTGGACATGACAGAGGCCAGGGTGTCGGCCGCGGAGTTCATGGCGGTACGCTCGGCGTCGCTCAGTCCGAATATGCCGCAGGAACCTCCGATGGTGTAGAGCCGGGGATATCCGATGACGATGACTCTCGCGTTGGGGGCGGCGGCGCGCACCGCCCCGTAGGTCTGCGCGAGCGCGGGGGACAGGACGGACTGCGCCGCCTGCTTGGCCGCCTCGACGCCGTTGATGCAGTCGCGGTCGTCGATGGTGAGGATGCAGTTCGTCAGTACGTCGACGAAGCCGACGTCATTGCCGCCGACCTGCAGCGTCACCAGTGTGGTGTCCGCCGTGAGCTGCGGTATCTGGGAGTTGATCACATCGGTCGTGGTCGCACCCGAGCACGACGCCTCGACGAACGCCACCGAGCTGTGCTGAGCCGCCCACAGCCGTGGGTAGGTCAGCGGGCCCCGGCGGCACGGGTCGTTGGGGTTGTCGTACGTACGGGTACCGGGAGCGACCGCGTACGAGTCACCCAGCGCCACGTACTTACCGTTGGCCGCGTAGGCGGTGGGCGAAATCGTGACCGCCGCGACGATTGCCAGAAGGACGGCGAACAGTGCCTTTATTGAACGCACGGAGATGCTTCTCCAGGGGTGGGGGGACAAGGACCCCACTTGGATAGCAGTTCACGGCGGCGAGTGATGAGGGATTCAATGAAAAACTGATGACGATTCAGATGCCACATGGATGGCGGTGGCCACCAGGCCCCGATCCGCGATCCAACGGCCCTGGAATTCACCGATATGACGGCCATTCACGAAGGGGCCCGGTACCAGAAGCCTTGCCTGAAAGGTCCGTTCGACCGGATCGATGTCGATTTCCGCCTCGGAGAAGTCGAGTTCGCGCCCGGTGAGCGGATACCACACCTTGAAAACGCTCTCCTTGGCGCTGAAAATCAGCCGGTCATAGCTGACCCCGGGGTGACGCTCGGTCAGCGACGCGATCCACGTCCGCTCGGCCGGCAGCGTGACGACATCCAGCACGCCCTCGGGCAGCGGCGCGTCGGGCTCCGCGTCGATACCGAGCGCCACTGTTCCCTCGGACCTGGCCACGACCGCGGCGCGGTAGCCGTCGCAGTGCGTCATGCTCCCGACGATGCCTTCCGGCCACTGCGGCGCCCCGCGCCGGTTGGGCAGCAGCGGCACGGGCCGCTGGCCCAGACGGCGCATCGCGCGCCGGGCCAGGAACCGTACCGTGGTGAACTCCCGCTGCCGCTTGGGGACCGCGTTCGCCACCAGCGCCTTCTCCTGCGGGAACAGCTCCTCGCCCGGCTCGCGCCCGTCGTCGTACGCCGCCTCGGCCGCGACCGCGGCGGGCAGCACCTCCCCGATCACCGGGCCGCCTGTCCGGCCGGCTCGGGCAGGATCTGGCGCAGCGGCTCCCGGGGCGGGCGTTTGCGCCACTCGCGCGGATAGCCGATCGACACCTCCTCGAAGCGCACCCCGTCGTGGTGGGTGACCCGGGGGATGTGCAGATGGCCGTAGACCACGGCGGCGGCGCGGAAGCGCACATGCCAGTCGGCGGTCAGTTCCGTACCGCACCACTGCGCGAACTCGGGGTAGTACAGGACGCGGGTGGGGTCACGGACCAGCGGGAAGTGATTGACCAGCACCGTACGCAGGGACGGATCGACGGCCGACAGCCGGCGCTCGGTCTCCTCGACCCGCGACCGGCACCAGGCGTCCCGGCCCGAGAACGGGTCGGGGTGCAGGAAGTACTCGTCGGAGCAGACCACGCCCGCCTCATGGGCCAGCCGCAGCGACTCCTCCATCGTGGTGGCGCCGGGCGCCCGGAACGAGTAGTCGTAGAGCACGAACAGCGGAGCGACCGCCACCGGCCCCCCGGCGCCCCGCCACACGAGGTAGGGGTCCTCCGGGGTGGCGATGCCCAGCCCCCGGCACAGCTCCACCAGATGCAGATAGCGCTTCTCGCCGCGCAGATCGCACGGATCCTTCGGATGGGTCCACAGCTCATGGTTGCCCGGAGCCCAGATCACCTTCGTGAACCGCTCGCTGAGCAGCCGCAGGGCCCACTCGATATCGGTGTACTTCTCGGCGACATCACCCGCGACGATCAGCCAGTCGTCGTCCGAGGACGGGCGCAGTTCCTCGACCAGCGCGCGGTTCTCGTCGTACACGACATGCAGATCGCTGACGGCGAGGAGTTTTCCGTCGGGCACAATACCGTCCTTATCGGTCGGGCTCGAACGCCGGTGTTCGGACCGGTGGCGCTGACCCTTCGAGATTACGCGGAAGCGGGCGGCGACGCCTCAGCCACCGGTCACCAGTTGCTCACCGTCGGCGGCCGGCCGGGGGGAGCCATGGGCGCGGGCCGCGTGCAGCCGGGCGTAGGCGCCCTGTTCACGGATCAGTTCGTCATGGGTGCCGCGCTCCACGATCCGCCCCGACTCCATGACCACGATGACATCGGCGTCGCGGATGGTGGACAGCCGGTGCGCGATGACGAAGCTGGTCCTGCCCGCGCGCAGGGTGTTCATCGCGCGCTGGATCAGCACTTCGGTACGGGTGTCGACGGAGCTGGTCGCCTCGTCGAGGACCAGCACGGCGGGCTGGGCGAGAAACGCCCTGGCGACCGTGATCAGCTGCTTCTCGCCCGCGCTCACGCTGGACGACTCGTCGTCCAGCACGGTGTCGTAGCCGTCCGGCAGCGTACGGATGAAGCGGTCCGCGCAGGTGGCGCGTGCCGCGGCGACGATCTCCTCGCGGGTGGCGCCGGCATGGCCGTACGCGATGTTCTCGGCGATCGTGCCGCCGAACAGCCAGGTGTCCTGGAGCACGAGACCGAACTGCGCGCGCAGATCGTCCCGGGTCATCGCCGCGATGTCCGTGCCGTCGAGCAGGATCCGGCCCTCGTCCACCTCGTAGAACCGCATGAGGAGATTGCCCAGTGTGGTCTTGCCGGCCCCGGTGGGGCCGACGATCGCCACCGTACTGCCGGGCTCCACGGTCAGGGAGAGGTCCTCGATCAGCGGGGTCTCGGGGGAGTAGCGGAAGCCGACGCGGTCGAACTCCACGCGTCCGGTGACCCGTTCCGGCCGGACGGGGTGCTTCGGGTCGGGGCCCTGCTCCTCCGCGTCGAGCAGGGTGAAGACCCGCGCGGCGGAGGCGATCCCGGACTGGAGACGGCCGGCCACGCTGGCGACCTGCACGATCGGCTGGCTGAACTGCCGGGAGTACAGGATGAACGCCTGCACATCCCCGAGCGTCAGCGCGCCGCTCACCACCTTCCACGCGCCCACCACCGCCACCACCACATAGCCGAGGTTGGCGATGAACATCATGGCGGGCTCGATGGTGCCCGAGGCGAACTGGGCCTTGGCGCCCGCCCGGAACAGCGCCTCGTTGTGCGCGTCGAACCGCCGCTCGGCCTGCTCGCGCCTGCCGAAGCCCTTGATCAGCGAGTGGCCCGTATAGACCTCCTCGACCTGCGCGTTCATCGAGCCGGTGGCGGCCCACTGCTCCGCGAACCGGGGCTGGGCGCGCTTGCTGATCCACGCGGCGAGCACCCCCGACACCGGCACGCTCGCCAGCATGATCAGCGCCAGGGACGGCGAGATCACCAGCATCAGGATGAGCATGGTGATGATGGAGAAGACCGAGGTGATCAGCTCGGCGAGGGTCTGCTGAAGGGTCTGCTGGAGATTGTCGACATCGTTGGTCGTACGGCTCAGCACCTCGCCGGCCGGATTGCGGTCGAAGTAGCGCAGCGGCAGCCGTCCGAGCTTCTCCTCCGCGCTCTCCCGCAGATCGAAGACCACCCGCTGGACGACGGACGCGACCAGCCGGCCCTGCGCCAGCATGAACAGCGACGCCGCGACATACAGCACGAGCAGGAGCAGCAGCACGCGCCCGACCGCGTCGAAGTCGACGCCCCCGGTGGTGACCCCCGGCGACGCGCCGCCGGGTCCGTCGAGCAGACCGTCGACGATCAGGTCGGTGGCCTTGCCGAGCAGCAGCGGACCGAACGCGTTGAGCGTGATCCCGCCGATGCCCACCAGGAGGGCGACGGCGATCCGGGGGCGGTGCGGCCGGAGCAGGCCGAGGAGCCGGCGGCCGGGCCCGCGGGGCTCAGTGGGGCTGGGGCTGGCCGGCGAGACCATGAACGGTCTCCTCCTCGGTGAGCTGGGAGAGGGCTATCTCGCGGTAGGTGGCGCTGTCGCGCAGCAGTTCGTCATGGGTGCCGGTGTCGATGACGCGTCCGCCGTCGAGGACCACGATGCGGTCGGCGTACCGGACGGTGGCGACCCGCTGGGCGACGGTGATGACGGTCGACCGCGCGATCTCCGGCGCCATCGCGGTACGCAGCGCGGCGTCCGTGGCGTAGTCGAGCGCGGAGAAGCAGTCGTCGAAGAGATAGACATCGGGCCGGCGCAGCAGGGTGCGCGCGATGGCGAGCCGCTGGCGCTGGCCGCCCGAGACGTTCGTACCGCCCTGGGAGATCTCGGCGTCGAGCCCGTCGGGCATGCGCGCGACGAACTCGGCGGCCTGGGCGATCCGCAGGGCGTGCCACAGCTCGTCGTCGGTGGCGTCCGGGTTCCCGAAGCGGAGGTTGGTCGCGACGGTCCCGGAGAACAGATAGGGCTTCTGCGGTACGAAGCCGACGGCCCGGCTGAGGACGTCCGGGTTCAGATGCCGTACGTCGACGCCGTTGACCCGTACCGAACCCTCGGTGGCGTCGAACAGCCGCAGGACGAGATTGAGGAGCGTCGTCTTGCCGCTGCCGGTGGAGCCGAGGATCGCCACGCTCTCCCCGGGGCCCGCGGTCAGATCGATCCCCTGGAGCACCGGCTTCTCCGCGCCCGGGTAACGGAACTCCGCCCCGCGCAGCTCCAGCCGGCCGACGGCGTCCGACGCGGCCTCCACCGGCTCGGACGGCGGGGTGACACTCGTCGGCGTCGCCAGGATCTCCTGGATACGCGCGGCGGACACCTTCGCGCGCGGCACCGACAGGAACACGAACGCGACCATCACGACCGACATGAGTATCAGCGAGAGATAGCTGAGGAACGCGCTGAGCGCGCCGATCCGCATCGCCCCGCTGTCGATCCGGTGGGCGCCGACCCAGAGGATGGCGACCATGAACGCGTTCATGAGCAGCAGCACCACGGGCAGCATCGACGCGATGAGCCGGCCGACCCGCCGTGAGACCTCGTACAGCTCCGTGCTCGTACGGGCGAACCGCTCGCGCTCGTAGCCGTCCCGTACGAAGGAACGCACCACGCGCACGCCGGTGATCTGCTCGCGCAGCAGCCGGCCGAGCCGGTCGAGACAGGTCTGCATCCGCTCGTAGAACACACCCATCCGGGCCAGCAGCAGCCCGAACGCGACGGCGACCACCGCGACGAGGACCACCAGGATCAGCGCCAGCGGGACGTCCTGCTGAAGCGCCAGTACGACGCTCCCCAGGCACATCAGGGGCGCGGCCACCACGATGCCGAAGCCCGACTGCGTCAGCGTCTGCACCTGCTGCACATCGTTGACCGTACGGGTCAGCAGCGACGGCGTACCGAAGCGGCCCACCTCACGGGCGGAGAAGTCCAGCACCCGGCGGAAGACGACGCGGCGGATGTCGCGTCCCATCGCCATCGCGGTACGGGAGGCCAGGGACACCGCGCCGATCGCCGCGGCGACCTGGACGAGCGCCAGCGCGACCATGACCGCGCCGAGGCGCGAGATATAGCCGCTGTCGCGCGCGACGACACCGTTGTCGATCAGGGCGGCGCCGAGCGTCGGCAGCAGCAGTGTGCCGAGGATCTGGATCAGTTGCAGGAGGACCAGCAGGGCAGCGGCTCGCCGGTACGGGCGCACATGGGTACGCAGAAGTCTGAACAGCACGGAAAGACGCTCCGGTTGACAGAGCCGGCCCGAACGCCGACGCACACAGTGCACCGCATCGCGGTCCCGAAAATTACTAGTGTTCCGCCTCTCCATGCCTTCCCGGCTCCGCTCCGACTCGGGAATTCCCTAGTAAGCACGGGTTTTCTTGACACCGTGGTCGGCGGCTTGCGAGCGTGCCGATGTCTATCGTCCGGACAGAAGCGTATTCGATGCAAGGTCGTCGACCGAGCTCTGCGTTTGGGCGGTCTCTCCGTGGTCGAGAAGGGGTTGGTATGACCAAGCGTGCGCTGATCACCGGAATTACCGGGCAGGACGGTTCTTATCTGGCCGAGCATCTCCTGTCACAGGGCTACCAGGTTTGGGGATTGATCCGAGGACAGGCCAACCCGCGAAAGTCGCGGGTCAGCCGGCTCGTCTCCGAACTGTCGTTCGTGGACGGCGACCTGATGGACCAGGGCAGCCTGGTCTCCGCCGTCGACACCGTGCAGCCGGACGAGGTGTACAACCTCGGCGCGATCTCGTTCGTGCCGATGTCGTGGCAGCAGGCCGAACTCGTCACCGAGGTCAACGGCATGGGCGTGCTCCGCGTCCTTGAGGCGATCCGGATGGTGAGCGGCCTCAACAGCTCACGCACCGCGGGCAGCGGCCAGATCCGCTTCTACCAGGCGTCGTCCTCGGAGATGTTCGGCAAGGCCGCCGAGACTCCGCAGCGTGAGACGACGCTGTTCCACCCGCGCAGCCCGTACGGCGCCGCCAAGGCGTACGGGCACTTCATCACCCGCAACTACCGTGAGTCCTTCGGGATGTACGCCGTTTCCGGAATGCTCTTCAACCATGAATCCCCGCGCCGCGGCTCGGAGTTCGTGACCCGGAAGATCTCCCTCGCCGTCGCCCGGATCAAGCTGGGACTCCAGGACAAGCTGCACCTCGGAAACCTCGACGCGGTACGTGACTGGGGCTTCGCCGGCGACTATGTGCGCGCCATGCATCTCATGCTCCAGCCCGACGAGCCGGACGACTACGTGGTGGGCAGCGGCTCCATGCACTCGGTACGGGACGCGGTGCGCATCGCCTTCGAACACGTGGGTCTGGACTGGCAGGACTACGTCGTCATCGACCCCGAGCTGGTCCGCCCCGCGGAGGTGGAGATTCTCTGCGCGGACAGCGAGCACGCCCGTACCAAGCTGGGCTGGAAGCCCAGTGTCGACTTCCCCGAACTGATGCACATGATGGTCGACGCCGACCTGAATCAGGTCTCCCGGGAACACGAATACGGGGACCTTCTGCTGGCCTCCAACTGGTAGCGGAACGAAGGACTGCGGAGGACTAGGGAATTCCCGTAGCGGTCCGTACGACACTCGCCACATGGCTTCCCGCTAAACGGCTGCGAAGCCATGTGGCTTTCTATTTATCGCATTGCACGGCGAGCGCGAGATGCCCCGCGTGATTCATGTTCGGCCGCTGGCTGTCGAGATGGGTTGAGTTGAGATGGACAACGAACAGAAGCTCCGGGACTACCTCAAGCTTGCTACCGCCGATCTCCGACGGACGCGGCAGCGGGTCAATGAGCTGGAGACGGCGGCCCAGGAGCCGATCGCCATTATCGGTATGACCTGCCGCTATCCCGGCGGTGTCAGCAGCCCGGAAGATCTCTGGCGGCTGGTCGAGGCGGGTGAGAACGGCATCACGGCGTTTCCCGCCGACCGCGGCTGGGACGCCGAGGCGCTCGCCTCGTCCAGCACCTCGTCCGGCGGGTTCCTGCACGACGCCCCCGACTTCGACGCCGACTTCTTCGGGATCTCGCCGCGCGAGGCCGTGGCGATGGACCCGCAGCAGCGTGTCGCGCTGGAGTCCGCCTGGGAGGCGTTCGAACGCGCGGGCATCGACCCGACCTCGGTCAAGGGCAGCCAGACCGGTGTGTTCATGGGCGCGATGGCCCAGGACTACCGGGTCGGACCCGCCGACGGCGCCGAGGGATTCCAGCTCACCGGCAACACCGGCAGCGTCCTGTCCGGACGTATCTCCTACACCTTCGGCACCGTCGGCCCCGCGGTCACCGTGGACACCGCCTGCTCCTCCTCGCTCGTGGCCGTCCATCTCGCCACCCAGGCGCTGCGCGCGGGGGAGTGCACCCTCGCGCTGGCCGGCGGCGTCACCGTCATGTCGAGCCCCGGCACCTTCATCGAGATGGGCCGTCAGGGCGGCCTCTCCGCGGACGGCCGCTGCCGCTCCTTCGGGGACACCGCCGACGGCACCGGCTGGGCCGAGGGCGTCGGCGTCCTCGTCCTGGAGCGGCTCTCCGACGCCCGGCGCAACGGGCACGAGATCCTCGCCGTGGTACGCGGCACCGCGGTCAACCAGGACGGCGCGTCGAACGGACTGACCGCCCCCAACGGCCCCTCGCAGCAGGAGGTCATCCAGCAGGCCCTGATCAACTCCCGGCTCTCCGCCGCCGAGGTCGACGCCGTCGAGGCGCACGGCACCGGCACCACGCTCGGTGACCCGGTCGAGGCACAGGCCCTGCTCGCCACCTACGGCCAGGGCCGCGACGAGAACCGGCCGCTGCTGCTCGGCTCCGTCAAGTCGAACATCAGCCACACCCAGGCCGCCGCCGGTGTCGCCGGTGTCATCAAGATGGTCATGGCGATGCGCCATGGAGTGCTGCCGCGGACCCTGCTGGCCGACGAGCCCTCCTCGCATGTCGACTGGTCGCAGGGCGCGGTCCGGATCCTCACGGAGAACTCCCCGTGGCCCGAGACCGGCGCGCCCCGGCGCGCGGGCGTCTCCTCCTTCGGCATCAGCGGCACCAACGCGCACACCATCGTCGAGCAGGCCCCGGGCGCGCCCGGGACCGAGAACGCTGCCGACGCCTCCGCGGACGGCGGGGGCATCGAGCCGGGCGCCGTACCGCTGCTGGTCTCCGGTCGGACCCGTGAGGCGCTGCGCGCCCAGGCCGCCGGGCTGCTGACCGCGCTGGAGGCCGACCCCGCCGCGACCGTCCTCGACACCGCCTACTCACTGGCCACCACCCGCGCCGGCTTCGAACACCGCGCCGTGCTCATGGCCGCCGACCGCGACGGCGCGCTCGCCGCGCTGACGGCGCTGGCCGGGGACCGGGAGGAGACCGGCCAGGTGCGGGGCGCCGTCCAGGGCGCCACCCAGGGCGACGGGAAGCTGGCGTTCCTCTTCACCGGCCAGGGCTCCCAGCGCCTCGGCGCCGGGCGCGAACTCCACGCCAGATTCCCGGTGTTCGCCCAGGCGCTGGACGCCGCCTTCGCCGCGCTCGACCCGCTGCTCGACCGGCCGCTGCGCGAGGTGCTCTGGGGCGAGGACGCCGACGCGCTGAACCGCACCGAGTACGCGCAGCCCGCGCTGTTCGCCGTCGAGGTCGCGCTGTACCGCCTGGTCGAGTCCTGGGGCGTCAAGCCCGACTATCTGACCGGCCACTCGATCGGTGAGATCACCGCCGCCCATGTCGCGGGAGTGCTGTCGCTGCCCGACGCGGCGGCGCTCGTCACCGCCCGCGGCCGGCTGATGCAGGCGCTGCCCGAGGGCGGCGCGATGATCGCCGTACAGGCCACCGAGGACGAGGTCACCCCGCTGCTGGCCGGCCACGAGGACGCGGTGTCGATCGCCGCGGTCAACGGCCCCTCCGCCCTCGTCCTCGCCGGCGAGGAGAGCGCGGTCACCGAGATCGCCGCCCGCCTGGCGGACGAGGGCCGCAAGACCAAGCGGCTGACGGTCTCGCACGCCTTCCACTCGCCGCTCATGGAGCCGATGCTCGACGAGTTCCGCGCCGTGGTGGCCGGCCTGTCCCTCCAGGCCCCGCTGCTGCCGTTCGTCTCCAACCTCACCGGCGAGCCCGGCACCGTCGCGCAGGTCACCTCCGCCGACTACTGGGTGGACCATGTCCGGCGGGCCGTACGGTTCGCCGACGGCGTCGGCTGGCTCGCCGGCCACGGCGTCACCACCTTCCTCGAACTCGGCCCCGACAGCGTCCTGTCCGCGATGACCGAGGACTGCCTCGACACGGCGGACACCGAGGGCCACGCCGCGCTCCCCGCGCTGCGGGCCGGCCGCCCCGAGACCGACACCCTCACCACCGCGCTGGCCGGACTGTACGTACGCGGCGTCACCGTCCGCTGGGCGGAGTACTTCGCGGGCACCGGCGCACACCGCCACGACCTGCCGACCTACGCCTTCCAGCGCCGCAGGTACTGGCCCAAGGGCGGTGCCCAGAACCAGTCCGCCGACCTGCGGGCCGCCGGGCTCGGCGCGGCCCACCACCCGCTGCTCTCCGCCGCCGTCTCCCTCGCCGACTCCGAGGGTGTGCTCCTCACCGGCCGGCTCTCGCTCCAGTCCCACCCGTGGCTCGCCGACCACGCCGTGCGCGGCACCACGCTGCTTCCCGGCACCGCCTTCCTCGAACTCGCCCTGCGCGCGGGCGACGAGGTCGGCTGCGACCTGGTCGAGGAACTGACCCTGGCCGCGCCGCTGATCCTCCCTGAGCGGGGCGGTATCCAGGTCCAGCTGTGGATCGGCAACCCCGACGACTCCGGCCGTCGCACCGTCAACGTCTACTCGCGCCCCGAGGGAAGCGACGAGACGGCCTGGACGCGGCACGCCACCGGCGTACTCGCCGTCGACGAGCGGGCCGGGGAGCGGGGCGCCGGATTCGACGCGGCCGTATGGCCCCCCGCCGGGGCCGAGCCCGTCGCCGTCGAGGGCGTCTACGACCGGCTGGCCGACGACGGCTTCGCCTACGGTCCGGTCTTCCAGGGCCTGCGGGCCGCCTGGCGGCGCGACGGCGACGTGTACGCCGAGGTCGTGCTGCCCGAGGGCGGCGAGGCCGAGGCGGACGCGTTCGGTCTGCACCCCGCGCTGCTGGACGCGGCGCTGCACGCCGCCTCCTTCGTCGAACTCGGCGCGGAGAGCCGCGGCGGACTGCCCTTCTCGTGGGAGGGCGTGTCGCTGCACGCGACCGGCGCCTCCGCGCTGCGGGTACGGCTCTCCCCGGCCGCTGAGGACGCGGTCTCGATCACCGTCGCCGACACGTCCGGTGAGCCGGTCGTCTCCGTCGAGTCGCTGGTGCTGCGCGCGGTCGCGGCGCGGGAACTGGGCGGCGCCGCCACGGCCGCCCGCGACGCGCTGTTCGGCCTCGACTGGGTTCCCGTACGACAAGGGGCACAGGCCCCCGAGTCCGTCGCCCTGGCCGGCCCCGACGCCTTCGGACTCGCCGGGCACGAGGCCCTGGCGGGCGGCATCGCGGTCCATCCGGATCTGGCGGCGCTGGCGGCGGGCGAGGAGCCGGTGCCGGCGGTCGTACTCATGACGGTCGGCGGTACGCCGGGGGTTGAGGCGGCGGAGTCCGCACACGCGCTGACCGCCGAGGTCCTGGCGTCGGCGCACACCTGGCTGGCGGAGGAGCGCTTCGCCGGATCACGGCTGGTGTTCGTGACGCGCGGCGCGGTCGGCGGCGCCGAGGTGGCGTCGGCCGCGGTGTGGGGTCTGGTGCGCTCCGCGCAGTCGGAGAACCCGGGCAGCTTCGGACTGGTCGACCTGGACCCGGCGGAGCCGGTCGCGCTCCCGCTCGGGGCGCTGGGTACGGACGAGCCGCAGCTGATCGTCAGGAACGGCGAGATCAGGGCCGGACGGCTGGTGCGCCGGGCGCTCGGCGAGATCGAGGCCGGGCCGGTCTGGGACGCCGACGGCAGCGTGCTGATCACCGGCGGTACGGGCGGTCTTGGCGCGGTGATGGCGCGGCATCTGGTGGCCGAGCACGGCGTGCGCAGGCTGCTGCTGGTGAGCCGCCGGGGCTTGGCCGCCGAGGGCGCCGAGGCGCTGACGGACGAGCTGACGGAACTGGGCGCCGAGGTCTCGGTCGAGGCGTGCGACGCGGCCGACCGCGACGCGCTGGCCGGACTGCTGGCCCGCCACACCGTCTCCGCCGTGATCCATACGGCGGGTGTGCTGGACGACGGCCTGATCCCTTCGCTCACGCCCGAGCGGCTGGACACGGTCCTGCGCCCCAAGGCCGACGCGGCCTGGAACCTGCATGAGCTGACGCAGGGTCAGGACCTGTCCGCGTTCGTGGTCTTCTCGTCGGTCGCCGGAGTGATCGGCAGCGCGGGGCAGGGCAACTACGCGGCCGGAAACGCCTTCCTGGACGCGCTGATGGAGCGCCGCCGGGCCGAGGGCCTGCCGGGCGTGTCCCTCGCCTGGGGCCCCTGGGAACGTACCGGCGGTATGACGGGCACGCTGGCGGAGGCCGAGGCCGAGCGGCACGCCCGCTCCGGGGTGCCGGCGCTCCCGGTCGAGCAGGGCGTGGCGCTGTTCGACGCGGCGCTGACCACCGGCGAGGCCGCCGTCGTACCCGTGCGGCTGGATCTGCCGGTGCTCCGCGCACAGGGCGACGTCCCGCCGCTGCTGCGGTCGTTGATCCGTACCCGCGCCCGCCGTGCGTCGTCCGTCGCGGGGTCGAGCACGGCCGGCGGTCTCGTCCAGCGGCTGGGCAGGCTGGACGCGACCGAGCGCGGCGAGCTGCTGCTCGATCTCGTACGCGGACAGGTGGCCCTCGTCCTGGGCCACACCAGTGGCGCGGACATCGACGCCGGGCGCGCCTTCCGCGAGCTGGGCTTCGACTCGCTGACGGCGGTGGAGCTGCGCAACCGGCTGGGCACCGTCACCGGACTGCGGCTGCCCGCCACGCTGGTCTTCGACTACCCGACCGTGCGCGCCCTGGCCGCCTACCTCCTCGATGAACTGCTGGGCTCCGACGCGGCGGTGGCCGTGCCGGCCGCCACGCGGACCGCCGCGGTGGCCGACGATCCGATCGTGGTCGTCGGGATGAGCTGCCGCTATCCGGGCGGGGTGGCCTCG
>NZ_JOEI01000018.1 GCF_000718095.1 Streptomyces scopuliridis RB72 | reverse complement strand
GCGAACTACAGACCCTCCTCGCAACCTGGACCGGCGCCTGCCCCACCTGCCACCGCGACATACCCACAGCAACACCAACCTGACCAAGCACTACTAGGCTCGGCCCCGCAAGGCAGCCGAGCTGTCGGGCTGTTGAGCAGCCAGGCAGGACAGCCGATTCGGAGGTTCAGACGTGACCGAGGGCAAGAGGGCTCCGCTCCCTCATGACTTCCATCCGCAGGTGCCGTCGTTCACCGTGGTGAGCGAGGACATCGCGCCCGGAGCGACGCTCAAGGACGCCCAGGTCCACGCCGCCGGGAACACCTCGCCGCATCTGCGGTGGGAGGGCTTCCCGGCGGAGACCCGGAGCTTCGCCGTGACGTGCTTCGATCCGGACGCACCGACCGGCAGCGGATTCTGGCACTGGGTGGTCTTCGACATCCCGGCGTCGGTCACGGAGCTTCCCGTGGGTGCGGGCACCGGGGCGTTCGACGGGCTTCCCGAGGGCGCGGTGCAGGCGCGCAACGACTACGGGTCGCGGGACTTCGGTGGCGCGGCGCCGCCGCCCGGGGATCCGGCGCACCGTTATGTGTTCACGGTGTACGCGGTGGACAGTGAGCGGCTGGGGCCCGACGGCGACGCGTCGCCCGCGGTCGTCGGCTTCAATTTGCGGTTCCATACGCTGGCACGTGCGCAGCTCATCGGCGAGTACGCCGCCCCGGCCGCCCTTTGACCGTTTGCCTTTTGTTTGCCCTGCCCTGGTCTTGGAGAGATCAGGGCAGGGCATTTTTTATTGTGTTGTCCCTCTCGGCGTGCCCGGCCAGAGTTGATCCAGGCCCGACGCCTCCCGATGGGGCTCGGGCCGGCACACGGGAGGTGGGCGGGATGCGGGACACGCTGGTACTGAATGCGAGCTTCGAGCCGCTGTCGACGGTGACTCTCAACCGTGCGGTGGTGCTGGTGCTGCAGGACAAGGCCGTTGTCGAGCACGCTCATCCCGATCTCCGTGTACGTGCGGCCGCGGTGGAGCTGCCGGTGCCGCGGGTGATCAGGCTCTGCCGGTATGTACGGGTGCCGTTCCGAAGACAGGCTCCGTGGTCGAGGCGGGGGGTACTGGTCCGGGACCAGCACCGGTGCGCGTACTGCGGCAGGCGCGCGACGACGGTGGACCATGTGGTGCCGCGGTCCCGGGGTGGTGCGGACAGCTGGCTGAATACGGTCGCTTCCTGCGCCGAGGACAACCACCGCAAGGCCGACCGTACGCCGGAGCAGGCGGGGATGCCGCTGCTGTACCAGCCGTTCGTACCGTCCCCGGCGGACGCGATGCTGCTGTCCCTGCGGGCCGGTGAGCGTTCGGAGCTGCCGCACTGGCTGGCCTCGGTCCAGTCCGCCGCGTAACGCGTGACGCGTCAGGCGTACGAGAGGAGCCCGCTCCCCCATGAGGAGCGGGCTTCCGGCTGTCGGCGGCCCGTACTCCCCGCGCCGCCCGTCAGCCGTACCGGCGGACCAGCAGCTGGACGATGGCGACCACCCCGACCGCCACGACCAGCCCGCGCAGCGCCGCGGGGGGCAGCTTGCGGCCGGCCTTGGCCCCGAGCTGGCCGCCGATCGCCGAGCCGACGGCGATGAGGACGACCGCTGTCCAGTCGAACTCCGCGACGAAGAGGAAGAAGAGCGCGGCGACGGTGTTGACGACGGCGGCGAGGATGTTCTTCACCGCGTTCAGCCGTTGCAGGGTGTCGTCGAGCAGCATGCCCATCAGGGAGAGATAGATGATCCCCTGGGCCGCTGTGAAGTAGCCGCCGTAGACGCTGGCGAGCAGCAGTCCGGTGAACAGGAGCGGGCCGCCGTTGGGGCGGGCGCTGGTGCCCTTCCGGGCACGGCGGGCTTGGACTGATCTGGCCAGCCTGGGCTGGAGGATCACCAGGACGAGGGCGACGGTGACCAGGACGGGCACGATCGTCTCGAAGGCCGTCGAGGGCAGCGTCAGCAGCAGTCCGGCCCCGGCGAGCCCGCCGATCAGCGCGGCGACGCTCAGGCGCAGTACGCGGCGGCGCTGGCCGGTGAGTTCCGCGCGGTAGCCGATGGCTCCGCTGATGGAACCGGGTATCAGGCCAAGGGCGTTGGAGACGGTGGCGGTGACCGGCGGGAGGCCCGTCGCGAGCAGGACGGGGAAGGTGATCAACGTGCCGGAACCGACGATGGTGTTGATGGTTCCGGCGCTGATGCCCGCGACGAATACGGCGAGCATCTCCCAGGAGGTCACGGTGCGCTGCCCTTCGGTGATCGGTGCTGGATGCACCGATCATGCACGAAGGGGCGGACCGCTCAGTCCAGCGGGGTGTCCTGCCGGCGCTCCTTGCCGGTGTTGAAGCCCGGCATGCCACCGCCCAGGTTGTCGAAGGCGCCGCTGAGCCCCTTGAGGGCGTCGCCGATCTCGCTGGGCACGATCCAGAGCTTGTTGGCGTCGCCTTCGGCGATCTTGGGGAGCATCTGGAGGTACTGGTACGCGAGCAGCTTCTGGTCGGGGTCGCCCGCGTGGATCGACTCGAAGACCGTACGGATCGCCTGGGCCTCGCCCTCGGCGCGCAGGGCGGCGGCCTTGGCCTCACCTTCGGCGCGCAGGATCGCGGACTGCTTCTCGCCCTCGGCGGTGAGGATCTGCGACTGGCGGATGCCCTCCGCGGTGAGGATCGCGGCGCGCTTGTCACGGTCGGCGCGCATCTGCTTCTCCATCGAGTCCTGGATGGAGGTCGGCGGCTCGATCGCCTTCAGCTCGACGCGGTTGACGCGGATGCCCCACTTGCCGGTGGCCTCGTCGAGGACGCCGCGCAGGGCCGCGTTGATCTCCTCGCGGGAGGTGAGGGTCCGCTCCAGGTCCATGCCACCGATGATGTTGCGCAGGGTGGTGACAGTGAGCTGCTCGATCGCCTGGATATAGCTGGCGACTTCGTAGGTCGCGGCGCGGGCGTCGGTCACCTGGTAGTAGATGACGGTGTCGATGTTGACCACCAGGTTGTCCTGGGTGATCACCGGTTGGGGCGGGAAGGGGACGACCTGTTCACGGAGGTCGATCCGGTTACGGATCGAGTCGATGAACGGGACGACAATGTTCAGGCCCGCATTGAGAGTTCGTGTGTAGCGGCCGAACCGCTCCACGATGGCGGCGCTTGCCTGCGGGATGACCTGGATCGTCTTGATCAGGGCGATGAATACAAGCACCACCAGGATGACCAGGACGATGATGATTGATGGCATCGCGTTCCTCGGGCCCTTCGCTGCCGGATGTTCTGATGATCCAGTTTCTCAGACCGCGGACGTATGTGCTTACCGTTCGGCCGGGTTGGCTCACATCACCACGGCGGTGGCTCCGTCGATCTCGACCACATCGACCTGTTGACCGGGTTCGAACGCGGCTCGCTCGTCGTAGGCGCGGGCCGACCAGACCTCACCGGCCAGCTTGATCCGGCCACCTCTGCCGTCCACCCGTTCCAGCACGACGGCTTGACGGCCTTTCAGCGCGTCGATGCCGGTGGCCGAGCCGGGGCTCGCGCCGCGCTGCCGGGCCGCGTAGGGACGTACGACGGCGACGAGGGCGACGGACACCACGACGAATACGAGGACTTGGGCCACGACTCCGCCGCCGAGCGCCGCGGTGACGGCTCCGGCGACCGCTCCGGCCGAGAACATGCCGAATTCGGGCATCGCCGTTATCACGAGCGGAATGCCCAGTCCGACAGCGCCGATCAGCCACCACACCCATGCGTCGATTTCCACATGGTCATGGTAGGGGCGCGGGTCCCTGTCCCGACAGGGGTGATATCCGGTCAGCTGACAGCCGTTGACCGGATGAACGTCAGCCGAGGGGCAGGCCCTGCGCGGTCCAGCGGTCGCCGTTGCGCTCGATGACGAGCGGGAGGCCGAAGCAGTGCGAGAGGTTGCGCGAGGTGAGCTCGGTCTCCACGGGGCCGGCGGCGAGCACCTTGCCCTGGCGGATCATGAGGACATGGGTGAAGCCCGGCGCGATCTCCTCGACATGGTGGGTGACCATGATCATGGAGGGGGCGTACGGATCGCGGGCGAGGCGGCCGAGTCTGCGCACCAGGTCCTCGCGCCCGCCGAGGTCGAGGCCGGCGGCGGGCTCGTCCAGGAGCAGCAGTTCGGGGTCGGTCATCATCGCGCGGGCGATCAGGGTGCGCTTGCGCTCGCCCTCGGAGAGCGTGCCGAACTTGCGGTCCAGGTATTCGGTCATGCCGAGGCGGTCGAGGAAGGCGCGGGCGCGCTGCTCGTCGACCTCGTCGTAGTCCTCGTGCCAGGTCGCGGTCATGCCGTACGCGGCGGTGAGGACGGTCTCAAGGACCGTCTGGCGCTTGGGCAGCTTCTCGGCCATGGCGATGCCCGCGATGCCGATCCGGGGGCGGAGGTCGAAGACATCGACCTTGCCGAGCCGCTCGCCGAGGATCCGTACCGCGCCGGAGGTCGGGAAGAGATAGCTGGAGGCGAGATTGAGCAGGGTGGTCTTGCCGGCACCGTTGGGGCCGAGGATCACCCAGCGCTCTCCCTCCTTGACCGACCAGGAGACATCGTCCACCAGAGCGCGTCCGTCGCGGACCACGGATACGTCCACCAGCTCCAGTACATCGCTCATGAGCGCGTTGTCTCCCCATGCAATCGTCTTGAGGTTTCGGGTGCGCCTGTAGGCGCGGCCCCCAAGGAAAACCTACGCCACCCGTCGAGGGGTCCGGCCGTGAGGTCCGTTCCCTACGCTGGTGCCATGCTTTCGCAACCACGCTCAGGACTGCTGGCCGCATGGGGAAATGCCCTGTTGGCCGGGTTTGTATCGCCGGACGACGCCGTGCTCGCCGTGGTCGGCGACGACGCCGTACACCGGGTGGAAGGACTGCCCGGTGAGGCCGGTCCTGTCGGGCTCACGCTGGCGCTGGGCCGGCTGCGGGCGCTCGGGGTGACCGGGTACCGGATCGCGCTGCCGGCGCCGGGCCATCCGCTGGGGCTCAGCGGCCCGCCGGAGTTCAATGCCCGCGCGCTGGAGGCCGAGGAGGCGGTGATCGCCGCCGGGGCTCCGTACGGACTGATCCCCGAGGTCTCCGCGGCGGGCCCGGACGGGGACCAGCATGTCGAGGTCCTCTGGCACTGTCTGCCGGTACGGGAGGCACCGCCGGCGGATGTGCCCTCGCTCGGCGAGGCGGAACGCGAACTGGCCGAGGCGCTGCGGGAGGCGACGGAGGTGCTCTCGCGGCTGGATGTGGCGGCGTCGGGGCCGGTGGCCGAGGCGGCGCTCGACGCGTACCGGGCACGGTCGGAGCGGGGGCGCGAGGTGCTGGCGCCCGGCTATCCGCCGCGGGCGGTACGGGTGCTCGAACTGGCGCAGCGGATCGGGCTGCTGGTCTCGCTCGCGTACGAGCACGGGCACGGCGGCGCGGTGAGCGCGTCGGAGATGGCGGCGCGGGGCGAGGCGCTGCGGCCGGTGGAGCGGTGTGCGCGGCGGGCGCTGGTGGCGTCGTACAACGCGTATGTCGAGGAGCGGGAGCGGGGGATGCCGCCCGTTTCCTGAGGCGCTGAGGTTTCGTGTGCGCGGGCGGGACGGGCGGTCACTCGACGCCGTACGCGAGTCCTCGTACGAAAAAGGCCGCCGAGGCCCGGGGAACCCACCCGCCAGGGGGTCACCGGGCCTCGGCGGCGCGTGACGCGACGCGTCAGTGGTTGACCGAGGCGTTGCCGAGCGCCGGGTTCAGCAGGCCGATCACGTTCACCGTGTTGCCGGTGAGGTTCACCGGGATGTGCACCGGGACCTGGACCGCGTTGCCGGAGCCGACACCCGGGGAGTGCTGCGCCACGCCGGTGGCGTGGGCGCCGCCCTCGGTGGCGGACGCGGCTCCGGCGGTGGCACCCGCCGCGAGACCGGCGGTGACGATGACCAGGGCGGCCTTCTTGGCAACCTTCATGGGATGTTCCTTAATCGTGTGATCAACAACAGCGGCGGTACGCCGCCGCACGCCATGAAGAACGCGCGAAAGACGATCAGGATGCGCCGTGTGGGTGACATACACCCGACGGTATGAATACTCAGACCGGAGTGCGATCGTCCGATTCTGCGGGCCGTATGCCTTCTCAGCCCGTAACCCCGTGTCGCACGGCCCACAGGGCCGCCTGCGTACGGTCCGAGAGGTCCAGCTTCATCAGGATGTTCGAGACATGCGTCTTGACGGTCTTCTCGGAGAGCACCAGCGCACGGGCGATCTCCCGGTTGGAGCGCCCGTCGGCGATCAGAGTGAGCACCTCGCGCTCGCGGTCGGTGAGTGATGTGCCCCTGCCCTGGCCGCTGCCCGGCTCGTCCTGGGCCAGCAGCGCGCCCGCGACCTCCGGCTGGAGCAGCACATGCCCGGCGTGTACGGAACGGATCGCGCCGGCCAGCGCCTCGGGATCGACGTCCTTGTATACGTAACCGGAGGCGCCGGCGCGCAGCGCGGGGACCACCGTGCGCTGTTCGGTGAAGCTGGTGACGATCAGGACCCTGGCCGGATTGTCGAGTTCACGGAGCTTGCGCAGCGCCTCGATGCCGTCGGTGCCGGGCATCTTGATGTCCATCAGCACGACATCGGGGCGGAGTTCCTCGGCGCGGGCGATCCCCTCGGCGCCGTCGGACGCCTCGCCCACGACCTCGATGTCGTCCTGGATCTCCAGGAACGTCCGCAGTCCGCGCCTGACCACCTGGTGATCGTCCACCAGCAGGACCCGGATAGCCCGCCCGTCACCCACCACCGCCCTTCCAACGAAGCGCTCCGCGCCGCCCTTTTCCTTTTCAGCCACCGGGCACCTCCATCTCGATCGTGGTGCCCTGGCCGGGCGCCGATATCACCCTGAGTCTGCCGCCCACGCCGCTCGCCCGGTCGCGCATCGAGACGAGCCCCAGATGGCGGCCGGCCCGGCGCACCGCGCGGGGTTCGAAGCCCGTGCCGTTGTCGGTGATGCCGAGGACCGCGCCCTGGCCGCGGCGGGCGAGGGTGACCTCGACGCGGTCGCCGCCGGAGTGGCGCAGCGCGTTGTGCAGCGCCTCCTGCGCCACCCGCAGCAGCGCCTCCTCCTGGGCGGCGGGCAGCGCCCGCATCCCACGGGTGTCGAAGGTCACCCGGGCGGAGTGGGCCCGGTCCAGGACCTGGATCTGGGTACGGAGGGTATTGACCAGGCCGTCCTCGTCAAGGGCGGCGGGGCGCAGCTCGACGACCGCGGCGCGCAGTTCGTCCGCGGCCTCCGCGGCGAGCGCGGCGACCTGCTGGAGCTCGCCCTTGGCCCGATCGGGATCGCGGTCCACCAGGGCCGCCGCCGCCTGGGCCGTCAGCCGCAGCGAGAAGAGCTTCTGGCTGACGGCGTCGTGGAGTTCGTGGGCGAGGCGCGAGCGCTCCTCGGCGATGGTGAGTTCGCGGCTGCGCTCGTACAGACGGGCGTTGGTGAGGGCGATCGCGGCGTGCTGGGCGAGGATCGAGAGGAGTTCCTCGTCCTCCTCGGTGAATCCGCAGCCCCCGTCCGGTTTCGGACAGCGCTTGTTGGCGAGGAAGAGCGCGGCGATGGTCTCGTCGCCGTCCCTGACCGGCAGCCCCAGGAAGTCCGACATATCGGGGTGGGCGGAGGGCCAGCCCTCGAAGCGCGGGTCCTTGCGTACGTCGGCGAGCCGCTCGGCCTTCTCCTCGTGGAGCATCGCAGCGAGGATCCCGTGCTGGCGCGGCAGCGGGCCGATGGCCTTCCACTGCTCGTCACTGACGCCGTCCACGACGAACTGGGCGAAGCCGCCGTGATCGTCCGGCACACCGAGCGCCGCGTACTCGGCGTCGAGCAGTTCGCGGGCCGAGACGACGATCGTCTTGAGGACGTCGCGCACCTCCAGATGCCTGCTCATCGCGAGGAGTGCGGTGCTCACGGCGGCGAGGCCGGAGCGGGGTCGGTGGCTCATGGCTTCACCGTACCGGCGGGCGGAGCGCACCGTATCGGCCCCGGGATCCGCTCCTGCCAGGGCCGATGGCCTAGGTCCTCCGGCGCCGGAACTAGGCCGAAGTGCCCTGGTGAGACCGGGCCCGCGTACGAGGCGTCCGGGGCCGTCCCCTTCCTACGTTGGGCCCGTCAGGCGGGAGCGGGCGCGTGAGCGAGAAGGAGCGGACATCATGCCGGTAGCGATCATCACAGGGGCTTCCAAGGGGCTGGGGCGCGCGCTGGCCGACGCGCTGGCCCGGCGCGGCTGGGATCTGGTGCTGGACGCCAGGACCGGGCGCGTACTGGACGAGACGGCCACCGAGGTCAGGACGCACGGGACCCGGGTGGCGGCGTTCGCCGGGGATGTCACGGACGCCGGGCACCGCGCGGAGCTGGTGGCCGCGGCGGCGGAGCTGGGGGCGCTCGATCTGGTGGTGAGCAACGCCAGCGCGCTGGGCGCCGAGCCGCTCGTACGGCTGGACGCGCTGCCGCTCGACGGGCTGCGGACGGCGCTGGAGACCAATGTGGTGGCGGCGCTGGGGCTGGTCCAGGAGGCGCTGCCGCTGCTGCGGGCCAGTGCGGCGGGCGCGGTGATCGCGGTGAGTTCCGACGCGGCGGCCGAGGCGTACGAGACCTGGGGCGGGTACGGCGCGTCCAAGGCGGCGCTGGACCATCTCGCCGCCGTGCTCGCGGTCGAGGAGCCGGAGCTGCGGGTGTGGACGGTGGATCCGGGCGACATGGGGACGGATCTGTACGCGGCGGCCGTGCCGGACGACCCGGACCCGCGCCCCGAGCCGGCGTCGGTGGTCCCCGGCTTCCTGCGGCTGCTGGAGCGGCGCCCGGTGAGCGGCCGGTACGCGGCCCCCTCGCTACTGGAGCCGAAGTGAGCGTCCTGCCGGCGCTGCGGGTGCCCGAGGAGCTGTCGGCGCGGGTCCCGGCGGAGCAGCGCGGGTCGGGCAGGGACGACGTACGGCTGCTGGTCTCCCGGGGGACGAGCGTCACGCACCACGCCTTCCGGGAGCTGCCGGGGCAGCTGCGGGCCGGGGACGTGCTCGTCGTCAATACGTCGGCGACGCTGCCGGCGGCCGTCAGCGGGCGACTGGGCCCCGATCCGGGCGGGGAACCGGTCGTCGTGCACTTCTCGACGCGGGGTGACGACGGGCGGTGGGCGGTCGAGCTGCGTACGCCACGGCGGGACAGCGGCGCGGGGACCACGCTGCCACGCGCCGGGGGCCCGGCGGGAGCGGTGGTCCGGCTGCCGGGCGGGGAGCACCTCGTACTGGACGCGCCACTGGCCCCCGGGGGATCCCGGCTGTGGTGGACGCGGGTCTCGTGCGCGGACGTACCGGCGCTGCTGGGCCGCCACGGCCGGCCGATCCGGTACGGGTATACGGACCGGGACCAGCCGCTCTCCGCGTATCAGACGCTCTTCGCGCGGCCCTCGCCCGACGGCGCCGGCTCCGCGGAGATGCCGAGTGCGGGGCGGCCCTTCACGGCGCGGCTGGTCGCGGAGCTGAAGAGCCGGGGTGTGCGGTTCGCGCCGATCACGCTGCATACGGGGGTGGCGTCGGCGGAGGCGCACGAGCCGCCGTACCCGGAGCGCTTCGAGGTGCCGCGGAGCACGGCCCAGCTGGTGAACGCGGTGGCGGCGGACAGGGGCAGGATCATCGCGGTCGGGACGACGGCCGTGCGGGCCCTGGAGTCCGCTGCGGGGCCGGACGGGGTGGTGCGGGCGGCCTCCGGCTGGACGGATCTGGTGATCACGCCCCGGCGCGGGGTGCGGGTGGTGGACGGGCTGCTGACCGGGCTGCACGAGCCCGAGGCCTCGCATCTGCTGATGCTGGCGGCGATCGCCGGGCGGGCGGCTCTGGCCAGGGGATACGAGGAGGCGCTGGACGGGCTCTACCTCTGGCACGAGTTCGGGGACGTCCATCTTCCTCCCGGAGGAGACCGTTCACGGTTTGCGTTGCTGAAGCAACACCCAGTCAGGTTGCCCTGCGCTCGATGTGAGCCCGGGCATAGGACGTACATCACTTACGAACTCCACTAGTCGACAGAAAAGGGGTGTGTGAGCTCGGGATAAACCGGGAGCAAACCGGGAGCGGGGTGCCTTTGCGGCGCCCCGCTCCACTATGCGGGGTCGTACGTCACACCTTTGCCAGAGCATTTTGCGACCGCTAAGAATTGCCGACGTCGCCGCCGAGCAGGCTGGCCGTCCGGCCTCCGCGACTCCCGCTACTCGAAGAGGTTCGTCTCTATGTTCTCGTCACGCACCCCTGGTCTCAGTCGTCTGAACAAGGCCCAGAAGACTTCCATGGCCGGCGTCGCCGCCGCCGGAGTCGCCGCGGTCACGTTCTCCCTGGTTCCCGGCACGGCTGTCGCCGCCGAGTCCCAGGCCCCCGTCCAGTCCCCCGTCACCTCCACGGTGTCGACGTCGGCGACGGACAACGGCCGGACCCCCGCCGTGAGCGCGATCATCGCCAAGCAGTTCGGCGCCCCCGACACCGCGGCCAAGGTCCAGGCCGTGGTCCAGAAGACGGCGTCGGAGAAGACGAAGGCCGAAGCGGCCGCGCAGAAGAAGGCCGAGGCCGAGAAGAAGGCCGTCGCGAAGGCGAAGGCCGACGCGAAGAAGCGCGCCGACGAAGCCGCCAACCGCTCCACCGTCCGTAAGCCCGTCTACAAGAACAACCTGGACGGCTGGATCCGGGAGTCGCTGGACATCATGAAGAAGCACAAGATCCCCGGCTCGTACGAGGGTCTGCACCGCAACATTCTCCGTGAGTCCAGCGGTAACCCGAAGGCGATCAACCTCTGGGACATCAACGCCCAGAACGGCATCCCGTCGAAGGGCCTGCTCCAGGTCATCCCGCCGACGTTCAAGGCGTACCACGTCAAGGGCACGCCGTTCGACATCTACGACCCGGTCGCCAACATCGTGGCCGCGGCCAACTACGCCGCGGACAAGTACGGCTCGATGGACAACGTCAACAGCGCCTACTGAGCCCGTCCGGGCCCGGCGCGCTGAGGCGCACCACACGCAGAACGCCGGAGGGCGGCACCCCGCACAGGGGGTGCCGCCCTTCGGCGTACGCGTACGCGGTCCGCGTGGCTGGTGCCGGGAGGGGCACTAGGTCCTGTCCGGCCGATCTACGCGGGCGGACAGGACCTAGTTGCGCATGACCTCCGGCTCGTGGCGGCGCAGCAGACGCGAGACCGCGATACCGCAGACGACGCCGATGAGCAGCAGGACCGAGATGTCGATGACCCACTGGCTCGCCGCGTGCTCCCACAGCGGGTCCAGGTTGGTGGGGTTGTCCTGGTCCCAGGGCGCCATCAGTGTGGAGAGGTTGAGCGTGGTGCCCGCGCCCGCGATGGCCCAGCGCGACGGCATCAGCCAGGCGAACTGCTCCAGGCCGGGTGAGTCGTAGACCTGGAAGAGGATGCCGGTGAAGACGACCTGGACGATCGCGAACATGACCAGCAGCGGCATCGTCTTCTCGGCGGTCTTCACCAGCGAGGAGATGACCAGGCCGAACATCATCGAGGTGAAGCCGAGCGCGATCACCACGAGGCACATCTCGACGGCCGGCGGCAGGATCAGGCCCTCCGCGGGCAGCGCGCGGGGCGCGAAGCCGATACCGCAGATGATCACGCCCTGGAAGGCGGTGATCACTCCGAGTGTGATGACCTTGGACATCAGATAGGCGGAGCGGGAGAGGCCGGTGGCCCGTTCCCGTTCGTAGATCACCCGTTCCTTGATCAGCTCACGGACGGAGTTGGCGGCGCCCGTGAAGCACATCCCGACCGTGAGGATCAGCAGGATCGTGCCCGCGGCGCCGTTGAACCTGGCGGGCGCCTCGGGCGGGCCGAGGCCGAACTTCGCCGGGATGACGACGCTGACCACACCGAGCACGGCGGGCAGGACCACCATCAGCCCCATGAAGCCCTTGTCGGACGCGATCACCGAGACATAGCGGCGGATCAGCGTCCACAGCTGCGATCCCCAGCTCTGCGGCTTCGGCGGGCGCATCTGCTGCGCCGTCGGCATGGCCACGGACTGCGCGGCGACGGCGTCGATGTCGGCCGCGTACATCTGGTAGTGCTGCGAGCCGCGCCAGCGGCCCGCCCAGTCGTAGTCGCGGTAGTTCTCGAAGGCCGAGAAGACATCGGCCCAGGTGCTGTAGCCGAAGAAGTTGAGCGCTTCCTCGGGCGGGCCGAAGTACGCCACCGAGCCGCCGGGCGCCATCACGAGCAGCTTGTCGCAGCTCGCCAGTTCGGCCACGGAGTGGGTGACGACCAGGACCGTACGGCCGTCGTCGGCGAGGCCGCGCAGCAGCTGCATGACATCGCGGTCCATGCCCGGGTCGAGGCCGGAGGTCGGCTCGTCCAGGAAGATCAGCGACGGCTTGGTGAGCAGCTCCAGGGCGACGGAGACGCGCTTGCGCTGGCCGCCGGAGAGCGAGGTGATCTTCTTGTCCTTGTGGATGTCGAGCTTCAGCTCGCCCAGGACCTCGCCGATCCTGGCCTCGCGCTCGGCCTCTGCGGTGTCACCGGGGAAGCGGAGCTTGGCGGCGTACTTGAGCGCCTTCTTCACGGTCAGTTCCTTGTGCAGGATGTCGTCCTGCGGGACCAGACCGATGCGCTGGCGCAGCTCGGCGAACTGCTTGTACAGATTCCGGTTGTCGTAGAGGACATCGCCCTGGTCGGCGGGGCGGTAGCCGGTGAGCGCCTTGAGCAGGGTGGACTTGCCGGAGCCCGAGGGGCCGATGACCGCGATCAGCGACTTCTCGGGGACGCCGAAGGAGACGTCCTTGAGGATCTGCTTGCCGCCGTCGACCGTCACCGTGAGATGACGGGCGGAGAAGGAGACCTCACCGGTGTCGACGAACTCTTCGAGCCGGTCACCGACGAGGCGGAAGGTGGAGTGGCCGACGCCGACGATGTCGTTCGGACCGAGCAGTACGGTGCCGGACTTGGCGATCGGCTGGCCGTTGACGTAGGTGCCGTTGTGGGATCCGAGATCACGGATCTCGAAGCGGCCGTCGGGCGTCGCCGTGAACTCGGCGTGCAGACGGGAGACCTGGAGGTCGGAGACGACCAGTTCGTTCTCCAGCGCGCGGCCGATGCGCATGACGTGGCCGAGGGAGAACTGGTGGAAGGTGGTCGGGCTGCGGTCGCCGTACGCCGACGGGGCCCCCGCGCCCCGCTGGTGCGGTACTTGACCGTGCTGCTGCGGAGGTATGTGCCCCTGCTGCGGTGCCTGTGGCTGGTGTTGTGCCTGGTGTTGAACCTGCGCCTTGTGCTGGGCTTGGGGCTGAGGCTGTCCCTGGTACGGGGGCTGCTGCCAGTCCTGCCGCTGGGGCTGCTGGTTATGGGGTTGCTGGTGCTGTTGGTGTGCCCAACCGGGGCCGCCCTGCTGCTGGGGCGCCTGCTGAGCCGGGGCCTGCTGTGCCGCCGCGCCGGTGAGGCTCAGCCGGGGCCCGTCGGTGGCGTTGCCGAGATGGACGGCGGAGCCGGGACCGATCTCCATCTGCTGAATGCGCTGACCCCGCACATACGTGCCGTTGGTACTGCCGTGGTCCTCGATGACCCAACCGCGGCCCCCCCAGCTGATGGTGGCATGCCGCCACGAAACCCTGGCGTCGTCGATCGCCAGGTCGCCCTGGGGATCACGTCCGAGGGTGTATGTCCTGGACGGGTCGAGCGTCCAGGTCCTTCCGTTCAATTCCAGTACGAGTTCCGGCACTCCATGCCCCACTTGTTGTCCCCCGATTTCCCCCGTCGCAGGGAGTCTAGGGATGGCGAACATCGTGGGGAACTATTTCAGGCGCGCAGCCAGGTTTGAAAGCCGGGCCTCGTGCGATACCGGCACAAGCTCGTAACGGCCCACAAGGAGGGCGCGGGAAAAACCCACAACCGGGACAAAGCCAGCGGGACCACCGGCCACGGCCAGGGTGGCGACGGGAGCCGAGGGGGTCGACGGGCCGGCCGCGCCGTTCGGTGGCAGGTCCGCCTTCAGCCCCCGTACGCCGTGCGGACACCGGCCGTACGCCGACTTCACGCCACCGGCACAGACCCATCGGCGGTCCCCTCCCGGGCGCTGTCCGGTACGCGGGACAGGCAGCGCGCACCGGCGGTCCGCCGGATACGGTGGAAGCACCATGAGCGCATCGCAGCCCCCTCGGACCGCAGACGTCCCCACGCTTCTCGTCAAGATCTTCGGGAAGGACCGCCCCGGGATCACCGCCGGGCTTTTCGACACCCTCGCCGCCTACTCCGTCGATGTGATCGACATCGAGCAGGTCGTCACCCGTGGCCGGATCGTGCTGTGCGCGCTGATCACCGCGCCGACGGCGGGCGGCACGAGCGAGGGCGAACTGCGCGCGACCGTGCACAGCTGGACGGAATCGCTCAAGCTCCAGGCCGAGATCATCTCGGGCACCGGTGACAACCGGCCGCGCGGCAGTGGCCGTTCCCATGTCACCGTGCTCGGCAACCCGCTGACCGCGGAGTCGACGGCGGTGATAGCGGCCAGTATCACCGGGACCGGCGGCAATATCGACCGGATCTTCCGGCTGGCGAAATACCCGGTCACCGCCGTGGAGTTCGCGGTGTCCGGGGTGGAGACCGAACCGCTGCGCACCGCGCTGGCCACCACCGGATCCGAGATCGGCGTCGATGTCGCCGTCGTCTCGGCCGGACTGCACCGCCGGGCCCAGCGGCTGGTGGTGATGGATGTCGACTCGACCCTGATCCAGGACGAGGTCATCGAACTCTTCGCGGCCCATGCCGGCTGCGAGGCCGAGGTCGCCGAGGTGACCGCCAGGGCCATGCTCGGGGAGCTGGACTTCGAGCAGTCCCTGCACGCCCGGGTGGCGCTGCTGGCCGGGCTGGACGCGTCGGTGGTGGAGAAGGTACGGGCCGAGGTCCGGCTCACCCCCGGCGCCCGCACCCTGATCCGTACGCTCAAGCGGCTCGGCTACCAAGTCGGGGTCGTCTCCGGCGGATTCACCCAGGTCACCGATGCCCTCCAGGAGCAGCTCGGGCTGGATTTCGCCGCCGCCAACACGCTGGAGATCGTGGACGGCAGGCTCACCGGACGCGTGGTGGGCGAGATAGTGGACCGCGCGGGCAAGGCCCGGCTGCTGCGCCGCTTCGCCGCCGAGGCGGGGGTGCCGCTGGCGCAGACCGTCGCGATCGGCGACGGCGCGAACGATCTCGACATGCTGAACGCGGCGGGGCTGGGCGTGGCCTTCAACGCCAAGCCCGTCGTCCGCGAGGCCGCCCACACGGCGGTGAACGTGCCGTTCCTGGACACCGTGCTCTACCTGCTGGGCATCACCCGGGAAGAGGTCGAGGCGGCGGACGGCGAGGACGGCTGACCGTACGAGGTGAATCTCGACGCGGGAAGGCCCCGGCGCGCGGTGAGCGTGCCGGGGCCTTTCTCCGGCCTCCGCCGGAACCTTCTTCCGGCCTCCGGTGGGGCCTTCATCCAGGTCAGTCGTGCGGGCTCCAGAAATCGACCAGCTTGCCCACGCCGTGCTCCACCGACTTCCAGCTGCCGTTGAAGACGATCACGGCGAAGGACGCGGTCGGGAATCCGGTCCTGGTCATCCGGCCGATGGTGTCGCCCTCTCCCGCGCCCGAGAGCGCGTCGGCCAGGGAGTGCATACCCGGGTTGTGACCGACGAGTAGCAGATCGTTCACCTCGTCGGGCGTCTCGTTCAGCAGCGCGAGAAGATCACCGAGGGTGGCGTCGTAGAGCCGCTCCTCGTAGCTGGTCCTGGGACGCTGCGGCAGCTCCTGCACGGCCAGCTTCCAGGTCTCGCGCGTCCTGAGCGAGGTCGAGCAGAGAGCCAGGTCGACGGGGATCCCCGTCCCGGCCAGCCGGCGGCCGGCCACGGAAGCATCCGCGCGGCCGCGATCAGCGAGCGGCCGTTCGTGGTCGGACACGTCCGGCCAGTCGGCCTTCGCGTGCCGGAGTAGGACGATCCTGCGGGCTGTATCGACGCTCATGCATCCCAGCTTCGCATGAAACGCGCCATCGGGCGCAGGGTGTTGACGCACGGCCCCAGCACGGGTGAACGCGCCCGGCGACCGTCCCGTACTACCGGCCCAAGGTCAGATGAATGTGCTCCAGAATCCGTCCCACCGTGGGGTCGTCCGTCGCGGCATGCGCCTGTCCAGGATCCGCCATCAGCAGGAACAGCACGACGAAAGCGACGGCGGGCAGCGCCACGGACCACCACGGCAGCCGGATCTCGACGCTGTCGGAGGAGGAGGCGGCGGACGGGTGGGACCGGGAGCGGGTTCGGGCCGGCATGGCCGCCTCCGTAGGTCTGCGGTTGTCGAGGTACCTCAAACCTACGGATCATGGCCCCCGGATCCCATCCGGTGACCCACCCACTGGACCCTGACCCTGGCCCCCTAGGGGACGGTGGTGCCAGCCCCACCCCAGAGGCGAACCGAGCCCCAAACTACGGACTGGCAATGGAGGCGATGACTCCGATGATCACCATGATGCCGATGATCGTGCCGAAGACGAGGAGCAGCTTCCGCTGGCCGTTCTGGGGGTTCGGGTCAAGGACTGGCATACGGTCAGTCTCGCATCCGCGCCTCGTCCTCTATCGTCCGGTCCCTGCCCGCCACGACGCCCGCCAGCATCTGCGGCAGCAGGAACGTCGCCATCAGCGCGATCGGCAGCTCCGGGCCGCCGGTGTGCTGGTACAGCACGCCCACCAGCAGCGGGCCCGGGATCGAGATCAGGTAGCCGGTGCTCTGGGCGAAGGCGGAGAGGCGTACGACGCCCGCGCCCGTCCTGGAGCGCATGCCGATCATGGTGAGGGCGAGCGGGAAGGAGCAGTTCGAGATGCCCAGCAGTACGGCCCAGAGCCAGGCGCCCTCGGCCGGGGCGAAGTACAGGCCCGCGTAGGCGCTGAGTCCGCAGAGCCCCAGGGCGATGACGATCGGGCCCTGGTTCTTCATGCGCGCGGCCGTCCGCGGGATCACGAAGGCCAGCGGTACCCCCATCACCATGGTCACGGCGAGCAGCAGCCCGGCCGTGCCCGCCGAGAGCCCCGCGTCGCGGAAGATCTGCGGCATCCAGCCCATGGTGATGTACGCGCCGGTGGCCTGGAGGCCGAAGAAACAGGCGAGCCCCCAGGCGGTACGGCTGCGCCCGAGCCTCAGCCCCGAAGCCGGGGCGGGGGCGGAGACAGGGGCCGCATGCGACGGTGAGGGCGACGACGGCCCGGCGCTGCGATCCCGTACCAGACCCAGCCAGGGCACTACCGCGAGGGCGGCGAGTACGGCCCACACCCCGAGCCCCGTCCGCCAACTGCCACCCAGCGCCTCGGTCATGGGCACGGTCACGGCGGCCGCGGCGGCGGTGCCGAGCGCCAGGGCCATCGAGTACAGCCCGGTCATCGTGCCGACGCGGTCGGGGAAGTACCGCTTGACGATCACCGGCATCAGCACATTGCTGACCGCGATCCCCATGAGCGCGACCGCGCTCGCGGCGAGGAAGCCGACCGTGCCGCCCGCGAAGGGGCGGATCAGCAGCCCCGCCATGATCGCCACCATGCCCGCGCAGACGACCGCGCCGGGCCCGAAGCGCCGGGCCAGCCGGGGCGCCGCGAAGCCGAAGAGAGCGAAGCAGAACGGTGGTACGGAGGTGAGGACCCCCGCGACGCTGCCGCTCATGTGCAGCCCGTCCCGCACCTCTTCGAGCAGCGCGCCGAGGCTGGTGATGGCGGGGCGGAGATTGAGGGCGGCGAGCACGAGTCCGACGACGAGCAGCCGGGTGAGCCAGACCCCGGGCCCGAGCCGCGTACCCGGTGAGTCGGCGGACGCGGACGGTGTCCGGCTCAGGGATCTCGTGAGCGCCGGTGCCCCGGAGGGCGCCGGCGGTGACAGTCGTATCTGCTGTATCTGTGTCTGCGGCTCGTCGGACATGGAGCCATCATAGAATCATGGGATGATTGGTTGTCCACAACGAGGAGCACCATGCCGCTGAACTCCCCCCGCCGCTCCGCGCTCTCCGACCAAGTGATCACCGAGCTGCGGAATCAGATCACCTCGGGCGAATGGCCGGTGGGCTCACGTATCCCCACCGAACCCGAGCTGGTCGAGCTGCTCGGCGTGGCCCGTAACACCGTCCGTGAGGCGGTGCGCGCGCTCGCCCACAACGGTCTGCTGGACATCCGGCAGGGCTCGGGGACGTATGTCGTCGCGACCAGCGAGCTGGCGGGGGTGATGCACCGCAGGTTCGCGACCGCCGATCCCCGGCATGTCGTCGAGCTGCGCTCCACGCTGGAGTCGTCGGCCGCGCGGATGGCGGCGGAGCGCCGTACGGACCGGGACCTGCGGCAGCTGGACACGCTGCTCGCCCGGCGCGAGGAGGCGTGGGCCTCGGGCGACGCGGAGGTGTTCGTCATGGCCGACGCGAGCCTGCACATGGCGGTCGTCGCGGCCTCGCACAACGATGTGCTGACCGCGGTCTACGCGGATCTGGGCCAGCTGGTGCGCGACCAGCTCCGCGACAACGTGGGGCGGGAGCTGCGGCCGGAGAACCATATGGACCACGCGCGGCTGGTGGCGGCGATCCGGGCGGGCGATGTGGAGACGGCGGGGGCCGAGGCCGCGAGCCATGGCCTCGGCTGTCTGGGGGAACGGGTCTGAGTCACGCCCGGTACCGGAGGAGTCCCTCAGGGCCGCTCATGGGTGACCCACACCTCGCGTATCTCCTTCCAGCACCGGTCCGTCAGCTCCGCGTACCCGGCCGGCCCGACGTCCACGGGCGCGCTGTCGGCGTCGATGTCCCACCAGCGCGCGCACTCCACATGCAGCCGGATCCGGTCGGTCTGGGGATACGGGTTGTGGCAGGACGCGGTGGCGCGCGAGCCCTCTATGGCCGTACGGCAAGAGGCGTGGAAGCGGTCGGGGTCGCCTCGGCTCGCGACGGCTCCGGCGCCCGGCACGCCCGTCAGGGAGACCGCGAGTCCCGTCGTGAGCAGAGCGGCTGTCGTGAGCGCCGACGTACGGCGACGCAGCGGGCGCATACGCACACACCTCCACCCCCACGATGACCGGATGACCCCGGTTCGCTCAGTGTGCGGTGCGTCGCCGCTCTTTTCGACTCGGACGGATACGGACCCGTCCGGGGCCCGTCACGCACGAAAGCCGCGCGCCGTCTCCTGGACGGTCGCGCGGCTTCCGGCGTACGCGTACGAGTACGGGCGTCAGGCGCCCATCATGTGCACGCCACCGTCGACATGGACGATCTCGCCCGTCGTCTTCGGGAAGAAGTCCGACAGCAGACCGACGACACCGCGGCCGGCCGGCTCCGGGTCGGAGAGGTCCCAGCCGATCGGGGCGCGGTGGTTCCACACGTCCGCGAGCTCCTCGAAGCCCGGAATGGACTTCGCGGCCATCGACTTGATCGGACCGGCCGAGATCAGGTTGCAGCGGACGTTCCGCGCACCCAGGTCGCGGGCGAGATACCGGTTGGTGGATTCGAGCGCCGCCTTGGCGACACCCATCCAGTCGTACTTGGGCCAGGCCACCTGCGCGTCGAAGGTCAGCCCGACGACCGAGCCGCCACGCCCCATCAGCGGCAGACAGGCCATCGTCAGCGACTTCAGCGAGTACGCGGAGACCTGCACCGCGGTGCCGACGTCCTCCCATGTGCCCTCAAGGAAGTTGAAGGCGCCCTGCGGACCGAAGGCGATCGAGTGCACGATGCCGTCGAGGCCGGCACCGCCTTCGCCCTGGTACTCACGGATCCGGTCGGCCAGCCCGTCCAGGTGCTCCTGGTTGGTGACGTCCAGCTCGATGACCGGGGCGGGCTTGGGCAGCCGCTTGGCGATGCGCTCGACGAGCGTGAGCCGGCCGAAGCCGGTGAGGATGACCTCCGCGCCCTCCTCCTGCGCCACCTTGGCGGCGTGGAAGGCGATGGAGGACTCGGTGAGTACACCCGTGACGAGAATGCGCTTGCCGGCGAGGATTCCACTCATGTGATCAGTGACCCATGCCCAATCCGCCGTCAACGGGAATGACGGCTCCAGTGATGTACGAGGCGTCGTCGGAGGCGAGGAACCGCACCGTCGCGGCGATCTCCTCCGGCTGCGCATAGCGGCCGAGCGGTACCTGCGAGACGATGCCCGCGCGCTGCTCGTCGGTGAGCACCTTCGTCATGTCGGTGTCGACGAAACCGGGCGCGACGACATTGAAGGTGATGTTCCGCGAGCCCAGTTCGCGGGCGAGGGAGCGGGCGAAGCCGACCAGACCGGCCTTGGACGCCGCGTAGTTGGCCTGCCCCGCCGAGCCGAGCAGCCCGACCACCGAGGAGATCAGGACGACCCGGCCCTTCTTGGCGCGCAGCATGGCGCGGTTGGCGCGCTTGACGACACGGAAGGTGCCGGTGAGGTTGGTGTCGAGCACGGAGGCGAAGTCCTCCTCGGACATCCGCATCAGCAACTGGTCCTTGGTGATACCGGCGTTGGCCACCAGCACCTCCACGGGACCGTGCTTCTCCTCGATCTCCTTGTAGGCCTGCTCCACCTGCTCGCTGTCGGTGATGTCACAGCGGACCGCCAGGCAGCCCAGCTCCGTCAGGGCCCGCGGCGGCTCGCCGGACCGGTATGTGATGGCGACCTTGTCACCGTTTTCGGCGAAGGCGCGGGCGATGGCGAGGCCGATGCCCCGGTTTCCTCCGGTAACGAGAACCGAGCGGCTCAACGGATCAGCCTTTCCCTAGCGGTCTTCCAGCTGTCTGGTACGTCGAAAACCTATCGGTACCGTGCCCGTCGCGGAGAATCGACCCCTGACAGCGCCTCGGTGAGGACCCTGTGGGATCCCTACAGAAAGGGGCCTCGGCCGAACGCTGCACGGGCTCACTCCCCGCCGTACAGCCGGTCCAGCCCTACGAGCACAGCCTCGCCACGCTCCTCAGCAGCCCACAGCTCGGGGGTGAACCCCGCTCCGCTGAAGCAGACGAGCCGGACCTGCGACACATCCGTGCCGCGCCCGGCCAGCAGATCCCGGATTCCTCGCAGCCGTTCGAGATGTCCGACCCCCATGACCTGACCCCACTTGCACTCGCCGAGCGCCAGCAACACCCCGTTGTCCTGGCCGACAGCGCCCTGGACCACGACATCGACTTCGTACGAGGCTCGGTTCGCCGGGTCGGAGACGGTGCCGTACGACACGTCGATCGGCAAACCGCCGAGCGTCTCGGGCGCCGCGAAGTGGGCGACCCAGTCCCGGCAGAGCTGCTCGAAGTGCGGACCGACCACGGCGGGGAAGAAGCCCGGCCCGCTGCTCAGCCAGGCAGCTTCGGCCACAGCATGGCAATCTTCGGCCGGACGATGGCATGGTCGAAGTTGATCAGCGGTTCGGCGACCTGGTACATGCTGCGGTTCTTGCGGAACGCGTCCGTCTGCCGTTGCACGAGTCAGCAGTCCTGGAGCACGGTCAACGGGTGCGTGATATCGCCCGTGGGCCGGGCGAGGAAGCTCGCGATACGGCCCGATGTGCGGTGGCCCTGGGCGATCGCGGAGAGCACGGAGTGATAGATCGCCCGGTCGCGCAGATCGGACTCGTCGGCCAGCAGGTAGCGCGCCTCCCGATAGAGGGGCGAGCGGGGCGAGAGCACGGTACGGCAGATCCAGGCGTCGAAATCCTCGATGCCGGACGGGGTGTCGTCCCGTACGAACTCCCGCCGATAGGCTGGCGTACCGCCGACGACCGAATGGACGAGTACGGCGAGCCGGGGATCGCCGATGCCCCAGAATTCGGCCGCCTTACGGAAGTCGAGCGGGTGCACAACCAGTTCCAGGCTCGCCCGGCCGCGCAGCGGCGATGTACCGCTGAGCAACCCGCCCATGAATGCGAGCGAGCTGCCGCACAGGAGAAGGCGGGTACGGGACTCCAGACGCTCCGGACGACGGGGCCCGTAGGCGACCTGAAGCACAGAGGGCAGGGACGGCGAGTGACGGGCGAGATAGGGGAATTCATCGATCACCACGGGAAGTGGCCGCTCACGGCCGAGCGCGAGCAGCGCGTCGACGGCCGCCTCCCAGCGGTCGAACCGCAGCGGCGCGACGCTCCGGGTGTACGCGGCCAGCTCCTCGCCGAAGCGGCGCAGCGACTCGGCTTCCGTCGCCTCGTACGCGCAGAAGTAGAAGCCACCGCCGGCCCGCGCGAGCGCGTCGAGCAGGAAGGACTTCCCCTGTCGGCGGCGACCGGACACCACACCCAAGGTGGCCTCGGGCCCGGCATCGGCCGCGAAGGCGGTCAGCTCACTCCACTCCCAGTCCCGGTCGAACATGTCGTCCGGCTTCGCGAGCTGGTGCCGCCTCTGCCCCACAGACCTCTCCCCAGTCACCCGGCTCCCATTCAAGGAAGCACATTTCCCGGAAGTACGTTTCCCTAACGACACGGAATGGGATTCGTCACGGCGCAGCACTACGTGGCGGGGCGGCCGCCCCGCATCGGTTCTGCTCACTGATCGGCGTCCGGAGCTCTTGCCGACCCGTCGCGATCGGATCAGGCGGTGCCGACCCGCCCCGACTCGGCTTCCGCGCGACTCCGTATGATCAGCTCGGCCAGCCCGTCGATCCGGGACTTCAGCTCCTGATGGGGCACCCCCAGGTCCAGGGCATGGCGGTGCAGACGGATCTCACCCCCGGCCACCGGTACCCGTATCACGTCCTCCTGGCCGGACGCGTAGACCAGGTGCCCCTGCGTGAGTCCGAGCCGTACGCAGTAGGCGAGCATCTGGTAGAGGTCGTCCCGGGCCGGGCCGCTTTTGTACTTCGCGTCCACCACGACGGACGGTACGGGGACGCCGTCGGCACCCGGCAGGTAGTGGACGAGGTCCGGCTTGAGGACGTGGCCTTTCCCCGTGTCGAGGTGGTGGTCACGATCACGGGGTTCCGCCCTGCCTCCCACGGTCCGTTCCAGGGCCTCGCCGAGCGCACCGCAGAGGAAGTCCTCGTACACCTGCCACATCCGGAACAGCAGACCGTCCACGCTGATGGTCCGCCCGTCCTCAAGTTCGTACGAAGACCCTCTGAGAATGAGCGTGGCGAGGGACAGAGCGGGCCGGTAGCGCAGATTGAGGCGGGTCGGTGACCATACGGGCAGAGGTGCGCCGGGCACCGGCGGAGTCACCCCGTCGAGCTGGGCGGCGAACCCCTGCAACTCGCGACGGTGCACCGGGATCACGCCAGGCACCCGAAGCATCCGCCGGACCGCGCCGAGCAGCAGCCGGTTCTCCGGGATGTCGGCGGTGTGATCGTCGTAGGTCACTTCCAGCGGTAGCGCCAGCCCGGGACGGCGCCCGAGCTGGGCTGCGCCTCTCAGCCGGCCGCGCAGCACGGGGAGGGTGTCCTCGATCTCCCGGTAGCCGAACAGGACCCCGGCGCGCAGCGCCCGCCGGGACGCCCGGGAAAACGCGTGGGCCACGGCCGGCAGCAGGTCGGGGCGGGCAGCCACGTCGATCTGCTGTCTCTCCTCGTCCCAGAGAAGACGGTCCGGGGCATAGCCGAGGAGGTACATCAGCCGGTCCACCGGCATCTTCGGAGCGATAGACAACCGTACATGGCCGCGACCGCGCCCCAGCCGGACGGCACCCACCTGGTTTCTGGCCCTGAGCCGCCATTCCCCGGTGACGCGCCCCGGGCGTACGTCCACGAGCTCCGAGGCGTCAAGCGTCCGCGCCTGTTCCTCGGTCAGCGGACGGCTGGACCAGTCGTCCGCCTCCCTCAGCGAGATGGGCGGTTCGTCGCTCATACGTCGGCGGCCGACGCGTCAGGTGCGGGGGCCGCGGTCCCGGACGACGGGTTGATGCCGAGGTGTTTCCTGATGGCGTCGAGGCCGTAGGTCTCCTGGATGTCGATCGATTCGCCGTAGTGGTGCTCAGTGAGCAGAGGAATGATCTGGGTACGCCAGAGCAGATCGAGGGCCCGGTCACCACCCTGCGCTATCGACTGCATCAGATACGAATGGCCGACCCTGAAGTCACGGTCGGCGCCGGGTCCCGCGGCGATACGGCGGTTGAGCTCATCGAGAAGCTGTGCTCCGAGCTGAGGCAGGCTGTTCGCGTCGAGCCAGGAGCTCAGCAGCCCCTTGAGGGGTGTCTCGTCGGGGTGGAGCTCCAGGAAGGAGAAGCGCCGGCGCATGGCCGCGTCCATCAGCGCCACGGTGCGGTCGACCGTGTTCATCGTGCCGATGATGTAGAGGTTGGGCGGCAGCCGGAATCCGCGTCCTTCATCCGATCCGTAGAGGAGATGGACGAACTCCTTCCGGTACTCCAGCAGGAAGTACATCTCCCCGAAGACCTTGGCGAGGTTGCCCCGGTTGATCTCGTCGATGACCAGCACGAAAACCTCGGCGGGTCGCTCCTCCGCCGTGTCCGCGAGCCTGCGCAGAGGTCCCTTGACCAGATCGAAGACGATGCCGGTCGAGGCGGGTCCCTCCCGCTCCGGGAGGATGGGGTCGGATGCCGACTTCTTCGGCGTCCGGGGCCGGAAACCTTCGAAGAAGTCTTCGTAGCTGTACGCCGGATGGAACTGCACCAGGCGTACGTTGCTCGGGCTGCCCCCGGTCAGATGCCGGGCGAGCGCGAGAGCGGTGTAGGTCTTTCCCGTGCCGGGCGGCCCGTGGAAGATCAACTGCGGCTTGCCACGGAGGAGTTCCACCGCGTCCTGGAGCCAGCCCGGGTCGGACAAGGTGAGTCGGTCGGCCAGTTCCTGGGTGACATCGGGGAGTTCGGCCTCGATGTCCGGAGCGGGTGCGGTACGGTCCGGCTCCGGCCCGACCAGTGGTTCGAGCCGGGTGGCGAACTCGCTGACATCGATGATACGGGCATCACCGTCGACCACTCGGGCCATCAGTTCGGCGGGCAGATCACCGACGAAGTCGAGGGGTTCACTCAGGTTCCGCCAGTCGACGGACCGCGTGAAGTGGGCCGCGTCATCGCTGGGAGCGGAGTGGACGGCGGGCCCACGTACCACCCCCAGATAGGCGTGGGGGCCGTCGGTGCACACCACGATGTCCCCCTCCTGTATCCGGGAGAGGAAGGTGTAGAGCTCTTCGGCCTGCCGGTCACGTCGAGCGGCTGTCGCACCTGAGTACGCCTCGTCGACGACCTTGCGGACGCGCTGCGGTCCGGTGCCCTGGGCGAGGGCGGGCAGCCGGTCGGCGGACAGGGTCACGACGCCCTGCTCCCGCCAGAGCGTCTTGATCAGACTGGCCCCGTCATGGCCCCTCCCCCGAATGACCCACACCCTGCGGGGCCGTTGGGGCACACTCTCCTGTCCCGGTTCCTCCCCCAGCACCAGCGCGGTGAGCTCCTCGGCGGTGAGTCGCGCGCCGGACCGGGCCCGTACGACGTCGAGGCTGGAGCCCTCCTCGTCATCCAGCTCGTCCCGCTCCAGCAGCCGGCGCCAGGCCTCGATGTCCGAGGGCGGCAACAGCAGATCCGGGCCTGCCACCCCCTCGTCCGAGAGAGCCAGATGCCAGCCGTCGGGGCGAGTCCCCTGAAAGGACGCGGCGAGCGCCTCGGCGTCGACGTCGAACTCCCCGGCGAGGTCCTCGACGCTGATCCACCGCTCGTCGGGCAGCTCGGAGAGAATCTTGGCCGCGGCGTCGAAGGAGCCGCGCCGCTCGCGCCAGTAGCCGTAGCGGGTCTGCGCCTCGGCGAGGAAGGTCACCGGGTCGGGATAGTCCACGAGCGCCTGCCGGCCCAGCCCGGTCAGCCGCCAGATCCGGTTGGCCCGGGACAGCCAGCCCGCCTTGGTCAGCGCGGTGGCGGTGTAGCTGAGGTTCTTGTCGATATCCGTCTTCACCAGCGGCCCGAGCGCGGCCCAGTCGGTGACGAGCGAGGGCTCGGCCTGATGGATCAACGGCCGGAGCTCCCGGAAGGGCAGGCCGTCCTGGAGATGCTCGTCCAGGACGGTGGCGGCTCGATGAACCGCTCGGGCGCTGATCTCGAATGCGGTCGGCACGACTTCCTTTCGTACGGTACGCGTGGGCAGATTCCGTTCGGGCTCAAGTCGAGGCGGTTCAACGGCAATATGCGGAACGGAACGACGTGTGCCGCCGTCAGGCGACGGTCACGGGTGTGGTCGGTGAAACGCTGCCGTTCGCGATGACCAGCAACAGATCCCCCACCGTCGCCTCGGGGCCCAGCCCCAGCGCTGAGACGGGCCGCGAACCCGGCACCCTGCGAGCGGTGACGGGCGTGAGATACAGCCCGCTCTCCTCCCCCTGGTACGCGAGGATCACCCAGGTCTCGTCGCGTGCTATCCGTGCGGCCACCGTGGTCAGCCGGTCGGAAAGCACGGCGCAGATCACGGTGAGCCGTTGCCGTTCTGCCCGGGGAAAGGCGGAAATCCGCTCCAGTACGCCAGGCGCGGAGAGCGTGCCTTCCAGCAGTTGGGCGACAGCGTCGCGGTCTCCCGTACGGTCGTCGTCCACCTTCGTGGCGTGCACGGTACGCACGATCGGCAACCCGTCATCGAGCACCTGGCGCCAGCGCGGCAACATGAAGTCGATGTACAGGGCGTCCTCCCGGGTCGCCCCCGCGTCTCCGCTCTTCTCCCCAATGTCCGCCAGCCAGGCATTGACCTCGGCCCAGCGCCATACGAGGGAGCGTCCGACCGTGCCCTCCGGCTCGGGGAACGCCGGCGCGGCCTGAAGCCGCTCCCCGTTCACCCATTGGAGAACGTTCTGCCTGCTCCGTCCGGCCCGCTCCGCGATGTCCGAGACACCGACCAGATCCGGGTCCAGTCTGAGCAGGCGCAGAGCGGGCAGCTCCCGGTGAAGTCTGACAACCAGGCGGTGCGCCGCGTCGATCGCGCTGTCACCCTCCGCCGCCACGTCGAGCAGGTGCTTGCTGCGGTGGCGGGTGAGCAGCCCGTCGAACTCGTCGAAGATGACGCCGACCGCTACGTCGTCGTCCACACTGACTCCGTCCACGATGAAGAGAAACTCGTAGTCCATCGCGCCTTCGCCCCCTTGTTCGTGCCTTCACAAGCCTCCGCGCCGGGGTTCGCAGTCCCCCAAGGCAGAATTACCCTCCATCAACGCGTTGTCAAACGACAACACCGCCTCCCGGGGCACGGCGCGGGTCCCCTTCGGGGAGCGGGCACAGCGTGGCGCGGCGCGCGAGCCTGCGCGCCGCGCGCCCCGGATTCTGCGCCGTGCCCGGAATGGGGATGGTGAGGCAGCCCCCCTCGGCACAGGGGCAGTAGAGACGCCCCCAGTGCCCTTCCTTACGGAGCGACCAACCGGCAGCGACGAGCCCCTTGAGGACCGCCCGGATCTCTTTGTCCTGGTGATCCGCCGGCGACAACTCGCGCCCGACCATCCACCATCTCCCCAACGCTCGGAACGGCGCGGCCCGTTCAACGTCAACACCGCGTGAACAGGAGACTACTCCGGGGGACTGACAATCGACGAAATCGCACGTCGATGCGGCAATTGGGACGAGACTGCGGGCAGTTGGGGGCCGGAATCAGTCAAGCGGCAGCAGGCAGCGGACCTGTTTGCCAATGGGGGTGGGCAGCACCTCCCAACCAGGCGCGAGCACATCCACGATCCGGAGCCCGCGCCCCGACTCGGCCTCCGGGTCATCCAGAGGAACGTCCGCACGCCAGGGCATACGACTCCGATCCGGGTCGTGCAGCCTGACCCAGACCCCCGCCATGCCCACCTCCACCTCGGCGACGAGCGGCACGTAGTCGCCGCAGGCGTGGACGGCGTTGCTGTAGAGCTCAGCGAGGACGAGTTGGGCACAGTCGACGCCGTTGGGGCTGACGCCCGCCTTGAGAAGCGTCGCCTCCGTGAGCCCGCGTACGGCGCGGAGGTTGCGCGGGGAGGCGGACAGGTGAAGGGAAAAGCCGGCGGGAACGGGGGTGAGGTAGTGGCCGAGGGCGGCGGTGGGGATGGGGGTGAAGGTGTGGGGCGGGTTGAGGTTCATGGAGCCTCCAGCCGTAGGCGGCGCGTTGTGGCGCCGAGCGAGGTAACACGCTGATGCCGCCCGAGCGCTCTGAGCGACCAAAGAGAGGGTGCATCCTTTCCATAACCCATTGCAACCTTTCCACCCGATCGAGTGGCGAGCTTGGGAAGTTGGCGGCCCCCCACCGATATCCAGTGCCAAACTTCGGGCATGCCCAACTCTCCGCTCGTTCCGACCATCCGACGCAGACGTCTGGGATCGACCCTGCGCAGGCTTCGTAATGACGCCGGTCTGACACTTGACGACGCCGCTGGGGCCATGGGCTGGAAGGCCCCGAAAATGTCGAAGATCGAAAACGCGGCACTGGCCATCCGCCCCAATGACCTCGCCGCCCTGCTCAAGGTGTACGGGGTGTCCGACCAAGAGGTCTACACAGCACTGGACAACCTGGCCAAAGACGCCGGAAAGAAGGGCTGGCGGCAGACGTACAGCGGGATCGTCTCGCCGTCCTACGCGGACTACATCTCTCTCGAATCGGACGCCGAGACCATCTCTGCGTGGTCACCCTTGGTGATCCCGGGCCTACTACAAACTGCCGCATACGCTCGCGAGAACATCGCGGGCATCACAACGTTCCGCACTCCGGAAGAAGTTGCCGCGCTGGCGGAGGTCCGGTTGGCCCGCCAGTCGGTCCTCACACGCCCCGGTGCGCCGCTGGAATACTGGGCGATCATCCATGAAGCGGCGCTTCACCAGCGGTTCGCGGTACGACCCGACACCATGCGTGACCAGTTGCGGCGTCTACTCGACACCGCAGGGATGCCCAACGTCACCGTTCAACTGATGCCGCTGGACTGCACCTCGCATCCGGGCGTCCTCGGCGGCTTCAGCCTCACAACTTTCCCTGCACGCATGCCATCTGTAGTGCTCTTGGAAAACGTCGGCGGCGCGGCATACGTTGAGGGGGATGACGCGGCGCCCTTCACGAAAGCCTTCGAACGCATCCGCGCTACGGCGCTCTCGGTGGAGGATTCGCTCGCACGGATCGCCGAGATGGAAGAAGGCCAGAGAAAGTGACCGATCCGAAGGCCGAGCTGTACGCCTACGACCTCTCCGCCGCCTCTTGGCGCAAGTCCTCTGCCAGCGGTGCGGAGCACGACTGCGTCGAGATCGCAGAACTCCCGAACGGCGGTAGGGCGATACGCGACTCCAAGAACCCGAGGAGCGAACCGCTGCGCTTCACCGCTTCGGAATGGATCGCGTTCCGTACGGGCGTGGTCGCCGGCGAACTCTGAGGCCGACCACGCGCGGCGGCCGTCCACCTGTTGTGCTCGGGTGAACGGCCACCATGCATTGCCGTGTCAGTCGAAGAGGTCGAGCTGAACCTCACCCTCGATCTCTCCGCGCCCGAAGAGTCCGCTCTGAGGAAGCCCCTCGCGTTGCGGCGACTGGCGCTGGGGCCGCACTGCCGGGGTGGTAACGGGCGGCTTGGGCTTGGGTCGCGACGTGCGGGTCAGCGGGCTTACGCCGGGGGCGTGGCGGGGGCCATTGCCGGGGGGTGGGGTGAGGGGCGTGGCGTAGGGGGTACCGGACGCCATGTCCTCATAGATGCGGGTTATAGCGCCCTTGGTCCGCTGGAAGAGCTCGGGCTTCTTATTACGGAAGGCACGGAAGCTGTCCAGGACGAGGTCAACGTCTTTGCGCTCGATGCCGTAGAGGTGGAAGTACGCAGCATCCAGCTCGGCGCGCATGAGGAAACGGCGCTCTTCGTCCCAGACGAAGGGGGCGCCCTCGTCGTTGAGGTATTCGGCCCAGGGAGCCATCTCGTACGAGGTATAGGTCAGTTCGAGGACACGGGAGCGGAGCCATCCCTCGGGTGACTCGCCGCCGAGCCAAACAACGGGTTTGGCGTACGTGTCCGGAGCGAGGACTGGTAGCTGCTCCAGGTAGGTGTATGTGAGATGCGCCCCTTGGACCTTCTGTCGAGCCGCGAAGTCCAGGACGGAGGCCGACAGGTTGGCAAGAAATGCGTCCATCGGCATTGCCAAGCTGGTGGGCATGAAGAGCGGCTCTGTGTGCCCCACAGCAGTCCGAGGCAGAACGGATGCAATAACTGTCCGCTGGTCAGACGCTCGGCAGATATCACGCCAACCGAGCAACCAATCATGCGGCCACTCCTCACGTTGCTTCGGCAGATCTTCCGCCAGTCGTGCGTCTACCTCAGCCTCATGCACCCAATGCCGAGGTAGCGGGAGTGCCGTCGGATCTTGGTGAGCTTCAGGGTCCAACCGGGGCAGAGTGCCCTTGTTGATCTGGGCCTGGGTCGCGTCCTCATAGGTAGCGAAACGGCCGTCGAAATGATGCGCAAACTTCCCTTCGTAGAGTGGCAGATACCGCTCGTCGCCTTTCATGAAGACGGTGCCGGTACTGACCCAATCGTCTTTCCGAAGGTGGTCAGCCGAACGGAACAGCTTAGAAGCAGTCGCCATGTCCAGCATGCGAAGGAACGGGCCCAGTTCCCAGTCGTTGACTTCGGGTTCTCCCGGCTCTCTGCGCCAGAGGAGCGGCACACGCTCATGAATCCTTTGAAGCACCCGCAAGTGCGCCGGGCTCTCACACACCGGAGCAGTCCGCGTGTTCGGGTTGATCCGCCGGAACCCCTCCGCGTCCAAAGTGAACTCACGGGCATCCAACTGGTCCGGTCGCCGGGCCCGGAACGCCAGGCGGACGAGCTCGTGCTTGCCAGCGGGGCCGACGAACGTGAATAGACAGAACCGGTACTGGTTGTGGACATCTGCGAAAAGCTTCTCCTCGTTCTCCAGATCCAACACCGTCGCCAACTGACGCTGCTCCACCAGGTCCGAGAAGAATCCCGACGTCGTCTTGTCCGTCGCAATCCCAGTAGGCAGCACCAGCCCCGCCATGCCCTTCGGCGACAGCAGCGTCCGCGCCTTCTCCGCGAACACCGCGTACGTATTCACGTCGCCCTTCCCCGTCAACGGGAAGATGTCCGAGTCCCTGAGCATGTTCGTCGTGCCCTTGGACTCCCGCTGCGCCGTCAGGTACGCCCGGTGCAGCTTCCGGTCCGCCTCGATCGGCTGGCCGTGCTCGTCCACCGTCTTCAGTAGATCGCCGATCCGGCGCTCGCGCTCGTTCGCGGTCTCCGCATCCGCCACGTACGGGTTCTGCGCGGCGAACCACTCCTTTTTCTGGATCTTCACCCGCTCCCACGGCGGGTTCCCCAGTACGCAGTCGAAGCCGCCCTGCCACCCCGTCGCCGCGTTCGCGTCCGCCGCGTCACGGTCCTCGACGCGGAAGATACGGGGGAATTCCAGGTGCCAGTGGAAGAAGCGGTTACGGGAGACGATGTCGCGCAGCTCCCGCTCCCCCGCGTCTTCTCGCCACTCCCGCTCCTCCTCCGTCTCCGGGACCGGTTCCTCGCCCATCTTCGGTCTCGGCTTCGGGATGCCCGGCAGTTCCTCGTCCTTCTCCAGCTTCTTCAGCGTCGCCGTCGTGATGGGGACCGGCGCGTCCTCCCTCTTCGGCCAGATGAACGCCGCGCACCACGCGTCCGCGACCTTCTTCAGCCGCTTAAGTTCGTCGTTCGCCTCGAACTCACGGTGCCTCCTCGCCAGTTCACGTATCGCCGCGAGCCCCGTGCCGTCGATCGGCGCGCTTGCCGCCTCCTCAGCCGCGACGCGCACCTTCGCCGTACTCGTCAGGGTCGCGGGCTCGCCCATCTGGGTCTGGACCCACACCTCCACGCCCCTCAGTTCCCTGGCGTTACGGTCCCGGGCGTCCTTGACCGTCTTCTGTTCGTCGCCCTCCAACTTGCTGAACGCCTTCTGCGGGATTCCCGCCTCCAGGAGCAGCGGCGTCGTCCCCAGCAGCGCGTTGCCGACCTTGATCCGGTCGTCCAGGTAGGCCAGCGGTTCCCCCGGGTTGAGGGACTCCATCCACAGCGACACCTTGGCGATCTCCGTCGCCAGCGGGTTGATGTCGACACCGTGGACACAGGACTTCACGACCTTGCCCATCGCCTCGCGCACCCGTTCCGGCGCGGGCTCGTGTTCACCGTCCGCCGCGAGCTGGGCGTAGCGCAGGGCGATGCGGCGGGCCGCCGCGACCAGGACGTGGCCCGAGCCACAGGAGGGGTCGACGAAGCGGATCTTGAGAAGATCTTTCGGGATGCCGGATTTCGCGTAGCGCTCGATCACCGGGTCCAGAGCGTTGTCGAGGAGCTTCTCGATAAGCACCTTAGGGGTGTAGTACGAGCCGGTGGTCTTCCGCTGGTTGCCCGCCACCAGGTCCTGGAGCCAGAACTCCAGTTTCTGCGGGTTGTGGCGTGGGATGAGCTCCAGCAGGGACTCGTAGACGCTGCCGAGCTCGTCGGCATCCAGGTGCCGGTAGTCGACACGGGTCACGCGGCCCTGCTTGTCGGAGACCTGGGACAGCAGCCGGACTGCCTGGAGCAGGTGCTCGTTGGGGAGCTTCGCCGTGCGCAGCGGCTCGCTTCTGCCCGGGAGCCAGGTGATCTGCTTCTCGTCGTCGGCGGCGCGGAAGTACAGCCCGCCGAGTTCGGGAAGGGCCAAATTCTCTTCGCCACCGATCCTGCCGAGGGCTTCCAGCACGACGCACAGACCGTCCCACAGGTCGGTGTGGTGGTCGCCGCTCCTTCTGACGGCGATACGGCGCAGCCTGGCCGTGGAGAAGTAGCGGGCGTAGCGGGCGCGGGCCCGTTCCAGTCTCTGCGTTTCCGCCTTGGAGGCGTTCGCCCCGGGCTGGAGCAGCAGTGCTTCGCGGTCCTCGGCCACGAAGAGGAACACCAGCTGGTAGGCCAGACGCAGCAGTTCGTGGTGGAAGTCGTCGAGTGCGGCCTTGCCGCCACGGGTGAGGGCCTCGCCGAGGATCGGGTTCGCCTGGAGGAATCCGGTGCCGAGGATCGACAGGGCGTCCTTCACCTGGTCGCGCAGCCGGTCCCGGGAGCGGATGCCGGTCTCGATGGAGTAGGTGCGCCACCATTCGATGCGGCAGTCCGCCGGGGTGAGGGGCGCGATGTCGTCGGCGAGGAAGATGTCGTCGAGGGTGCCTTCGTCTCCGTCGGCCGGTTGTCCGTCGGAGAGTTCGCCGGCCTCTGCCGCGCCCTCCGCCGAGGCGACGGCGGCGACACCGCGTCGTTTCTTCTCCGGCTTCGCGACGAGTTCGAAGCGCGAGGAGTGGAGCATCGCGTACAGCGTGAGGAAGTCCGCGAACTGGTCCCCGCCGAAGATGGCGTCCAGATTGAACTCGACATAGGCGGAGCCGACGAGTGTGGTGGAGTCGCGCAACACGCGCAGGACCCGACCGTTGGAGAGCAGTCCCCACAGGTGCTCGGCGGAGACGTTCAGGAGATCCTGGACCATCGACTGGGGGGCGCGATGGGTTCCGATGCCCCGGTCGAGGTCGGTGTCCCAGCCCAGCAGGTGGACGGGGAGGTGGTCCTGCCAGCGGTGGCTGACGCGGTAGTACCTCTTGGGGTCCCGGCCGGCGAAATCGACGCCCTGGCGTTTCGGGATGTCCGTACGGCCCGTGTAGCCCAGTTCGTCCAGAAGGACGCTCAGCCACTGCTGGTAGGTGAGCGTCGTCAGGTCGACGTTCTCACCCTGCTCTTCGAGCTGTGCGTGGAAGGAGCTGTAGGTCCCTTTGAGGTATTCCCACCTGCGGCTGGCGGCGTCTTCGACGCGGACGCCGCGTGGCAGGCCGTAATCGGCGGGCGTGGAGCCGGGGAGCTCACGGTCCGTGCCACCGATCTTGTTGAGAAGTTCGCGGGAGAGCAGGGCCCCTTCCACGCGCACCGCTGTGCTCGCCGGAAGGTGGTCGAGGGCGAGTGCGGTCACCTGGAGCCTCCGGGGCGCTTGACGTACACGTACACACCGAGCAGGTCGGGTTCACCGGCGGGCTCGGCTGTGATGCCACGCGCGGCTGCCGCGCCGCGTGCTCTGCCGCGTTCGCCGGCGGCCTCGCGGACGCGGAGGTGCGCCGCTTCCAGGCGGCGGGCGAGATCGTGGCCGTGGGAGGCCAAGTCGCCCTTCACCTCGTCCAGTTCTTCGAGGGCGCGGCTGATCTGCTGGTCGCGCATGGAGGGGATGGTGTTGCGGTCGGGGTTCGCCGGAAGCAGTTCGGCCGTTTCGTCGTCCGTGAGCCACTCCCGGGTGCCGTCATTTGTCGTGCGCCAGGCGAGCAACTGGGCGTCCTCGGCGACCAGTTCGCGGGGCTTGACCGGGGTGCGGTCCGCTCGGCGGCGGGGGGGCAGGGTGAGGTGGAAGCGGTAGCGGACCAGCAGGAGCACGACGCGGTGGTCGACGGCGGCGGTGCGGATGACGCCGAGCCGCCGGGCGGGGCGGTCGATCTCACTGAGGCTCCGGTCCAGGGCGGAGTCGAGGACGTAGCGGGCGACGGCCCGTACCGCGGGATCCGTGCGGAACAAGGCGTGTTGCCCGGCAGGAACCGGGAGGTCCTGGTGGAAGACCAGCTCGTTCGAGGCAACCGCCTTCCCCGCCTTGGCCTTGGACTTCGCCTTGCCCTTGGCCGTGCCGCGGGCCGGTGCCTGGGCGACGCCCGGCCCGGTGGCCTGGTCGGGATCCTCGTAGATCCCGAGGCCGTGGCGCAGGCCCCGGGGCAATGGGCCCGCCGGAGCGGTGAAGCCGGTGCTGTGCGGGTCGGGGCGTACGGGGGAGCCCAGCGACTTCAGGGTCTCGCGGGTGAAGTCGGCGATGTCCGCCGGCTCGCCGAGCGCCTGTCGCAGGGCGTTCAGCTCGGCCTGGACCTCTTCGGGGCGCAGGCCGCTCTGTGCGAACTTGGTGAGGACCTTCGACTCCCGGTCGGCCGCGTCCTCCCACTCCTTGTGGAGGCGTTCCCTGGCCTGGCTGAAGAGCGCCTCGGTGCCGATGTCGAGGGTGAGCTGTTCGGTGTTTTCCTTGCCTCTGAGGAAGAGGCTGCTGGAGAGGGCCTTGAGGACGCCCTCACCGCCGTCCGGTACGGGGACGACGACGCCGACCTGCTCGGCGATCGCCTGGTGTTTACGGATGAGGACGTCCAGGACAAGGCCGTCGATCCCGGTGTCGGTGTCGAAGAGGGTGACGGCCCGGACATTCTCGCGGGCCTGTCCGAACCGGTCGACCCGGCCTTCACGCTGTTCGTGGCGGGTCGGGTTCCAGGACAGGTCGTAGTGGAGGATCGCGCCGAAGTCGTCCTGCAGGTTGACGCCTTCGGAGAGGCAGTCGGTGGCGACCAGGACATGCCTGCCGTGCTTCGCCGTGAGCTCGTCGATACGGGCCTGGCGGGCGTCGGGGTGGAGCTTGCCCGTGACCGCGTCGACGTGGGCGCTGCGCCCCAGGGCTTTGGCGAGATGCCCGGCGACGTACTCGGCGGTGGGGATGTAGCGGCAGAAGACGATCGGGTCGTAGCCGTCGACGAGCAGGCCTTTCACCTCATCGACGAGGGTACGGAGTTTGGCGTCGTGTGCCGGTCCTGAGAGCTGGTCGGCGCGCGCGGCGAACGACTTCAGTTTTCGGGCGCCGACGGAGTTCTCCGGGGTGTCGAGCAGCGATCCCGGGACGCCGTCCTGGCCGTCGACGGACTCGTCGTCGGTGAGGTCGAGAACAGCACGGTGAAAGCTTTCGATCTCCGCGTCGGTGTGGGCAGTGGCGACGCCCGCCCTGACGCGGAGGGTTTCGGCCGCGGCGGCGGGCGACGAGAGCACACAGCGCAGCAGCGCGAGCACGGAGACCCAAGTCATCCGCTGCTGGTGGGCGCCGTCGGGGCGGCGGACCTGTTCACGGGCGTAGGTCAGGACATCGGTGACGAAGCCCGCGTACTCCTTGTCCAGGTGGTACGGGGTCTCGCGCACCATGCGCGCGCGGGGAAAGGGGGTCTCCTCGTCGAGGTAGCGCTTGATGTCACGGCGGCGGCGCTGGACGAAGTGGCGGGCGAGCCGGTCACGGTGGGCGGGGAGGGTGGGGTCGAGGTTCTGGAGGGCCGGATCGAGCAGGCCGGTGAGCTTGGCGAAGGCGTGGACGTCACCGCTGTGCGGGGTGGCGGTGACGAGGACGAGGTGCCGGTCGGCGTCCGCGGCGAGTTCGCGGAGCAGCTCGTACCGCAGCTGGTGTCCGGTGCCTGTACCGACACAGCTGTGGGCCTCGTCGACGATCAGGATGTCGGGGCAGGTGCGCTTGAAATTGCCCCGGCGTTCTTCCTGCTTGATGAAGTCGGTGGAGACCACGGTGCAGGGGTAACGGTCGAAGATCGACTGACCCTGTTCTGTGGTCTTCTCCAAGCGGGCCGCCGTGGAGGGAAGGACGAGTACGGCGTCCATGCCGAACTTCTCCCGCAGTTCTCGCTGCCACTGCTCGGCAAGTGACGGCGAGCAGAGCACGGCCATGTTGCGCGCCGAGCCCTGCTCGATGAGTTCCTTGGCGATGAGTGCCGCCTCGACGGTCTTGCCGATGCCGACATCGTCCCCGATGAGCAGCCGTACGGTGTCCATGCGCAGCGCCATCATCAGCGGGACGAGCTGATACTGGCGTGGCTGCACGGAGATGGAGGCGAGGCTGCGGAAGGGGCCCGCGCCGTGCGTCGCCGCGATGCGCAGCGCGGTGCGCAGGAGGCCGGCCGACGCGAAGTCGCCGACCTCCCCGGGAACGGCCTCGGGCGGGCCGAAGCCGGGGTCCTTGATCTCGTGCGGGAAGAGCGCGGTGAGATATTCGCGGTCGCCGTCCAGTGGCTGGGCGATCACCAGGCCGTCGGCTTCATCGGCGGGGCTGGGCTGGACCACCCAGTCACGGCCCCGGGCGGAGACGAGGTCGCCGGGTGCGCGGCGTGCGGAGGTCGTCGTGGTCCCGGAAGTCATCGGAAACTCCGTCCGGTGCCGAAGACGTCCGGATGTACGCGCACGGTGTTCTCCCACTCCTTGATACCGGCTCCGGCCCGGATGACGAGCCAGCCGTCGTCGATCAGCCGGAATTCGGCCCGCTGGTCCAGCGACGGGCCGCCGGAGGTGTCCAGGTAGACGGCGACGTCCGCGCCCGGCAGGCGGTAGACGACGTCGGGACGGACCGGTGCCCCGGTCTGGTCGGGCTGTGTCTCGTCGGGCAGCCGGTGCCCCGTCCGGCCCAGCCACTCTACAAACTCCGCGACGGGTCCCCTTACCGGCTCGGTGGCGGCGGCCAGGGTCTGCGCCCGCAAGGTGGCGGGGGTCACAGCACGGTCGCCCTTGGTGGTGGCGTTGGCGAGCCTGAGCAGCAGCGGGACCGCGGAATGCCGGTCGATCCGGGTGTGGAACCGCTGGTTGTTGTAGGAGAGGAGACAGTCGTAGCAGCCGCGCTCGCAGCGCTCGGGGGCGCCTTCGGCCCGGTCCTCGTCCTGGCCGGTGTCCGGGTCGTAGTGGATGATCTTCAGCGCGGCCCTGGCTACCTCGGCGAAGGCGTTCGGGTCGTCGTGGAGGAGCCGCAGCACGCCCGCGCCGCCTTCCGCTCCCTCGACGAAGAGCATCCGGCCCCGCGCCTCGTCATCGGGAAGATCCTGGCTGTCCAGCTCGGAGTCCTCCAGCTGGTAGCGGGCCTCGATGCCTCGTTCCAGGGCGTGGCGGAGCGTGACGGCGATCGTCTCGCTCTCGACGGGTTCGGCCAGGCGCAGCACGGCAATGTTCTTCCGGTCCTCGACGTACGGAATGACCTGGAGCGTCCGGTCGGCGGACGCGAACGGTGCCAGGACCTCGTCCTCGGCGGACGCCTCCTGGATCTCGCCCGCCTTCTTGGCACTGAGCCAGCGACCCTGGACAGGGTCGAGCCAGAACCCCCGGTCGGCCCGGTGCTTGCGCTTGCGGCGGCCGAGGTTGAAGACGCGGATCCAGGCGGTGTCCCCGTACCCGATGTCGAGGATCGGCCCGGCCTCGTCGGAGGCCGTGGCGTCCTGGCGTCCGGCGGCCCCTGAGAACTGGTATCCCGTCAGCAGTTCGAAGCCGGATCTGAGGCGCTCCTCCTCGTCGGAGGAGATACGCCGCACCGGGGAGGCCTGAACCGTGCTCAGGACCATGGTCCTGCTCAGGGTCAGGGTCAGCGGGATCAGGCAGTCGTCGCAGGTGTCGGCTCCCTGGGCGCGGTCGTACCACATACCGCACGCGCCGCAGATCCGGACGTCACTGGTGGCGACCTGTCCGGGAGTGGCTCCCATCGGGACCTGGACGCGGTCGACGGAGTAACGCTGGCCCTCGTGGTAGATCAGCGCGCCGGGACCGAATTCGGAGATCGCGATGAAGCGCGGACGCTGGATGTACGCGCCGTTCCGCTGGCCGAGCCGGCCTTCGCCCCGCTGCCCGGGGATGTAGGCGGCCAGGGGGAGGCGCGGGAACGAGTAGCCGGGGAGGAATCCCTCGGACGCGAAGTAGCGGTAGCTGTAGAAGTCGCTGAAGGATTCCTCGCTGTCCTCGTTGCGCAGCAGCTTCAGCTGATTCTCGGCCTCGGCTCGGCGGGCCTGGGCGCGGCGGCGGGACTTGGGGTCCACGGAGAGATCACCGGCGACTCGGTGCTGCTGTTCGCGTTCGTCGAGGGCGGCCCGGTAGAGGCGGCGCCAGCGATCGCAGTCATGGTCGAACCGGCTCAGCGCGGCACGGACGACGTCCTCGATCCAGCCGTCGTACCACCAGGTGGGTGGCTTCTCCAGGCCGGCCAGCAGCGGCTGGAGGACATCGGCGGACCGGACGATGGCCCGGCGGCGGGCGGTTTCGCTGTCGAGCTGCGTGCGCATCGTGTCGGTGAGCGGCAGGGGCACCGGCTCGCCGGGGCCGGTGGGCCGGGCCTCCGCGTCGATGATCTCGGTCATCCGGGAGCCGAGGGCGACGCCTGTCTCGGCCAGCCAGACGGCGTGGACATGCGACCGCAGCAGTTCCTCATTGGCGAGGTCGAGGCGGGGCGGGGTGACGCTGCCCGCGACCATCAGCTGAGGACGGCGGAAGTAGTACTGATCGTGGGCACTACCCGTCGAACAGTAGGTCGTGACGAGTGCGGGCTGTCCGGAACGTCCCGCCCGGCCCGAGCGCTGGGCGTAGTTGGCGGGGGTGGGCGGGGCGTTGCGCATGCCTACCGCGTTGAGTGTGGAGATGTCCACACCGAGCTCCATCGTCGGCGAGCAGTACAGCAGGCTCAGCTCTCCGTCGCGGAATGCCTCTTCCCGCTTTTCCCGCAGCTCGGCGGGGACCTGCGCGGTGTGTTCCCTGGCCTCAAGACCGACGAGCTGCATCGCGGTGTCCCGGTAGAGGTCGCGGAAGTAGGTGTTGACGGACGGCGTGGCGTCGGGGTCGCTGACCTTGCGCAGCGGGTCGGGCTCGGGGGTGGCCCCGTCGCCCGGCAGCCAGCGCAGGGCGGTGGCCCTGACCTGGTGGCCGAGCGAGCCGTCGCGCTCCTCCCGGACGATCGCCACCAGGCCGTAGGTCTCCAGTACCCGCAGCAGATCGCGGATCACCGTGCCGGCATCGGCGACGGACATCCGCTTGCCCCGGAGAGCAGGGATCGCGGCGAACTGGCCCGGGCGGCGGAGGAAACGTCCGTACGCGCCCAGGCCGCTGAGGTAGATGGCCTCACCGGAGGGTGCCCCCTTCGGGCCGCTGCCCGGAAAAGCGACCCGCGAGGGAACGCGCGGCTCTCGGGGCGGCAGCGCCCAGACGCCCAGCAGATGGCCGTCCGACTGGCGCTGAACCTGCTCGAAGCCCTCCTGGGTCAGCATCGGTTCATCGACGGCGAGCGAGCGGCGCAGCTCGTCCAGCAGAACCCTCGCGAGGTACTCACGGTGAGCGGGTTCGTCTCGTACCAGTGCTTCGTGCCGGCCGTGCCAGCACTCCTCGTCGGCGGCGATCTCCGCCAGATCGGTGTAGTCGAAACGCAGCAGCCCGGTCTGGGTGAGGTTGGGCATGGTGATGCGCCAGCCGCGTTCCAGGTCCGCGTGGACCCGGTAGGACAGCACCGCGCGGAGCGCCGAGCGGGCGAGCTCACGCTGGCTGAATTTCGCGCCGGGGTTGCGGGCGAACACGTCCATGGGCAGGCCGAGTGCCTCCTCGACGGCCTGCGGCAGCAGATCGTGCCGCAGGCCGTTCGGCCCTGTCGCGGCCAGCGCCTGGTAGAGGGCGCCGCGGACCTGGGTGACCTGGGCGAAGTCATTGAAGTGGCCTGCCTGGAGACTCGCGTCCTGCCGGTTGTCGACGAAGGTGAGGAGTTTGCGCGCCTTCACGTCCATATCGGCTTGGGCGCGCAGCGAGCGCACCACGCTGGAGCTGATGAGGGAGACCGCCGAGCTGCGTCCCTCGGCGGCGAAGGTGGCGAGCTTGGCGAAGTCACGGGCTCGCAACTGTTCGTGGCTGACCCGGCAGCGCAGGCAGAAGCGGAACGGCGCGGCGATCCACCACGCCTGTAGGCCGTCGGCTCCGGTTTCCGTAGCCTCTGCGGGCTCCACCACCCCGGTGGGCCGTTCCGCGAGGAGCCTGCCGTCGGGAGCGATCCGTACCTCGCGCGGCAGATCACCCGCACGGGCCTGCACAACGGTCCGGGCCCCGTCTTCGCCGGTCTCGACCCAGCTGTCCGGGAGGCGGACCAGGATCTCGTCGGGCTCGGTCGGCCACGGCCGTTCCTCGCTGACGTAAAGATAACCGTCGTCCTCCTCGCCGGGGGCCTCCGGATCTCTGCGCGCGACGAAGCGCGGCCCGGCTGCCCCCCTCTCCCGGGTGACGACCAGATATTCGTGCCCGCAGTCCCGGCAGAAGGCCAGCGGGATCAGCGGCTTCTCCCGCTGCTGCGGGACCACGACCTGGTACTGGCTGGTCAGATGGCGCTGCCCAGCGGGTTCGAGACTGGTGTAGACGGTGTCACCCTTGGACAGGAACTGGTGCAGCCGAAAGGCGAACAGCGGACGGCGGTGTACCCGGTGGCGTGCCTCGGCGCCGGCTCTGAGGATCGATTCGATCGCCGCCCGGCACAGCTCGTCCCGCTGCCCACTGTCCCTGGAAAGGGTCTCCGCCGCTTCAGGCACGGTCACGGGCGTACGCCTGACCAGCCTGCCGCCGGACTTCTCGTTCTCCTCCGCCAGCCCGAAGGAATCCTCCACCCATACGGCGAGGGGGTCGGTCCGCAGGACCTCGTAGTCCCGCGACAGTGCCCCGGGGTCCAGAGCCGCGCGCCGGACCGCCTCGCCCAGTGCGGACCGCCGTGCGCGCGAGGTGCCGCTCTGCGAGGGCCCTGGATCCGTGGCGCGCTCCAGCGTCTCACCGATCACCCGCTCCGGCCGTACGGGGGCTCCGAACAGCAGGGTGGCGACGGAGGCGACTTTCTTCCGAGCTTCCTCGAAGGTGGCGGCGCTGGCCATGGTCGCGGAGGTGCCGATGCACTGAAGGCCGGGGGCGTCGCAGGCATCCCGGAGCCTTCGTACCAGCAGCGCTACATCCGCGCCCTGTCTGCCGCGGTAGGTGTGCAGTTCGTCGAGCGCCAGGAACCGCAGTCCTTGTGCCGCGCCGATGAGCTCCTTCCGCTCATGGGGTCGCGTCAGCAGATATTCCAGCATGACGTAGTTCGTCAGGAGGATGTCCGGCTTGGTCCGCCACACCGCGGACTTCTGCCCGGCGTCTTCTTGGCCCGTATAGCGAGCGAAGGTCACCTTCCGGTGCGCATCCGGAACGCCCCATCGCAGATAGCGGGCCAGTTCGTGCTGCTGGCTGTTGGCGAGCGCGTTCATGGGGTAGACGATGATCGCCGAGATCCCCTCGGGGTTGGGGTGGCGCAGCACCTCGTTCACGACGGGGATGATGTAGGCGAGGCTCTTGCCGGATCCGGTACCGGTGGTGAGCACGAAAGAATCGCGGGAGGGGGAGGCGGCCACCTCGATCGCTTCGCGCTGGTGGCGGTGGAGGGTCAGAGTCCGGGTCCCGGGGTCATGCTCGTCCTTCTTCTCGCGGAAGTAGCGTTTGCACCCGACGTGCAGAACCCCTTCCTCCACGAGCTCGGCGACGGTACCGCCGCTGCGGAAACTCGGATTGAGGGAGAGACGGGGGTCGGGCCAGCGGACCTTTCCCTCGCGCTCCGCGTCGAGATGGCGCTGGATGTCCCGGTCCCGTACCGACACCAGGGATTGGGTGAAGGCTCCGTAGTCCTTGATGAGGTTCTGGTGGACTCCGAAGACATCCATGGTGACGCCGCTCTCCCCATGCCGCACGCGGTACCGCGCTGCCTCCGCGGCCGTCAGCAGCACTCACCGAATGGCGTCCCCTGGCCACCGGAAGTGATCAGCCTACTGCTACGCGCCCATTCAGGACATCGGAAACGGGTGGCCCGCCTCGAGCCCCGCACGGCATGGTTCACTCCGTACCACCAGTACTGGAGCGTGAGAAGGAGAGGCAGCAAGTGCCCCACGAGGTAGATCAGTCGTTCCTGGCACTGCCGCTGCGGGCGCTCGCCGACGCCGCGCTCGCCAGGGCGCGGGCGCTCGGCGCCGACCATGCCGACTTCCGCTTCGAGCGGGTGCGCGGCGCGGCCCTGCGGTTGCGGGACGGCAAGCCCGCCGGCTCGTCGGACACCACGGATCTCGGCTACGCGGTCCGGGTGGTGCACGGGGGCGCCTGGGGTTTCGCGTCCGGGGTCGATCTCTCCATGGACGCGGCGGCGCGGGTCGCGGGACAGGCCGTGGCGATGGCCAGACTGTCCGCGAAGGTGATCTCCGCCGCCGGTTCGGACGAGCGCGTCGAGCTGGCCGAGGAGCCGGTGCACGCCGAGAGGACGTGGGTGTCGGCGTACGAGATCGACCCGTTCGAGGTACCCGACGAGGAGAAGACCGGGCTCCTGGCGGAGTGGAGCGGGCGGCTGCTGCGGGCCGAGGGCGTCGCGCATGTGGACGCCTCGCTGGTCACCGTCCATGAGAACAAGTTCTACGCGGACACGGCGGGTACGGTCACCACCCAGCAGCGCGTCAGGCTCCATCCGCAGCTCACCGCCGTGGCGGTCGACGGCGAGAGCGGCGAGTTCGACTCGATGCGCACGATCGCCCCGCCGGTCGGCCGGGGCTGGGAGTACCTCACCGGAACGGGCTGGGACTGGGACGCCGAGCTGGAGCGCATCCCGGGGCTGCTCGCCGAGAAGATGCGCGCGCCGAGCGTCGAGGCGGGCACGTACGACCTGGTCGTCGACCCGTCCAATCTGTGGCTGACGATCCACGAGTCGATCGGCCACGCCACCGAGCTGGACCGCGCGCTGGGGTACGAGGCGGCGTACGCCGGGACCTCGTTCGCCACGTTCGACCAGCTGGGGAAGTTGGCGTACGGCTCCTCGGTGATGAATGTGACGGGCGACAGGACCGCCGAGCACGGTCTCGCCACCATCGGCTACGACGACGAGGGCGTCGAGGCGCAGTCGTGGGACCTGGTCAAGGACGGCACGCTCGTCGGCTACCAGCTGGACCGCAGGATCGCGAAACTCACCGGCCTCGGCCGCTCCAACGGCTGCGCGTACGCGGACTCGCCGGGCCATGTGCCCGTCCAGCGCATGGCGAATGTGTCGCTGCGGCCGGATCCGGGCGGGCTGAGCACGGAGGATCTGATCGGCGGGGTGGAGCGCGGGATCTATGTGGTCGGCGACCGGTCGTGGTCGATCGACATGCAGCGCTACAACTTCCAGTTCACCGGGCAGCGGTTCTTCCGTATCGAGAACGGCAAGCTGGCGGGCCAGCTGCGCGATGTCGCGTACCAGGCGACGACCACGGACTTCTGGGGCTCGATGGAGGCGGTCGGCGGACCGCAGACGTATGTGCTGGGTGGCGCCTTCAACTGCGGCAAGGCCCAGCCGGGGCAGGTGGCGGCGGTCTCCCACGGCTGCCCCTCCGCCCTGTTCCGCGGCGTCAACATCCTCAACACCACGCAGGAGGCCGGACGATGACCACCAGCCCTGTCAACAAGCCGCACGAGATCGTCGAGCGCGCCCTCGAACTGTCCACCGCCGATGGCTGCGTGGTCATCGCCGACGAGCAGTCCTCCGCCAATCTGCGCTGGGCGGGCAACGCGCTGACGACCAACGGGGTCACCCGGGGCAGGACGCTGACCGTCATCGCGACCGTCGACGGCTCGCAGGGCACCGCGTCCGGTGTCGTATCGCGCTCCGCCGTCACCGCCGACGACCTTGAGCCGCTCGTCCGGGCCGCCGAGGCCGCCGCGCGCGGGGCCGGGCCCGCCGAGGACGCGCAGCCGCTGGTCGGCGGGGGTCAGGTGTCGGGGGACTTCACCGACGCGCCCGCCGAGACCACCTCCGCCGTCTTCGCGGACTTCGCGCCCGCGCTCGGTGAGTCGTTCGCCCAGGCCCGGGCCGGCGGACGCGAGCTGTACGGGTTCGCCAACCATGAGCTGACCTCGACGTATCTCGGTACGTCCACGGGCGTACGGCTGCGCCACGACCAGCCGAGCGGCACGCTGGAGCTGAACGCCAAGTCGCCCGACCGCACCCGTTCGGCCTGGGCCGGCCGGTCCACGCGCGACTTCAAGGATGTGGACCCGGCCTCCCTCGACGCCGAGCTGGCACGGCGGCTGGCCTGGGCCGAGCGGAAGATCGAGCTGCCCGCTGGCCGGTACGAGACGCTGCTGCCGCCGACCGCCGTGGCCGATCTGCTGATCTACCAGCTGTGGTCCTCGACCGCCCGGGACGCTGCGGAGGGCCGTACGGTCTTCTCCCGCCCCGGCGGCGGCACCCGCGTCGGCGAGAAGCTGTCCGAGCTGCCGCTGACCCTGCGCAGCGACCCGCACGAGCCGGGCCTGGAGTCCGCGCCGTTCGTGATCGCGCACTCCTCCGGGGACGACGCCTCCGTCTTCGACAACGGTCTGCCGCTGGCGGCGACGGACTGGGTACGGGACGGCGAGCTGGCGCATCTGATCACCACCCGGCACAGCGCCGGGCTGACCGGGCTGCCGGTCGCGCCCGGCATCGGCAATCTGATCCTGGACGGCGGGGGCGAGCGCTCGCTGGAGGAGATGGTCGCCGGCACCGAGCGCGGGCTGCTGCTGACCTGTCTGTGGTACATCCGCGAGGTCGATCCGGCGACGCTGCTGCTCACCGGGCTGACCAGGGACGGCGTCTATCTCGTCGAGAACGGCGAGGTCGTCGGCGAGGTGAACAACTTCCGGTTCAACGAGTCGCCGGTCGATCTGCTGTCGCGGGCCTCGGAGGCCGGGCGTACGGAGAAGACGCTGCCGCGCGAGTGGGGCGACTGGTTCACCCGGGCCGCGATGCCCGCCCTGCGTATCCCCGATTTCAATATGAGCTCGGTCAGCCGCGGAGTATGACCCCCATACACTGGCCGGTAGTACATCCCCCGGTAGTACATACCGGTGAACCGTTCGAGGAGAGAAACGACCGTGACGGACACGACGGACATCGTCGACGAGCTGAAGTGGCGCGGGCTGTTCGCCCAGTCCACTGACGAGGACGCTTTGCGCAAGGCGCTCGCGGACGGTCCCGTCACGTTCTATTGCGGTTTCGATCCCACGGCGCCCAGCCTGCATGTCGGACACCTCGTGCAGGTGCTGACCGTACGCAGGCTCCAGCGGGCTGGGCACCGGCCGCTGGCGCTGGTGGGCGGGGCCACCGGTCAGATCGGTGATCCCCGGCCGACCGCCGAGCGGACGCTGAACGACCCGGAGACGGTCGCCGGCTGGGTGCGGCGGCTGCGGTCCCAGATCGAGCCGTTCCTGGACTTCGAGGGTCCGAACGCCGCGACCATGGTCAACAACCTGGACTGGACCGCGGGCATGTCCGCGATCGAGTTCCTGCGGGACGTCGGCAAGCACTTCCGGGTGAACAAGATGCTCACGAAGGACTCCATCGCCCGCCGGCTGGAGTCCGACGAGGGCATCAGCTACACCGAGTTCAGCTACCAGCTGCTCCAGAGCATGGACTTCCTGGAGCTGTACCGCCGCTACGGCTGTGTCCTCCAGCAGGGCGGCAGCGACCAGTGGGGCAATCTCACCGCCGGTCTCGATCTGATCCACCGCCTGGAGCCGGGCGCCACCGTGCACGCGCTGGCGACGCCGCTGATGACGAAGGCGGACGGCACCAAGTTCGGCAAGACCGAGGGCGGTGCGGTGTGGCTCGACCCCGAGATGACCACGCCGTACGCCTTCTACCAGTTCTGGCTGAACGTGGACGACCGTGACATCTCCGCGTACAGCCGCATCCTCAGCTTCAAGACCCAGGCGGAGCTGGAGGAGCTGGAGCGGGCGACCGCGGAGCGTCCGCAGGCCCGCGCGGCGCAGCGGGCGCTGGCGGAGGAGCTGACGACGCTCGTCCACGGCGCCGAGCAGTGCGCGGCGGTCGTCGCGGCGTCCCGGGCGCTGTTCGGCCAGGGTGAGCTGGCGGAACTCGACGAGGCGACGCTGAGCGCGGCGCTCTCCGAGCTGCCGCGTGCCGAGGTCGCGGAGCCGGCGTCGGTGGTCGACCTCTTCGCCGAGACGGGTCTGGCGCCGAGCAAGTCGGCGGCTCGCCGTACGGTCAAGGAGGGCGGGGCCTACGTGAACAACGTCAAGGTCTCCGACGCGGACGCGGTACCGGACCGTTCGGAGCTGCTGCACGGCCGCTGGCTGGTGCTGCGCAGGGGCAAGAGGAACCTGGCCGCGGTGGAGGTCTCCGCCTCCGGCTGACAACTCCGGACCCGTACGGCTCGTGGAACAGCGCCTACGGCACACGGCTGCGGCCGGGCAACGCGCACGCGTGCCCGGCCGTAACCGTCCCGCCCTGTCCGGGTCGGCGCCCGGTTCAGGCTCTCTGCCTGCTGCCCCGCTTGTCGCTGCGGATCGAGTTCCAGAGCAGGCTGCCGAGGTAGACGATGACGATGGCCCCGATCAACTGGAGCACATGCCGGGTCCAGTCCACTCCCTTGGTCTCCGCGACACCGATCCAGCCCGCGACCGCGTTGCCGAGGAAGCTGCCGAGCATGCCGAACAGGATCGTCAGCCACAGCGGGATGTGCTGCTTGCCCGGGATGATGGCCCGGGCGATCAGGCCGAGCACCAGACCCACGATGATGACCCACAACCAGCCCATGGTCGCCTCCTCACGCGGCGCGATCTGCGCGTGATCGCCAGTCTGAAGTGTTCCGCCATTCGGCGCATGTCGGACACAGCCGTACGTGGCGGGACGCGGGGGACATCGGCCAGGATGGGAGTGCCCCCGCTCTCGTGGGCGCCCGGGTCCCGGCGTACCGTTGTGCGGGTCCGGTCCGGGGAGAGTCCGGCACAGAATCGGGTGGTGGGAACGTGGTGCGGAAGCGGGGCGGCACGGAGGTCTTCCGGATCACGGGGGCCCGGCAGGGACTCGCCGAGGATGTGCGCGGCCGGCAGCGCCGGTATGTGATCTCGATGTCCGTACGGACGCTCGCGGTGATCGCGACCGTGGCCCTGTGGAATGTGCAGCGGCCGGTCGCGATCGTGACGCTCGTGCTGGGGGTGCTGCTGCCGTACGTGGCGGTGGTGATCGCCAACGGCGGCCGGGAGAACGGCACTTCGCTTCCCTCGGCCCATCTCGCCCCGCCGGCCCGTACAATGATCGCGCCCCCTGCGGAACCTGTCGTGGCGGAAACCGGCGCCGCGGCGACCGAGGGGGACCGGCCAAGCGGTCCGTGACGCTCCGCAAGGCTCAAGAAAAGCTCAGATCAATCGTGAAGTTCCGGTGCACGGCACCCCGTTGCCCGTGACATACTTTAAGGGCGCTCCGCATCCCCCGTCGGAGCGACGGACCGACGCCGGGCAGCTCCCCCCGTGGCTGCCCGGCGTCGCCATTTCCGGTTACGGAATGTGTCCTAGGGTGGTCGGGTGAACTTCCCCGGCTCTCCCAGCTTCCCCGGCTCCCCAGGCTTTCCGGGCGCTCCCGGCTCTCCCGAGGGACCCGCCGACGACGCGGCCCCGATCTGTTCCGCCAAGGGGTGCCGCGCGCCCGCCGTCTGGGTCCTCGCCTGGAACAACCCCAAGCTGCACACGCCCGAGCGCCGCAAGACCTGGCTGGCCTGCGACGAACACCGCGAGCATCTCTCCTCGTTCCTGGGGATGCGCGGCTTTCTGAAGGACGTGGTGGAGCTGACCGAGTGGGAGCGGAACTCAGCCACCGATCGCTGACATCGGCCGCTCGGGCTGGAGGAACGCCGCCGGATCGTCCAGCCCGGAACCGGCCTTCTTGCCCCACATCGCTGTCTTCCAGAGCGCGGCGATCTCGTCGTCGGGCGCGTCGGAGCGCAGCGCGCCCCGCAGATCCGTCTCCTCCTGGGCGAACAGGCACGTACGCACCTGTCCGTCGGCGGTCAGCCGCGTACGGTCGCAGGCCTGGCAGAACGGGCGGGTGACGGACGCGATCACGCCCACGCGGTGCGGACCGCCGTCGACGACCCAGCGCTCGGCGGGCGCCGAGCCCCGTACGGACTCGCCCTCCTCGGTCAGCCCGAAGCGCGTACGCAGCGAGTCGAGGATGTCACCGGCCGTTATCATGCCGTCGCGCTTCCAGCCGTGCTGGGCGTCGAGGGGCATCTGCTCGATGAAGCGCAGCTCGTAGCCGTGCTCCACGGCCCAGGCCAGCAGATCGGGCGCCTCGTCGCCGTTGAGCCCCGGCATCAGGACGGCGTTGACCTTGACCGGGGTCAGCCCGGCGTCATGGGCCGCGCGCAGACCGTCCAGCACGTCCTGGTGCCGGTCGCGGCGGGTGAGGGTCTTGAAAACATCGGGGCGCAGCGTGTCGAGCGAGACATTGACCCGGTCGAGACCGGCCTCCCGCAGCGCGGCGGCCGTCCGCTTGAGGCCGATGCCATTGGTGGTCAGTGACATCCGCGGGCGTGGCTCCAGCGCCGCACACCGCTCCACGATCCCGACGAGACCGGGCCTGAGCAGCGGCTCACCGCCGGTGAAGCGGACTTCCGTGATCCCCAGCCGCGTCACGGCGATATGGATCAGCCGGACGATCTCGTCGTCGCTGAGCAGATCCGATTTGGTGAGCCACTGGAGCCCCTCTTCGGGCATGCAGTACGTACACCTGAGATTGCACCGGTCCGTGAGCGAGACGCGCAGGTCGGTGGCGACACGGCCAAAGGTGTCGATGAGCACTCAGGCCCCCCTCCCTGATCGGATCCGACTCGATCGAGCCTACGTCAGACCACTGACATCAACAGGGCCTGCATGTTACGAGGAGCGGCATGGCCGCATCGTAGGACTCTACGATGCGGCCATGGATCTGTATACCGTCTACAGGATTCAGTGCACTCCCAGGGTTCAGCGCACTCCCGGGATTCAGTGCGCTCCCGTGCCGGTGAGGGACTTGACCTCCAGCTCGGCGTACTTGCCCTTGTCCGGCTCCTCCTTCGACAGCACGGTGCCCAGCCAGCCCAGCAGAAAGCCCAGCGGGATCGAGATCAGCCCCGGGTTCTCCAGCGGGAAGAAGTGGAAGTCCACACCCGGGAACATCGAGGTCGGCTTGCCCGAGACGACGGGGGAGAACAACACCAGCAGCACGGACGAGGCCAGACCGCCATAAATCGACCACAGGGCGCCCTGGGTGGTGAACCGCTTCCAGAACAGGCTGTAGAGGATCGTCGGCAGATTGGCCGAGGCGGCGACGGCGAAGGCGAGCGCGACCAGTCCGGCCACATTCAGATCGCGGGCGAGGGCGCCGAGCGCGATCGAGACGATGCCGATGGCGACGGTCGCCCAGCGGGCCGCGCGGACCTCCTCCTTCTCGGTCGCCTCTCCCTTGCGGATGACATTGGCGTAGATGTCGTGCGCGAACGACGACGAGGACGCCAGGGTCAGCCCGGCGACCACCGCGAGGATGGTGGCGAACGCGACCGCGGAGATCACGGCGAGCAGGATCGCGCCCCCGGTCGAGTCGGCTCCGCCGCCGATCTCCAGGGCGGCCAGCGGCGCCGCCGTATTGCCGGCCTTGTTGGAGGCGATGATGTCGCCGGGCTTGAGCAGGGCGGCGGCGCCGAAGCCGAGCACGATGGTCATCAGATAGAAGGCGCCGATGATGCCGATGGCCCAGATGACCGACTTGCGGGCGGCCTTGGCGGTCGGCACGGTGTAGAAGCGGATCAGGATGTGCGGCAGCCCCGCCGTACCGAGCACGAGCGCGATGCCCAGCGAGATGAAGTCCAGCTTCGAGGTCGCGGTGGCGCCGTACTTGAGGCCGGGCTCCAGGAAGGCCGCGCCCTTGCCGCTGTTGCTCGCCGCCGTGCCCAGCAGGTCGGAGAGGTTGAAGCTGAACTTCCACAGGATCAGGAAGGTGATCAGCAGGGTGCCCGCGATGAGCAGCACGGCCTTGACCATCTGGACCCAGGTGGTGCCCTTCATCCCGCCGATCGTGACGTACACGATCATCAGCAGACCGACCAGCGCGACGATGGCGATCTTCCCGGCGTCGCTGGTGATCCCGAGCAGCAGGGAGACCAGCACGCCCGCGCCGGCCATCTGCGCCAGCAGATAGAAGATCGAGACCACGATGGTGGACGTGCCCGCGGCGGTACGGACCGGACGCTGGCGCATGCGGTACGCGAGGACGTCACCCATCGTGTACCGGCCGGAGTTGCGCAGCGGCTCGGCGACGAGCAGCAGCGCGACCAGCCAGGCGACCAGGAAGCCGATGGAGTACAGGAAGCCGTCGTATCCGAAGAGCGCGATGGCGCCCGCGATGCCCAGGAAGGACGCGGCGGACATGTAGTCGCCGGAGACCGCGAGGCCGTTCTGGAAACCGGTGAACTGCCGGCCGCCCGCGTAGAAGTCGGACGCGCTCTTGGTCTGGCGGCCGGCCCAGACGGTGATGAACAGCGTCGCCACGACGAAGAGGCCGAAGAGCGTGATGATCAGCGGCCGGTGCTCGCTCGCGTCCGCGGCGGCGGCGAGCTGCTGGACCGGGTGACTCATGTGTGGGAGCGACTGGCTCATGCGTCGGCCTCCATACGGGACTTGATGACGTCCGCCTTCGGGTCGAGCTTGCGCGACGCGTGCCGCGCGTAGAACCAGGCGATGAGGAAGGTGGTGACGAACTGCGCGAGGCCGAGGATCAGGGCCACGTTGATGTTGCCGAAGAGCTTGGTGCCCATGAAGCCGCCCGCGTAGTTGGACAGCAGGACGTACAGCAGGTACCAGGCGATGAACGCGATGGTCAGCGGGAAGGCGAAGGAGCGGTACGCACGGCGCAGTTCGCCGAATTCCGCGCTCTCCTGCACCTCGACGAACTGGGCCGTCGTGGGCTGCGCCGTCGTGGACCGGTCCGGCGTTGACTGGGCGGGGCTGGTGTCCGTACCGCCCTTGGGCGGCGGTGCATCGGAAGCCACGGAATCTCCTCGTGACGCGGGTGCGGTGGGGTGGGGCATCAGGGAAAACCTCACGGGGGGTGCGGATGTGCTGGTCCCCCTGACAACGGCACGGAGGGCGTGGCGACGCGGTTCAACACCGGCCTTTTTCTTCCAGTTTCTTCCAAAAATGATTCGGGAAGTGATTGAAGACCGGGGATGATCAGCGATAACTTCACTGGTCATGTACCCGTCCGCGCGCACGCCTGCGCGGGGACGGTTCTTTCACGGATGATGTGGAGAACCCATGGCTCATCTGGGATCCAGACGGCGGCGCGCGCTCGCTCTGCCCGCAGGTCTGGCGCTCACCGTCTCGCTCGGCTTCCTGCCGACCGGTACGGCCACGGCCGCGACGGCGGCGGGCAGTGTCCCCGCCGCCGCGGTCGCGACGGACGGCCCGAAGCTGTCGTACGTCGTCAACACCCGCGGTGGACGTTCCACCGTCTCGTCGGTCAAGAAGGCGATCGCCGAGGCGGGCGGCACGGTCGTGACCTCCTATGACCAGATAGGCGTCATAGTCGTCACCTCGCAGAACCCCGAGTTCGCGAAGACCGTCCGCAAGGTCAAGGGCGTCGACTCGGCCGGTGCCACCCGCACCGCGCCGCTGTCCGCGCAGTCCACGACGGACATCGGCGCCCCGAAGGTGCTGTCCGCCGAGGAGGTCGCCGCCGCCACCGCGAAGGCGAAGGCGAACAAGGCCGCCGACCAGGACCCGCTGGAGCCGTTGCAGTGGGACCTGCCCGCCATCAAGGCGGACAAGGCGCACGAGAAGACGCTCGGCAGCAGGAACGTCACTGTCGCCGTCATCGACACGGGTGTCGACGACACCCACCCGGACATAGCGCCGAACTTCGACCGCGCGGCCTCGGTGAACTGTGTCGGCGGCAAGCCGGACACGACCGAGGGCGCCTGGCGGCCGGGCACGGGCGAGAGCCCGCACGGCACGCATGTCGCCGGTGAGATAGCCGCGGCCAAGAACGGCATCGGTGTCACCGGTGTCGCGCCGGGCGTGAAGGTCTCCGGCATCAAGGTGTCCACGCCGGCCGGGTTCTTCTACACCGAGGCCGTCGTCTGCGGCTTCGTGTGGGCCGCCGAGCACGGCGTCGATGTGACGAACAACAGCTATTACACCGACCCGTGGTACTTCAACTGCAAGAACGACCCCGACCAGAAGGCTCTGGTCGAGGCGGTCTCGCGGGCCACGCGGTACGCGGAGAAGAAGGGCGCGGTCAACGTCGCCGCCGCGGGCAACGAGAACTACGATCTCGCGTCCGACTCGATCACCGACCCGTCCAGCCCGAACGACACCACTCCGGGCGACCGCGTCATCGACCCGTCCGAGTGCCTCGACATCCCCACCCAGCTGCCGGGTGTGGTGACCGTCGCGTCCACCGGCGCCAAGGGTCTGAAGTCCTCGTTCTCCAACTACGGTCTCGGTGTCATCGACATCGCGGCCCCGGGCGGCGACTCCACGCGCTACCAGACCCCGGCCCCGCCGGCGGTCAGCGGCCTGATCCTCGGCCCGCTGCCGGGCGGAAACTACGGCTACATGGCCGGTACGTCGATGGCCTCCCCGCATGTCGCGGGCGTCGCGGCGCTGCTGAAGTCGACCCACCCGCACGCCTCGCCGCAGGCGATCAAGGCGCTCCTGTCGGTCCAGGCCGATGACACCGCCTGCCCGGCGCCGTACGACATCGACGGTGACGGAGAGGCCGACGCCGTCTGCGAGGGCGGCAAGGGCTACAACAGCTTCTACGGGGCGGGCATTGTCGACGCCCTGGCGGCGGTGCGCAAGTAAGCACCTGGGTGCGTGAGCACCGACCGCTGTACCGAGCGCGGGCCGTCCTCCGGGGCGGCCCGCGTTCGTGCGTCGAGGAGGAGGAGGTCAGACGGCGCCGCGTCGCGCGGGGCGCGCTGTCGCCGGAGCCGAAGTTGTGGTGGCACGTCTCGCGGGTACGGTCATGGGCGCGATCGCCAAGTCGCTGCTGACCCCGAAGCCGGGCGCGGGCCTCGTGGACGCCCCCGTACGCCCCCTGCCGAAACCCGCGTCACCCGACCGGCCGGCGAAGGTGCTGGCCCGCCGGCTCAAGGATGCCCACGCGCGGCTGCCGGAGAACGAGCGGCCGGCGGCGGTCGAGGCCGTACGGTCCGCCTTCGCGGCGGCGGGCGAGATCGGCGCGGACCGGCTCTTCGCCCTGGAACTGGACCCGGCGCGCCTGCGCGAGGAGTTTTCTACCGTTCGTCCTGCGACTGCGCGCGTTCACGACGGCCGACGAACTCCCCCTGCCGGAGGACTTCTTGCGCGCCTCGGGCGTGCCGCTGCACGGTTCCGCACCGGCGGGATGGGCGGAGCGGCTGCTGACCGGCGGCCGGGCGCTGGTGCTGGTGGACGGCGTGGACGAGGTCCCGACGCGGCTGCGCAGCCGTACGGAGACCTGGCTCAGATCACTCATCGCGGCCTTCCCCGAGGCGCGGTACATGGCGACGACGCGCCCCTCGGCGGTGCCCGAGGACTGGCTGACGGGCCACGGTTTCACGGCGCACTCACTGCTTCCGATGGAACGGGACGACATCCGCGCCTTCGTCGCCCACTGGCACGACGCGGCGCGCCAGGAGTGCCCGCCGGACGCCTCAGTCCTCGACACGTACGAACAGTCCCTCATCCAGGCCGTCACGGGACGGCGGGACCTGGGCAGGCCGGCGACCAATCCGCTGATGTGCGCGCTGCTGTGCGCACTCAACCGCGACCGCCGGATACGACTGCCGCGAGCGCGCAAGGAGTTGTACGACGCGGCCCTGGACCCGCTGCTCGTACGCCGGGACACCGAGCGCGAGGTGGTGGGCCCTCAATCTGCGCTGGCTGAGAGCCCAATGTCTCGACTGGATCAGCGACTGGGAATCGCTCACCGATCTCAACTTGACGGATTGCTCCTTGGCCGGAGGACTCGATCCTCTGGCGGAACTCCCGAAGCTGGAGCGTCTCCGGCTGTCGGTCTGCACCCACCGAGAAGGCCCAATCGACCTGTCCCCACTGGCCGCCCGGGAGAACCTGGTCATCACAGTGGCGAACGGCACCCCGGTGCGCGGGGAGGATGCCTTCACCCCCGGCCGGATCGAGTTCGTCCGGAATTAAACCCCCGCCGCCCTCAACAGCGCGCCCGCCGCGTACGTGACCCCCATCGCCAGCGCTCCCCCGCCCACGTTCCGCAGCAGCGCGGGTCCCACCGTCGCCGCGCCCAGTCTCGCGCTCCACCAGCCGGTCAGCGCCAGCGCCGCCAGTACGGAGACGACCGTCACCAGCAGCCGCAGGGACAGCGGCGTGAGCACCATCGCGAGCAGCGGGAGCAGCGCGCCCGCGGTGAAGGCGAGGAAGCTGGCTCCCGCCGCGTGCCAGGGGTTGGTCAGGGCGTCGGGGTCGATGCCCAGTTCCACGCTCGCGTGGGCGCGCAGGGCGTCGCGCCGGGTGAGCTGTTCCGCGGCCTCGCGGGCGACCTTCTCCGACAGGCCGCGCGCCGCCAGCAGTTCGGTCAGTTCTTCGAGTTCTTCCCGCGGCTGTTCGCGCAGTTCGCGCCGTTCCAGGGCCAGCGCCGCCTTCTCCGAGTCGCGTTGCGTGGACACCGAGACGTACTCCCCGGCGGCCATCGACATCGATCCGGCCAGCAGTCCGGCGAGTCCCGCCGTGAGCAGGGTGGCGCGGGAGTCCGTCGCTCCCGCGACACCGACCACGATGCCCGCGGTGGAGACGATGCCGTCATTGGCCCCGAGGACCGCGGCGCGCAGCCAGTTGAGGCGGTCGCCGAGGGAATCGCCGTGCGGCTCGTTGTGGGACGGGATATGAGTGCTGTCGGTCACCCGGGGAGGTTCTCATGACGGCCCGCCGTCCCCCGCGCACACGCGTCGAACGCAACCCCGAGTGCTTTCCCCTGTCCCGTCTGCCCGGTCGACGTAGCAGAAGCCTCCGTCAGCACCGACACCGCCCCCTGCACGGCTCTTCCCCTCTCACCGTAAGGGTCTTGACGGAACGACGGCTCGGAAGCCCCCCGTGGCCGGTCTCGGCCGACCGGGCTGTGGGACTGTCAGTCGCGGCCCGTATTCTCTGTGACCATGCTCGACGACCATACGACTGCAGCGACATGGCCGACCGCCTACCCCGAGGGGTACGCGGTCGTCGACGTCGAGACCACCGGACTCGCCCGCGACGACCGGATAGTGTCTGCTGCCGTCTATCGCCTGGACGCCCGGGGCAATGTCGAGGACCACTGGTACACGCTGGTCAATCCGGAGCGCGACCCGGGGCCCGTGTGGATCCATGGGCTGACGAGCGATGTCCTGGAGAGCGCCCCGCTCTTTCCCGAGATCGCCGGTGAGCTGGCCGCGCGGCTCGACGGGCGGGTGCTCGTGGCGCACAACGCGATCTTCGACTGGTCGATGATCGCCCGGGAGTACGCCCGCGCGGAGCGGACCGCGCCCACCCGGCAGCGGCTGTGCACCATCGCGCTCTCCAAGGAGCTGGGCCTGCCACTGCCCAACCACAAGCTGGAGTCGCTCGCCGCGCACTTCGGCGTCGTACAGCAGCGCGCGCACCACGCGCTCGACGACGCGCGCGTGCTGGCCGAGGCGTTCCGCCCGAGTCTGCACGCCGCGGCCAGGGACGGCGTACGGCTGCCGCTGCTGGAGTGCCGGCCGCTCACGGAGTGGTCGGACGCCCCGGCGCTGCCCCGGGTCGGCTATCAGTCCTCGTACCGGCAGACGGGCTGGCGGCCCTCGCGCAAGCGGCCCGCGTGCCCGTATCCGAACCCGGGCCGGTATGTGCCGGGCGAGCGGCTGGTGCAGGGGATGCGGGTGGCGTTCTCCGGCGACACCTCCGTCGACCGCGAACTGCTGGAGGACCGGGCCGTGGAGGCGGGGCTGCATGTCGCGACGAGTGTGTCCCGGCTGACCAGCCTGCTGGTGACCAACGACCCGGGGTCCTCCACCTCCAAGACGGTCAAGGCCGCGTCGTACGGGACGCCGGTCATCGACGAGGCCGCGTTCACCCAGCTGCTGCGGGACGTGGCCCCGGCGCCCGGCGCGTCCGTCCCGGCGCCCGCCTCGCCCGCGCCGTCCGTCCCCGCGTCCGCCTCCGTCCCCGCGTCCGCCTCGGTCCGCGCGTCCACCTCCGTCCGCGCTTCCACCCCCGCAGACGGGTGATTGGCGGGCGACGCGCCAGCGGGCCGCTCGCGTACCACCGCCCCCCGTCCCACTCTGTGGCGCATGGCACGTTGCGAGGTCTGCGGAAACGATTACGGGATGTCCTTCGAGGTGCACGCGCAGGGCGCGGTGCATGTCTTCGACTGCTTCTCCTGCGCCATCCACCGCATGGCGCCCATCTGTGAACACTGCCGGGTCCAGATCATCGGACAGGGCGTCGAGGCCGAGGGCCACTGGTACTGCGGTGCGCACTGCGCGCGCGCCGACGGCAGGGCGGGGGTCATCGACCACGTCTGACGGACCGGGCCCGGGTCCGCCTCCCTCTCCCGTCAGCCAGCCCCCTCAGGTCCACCACCCCCGTCAGGTCCGCCACCCCCCGTCAGATCCGTCGGCCCGCGCCGGGTACCGTCAAAGGCGTGTACCGCTTCCTGTTGTCCCGGCAGTGGGTGATCCTCACCCTCCTGGCCCTCGCCCTCATCCCCGCGATGATCGAGCTGGGTTTCTGGCAGTACCACCGCCATGAGCACAAGGTCGCCCAGAACTCACTGATCTCGGGCAACCTCGCGGCGAAGCCCGTCCCGGTCACGGATCTGACGGCCCCCGGGCACACCGTCCCGCGTGACGACTACTGGCGCCGTGTCACCGCCACCGGCACGTTCGACCCCGCGCACGAGGTCGTCGTACGCCGCAGGACTTCGATCGACGACCAGGTCGGCTTCCACGTTCTGACCCCTTTCATCCTGAAGGACGGCCGCGCGCTCCTCGTGAACCGCGGCTGGATCCCCTTCGGCGGCGACCAGCGGGCCTTCCCCGACATCCCGGCGGCGCCCAAGGGCGAGGTCACCATCACCGGCCGGCTGAAGGCGGACGAGACCTCGGCGGCCAGCGGTATCAAGGACCTGCGGGATCTTCCGCCCCGCCAGGTCATGCTGATCAACAGCGCGCAGCAGCGGGAAGAGCTGGGCCGTACCGTCCTCGGCGGCTATGTCGAGCAGATCTCACCCGAACCGGCCGGTGGCAGTCCCGAGCAGATCCCGGACCCCGACGACAGCTCGATCGGCCCCCATATGGCGTACGCGGTCCAGTGGTGGCTGTTCGTGGCCGCCGTACCCGTCGGCTGGGTGATTCTCGTACGCCGTGAGCTCCGCGACCGCGCGGCGGCGAAGGCCGAGCGGAGCGCCGCCGACGCCGAATCCGCGCAGGAGCCCGCGGCCGTCTGAGACCGCTGCTTAACGCCCGCGCCGTACGGGAACAGCCCTGGCGTGACCCAACGCATCGAGGACTACGCACTTATCGGCGATCTCCAGACCGCCGCCCTGGTCGGCCGGAACGGCTCCATCGACTGGCTGTGCCTTCCTCGCTTCGACTCGGCGGCCTGCTTCGCCGCGCTGCTCGGGGGCGAGGAGAACGGCCACTGGCGGCTCGCCCCCACCGACGGGCGCGAGTGCACGCGGCGCGCCTATGTGGGTGACTCGCTCGTGCTGGAATCCGTGTGGGAGACCCGGACCGGCACCGTCAAGGTCGTCGACTTCATGCCACAGCGCGACAGGGCTCCCGAGATCATGCGGATCGTGGAGGGGGTCAGCGGGTCGGTGGACATGAGTGCCACGATCCGGCTGCGCTTCGACTTCGGCTCGGTGGTGCCCTGGATGCGCCGGGCGGAGGGCCACCGGGTGGCGGTCGCGGGCCCCGACTCCGTCTGGCTGCGCAGCGAGCCCCCGGTCAAGACGTGGGGTCAGCACTTCAGCACACGGTCGTCGTTCACCGTCGGCGCGGGCGAGAAGGTGGCGTTCGTCCTCACCTGGCACCCCTCGCACAAGCCGCGCCCGAGGCGTGTCGATCCGCACAGGGCGCTGGCGCGCAGTCTGGAGGACTGGAAGAGCTGGGCGGAGCGCTGCCGCTACCAGGGTCCGCACCGCGCGGCCGTCATGCGCTCCCTCATCACGCTCAAGGCGCTCACGTACGGCCCGACCGGCGGGATCGTCGCCGCGCCCACCACCTCCCTGCCGGAGGATCTGGGCGGCGTACGGAACTGGGACTACCGCTACTGCTGGCTGCGTGACTCCACGCTGGTGCTGGAGGCGCTGCTGTCGGCCGGCTATCTGGAGGAGGCGGCGGCCTGGCGCGACTGGCTGCTGCGCGCGGTCGCGGGCGACCCGGCCGATCTTCAGATCATGTACGGACTCGGCGGCGAGCGCCGGCTGCCGGAGAGCGAACTGCCGTGGCTGCGGGGGTACGCGGGCTCCGCCCCGGTCCGTACCGGCAACAACGCGGTCGATCAGCTCCAGCTGGATGTGTACGGCGAGGTGATGGACTCGTTCAATGTGGCACGGACCGCGGGTCTCCCCGCGCAGCCGCACGCCTGGAGCCTCCAGCTCAGCCTGCTGGGCTTCCTGGAGTCGAAGTGGCGCGAGCCGGACGAGGGCCTGTGGGAGGTGCGCGGGCCGCGCCAGCACTTCGTGCACTCCAAGGTGATGGCATGGGTCGCCGCCGACCGTGCCGTCCAGACGCTGGAGGACGATCCGTCGCTCCGCGGGGACGTGACGCGCTGGCGCGCGATGCGGGACGAGGTGCACCGGGAGGTGTGCGAACGGGGTTACGACCCGGAGCGCAACACCTTCACGCAGTCGTACGGCTCCGCCGAGCTGGACGCGGCGACGCTCCTGATCCCCCGGGTCGGTTTTCTGCCGCCGGACGATCCCCGGGTCATCGGCACGGTCGACGCGGTACGGACCGAGCTGGAGCAAGGCGGCTTCCTGCGGCGCTACACCACGACGGGCCCTTCGGTGGACGGGCTGCCGGGCGGCGAGGGAACGTTCCTGGTCTGCTCGTTCTGGCTGGCCGACGCGCTCCATATGACGGGGCGTACGGAGGAGGCGGCGGAGCTGTTCGAGCGGCTGCTCGCGCTGCGCAATGACGTCGGGCTGCTGGCGGAGGAGTACGACCCGGTGGCGCGGCGGCACCTCGGCAACTATCCGCAGGCGTTCAGCCATCTCGGGCTGGTGGTGACCGCCTTGACCCTCGCCGGGACCGGCACGGCAGGATAGGACCATGGATCTGGGACTGAAGGACCGCGTATACGTTGTCACCGGTGGATCGCGGGGGCTGGGCCGCGCGGCGGCTGAGGCGCTCGCAGCGGACGGGGCGAAGGTCGTCATCTCGGGCCGCGACGAGAAGCGCGTCGCGGAGACGGCCGCGGAGATCGGCCCCGGCGCGTACGGGCTGGCCGCCGACAACGCCGATCCGGCGGTGGCGGAACGTCTGATCGCCACCGCCAAAGAGCGGTTCGGCCGCTTCGACGGCGTCTTGATCAGCGTGGGCGGCCCGGCGCCGGGGTCCGCCGCGGACAACACGGACGAGCAGTGGCGGACGGCGTTCGAGTCCGTCTTCCTCGGCGCGATACGACTCGCCCGCGCGTCGGCGGCCGAGCTGGGCGAGGGCGGTGTCATCGGCCTCGTCCTCTCCTCCTCGGTCCACGAGCCGGTCCCCGGCCTCACCATCTCCAACGGCCTGCGCCCGGGCCTGGCCGGCTTCGCGAAGTCCCTCGCGAACGAGGTCGGCCCGCGCGGGATCCGGGTGCTTGGCCTGCTGCCGTCCCGTATCGACACGGACCGGGTCCGTGAACTCGACGCGCTGTCGGGCGACGGGGAGGCGGCGCGGGCGGCGAACGAGTCGCGGATTCCGCTGCGGAGGTATGGGAGGCCGGAGGAGTTCGGCAGGACGGCGGCGTTTTTGCTGTCGCCGGCGGCGTCGTATCTGACGGGGGTGATGGTGCCGGTGGATGGCGGGGCGCGGCGGGGCTTCTAGGGCGGGGCGGGGCCCGTTGACCGCTGCGCGGGGCGTTTCCCCCACCCCGCCCCTTCCCGAAACCGGGGCTCCGCCCCGGACCCGCTGCCCGGCCTTGCCGGGGGCGAGCCGCTACAACCGCTGTCGCAGGGCGAAGCCCAACGCGAGCCCCGGGCCGGTGGGCGCGGCCCCGGCCGCCCCGGCGCTCCGCTGCGCGGGACCAACCGGGACTGCGTCCCTCACCCGCTACCAGGCGTTGCGGGGGCAAGCCGGTACAACCGCTGTCGCAGGGCGAAGCCCAACGCCGGCCCCGGGCCGGTGGGCGCGGCCCCGGCCGCCCGAGTACGGGCGACGCCCGGTCCTATGGCCCCGGGTTCCGGGCAACGGCGGGGCAGCGGAACGGCACCCCCCGGCCGGGGGCCAACACCTCCGGGCCCCGGGCGAAGCCCGGCCTCAAGCGCCCCGGATTCGGGAAGGGGCGGGGTGGGGAAAACGCACCGCGCAGCGGGCCACGGCGCACGCCGTCAGCTCACCCTCTCCGCCCCATGCCTCACCGCCCGCAACCGCACCTCCGCCCCCAACTCCCCCAGCCCCGCCGACCTCCGCCCACGCTCCAGCGCCTCCTCCATCAGCAGGTTCAGCGTCTCGCCCGGGGCCGCGTGGGGCTCCATGAGGAGGCGTACGCGGGCCGACGGGGCGGTGCGGCGGCCCGTCAGGCGTACGCGGGCGCGGGCCACGCCGTCCAGGGACTCGGCGTCGTCCTCGATCGCGCTCTCCAGCGCCCGCGCCCGCAGCAACGCGCCCTCGCCGTCGCCGCTGTCGACCAGCACCTCGGCCATCCTGGCCCGGCGCAGCTGGGCGAAGAACCACCACAGAGCCAGCACGACCAGCACCGCCAGGATCGCGATCACGACCGGCCACCACCAGCCCTGATCGCGCCAGCGCTCGCGGTCGGCGCGGCTCAGCAGCACATCGTGCCGGCCGCTGTACGGCCACCAGGACGGCACCGCCCAGTCCAGCCCGCGCGCCAGCACCGCGCCGCCCGCGCAGAGCAGCGCCAGACCGAGCAGAGCCAGCAGTACGCGGTTGACGACCCGGATCATCCCCGTCACCTCACCTCTTCTTGACGGGCCTGCGGACACGCATCGTCAGCGCCGGCGCCCGGTCGAGGCCCAGTTCGCGGATGCCGGCTCTGAGCGCCGTGTCCAAGTCGTCCCGTACCTCGTCGAGTTCGCGGAAGTGGGAGACGGCCCGCAGCCTCACCTTGGAACGGCCCATCCGTACCCGCGCGGACTGCACGCCCGAGACCTCCATGGCCCGGTCGCGCAGCGTCAGCGCGGCGGCGTCGCGGTCGATGCCGGCCCGTACCAGCGGGGAGTGGCGCCGCATGGGCAGCAGTCCGCGCAGGCCGGGGGTGAGGGCGAGCGCGAGGAGCCACAGGCCGAGCGCCATCGCGACGCCCGCGGCCACCAGCACCCAGGGCTCGTCGAGCGGCTGCCTGGCCAGTTGCGCGGCGAGCGCGCGGCGCCAGTACATCGCGTGCTGGCCGGCCCGTACCGCCGCGACGTCGTACAGCAGCAGTCCCGCCGCGCCGAGAACGACCAGCGCGGCCAGCCCCGCGGGGATCCGGCGCGTGGACCAGAAGCGTCCGGCCCGTTCGCCGTCGTCGTCCGACAGCGTGGGCCTGGGCTCGTAGCGCGTGGCGGGGTCCGGCGGGTCCCGTTCCTCCACGCCGCCGCCCCGCTCCGTACCCCCGGCTCGCCCCTCGGGCGCGGGTCCGCTCATCGGAGCCTCCCCCGCGCCGCGAGACGCGACCGGTCGGAGTGCAGCCGCTCCACCCGCACCACCACCTCCGGCACATCCATGTCCGCCAACGCCTTGACCCGCTGGACGACGCGGAGACGTACGGCCCCGCACTGCCGGCCGATGTCGGTCGGATACTCCAGCTCGACACCGATCCGTACGCGCGCGCTGTCGTGGTGCACCGTGACGGTGGCGTGCGGCGCGGCGCCGCCTTCCGGTACGGCGTCCAGCGCCTCCCTGGCCGCCTGTGCGGCGATCTTCGCGATGACCCGGTCGGCGATCGTGGTCGCCCCGCGCTCGCCGGCCGCCACCCGCTCAACGGCCACGCACGTCACCGCCGCCGGTCGTCGCGGTCGCGACTGCGGAAGAGATCGCCGGGTTCGAGATCGCCATCCAGGAAGCGCCCGGCCACGAACCCGATCACGCCCAGCGCGGCCACCAGCACAAAGGCCCCGAAGCCACCGAAGTACCCGGCGAATCCGAGCGCCATACCGGCCAACAGGCCGACCACCGCCATGCTCATGTGCCGCTCCTCTTCCACTCCGCTGCCGGTCGCGTACGGTACGTAACTCCGCGTACGGACGTTACTGGAGCCGTGTTTCCGACTCCTCGTCCTCTTCCTCGTCGGGCAACTTCACGTCGATGACCGCGATGTTGACCTCGACGACCTCCAGTCCCGTCATCCGCTCGACCGACGAGATGACGTTCTCCCGTACGGCGGCGGCGACTTCGGTGATCGAGACGCCGTAGTCGACGACGATCTCCAGGTCGAGCGCCGTCTGTACCTCTCCGACCTCGGCCTTCACGCCCCGGCTGACGGACTTTGCACTGCCGGGGACCCGTTCGCGTACGGCGCCGAAGGTGCGGGACATGCCGCTGCCCATGGCGTGGACGCCGAGAACGTCGCGGGCCGCGAGGCCGGCGATCTTCTCCACCACGCCGTCGGCGATGGTGGTTCGGCCGCGGGATGCGGGGGGTCCGCCGCCACGCTTGGTGACGGGGCTACTACCCCCCTCGTCGGCCGACAGCTTTCTGCCTGACGGCGTGGACTGGTTACGGGGTGCGGTGTCTGACATCGCCATTCGTTCCTTCCCGGGCGGTGGTGGACTCCGCTGCCCACACTAGGTGCGCTTGCCCCGTCCCGCCCCATGGATGCGGCAGGCTGGAGGAATGACGACTGCGCACAGTTCCGATGGGCTCGGCACCGGCGGATGGGCGGCCGCCGTACGACAACGACTCGGCCTGGGCAGGCTGCTTCCGCTGGGCGGGGCGCGGGACGGCGCGTGGCTGTCGGAGCGCGCGGCGACGGACGAATTGCGTCTGGCAGCGGCGGGGGTGGCGGGTGCCGTGCTCGGCCGGCTGCGGCTCTCGCTGACCGATCCGGACGGAGCCGGTCTCCCCGCCGTACCGCCCCCGCCCAGCGCTCTGCCGCCCGGTCCGCTACGGATCGACGGGGAGTTCGCGGCGGGCCCCGCCGAGCCGCTGCCCGCTGTGGCGGAGCGGTTGCGCGGGGTGTTGTTCGCCTGTGCGACGGAGCGGCTGGGGCTACGGGTCGAGGAGGTCGATCTACGGGTGACGGCCCTGCTCGATCCCTCCGGAGAAGCCCTGGAGAGACCGCGGGACGGAGCCGCGCCCGCTGGGCCGGACGAGGGACGGCCGGCCGACGTACGGGCCGCCGCCCCGGAGGGCGAGCCGGAGCTGCTGGCGGCAGCGGTCCCGGGCGTCGCGTATCCGACCAGAACGCTGGGCGGCGCGGTGGTCACCACTCCGGGACATGTCCGGCTGGAGTTGGCGACGGCGGCCGGGCACCGCCCGCTGGAGGTGGCGCGGGCGGTACGGGCAAGACTCACGGCGGAGCTGCCGGGCGCGCCTTCGGTGGCCGTCCTGGTCACGGCAGTGGGTCGGAAGGGCTGAGCCAGTACCGTGACGAAACCGCGTGGGGGCGCGCGAGCAGGCCGTCGATCCGCGAGACCTCGTGAGGGCGCGCGTACGGGACCCTCAGTCCGCGAGGCCCGCCAGGTCGCGGAGCCGGCGCGCCTGCGCGGCGCGCTCGGCGGCACGCTGGGCCTCGAAGGTACGACCGGCCGCGCCCTGAAGGAGCGCCTTGGTCTCGATCAGCGCGTCCCGAGGCGCGGCCAGCAGCGCGCCCGCCAGATCGCTCACCGCCGCGTCGAGTTCGTCCGCGGGCACCACCAGATTGGCGAGCCCCGTACGCTCCGCCTCCTCGGCCTGCACGAACCGGCCCGTGGCGCAGATCTCCAACGCGCGGGCGTAGCCGACCAGTCCGACGAGCGGATGGGTGCCGGTGAGGTCGGGGACCAGGCCGAGGCTCGTCTCGCGCATGGCGAACTGCACGTCGGACGCGACGACTCGCAGATCGCAGGCGAGAGCCAGCTGGAAGCCGGCCCCGATCGCATGCCCCTGAACGGCGGCGATCGAGACGAGGTCGGGGCGGCGCAGCCAGACGAACCCGTCCTGGTACTCGGCGATCGCCGCGTCGAGGTCCTGGTCGGACTCCCGCGCGAGATCGAGGAAGGACGGCTCGCCGTCGAACCCCTCGGGGGTGAACGCCTGCCGGTCGAGTCCCGCGGAGAAGGACTTCCCTTCGCCCCGCAGCACAACGACCCGCACGCTGCCCGGCAGTGACCTTCCGGCTTCCGTCAACGCCCGCCACAGAGCGGGAGACTGGGCGTTGCGCTTCGCCGGGTTGGCCAGTGTGACCGTGGCAACCGCGTCCTCGATGGTGAGCCGTACGCCGTCCTTGTCGAGTACTGGTTCGAGCGAAGTCATGGGGCGCCTCCGGTTCGGGCAGTCGGGAAAGCTGAGCTAAGTGACTGCACAGTAACCACCTGGGCGATCGTCCGATCGACCCGGGTGGCCACCATCCGAACCGGTGGCCAGGAGGAGTCGCGCTCGGTCGTCAGGCCGATGCGGCCTTCTTGCCTCGCGTCGCTCCGCCGCGTCCCCGCAGATTGACTCCGGACTCGCTGAGCATCCGGTGGACGAATCCGTAGGAGCGGCCGGTTTCCTCGGCCAGCGCCCGGATGCTCGCACCGCTGTCGTATTTCTTCTTCAGGTCTGCCGCGAGCTTGTCGCGCGCGGCGCCGGTTACCCGGCTGCCCTTCTTCAGAGTCTCGGCCACCCGTGCCTCCTCATGGGAAGTGCGCTCTGGACTTCTCATGATCACCCCTCGCGGGCTTCCTGGCCACCCATTCGGCAAGGTCCGCACGACAAGCTTTACCCGGCTCCAGGCTTGGAACACGACCGGAATCGCGTATTCCTTACGCGATCATCGCCACCTTTACCCAAAGCTCCGGGCGAAGTGCCAGGTCAGGGCCACCGCGCGGGAGACGGCGCGGATCATGGTGCGATCGGCCCGATCCGCCGCGCACCACGCCGTGGTACGAGACGCACTCACACAGATGAGGGATCACTGTTGAGCCGAAATGATCCATACGGAGTCGATCAAGCGCGTGGATCATGTGGCGACAGCTCATCACCGGGCCCCGGGCACCCCCACTCGCAGGGGGTACTCAGGCGAGCGCGACCAGGTCCGCGTAGTCCGCTCCCCAGAGGTCCTCGACCCCGTCGGGCAGCAGAATGATCCGCTCCGGTTCCAGCGCGTGGACCGCGCCCTCGTCGTGGGTGACGAGGATGACCGCTCCCTTGTACGTACGGAGCGCGCCGAGGATCTCCTCACGGCTGGCCGGGTCCAGGTTGTTCGTCGGCTCGTCGAGCAGCAGGACGTTCGCGGAGGAGACGACCAGGGTGGCCAGGGCCAGCCGGGTCTTCTCGCCACCGGAGAGCACCCCGGCCGGCTTGTCGACATCGTCCCCGGAGAAGAGGAAGGAGCCCAGCGTCTTGCGGACCTGGACCAAGTCGAGGTCGGGGGCCGAGGAGCGCATGTTCTCCAGGACGGAGCGCTCCGGGTCGAGGGTCTCGTGCTCCTGCGCGTAATAGCCGAGCTTGAGGCCGTGACCGGGGGTCACCTGGCCGGTGTCCGGCTTCTCGACCCCGGCCAGCAGCCGCAGGAGCGTGGTCTTGCCCGCGCCGTTGAGGCCGAGGATGACGACCCGGGAGCCCTTGTCGATGGCGAGATCGACATCGGTGAAGATCTCCAGGGAGCCGTACGACTTCGACAGTCCCTCGGCCGTCAGCGGGGTCTTGCCGCAGGGCGCGGGCTCGGGGAAGCGCAGCTTGGCGACCTTGTCGGACTGGCGCACTTCCTCAAGGCCGGACAGCAGCCGCTCGGCGCGGCGGGCCATGTTCTGCGCGGCGACGGTCTTGGTGGCCTTGGCGCGCATCTTGTCGGCCTGGGAGTTCAGGGCGGACGCCTTCTTCTCCGCGTTGGCGCGCTCGCGCTTGCGGCGCTTCTCGTCGGCCTCGCGCTGCTGCTGGTAGAGCTTCCAGCCCATGTTGTACACGTCGATGTGCGAGCGGTTGGCGTCCAGGTAGAAGACCTTGTTGACGACGGTCTCGACCAGTTCGACATCGTGGGAGATGACGATGAAGCCGCCGCGGTACGTCTTGAGGTAATCGCGCAGCCAGACGATCGAGTCCGCGTCGAGGTGGTTCGTGGGCTCGTCGAGCAGCAGGGTGTCGGCGTCCGAGAAGAGGATGCGCGCCAGCTCGACACGGCGGCGCTGACCGCCGGAGAGCGTATGGAGGGGCTGGCCGAGCACCCGGTCGGGCAGGCCGAGCGCGGCGGCGATGGTGGCGGCCTCGGCCTCGGCGGCGTACCCGCCCTTGGTGAGGAACTCCGTCTCCAGGCGCTCGTACTTCCGCATCGCCTTCTCGCGGGTGGCGCCCTGACCGTTCGCCATCCGGTCCTCGTTCTCGCGCATCTTCTTCAGTACGGAGTCGAGGTCGCGCGCGGACAGGATGCGGTCCCGGGCGAGGACGTCGAGGTCGCCGGTGCGCGGGTCCTGCGGCAGATAACCCACCTCGCCGGAGCGGGTGATGGTGCCCGCGGCGGGGACGCCCTCGCCGGCGAGGCACTTGGTGAGCGTGGTCTTGCCGGCTCCGTTGCGGCCGACCAGACCGATGCGGTCGCCCTTGGCGATACGGAATGAGGCGGACTCGATGAGGACACGGGCGCCGGCGCGCAGCTCTACGCCGGTTGCGGTGATCACGGAAAGACTCCAGGGCGGTATGGACGGCGGAAGAGGGCAGGCGGAGGAGATTCTTCGACGCCGGCTAATGCACAAGGAGAAATGCCATGCGGGCCAGTCTAACTGGGTCGCGCAACTGCTTTCTCTGGCCGGTCCCCCGGGACATCGTCCGAGAGATCCTTCGAGACACCGCTCGGGGGATCGTTCGGAGGATCGTGCGGGAGATCGTTACGGAGCGGGGTGCGGCCCGGCACGATCCGGCCGAGGTCGTCGACCGCCATCAATTCGGCGGTCCAGTTCGTGTGTCCGGGGCAGGGCTGGGCGACCAGCAGGATCCCGGCCGTACGGACGTACCGGCCCGGATCGAAGGCGCAGCCGCGGGCGGCGGGCAGCACCCAGCGCAGATCGCCGTCGCCGGCCCGGAAGGCGGCGATGCGCTGCGGGGTGACGACGGCGAGCATGCGCGCGCCGGGCGCGAGGGGCTGGAGGACTCCCGCCGCGCGGCCGGATCCCGCGGCCAGCCAGTCGGCGAGACCGGGCAGGGCGCGGTGCCAGCGGACGGCGGAGCCGGTGACGCGCTCGGTGTCGGTGACCAGGCCGTCGCTCCAGAGGGCGAAGGCGTGGCCGGGCCCCGCGGCCAAGGCGAGCGGGCGGCTGCCGGTGCGCTCATGGACCCAGCGGAGCGTGCCCGAGCGCGGGTCGCGCGCCTCGACGCGGGGGCCCGAGGTGCGCAGGACGGGCTCCTGGGCGGCGGGGGGTCCGGGCGCCGCAGTGGTGTGCACGGTGAGGCGGTCGTCGAAGGGGTGCCTGGACTGGTGGGCGGCGGTCACCAGCGGGACGGCGAGTGCGGCGGAGAGGGCCGCGCGGAGGAGGCGGGCGCGGCGCCGCGGGCTGTACCGGGGACGGCCCTGCCCGCCGGACCGGGGGCCTGGGCGCCGGGCACTGCCGGACGGGAGGCCGTCATGCGGGGAATCGGCGGGCGGGGAATCGGCGTCGTCCTGGGGACCGCCGCCCGTTCTCGCGCCGGGCAGCAGGTCCGGCGCCGTGGTCGTCGGCAGAGCCGTCACTGTTCTCCCTCGGTACCACTGGTAGATCACCAGGACGTGGCCTCGATCAGGCGCGAGCGTAGCCACGGGCCGCGCGGGCGGGGCGGGGGCGCCCCGCGACACGGCGGGGGCGGCGGGGCACATCCCCCGTTCGGCCTCGGATGCGGGCCGGGCGGGGCCGGAACGGCATCCGAGGCCGATTGTCAGTGGCCGGTGCGAGACTGAGATCCGCGTCACATTCGAGCCCGCGAAGGAGTGATCAAAATGACCGGAGCAGCGAGCGCCGGAGTACCGAGCATCTACCCGACCATCCTGTACAGGGACGCGAAGGCGGCCATCCGGACACTGACGGACGCCTTCGGGTTCACCGAGCTGAGGGTGTACGAGGGCGAGGACGGCGAGGTCCTCCATGCCGAGCTGGCGTCCGGCAACGGCGTGGTGATGCTGGGCTCGAAGGGCCGGGCGGGCATCTTCGCCAAGGCAATGGGCGACGCGGGCCCGGCGGGCGTCTACGTGGTCGTCGAGGACGTCGACGCGCACCACGCGCGGGCGGCGAAGCACGGCGTCGAGATCCTGATGGTGCCCACGGACCAGGACTACGGCTCGCGGGACTATATGGCCCGCGACGCCGAGGGAAACATATGGAGCTTCGGGACGTACGCGCCGGGCGCGGGCGGCTAGGTCGTGGCGGACCGCGGCCACGGCGGGCGGGACAGGGCCGGCGGGGCCGGTCCCTGCCTCCGTCGTGCGGCGCGTGGCCCGCCGGCCGGGTCAGGCTCCTCCGGTGTGCACCTGGAAGGCCGCCCGGCGGACCGCCTTGGCGAGGGCCGGATCCGGGTGCGCGGCGGCGAGGGCGACCAGGACCTGGACGGTACGGGGGTGGCCGACGGCCCTGACCTCGTCGAGCAGCGCGGGCACGTTGCCCTGCACGGCGGAGTCCAGGTGACGGACCAGCAGATCGCTCTCGCCGTGGTCGGCGACGGCCGCCGCGGTGTCCACCCAGAGCCAGGTGGACTCCTCGCGGGTGAGGACGTCGGCGGCGTCCTCCGGGTCGGCGCCCTCGTACTCCGCCAGCCAGAGCAGGGCGTAGGGGCGCAGTGAGGAGTCCGTCGCCGCGGCCCGTACCTCCCCCTCGGCTGGGGCGCCGACGACGCGCAGCGCCTCGAAGGCGAGCCCGCGCAGCAGCGCGTCCTCTCCCCGGGCGACGGCGAGCAGTTCGGTGACCGCGCTGCCGACGGTGCGGGCGGCGAGCCAGGCGCGGTATTCGGCGCGGGCGGGGCCGGGGGTGAGCCGGGCGCAGCCGCGCAGCATGTGCTGGGCGGACTGCTCGATATTGCCCGCGGGGCTCTGGGCGGCGACGCAGATCTGCTCCAGCTTGACCCAGACCGCCCAGTTGCCGAGCGGGGTCAGGGTCGCCTGACCCTTCCCCAGGGTCAGCGCGCCCACGGCGGCCAGCCCTTCCAGGGCCCAGTCGAGGAGTGGAGGCAGGAGTTCGTCGGCCGGCGGTTCGGGCGCCGGGGGCTCGACGGGGGCGGGCCGCGGGCCGTAGGGCACCTCGCAGCGCTCCTCGTGGAGTTCCGCGACCCGCTGCTGGAGAAGGTCGAGCAGGGCCGGTACGAGCACGGGGCCCGCGGAGAGCTGGAGAAGGGAGAGTACCTGGGGGACGGCCTCGACGACCTCCGCGACCGTGGAGGCGGCGACATCGTCGGGGGCCGGGTGCACGAGCGACCAGGCGTCGAAGAGGGCCACCCAGCCGCGCTGGACGGCGCTGTCGTCGCGGTCCCATGCCTGGAGCCGCCAGCCGGGCCGTACGGCGGTGCCGTGCAGCTCGACGAGTCCGGCCAGCCGCGCGCGGTCCCAGCCCGCGCGCACCTGGTCGGGCGTCAACTCCAGCGCCTCGGCGGCCCGTTCGGCCGTCGCCGCGTCGAGCGGACCCGCGCCGGGGTCCCGGTCGCCGGCCGCCCAGCGGGCGATCCGTACCGCGTCGGCGAGGACCGCTCTCGCCTGACGGGCCAGCTCCGCCGGGGGCGGAGTGCCCTCGGGCGGCCGGGGTGCCGGCCGGCTGCGCCCGTCGGTCACAGCCCGTCGGGCCGTGGTCAACGGCCGCGGGCGGACGAGTCGGAGTCTGGAGTTGCGCGCCAATTGCTCATCAGGCTTTCGGGACGTCACGGGGGCAGTCTTCCCGGTGACCGCCCGAAAGCCCAAACGGAACCTGTTCCAGCGGTACGGGAAGGGCGGAAGGGGCCCGTTCCACGGGGGTGCCGGAGGGCACGGAAGGGAAGGAAGATGCCTGCTGGAAAGGGAGAGGACAGCTGATGTAGCACTCCGCGACACGTGGACCCGGTGGGCCGCAAGGTGTGCGTGAAGGAGGCGAAGCGGAGCGTCGGGCGCCGTATCGGATTCCACCGCGGCGCCGCATGCCGGAAAGATCCGTTAGTCACCCGTAAGGCACCCCTGGGCACGGCACCCCTGGGGCGCGCCCGCCGCGTCCGGCGCCGCACAAGCCCCGTCAGGCGCTACATCAGGGGGGTGAGGAAGCGGCGGAGCACCTCTTCGTAGCCGGCCGGATCCGCGTTCCACATGGCGGCGTGGGGGGCGTGCGCGACGGCGTGCAGGCTGATCAGACCGGAGCGGTGGGCGGCGAGTTCGCGGGAGGGGTTCCAGGACGCGAGGGTGTCGTCGGGGCCGTGGAAGATCAGCGTCGGGATGTTCAGGTTGCCGGGGTCGGCGGCCTGGCGCAGCCGGTCGCCGTCGAGTCCGGCCCTGCCCTGGGCCGACCGGACCGCGAGCGGCAGCAGCGGCGCGGGGACGCGGTGGGCGGTGGCCAGCGCCCGCAGGGTGGCCTCCCAGTCCAGCACCGGCGAGTCGAGCACGAGCCCGGCGATCCGGGCGCGGAGCGCGGAGCCGGCCGCCGCGCCCAGGGCCATCGAGGCGCCGGTGGACCAGCCGTGCAGCACGACGCGCTCGGCGCCGTACCGGACCGCGTAGCGGATCGCCGCGTCGAGGTCGCGCCATTCGGACTCGCCGAGGTGGCCGAGGCCGTCCGGGGAGCGGGGCGCTCCGGGATCGCCGCGGTAGGCGAGGTCGAGTACCGGAAGTTCCTGTTCCGCGAGGAATTCCATGATGTTCATGGGGTGTTCGCGGGTGGTGCCGAGGCCGTGCGCGGTGATCACCCAGGTGTCGCGCACCCCGGGCACGAACCAGGCGGGGAGGGCGCCGAGTTCGCCCGGGATCATCACGTCCTTGTGGTCGAGGCCGAGAGCGGAGGTGGGATCGCCGCTGTGGACCTGCGGGGTGAGGCGTACGCGCGCGCCGGGGGCGAGCGTGCCGTGGCTGACGCGCTCCAGCCGGCGCACCACGGTGTCCGCGGCGTGCTCCACATCGTCCAGGACGGGCCCGACGACCGCGTGGACGCCGGGGCCCTCGATCCCGTACGTACCGGGGCGCAGGGAGGCGAGACAGCGGGTCAGGGTGATCTGTCCGGCGGCCGTGGCATGCACGGTGAGGCGGGGGTCGCCCGGCAGCGGACGGCCTGGCGGCGTCTTGAGCGCGGCGTCACTGGCGTACCGGCCGGCCGCGAACGCGGCCGCGCCGACGCCGATCAGTGTGGAGACGGCCGCTGCCGTCGCTTTGGCGGGGCGCACGTTCCCAGTGTGGTCACCCCGGCCGCGCCCGGCCAGCCGGCGGCGTCCGTCGGAGTGCCGGGGCCCTGCCGAACGCCCCGCCGAAAGCGCTGGTCAGCCCCGCTGCCCGTACCCCTTCAGCTTCTGTCCGACCTCATCCAGCTCAGCCTCGGTCAGCAGCGTCGGGGTACGACCGGGGAGCGAGCTCGCGGTGAGCCAGAGGCGGCACATCCACTCCAGCTGGGCCGTGCGGTCGTAAGCCTGGGCGAGGCTGTCGCCGTAGGCGACCGTGCCGTGGTTCTGGAGCAGACAGGCGTTCCGGTCGCGCAGGGCGTGCAGCATATGGGCGGCCAGTTCGTCCGAGCCGTACAGCGCGTAGGGCGCGACCCGGACGGGGCCGCCGTGGGCCGCCGCCATGTAGTGGATCAGGGGCAGTTCGGGGACGAGGGTGGAGACGGCGGTGGCGTGCACCGCGTGGGTGTGGACCACGGCCGTCGCGGAGGTGTTCCGGTAAACGGCGAGGTGCAGCGGCAGCTCACTCGTTGCGGTGAAATCGCCGAGGACCTGCTGTCCGTCGAGGTCGACGCCGACGGTGTCGTCGGAAGTGAGCTGGTCATACGGGACCCCGCTCGGCGTGACGAGGATCAGCTCGCCGATCCGTACCGACACATTGCCCGATGTACCAACGACGAGCCCTTCACCTGCTGTTCTCCGGGCGGTGGTGATGAGTTCACACCAGGCCTCGGCTATCGCGTCCCGACTCTGCTGATCAGTCATAAGAGAATCCTGTCAGGCGGGAGCGACAGCGCCCAGGGCACTCCCACGGAACAGGCGGTCGATTTCTCCACACATGGGGACACCGCAAAGACGAGCCCAGTTCACCTTCCGTTCACCCTGACTCCTTACGTTCACCGAGGCCACCGACGTCAAAAGATTGCCTGGGTCCTGGGTCAATGGAACACATCACGCTGCTGCTCGCGATCGTGATCGTGACGGCTCTCGTGTTCGATTTCACGAACGGTTTCCACGACACCGCGAACGCGATGGCGACGACCATCTCGACCGGCGCTCTCAAGCCCAAGGTCGCGGTGGGCATGTCCGCCGTCCTGAATCTCGTCGGCGCGTTCCTGTCCGTGGAGGTCGCCAAGACGATCTCCGGCGGACTCATCAACGAACAGGGCATCAGAACCGAAGTGATCTTCGCGGCGCTCGTCGGCGCCATCCTGTGGAATCTCTTCACCTGGCTGCTCGGCCTTCCGTCGAGCTCCTCCCACGCACTCTTCGGCGGCCTGATCGGCGCCACCCTGATGTCGGTCGGCACCTCCGGGGTCAACGGCGGCGTCGTCATCACGAAGGTGCTGATCCCGGCGCTCGCCGCGCCGGTCGTCGCCGGTCTCGCGGCGCTGCTCGCGACGAGGCTGACGTACCGCATCGGCCGCCGTACGGACGACAAGGCGACCGCCAAGGGCTACCGCGCCGGGCAGATCGCCTCCGCCGGACTCGTCTCCCTCGCCCACGGCACCAACGACGCGCAGAAGACCATGGGCGTCATCACCCTCGCGCTGGTCACCGGCGGCGTCCTCGCCCCCGGCTCCAACCCCCCGATGTGGGTCATCGTCTCGGCCGGAATGGCGATCGCGCTCGGTACGTATCTCGGCGGCTGGCGCATCATCCGCACCATGGGCACCGGCCTCACCGATCTCCGTCCGCAGCAGGGCTTCGCCGCCCAGACCAGCGCCGCGACCGTCATCCTGGCCTCCTCGCACCTGGGCTTCTCGCTCTCCACCACCCAGTCCTGCTCCGGCGCCGTGATGGGCGCGGGCCTCGGCCGCAAGGGCGGTGTGGTCCGCTGGTCGACCGCCAGCCGGATGTTCATCGCCTGGGGGCTGACCCTGCCCGCCGCGGGCCTGGTCGCCGCCGGGGCCGAGTTCCTGACCGGCCAGGGCACTTGGGGCATCGCGGTCGTCGCCGTCCTGCTGGTCGCGATCTCCGGGGCGATCTGGCTCGCCTCGCGCCGCCGTCCGGTCGACCACACCAATGTGAACGAGAACGAGGCCGCGGCCGACGGCATGACGGAAGGCGCCGGGACCGGCGAGCCGGCGGGCGTCGTCACCACCGCCATCGCGGCCGTCACCCCGCCGCCCACGGCCGGTGCCGCGCAGGAACTGTCGACCACCATCCCGGCCCCGGGCCCCACGGACCCCGCGGGCGAGCCCGCGCGAACCGCCACGGTGTAACGACCACCACGGCGCAAGGAAGAGAAACCGCATGAACATCGACTGGGCAGCACTCGGTTCCGTCTTCGGGGTCAGCCTCGTGGCCACCGTCGCTCTCGTGGGCCTGTTCACCCTCGGCATCGTGGGCCTCGCCAAGCAGGAGTCGGCGAGCGCGCAGGGCGCGACCGGCTCCGTGGCGCTGGCGCGCGTCGGCGCGTACACCTGCTTCGCGCTCTGCGTGGCGGCCGTCGCGTACGGGATCTATCTGATCGTCGCCTGACCGGGCGACGGGAAACGACCGGAACGACCGGAATACCTCGACCCGGGCCGGCCCCGGCGCGTCCGTCACGCGCCGGGGCCGGTTCTTCGGTGTCCGCGGGTTCTTCGGTGTCCGCGGGGCGGGCGTGCCGTGTGGGGCTCGGCACACTGTCCCGTCGCTGGTCAGGGATGAGTTGACGGGTGTTCGCGCTGCGTGGTGGACTTCCGGGGCCATTTACGACGGCAGAAGAGGAAGCCGGTGCGAATCCGGCGCGGTCCCGCCACTGTCACTGCGAGCCCCGTCTCCAGGAGCCAGGAACTCTCGCCGCCGCATCACGTCGAGCCGGGGCGCGGACCCTGAGTGAGGACATTTCGCCATGCCTGGCCGCCGTTCGGCCGTCGTGCGCGGCCGGGGTCCGGCCGCCGAGCGTGTTTTCGCCTACGGCGCCGCCGTGGGCCTCCTGGGCGACCTGCTGTTCGGCGATCCGCGCCGGGGCCATCCCGTCGCGGCGTTCGGCCGGGCGGCGACGGCCGTCGAGCGGACGCTCTGGCGTGACCACCGGGGCTGGGGCGCACTGCACACCGCCGTGTGCGCCGGAGGAGCCGTCGGGCTCGCGGCGCTGGCGGCCCGGGGTGTACGGGACCGTCGCACCGCCTCCGTGACGCTGACCGCCGCCGCCACCTGGGCCGTGGTCGGCGGCACGTCACTGGGGCGGGAGGCAGGGGCCATCGGCGCGGCGCTCGCCGCCGGGGACATCGAACGGGCCAGGGAGCGGCTGCCGCATCTGTGCGGCCGTGACCCGCAGGCGCTGGACGGACAGCAGATCGCGCGGGCCGTCGTGGAGTCGGTCGCCGAGAACACCTCCGACGCGGTCGTGGGCGCGCTGGTGTGGGGGGCGGTGGCGGGGGTGCCGGGGCTCGCCGGGTTCCGCGCCGTGAACACGCTGGACGCGATGGTGGGTCATCTCTCGCCCCGGTACCGCCGGTTCGGCTGGGCCTCGGCCCGGCTCGACGATGTCGCGGGATGGCCGGGCGCCCGGCTGACCGCCGTACTCGCCGGTGCGCTGGCCGGCGGGGTCGGCGGCGAGCCGCGCGCGGCCCTGCGGGCGGTACGGCGGGACGCCCGTAAGCATCCGAGCCCCAACGCGGGCCCGGTGGAGGCGTCGTTCGCCGGCGCGCTGGGCGTACGGCTGGGCGGGACGCTCGCGTACGGCGGACGGGTGGAGCACCGGCCCGTACTGAACGGCGAGGGGCGGTCGGTCGAGGTCGGGGACATCGAGCGGGCCGTGCGGCTGTCGCGCCGGGTGACCGGGGCCGCGCTCGCGGTCTGTGTGGCGGGCCGTTTCGGATACGGCTTCGCGCGCCGCGCGATACGCCGTGGGGCTTCGAGAAGGGGACGCGGATGAGCCGGGGCGGGCGCGGCGGGGGGCTGCTGATAGCGGGCACGACCTCCGACGCGGGCAAGAGCGTGGTCACGGCGGGGATCTGCCGCTGGCTGGTGCGCCGTGGGGTGAAGGTCGCGCCCTTCAAGGGACAGAACATGTCGCTGAACTCGTTCGTGACGCGCGAGGGCGCGGAGATCGGCCGGGCCCAGGCGATGCAGGCCCAGGCGGCCCGGGTCGAGCCGACGGCGCTGATGAACCCGGTCCTGCTGAAGCCGGGCGGTGACCGCAGCAGCCAAGTGGTGCTGATGGGGCGGCCCGTGGGCGAGATGAGTGCCAGGGGTTTCTTCGGGGGGTCTGGGGGTGCGTCCCCCGGGAAGACGCTGCACGGGGGGCGGCAGCAGTCCCTGCTCGGGCCGGTCCTGGAGTGTCTGGAGCAGCTGCGCGGCACATACGACGCCGTGATCTGCGAGGGGGCCGGCAGCCCCGCCGAGATCAACCTCCGCCGTACCGACATCGTGAACATGGGCATCGCGCGGGCCGCGCGGCTCCCGGTGGTGGTGGTCGGGGACATCGACCGCGGCGGCGTCTTCGCCTCGTTCTTCGGGACGACCGCGCTGCTGTCCCCCGAGGACCAGGAGCTGATCGCGGGCTATCTGGTCAACAAGTTCCGGGGCGATGTCTCGCTGCTGGAGCCGGGTCTTGAGATGCTCCGCGGGCTCACGGGACGGTCCACGCTCGGCGTACTGCCGTTCCGGCACGGTCTGGGCATCGACGAGGAGGACGGGCTGCGCGTGTCGGTGCGCGGTGCCGTCCGTGAGTCGCCGGCGGCTCCCCCGTACGGCGAGGACGTGCTGCGGGTCGCGGTCTGCGCCGTACCGCTGATGTCCAACTTCACCGATGTGGACGCGCTGGCGGCGGAGCCGGGGGTCGTCGTGCGGTTCGTGGACCGGCCCGAGGAGCTGGCCGACGCCGATCTCGTGGTGGTGCCCGGCACCCGCGGCACGGTCAAGGCGCTGGCGTGGCTGCGCGAGCGCGGGCTCGCCGACGCGCTCGCCCGGCGGGCCGCCGAGGGGCGCCCCGTGCTGGGGATCTGCGGCGGCTACCAGCTCCTGGGCGAGCACATCGACGACGAGGTGGAGTCCAGGGCGGGCGCGGTGCCCGGCCTCGGACTGCTGCCCGTACGCGTGCGGTTCGCCCGTGAGAAGACCCTGGCCAGACCGGTGGGCCTGGCCCTCGGTGAGGCGGTGGAGGGGTACGAGATCCATCACGGTGTCGCCGAGGTACGAGGGGGCGACGCGTTTGTCTCCGACGCCGACGGGCGGGCGCTGGACGGCTGCCGCGTGGGGGCCGTCACGGGCACGCACTGGCACGGGGCGCTGGAGAGCGACGCGTTCCGGCGGCGGTTCCTGACGGAGGTGGCGCGGACCGCGGGCCGGCGTTTCGTCCCCGCGCCCGGCACGAGCTTCGGCGCGTTGCGGGAGGAACAGCTCGACCTGCTCGGTGACCTCATCGAGGAGCACGCCGACACGGACGCGCTGATGCGCCTGATCGAGGAGGGGGCGCCCGTGGGGCTGCCCTTCATTCCGCCGGGAGCGCCATGACGACCATCTTCGAAGGAGCGATCAGCATATGAGCACCCCTTTTCCGTTCACCGCCGTGGTGGGAATGGACGATCTGCGGCTCGCCCTGTTGCTCAACGCGGTGAGCCCCGCCGTGGGCGGTGTTCTCGTCCGGGGTGAGAAGGGCACCGCCAAGTCCACGGCCGTACGCGCCCTTTCGGCGCTCCTGCCGGAGGTGCCGGTCGTCGCCGGGTGCCGGTTCAGCTGCGATCCCGCCGCGCCCGATCCGCGGTGCCCGGACGGGCCGCACGAGACGGCGCCCGGTACGTCCCGGCCCGCCCGGATGGTCGAGCTGCCCGTGGGCGCCTCGGAGGACCGGCTCGTCGGCGCGCTGGACATCGAACGGGCGCTGTCCGAGGGCGTGAAGGCCTTCGAGCCCGGCCTGCTCGCCGACGCGCACCGAGGGGTGCTCTACGTCGACGAGGTCAACCTCCTCCATGACCACCTGGTCGACCTGCTGCTGGACGCCGCCGCCATGGGTGCCTCGTACGTCGAGCGCGAGGGCGTCTCCGTACGGCACGCGGCGCGCTTCCTGCTCGTCGGGACGATGAATCCCGAGGAGGGCGAGCTGCGGCCGCAGTTGCTGGACCGCTTCGGGCTGACCGTGGAGGTCGCGGCCTCGCGCGAGCCGGAGCAGCGGGTGGAGGTCGTACGGCGGCGGCTGGCGTACGACGACGAGCCGGCCGGGTTCGCGGCGCGCTGGGCCGAGGAGGAGACCGCGCTGCGGGCCCGGATCGTCGCCGCGCGGGCGCTGCTGCCCGAGGTGCGGCTCGGGGACGCGGCGCTGCTCCGGATCGCCGCGACCTGCGCCGCGTTCGAGGTGGACGGGATGCGGGCGGACATCGTGATGGCGCGGACCGCGACCGCGCTGGCCGCGTGGGCGGGGCGTACGGACGTGCTCGCCGAGGACGTACGGCAGGCCGCGCTGCTCGCGCTGCCGCACCGGCGGCGCCGTAACCCCTTCGACGCGCCGGGGCTCGACGAGGACAAGCTCGACGACACGCTGGACGAGTTCAAGGGCGAGGACGGCGACGGCGGGGACGACGACCCGGGTCCGGACGGGCCCGGCGGTGGCGGTGGCATCCCGCCGCAGTCCGGTCCGGAGGGATCCGAAGGGTCCGAGGGCCCCGACACGCCGCCCGAGTCCGGGTCCGGTCAGGACGACACGCCCGTGGAAGCGGAGCCCGAGCCCCAGGGACAGCCGCGGCGCGGCGGCGCCGGTGAGCAGTCCGCCGTACGGGCCGCCGAGCCGTTCCGTACGAAGACGCTGAGCGTGCCGGGTCTGGGCGAGGGGGCGGCCGGGCGGCGCTCCCGGGCCCGTACCGAGCACGGCAGGACGACCGGGTCCCGGCAGCCCAGGGGCGCGCTCACCAAGCTGCATCTGGCGGCGACCGTACAGGCGGCGGCGCCGCACCAGCGGGCGCGGGGCCGCAGCGGTCCCGGTCTGGTGGTGCGCAAGGACGATCTGCGGCAGGCGACCCGGGAGGGGCGCGAGGGGAACCTCGTGCTGTTCGTGGTCGACGCGTCCGGTTCGATGGCGGCCAGGCGGCGGATGAGCGCGGTGAAGGGGGCGGTGCTCTCGCTGCTGCTGGACGCGTACCAGCGGCGCGACAAGGTCGGACTGATCACCTTCCGGGGCAAGGAGGCGGAGGTGGCGCTGCCGCCCACCTCGTCCGTGGACGCGGCGGCTGCCCGGCTGGAGTCGCTGCCGACGGGCGGGCGTACGCCGCTCGCCGCCGGGCTGCTCAAGGCGCATGACGTACTGCGGGTGGAGCGGATGCGGGACCCGGCGCGGCGTCCGCTGCTGCTCGTGGTGACGGACGGCCGGGCGACCGGCGCACGGACGGCGGGCGGCGCGGACCCGGTGGCACTGGCGGCGCGCGCGGCGCGGCTGCACGCCTCGGAGGGGACGGCCTCGGTGGTCGTGGACTGCGAGTCGGGTCCGGTACGGCTCGGTCTGGCCGCGTCGCTCGCGGCGGATCTGGAGGGCACGGCCATCACGCTCGACGAACTGCGCGCGGACAGCATCGCCGGCCTGGTCAGGGACGTACAGCGGGATGTACAGCAGGACCGGGCACACAACGGACGACCCAGGAGGGCCGCTTAATGCCACAGGGACAGCCGGAATCCGTACCGGACGACGGGCTCACCACCCGCCAGCGCCGCAACCGTCCGCTCGTCCTCGTCCACACGGGCACCGGCAAGGGCAAGTCGACGGCGGCGTTCGGGCTCGCGCTGCGCGCCTGGACGCAGGGGTGGCCGGTCGGGGTGTTCCAGTTCGTGAAATCAGCGAAGTGGAAGGTCGGCGAGGAGCGGGCGCTGAAGGTGCTGGGGGCGAGCGGCGAGGGCGGTCCGGTCGCCTGGCACAAGATGGGCGAGGGCTGGTCCTGGGTGCAGCGCGACGCGCAGTACTCCAACGAGGAGGCGGCGCGCGAGGGCTGGGAGCAGGTCAAGCGCGATCTGGCGGCCGAGACGCACAAGCTGTACGTGCTGGACGAGTTCGCCTATCCGCTGCACTGGGGGTGGGTGGACACCGACGAGGTGATCGAGGTGCTGCGGGAGCGTCCCGGCACCCAGCATGTGGTGATCACCGGGCGCAACGCCCCGGAGAAGCTGCTGGACTTCGCGGATCTCGTGACGGAGATGACAAAAGTCAAGCATCCGATGGACGCGGGCCAGAAGGGCCAGAGGGGTATCGAGTGGTGAACGTCCCGCGGCTGGTCATCGCCGCCCCCGCCTCCGGGAGCGGCAAGACCACGGTCGCGACGGGGCTGATGGCGGCCTTCTCGGAACGCGGTCTGGCCGTGTCCCCGCACAAGGTCGGGCCCGACTACATCGATCCGGGGTATCACGCGCTGGCCGTGTCGCCGGGGGCGTCCGGCGCCTCCGGAGCGGCCGGCGCGGCGGGATCGGCCGACCGCGTCCGGCCCGGCCGCAATCTCGACGCGTACATGTGCGGTCCCGGTCTGATCGGGCCACTGTTCGCGCATGGCGCCGCGGGCTGTGACCTGGCGGTCGTCGAGGGCGTGATGGGGCTCTACGACGGCGCCTCGGGCCAGGGCGAACTGGCCTCCACCGCACAGGTGTCGAAGCTGCTGCGCGCGCCGGTGGTCCTGGTGGTGGACGCCTCGTCGCAGTCGCGTTCGGTGGCGGCGCTGGTGCATGGCTTCGCCTCCTGGGATCCGGAGGTACGGATCGGCGGGGTGATCCTCAACAAGGTCGCCACCGACCGGCATGAACGGCTGCTGCGCGACGCGCTGGACGAGTCGGGCGTACCGGTCATGGGGGTGCTGCGGCGCGCCGACGGGGTCACCGCTCCCTCGCGCCATCTGGGTCTGGTGCCGGTCGCGGAGCGGCGCGCGGAGGCGGTCGGCTCGATGCGGGAGCTGGCCGCGCGGGTGCGGGCGGGGTGCGATCTGGAGGCGCTGCTGGCGCTCGCGCGCAGTGCGCCGGCGCTCGATGTGACGCCGTGGGAGCCGGCGGTCGAGCCGGTAGCCCCCGTGGCGGGCGCCGGCCGGCCGGTGGTCGCGGTGGCCGGCGGGTCCGCCTTCACCTTCTCGTACGCGGAGCACACCGAGCTGCTGACGGCCGCGGGCGCGGATGTCGTCCCGTTCGATCCGCTGCGTGACGAGGAACTCCCGGAAGGCACCCGGGGTCTGGTGATCGGCGGCGGCTTCCCCGAGGTGTACGCGCCGGAGCTGTCCGCCAATGAGCCGCTGCGCAAGGCCGTGGCGGAGCTGGCGCACTCCGGCGCTCCGGTGGCCGCGGAGTGCGCCGGGCTGCTGTATCTGGCGCGCTCCCTGGACGGGGCGCCGATGTGCGGGGTGCTGGCGGCCGACGCGCGGATGTCGGGGCGGCTGACGCTGGGCTACCGGGAGGCGGTGGCGGTCGGCGACAGCGCGCTGGCGCGGGCCGGTACGCGCGTACGGGGGCATGAGTTCCACCGGACGGTGCTGGAGCCGGGCGCCGGGGCGGCTCCGGCGTGGGGGGTGGTGCACCCGGAGCGCCGGGTGGAGGGGTTCGTCCAGCAGGGCGTGCACGCGAGCTATCTGCATACGCACTGGGCGGCGGCGCCGGAGCTGGCGCGGCGGTTCGTGGAGAGATGTCTCGTGGAGCGATGTACGACGTGACGGACGGGCCCCGGGGGAACGCGCGCCGCGGCTCAGTCGGCGACGCCGACCACCACCCAGATGAAGCCCACGCCGAGGACCGTGCACAGCAGCGTGGAGCGCGCCGGGTGGTCGTGGTGCGCCTCGGGCAGGATCTCGGCGGCGGCGAGATAGAGCAGGACGCCGCCGAAGAAGCCGAGGTAGCTGCCGAGCGCTTCGGCCGGGAGGGTGAACAGCAGGGTGGACGCGGCGCCGAGCACCGGCGCGATCGCGTCCGCGACCAGCATCGTGACCGCCCTGCGCCGGTCGTTCCCGTACAGGCTGGTGATCGTGTACGTGTTGAAGCCGTCGGCGAAGTCATGGGCGATGACGGCGAGGGCGACGGCGGTGCCCATGCCGCCGCCGACCTGGAAGGCCGCGCCGAGCGCGATGCCGTCCATCAGGCTGTGGCCGACCATGGCCGCCGCGGCCGTCAGCCCCACCTGGGGCACCCGCTCGCCGGCCGGGTGGCCCGGGCCGTGCGGGTCGCCGCCGTGGGACGCGCGGCGGACGGCGAGCAAACGTTCCACCAGATGGGCTACGAGAAAGCCGCCGACGAACAGCAGCAGTGCCTGGGGCACTCCCAGGATCTCGCTGCCCGCGGCGTGCATCGCCTCGGGCAGCAGATCCAGTCCGACCACGCCGAGCATCAGCCCCCCGGCCAGGCCCAGCACGAGATGGCGGCGGTCGGTGACGCGCTGCGCCGTCCAGCCGCCGAACAGCGTCATGAGGAACGCGCCGAGCGCGACGAACACCGCCATGGGCCCCTGCATAGCCGATCGGAGCGGTACTTCGCACATCCGGGGCACGAGCCGGAACACCCAAGGCGCGACCTGGAGCCGAGGCTTGTCGTGGGGGTCGGAGCGCGCTCCGGGGTGGCCCTGGCGGAGGTGCTCGGGCTGATCGGGACCACGCTGCGGGACGCCGGGCTCTCGCCGCGCTCCGTCGTCGAGCTGGCGACGGTCGAGAGCAGGACCGGTGAGGCCGGGATCGCCGGGGCGGCGGCGCGGCTCGGCGTCCCCCTGAGGGGGTATCCGGCCGCGCTGCTGGCGGCGGTCCCCGTACCGAATCCGTCCGGTGCGCCGCTGGCGGCGCTGGGGACACCGTCCGTCGCCGAGGCCGCCGCGCTCGCGGGCGGGGGCGAACTCCTCGTACCGAAACGGAAGTCCGGCTCCGGCGCCGGCCCCGGGTCGGTCACCTGTGCCGTGGCGGATAGGAGCCAGTCGGAGTGGAACCGGCCCGGGCGGAAATGATGTCGGTGTTGGCGGTAGACAGAGAGCAGAGAGAGCAGACAGAGCAGACAGAGAGCAGCGGCCTCGCGGCAGAGCGCGGACCGTGTGGTGACGCCCCGGGACACCGGTGGCGGGAGAAAGGGAGAGGAGCCCGGTGATCCGCGTCGTCCAGTCCATCGAGAACAGCCGGGGAGTGACGTCCCGGCAGCGGGGATCGCGGTCGCTTCCCTGGCTGTCGCTTTCGCGGCCGTCGTCGGCCCCGTCGCACACGCCGGACGCCATATCCGGCGACGACCCCCGTGACGGCCATGTCTACGCGCGCTGACAGCCACGACCTGCGCCATCACGGCGACGCCGAAGTACGGGACGGGGCCGCGGGGCTGATCGATCTCGCGGTCAACGTCCGTACGGGCACTCCCCCGGACTGGCTGCGCGCGTGCATCGCCGACTCGCTGGCCGGGCTCGCCGCGTATCCCGACGGGCGGGCGGCCCGCGCGGCGGTCGCGGCGCGGCACGGACTGCCGGTGGAGCGGGTGCTGCTGACGGCGGGGGCGGCGGAGGCGTTCGTGCTGCTGGCCCGCGCGCTGCCGGCCCGTCGGCCCGTGGTGGTCCATCCGCAGTTCACCGAACCGGAGGCGGCGCTGCGGGACGCGGGGCATGAGGTACGGCGGGTGCTGCTGCGCGCGGCGGACGGCTTCCGGCTGGATCCGGAGGCCGTGCCCGACGAAGCGGATCTGGTGGTGCTCGGGAATCCGACCAATCCGACGTCCGTGCTCCACCCGGCCGAGGCGATAGCGAAGCTGGCCCGTCCCGGCCGGACGCTGGTGGTGGACGAGGCGTTCATGGACGCGGTGCCGGGCGAGCCGGAGGCGCTGGCCGGGCGTATGGACGTGCCGGGGCTGGTCGTGCTGCGCAGCCTCACCAAGACCTGGGGCCTGGCGGGCCTGCGGATCGGCTATGTGCTGGCCGAGCCGTGCACGGTCGCGGCGCTGGAGCGCGCGCAGCCGCTGTGGCCCGTCTCGACGCCCGCGCTGGCGGCGGCGGAGGCGTGCATGTCCCCCGCCGCGCTCGCGGAGGCGGAGCGGGCGGCGTGCCGGATCGCGGTGGAACGCGCGCATCTGCTGGCCGGGCTCGCGGAGTTCGAGGAGGTCCGGGCGGTGGAGGCGGCGGAGGGGCCGTTCGTGCTGATACGGGTGAAGCGCGCGGACGCGGTGCGGGCCAGGCTGCGCACGCTGGGCTTCGCCGCCCGGCGCGGGGACACGTTCCCGGGGCTCGACCACGACTGGCTGCGGCTCGCGGTCCGCGACCGGGCCACGACGAACCGTTTCCTTCAGGCCCTGGACCAGGCGCTGATGGCGGTCGGCTGACGCGGCTCGGCGGTGGTCGCGGGCCGGCTGGTGCGCGATCTCATGCGGCTGTGTCTGCTCCTGGAGCGGCGGTACGCGCCGTACGGCAAGTGGCTGGGCAGTGCGTTCGGACGGCTGGACGTGGCCGGCGGCCTGCTGCCGTCGCTGCGGAGCGCGCTGGCGGCGGCGGAGTACCCGGAGCGGGAACGCGGGCTGTGCGAGGCGTACGAGACGGTGGCCGCGCTGCAGAACGACTCCGGGCTCGCCGAACCGGTGGATCCGGCGTGCCGGAGCTATCACAGCCGGCCGTTCCAGGTGCTGCACGCCGAACGGTTCGCGCGGGCGCTGGCGGCGACGGTCACGGATCCGGAGCTACGGGGACGGCCGCTGACGGGCAGCGTGGACCAGTGGGCGGACAGCACCGACCTCCTGAACCTCACGGAGTCGGTGCGGTCCGCCACCCGGGCCATCGGGTAGCCGCCCGGGCGCCGATGCCCCGGCCGAAGACCCGGGGGCCGGAAGCGCCTCCCGCTCCCAGCCCCCGGACCGCCCCCGGGCCCCCGGACCTGGACGAGTAAGTCCGGCGGTCAGCGCCGGCGGGCCGCCCTCGCCAGCAGCAGCGCTCCGCCGCCCGCCCCGAGCAGCGCCACCGCACCGCCCGCCAGATACGGCGTCATGGAGTTGCCGCCCGTCTCCGCGAGGTTCTCCTCGACCGGCTCCGCCACGGTCTGCGGCTTCGTATCGGCCTTCGCGGGCGCGGACTTCTCCGGTTCCGGCGTCGCCGTGGCCGCGGGCGCATTCGGCGACTCGCAGGTGGCCCCGGCGAGCGTGACGGTGCCCTCGACCTCGGCGACATTCAGCTTGAGCGGGTTGATCGACACCCGCAGTTCGAGCGCGCTGGCCGCGGCCGTGCGGGACGTGGTGTGCGTCTTCGACAGATCGAGCGTCACCTCGCCCACACCCGGCACCTCGACGCGGGTGGGACCGCCCGCGGAGAGCGTGACGCGCTTGCCGAGCACGGTCACCTGGCCGAGCAGTTCCGACTCGGCGACCGGCCGCTTCCCCGCCGCGCAGACCGCCTTGGAGGTGACCTCCTGGATCTCGATGAGCGAGAGCAGCGGCAGTCCGGGCACATGCACCTTCGCGTGGGCGAGGTTGCTGTATCCCTCCGCCCTGTGCGCGTCGGCCGTCGCCCTCGCGGTGGCCACGTCGGCGCGCAGCACGGTGACGGCCCTGCCCTGGTCGACCCCGTCGAGCTGGACGCTCAGCGTCGTCTTGTCCGCGCTCGCGGGCGCCGACACCTCATTCAGGGCGGCCCGCAGGGGCACGTTGAGGGTCTTGTTGAGCAGGGACACGTCGAGGCCGGTCCTGAGCACGACCGCGGTCGCCCGCCCGTCGCCCGCGCCCTCGGTGGCCCGCGCCGGAGCGGCGAGGAGCAGAGGGCCCGCCGTCAGTGCGCCGGCGGCCATCAGGGCGGCGGCACGGCGTGCGGGCATGCGGAAGGTGTTGCTGTTCAAGATGTGGAACCCCCACAAGAGATTTGGCGTCGCCGGCCCGCCCAACGGGGACACGGGGCGGTGGCGACCGAGACACCGGAATCTTTACGCACGGAGAGTGAACTGGCAGACACCTGGGGTGAGTTCACTCCAAAGTGGGGTTTCCGGGTTCATATTCGATTCTTGTGGCACATGAGTTCCTCGGGCCCCCACGGTGACGGCGCGTCAGAGGGCAGGAGCGGTACGCCGCTCCCTCCGCCCGGGAGCGCGTAAGGAAGTTCAACGACACCGGCCGCCCCGCGTCACGCCTCCGTCAACCGAGCGCCGCCCCGCCCGGATCGAGCCGGCCCGGGTCGGGCCGGGTCGGGCCGGCCGTCACCGCGCCCAGGTCAGCCGACGATCTGTCCGTTCAGCACGATCCGCCGCGGCGCCGCCAGGACCCGTACGTCCGCGCGCGGATCCTCGCCGTACACCACCAGGTCGCCGGGAGCGCCCTCCTCCAGCGACGGGCGGCCCAGCCACTCGCGCGCACCCCAGGTGGTCGCCGAGAGCGCCGCCAGCGGGGGGATCCCGGCCTTCGTCAGCTCCTCGACCTCGCCCGCCACCAGACCATGGGCCAGACCGCCGCCCGCGTCCGTGCCGACGAAGACCGGGACGCCCGCGTCGTAGGCCGCGCGCACGGTGTCGTAGCGGCGCTCGTACAGCCGGTTCATATGCGCCGACCAGCGCGGGAACTTGTCCTGCCCGCCGGCCGCGAGCCGCGGGAACGTGGCGATGTTGACCAGCGTCGGGACGATCGCGACGCCACGCTCCGCGAAGAGCGGGACGGTGTCCTCGGTGAGCCCGGTCGCGTGCTCGACGCAGTCGATGCCCGCCTCGACGAGATCGCGGAGGGCGGCCTCGGCGAAGCAGTGCGCGGTGACCCTGGCCCCGAGCCGGTGCGCCTCCGCGATGGCCTCCTCGACCTCGGCGCGCGGCCAGCAGGCGGTGAGATCGCCCGCGTCGCGGTCGATCCAGTCACCGACGAGCTTCACCCAGCCGTCGCCGCGCCCGGCCTCCCTGGCGACATACGCGACCAGGTCCTCCGGCTCGATCTCATGGGCGTAGTTGCGGATGTAGCGGCGGGTGCGGGCGATATGGCGGCCCGCTCTGATGATCTTCGGCAGATCCTCGCGGTCGTCGATCCAGCGGGTGTCCGCGGGCGATCCGGCGTCCCTGAGCAGCAGGGCGCCCGCCTCGCGCTCGTCGAGCGCCTGCTTCTCGCTGGTCGCCTCGTCGACCGCGCCGTGGTGGTCGAGGCCGACATGGCAGTGGGCGTCGACCAGGCCGGGCAGCGCCCAGCCCTCGACCGTGAGGACATCGCGGACGCCGGCCGGCCGCTCGTAGGTGATCCTGCCGTCCACGACCCACAGCTCGTCCCTGGCCTCCTCGGGGCCGACGAGCACCCGCCCCTTCACCCGCAGCACCGTGTGATCACTCATGAGCAGCACTGTACGAGGCCGTGAGTACCCTCGACCGGGGAGTTCCGCACAACGGTCCGGCCCCCGCCCCCCGCCCGTCCCGAAGCCCCGCCCACGCGGGGCGGCCCACCGAAGAGAGCACCGCCGTGACACACCCGCTGCTGGACCTGCCCCCGCTGACCGCCGCGCACTTCGCCGCCATCGAGCGCCGCGTGGCCTCGCTCCTCGCCACCGAGAACGATGTCGTGATCATGCAGGGCGAGGCGCTGCTGCCGCTGGAGGGCTGCATCCGCGGCGGCGCGGGGCCCGGTTCCACCGCGCTGAACGTCGTCACGGGGCCGTACGGGCAGACCTTCGGGGACTGGCTGCGCGACTGCGGCGCGGTGGTCGTGGACCTGGAGGTGCCGTTCCATACGGCCGTGACCGCGGAGGCGGTCGAACGGACGCTGGCCGCCCACCCCGAGATCGACTTCGTCTCGCTGGTGCACGCGGAGGCGGCGACCGGCAACACCAACCCGGTCGCGGAGATCGGCGAGGTGGTACGGGCCCATGGCGCGCTGTTCATGCTGGACGCCGTGGCGTCGGTGGCCGCCGAGCCGCTGCTCACCGACGCCTGGGGGGTGGATCTGTGCGTGATCGGCGCGCAGAAGGCGATGGGCGGCCCCGCCGGGGTCTCCGCGGTGTCCGTGAGCGGGCGCGCCTGGGAGCGGTTCGCCGCCAACCCCCGGGCCCCGCGCCGCTCGTACCTCTCGCTCCTCGACTGGAAGGAGCGCTGGATCGACGGCGAGCGCCGGGCGCTGCCGCACGCGCCCGCCCAGCTGGAGATGCTGGCGCTGGAGGCGTGTGTGGAGCGCATCGAGGCGGCCGGCCCGGAGACCGTCATGGCCCGGCACGCCTCGGCGGCGGCGGCCACCCGCGCGGGCGCGCTGGCACTGGGCGGCGGGCTGACGCCGTACGTCCACGAGGCCGCCGAGGCCGCTCCGGTGGCCACGACGCTCCGTACCCCGGCCGGGGTGGACGCCGCCGATGTGGTGGCGAAGGCGCTGGCCGCCGATCCGGCGCTGCCGCTGGTCGCGGGCGGCGGGGCGCTCGCCTCGGAGATGATCCGGGTCAACCACTACGGCGCCGACGCGACCCCGGGCGCGGTGCGGTCCTCGCTGCTGGCGCTGGGCGCGGCGCTCGACGGCTCCGGCGGCGCGGTGGACCCGGAGGCGGCGGTACGGGCGGCCGACGAGGCATGGCGGAGCCGGGCCGCGTCCTAGGCACACCGGACCCGCGGGTGCCGGCCCCATGGCCGCCCCGGCCTTCGGATCATATGTGGTTGCGGTATCCATAAATTGAAGAGGGCATTAATTCGCGAATACGGGAAGATATTTTATTGCGAGCAGCTTCCCGTATTCGTCTGCCCCCATTTCCCTGCCCTAAACACCAAGATTTCATCAGGGTCCCCGGTGTGATTCCGGGCGGTCTCCCGAGCGTTACGGATATGTGACCGAGTCCACAAATCCGCCCGCTTCACCCCACCATATCGCTACATTTTACCCTGTTTTCCGGGCGGCGCACCCGGTGTCACCTGCCCGCGCGATAACACAGCCCGGCGTCTCACCCAACCCCTGGCCAAGATGCATCTTTTGAATTTGCTGGGTAAATTCAATCCGTATGACCGCCGCACAAGCAGACCTTGCAGGCGCCCGAAGCGAATTCCCCCGATCCTTCACGATCGACGCCCCACGAGTGGAGGACGGAGCCGCGATCTGGCGCATCGCCCGCGACTCCGAGGTCCTGGACCTCAACTCCTCGTACAGCTACTTGCTCTGGTGTCGTGACTTCGCCGCCACCTCCCTCGTAGCCCGTGACGAGACGGGATCCCCGATCGCCTTCGTCACGGGGTACGTACGGCCGGAGCGCCCCGAGGCGCTGGTCGTCTGGCAGGTGGCCGTCGACGCGAGCCACCGCGGCCGCGGCCTCGCCGGCACCCTGCTCGACGAGCTGACCGCCCGGGTCACCGAGGAGCGGGGCATCACGGCCGTCGAGACGACCGTGACCCCCGACAACACCGCCTCGGACCGGCTGTTCACCGCGTACGCCGCACGTCACGGCGCGGTGCTCGAACGCGAGGTCCTCTTCGACGGCGGACTGTTCCCCGACGGGGTGCACCAGCCGGAGGTGCTCTACCGCATCGGACCGCTCTCGCCCTGAGCACGCCCGCGCGGGAGCCCGCCGAGGGCTCCCGCGCCGCCGCGCCCGCGTACATCCACGCCGCGCTGAACAACGCTGAAGCGCGCTGAGCCATGTCGCGCCATGTCATGACACGTACGCCGCGCAGGAGCGTCCGAGCCCCGAGCACACTCCCGCTCTCTCCCATCACCGCACTCGCACACCCGAATCGGCAGGAGATCCCCGTGACCATCACCCCGCCCGCACTGAGCGTTTTCGAGACCCTTGAGTCCGAGGTGCGCAGCTACTGCCGCGGCTGGCCCGCCGTGTTCGACCGCGCGCAGGGCGCCCGCCTCACCGACGAGGACGGTCATGGCTACCTCGACTTCTTCGCCGGCGCCGGCTCACTCAACTACGGCCACAACAACCCGGTGCTGAAACGCGCGCTGATCGACTACATCGAGCGTGACGGCATCACCCACGGCCTCGACATGGCGACGACCGCGAAACGCGCGTTCCTGGAGTCCTTCCAGAACGTGGTGCTCCGGCCGCGTGACCTGCCGTACAAGGTCATGTTCCCCGGGCCCACCGGCACCAACGCGGTCGAGTCCGCCCTCAAGCTCGCCCGCAAGGTGAAGGGCCGCGAGTCGATCGTCTCCTTCACCAACGCCTTCCACGGCATGTCGCTGGGCTCGCTCGCCGTCACCGGCAACGCGTTCAAGCGCGCCGGGGCCGGTATCCCGCTGGTGCACGGCACCCCGATGCCGTTCGACAACTATCTGGACGGCCAGACCCCCGACTTCCTCTGGTTCGAACGGCTGCTGGAGGACCAGGGCTCCGGGCTGAACAAGCCCGCCGCCGTCATCGTCGAGACCATCCAGGGCGAGGGCGGCATCAATGTCGCCAGGCCCGAGTGGCTGCGCGCGCTGGCCGATCTCTGCCACCGCCAGGACATGCTGCTGATCGTCGACGACATCCAGATGGGCTGCGGCCGTACCGGCGCCTTCTTCTCGTTCGAGGAGGCGGGCATCACACCGGACATCGTCACGCTTTCGAAGTCCATCAGCGGGTACGGGCTCCCCATGTCGCTCTGCCTGTTCAACCCGGAGCTGGACGTCTGGGAGCCCGGTGAGCACAACGGCACCTTCCGGGGCAACAACCCGGCGTTCGTCACCGCCGCCGCCGCGCTCACCACGTACTGGGCCGACGGCCAGATGGAGAAGCAGACCATCGCCCGCGGTGAGCAGGTGGAACAGGCACTGCTGGCGATCCGCGCCGAGAGCAGCGGCGATGTCCCTGATGTCCGGGGCCGCGGCCTGGTCTGGGGCCTGGAGTTCGAGGACAAGAGCCGCGCGTCCGCCGTCTGCGCCCGCGCCTTCGAGCTGGGGCTGCTGCTGGAGACCTCGGGCCCGCAGAGCGAGGTCGTCAAGCTGCTGCCGCCGCTCACCATCACCGCGGAGGAGCTGGACGAGGGTCTGCGCACCGTGGAACGCGCGGTCCGCGAGACCGCCTGAACTCGTCCCCCCGTACACCCCGTACGGCCCGCCCCAACCCATCGCCACCTGAGAGAAAGGCACCGGAGGCACCGTGATCGTCCGATCGTTCAAGGACATCGAGAACACCGACCGCCATGTGAAGTCGGCCTCGGGCACCTGGGAGAGCAAGCGCATCGTGCTCGCCAAGGAGAAGGTCGGCTTCTCCCTCCACGAGACCATCCTGTACGCGGGTACGGAGACATCGATGTGGTACGCCAACCACATCGAGGCCGTGCTGTGCGTCGAGGGCGAGGCCGAGCTCACCAACGACGAGACCGGTGAGACCCACTGGATCGCCCCCGGCACGATGTATCTGCTGAACGGGCACGAGCACCACACGCTGCGCCCGAAGACCGACTTCCGCTGCGTCTGTGTCTTCAATCCACCGGTGACCGGGCGGGAGGACCACGACGAGAACGGTGTCTACCCGCTGCTGACAGAGGAGGGCTGACCATGACCACCACCCCCGTACGGGCCGATCTGTACCCCACGCGCGGCCTCGGCGAGGTGACCACTCCTCGACAGGACCCCGTCGTCTGGTCCGCACCCGGCGCGCCGGGCCCGATCGCGCCGGACGATCTCGGACGCTTCGAGCGGGACGGTTTCCTCTCGGTCGAGCAGCTGATCGGCCCGGACGAGGTGGCGCTCTACCGCGCCGAGCTGGAGCGGCTGATCACCGACCCGGCGGTACGGGCGGACGAGCGCTCGATCATCGAGCCCAAGTCCCAGGACGTACGGTCCGTCTTCGAGGTCCACCGCATCAGCGAGATCTTCGCCGGACTCGTACGCGACGAGCGGGTGGTAGGACGCGCACGGCAGATCCTCGGCTCCGAGGTCTATGTGCACCAGTCCCGGATCAACGTCAAGCCGGGCTTCGGCGCCTCGGGCTTCTACTGGCACTCGGACTTCGAGACCTGGCACGCGGAGGACGGGCTGCCGAACATGCGGACCGTATCGGTCTCCATCGCGCTGACCGAGAACTTCGACACCAACGGCGGCCTGATGATCATGCCCGGGTCGCACAAGTCGTTCCTGGGCTGCGCGGGCGAGACCCCGCAGGACAACTACAAGCAGTCGCTGAAGATGCAGGACGCCGGCACGCCCTCGCACGAGGCGCTGACGGCTCTGGCCGGCCAGCACGGGATCAAGCTCTTCACGGGCAAGGCCGGTTCGGCGACCTGGTTCGACTGCAACTGCATGCACGGCTCGGGCGACAACATCACGCCGTACCCGCGCAGCAATGTCTTCATCGTGTTCAACAGCGTGGAGAACGCGGCGGTGGCGCCGTTCGCGGCGCCGGTGCCGCGGCCGGACTTCATCGGGGCCAGGGACTTCACCCCGGTGCGCTGATACGTCGTGAACGCGCGGGGCGCGGGGCCGGTCGTCACGACCGGCCCCGCGCCCCTTTCCGTCGGCCGGTCCCGGTCAGCTCTCCAGGGCCGGGTAGTCGAGGTAGCCCTTGTCGTCGCCGCCGAAGAACGACGCCGGGTCGGGGGTGTTGTACGGGCCGTCCGTCTTGAGCCGGGCCGGCAGATCGGGGTTGGCGAGGAAGAGCGCGCCGAAGGAGAGCAGATCGGCGGTGCCGTCCTCGATCAGCGCCAGCTCGCCGGCGCCGGTGAAGCCGTCGGTCGCGGCGTTGAGGATGAACGTCCCGGAGAACAGCTTGCGCAGGGCGACCGTCAGTTCGCGGTTGTTCTCGATCAGATGCAGATAGGCGAGGCCGATCGGCTCCAGCTGCTTGACCAGAGAGGTGTACACGGGCTCCGGGTCGGGCTCCGACACCCCGTTGTAGGGGTTGCCGGGCGAGATCCGGATCGCGGTCCGCTCGGCGCCGATCTCCGCGGCGACCGCGCGGGTCACCTCGACCGCGAAGCGGATCCGGGCCTCGTCGGAGCCGCCCCACTCGTCGGTGCGCAGATTGGAGTTGGGGGCCAGGAACTGGTGGATCAGATAGCCGTTGGCGCCGTGCAGCTCGACGCCGTCGAAGCCGGCCTCGACCGCGTTGCGGGCCGCCGCGGCGAAGTCCGCGATCGTCTCCCGTACTTCGTCGGAGGTCAGCTCGCGCGGGGCGATGAAGTCCTTGGGTCCGTCATGGGTGAAGACCTGCCCCGGCGCGGCGACGGCGGAGGCGCCGACCGGGACGAGGCCGTCCGGCAGCAGGACCGGGTGGCCGATCCGGCCGGCGTGCATGATCTGCGCGAAGATCTTGCCGCCCTTGGCGTGCACGGCGTCGGTGACCCTGCGCCAGGCCGCGATCTGCTCCGTGCTGTGCAGTCCGGGGGTGTCGGGGTAGCCCTGGCCGACGACGGAAGGCTGGGTGCCCTCGGTGATGATCAGCCCGGCGGAGGCCCGCTGCGCGTAGTACTCCACCATCGAGTCGGTGGGCGAGTTACCGGGGCCGAAGGCCCGGCTGCGGGTCATCGGGGCCATGGCGATGCGGTTGGTGAGCTGCGTACCGGACAGATCGATCGGGTCGAACGCGGTGGTCATAGGGGCTCCATAGCGGTCGTGAAGAGGGCGGCTACAAGGGCATGGCAACATACGGCCGACACATTATGCGGTCGGCCAAGTAATCAACCGCGAGTCACCCGGGTCCATTCCCGGGGTCGATTATTGGCCAACCAAGCTAAACTCGCTGACATGACCTCGGACCCGCCCGCGACCTCTGACACCCCCGCCTGTCCCGACAGACTGCCCGCCGCCGCGCGCGGCGGCCCGCTCAGCCACGCCATCTCCCGGGTCGCCCGGCTGCATCGGATCGCCGCGGGGAAGCTGCTGCGGCGCACCGGCCTCTACCCGGGCCAGGAGTTTCTGATGATGCACCTGTGGGACGCGGACGCGGTACGGCAGTCCGAGCTGATCAAGTCGATGGATCTCGACCCCTCGACGGTCACCAAGATGCTCCAGCGGCTGGACCACGCGGGGTACGTACGGCGCTCCGCCGACCCCCGGGACCGGCGCGCCGTACTGGTCACGGCCACCGGCGACAGCTGCACACTGCGCTCCGAGGTCGAGGGCGCCTGGACGGAGCTGGAGGAGCACACCCTCGCGGGTCTCGACGACACCGAACGCGCGGAGCTGGCCCGGCTGCTCGCGAAGGTCGAGGCCAACCTGTGCACGGAGGCGGCGAACTGTCCGGAACGGCCGTCAGTCCATCCGGCCGGCCGAAGCGGAGGCGGCCAGCGCGATCAGTGAGGCCGTCTCGTCCAGCGCGTGCGGGTCCTCCGTGAGCCTGCTGGTGGCGATCCGGACGTGGGGGCGGGAGTAGGCGACACAGAAGCGGCTGCCCGGTGAGACGGTGACGCCCCGGGCCGCCAGGGTGACCAGCGCGGACGTCTCGTCCACCACCGGCACCCAGAGCATCAGCCCGTCCCGGTTCGCGGTGGGCACCCCGTGCGCGGCGAGGCGCGTGGCCAGGGCGGTGCGCCGCAGGTCGTAGCGGCGGGCGGCGGCGCGTACGTGCCCGGTCGTGCCGTCGTCGGTGAGCAGATATGCCAGCGCGTCCTGGAGGATCCGGCTGGTCCAGCCCGTACCGAACGTACGCAGCACCCGCGCCCGTTCGACGACTTCCTTGGGGCCGCCGACCACCGCGATGCGCAGATCGGGCCCGTACGACTTGGAGTACGAGCGCACCAGGACCGTGCGGCCCGGCAGATGCGCGCCGATGCTCGCGGCCGGTGCCATGGCGACGGGGCCGATGCCGTCGTCCTCCAGGACGAGCACGTTCGGGGCGCCCTCCAGCGTCGCCGCCAGCGCCGCCGCCCGCTCCTCGCCGACCGTCCAGCCGCAGGGCGCCTGGGCCCTCGACTGGTGCAGGAAGAGCGCCGGGCGCTGTTCGAGCGCCCGCGCGAGGGAGTCGGGGAGCGGCCCCTCGGCATCGCAGGCGACGGGCACGATCTGCGCGTCGAGCGCTTCGAGGATGTCCAGCAGCCGCGCGGCGGTCGGATCCTCCACCGCGACCCGGTCGCCCGGCACGATCAGCGCCTGGCAGAGCAGTTGCACCCCTTCGTAGCCGCCCCCCACGGCCATCCAGGCTTCCGGTTCGAACGGCCAGGTGCCCTGTACGGCGTCCAGCAGCGCGGCCGTGATGGCCGAGCGTGAGTAGTCGTTGAGCCGCGGACTGCGTGCCCCGGCGAGGAGGGCGTCCTCCAGCGCGGGCAGCAGGGCCGGATCGGGGGCCGCGACGGCGAGATCCAGCGTCAGATGCGAGCCGAGGTCACCGACGCGCTCGAAGCGGACCGGGTGCGGGACCGCCGGCGGGCCGCTGACGACGCTGCCGCGCCGGCCGAGCGTGGTGATCATCCGGTGTCTGCGCAGCACCGCCCAGGCGTCCGCGACGGTACCGGGGCTGACGCCCAGCTCGGCGGCGAGGGCGCGGACGGTCGGCAGCGTGCTGCCGGGCGCCAGCTCCCCGGAACGGATGAGGTCCGTCATGACGGCGGCGACCCCGCGCGCGCTGGTGTCCGTGATGCGCCCGGCCAGCCTGGCCGCGCCGCGCGGACCGGCCGCCCATGTCCTGTCGACCGCGTTCTCCTGCATCGCCCACCCCTCGTCGGGCCGAACCCTGGCATGTGCTGCGTAGGTTACGGCATGGAAAATTTATGTTCGGACACAAACCAGATCTTGTTTGCCCTATCGCTGAACAATAGTGTTCCAGCCATCGCACGGCCGGATATGGCTGATTGAGGCTGAATACGGGCTATGCGTGACGTTGCGAGAAAACGCACCACCTGCAAGGAGTGTCTGCTGTGTCATCTCCCGTGATCCGTCTGGGACTTCGCGACTGGGACCATGTCGTACCGCTGGCCACGGGGATGGTGGGGGTAGCGGGCTTCACGGTCCGGGTCGACTCACGGGACGTCACCCCCGACGTACTCGCCGAGCCCTCTCTCGACGGGGGCGAGACCTCGTTCAGCCGCTATGTCCAGGCCCGCGCGGCGGGTGACGACCGGCTGGTCGGGCTGCCCGCGTTCGTCATGCGCGGCTTCCGGCAGCGCTGCGTGCTGGTACGGGCCGACAGCCCGCTGCGCTCCCTCGGCGAGCTGGCCGGGGCCCGGATCGGGCTCACCGGCTGGCCGGACTCCGGCAACACCTGGACCCGCGCCCTGCTGCGCGCCGAAGGGGTGGATCTCACGGGCGTCGAGTGGCGCGTGGGGCCCCTGGTTCTCGGGGAGTCGGGCAAGGACCGGCTGGGCAGCAGGCCGCTCCCGTCGTATGTCTCGGCCATGGCCGAGGGCGAGTCGCTGGAGGAGGAGCTCGCCGCCGGCCGGCTGGACGCGATCCTCACCCCGTTCATGCCGCGGGAGCTGTTCACCCCGGCCAGCCGCTTCCGGCATCTGCTCCACGATCACCGGGCCGCCGAGCGCGACTACTGGGCGGCCACCGGGTTCGTCCCCGGAATCCATCTGGTCACGCTCAAACGGGAGATCGTCGAGGCCCATCCCGCGCTGCCCGGCGCGCTGCTCGCGGGGCTGGAACGGTCCAAGCGCCGCTGGGTCGAGCGCCGCCGGCTGCTCGCCGACACCACCCCGTGGCTGCTGGGCGAACTGACCGAGTCGGCGCTGCTGTTCGGCGACGACTGGATGCCGTACGGGGCCGAGCCCAACGCGGAGATGACCCGCGCCTTCTGCGAGGAGCTGTACGCGCAGGGGATCTGGCCCGAGCCCATCGATCCGGGCGTGGTGTTCCCCGAGGCCGCGCTCGCGACCGTACCGGCCGACTCCGCCCTTCTCACCGCGCCCGCCGCCGTGCCCGCCGCCCTACCCGCCGTCTGAACCACCCGGAGCCCGTCACCATGCGCATAGCCGTCGGACAATTCGCCGCCACCCCTGACTGGAAGGACAATCTGGCCGCCTGCCAGGAGCTGACCGTCGAGGCCGAGCGGGGCGGCGCCGATCTGCTCGTACTCCCCGAAGGCGTCCTGGCCCGCTTCACCGAGGACCGCCACCGCATCCGTGAGGTCGCCCAGCCCCTGGACGGCCCGTTCGTCACCGAGTTGCGTGCCTCCACCGTCGGCGGCCATGTCACCGTCGTCGTCGGAATCCATGAACCGTCCGACGACGGCCGGGTGTTCAACACACTCGTGGCGCTGCGCGACGGGGAGCTGGTCGGCCGTTACCGCAAGATCCATCTCTATGACGCGTTCGGCGACCAGGAGTCGGCGAACGTACGGCCTGCGGACGAGCCGCCCGTCGTCATCGAGGTGGCCGGCACCAAGGTCGGCCTGATGACCTGCTACGACGTGCGCTTCCCCGAGCTGGCCCGGCTGCTCGTCGACGCGGGCGCCGAGGTGCTCGCGCTGCCCGCGGCGTGGGTGCGCGGCCCGGCCAAGGAGCGCCACTGGGAGGTCATGATCACGGCGCGGGCGCTGGAGAACACCTGCTGGGTGGCAGCCAGCGGCGAGTGCGGTCCGCGCAATATCGGCAACAGCCTCGTCGTGGACCCGCTCGGCACCGTCCGCTCCCGGCTCGCCGCCGTACGCGGTCTCGCCTGGGCCGAGGCCGACCCCGGCATCACGGCGGCGGCCCGCCGGGCGCTGCCCGTCCTGGCCAACCGTCGGTTCGCCGTCGACCCGACCGTCATCCCCCTCCCCCTCCCCCTCGCAGGATCCGGAGCCCACTGATGAGAGTCCCGATGAGTTTTCCGAAGACATTTCCGAAGAGATTTCCGAAGAGTGCCGCGTTCGCGGCCACCACCGCCCTCTCCTGTTGTCTCGTCCTCGCGGGCTGCGGCACCAACCCGCCCCAGTCCCAGGGCGCCACGGACAGCGCGGCCGGCACCGGTTCCGCGGCACAGACGAAACTGACCGTGGACAAGGAGCTGAACGCGCTGCTGCCCGAGAAGGCGCGTACCTCCGGCAAGCTGGTGTCGGTCAACAACGGCTCCTTCCCGCCGTACGAGATCGCCGGTTCCGACGGGCACAGCCTCACCGGTGCCTCCGCCGATCTCTCCGACGCGCTCGGGCAGCTCCTCGGCGTCACGATCGAGCATGTGACGGCGGACGGCCTGCCCAGCGAGCTGACCGGTATCAAGGCGGGCCGCTACGACCTCGCCATCGGCCCGGTCGGGGACTTCAAGGACCGCCAGGGCGCCAACGACTTCGTCGACTGGGTACAGGAGTTCGTCGTCTTCGCCGTACCGAAGGGGAACCCGCACGGCATCAAGGACCTCGACAGCACCTGCGGGCAGCGGATCGCGGTCATGGGCGGCGGCTCGGCGGAAGGCGTGATCAAGACGCAGAACGAGAAGTGCGTCAAGGACGGCAAGCCGGCCGTCAAGATCCAGTCCTACAAGGACCAGCCCGGCTCCATCCTGGCCGTACGCTCCGGCCGCGCCGACGCCTTCTTCTCCTCGCAGGCGCCCCTCACCTACTTCGTCGCGCAGGCCAAGGGCGACCTGGAACTGACCGGCACGGGCCAGTCCAACGGCTTCGACGACCTGTACCAGGGCGCCGTCGTCGCCAAGGACTCGCCGCTGCGCGACGTACTCGTCAAGGCGATCCAGAAGCTGATCGACAACGGCACCTACGGCCAGGTCATGAAGAAGTGGGGGCTGTCCGCCAACCAGCTCGACAAGCCCGGTGTCAACCTCGGCGCCTGATCCCGGTCCTCGGCGTCCGATCCCAGTTAGGAGGTGAGCCGACCATGGCCACCGCACACTCCCCGACCACCACGACCACCACGAAGGCCACGCAGTCCGCACAGGAGGACACCGCCGCCGCGCCGGACACGGTCCCCGCCGTGGACGTGGCCGGAGCCGCCCCCGTCCGTCATCCGCTGCGCTGGCTCTCGGTCCTGGTCCTCGCGGTCCTGGCCGCGCAGCTCGGCCACTTCCTGGTGACCAACCCGAACTTCGAATGGTCCACCGTCGGCGGCTACTTCGGCGCGCAGGTCATCGGAGAGGGCATCGCCACGACGATCGAGCTGACCGTGGTCGCCATGCTGATCGGCATCGTCGGCGGCGTACTCGTCGCGGTGGGCCGGATGTCGGAGAACCGCGTGCTGAGCGCGGTCTGCGGGGCGTATGTCTGGTTCTTCCGCGGCATCCCCGTCCTGGTGCAGCTGGTCTTCTGGTACAACCTCTCGGCGCTGCTGCCCCGGATCTCGTTCGGGGTGCCGTTCGGGCCGGAGTTCATCGGCGGGCAGACCAACTCGCTCATCACGCCGCTGCTCGCCGCCATCCTCGGCCTCGGTCTCAACGAGGCCGCGTACATGGCCGAGATCGTGCGCGGCGGTCTGCTCGGCGTCGACCAGGGCCAGACGGAGGCCGCCGCCGCGCTCGGTATGGGCAGGGCGCGGATCCTGCGGCGCGTGGTGCTCCCCCAGGCCATGCGGTTCATCGTGCCGCCCACCGGCAGCCAGGTGATCAACATGATGAAGGCCACCTCGCTGGTGAGCGTCATCGCCCTGGCCGATCTGCTCTACACCGTCCAGTCGATCTACAACCGCACCTTCGAGACCATCCCGCTGCTGATCGTCGCGTGCCTCTGGTACCTGGTCATGACGTCCGTGCTGTACGTCGGCCAGTCGTTCATCGAGCGGTACTACGCGCGCGGGGCGACCCGTAACGCGCCCCAGGGCTTCTGGGACTTCGCGTTCTTCCGCCGCCGCGCGGCCCCGTTCCCTGCGGCGCGGGAGCGGTCGACACCGTCGACACCGGAGAAGGAGACCCGATGATCAAGGACGCTCTCGCGACGGACGCCCCGGCGGACCCGGTGGATCCGGCGACGGCGGGCCCGCCCCTCGTCGTGGCCCACGATGTCCACAAGCGGTTCGGCCACCTGGAAGTGCTGCGCGGCATCGACCTCGAAGTGCGCGCGGGCGAGGTCGTGGTGCTGCTGGGCCCGTCCGGGTCGGGCAAGTCGACCTTCCTGCGGTGCATCAACCATCTGGAACAGATCGACGCGGGCTCCATCCATGTCGGCGGCCGGCTGATCGGCTACCGCCGGTCCGGCTCCCGCGTCCACCATCTGCGCCCCCGCGAGGTGACCCGGCAGCGCCGTGACATCGGCATGGTGTTCCAGCACTTCAATCTCTTCCCGCATCTGACCGTGCTGAGCAATGTCATGGAGGCCCCGGTGGGGGTGCTCCGTACGCCGAAGGCCGAGGCACGGGAGACGGCGCTGGCGCTGCTGGAGCGCGTGGGCCTGTCGGACAAGGCGAGCGCCTATCCGCGCCAGCTCTCCGGCGGCCAGCAGCAGCGCGTCGCCATCGCCCGCGCCCTGGCGATGCGGCCGGAGCTGATGCTCTTCGACGAGCCGACCAGCGCCCTGGACCCGGAACTCGTCGGCGAGGTGCTGGCCACGATGCGCGATCTGGCCCGGGACGGTCTCACCATGCTCGTGGTGACCCATGAGATCGGCTTCGCGAAGGAGGTGGCGGACCGGGTGGTCTTCATGGACGGCGGGCGGGTACTGGAGAGCGGCACGCCCCGGGAGGTACTCGACCACCCCACCCACGAACGCACCCGGGCCTTCTTGGGACGCTTCCTCTAGAAGACGTCCGGCTCCGGAAGGTAGAAGACGTCCGGCTCCGGAAGGCGTCCCCGGTGACGCGCGCGTCAACAGCCCCGCCGACCGCTCAGCACCGCTCAGCCGGCGAGCACGTCCAGCGCCCGGTCCACGTCGGCGGTGGTGTTGTAGAGGTGGAACGCCGCCCGTACGTACCCGGCGCGTACCGACACCGCCACCCGCGCCCGCCGCAGATCGGGGTGACGGTCCGTCAGTCCAGGGACGGACACGATCGCCGACTCGCCGGGGACCGGTTCGTGGCCGAGCCCGGTCAGTCCCGCACGGAAGCGGGCGGCGAGTGCGGTGTCATGGGCGTGGATCGCGTCGATTCCGATCTCCTCCAGCAGCGCGAGGGACTGCTCGGCGCCGTAGTACGAGAGGAAGGCAGGCGGTTCGTCGAAGCGGCGCGCGGTGGTGGCCAGCCGCTCGACGGGACCGTACGTACTGCCCCACACATCCTCGGCGGCCACCCAGCCCGCGTGCCGCGGCAACAGTGACCCCTGCGCTTCCTCGGTCACGGTGAGGAAGGACGTACCGCGCGGGCAGAGCAGGAACTTGAACCCGCCGGTCACGGTGTAGTCGTACGCCCCGGCGTCGAGCGGCAGCCAGCCGGCCGACTGCGTCGCGTCCAGCAGCGTACGGGCGCCGTGCGCCGCCGCGGCGGCGCGGATCGCGGGCAGATCGGCGACCCTGCCGTCCGCGGACTGGGCCGAGGAGAAGGCCACCAGCGCCGTGCCCGGCCGCACCTCCCCGGCCAGCTTCTCCAGCGGCGCGTACCGGAGCACGAGATCGCCGCGGACGGCGAACGGGGTGATGACGGAGCTGAACTCGCCCTCGGGGAAGAGGACTTCGTCACCCGGCCGCAGGGAGGACGCGATCAGCCCGACATGCACGGCGACCGAGCCGCCCACCGCGACGCGCTCGGCCGGGACCCCGGCCAGCCGGGCGAAGGAGTCGCGCGCGGCGTCCACGGTCTCGAAACCGCCCGCACCCTCACCGCCCCGGCCGGTCGCGTTGTCCCGGGCCAGCGCCTGTACGGCCTCGACCGACCTGCGGGGCAGCAGACCGCAGCTGGACGTGTTCAGATACGTCATATCCGGCGCGAACTCGGCGCCTCCCAGGGAGTCCATGAATCCACCCTGGAACCCGGCCACCTCATAGTCAATTGCGCAATGGTGAAGGGAACACCCAAGCAGTCCTTATGAATGGGCCCCGGCCTGCGGAATCTCGCAGGAGCCGTCGGTGTCACAGACCGCGGCGTCCGGCGACGACGTGCCGACGGGCGTGATCGTACGGCCCTGCCACGCCTGCTCCAGCGCCTGCGTGAACACCTCGGCCGGCTGCCCGCCGGAGACGCCGTAGCGCCGGTCGAGCACGAAGAACGGCACCCCGTTCGCGCCCAGTTCGGCGGCCTCGCGCTCATCGGCCCGTACCTCGTCGGCGTACGCGTCCGCGTCGGCGAGCACCCCGCGGACCTCCGCCTCGTCCAGACCGGCCTCGACGGCAAGCGACACCAGGGTCTCCTGGTCGTAGACGGAGCGCTCCTCGGCGAAGTTCGCCCGGTACGCGAGGTTCAGCAGTTCTTCCTGGCGGCCCCGGGCCTTGGCGAGGTGCAGCAGCCGGTGGATGTCGAACGTACTGCCGTGATCGCGCCCCTCGATCCGGTAGCCCAGCCCCTCGGACCGTGCGTTGGCGGCGACGCCCTCCTCCATGGCGAGCGCCTCCGTACGGCTGCGCCCGTACTTGGCGGCCAGCATGTCGACGACCAGCCCGGTGTCCCCCTTGGCGTGCCCCGGATCCAGCTCGAACGACCGGTGCACCACCTCGACCTCGTCCCGGTGGGCGAAGGCCGCGAGCCCCTTCTCGAACCGGGCCTTTCCGATGTAGCACCAGGGACAGGCGATGTCGCTCCAGATTTCGACGCGCATGTTTCCGCTTCTCTCCAGGGTCGTGGGTGTCGTATACCAGGGGTGTCCGGAGGCAGCCTCCGCCCCCTCGGCAACGCATCCGCGCCCCGTGGGATTCCCGGCCGTCGCGAGAGGCCGTCACGGGAGGCCCTTACGAGAGGTGGTGCGGCACCTGGTGGATGTAGGAAGCACCGCAGGCGTGGCAGAGGGGCTGCCCGGCGGGCGTGCCCCACGCGTCCGCCGTCAGTGTGACGGCGTCCGGGTCCAGCTCGCGCCCGCACAGCGCGGTCGTCTGGTCCAGTCGCGTGATGTGCCATACCTCGAATCGGGGTTCCGGGTCACGGGGTGAGGCGCCCTCCGCGTACTCCGCGCGCATTTCGTATTCCATGCTCGGTCTCCTGATCGGCGTAATGGCCCACGGAATGTGGTGGTCCACGGAATCCAGTGGCCCACGGAACGACGACGCATGGTTGCCCGCTTTCCCGGACGGTTGAAACAGGGGCCGGTCTCTCCCTGTGGACAGAGAAACACCCCGTCCGGCTCGGTGAGCGGACGGGGCGGGCGGTGTCCTTCAGAAACGCTCGAAGAAGAGGACGGACCGCAGTTTGAGGCGCTCGCTCGCCGAGCCGCCGGGGCGGAGGGTGTATTCCTCGCCGTCGCAGTCCGGCCCGGTGAAGACGAGCGCGGCGGCCGTCGTGTGGTTGCGCGGCGTATGCGCGGGCGGTACGTATTCACCGGCCGCTTCGGGGAGGGTGATGCAGACCAGGTTGTCGGGGTCCACCAGTCCGCCGACCCGTGGCTTTCCCGCGATGTCCGTATAGACATAGGTGAATTCACCTTCGGCCGCCGAAGCGGAGCCGGGTACGGAGACGAGCAGGGCGAGGGCGCCGACGGCGGCGGCCAGGGGAGCGCGAAGACGCATGCGGGGTGACTCCTTTGTCGTGATGCCATGAGGCTCCACGACATGGCCCCCACGCGCGGCTTATCGCCGGATGCGTCACCCGAAAGCGGTCGGGAATCGCTCTTCTGACACCTAAGGGGAGCACGCGTGCGAAAGCCGGTCCGGCGGTCACAGAATTCCCCTTCTCCATTCGCGGGTCAGCAGATATCCGAGGTACACACCCCCGATGGCCATCGTGTAAATGCCGACGGGCAGATTCTCGAAGAGGGGCAGCTGCTGCGCGGCGAGATCCGCGAGCACCAGCAGCAACGCGCCGACCAGCGAAGCCAGCGTCAGATGGGGGCCGGAGCCGCGGGTGAGCCGCTTGGCGATCTGCGGCGCGGTCAGCGCGATGAACGCGATGGGGCCCGCGACGCTGACCGCTCCGGCGGAGAGCACGATCGACAGGGTGACGGCGACGCTCTTCGTCGTCCCCGGCTCGGAGCCGAGCCCGCCGGCGAGTTCGTCGCCCATCTCGCCGATGTCGAGCCGGCGCGCGATCAGCGCGGTGAGCGGGGCCACCACGAGCAGCACGAGCCAGATCGTGCCGGCGTCGTCCCAGGACCGGGCCGCCAGACTGCCGTTGACATAGGCGGTGAGGACGGACGCCTTGTCCCGTTCCACGGCGTAGACCACGTACTGGATGACCGCCGTGGCGATCGCGGCGACCCCGATACCGGCCACCACGAGCCGCCCCGGGTTCCGGAATCCGCTCCCGGTCGATACGTACACCAGCACCATGGCGAACACGGCTCCGGCGAGCGCGCCCATCGGCACCGGCAGCGTCCCCGGCAGGAACAGCGCCACGATCGCGGCGCCCGCCCCCGCCCCGGCGTTGAGTCCGATCACATCGGGGCTGCCCAGGGGGTTACGGGTGACGGACTGGAAGAGCGCGCCCGACAGGCCGAGCGCCGCGCCGGTGCCCACCGCGACCACGAGCCGCGGGCCGCGCAGCCGCTCCAGTACGAACGCGTCCTTCCCCTCCGCGCCGCCCGTGACGGCGCCCGCGAGGTCGGCGAGCGGGATACCGAGCCGCCCCAGCGAGAGCGTGGCGACCGCGCCCGCGACGATCAGGATCAGCAGGACGGCCGCGGTGATCACGGAGATACGGCGCACGGGCAGCGCCACGACGCGACCGACCGTCAGATAACCGGGTGGCGAGGCCAGTCCCCCGGTCCGGCTCCCGGTCCGGCTCCCGGTCCGGGTCGGCGTCATGAGGTCCCCTTCATCCGGCGTACGGCGTAGAGCAGCGCGGGCGCTCCGATGAACGCGGTCACGACCCCGACCATCAGCTCCTGCGGGCGCAGGACGACCCGGCCCGCCACATCCGCCATGAGCAGCAGCGCGGGACCGGCGACGGCCGAGAACGCGATCTGGAGCCGGAAGTCGACCCCGACCAGCGCCCGCACCAGATGCGGAACGGCCAGTCCGACGAAGGCGATGGGGCCGACGGCCGCGGTCGCCGCCGCGCTCAGCAGCGTCGCCGCGAACAGTCCGGCCCCGCGCACCAGCGCCGGGTTCGCCCCGAGGGACGCGGCGGACTCGTCGCCGAGCGCCATCGTATTGAGGCCGGGGCCCAGCAGCAGGGCGATCAGGAGCCCGAACGCGGCGAACGGCAGCACCGACAGCAGGACATCGAAGTCCCGGCCGCCGAGGGCGCCGACCACCCAGTACCGGTAGCTGTCGAAGACCTTCGGCCTGCTCAGCGTGACGGCCTGGATGAACGCCATCAGCACCGCGGAGAGCACCGCCCCCGCGAGCACCAGCCGCACCAGGGACGTACTCGCCCCCGCCGATCCGATGGCATGGACGAGCAGCCCGGCGAGCAGGGCGCCGGGCAGTGCCCACCACATGGTGTCGGTGGTGCCCGAGGCCCCCAGGAACGCCGTCGCGGCGACGACGCTCGCGGCGGCGCCCGCGTTGATCCCGAGGAGCCCGGGGTCGGCCAGCGGGTTACGGGTGACCCCCTGCATCAGGGTGCCTGCCACGGCGAGACAGAGCCCGGCGAGCAGCCCGAGCGCGGTCCGCGGGTAGCGGCTCTCGACCACGGTGGTCACATAGGGATCGGCAGTGCCGGAGAGTACGTCGAGGACCTCGCCGAACGAGGTGTTCCTGCTGCCGAACATGACGCTCGCGAGTACGGCGCAGGCGAGTACGGCCACCCCGATGAGCAGGGCGTACACCCGCCGGGAGGTGCTGGTCATCCCGCCATGTCTCTCTGATCGGGCTCGGGTCACTTGTCGAGCTTGGCGACGGCCTTGTCGATCAGCGGCAGATAGCGGTCGATGACCCAGGGGACGGTGAGCGGATTGATGATGGACGACGCCGTGACGAAGGAGTTGTCGTCACTGGCGACCACGGCGCCGCGCTTGACGGCCGGGATCGCCGCGTACAGCTTCTGCGCCTCGGTCTCCTTGCGGGTCTTGGCGTCGGTGTAGAACGTGAAGACCAGGTCGCTGTCGGCGAGCTTCTCGGCGTTCTCAAGGCCGATCAGCGCGGAGTCGGTGCCCTTGGTCTCCTTGAAGGTGTTCACGACCGGATCGACGGTGAGCCCGAGGGACGAGACCATCTCGACCCGCTGCTCCTCACTCTGGAACACACCGAGGGTGCCGGGGCCGGAGGTGTAGATGTACGAGAACGAGACGTCCTTGTAGTCCGGCCGGGTCGCCGCGGCGTCGGCGAGCTGCTTCTCGATCTTCGAGGTGAGGGTCTTCGCCTCGGCGGGCTGCCCCAGCGCCTTGGCGATGAGGTCGATCTGCTCGTCCCAGTTCGTGCTCCACGCCAGATCGGGGTACGCGACGGTCGGCGCGATGTCGGAGAGGATGTCGAACTGCTCCTGGGTGACGCCCGACCACGGGGCCAGGATCACATCGGGTTCGAGCTCGGTGATGGCCTCGAAGTCGATGTCCTCACCGCCCGTGAACTGCGTCGGCAGCTTGTCGCCCGCCTTGGTCACGGCCTCGTGGATCCACGGCAGATAGCCGGTCTTGTCGCTGCCCCACTCATAGCTCTCGATACCCACGGGCGTGTGGCCGAGCGCGATGGCCGTCTCGGCGGAGCCCTGCCCCAACGTGACGACACGTTCGGGCTGTTCGGATATCTTCGCGTCGCCGAGGGCGCTCTTGATCGTGACCGGGAAGGCTCCGGATCCGCCGCTCCTGTCCGACGCGCCGGCGGGCTCCGGGTCGCCCGACGAGCAACCGCCGAGAACGAGTGCGAACGCGGCGGCGGTGGCCGAGGCGGCGAGCGTCCGACGACGCGCGCGGGTGAACCAGGCTGGCATGAATGTCCTTCAGGTTTTTGTGGGCAGCGTGGACGCACCCCACGATCGCAAGCACTTAGGCAAGCCTAAGCTAAGTGAGATCTGCCTTCAACCGGCCCCTCCCTGGCGCCCTGCCGGGACCTACGGGTGAGTGTCCGCGGGGAGCCGGTCGAGCCGGCGCAAACACGTGCCGTGCCAGGTGAGTTCACCGAGGGGTACGGCGAGGCTCAGCCGTGGGAAGCGGCGGAAGAGACCGGTCAGCGCCTCGTGCACGAGCCGGCGCCCGAGCGCCGCGCCGAGGCAGTAATGGGGGCCGTGCCCGAAGGAGAGATGCCCGGCGGCGGTACGGCGGTGCGCGTCGGCGTGCAGCGGGTCGGGCCAGGTGGTGGCGTCGAGATTGGCGGCGAGTACGGACGTGACGACCACGGCGCCGCGTGGCAGCGGGACGCCCGCGAGGGCGCAGTCGTCCCGGGTGAACCGCCAACCCGTGTGCTGGAAGGGCGGATTCAGCCGCAGGATCTCCTCGGTGACCGCCGCCGTATACGCGGGGCCGCCGCCGTGACCGTCGCCGAGGCCGTGCCGTACCTCGGGGCGCCGCAGGGCCATGAGGGCGCCCGCCGGGACGACGGTGGAGAGCGAGTCGACCGTACCGATCAGCAGCATGCCGAGCATCCCGGCCAGTTCGGCGTTGCCGATCCGCCCGCTCTGCCGGGCGTGCAGCAGCGCCGTGGCGGCGGTGGGGACCGGGGAGCGGCGCGCCGTGCCGATGATGTGCAGGACGGTCTGGGCGAAGACGCGGTGCGCCGACCGGGCCTCTTCGGTGCCGGGGACCGCGCCGCTGGCGGCGAGCGCGGCCGTCACCGCCGCGTCGCACCGCTCGGGGACGATGCCCAGGATCTCCCCGGCCGTCGCCCCGGCCAGCGGCAGGGCGAGATCGGTGACGATGTCGATCCGGTCGCGCCCGGCCAGCGAGCCGAGGATCCGGGCCAGGGCATTCCGCAGCCGTGCGCCCGTACGCTCCGTCGCGGCGGCGGTGAAGTACGGGGCGACGATACGGCGCAGCCCGCGGTGGCGTTCCCCGGACGCGGAGAGCAGCTGCGGCGCGTGGGAGAAGAAGTCCTCGGGGTAGCGGCGGTCGGGAAAGCCCTGCACCGGCTCGCCCACCTCACCGATGTCGTTGGTCAGCCGCGGGTCGGTGAGGGCACCGCGCGCCACGGCGGGGTCCGTGGCGGCCCACGCGCGCAGACCGCCGCCGAGCGTGACCGGACGCAGGGCGGGCCCGTCCGGTGCGGTGAGGCGCTGCGCGGCGGCGGTGAATCCGCGCTCGTGCAGCGCCGGACAGGCCAGCGGGACCGAGACCGGGACCGGACCCGGGGTCGGCAGAGGTGCGCCCGTCATGCGGTGGTGAAGACGAGGGCGGTGTTCTGCCCGCCGAAGCCGACGGACGTGCTGGCCACGGCGCTCATCCGGTGCTGCCGGGGCACTTTGCTGACGATGTCGAGGCCGATCGCGGGGTCGGGCCGGTCCAGATTGGCGGTCGGATGGATGGTCTGGGTGGTGAGGGTCAGCACGCTGACCGCGGCCTCGATCGCCCCGGCGCCCGCGATGGCGTGCCCGATGACGCTCTTGGTGGCGGTGACGGGCGGCGGCGTACCGAAGACGGTACGCAGGGCCTCCGCCTCGCTGATGTCGTTGGCCGGTGTCGAGGTGGCATGGGCGTTGACATGGCCGATGTCGGCGGGGGTGAGTCCGGCGCCGGTCAGAGCGGTGCCCAGCGCCTGTACGGTGCCGCGTCCCCGCGGGTGCGGGCTGGTCCAGTGGTGGGCGTCGCAGCTGGACCCGTGACCGGCCAGCCGCGCGTGGACGGCCGCCCGGCGGGCCCTGGCGTGGCCGGTCTCCTCCAGGACGAGGATGCCCGCGCCCTCGCCGAGGACGAAGCCGTCCCGGTCCGCGTCGAAGGGCCGGGAGGCCCCGGCGGGGTCGTGCCGGCGCGTGGACAGCGCGCCCATCCGCCAGAACGCTCCGGCGGCCAGCCGCGAGGATCCGGCGGATTCGCTGCCTCCGGCGATGACGATGTCGCAGGTCCCGGAGATGATCAGATCGTGGGCGAGACCGAGGGCGGTGGCGCCGGAGGCACAGGCCGTACTGACCGCGAAGTTGGGCCCGGTGGCCCGGCAGTCGATGGCGATCTCGGCGGGCGCCATGTTGGGCATGGAGCGGGGCACGATCGTCGGCGAGAGCGCCCGGTGGGCGCCGCGTGCCAGCTGTTCGTACGAGAGCGGCGCGGTGTCCTGGCTGCTGGCGCCCACACCGATGACGACCCCGACCCGGTCGCCGTCCCAGTCCGTCGGGTCGAGCCCGGAGTCGGCGAGGGCTTCCCGCGCGGTGAGCAGCGCGAGATGCACGAACCGGTCGGTGCGCCAGACGATCCGCCGGCCGATGGCCGCCGACGCGTCGAAGTCCGGGATCCGGCAGGAGAAGTCGACGGGCAGACCGGCCAGCCGGTCGTCCGGCGCGGCGGTGGAGGTGCCCTCGCACAGCCGCTCCCAGGTCGCCTTCGTCCCCACGCCCGCGGGGGTGGTCAGACCGAGGCCGGTGACCGACACCGAGCGCCGGGTCATGAGGCGGCGGCCGCTGTCGCGCGCAGCTGCGCGAAGGCCTCGGCGGCCTGCGCCAGCGTGACGGCCGGCGAGAAGGCTCCCTCGATCTCGGGGAGTTCGAGACCGAGCTGGTCCTCCAGGACGACGACGGTCTCGGCCAGGGCGAGCGAGTCCATGTCCAGGTCCTCGAAGGTGGTGGTCGGAGTGATCTCGGCCGGGTCGATGCCGAAGTGCTCGGTGACGATGGCGATGATCCGGGCTTCCATCGAATCGCTGATGGTCTCTCCTCGGGTTGGTGGCCGCGTCAGCGGGCCATGAGGGGTGGGGTGAGTGCCGCGTCCAGGTACGGGTTGTCGACCGGGGCCGGGGGGCGTACCAGCCGGCGGCGTTCCAGCTCGCACAGGCTGGTGCGTTCATAGCGCCGCCGCAGCCCGAGATAGGCCGTGGCCTCGGCGCCGTACAGATCCACGGCACGCTCCAGGCCGCTGGGGCAGGGCCGTTCGGGGACCAGCGCGAGACGCAGCCAGGGGACGGACCGCTGGAGCGCTTCGTTCACCCGGGTCACCGGTGTCTCGGTCGGGTGCACGATGTGGTGGACGCGCGCCCCGGGCGGGACGTCCGAGGTGTCGGTGGTGGTCGCCTGCTCGGCGAGGCGCAGCATCGCGCGGGCCGCGGCGTCGACCTGCAAGAGATTGATGCTGGCGTCCGGGGCGCCCAGCAGCCGGATGGTCAGCCTCCCCGTGGCGTCGAGCGGGGCGGAGGAGGCGTCGAGGAGGGCCCGGGGGCCGTGCCTCAGGAAGAGGGCGAGCTTGGCGGCCAGTACGGCATAGGTGTGCTGCGGGGCGCGTGGCAGGGCGGTCCGGTCGCTGAGCAGCACACTGGGCCGGAAGACCGTGGCGCACCGGCCCTGCGTACGCGCCCAGTCGTGGACCAGCCGCTCGGCGCGGTGCTTGGACTCCTCGTACGGGGTGAGAAAGCCGGACGCCTCCAACTGCCGCTCCGGTACGACGCCGTCGAGCCGCGCTCCGGCCACGAACGCGGTGCTGACATGGAACAGCTGCGGGGCGCGGCGGCCGGCCGCGGCCAGCGCGAGGATCTGCCGGGTGCCCTCGACATTGGTGCGGTGCAGTTCCCCGGCGTCTCCGTGCAGTTTGGTCAGCGCGGCACAGTGCAGAACGGCGTCCACACTGTCCGCGACGGCCTGGAACTCGCCCTCGGACAAGCCGAGTCGGGGACGGTCGAGGGTGATCTGAACGGCCTGTACCTGGTGCGCCACCCGCTGTACGGTCTCGGCCGGCGCCCCGGCCGAGCGCAGGGCCAGCGCGAGTGAGGCCATGGCCCGGTGCGGGGGCTTGCGTACCAGCGCCACCACCCGGGTGCCCTGCGGCAGCAGATGCAGCAGCAGATACGAGGCGAGGAAGCCGGTGGCTCCGCTGACGGCGATCGTGGAGTCGGCCAGGGCGGGGGTGGCCGAGCCGGGGCCGGGGCCGGGCGCTCGGGGTTCGGGGCCGGGGCTGGCGGCGGGGCCGTTGTACGGGGCGGGACGGGGGTCCGGGTTGGGGCCGGGGCCGGGCACTTCGGATGCGGATTCGGGTTCTGGGTCGGGCAATTCGGGGTCGGGCATGCCGTCTCTTCACATTCTTCGCGGGGAGCGTCCACTCGCTCGGAGACCCACTCATCGCCCCGGAGTTCACCCGGAACCGGCTCACGAGGAGACCGAACTTATCCCGGCCGACCGGCCTTAACCGCTCCTTATGCGCGGCGAGAGGGCCTTCCACTCCATCGAGTGACTTACCTGCTTTACGTATAGCCCGATGGATTCACTCGTGTGAAGGCGGACCGGTATCGGCCGTGCCGGAGACGGGCACCGCGTCGTTCCCTCCGTGGCATTGCCCCTCGTCCGCATTGCCCCCTCGTCGTACGCCGATCGTCGTACACCGAACCGGAAGGAGCGGCGCATGGACGCGCGCGACATCGGCGCCGAGCCCGGGAGCGCGAAGACGCCCAGGGGCGTGAGCCGGCTGCCAGGTCCTGTCCGGTCGATCTTCGTGGATCAGCCCGCGGCAGTCTGGCGCAGGGGGTACCCCCGTGCCCTTAAGGCCACGGGAGAGCATCGCAAGGCGGAGGATCGGCGTTGTGGATGGCCCGGCCGTGCTTGGGCGACTCCGGCAACGCGGCGAGGTGCGGCCCGCCGCGGCAGCGGCTCATGTCACTGCGGCGTCACGGGCCCACGAAGATCGGCCGGACAGGGCCTGGCCGCGACCGGGCGCGGCGCCGTGCGCTACCGCCGTGCCGTGCTGTCGCTGGCCGCGATGGTGACCCTGCTGTGCGCACTGGCCGGTTACGACGTCGCGGCCCGGCTGGTCAGCGGCGGCTTCGTCCCCGAGTCCGCGCCCTCCGCCCAAGCCCTCAGGGCCATGGAGGACTTCGGCGGCGGCGCCCCCGGCTTCGTACTGCTCGCGCGCGCCGAGGGCGGCGTCGACACACCCGGCGCCCGGCGCGCCGGGGAGCGGCTGGTCTCCCGGCTGCTCGCCGACAGCCGGGTCAGCGGGGTGGACTCCTACTGGACCGGCGCCGTACGCGGGGGCCGTCCCGCGCCGCCCAGGACGGACGTGACCGACGCGTCCGCGCTGACCCGGGCGCTGCGCACACCGGACGGGCACACCGCCGTGGCGCTCGTACGGCTGCGGGGCGGCGCCGGTGAGGTACGTGCCGCGGTGGACCGGCTGCTGCCCGACGTCACCGGCGATCAGGGTCCGCTGAAGGTCGGCGTGACCGGGCAGGCAGCGGCGCTCAGAGACCTGGAGTCGCAGAGCGAACGCGATCTGCGTACGGCCGAACTCCTCGCCGCCCCCGCCGTGTTGCTTCTGCTGCTCTGGGCCTTCGGAAGTCTGTGGGCGGCCCTGCTGCCGCTGGCCGTCGGTGCGGTGGCGGTCGCCGGCGCGCTGGCGGTGCTGCGCGCGCTGACGGAGGTGACGGACGTGTCGGTGTTCGCGCTGAACCTCACCACCGCCGTGGGTCTGGCGATGGCCGTCGACTACAGCCTGTTCCTGGTGGCCCGTTACCGCGAGGAACGCGCCGGCGGCACCCCGCATGACGACGCGCTGCACCGGATGATGATCACGGGCGGGCGCACCGTCGTCGTCTCCGCGGCCGTCGTCGGGGCCGCCCTGACCGGTCTGCTGCTCTTCCCGCTGTACTTTCTGCGCTCCCTCGCCTGGGCGGGCCTCGCGGTCGTGGCGCTGGCCGCCGCGGCGTCGCTCCTGCTGGTCCCCGCCGCGCTGGCCTGTCTGGGCGAACGCCGGGCGGGCACCGACTGGTTCGCGCGGCGGCGGCTGCGCGGAGCGCCGGAGGACGGGCGCTGGTACCGGCTGGCGACCGCGGCCATGCGGCGTCCGCTGGTGGTCACGGTCGGGGTCGTCCTGATCCTGGCCGCGCTCGCGCTGCCGTTCCAACGCGCCGTCTTCGGGCTCAGCGACGAACGCGTACTCCCCGCCACCGCGCCCGTGGCCACAACGGCGCGCGCCCTACAGGCGGAGCTGCCCTCGGTCGCCGCCTCCTCCCTCGATGTGGTGCTGCCGCACTGGCGGGCCGACGGCTCCCCGGAGCGCCTGGCCGCGCTGGACGATTACGCCCGGCGGCTGTCCGCGCTGCCCGGAGCGGACGGGGTGCGCACCGTCACCGGTCTCTACGCGTCGGGACGCCCCCTGCTGAGCTGCCCCGCCCGGCCCGGCGATCCCGCCATGTCCCGTGCCACCTGCGCCGATCTCGCCGGCCGCCATCGCGCGGCGGCCGGGACCTGGGTCGCCGTGAACGGCCCCGTGGCGGCCTACGGCCCCGCGAGTACACGGCTGGCCCATGCCGTACGCGAGACCGGTGCCCCCGCCGGACCCCGCCTCGCCGGTCCCGCGGCGGAGCTGGCCGACATCAAGGCCGCCCTCGCCCAACGGCTGCCCTACGCGGCGGTGTTGGTCACCCTCTGCACCCTGGCCCTGCTCGCGCTGTTCACCCGTAGCCTCTTCCTGCCCGTCAAGGCGCTGCTGATGAATCTGCTCAGCCTCACGGCGACCGCCGGAGGCATGGTCTGGATCTTCCAGGAGGGCCATCTGCGCTTCCTGACCGGTGATTTCACGGTCACGGGCACCACCGATCTACTGACCCCGATGGTCGCGGTCTGTCTGGCCTTCGGGCTCTCCATGGACTACGAGGTCCTCCTGCTCTCCCGGATCGGCGAGGCCCATGCCCGTACGCGCGACACGGTCCGGGCCACGGCGGCCGGACTCCAGGCGGCGGCGCCGCTGTTCACCGCCTCGGCCGGTGTCGTCATCGCCGTCCTGCTCGCCCTGGCCGCCGCGGACATCACGGTGATCAAGCTCATCGGGGTGACCGTCGCGCTGTCCCTTCTCATCGACGCCCTGCTGATCCGTCCGCTGCTGGTTCCGGCGGTGATGGCACTGGCGGGGCCGGTCAACTGGTGGCTGCCGAAGGGGATCCGCCGCCGGTCCCCCGCCCCGGCCGCGCGCCCGCTCGCGCCCGTGAAACCCACCGCGGAAGCAGCCGCCGAACCCGCCACCGAGCCCACGGCCGGACCCGCCACCCGGGTGGGAGGCCGCCGATGACCCCGCTCCCCCCGCCCCGGGTCACCGCCACCCCGCTGCTCGGCGGCCCGCTGCCCGCCGCCGCGCTGCACGCCCTCGCGACCAGGGGCAGCGGGCCCGTCAGCGAGGTACGGAGCCTGCTGACCGGCAGGCCGGCCGCGACCGTGCCGCACTCCACGCCCGCCGATGTGTTCGCGGCGATCGCCACCGCGACCGACGCGCAGCGCGTCTGGGCCCGGCGTCCGGAGCGCGACCGCCGCGCCGCCCTGGCCCGGCTGGACCGCTGGATCGCCCGGCACCGTACGTACCTCGGTGAGCTGCTGGCCCATGGCTCCGGTCTGTGCGGCACGGACACGGCGGACGAACTGCGCGCCGCGGAACGCGCCCTGCGCCCCGGCCGCCGTTCGGTCCCGCCGCGCGTACGCGAACTCCCGCGCACCCGTGGTGTGCCGCACGCCCGTGGTGTGCCCCTCGTCCGCGAACTGCCCCGGCGGCGACCCGCCACGACCGTCGCCACGCACACCGACGACAGCAGGCCGCTCGCCTCGCTGCTCGAAGCCGCCGTACCCGCGCTCCTCGACGGCAGCGCCGTCCTCAGCCATGTCTCCCCACGCGCCGCCGTGCTCGCCGCGCGACTGTGCGCGGCGGCGGTCGCGGCCGGTCTTCCCGCCGGGATCTGGCGGCTGGTCATCGCCCCGCCCGGCTCGCCGACCGCCGCGGTCCTCGACGAACACGCGGAGACGGTGATCCCGCCCTGCTGCCCGGCGCCCTGCCCGGGAGCGCGCCGGCCGGGCCTGCTGGTGGTACGGCACGACGCCCGGCTGCGTACGGCCGTCGCGCAGGCCGGCCGCGCCTGCTTCTCCCGGGCGGGGCAGGGCTGTACGGCCGCGCCGATCGTCGCCGTACACGACACGCACCACGCCACGTTCCAGCGGCGGCTCGCCAACCTGGCCGCCCATCTGCCGGCGGGCGGCGCACCGGGCGCGCGGTCCTCCGCCCTGTCCTCGCTCCCGGGGAGCGGTCCCTGCGCGGACTTCGCGCGCTTCGCGCGGAGCATCGCCCACGACGCCCGGCTCCATCCCGTACTCACCGGCGGACACCGTCCGGACCTCGCCCCGTACGTGCACGAACCCGTCGTCGCCAGGACCGCGCCGGGCCCGGGACCCGGTCCGCTACCGGATCCGGCGCTGCTCGCCGCCATCCCTCCGGGACCGCTCGCGCTCGTCGTCCGCTACACCCACTGGTCCGACGTCCTCGCGCTCGCCCACCACACCGGCCGGCACGCCACCCTGATCACGAACGGCCGGTCCGCCCACCTCGCTACCCAGTTCGCGGGGCTGCCGGCCGATGACATCCGCTAGGGCCCCGGGACCTCGAACCGCAGCACGAGGTGAGTGTCATGGCGCGGGTGGTGCGGATCGGGGTACCAGCCGTGCCGGGCGTAGAAGGACTGGGCGCGCGTGTTGTGTTCGTACACCTCAAGCCGTGCCGTACCGGCTCCGGCGCGCTGCCAGGCCGCGACGCACGCGCTGTGCAGCGCGCTGCCGATGCCGCGGCGCCACCGCGCCGGAGCGACGTGGAGCTGGGTGAGCGTCATGACGCCCTCGACCGGACTGTACGCGGCGATGCCCGCGAGCCCGGAGTCGTCCACGGCACAGAGCACCGCCGCGTCCGGGTCGGCCCCGGCGAGGGCCCGCGTCCAGCCCGCGCGGGTACGGGCGCGCTCGGCCGGGCCGTCGTAGTCGTCCTCCGGCAGCCGGCCGCGGTAGTACGTGGCACGGGCCTCGGCGTGCAGAACCGCGATGGCGTCGAGGTCGTCGGGCACCGCGGCCCTGATCACCGGAAGGCTCGGAGGGAAGCTCATGGAGAGGGGGACGCGCCCGGGGCGGCGGCCGGTTGCGCCCCTGAGGCCGCGGGCGGCGGAATCTCAGCTGCCGTCCCGCGCGTCCGCGAGCCCTTCCGGCCGGAAGACGATCCTGTCGTACGTCACCGCGCATCCCTCGCCCGTGGGTGATTGCGCCAGGAAGCCGACGCGCGCCGCCACGGCCTGCTCGGGCGTGCCCAGCGTGAAGACGCGGACGAAGGTCCACCGCTCGCCGTCCGGGGAGGCGTGGAAGGCGAACGCCCGGCCGGTGCGGCTGATCCGCAGCCAGTAGCTGTCGCCGTCCACCACAAAGGAGTTGGCGTCGTCGGAGTGCCCACGGGTGACGACCGTGCAGATCGTCGGACGCTCCGGTGACAGCTCCAGACAGAGCTTGGCCCAGTGCTGTGCGTCGGCCTCCAGAGCGAGCACGCCCGCGTCGAAGGCGGCGGCGAAGCCGACCCTGACACGGGCGATCAGCTGGAAGTCGCCGTCCGGGGCGCCGAGCAGGCGTGGCGCGTCGGAGGCCGGCTCCAGGGACGCGCCCGACGGTGGTACGAAGCGGTCCTGGCGGGCGCCCGCCCGGCCGGTGAGCGCTCCGTCCGCGTAGCGCCACGCGCCCTCGGGGCCGTACGCCCGCAGCGGGAACGGCAGTTCCGGCAGGTCGATCGTCTGGTCACTCATGTACTCGGCTCACAGTGCTCGGCTCGCAGTGCTCGGCTCTCGGTTGTCAGTTCTCCGGACGGCCGTCCACCCGGCGCGGCAGGTCCAGGGGGTTGTCGTCGCGCAGTTCCGCCGGGAGCAGCGCGGCCGGGGTCGACTGGTACGAGACCGGGCGCAGCCAGCGCTCGATCGCCGTGGCGCCGACCGAGGTGGAGGTGGAGGTGGTCGCCGGGTAGGGACCGCCGTGGTGCTGCGCGGGGGCGACGGCGACACCGGTCGGCCAGCCGTTGACCAGGACGCGCCCGGCCAGCGGGGTCAGTTCCGCGAGCAGCTGGGCGGCGCCCGGCGCGGTCCCGTCGGCCTCCTCCTCGGCGAGCTGGAGGGTGGCGGTGAGATTGCCGGGGAGCCGGGAGAGTACCGATGTGATCTCGGCCGGGGAGCTGTAGCGCGCGACGACGGTCACCGGACCGAAGCACTCCTCCAGCAGCAGATCGTGCGCACCCTCGGTGGCGAGCAGTTCCGCGTCCACGGTCAGGAAGCCCGCGCTGACGGTGTGTTCGCCGCCGGCGCCGGGGGTGATCGGGGCGTCCACGCCGGGCAGCGCGGCCCGTTCGCGTACGCCCGCGACGAAGGCGTCCCGCATCCGGTGGTCGAGCATCACTCCGGGCTCGGTCTCGCTGACGGCCGTCGTCAGGGACTTCACCAGCCGGTCGCCCGGCTCACCGGCCGGCGCCAGGACGAAACCGGGCTTGGTGCAGAACTGCCCCTCCCCCAGGGTCATCGAGCCGGCCAGCCCCGCACCGATCTGCTCGGCGCGCTCGGCCGCGGCGGCCTCGGTGATCACGACGGGGTTGAGGGAGCCCAGCTCGCCGTGGAAGGGGATGGGCGTGGGCCGGGCGGCGGCGGCGTCGAAGAGGGCGCGTCCACCGCGGATGGAACCGGTGAAGCCGGCCGCCGACACCAGCGGGTGCCGTACGAGCTCGACGCCCGCCTCGAAGCCGTGCACCAGATTCACCACGTCCTCGGGCAGCCCCACTTCGGCGGCGGCCCTGCGCAGCACGGACGCGCACAGTTCGGAGGTGGCGGGGTGGTCCGGGTGCGCCTTGACGACCACGGGGCAGCCGGCCGCGAGCGCGCTCGCGGTGTCGCCGCCGGGCACGGAGAAGGCGAGTGGGAAGTTGCTGGCGGAGTAGACGGCGACGACCCCGAGCGGCACCTTCCAGCGGCGCAGATCGGGCCAGGGCGGGGTGCGGTCGGCGTCGGCGTGGTCGATGCGTACGTCGAGGAAGGCGCCCTCGTCGACGACCTCCGCGAAGGCCCGCAGCTGGGCGGTGGTACGGGCGAGCTCGCCGGTGAGCCGGACGGGGCCGAGCGCGGTCTCCGCGTCCGCGGCCTCGATGACGTGCTCCCCCGCCTCGTCGAGCAGATCGGCCGCCGTACGGAGCAGGGCGGCGCGCGCGGTACGGTCGGCGAGCGCGGCCCGCGCGGCGTGCGCGCCGCGTACCGCGCGGTCGACCTCCTCCGCCGTGGCCTCGTGCGCGACCTGCTCGCGCTGCTTCCCTGTTCGGGGGTCGACACTCCAGACTGGTGCTGCTGCCACCGCGACTTTCCTTCCCGACGTACCGACTACCGACTACCGACTACCGATGTACAGACGTACAGACCGACCGGGCGAGCGAGCGACGTGACGGACCGCTGCCACCTCTCGGGACTTGTTCGGTATTCTGAACAGAGTTCCTGATGGTGAATCGTTAAGGACTCTATTTCCGCGCGTTCCGTGTGGTCAAGAGTGGTCAGGAGAGCAAGTCAAGTGGGCGAGAAGGGGCGAGGGACGATGTCGACCGCGGAGACCGGTGGCGCACAAGTGAAGTCCGCCGTGCGGACGGTGGAACTGCTGGAGTACTTCGCGGGACGCCCCGGCATGCACTCGCTCGCCGCCGTCCAGGAGGCGGTCGGCTACCCCAAGTCCAGCCTCTACATGCTGCTGCGCACGCTCGTGGAACTGGGCTGGGTGGAGACGGACGCGACGGGCACGCGGTACGGCATCGGCGTACGGGCCCTGCTGGTCGGCACCTCGTACATCGACGGTGACGAGGTCGTCGCCGCCGCCCGCCCCACGCTGGACCGGCTCTCCGACGACACCAGCGAGACCATCCACCTCGCGCGGCTCGACGGCACGAACGTCGTCTATCTCGCCACTCGCCAGTCCCAGCACTATCTGCGGCCCTTCACCCGCGTCGGCCGCCGGCTGCCCGCGCACTCCACCTCACTCGGCAAGGCGCTGCTGGCGACCCACAGCGACGAGCAGGTGCGCAAGCTGCTGCCGGAGACCCTGCCCGCCCTGACCGAGCACACCATCACCGACCGCGAGAAGCTCATCGAGGAGCTGCACACCGTACGCGAGCAGGGGTACGCGGTGGACCGCGAGGAGAACACGCTCGGGCTGCGCTGCTTCGGTATCGCGATCCCGTACCGTACGCCGGCGCGCGACGCGATCAGCTGCTCGGTGCCGGTGGCCCGGCTCACCCCCGGGCACGAACAGATGATCAAGGACACGCTGTTCGACGCGCGCGACCGGCTCACGCTCGCCACCCGGCGGCTCTGAACCGGCCGGGGCCCCGGGCCCGGCCGGCCCCGCCGACCGCCCGACCGGCGCCCGGATGAGGAATTCCTGAGAAGCGAGCGGGGCGGGAACGCCGCCCCCGCCGCCGCTCGTCCCTCATATGGGATGAACAAGACGATCAGACACACGGCGGTCATCTGTCTGCTACTGGTGCTCGCCCTGCTGGTGCGGGCCACCTGGGTGCAGGCGTACGAGGCCAGGGCCCTCGCGGACGACAAGCACAACCGGCGGAACATCATGGCGCAGTACGCGCAGCCGCTCGGTGACATCATCGTGGCCGGCTCGCCGGTCACGGGCTCCAGAAGGACGGCGAGCGGCGATCTGGCGTACGAGCGCACGTACACGGACGGCGCGCTCTACGCACCCGTCACCGGCTACAGCTCACAGGCGTACGGCTCCACCCAGCTGGAGGGCATCTACTCCGGCGTCCTGGACGGCACGGACAGCCGGCTGAAGAACCCGCTGGACGCGATCATGGGCAAGCAGACCGCGCCGGGCGACGTACTGACCACGATCGACCCCGCCGTACAGGAGGCCGGATACCGCGCGCTGGGCGGCAAGAAGGGCGCGGCCGTGGCGATCGACCCGGTGACCGGCCGGGTGCTCGGAGTGGTCAGCACCCCCTCGTACGACCCCACGAAGATCAGCGGGACCACGGACGGCGACGCCTGGAAGCAGCTGACCGGGGACGCGGCGAAGCCGATGGTCAACCGCGCCCTGCGGCAGCCGCTGCCGCCGGGCTCGACGTTCAAGCTGGTGGTCGCCGCGGCGGCGCTGGAGGACGGTCTATACAGCTCGGTCGACGAACGGACCGACAGCCCCGATCCGTACACGCTGCCCGCCACGACCACCGTCCTGCGCAACGAGAACAGCTCCGCGCCGTGCGAGAACGCCACCATCCACACCGCGCTCGCCTACTCCTGCAACACCGTCTTCGCGAAGATGGCCGACGAACTCGGCCAAGACAAGGTCCGCGCCATGGCGGAGAAGTTCGGCTTCGACGACGCCACGCAGGAGATGCCGGTGCGCGCCTCGGAGAGCGTGTATCCGTCCGGCATGGACCGGGCGCAGACGGCGCTGACGGGGATCGGCCAGTTCGATGTGACCGCGACCCCGCTCCAGATGGCCATGGTCTCGGCGGCCCTGGCCAATGACGGGCTGCTCGCGGCGCCGCACATGGTGTCGAAGGTGGTGGACGCGAGCGGGAACACCCTCCAGTCGTACCGGGACGGCGATACGAAGCGGATCGTCTCCTCGTCGACGGCCGAGCAGCTGCGCAGCGCGATGGTGACGGTCGTCCAGGACGGCACGGGGACGAACGCGCGGATCGACGGCGCCGAGGTGGGCGGCAAGACGGGCACCGCGCAGCACGGCGTGGACAACGTCAACACGCCGTACGCCTGGTTCACCTCGTACGCGAAGGACTCGTCCACCGGCAAGCAGGTGGCGGTGGCGGTCGTCGTGGAGGACTCGGGCGCGGCGCGTTCGGAGGTCAGCGGGAACGGTCTGGCCGCGCCGATCGCGCAGAAGATGATGGCGGCGGCGCTGAACTGACCGGGCGCCCCGGCCGCGCGGGGCATGACGCACGGCCGGGGGAACGGGGGCCGTTACGCGCTCTGGGCGGCCGCCTCCTCCGCCGTGAGCCGCGGCCGGCCCGCGCCCGCCGCGCGCTTGGCGCCCGGCCCGGAGGCCGCCGGGGCCGCGGGATCGGCGGGACGGCGGGTGTGCCAGTCGGTCACCGCCTGGTAGGCGGCCGCGACCTCCAGCAGCCGGTCCTCCTCGTAAGGCGCGCCGCCGAGGATGACCCCGGAGGGAAGCCCCGCCGTGAACCCGATGGGGAAGGCGATCTCCGGCAGTCCGAGGATGTCGAACGGCACGGGTCCCGTCTGGAGCAGCACGTCGCAGCGGGACAGGACGCCGTCGAGGACCTCGCGGAGCAGATGGTTCTTGGCCCGCTGCGCCGTGATCCACTCGTCGCCGGAGAGCATCAGGCCCTGGAGCCAGCTGAGCAGCGAGACACCGAACAGGGCCGGGTCCTCGCGCAGCCAGTGCCGGAACGGTTCCGTCCGCTCGGACAGCCGCGCGTCGTTGAACATGCCGGTCAGCAGCGGCCAGTCAGCCGGATAGGTGATGTCGACCAGCGTCACGCCTGAGATGGCGTCGATGCGGTCGAGGAACGCCTTGCGCACCTCCGTCGCGGAGTTGAGGAAGTCCGCGGGCACCCCGATCCGGGTGGCCCTGCGCATCCTTACGGCGCCGCCCCGCCCGGCCACGGGGGTCGCGGCCCGTACGAGATCGGGGAGGCCGGGCAGCCCGAGCGTGCGCGGATCGTGCGCGTCGGGCCCCGCCATCACGGCGAGCATCAGCGCCGCGTCCATCGCGTCGCGCGCCAGCGGTCCCGGATGGTCCCGGGTGTACGACAGGGGGATCACGCCGTACGCGGAGACCCGGCCCATGGTGGGCTTCAGCCCGGTGAGGTTCTGCCGGTTGGAGGGCAGGACGATGGATCCGCCCGTCTGCGTGCCGATGGAGGACGAGGCCATCCGGCCGGCGACGGCGCAGGCGGGGCCGGTGGAAGAACCGCCCGGATCGGTGGCCGGGTTGTCCGGCGTCCACGCGTTGACGGTGGTGACCGTCCCGTTCGGGGTGGTCGCGCGGGTGGTGGCGAGCGGGCCCATCTGGCCCTTGCCCAGCACGATGCCGCCCGCGGCGGTGAGCCGGGCGACCGCGGTGGCGTCGTGGTTGGGGACGAAGTCCGCGAAGATAAGGGAGTTGCAGCGCGTCGGCACACCGCGCGTGAAGTAGTTGTCCTTGACGCAGAGCGGGATGCCGCTCAGCACCCCGCGCCGCCCGCCGCTCCGGTCGGCCGCGCGCGCCGCGGCCAGCGCGGTCTCGCCGGTCACCTCGGCGTACGCCTGATAGGTGGAGTCGTAGGTCCCGATACGGTCGAGATACGCCTCGACGAGGGCGGTGGACGTCAGCTTGCGGCGACTCATCAGGACCGCGGCCTCGGCGAGGGTCGCCTCGGTGGGGTCGCGGCGCGCCGCGTCGCGCACCTCGATGCCGGCCGCGTCGAGATCGGGGACGTACGGCTCGGGACTCCTGGAGCTCTTGGAACTCACGGGGGAGACGGCGGCGGCGGGCGGTGCGAGGGCGGTGCCGCTCACGACAGCGCCCGTCACGGCCGCCGAACCGGCCAGGAAGATCCGGCGGTTGACGGCGCGGCTCATCGTGCGTCCGCCTTTCCGGTCCATGCCTCGGTGATCGACGGATAGAGCAGTGGCGGCGCGGCCTGCTGCGCGTACGCGGCGGCCGGCGCCCCGCTCACCGGCGGCGCCCAGCCCGCTATGGCCCCGGGGACCGTGGCGACGAAGGACCGCAGCGAACGCAGCGCCTGGTCGCGGGTGGGCACGCCGGTCGCGGGGTCCGGCTGCGTGGGCAGCAGATCGAGATCGACGCCGGCCAGCGCCAGTCTGGTCCGTATGTAGGCGTCCAACTGCTCCTGTGTGGGTGGCTGAGGCTGGCTCAACAGAACCTCCGGGATGCGCATGCCGTGCGGGGGGTGCAGCCCGGACTTCATCAGCCATCGATGACTGCCCCATTGAGCACGTGCTTCACGGGCGTTACGGAGAACGCTCAGGCCCCCGCCGGGCCGGAGCCGCTCCGAGCACTCCTAAGGCTCTTTCCGCGCCCGGGAGTAGGGCGAAATCACGATGTGCCGGCCAGGTCCTCAGGGGCCACTCTGGCGCCCGTACAGAGGCGTACGGGACGGGTGCCGCGAGGCGGAAGGGGCCGGTGGGGCAGTGGGATTGGGCGGGGGAGGTCTCGGGAGCGTGCTGCGGGACCGTAACGCGGGGCTGTATCTGGCGGGTGTCGTCGTCTCCGGTTTCGGTACGTCCGCGATGTGGCTGGCGGCCGGGATCTGGACCAAGTCGCTGACGGGCTCGGACAGTCTGGCCGCGCTCACGGTCTTCGCGCTGTGGGCGCCCGCGCTGGCAGGACCCCTGCTGGGGACGGTCGCCGACCGGGTGCGCCGGCGGCCCCTGCTGATCGGCTGCAACCTCGCCATGGCGGCGCTGCTGCCGCTGCTGCTCGCCGTCGACTCGGCGGACCGTGTCTGGATCCTGTTCTGTGTGCTGTTCGTCCATGGCGCGAGCGGTGTTCTCCAGGACGCGGCGGAATCGGCTCTGGTCGCGACAGCGATCGATCCCCGGCTGCTCGGCGACTTCAACGGGCTGCGGATGACGGCCAACGAGGGCATGAAGCTGCTGGCGCCGCTCGCGGGAGCCGCGCTCTTCGCCCGGTTCGGCGGCGGCTCCGTGGCGCTGCTCGACGCGGCGACCTTCGCCGTGGCCGCCGGGCTCTTCGCGGCGATGCGCGTACGGGAGGAGAAGCCGGGACCGGACCCCGCAGGCCGGGTGTCGGACCTGTCCGAGGGCGTCCGTCGGCTGCGCGACTCGTCGGCCGTACGGCCGCTCGTGCTGGCGGCGTCGGCGACGATGCTGCTCGCCGGGCTCAACGGCGCGGCCATCTACGCGGTCGTCGACCGCGGCCTCGGCCACTCCCCCACGTACGTGGGGGTGCTGTACGCGGTCCAGGGCGCCGGGTCCGTACTGACCGGGCTGGTGGCGGGCCCGCTGCTGCGGCGGCTGCCGGAGCGGATGTTCGCCGCCGCCGGTATCGCGCTGTTCGCGCTGGCCGTCGGGGCGCGGGCGCTGCCGTACGACGCGGTGGTGCTGGCGAGCGCCGCCGGGGTCGGCATCGGGCTGCCGTGTGTGCTGATCGCGGCGCTGACGGCGGTGCAGCGCGAGATCCCGGCCCCGGTACTCGGCCGTACGGCGGCCACCGCCAACACGCTGATGTACGTGCCCAACGCGCTGGCGCTGGCGCTCGGCGCGGGTCTGATCGCGCTGGCCGGCCCGGCCGTACTGCTGCCGGTGACCGGGGCGGCCGGGCTGCTCACCGCACTGGCCCTGGCCGCCCCCGGTCACACGCGGAAGAGGATCCCCCGGCCCCGTCCGCCCGGCTAGGCCCTGTCCGGCCGATCTTCGCGGGCCCGCGACGCCTGGCACCGCACCTCGCCGCGTTGTCGGAGTCGCCCAAGTACGTCCAGTACACGGGCGATCCTCCGCCTTGCGATGCACGGCACCAGACGCCGCGGCCTGATCCGCGAAGATCGACCGGACAGGACCTAGCCGGCTAGGTCACCGAGGTCTGACAGCGCCTTCGTGACGGCCTTCAGATCCGCGTCCGAGGCCAGTCCCGCGTGGTACAGCCGCAGTTCGGTCGCCCCGAGCGCCTTCGCTCGCGCCGCGTCGTCGGCGAGAGCGGCCGGGGCTCCGCCCATGCCGGTGACAACCGTGAAGTTCGCGGCCAGGACGGACGCTTCGGTGGCGTGACCCGCGAACGGGCGCAGCATCGTCTCCGCCGCACCCCCGGTGCAGGGCAGGACGACCCCGTCCGCGACCCCGAGGATGTGCGCCGGGTCCACCCCGGCGTTGGCGCCGACACGGTACGACGCCGGGTCGGCGTGCAGCAGCACCTGGAAGCCGGGCCCGGCCGCCGCCCGTACAGCCGCGACCGCCCGCTCCTGGAGCGTACGGGCGACCGAGCCGCGCCACTCGGCGGTGACGGCGGCGAGCTCCACGCCGAGGAGCTTCTCGACCGCGGACCAGCCCGCCTCGGCGGAGCCGGTGGCCCAGACGGGCCCCAGGGCGCGCCGTACGGCGGCGTTCAGTTCGCCGGGCGGGACCCCGAGGCCCGCGTATCCCTCCCGGCAGTCGGCGCAGAAGCAGAGCGACATCAGGTACTGCGCCGCGTCGCCGAGGCCGACGCCGGCGATCTTGTCGTGGGCGTGCAGATGCGGGAGCCCGTACCAGCCGCAGGACTCCAGCTCGGTGCCGCTCGCGCCGGGCCGTACGGCGGCCTCGGCCGCCAGCTCCACCAGATACGCGCCGACCGCGGGCCGGGCGATACAGGGCGCCCAGGGGTAGCGGTCGCCGTAGGCGTTCACCACGGAGGTGTCGGGACGCTCGGCGCCGAGGCGGGAGTTGTGCGCGAGAACGACCCAGCTGTGCACGTCGAGACCGGCGTCCGCCAGGGCCGCCGCGGCCTCGCCGTACGCGTCGCCGGGCGCCCAGGACCCGGCGGGGTAGGGACGCAGCTCGTGGCGCGCCCAGCGGGCGTCGTCCATCGGGTAGAGGACGGCGGCGTGTTCGGCGGTGACGACGCGGTGGCGCGGGTGGCGCGGGGTCAGCGCGCGGGTGGAGTGGTAGGCGGAGGCGAGGGTGACCTGCCGGACGCCGAGGTCCGCGATCCTGGCGGGGGCGTCCGGGTCGCCCACCACGTCCCAGGGGTAGAGGAAGGCCGAGGTCTTCACGCGGCGCCGCCCCGCGTACCCGTACCGGTCCCGGCGCCCGCGCCGTCCGGATCCTCGCTCGGGCCCTCGTCCGGGGAATCGCTCCCGTCCTCGCTTCCCTCGTCGCTCCGCAGCACCGCCCGGCCCCGCTCGATGATCTCGGCCAGCTCCTTGATGTGCGCGGGCTGCGGCTCGCTCAGCGGCGGCCGTACCTCCCCGACGTCCAGTCCGCCCAGCCGGACGCCCGCCTTGACGAGCGAGACGGCGTATCCGCGTCCCTTGCCGCGCAGTTCGACCAGGGGGCGGTAGAAACCGTCCAGCAGGCGGTTCACGGTCGTGTCGTCGCCGGTGGTCAGGGCCCGGTGGAAGGCGAGCGCGATCTCGGGGACGAAGCAGAAGACGGCGGAGGAGTAGAGGGTGACGCCGATGCCCCGGTAGGCGAGACCGGTGAGTTCGGCGGTGGGCAGGCCGTTGAAGTAGAGGAAGTCGCGGTCCGGCTCCTCCGTGCGTACGGCGCTGATGATGCGCTGCATCAGTTCGAGGTCGCCGTATCCGTCCTTGAGCCCGGCGATGCCGTCCACGCGGGCGAGTTCGATGACGGTCTCGGGGGTGAAGACGGCGTTGTCGCGCTGGTAGACGATCGTCTCCAGCGAGGTGGCGCCCGCCAGCGCGGTGTAGTGGCGCAGCAGCCCCTCCTGGTCGGCGACGACCAGATAGGGCGGCATCGCGAGCAGTCCGTCCGCGCCCGCCTCCTCGGCGATCCGCGCGTACTGGACGGCGAGCGCCGTGCCGTAGCCGGCGCCGGCCACGACCGGGACGCGGCCCGCGGTCTCCTCGACGGCCGCGTTCACGCAGGCGCCGAACTCCTCCGGGGTGAGGGCGTGGAACTCGCCGGTGCCGCAGCAGGCGAAGACGGCGGCGGCTCCCGCGGCGACGCCTTGGCCGACATGCGCGCGGTACGCGTCGAGGTCGAGCGCGCCGTCGGGCCCGTACGCGGTGACGGGGAAGAACAGTGGCCCGGCCACGTGAGTCAGGCGGGCGGCGAGCGGGGCTGAGGTCACGGGCGCTCCCTGGGCCATGCGTCGAGCGGCGACCGCTCGTGCACAATTATGATCGATGTCCATATCCCTGAACAACGCCACGCTAGGGCAGTCGCGCGCCGCGGGTCAAGACGGAAAACCGCAACCCAGAGGCGGATTCCCGCACTCCGAGCGACACTTGACGGTGCTCCGCCCCACTCTCTAGTTTGTCCACGCATGTGAATTCCATTTATGGATCTGAGCCCGAATCCGTGTGCCCGGTTCCGAGCCGCGAGGAGATCTCCCCCATGCCCGCACCCCGCACTGTCCTGCTCACCGGCGCCGCCGGCGGCCTCGGCACCCTGATGCGGGGCCTGCTGCCCGCGTACGGCTACGAGCTGCGGCTCTTCGACGCCACCCCCATCGAGGGCGAGCCCGACGCCATCACCGCCGATCTCGCGGACAAGGAGGCGCTGCGCGAGGCCGTCCAGGGGGTCGACGCGATCATCCATCTCGCGGGCATCTCGCTGGAATCCACCTTCGACAAGATCCTGCGCGCGAACATCGAGGGAACGTACAACCTGTACGAGGCGGCGCGCACCGAGGGCGTCGGGCGGACGGTCTTCGCCTCCAGCAACCACGCGATCGGGTTCACACCGCGCCCGCAGGGGGACGACCCGCTGATCCCGGTCGAGACCCCGCGCCGCCCCGACACGTTCTACGGCCTCTCCAAGTGCTTCGGCGAGGACCTGGCGCAGCTCTACTGGGACCTGCACGGCATGGAGACCGTCTCCGTACGGATCGGTTCCTGCTTCCTGGAGCCCAACTCGGTCCGGATGCTCTCCGTCTGGCTGAGCCCCGGCGACTGCGCCCGGCTCTTCCACGCCGCCCTCACCGCCGAGGGAGTCGGCCACAGCGTCGTCTACGGCTCCTCCGCCAACACCCGGCTGTGGTGGGACCTCACGAGCGCGCGGGCGCTGGGATACGAACCGCAGGACGACTCGGAGCAGTTCGCCGAGAAGCTCATCGCGGAACAGGGCGAACTCGACCCGGACAACCGGGACCACGCCTTCCTGGGCGGCACGTTCGCCACCAACCCGCCGCGCTGGCCCTACTGAGGTCCGGACCCCGTCGTCCGGGGACCCAGATCAGCCGCGGCCCCGATCATCCGCGACCCCGATCGTCCGTGGACTCGATCGGCGGAAGGTAAGGGAACGGCAAAGCGGGGTCGTTCGTTACGTCTGGCATGACAGCTATGACCCCCGGCTCGAACATCCCTCTTCCCACCGCCCATGTGGCGGTGGACGTCGCCGCTCCCGTGCGGCTCGACGTATCGGGCCTGCTGCTCACCGCCGACGGCAAGGTGCGCTCAGACGACGACTTCATCTTCTACAACCAGCCGGCGGGCCCCGGCGTGAGCTACCGCTCCGGCGGTGGCACGGCGCCCGACGCGATCGTCGTCGACACCAGCGCCGTGCCCGCCGGCATCGAGAAGATCGTCGTCACGGCGAGCCCGGACGCGGCGGGGCAGAGCTTCCAGGGCATCGAGCCCACGGCCACGATCCGCGACGCGGGCAGCGGCGGCGCGCTGGCCACGTTCACGCCGCCGCAGCTCGGCGCCGAGACCGCCCTGGTGATCGTGGAGATCTATCTGCGTAACGGGGCGTGGAAGGTCCGCGCGGTCGGCCAGGGGTACGCCAACGGGCTGGCCGGGATCGCCACCGACTTCGGCGTGTCCGTGGAGGAGCCCGCCCCGGCCGCGGCCCCTGTAGCGGCCCCGGCACCCCCGGCGCCCGTCCGTGCCCACGCGGGGGCCGACCCGCGGATCGCCGCCCCGCCCGTCCCGGCCGCCCCGCCCGCCGCTCCCCCGGCCCCCGCCGCCGCGCCCGGCAGCGGCAAGATCAATCTGGACAAGGGCAAGGTCAGCCTCCAGAAGAACCAGACGGTGTCGCTGGTCAAGGGCGGCCGGCCGCTGCTCACCCAGGTCAAGATGGGCCTCGGCTGGGAGCCGGCGTACCGCGGCAAGGACATCGACCTCGACGCGTCCGTGATCGCCTACGGTCCGAACCGCAACCATCTGGACAGCTGCTACTTCGGCAAGCTCTCCATCCTCAACGGGGCGATCAAGCACTCCGGCGACAACCTCACGGGCGAGGGCGCGGGTGACGACGAGGTGATCGTCGTGGATCTCGGCCGGATCCCCGCCGAGGCGACCGGCCTGGTCTTCACGGTCAACTCCTTCACCGGCCAGAAGTTCACCGAGGTCGCCAAGGCGTACTGCCGGCTGATCGACGCGGCCACGGACGAGGAGCTGGTGCGCTTCGATCTGACCAGCGCCGAGCCGCAGACCGGCGTGATGATGGCGAAGCTGATCCGCCAGTTCTCCGGCGAGTGGGAAATGACCGGTCTGGGCGAGTTCGTCAAGTCCCGTACGGTCCGGGGCATGGTCAAGCCCGCCGCGAAGATCCTCTGACCGGCGCTCCGGGCCGCCCCCGGAGGGCGGCGCGTGGGCGGGTGGCACGATGCCCCCGCGCCGTCGCGGGTCCTGAGGGTCCGCGGCGGCCCGGGGGCACGGCCTCCAAGCTCCCGGTTCGGGACTTCAGAGCTTGGTCAGCTTGGCGAAGGGGCTCAGGATCCTCCCCTGTCGCCCCGAGAAATCGATGAGCACGGCATGTTCGCCCTCGACTCCGATGACTCTTCCCAACCCGAACTGATCGTGCGAGACACGGTCTCCCACATCGAACTGCTCGGGCGGGGGTGAGGCCGGGGCCTGGCGGTTGAAGGGACTGGACGGCAGGTGGCGCCGGGATCCGGCTGACTTTGTCATTACTTTGAGTATGCGCCCAAGGAGCCCCGACGCGCCATGCCCGACCACCGACGGGCGCCCGGATCACCCCTTCCAGGGCCAGCGGGCGTCCCGTCCCGCCTCCAGCAGCGGGACCATCCTGAAGGCCGCGTCGGTCAGCCCGCCGAACGTGTGCCGATCGGCCTCACCGGACGGACCGTGCCCGGTCCGGTACCCCGCGAGGTTCCAGGTATAGACCGGGACACCGGCCCGGACCTGCGCGGCCGGGCCGCCCCGGGAGCTGTACGCGGCCTGCTCGTCGGTGACGATGAGCACCCGGTCATGGCTCCGGTAGTGGGTACGGACCGCCTCGGCCGTATTCGTACCGCCGAGGTCGCCGAAGCGTTCCAGCACCTTCAGCACGGACTCGCCCCGCCGGTAGGTCACCGGGGCGCTGCGCGTACCGAACTCCACGAGATCGGCGTCCGCCGCCCGCATCGCCACGGCCGTACCGAAGATCGCCGCGGCGTCCGCGCGGTTCAGCTCGGAGCGGTCGGAGAGCGGGGACCACATCGAACCCGAACGGTCGACCAGGATCAGCGACCGCCCGCGCAGCGAGGGCACGTTGGCCAGCGAGTGGCCGAGCGCCCGCTCCAGCGGATACGACCAGCGCAGCGACGGCGCGTGCTGGTAGGCGGCGAGATAGCGGAACGGGAACTGCCGCGCCTTCGCGACCACTTCGGGATCCGCGATCTTCTCGGCCACCTGAGCGGCGACCTCGTCGCTGACACCCGCCTGATCGAAGTTCCGCAGGTTGCGCAGCAGGGCCATGGCGCCCATCGACGGAATGACGGCTTCCCAGGCAGCCGCGTCCATCGGCCCCTGGAGCCAGCCGGCCAGCGCCTCCCAGGTCATCCCCGCCTCGGCGAGCCGCGCCGCCCCGTCGGCGGCGGTGATCAGCGCGCGCCGCCGCTCGACCGGCACCTCCATCAGGGCCCGGTGGGCGGTGAGCGTACGGTTCGACAGCGGCGGAACAGCCGCCTGCGGGTGATGCCGGCGGTCGAGCGCGTAACGGAACAGCTCGCCCTGCCACGCCTTCGCCGGGTCGGGCGAGGCATGCACCAGATTGAGGATGTCGCCGAATCGATAACCCTTCGCGACGGTGTCGTACTTCAGCAGCGACTTTCCGTTGTAGAGCCGCCGGACGGCGTCCGCGATTCCGCGCTTGACGGGCTTGGGCACATTGCGGCCGTAGCGCGAGATCCAGTAACCGAGCAGTTCACCGGGCTCGTCCGCGCGCAGCAGAACGGAGTCGACGACCTGCCGGTTTCCCGGACCGTCCGTGGCGCCCGCGTCGAGCCGCGCCTTGACGTATTCGGCGGCGCCGACGATCGAGGCGGTACGCAGCTGCCCCTCACCGCGCAGCCAGCCGAGCAGCCCGGCGGTCCACTCCGGCTCCGCGACGGCGAGCTTCCGCACGAGCGCGCGGAACCGGTCGTCGCGCTCGTCGCCGGACTCGTAAGTCGTCTGCTGGGAAACGAAGTTGGCGACCGCGAGCAGGAACAGCTCCGACTTCGCGTCGCGCAGGACACCGTCGCCGCCCTCATGGGTACGGGCAGCGGCGATCGACCGTACGGGCGAAGCGGGACGGGCCTTGGCCGCACGGGTATTGAAGCGAGACATGAGAATTCCCCCGAATTCCAGAAACGAATTCCAGGGAGAGCACGGCGAAATAGGGGCGGCCTCGCCTCCGCACGCCGCGCCTCCCGAGATCAGAGTCGGCGGCGGCGTGATTTCACTCAAAGAAGTAGCCGCTGCCCGCGCACCGGGAGGTGCGAAGTGGTGTGTCCAGAGATCAAGGCCGGCGGAACCGACAGATGGTGCTCTGCCACTGAGCTACACCGGCATGAGTACCGGTGGCGGGAGTCGAACCCGCGGCCTCCCCATTATGAGTGGAAGTAGGTCCTGCCTGTCGCACCTGGACAAGCATGACTTTAGAGAGGCAACGGGCCCGTCCGCCACGGGTTTTCGCGGTCAGTCCCGGGGAGTGCGCCGCCACGGGCCGGTGATGGCCAGCATGATGCCCGGCTCCTGGATATTGGCGAACAGCGTGCGGCCGTCCGGCGAGAACACGACACCCGTGAACTCGCTGTCGTTGAGGTCGTTGCGCGCGATGGGGTACGTGCGTCCGCGCTCCGTCGCCCCGAAGAGATGCTGGAGGCCCTCGCCGTCCTCCGCGATGACCAGACCGCCGTACGGCGAGACCGTGATGTTGTCCGGCCCGTCGAAGGCGCCGTCCTTGTCCGGGTCGGCGTTGACGCCCAGCAGCACCTTGAGCGTCAGGGTGCGGCGGCGCGGGTGGTAGAACCACACCTGACCGTCGTGCGGCACGCCGGGGCTCTCGTCACGGGCATACGAGGAGACGATGTACGCGCCGCCGTCCGCCCACCACATGCCCTCCAGCTTCCTGGCGCGGGTGACGTCCTCGCCGTCGAACTGCTCCCGTACGGCCACGGTCTTCCCGTCGCGGTCCGGTACGTCTACCCAGTCCACGCCGTAGACGGTGCCGATCTTCGCGGCGCGCGAGAGGTCGTCCACGAAACGGCCGCCCGCGTCGAAGCAGCGGGGCGCCTGGAGCACCCCCGCGTCATCGGCGAGCCGGCGCAGCTGCCCCCGCCCGTGCTTGAAGCCGTGCGGCGGGACCCAGCGGTAGAACAGCCCGTTGGGCTCGGAGTCGTCCTCTGTCAGATAGGCGTAGCCGGTACGGGGATCGATGACGACGGCCTCGTGGTCGTAACGCCCGAACGCCTTGATGGGCTTGGGGTTCCGGTTGGCACGGCGGTCGTACGGGTCGACCTCGAAGACATACCCGTGGTCCTTGGTCATCCCGTTCTGCCCGGCCCGGTCGGAGTTCTCCTCACAGGTGAGCCAGGTGCCCCACGGGGTCCGTCCGCCCGCGCAGTTGGTGGAGGTACCGGCGATTCCGACCCACTCCGCGGTACGGCCGTCGCGGTGCGTCTCCACGACCGTGCAGCCGCCGGCCGCCGCCGGGTCGTAGACGAGACCCTCGGTGAGCGGCACAGGGAACTCCCAGTCACCCCTGGGCCCCTTCAGCTCATGGTTGTTGACCAGCAGCGTCACCCCGCGCGGGCCCTCGAACGTGGCGGTGCCGTCGTGGTTGGACGGGGTGTCCTCGCCCGACTCCAGCTTGGTCACACCGCTGTGCGTGATGACCTTGTACGTGAACCCGGCCGGCAGCGCGAGCATGCCGCGCGGGTCGGGGACGAGCGGCCCGTAACCCGGCGCGGGCGCGGGCCCGGAGGCGACCTCGGGAGCGTCCTCCGCCGCCAGCGCGCCGGGCGCGGTGGCGAACGCGCCGGTGGCGCCGGTGAGGACGAGTCCCGCCCCGGTCAGTGCGGATCTTCCGGTGAATTCCCTGCGGGTCAGCGGCATCGCGGTCTCCTGAAGGGGCACGTGGGTCGGGGGTACGCTCCCGACGCTCCCGCCTACGGATAAACAGCGTTTGAACACCGTCCGACATCGAGAGGCCCGCTTTCCCATGAATCTGCCGTCCACCGGCCGCCGCGTCCTCGTCACCGGCGCCTCCCGCGGCCTCGGTCGCGCCGTGTCCCTGGCCTTCGCCGCCCAGGGCGACCGCGTCGCCGTCCACTACGCGACCCGCTCCGCCGACGCCCGCCACACCCTGGAGTCACTGGCCGGCACCGGCCACACGCTGGTGGGCGGCGACATCTCCGACCCGGCGGGCGCGGCGCGGGTCGCGGACGACGCGGCCGAGGCGCTCGGCGGGATCGACATCCTCGTCAACAACGCGGCCGTCAACGAGCCCCACCCGTTGCCCACCACGTCGTACGACGACTGGGCGGCGGCCTGGCAGCGCCACCTGTCCGTCAACCTCCTGGGCACGGCCCTGCTCAGCCACCGCGCCGCCCGCTCCATGATCGACCGCTCGACGCCCGGCCGGATCATCAACATCGGCTCCCGCGGCGCCTTCCGCGGCGAACCGGACCACCCGGCCTACGGCGCGACGAAGGCGGCGGTCCACGCCCTGGGCCAGTCCCTGGCGGTCTCCCTGGCCCCCTACGGCATCGCCGTCGCCTCCGTCGCCCCGGGCTTCTTCACCACGGAACGCGTCGCGTCCCGCCTCACCGGCGAGGAGGGCGAATCGATCCGCGCGCAGAGCCCGTTCGGGCGGGTGGGCACGGCGGAGGAGATCGCGGGGGCGGTGGTGTGGCTGGCGTCGCCGGGGGCGGAGTGGTCGTCGGGAACGATCCTGGACCTCAACGGAGCGTCGCACCTGCGGTGAGCGGGCATGGTCCGGGTCCGCCTCGGCGGGAGTGCGCGTACGTCGCCGGGTGCGGGCTCGTGGTCCGGGGCGCGGTCGTCTTTGGCCGGGGCCGGTTTCCGGGCGCGGGGCAGCAGCCCTGACGATGGGTTCGGGCGGTCACGCGCCACAAATCACGCTTTAGTGTCCCGGACACGACCCCTGCGCGCCCCCCTTCACCGCCCGCACAGGCGGCCCGGCCGTGCGCGAGGGCGGGCGGGGGAGGCGGCGGCGCCCTCCCGCACCCGGCCCCACGAGGGCAGCAAGTGGCGGGGCCCACCGGTCCGCACCGGCCCACTCACCCCGCCGAGGCGGCGAATGGCCGGGGCCACCGGGCCGCACCCATACCACCCACCCTCAGCCGGACGGCGGGTTGCCGGGACCACCGGCGGGAGGGGGTCGGGGTCGGAGGAGGTGCGTGTCCGGACGTAAAGCGTCGCAGCTCGCGCGAAGCGCGGTGAGGAAAGCAGTCCGGACTTGCGCGCGTCCTTCGACGCCGTCCTGTCCCGGTGCAGCCTCCCCATCGCCTCCAGCACCTCCGCCGTCGCCGGATGCTCCACCCGCCACGCCGCCTCGAAGAACCCGCTGTGCTGCCCCACCAGCCCCTCGACCAGCTCCTGGAGCTCGTCCGGCTCCCCCTCCGCGTCGAGCTGCGCGGCAATCGTGTCGATGGCCAGCCAGAAGATCATCGACTCGGGCGGCGGCGGCACATCCCCCGCCCCCAGCTCGGCCAGCCAGACCCGCGCCAGCCCGCCCAGCTCGGCGTCGTCCAGGACCTCCCGTACCGCCGACTCCGCCTCCGCGCCGACCAGGGACAGCGCCTGCTGGCAGTGCAGGCGGCGCAGTGGCGCGCCCGGGTCCGTGCCGCGCGCGGCGGCCAGGAGTTCGCGCGCGGCGTCGGCGGGCGCGCGCGAGCTCAGCCACTGTTCCGTCTCCGCGCGCGCGGACAGCTCGGGGAAGTGCGCCACGCCGTCCAGCAGCGCGTGCGCGTCCTTGTCCGCGAGGTCGCCCACCGCGGGCGCGTCGACCCCCGCCTCCAGCATCCGGGACCTGATCCCGTAGAGCCCGAGCGGTGTCAGCCGGACCATCCCGTACCGGGTGACGTCCTCCTCGTCGACGGGCAGCGACGCGTCGGGCGCGTCCTCCGCGTCCTCCACCATCAGCGCCTCGTCCACCGGTACGTACGAGACGAGCCCGATCGGCTCCAGCAGCCGGAACTGGTCGTCCAGCCGCATCATCGCCTCGGACACCTGCTCCAGGATGTCGTCGGTGGGCTCGCCCATGTCTTCGGGCACGATCATCGACGCGGCGAGGACGGGCAGCGGTACCGGCCCCTCGCCGCCGCCCTCCGCGAGGGTGAGCAGATAGAGGTTGCCGAGGACGCCCTCCAGGAACTCCGCCTCCAGCTCCGGGTCCCAGTCCAGCGAGTCGAGATCGATCTCGCCGTCGTCGCCGATGGCCGCGGCCAGATCGTCCAGTACGGGCGCGGTCGCGTCGGCGAAGACGACGTCCAGGGCGTCCAGCCAGAGCGACAGGATGTCCTGCGGGCTGCCGGAGGTGAGCACGCCGAGCTGCTCGCCGGTGGTGACGTGGCCCTCGGCGTCGGGGTCGGCGCCGTCCGGGCCGCCGTTCTCGTCCGGGTCGTCCACCTCCACGAGGCCCGTGTCGACGGCCACCCGCCAGGCCTCGCTGGCGTATGCCTCGCCGTCGCCCTCGGAGAGCTCGTCACCGAGGCCGAGCACTTCCGCCGCGGCGGGCAGCTGCTCGTCGGCCAGCTCGCCGCCGGGCCCCACCCGCGTCGTCGGCCCGGCCCAGCGGGCGAGGCGTACCGCGCGGGCGAGCAGTGGCGCGGCGAGGGCGTCCCGCGCCAGCTCCGCTTCCGAGGGCAGTCGCACCGGCGGCAGGGTGGGGCGGTCTCCGGGCATCTGGTGGTTCTCCTTGTGGCGTACGCGGTCGAGGCGGCCCCCAGCGTAGACGCATTTGGACCTATCCCACCCGGTTCATGTACTCGACAACGGTCGGACGCCCAGGGCCCCTTGACAACTCACCGCCGCAGCCAAGAGATTGACGCGCGTAGAACCCCGTACCGAGAACGGCCACTGTCCCGGCCCCCGGCCCGACCACGACGCCACGAGGGCGGCACGGAGAAGCCGCGGTGGTCCGGCCCGACCCCACACGCGGCCGGGCCGCCGCACTCGGCGCCGCCGCACTCGGCAGCGCCGAGCTCACTCGGCGCTGAGGCTGATCGCGGGGGTGTACCGCGTCACCGTGCTCTGCTTCAGCCCGGGATAGGACCGCACCCGCTTCCACTGCTCGGTGGCCGAACCGACCCCGGCCCCCGGCGCGTTGAGCGCGTCGATATGCGCCTGCTCGCTCTCCCACTCCGCGTAGTTGAGTACGCGCGTGCCGTCGGTGCTGAGATGGAAGTGCGCCGAGATCCCGCCGGAGGGCGTGTCCGGATCGGTGCCGAGCGCCTCGAAGACCGCGTCGGCCCAGCCCTTCTGGCGCTCGGCGTCGGGCCCCTCGAACTCCACCTCCACGAGCACGACGCAGCCGGGCACCCGCGTCTCCCGCTCCGCCAGGGCCCCGCTGCGGTACAGCTCGTACGAGCGCAGCCCCACGCGCTCGATCCCGGGCACGGCGGCGTCGATCTCGGCGTTGCGCTCGTCCCGGAAGGCGCGGAAGAACGCGTCGTACGCCTCCCGGTCGCGCCACTGCGAGTAGTGGCGCAGGGTGTCCCCGTCGTTTCCGGTGTAGACGCTGTACGAGAGCAGCCCGACGTCCGGCCACTCCCTGCTCCGCCAGGCGCGGGTGATGGCGTCGACCGTGGCCCGCTGCCGCTCGGCCGTGCCGACGCGCCAGGTGCTGACCTGGACGAGACCCACGCCGGGGCGGGTGATCTCAGGGACGGTGCTGAGGCGCACGGACATGGTGGAACCTCCTCGTGGCGCACCCCCGCGGTGCGCCTCCGACCACCATGTTCAAATGTGAAGTGCGGTTGAGGTCAACAAACCGGAGCCCGCCGGCCGTCAGACCACGACGTCGAACCACGGCCGGCGCGTGGTGGCCCAGTGCGCCACCCAGCCCGCGAAGCCCTCTTCCGCGGAGGTGTGCCCGAAGACCGCCCCGAACGGCGCCGCGCCCACATCGCTGATGTTCCAGATCCGCCCCCGGTGCGCACCGCTGACGACCAGATGCCAGTACATACCGCAGCCGTCCGTGCCCAGCACCACGCTCCCGTAGTTGTAGACCTCGTCGATGAGCGGTTCTATCTCCTCGTACGGCCGGGGGTCGTCCTCCCACACCCATGCCTCGGTGAGCGGGAACGGCTTCGCGAGATCCCGCTGCGTCTGGTCGCATCCCCAGTCGGCGGGCAGCGCCTCCAGGGGTATCAGCCCGTCTATGTCGGCGGGCCCGTCGCTGCAGCCGTCGCAGATCTCCGCGACCAGCGTGCGGTACGGCTCGGGCAGGACGATTCCGTGCGCGCGCTCGAAGGCGCGCACCCCGTCCCAGCCCAGCGGCGGCAGGCAGCGCTCCGACGGGAAGGCCGCGCGCAACGCGTCGAGTTCGCCCCCGTCGGCCGCGCCTTCTCCGGCGTCGCCCCGGCCGGCCCCGCCCTGGTCGGCCTCGCCCCGATCGGCGTTTTCGGTCTCCATGCTCTCCATGCCCTCCATGTCCTCCATTGCACCAGTACCCACTGACAATCCGGCCTCCGCTACCCCGAAGCGCCCTCGGGCACGCTGTTGTCGGGGGCGCCGTCACCGACCGGCGGCAGATCGCCGCGCTCGACGGGCGCCGTCGGCGCGGTCTGTTCCGGCAGCAGGGCGTCGAGTTCCCGGTCGTCGGCGGGGCGCGCGGATGCCGCCGCGCGCCGCAGGGTGTCGCGGTCCACCGTGGCACGGTCGGCGCCGACCCGTACGACATGGCCGTCCTCGGCCCGCGCGTACTCATGCGCGGACCCGGAGGTGCGGTACCAGGCGTCGCCGTCCCGTTCGCACTGCACGGGGCCCGACGCCTCCTCGACCGGGTTGTCCGGGCAGTTGGCCGCGTTCAGTGTGGACCGGTCCACGGTCAGCCGGATCCGCGCCCCGTCGCGCGCCGATACGTACACGCTCCCGAAGCCGTCATCGCCGACGACCCCGGCGGACTGCGGCGCCACCTCGAAACCGTCCGCCTCGATCACCTGGATCAGCTCGATCGCGGACTGCATGTACCGGGCGCGCGCTTCCAGTTCGGCCCGGTCGGCGGAGCCGCCGGTACGCGTCGCGCTCCCGCCCCCGCTCGCCCCGGGCTCCGCCTTCTCGGACCCGCACGCGGCCGTCGCGAGTGCGAGGGGCAATAACACCAGGAGCAGTGAGGAGCGGAGCGTACGCGTCATGGTACGCATCCTGCCCCATTCCGAACGGACCATCGATCACTCTTCGATGCCGATATACGGGCTCCCGGCCCGCCCGTTCAGGACGGGTCCCGGCCCTGCCCGTCCGCCCACGCGGTGACATGCAGTTCGCCGTCCGTACCGATGTCGACGGGCAGCGGGAGCGTGTCGCGTTCCTCGCCCGGCGCCGTCGCGACGACCACGTAGGAGCCGGTCGCGTGGGCCCCGGATTCGGTGATCCGGTTGTTCCACTGCAACACCGACTCCACGGACTCCCCCGGCGCCAGGGTCAGTTCCCTCGGGCCCTGGTCATCGGCCGCGCCGGTGCTCTCGTTCCCGTGGATCAGCTTCAGACCGACCGGCTCGCGGTCGTCGTCCAGGACGCCGATCTCCGGGTAGCCGTTGACGCGGTAGGGCTTCGTCCCGCAGTTCCGCAGCCCGATCGATACGGCCCTGATGCCCATGGCGGCGTTCACCTCGCCATGGCTGAAGGCCACGCCCGAGGCGAGACAGCGGCCGGGGCCGGTGGCCGCCCAGGGCTCGGGGCTCGCGGGCAGGCCGGGAGGCGGCTCGGCCGGCAGCGCCGCCGACGGCTCCGAAGCCGCCGCGGTCGGCCTCCCCTCGCCCTCGCCCCGCGCGGCGTCGATCTCGTTCCTGATGTCGGAGCATCCGCTCGCCCCCGCCATCAGGACCAGCGAGCCCGCCGCCATCACGGCCGTCCGGCGTATCCGTGCCATGCGTTTTCCTCCCCCGCCCGGCCCCGATGGGGCACTCGCCGATCATGCCAGACGGCCCGGAACCACCCCCTTTCAGCACTGCTTCATCCTCACCCGAAGCAGATCTAAGTGGACCTTCACAGTCGCTCGGCGGACACTGCCGGTATGAGCACTCCTCGCCCCTTCGGCCGCGCCCTCTGCGCGATGGTCACGCCCTTCACCGCCACCGGAGAGCTGGATCTGCCCGGCGCCCGCGAACTCGCGAGCCGGCTGGTGGCCGAGGGGTGCGACGGGCTGGTCCTGAACGGCACCACCGGGGAGTCACCCACCACCACGGACGCCGAGAAGACCGCTCTCGTGCGCGCCGTGTGCGACGAGGTGGGCGGGCGGGCCGCCGTCGTCGCGGGCGTCGGCAGCGCGGACACCCGGCACACCCTCGCCCTCGCGCGGGCGGCCGAACAGGCAGGGGCCGACGGCCTGTTGGTGGTCTCCCCGTACTACAGCCGGCCGCCGCAGCCCGCCGTGGAGGCGCACTTCCTGCGGATCGCCGACGCGTCGGGCATCCCGCTGATGCTGTACGACATCCCGGGCCGCACCGGCACCCGCATCGAGCCCGCGACGATGCTCCGCCTCGCCGCGCACCCGCGCGTCGTCGCCGTGAAGGACTGCGCGTACGACCTGCTCGGCAGCTCCCAGGTGATCGCCCGCACCTCGCTCGCGTACTACTCCGGCTGCGAGGAGCTGAATCTGCCGCTGTACGCGGTCGGCGGCGCCGGATTCGTCAGTACGGTCGCCAACGCCGCACCCCGCCCGCTGCGCGCCGCGCTCGACGCGTATGACGCCGGCGCGGTCACCGAATCCGTACGGCTCAACCAACTCACGCTCCCCCTGGCCGAGTTGATGATGGCCTCGGGGCTGCCCGGCACGGTCACCGCGAAGGCGCTGCTGGGCGCGCTCGGCCGGCCGGCGGGACCGGTGCGTGAACCGCTGCGGCCCGCCGGCCGTGAGACGGCCGACGGGCTGCTGAAGGCGTACGGAGAGCTCGTCGGATCCGCCGTCGCGCCGCTGTGAACAGCTGCCCCCGGCCGTGACGGCCGGGGGCAGTGGTGGCTTCAGTTGTGGCTGTGGAGCACGTCGTTGAGACCGCCCCAGACCGCGTTGTTCGGACGGGCCTCGACGGCGCCGGTCACCGAGTTGCGGCGGAAGAGGATATTGCTCGCGCCGGACAGCTCACGGGCCTTGACGATCTGGCCGTCGGGCATCGTGACGCGCGTACCGGCCGTGACATAGAGCCCCGCCTCGACGACACACTCGTCGCCCAGCGCGATCCCGATGCCCGCCTCGGCACCGATCAGGCAGCGCTCGCCGATGACGATGCGCTCCTTGCCGCCGCCGGAGAGCATCCCCATGGTGGAGGCGCCGCCGCCGATGTCCGAGCCGTCGCCGATGACGACGCCCGCCGAGATCCGGCCCTCGATCATGGACGTGCCGAGGGTGCCCGCGTTGAAGTTGACGAAGCCCTCGTGCATCACGGTGGTGCCCTCGGCGAGGTGCGCGCCGAGCCGTACGCGGTCGGCGTCGGCGATCCTGACCCCCTTGGGGGCGACGTAGTCGGTCATCCGCGGGAACTTGTCGACCGAGGTCACCTGAAGGTGCAGCCCCTCGGCGCGGGCGTTGAGCCGTACCGTCTCCAGCGTGTCGACGGCGACCGGGCCGAGCGAGGTCCAGGCGACATTGGCGAGCAGACCGAAGATGCCGTCCAGGCTCTGGCCGTGCGGCCGGACCAGCCGGTGGCTGAGCAGATGCAGCCGCAGATATACGTCGTGCGTGTCCAGCGGCTTGTCGTCGAGCGAGGTGATGACCGTACGGACGGCGACGATCTCGACCCCGCGGCGGGCGTCGCGACCGATGGCTTTGGCCGCGCCCTCTCCGAGCAGTTCCACGGCGCGCTCGGCGGTCAGCCGCTCGGTGCCGGCCGGTCCGGGCTCGGCGGCGAGCGCGGGGGCGGGGAACCAGGTGTCGAGGACGGTGCCGTCCTCGGTGAGGGTGGCGAGGCCGGCGGCGACGGCGCCGGTGGTGCGGGGGGAATCGAGAGAAGACGTGTCGGTCATGCTCCGAACTTAACGGTCCCGGCGGGGCGCGGGCGAACCGGTCTCAGGTGACGGGCGCATCGCCACCTGGACAGATCAGATGACCAGATCAGAACGGGTCAGCTCGGCCGGATCAGTCCAGGCAGATCAGCTCAGCCGGTTGTCCTCGGCGCCGCCCGCCGTGTGGTCGATGTCGTCCTCGGCCCGGGGCAGCGGCCGGTGCCCCTCCGAGTGGTGGTTGACCCAGCCGCAGACGCCACAGCTGTAGCGGCCGTCGAGCCCCGCGATCAGCGTTCCGCACTGTCTGCACTCGGCGTAGGTGATCTCCGGCCCCGGTGGGGGAACGGGCGGGACGGACGGGGCGCTCATGCGGCCAACTTACCGCCGGGATCGGCGCCTGCCGCCGGAACCGCCGGGATCAGCCGCGTCAGCATCTCGCGAGTGTGCTCGGCGTCGTACACCGCGTCCGTGAGCAGCACCTGGAGGCAGATCCCGTCCAGCAGCGCCACCACCGCCCGCGCGGTGGCGGGATCGGTGCGCCTGGTCACCTCGTCCCCGAGCGCGGCGCACCACTCCCCCGCGACCGGGCGCAGCGCGGGCCGCCGCAGCGCCGCGAGATACAGCTCGTACTCCAGCTCCACGCCGGTTCGGTCACCGGCGAGCCACTCCCCGGTGATCCGGGCCAGCTCGCCGGCGAGGTCGCACCCCGGATCCGCGAGGGCCCCGCTCTCCCGCACGGCCGCCGCGAAGCTGTCGTTCGTCTGCCGCAGCGCGGCGATCAGCAGTTCGTCGAGCGAGGCGAAGTGGTACGTGGTGGAGCCGAGCGGCACATCGGCCTCGGCGGCGACGGTGCGATGGCTCAGCCCGGCGATACCACCGTGCGCGACCACCCGGATCGCCGCGTCGATGATCCGCTGGCGCCGGTCGGGGTCGTAACGACGGGTCATCAGTGGGCTCCTCCGAGGTTGAGCACGACGACGCCCGCGATCACGAGGGCGATGCCCAGCAGTTTCACCGGTGCCATCGACTCGTTCATGAAGACCATGCCGATGGCGGCGATGGCCGCCGTGCCGACGCCCGCCCAGATCGCGTAGGCGGTGCCGATGGAGATGGTCTTGAGGGTCTGCGCGAGCAGGGCGAAGGCGACGACATACCCCACCACGGTCACCAGCGAGGGCCACAGCCGGGTGAAGCCCTCGCTGTACTTCATGGCCGACGTCGCGGCCACCTCCGCCGCGATCGCCGCGGCCAGCAGTCCATATCCCATACGTACGAGTGTACACATCGATGCGTACAGCCGTACACACTCTGCCCCCACGCCCACCGGTTACGGTGTGCCGTCCGGATCGGAGCGGCGGGGAGCGGGGCAGAGCGGTGGCGCAGGGCACGACGGGGTGGGGCGGCGGTGGCGGGCACGGAAACGGTCCGGGCGGGCCTTACGGAAACGGACCGTACGGAAACGGCCCCTACGGCTGGGGCGGCTGGACGCCTCCCCCGCCACCCCCCAAGCCCGGGGTGATACCCCTCGGCCCGCTCAGCCTCGGCGACATACTCGGCGGCACGTTCGCCACGCTGGGCCGGTACTGGAAGCAGCTGTTCGGGGTGGCTGCCGCCGTGTACGGCGCGGCCATGGCAGCCGTCGCGATCGCGCTGACCGTCGCCTACATCACTGTCGGCAACCAGCTGCGCGAGGTCCTCGACACGCCCCACGGCGTGGATCCGTCCTGGGCCGAGATCCGGCCGCTGCTGATCGCGTTCGGCTGTGTCTGGCTCTTCGGCATGGTGATGCTGCTGGCCGCCAACGCGGTCGTCCAGGCCGCCTGCCCCTCGGTCGTCCAGAGCGCCGTCCTGGGCCGTCCCACCACTTTCGGCGCGGTCTGGCGCCGGGCCGTCGCCCGGTTCCCCGCGGTTCTCGGCGTCGTCGTCCTCAGCGGGCTGATCGTCGTCCTGCCGGTGATCCTGCTCGTCCTGGGCTTCACCGCCACGCTGATCAGCTACCTCACCATGGACGGCTCACCGGCCAATCTCGTCTGGCTGATCCCGCTCGGCTTCCTGGGCGCCCTGGCGATCACCCCGCCGGCGGTCTGGCTCTGGGTCCGCCTCAGCCTGGCCCCGGCGGTCGCCGTCATCGAATCCCGCGGCCCGCTCGCGTCCCTGCGCCGCTCGGCAGCCCTGGTACGCGGCGCCTGGTGGCGGATCTACGGCATCTCGCTGCTGGCCTTCGCCATGGCGTCCATCGCCGGCGTCGTCATCCAGCAGTTGGTCAACGGGCTGACCGCCTTCGGCAGCCTGCTGACCCCGTCCACGCTCAGCGGCGATCCGACCGCCGGACAGATCCTCGTGGCTGTGAGCGGCTATCTGGTGCTGTTCATGATCGCCCAGCTGGTCATGCAGTTCATCACGACGACCTTCCCCCAGCTGGTGCTGAACCTGCTCTACGTGGACCAGCGCATCCGCACCGAGAACCTGGCCCCCACCCTGGCCGAAGCCGCCGGAACACCGCCCCACCACTAGGGCCTGTCTTCAAAGTCCCGCCTGCCCGGCGACGCCCGGCACGCACGCTCGCGGCGTTGTCGGATCACCCCAGTACGTCCAGTACTGGGGAGACCCTCCGCCTTGCGATCGCACGCACCGGACGCCCCCGGGCCCGCCCTTCGGGCGGACGGCGCTACTTTGAAGACAGGCCCTAGCGCATGCCGCAAGAGAGGGCCCCATGATCCGCCCGGATCATGGGGCCCTCTCTCACACAGCGAGAGGCTCAGACGTTGAAGCCCAGCGCGCGCAGCTGCTCGCGGCCGTCGTCGGTGATCTTGTCGGGGCCCCACGGCGGCATCCAGACCCAGTTGATCTTGAGTTCGCTGACGATGCCGTCCGTCGCCGCCTTCGCCTGGTCCTCGATCACATCGGTCAGCGGGCACGCCGCCGACGTCAGGGTCATGTCCAGGGTGGCGATATTGGAATCGTCGATATGGATGCCGTAGATCAGACCGAGGTTGACGACATCGATGCCCAGTTCGGGGTCGACGACGTCGTACAGCGCCTCACGGACCTCGTCCTCCGAGGCCGGCTTGATCGTCAGGGTCTCGTTCTCGCTCATGCCGTCTCCTTCGTCGCGCTGTCGCCCAGGGCCTGGGCCGTCGCGTCCTTCCACGCCATCCAGCTCAGCAGCGCGCACTTCACGCGGGCGGGGTACTTCGAGACGCCGGCGAACGCGACCGCGTCCTCCAGCACCTCTTCCATCGCGTCGTCGGGTTCGAGCTGGCCCTTCGACTGCATCAGCTCCAGGAAGGTGCCCTGGATCTTCTGCGCCTCGGCCAGCTCCTTGCCGACCAGGAGGTCGTTCAGTACGGACGCGCTGGCCTGGCTGATCGAGCAGCCCTGGCCCTCGTACGACACATCCGCGATCCGCGAACCCTCGTACCGCACACGCAGCGTGATCTCGTCACCGCAGGTCGGATTGACGTGGTGCACCTCGGCGTCGCCGTCCCGGAGACCGCGCCCGTGCGGGTGCTTGTAGTGGTCCAGGATGACGTCCTGGTACATCGAATCCAGCTTCACGAACTGCCCTGCCCTCTCAGGTCCTCATCCGAAGAAGTTACGGACGTGCTCAAGCCCCTCGGCCAGAGCGTCGACCTCGGCCGGAGTGGAGTACAGATAGAAAGACGCTCGCGTGGTCGCGGGAATTCCGTACCGCAGGCAGACCGGCCGCGCGCAGTGGTGGCCGACCCGGACCGCGATGCCCTGCTCGTCCAGGACCTGGCCCACATCGTGGGGGTGGATGTCGCCGAGCGTGAAGGAGATCGTGGCGCCGCGGTCCTCGGCCGTCTCCGGACCGATGATCCGCAGGCCGGGGACCTCCAGCAGCCGCTTCACCGCGTACTCGGTGAGGACGTGCTCATGCGCGGCGATCCTGTCCATGCCGATCGCGCTGAGATAGTCCACGGCCGCGCCGAGGCCGACAGCCTGGGCGATCGGGGGCGTACCCGCCTCGAACTTGTGCGGCGCCGGGGCATATGTCGACGAGTGCATCGACACGGTCTCGATCATCTCGCCGCCGCCCAGGAACGGCGGCAGGTCCTCCAGCAGCTCCTGGCGGCCCCAGAGAACGCCGATCCCGGTCGGGCCGACCATCTTGTGGCCGGTGAAGGCGACGAAGTCGGCCTGGAGCGCCTGTACGTCGAGCACCTGGTGCGGGGCGGCCTGCGAGGCGTCGACGCAGACCAGAGCGCCGACCTCCTGCGCGCGCCGGATGATCTTCTCGACCGGGTTCTGGGTGCCCAGGATGTTGGAGACCAGGACGAAGGAGACGATCTTCGTCTTCTCCGTGATGATCTCGTCGATATTGGACAGGTCGAGCCGGCCCTCGTCGGTGATGCCGAACCACTTCAGCTTCGCGCCCGTGCGCTGCGAGAGCAGCTGCCACGGCACGATGTTGGAGTGGTGCTCCATCTCCGTGATGACGATCTCGGTCTCGTGGTCCACCCGGTAGGGCTCGTCCGCCCAGCCGAGCATGTTCGCCACGAGGTTGAGCGACTCCGAGGCGTTCTTGGTGAAGATCACCTCGTTGCGGCTCGGCGCGTTGATGAAAGCGGCGACCTTGTCACGGGCACCCTCGTACAGCGCCGTGGCCTCCTCGGCGATGGTGTACACGCCGCGGTGGACATTCGCGTTGTGCCGCTCGTAGTACTCGTTGAGCGCGTCGAGTACCTGGCGCGGCTTCTGCGAGGTCGCCGCGGAGTCCAGGTACACGATCTTCTTCCCGTCGTGGACCACACGATCCAGCAGGGGGAAGTCCTTACGGATCGCCTCGGTGTCGAGCAGGCCCGGCAACTGTGTCACGCGGTGACGCCACCCTTCGCGTATGCCTCGTAGCCCTCGTTCTCCAGCTTGTCGGCCAGCTCCGCACCGCCGGACTCGGCGATCCGGCCCTGCGCGAAGACATGCACGAAGTCGGGCTTGATGTAGCGGAGAATCCGCGTGTAGTGCGTGATCAGCAGGGTGCCGACCTCGCCGCTCTCACGGACGCGGTTGACACCCTCGGAGACGACGCGCAGCGCGTCGACGTCGAGGCCGGAGTCGGTCTCGTCGAGGATCGCGATCTTGGGCTTGAGCAGTTCGAGCTGGAGGATCTCGTGCCGCTTCTTCTCACCGCCGGAGAAGCCCTCGTTCAGGTTGCGCTCGGCGAAGGAGGAGTCCATCTGGAGACGCTCCATGGTCTCCCGGACCTCCTTCACCCAGGTGCGCAGCTTGGGGGCCTCGCCGCGCACGGCAGTGGCCGAGGTGCGCAGGAAGTTGGAGACCGAGACACCGGGGACCTCGACGGGGTACTGCATGGCGAGGAAGAGGCCGGCGCGGGCGCGCTCGTCGACGGTCATCTCCAGGACGTCCTCGCCGTCCAGGGTCACGGTGCCACCGGTGATCGTGTACTTGGGGTGGCCCGCGAGGGAGTACGCGAGGGTCGACTTGCCGGAGCCGTTGGGGCCCATGATGGCGTGCGTCTCGCCCTGCTTGACGGTCAGGTCGACGCCCTTGAGGATCTCGCGGGGGCCGTTCTCGGCCTCGACGGAGACGTGCAGGTCGTGGATTTCAAGCGTTGCCATGGGTGACTCAGGACTCCTGGGTGACGGAGACGAGCACATCGTCCCCTTCGATCTTTACGGGGTATACGGGGACGGGGCGCGTCGCGGGCAGGCCGGACGGCTTTCCGGTACGGAGGTCGAAGCTGGAGCCGTGCAGCCAGCATTCGATCATGCAGTCCTCGACCTCGCCCTCCGAGAGCGACACGTTCGCGTGCGAGCAGATGTCGTTGATCGCGAACACCTCGCCCTCGGTACGCACGAGGGAGATGGGCGTGCCGTCGAGTTCCACCCTCTTCGGGGTGTCCTCCTCCAGCTCGCCCAGCCCACAGACTCGGACGAAGGCCATCAGACTGACGCCTCCAGCTCCGCCTCGATCGAGGCCATCAGACGTTCCTCGACATCCGGCAGGCCGATCTTCTGGACCAGCTCGGCGAAGAAGCCGCGGACCACCAGCCGGCGGGCCTCGGTCTCCGGGATGCCGCGGGCCATCAGGTAGAAGAGCTGCTCGTCGTCGAACCGGCCGGTGGCGGAGGCGTGGCCGGCGCCGGCGATCTCACCGGTCTCGATCTCCAGGTTCGGCACCGAGTCGACCCGGGCGCCGTCCGTGAGGACCAGGTTCCGGTTCATCTCATAGGTGTCGGTGCCCTCGGCCGAGGCGCGGATGAGTACGTCACCGATCCATACGGCGTGCGCGTCCGTGCCCTGGAGCGCGCCCTTGTAGGCCGCGTTGGACTTGCAGTGCGCGGCGTTGTGGTCGACGAAGAGACGGTGCTCCTGGTGCTGGCCACGGTCGGTGAAGTAGAGGCCGAACAGCTCGGCCTCGCCGCCGGTGCCCGCGTACTGGACGCGCGGCTGGAGCCGTACGAGATCGCCGCCGAAGGTGACCACGATCGACTTGAACGAGGCGTCGCGGCCGACCAGCGCGTTGTGCTGGGCGACATGGACGGCCTTGTCGTCCCAGTCCTGTACGGAGACGACGGTCAGCTTGGCGCCGTCCCCGAGGAGGTAGTCGACATTGGCGGCGAGCACGCCGTCGCCGGTGTGGTCGATGACCACGACCGCCTCGGCGAAGGCTCCCAGCTCGATGATCTGGTGACCGTACGAGACCCCGCCCTCGCCGTGGACGGCGATCCGGATCGGCTCGCTCACCACGGTCTCCTTGGGCACCGAGACGACCGAGGCCTTCTCGAACGAGGAGTACGCCTGGGCGGCGACCCGGTCCACCGGGATACCGGCCTTGCCGACCCGCGCGTCGTCACGGCCGACGGTCTCGACGATGACGCCCTCGGGGGCGGTCACCTCGACCGTGACGCCGCCGTCCTGCGCGACGGCGCTGCCGTCGTGCAGACCGCGCAGCCGTTCCAGCGGCGTGAACCGCCACTCCTCCTCGCGGCCGTGCGGGACGGGGAAGTCCGCCACGTCGTAGGAGGGGGGCGCGCTCATGCGCGTGGCGACGGTCGACTCGGCGGCCACCGCGATCGAACCGGCGGTCGTGGAACCCGCCGGAATGTTCTGAGCCTCAGCCATGGCTGTCGTCGTGCTCTCTCTCTGCCTCTGCGTAAGGGATTACGGGCGCTGCTGGTCGGGCGGTATCCGGGCCGGCGGTCAGCCGACGGACCCCTCCATCTGCAGCTCGATCAGCCGGTTGAGCTCCAGCGCGTACTCCATGGGCAGCTCCTTGGCGATCGGCTCCACGAAGCCGCGGACGATCATGGCCATGGCCTCGAACTCGGAGAGACCGCGGCTCATCAGATAGAAGAGCTGGTCCTCGGAGACCTTGGAGACGGTCGCCTCGTGGCCCATGGACACGTCGTCCTCGCGGACGTCCACGTACGGGTAGGTGTCGGAGCGCGAGATGGTGTCCACCAGCAGCGCGTCACAGAGCACATTGGACTTGGAGCCCTCGGCGCCCTCGCCGATCTCGATCAGACCGCGGTACGAGGTACGGCCGCCACCGCGCGCCACCGACTTGGAGACGATGTTCGACGAGGTGTGCGGGGCCATGTGGACCATCTTGGCGCCGGCGTCCTGGTGCTGGCCCTCGCCCGCGAAGGCGATGGACAGGGTCTCGCCCTTGGCGTGCTCGCCCATCAGGTAGACGGCCGGGTACTTCATGGTGACCTTGGAGCCGATGTTGCCGTCGACCCACTCCATGGTCGCGCCCTCGTAGGCCACGGCGCGCTTGGTGACCAGGTTGTAGACGTTGTTCGACCAGTTCTGGATCGTCGTGTAGCGGCAGCGGCCGCCCTTCTTGACGATGATCTCGACCACGGCGCTGTGCAGCGAGTCCGAGGAGTAGATCGGGGCGGTGCAGCCCTCGACGTAGTGGACGTAGGCGTCCTCGTCGACGATGATCAGCGTCCGCTCGAACTGGCCCATGTTCTCCGTGTTGATACGGAAGTAGGCCTGGAGCGGGATGTCGACCTGCACGCCCTTCGGCACGTAGATGAACGATCCGCCGGACCACACGGCCGAGTTCAGCGAGGCGAACTTGTTGTCACCGACCGGGATGACCGTGCCGAAGTACTCCTGGAAGAGCTCCGGGTGCTCCTTCAGCGCGGTGTCCGTGTCCAGGAAGATGACGCCCTGCTCCTCCAGGTCCTCACGGATCTGGTGGTAGACGACCTCGGACTCGTACTGGGCGGCGACACCCGCGACGAGGCGCTGCTTCTCCGCCTCCGGGATGCCGAGCTTGTCGTACGTGTTCTTGATGTCCTCCGGCAGCTCCTCCCAGGAAGCCGCCTGCTTCTCGGTGGACCGCACGAAGTACTTGATGTTGTCGAAGTCGATGCCCGACAGGTCGGAGCCCCAGTTGGGCATGGGCTTCTTGTCGAACAGGCGCAGACCCTTGAGCCGCAGCTTGAGCATCCACTCCGGCTCGTTCTTCTTCGCCGAGATGTCGCGCACGACGGCCTCGGAGAGGCCGCGCTTGGCCGCGGCACCGGCGGCGTCGGAGTCCGCCCAGCCGAATTCATACGTGCCCAGGCCTTCGAGCTCAGGATGGGCAGTCTCGGTGGGGAGCGTCATGCGGGGTTCCTCCCGGCTGTGCTTTCGGATGCGTGATCGGTGGTCTGTCGGGTGGCGCGGGGAATGAAGGTCGTGCAGACCCCGTCGCCATGGGCGATGGTGGCGAGCCGCTGCACATGGGTCCCGAGCAGCTGGGAGAAGAATTCCGTCTCCGCCTCGCACAGCTGGGGGAACTGCTCGGCGACATGCGCGACCGGGCAGTGGTGCTGGCAGAGCTGCTCGCCCTGTCGGTTCGGCGCGCTACGCGCCGTAGCAGCGTACCCGTCGGTGCTCAGCGCCTTGGCGAGTGCCTCCGTGCGCTTCTCCGGCTCGGCGGCCTCGACCGCCTGCCGGTAGCCCTCGGACTGGCCGGCGATACGGGCGCGGGCGAAGGCGGCGACGGCCGCCTCGCCCCGCTCACCACCGCCGGCGGTGGCCGCGATCCAGCGCAGGGCGTCGGCGGCGAGCTGGTCGTAGGACTGGTCGAAGGCGTCCCGGCCGCAGTCGGTCAGGGCGAACACCTTGGCGGGCCTGCCGCGCCCGCGCGAGCCATAGACCCGCTGGTCACGGGGCTCCACGACGGAGTCGGCCACCAGCGCGTCCAGATGACGGCGGACGGCCGCCTGAGTGAGCCCGAGGCGTCCCGCCAGATCGGAGACGGTGGACGGGCCATGGTCCAGGATGGAGCGCGCGACCCGGTTGCGAGTGGGGTGCTCGCCGGTCGCGAGTTCCTCGTGGGAAGCCTCGCCAACGTATTTCACAACGCCATTGTTGCGTAATTCCTCCGGCCCTGACAACCGAGGCGGAAAACGGCTTCCGGTGCGCTTCATCACTAAGGGTTACCTAAGGAACGCCGCATGGGCCGCTCTCCGGCCCGGAGAGAGAGCCTTCCTCATGGCGTGGAACCGCCGTTTCACCCCTGCGGGATTGAGACCCTTCCCGCCTGCCTAGACTTCCCGGCATGTACAGCGACTTCCCGGGTGACCGTCTGCCCGAAAGCGGCTCCGCCGCGGGCCGGACCTCCGGAGAGCCGGTCGTCGAGGTACGGGGCCTGGTCAAGCGGTACGGGGCCAAGACCGCGGTGGACGGCCTCGATGTCACGGTCGGTGCCGGTACGGTCACCGCCGTCCTCGGTCCCAACGGAGCCGGCAAGACCACCACGGTCGAGATATGCGAGGGGTATCGCAAGCCGGACGCGGGGACCGTACGCGTCCTGGGGCTGGACCCCGTCGCCGACGCCGCCCGGCTGCGCCCGCGTATCGGCGTGATGCTCCAGTCCGGCGGCGTGTACTCCGGTGCGCGCGCCGACGAGATGCTCCGCCATATGGCCCGGCTGCACGCCCGCCCGCTCGATGTGGACGCGCTGATCGAACGGCTCGGCCTCGGCAGCTGCGGCCGTACCACCTACCGGCGGCTCTCCGGCGGCCAGCAGCAGCGGCTCGCGCTGGCCCTGGCCGTCGTGGGCCGCCCCGAGCTGGTCTTCCTGGACGAGCCGACCGCCGGCCTCGACCCGCAGGCCCGCCGCTCCACCTGGGATCTCGTCCGCGAGCTGCGCTCCGACGGGGTGGGCGTGGTGCTGACCACGCACTTCATGGACGAGGCCGAGGAGCTGGCCGACGATGTGGTGATCATCGACGCCGGCCGGGTCATCGCCCAGGGCAGCCCCGAGGAGCTGTGCCGGGGCGGCGCGGAGAACACCCTGCGCTTCACCGGGCGCCCCGGGCTCGACCTCGGCTCCCTGCTGAAGGCGCTGCCGGACGGCACCACCGCCGACGAGCTGTCCTCGGGGGTGTACCGGATCACCGGCGGGGTCGATCCGCAGCTGCTCGCGACGGTCGCCTCCTGGTGCGCGCAGCACGGCGTGATGGCGGACGGGATCTCCGTGGAGCGGCACACGCTGGAGGACGTCTTCCTCGAACTGACCGGCAAGGAGCTGCGTTCATGAGCACCAGCACGAGGGGCACCGGCACGAGCGGCACCGGCACGAGCGGCACCGGTACACACGGCACCGGCACCTACGCCCCGGCGCCCGGCGCGGCCCCGCTGGCGCGCATGATCGCGGCGCAGACGGCGTTCGAGACGAAGCTGCTGCTGCGCAACGGCGAGCAGCTGCTGCTGACCGTGATCATCCCGTCGCTGCTGCTGGTGCTCTTCTCGACGGTCGACATCATCGACACCGGCGCGGACAGGGCGGTGGACTTCCTGGCCCCGGGCGTACTCGCGCTGGCCGTGATGTCCACGGCGTTCACCGGCCAGGCCATCGCCACCGGTTTCGAGCGGCGGTACGGGGTGCTCAAGCGGCTCGCGGTGTCACCGCTGCCGCGCTGGGGCCTGATGACCGCCAAGTCGCTCTCCGTGCTGGTCACCGAAGTGCTCCAGATCGTGCTGCTGACCGTGATCGCGTTCGGGCTCGGCTGGTCCCCGGAGGGCAGCCCGTTCGCCGTTCTGCCGCTGCTCGTGCTGGGCACGGCCGCGTTCTCCGGGCTCGGGCTGCTGATGGCCGGCACGCTCAGGGCCGAGGCGACGCTGGCCGCCGCGAACCTGGTCTTTCTGCTGCTCCTGGTGGGCGGCGGAGTGATCGTGCCGCTGGACGAATTCCCGGACGCGGCGCGCTCGGTGCTCGGGCTGCTGCCGATATCGGCGCTCTCCGACGGGCTGCGCGAGGTGCTTCAGCACGGCGCCGCGCTGCCGTGGGGCGACCTCGGGATCCTCGCCGTCTGGGCCGCGCTCGGCCTCGGCGCGGCGGGGGCGTTCTTCCGCTGGGAGTAGACGCCGGAGCAGGGCGGCGCCCCAGGGCCGGGGGCCGCCGGCATGCGGCATACGTACCCCTCGTGAAAAGCTGCACAAGCTCCGTCCTACGATGGTGGCCGTGTTGACCCCCCTCGCGTATATCGCTCAGCGCTGGACGCCGTCACCCCGTACGCTCCAGCGCGCCGCGCTCACCGCCGTCCTGATGAGCGTCGTCATCATCATCACCGGCGGCGCTGTCCGGCTGACCGGTTCGGGCCTCGGCTGCGACACCTGGCCGAAGTGCACGGACGACAGCCTCTTCGCCACACCCGAGCAAGGGCTGCACGGCGCGATCGAGTTCGGCAACCGCCTGCTGACCTATGTGCTGTGCGCGGCGGTCGGCTGGGCGATCATCGCGGTGCGCTCCGCCAAGCCGCGTCGGCACGGGCTGACCCGGCTCGCCTGGTCGCAGTTCTGGATCGTGATGGGCAACGCGGTGATCGGCGGGATCACGGTGTGGATGGACCTCAACCCGTGGACCGTCGCGGGGCACTTCTTCCTCGCCAGCACCCTGCTCACCGTCACCACCCTGACCTGGCTGCGTACCCGCGAGGGCGACGGCGCCCCCCGGCCGCGCGTCCCGCGCCCGGTGCGCAAGCTGTCCTGGGCGCTGGTGGGCTCCGCGGTGGTGCTGATCGCGGCGGGTACGGCGGTGACGGGCTCGGGCCCGCACGCCGGCGACAGCAGCGATGTGCCCCGGATGCCGTTCGACTGGGCCACCACCGCCCATGTGCACGCGGTGTTCGCCTGGGTCGTCTGCGCGCTGGCGGTGGCGATGTGGCTGGTGCTGCGGGTGGTGGACGCCCCCGCCGACACCCGGGCACGCGCCCGGGAGCTGCTGCTGGTGCTGCTCGCGCAAGGCGGCATCGGCTATGTGCAGTTCTTCACCGACCTCCCCGAAGTCCTGGTCGGCGCCCATATGTTGGGCTCCTGCCTGGTGTGGATCGCCGTGCTGCGGCTGGCGATGAGCCTGCGCGAGCGGCCGCGGACGGCGGCGGAGATCCCCGCGCAGCCGGACCCGGCGCTGTCGGCTGTCTCACAGTCGGGCGTCTCGTAGCCGGCTCTCCGAGAAGCGTGGCTAGGAAGCGTCCGGCAGTCCGTAGAGCCGGTGGGCGTTGCCGGCCGCGATCATCCCGGCGACGCGCTGGGCGTCCCGTAACGCCCACGCGCCGTCGCCCACCCAGCCGCCGAGGACCCGCTCCAGCGCCTCCCTGAACACCTGGGCGCCCACCACATGCAGCTCGGGCAGCCCGCGCGCGCCGCTGGAGAACAGCAGCTTCCCGAACGGCGCGAGCTCCAGGATCTCCGCGAGTACGGACGCGGCCCCGGCCCCGGTCCGCGCGAGCACGGGCCCCAGATCCGCGTACACATGCGGGAAGACGCTCGTCAGATGAGCCGCGTGCCGGTGGTGCGGATAGCCGTTCAGCAGGACGAGATCGGTGCCGAGCCCGGCCGTGGCCGCCGCGAAGCCGGTGAGCGCCCCGGGGTCGGCGTGGCCGTCCGGCGGGTACGTGTCAAAGCCGCCGCCCGCGTGCAGTTGGAGCGGCAGCCCGGAACCGATCGCCGTCCAGAGCAGATGCCGCAGCAGTACGGGGTCGGTGAGCGGGCCGCCGGCCCGGCGCCCGGCCAGCCAGCGCCCCGCCGCGCCCCGTACCTCCCCCGCCCCCGGCGGCTCGGGCGACACGGCGAGACCGGCCCTGGCCCCGGCGACGGAGCTGAAGGCGACGGCGGAATCCGCCGCCACGTGCACGGATTCGGCGAGACCGGCCAGGAAGGTGCCCGCCCCGCCCGAGACATCCGCGACCCGTTCGGCCAGCGGTTCCAGCCGTACGATCTCGTGTGCCTCGGCCGCGCCCGTCGCGGCGATCTCGGCGGGCCCGGTCAGATCGCCGGGCAGCCCGGTGTCCACCAGATAGGTGGAGATCCCGGTGGAGCGCAGCAGCCGGCGTCCGGTTTCGAGTACGCCCAGCTCCCGGCGGCGGGCGAGATAGCGCGCGGGCGGGCAGTGCGGCTCCAGACCGAGCAGCGGCGGGCACCAGCGCCGGACGGCGAACCCGGTCTGGGTGTCGAAGAACGTGGTGCCCGGCGCGGGCGCGGGCGCGCGCGCCGTCCCGCCGAGCTGGGCCTCGAAGGTGGCGAGGCCCAGTTCCGTACGGAGCACGCCGTGGCAGTACTGGTCCACCAGGGACACTGTTTCGATCATCGGGTTTCCCGTCGTGGACCGCACTCCTACCGTCCTAACGGGTAACTCGCGCTCGGGTGGCGCCCTTCGGACTTCCCGGCGCCTCTCCGGCGTCGCGATGCCGCAGGCTTCGCGGCGTCTCAGGCTTCGCGGCCACCGAGCTGGAGTCCGGCCATCCGCTTCCATTCGTACGGTCCCGTACGCACCTTGGCGGCGAACTCGCCGTCGAAGGACTCGTGCAGGGTGAGTCCCGCCTTCTCGGCCGCGCTGCTCGCGATGGCGTGCGTGGGAGCGACGAGATCGCCCCAGCCGCCGTCCTCACCGACCAGCACGATGCGCGTGCCGCTCTGCCCGAGATACGCGAGCTGCCCCTCGGCGCCGCCGTGCCGTCGGGCGAAGGCGCCGATCCGCTTCGCCAGCCGGGCGGCCCGGCGCTCGTCGCGCGCCTCCCGCCGGGCCAGGGCCCTGCTCTCGTCGGCCTCGTCGTTCCGCTCTGCCTGCTGGGTCTCTGCCATGAACGGGATGCTACCCACCGGTAGATCAACCGAAGACGGGTGGGGTGCGTGGCCTTGACCACGCACCCCACCCGTCGGGAGCGAAAGCGCTCAGCGCAGGAAGGGATCCACCGCCACGGCCACGAAGAGCAGCGACACATAGGTGATGGACCAGTGGAACAGCCGCATCTCCTTGAGCTTGGCGCCCGTCTCGCCGGCCTTGGCGCGCGACTGGAGCCCGTGCGCCTCCCAGAGCCAGTAGCCGCCGGACACCAGCGCCACCGTCGTATAGAACCAGCCGGTGTACCCCAGGGGGGTCAGCAGCAGCGAGACCGCGACCATCACCCAGCTGTAGAGCACGATCTGGCGGGCCACGACCTGGTTGGTCGCGACGACCGGAAGCATCGGGACGCCCGCGCGCGCGTAGTCGTCCTTGACCTTCATGGACAGCGGCCAGTAGTGCGGCGGCGTCCAGAAGAACATGACGAGGAAGAGGATGACGGCGGCCCAGGACACCGAGTTGGTGACCGACGACCAGCCGATCAGCACCGGCATACAGCCCGCGATACCGCCCCAGACGATGTTCTGCGAGGTACGGCGCTTGAGGATCATCGTGTAGACGATGACGTAGAAGAGGAGCGCGCCCAGGGCGAGGCCCGCGGACAGCCAGTTGACCAGAAGTCCGAGCCAGAGGGTCGAGACCGCGGCCAGCGTCAGGCCGAACACCAGGCCTTCGCGCGGCGAGACCATACCGGTGACCAGAGGACGCTGCGACGTACGGTCCATCAGGGCGTCGATGTCGCGGTCGATGTACATGTTGAGCGCGTTGGCGCCACCGGCGGAGAGGTAGCCGCCGATACAGGTAGTGACCACCAGCCACAGATTCGGCACACCTTGCGCGGCCAGGAACATCACCGGAATGGTGGTGATGAGCAGCAGCTCGATGATCCGCGGCTTGGTCAGCACCACGAATGCCTTGACGCGGGCGCCGAACGGCCGATGGCCGCCCGAGCTCGGAGTCAAGGCGACCCCTGCGGGTCGGGACTCGACGGCCGTCACGCACACCCCTGACAGAGAAATCCCAGCAAGCTCCGGGCGTGAAGGCCCGGTAAAGACTTGCGCGTACCACGCCACTCTAGACGTTGCCCATACGCCGATCTTCGCGGGGGTGGGTCGCGCGAAACCGCGTTGAACGCCCGCCCGGAACGGTCCGTACGACCTGCCGGAAGGTGAACTCGGAGCCGCCGGGAGGCGAACTCTCCGAGCGCACCGCACCCTGGAAACACGCTCGGAAAGATGACTGTTGCTGCGGGTAGGCTCGACAACGAACCGGTGCGCCCTCAGACACCGGAATCGATCATGTGGAGAGGAGCCCTGACTCAGGGTGAGCACCAAGCCGACCACCACAGACCTCGAGTGGACCGAATCGGACCGCCGGGCAGTCGACACCGCCCGCGTCCTGGCCATGGATTCCGTACAGAAGGTCGGCAACGGCCATCCTGGTACGGCCATGAGCCTGGCACCCGCCGCCTATCTGCTGTTCCAGAAGGTGATGCGGCACGATCCCGCCGACGCGCAGTGGACCGGCCGAGACAGGTTCATCCTGTCGGCGGGCCACTCGTCCCTGACTCTCTATATCCAGCTCTACCTGGCCGGATACGGTCTGGAACTCGAAGACCTGGAGTCCTTCCGTACGTGGGGTTCGAAGACCCCGGGCCACCCGGAGTACGGACACACCATCGGTGTGGAGACGACCACGGGACCGCTCGGGCAGGGTGTCGCGAACGCGGTGGGCATGGCGATGGCCGCCCGCTACGAGCGCGGTCTGTACGACCCGGAGGCCGCCCCCGGCACCTCCCCGTTCGACCACACCATCTGGGCGATCGCCGGTGACGGCTGCCTCCAGGAGGGCATCTCGGCGGAGGCTTCCTCGCTGGCCGGCCACCAGAAGCTGGGCAATCTGGTCCTGCTCTGGGACGACAACCACATCTCCATCGAGGGTGACACCGAGACCGCGGTCTCCGAGGACACCCTCAAGCGGTACGAGGCGTACGGCTGGCATGTGCAGCGCGTCGAGCAGCTGCCCAACGGCGACCTCGACCCGGCGGGTCTGTACGAGGCCCTGAAGGCGGCGCGGGCGGAGACCGAGCGTCCCTCGTTCATCGCGGCCCGTTCGATCATCGCGTGGCCCGCCCCGCACGCGCAGAACACCGAGGCGGCGCACGGCTCCGCGCTCGGCGACGAAGAGGTCGCCGCCACCAAGAAGGTGCTCGGTTTCGACCCGGAGAAGTCCTTCGACGTCTCCGCCGAGGTCCTCACGCACACCCGTGAGGCGCTCGACCGCGGCCGTGAGGCGCGTACCAAGTGGGAGAAGACCTTCGCCGCCTGGCGTACCGCCAACCCGGAGCGCGCGGCGACGTTCGACCGCGTCAGGGCCGGCGAACTGCCCGCGGACTGGGAGGAGAAGCTCCCCGCCTTCGAGACCGGCAAGTCCGTCGCGACGCGCGCCGCGTCCGGCAAGGTGCTCCAGGCGCTCGGTGAGGTCATCCCCGAACTGTGGGGCGGCTCCGCCGACCTCGCGGGTTCGAACAACACCACCATCGACAAGACGTCGTCGTTCCTCCCGGTGGGCAACCCCCTGCCGGAGGCCGACCCCTACGGCCGCACGGTGCACTACGGCATCCGCGAGCACGCCATGGGTTCGACCATGAACGGCATCGCGCTGCACGGCAACACCCGTATCTACGGCGGCACCTTCCTGGTGTTCTCCGACTACATGCGCCCGGCTGTCCGGCTCGCCGCGCTGATGCGGGTGCCGGTCACCTACGTGTGGACGCATGACTCGATCGGTCTCGGCGAGGACGGTCCGACCCACCAGCCGGTCGAGCACCTCACCGCGCTGCGGACCATCCCGGGTCTGAACATCGTCCGTCCCGCCGACGCCAACGAGACGGCGATCGCCTGGCGCGAGATCCTCAAGCGGCACGACAAGGGCGCTCCGCACGGTCTGGCGCTGACCCGCCAGGGTGTGCCGACGTACGAGGCCAACGACGAGGCGGCCAAGGGCGGTTACGTCCTGTTCGAGGCCGAGGGCGGCGCTCCCCAGGTCGTGCTGATCGGCACGGGCTCCGAGGTCCAGCTGGCCGTCGAGGCGCGTGACCAGCTCCAGTCCGCCGGTATCCCCACCCGCGTGGTCTCGATGCCGTCGGTCGAGTGGTTCGAGGAGCAGGACCAGACGTACAAGGACAGCGTTCTGCCGCCGGCCGTGAAGGCGCGGGTGGCGGTCGAGGCCGGTATCGGGCTCACCTGGCACCGCTTCGTGGGCGACGCCGGACGCATCGTCTCGCTGGAGCACTTCGGCGCTTCGGCGGACGGCAAGGTGCTCTTCCGGGAGTTCGGCTTCACCGCGGACGCGGTTGCCGCGGCGGCACGGGAATCTCTGGCGGCTTCGGCGCGCTGACGCCTTATATACGAACAGTAGGAGATGCAACTCTCATGACAGACGCACTCAAGCGCCTCTCCGACGAAGGCGTCGCGATCTGGCTCGACGACCTCTCGCGCAAGCGGATCACGTCCGGCAACCTGGCCGAACTGATCGACCAGCAGCACGTGGTGGGCGTCACCACCAATCCGTCGATCTTCCAGAAGGCGATCTCGGGAGGCGACGGGTACGACACCCAGCTGGCCGACCTCGCCGCCCGCGAAGTCACCGTCGAAGAAGCCATCCGCATGATCACCACGGCGGACGTCCGGGACGCCGCCGACATCCTGCGTCCGGTCTTCGACGCGACGCAGGGCCAGGACGGCCGGGTCTCCATCGAGGTGGACCCGCGGCTGGCGCACAACACGAAGGCGACCATCGCCGAGGCCAAGCAGCTCGCCTGGCTGGTGGACCGTCCGAACACGCTGATCAAGATCCCGGCGACCAAGGCCGGTCTGCCGGCGATCACCGAGACGATCGGCCGGGGCATCAGCGTCAATGTCACGCTGATCTTCTCGCTGGAGCGCTACCGCGAGGTCATGGACGCCTACATCGCGGGTCTGGAGAAGGCACAGGCCGCCGGCCTGGACCTGTCCAAGATCTACTCGGTGGCGTCCTTCTTCGTGTCCCGCGTGGACACCGAGATCGACAAGCGGCTCGACGCGCTGGGCACGCCCGAGGCCAAGGAGGCCCGCGGCAAGGCGGCCCTGGCCAACGCGCGGCTCGCGTACGAGGCGTACGAAGAGGTCTTCGCCACCGAGCGCTGGGCGGCCCTGGACCGGGCGCAGGCCAACAAGCAGCGTCCGCTGTGGGCCTCGACCGGCGTCAAGGACCCGGCGTACAAGGACACGCTGTACGTCGACGAGCTGGTGGCGCCCCACACGGTGAACACCATGCCGGAGGCCACGCTCGACGCCACCGCGGACCACGGGCAGATCACCGGCGACACGGTGCGCGGTACGTACGACCAGGCGCGCGCGGACCTCGAAGCCGTCGCGAAGCTGGGCATCTCGTACGACGATGTCGTTCAGCTGCTGGAGGACGAGGGCGTCGAGAAGTTCGCGACCTCCTGGAACGACCTGCTCAAGTCGACCGAGGCGGAGCTCAAGCGCCTCGCCCCTTCGGAGGGCTGATCCCCTTGACCGCAACCCACGGAGCGAACCCGCTCCGTGACGCCGCGGACCGACGGCTCCCGCGTATCGCGGGGCCGTCGGGCCTGGTCATCTTTGGCGTCACGGGCGATTTGTCCCGCAAAAAGCTGATGCCTGCCATCTATGACCTGGCCAACCGCGGTCTGCTGCCGCCGGGCTTCTCGCTCGTCGGCTTCGCACGCCGTGAGTGGCAGGACGAGGATTTCGCGAAGGAGGTGCATGACGCCGTAAAGGAGCACGCGCGCACGCCGTTCCGCGAGGAGGTCTGGCAGCAGCTCATCCAGGGGATGCGCTTCGTCCAGGGCGACTTCGGCGACGACGACGCCTTCGAGAACCTGAAGGCGACGATCGCCGACCTCGACAAGTCGCAGGGTACGGGCGGGAACTTCGCGTTCTATCTCTCCGTACCGCCGAAGTTCTTCCCGCAGGTCGTCCAGCAGCTCAAGAAGCACGGCCTGGCCGACCAGACCGAGGGCTCCTGGCGGCGCGCGGTCATCGAGAAGCCGTTCGGACACGACCTGGCGTCCGCGCAGGACCTGAACAAGGTCGTCCACGAGGTCTTCCCGTCCAACGAGGTCTTCAGGATCGACCACTACCTGGGCAAGGAGACCGTCCAGAACATCCTGGCGCTGCGGTTCGCCAACACCCTCTTCGAGCCGATCTGGAACCGGTCGTATGTCGACCATGTCCAGATCACCATGGCCGAGGACATCGGCATCGGCGGCCGGGCCGGCTATTACGACGGCATCGGCGCCGCCCGTGACGTGATCCAGAACCATCTGCTCCAGCTGCTCGCGCTGACCGCGATGGAGGAGCCCGCCTCCTTCGACGCGGACGCGCTGGCCGCGGAGAAGACCAAGGTGCTGGGCGCCGTGCGGCTGCCGAAGGATCTCGCCGAGGGCACGGTACGCGGGCAGTACGCCGCGGGCTGGCAGGGCGGCGAGAAGGCCGTCGGCTATCTCCAGGAAGACGGCATCGACGCCAGGTCGAAGACCGACACCTATGCCGCGGTGAAGCTGGAGATCGACAACCGCCGCTGGGCGGGCGTCCCGTTCTATCTCCGCACCGGAAAGCGGCTCGGCCGCCGGGTCACGGAGATCGCGGTGGTCTTCCAGCGCGCGCCGCACTCCCCCTTCGACCACACGGCCACGGAAGAGCTGGGGCAGAACGCCCTGGTCATCCGCGTCCAGCCGGACGAGGGCGTGACCATGCGGTTCGGCTCCAAGGTCCCCGGCACCTCCATGGAGGTCAGGGACGTCTCGATGGACTTCGCATACGGCGAGTCCTTCACGGAGTCCAGCCCCGAGGCGTACGAGCGGCTCATCCTCGATGTGCTGCTCGGCGACTCGAACCTCTTCCCGCGTGTGGAGGAGGTCGAGCTGTCCTGGAAGATCCTCGACCCGATCGAGCAGTTCTGGGACACGCACGGCAAGCCCGCGCAGTACGAGTCCGGGACCTGGGGTCCGGTCGAGGCGGACGAAATGCTCGCACGAGACGGACGGAGCTGGCGCCGGCCATGAAGATCGACCTTACGGACACCACGTCGAGCAAGATCAACAAGGCGCTGGTGCAGGGACGCAGGGCGATCGGCACCCCCGCCGTCGGCATGGTCCTCACGCTGGTCCTCGTCACCGACGAGGAGAACCAGTACGACGCGCTCAAGGCCGCCAACGAGGCGTCCCGCGAGCACCCGTCGAGGAAGCTGGTCGTCGTCAAGCGCGTCTCGCGCTCGCCGCGCGACCGGGCCAAGCCCCGCCTCGACGCCGAAGTACGGGTGGGCGCGGACGCGGGCACCGGCGAGACGGTCGTCCTGCGGCTGTACGGCGAGGTGATGGACCACGCGCAGTCGGTGGTCCTGCCGCTGCTGCTGCCGGACGCCCCGGTCGTCGTGTGGTGGCCGGTCAACGCGCCGGTCAACCCGGCCAAGGACGCGCTGGGCAAGCTGGCGCAGCGCCGGGTGACCGACACGTACGCCGCCGAGAATCCCGTGGCGGAGCTGACGGCGCGCGCCGACGCGTACACCCCGGGCGACACGGATCTGTCCTGGACCCGGATCACGCCGTGGCGCTCGATGGTCGCGGCCGCCCTGGACCAGGTGGCCTGCGATGTCACCTCGGTGGAGGTGGAGGGCGAGGAGCACAACCCGAGCTGCGAGCTGCTCGCCATGTGGCTCGCCGACCGGCTGCATGTACCGGTCAAGCGCAGCGTCTCCAAGGGTCCCGGTCTCACGGCCGTACGGATGGAGACGTCCTGTGGGCCGATCAAGCTGGACCGGGCGGACGGCTCGCTGGCGACGCTCTCCATCCAGGGGCAGCCGGACCGGGCGGTGGCGCTGAAGCGCCGGGAGACCTCGGAGCTGATCGCCGAGGAGCTGCGCCGGCTGGACCCGGACGACACCTACGCGTCGGCGCTGCGGTTCGGCGTGGACCGGCTCAGTGACGGGGAGGGCTCGTCGAAGGCCAACGGTGACGGCGCTGCGGCCGGCACGGCGTCCGCCAAGCCCGCCCCCGCGGTCACGCCCGCCGCCATGCCCAAGAGGGCGGAGTCGAAGTGAGCGCTCCGCAGCTGGTCGTCCACCGTGACAAGGAGCTGATGGCGCAGGCCGCGGCGGCCCGGCTGATCACGAAGATCGTGGATGCCCAGGCCGCCCGTGGCTCCGCCTCCGTCGTCCTGACGGGCGGGCGCAACGGCAACGGTCTGCTGGCCGCGCTGGCCGAGGCGCCCGCCCGGGACGCGGTCGACTGGTCGCGGCTCGATCTGTGGTGGGGCGACGAGCGGTTCCTGCCGGAGGGCGACCCGGAGCGCAACATCACCCAGGCGCGGGAGGCGCTGCTCGACTCGGTGCCGCTGGACCCCTCGCGGGTGCATGTGATGCCGGCCTCGGACGGCCCGTACGGCAGTGATGTGGAGGCGGCGGCGGCCTCGTACGCCACCGAACTCGCCGCGGCGGCCCGCCCGGAGGACCACGGGCCCGTGCCGACCTTCGACGTCCTGATGCTGGGGGTCGGGCCCGACACGCATGTGGCCTCGCTCTTCCCCGAGCTGCCGGGCGTCCGGGAGACCGAGCGCACGGTGGTCGCCGTGCACGGCGCTCCCAAGCCTCCGCCGACCCGTATCTCCCTCACGCTGCCCGCGATCCGCGCGGCACACGAGGTGTGGCTGCTGGCGGCGGGCGAGGACAAGGCGAAGGCCGCGGAGATCGCTCTGTCGGGCGCGGGCGAGATCCAGGCGCCGGCGGCGGGCGCGTACGGCCGCAGCCGCACGCTGTGGCTGCTGGACGCGGCGGCGGCCTCGGCCCTGCCCCGGGCGCTCTACCCGCCGGCCTCGGCGTAGGGCGTGTCCGACACATAGCGCCGTCCGCACGGATCGCATGTACGCGTCGCGGCCCGGCTCGCCTTTCCGGCGGTCCGGGCCGTGAGGCGTATGCGTGCCGTGTCCTACGTTTCGCGCGGCGTCCCGTCCTGGTCCGGCTCCGGCTCCGGCTCCAGGAAGGGCGCCAGCAGGCCCGGGACCGCTTCGTCCGCGAAGGCCAGGCCCTCGCCCCGCGCCGCGTCGTACACGTGGTACGCGCCCTCGCCCGCGGCCGTCGTCGCCGTCAGCGTCAGCAGGCCCGCGCGGCGCTGGAAGTACGACTGCTTGACCGTCCAGCCGATCACCCCGCCGCGCTGGAGGGCGACCGTCGTCCGGCGCAGCGTGCCGGAGCGGGCCACGAGATAGCCGCCACTGAGGCCGTGGCCCAGGTTGCGATAGGCGTCGAGGGCGAACAGGACGGCCACCGGCAGCAGGATCACCGCGCAGACCGCCGCGATGGAGAGCAGGACATCGGTCAGCAGCAGGCCGAGGACGGCGAGGATCAGGACCGGCAGCAGTGCGTACGCGACGGACCAGCGCAGCCGGCGCCCGCGCGCGGCTCGTGGGTGCGGGAGCAGGGTCACGCTGTTCGTCGGGGACACGGGCTCGCGCAGGACCTGTGCCGCCACCGCGTCCGCCAGCGCCCGGGGCGCGGCGGGCAGCAGGGTCTTCTTGTCGCTGCGCATGTCCTCTTCCTCCTGGGCGAAGCCGGTGGCGACCGCGTCCACCCTGGCCGCGCCCGCGATCCGGACCCCGAGCGGCTCGACCAGCTCGACACCGCGCAGCCGGCGCTCCTCGATGGAGACGGAGCGGGAGGTGAACAGCCCGCGGCGGACCCGGAGCGTACGGCCGGGCTCGCGCTCAAGACGGTAGTTCCACCACATCTCGATCCACAGGCCCAGCGCCCCTATGGCGCCCACGAGAGCCAGCACGGCGAGCAGGACCAGGCTCCCCCAGAGGATCGAGACGGCCCGGAAGTAGTCGCCCAGCCAGGCGAAGAGCCGCAGCTGCACACCGAACCATTCGCTGAGCTGCACCAGCCCGCCGGCCGCGGAGGCGCCGAGCAGCGGGGCGGCGAAGGAGAGCGGCGCGTACCGGATCCACCGCCGGTCGAAGGATGCCAGCGTGCCGTCGCCGTACGTCCCGGGCTTCCCGGGTGCCCGGTCGAGCAGCTCCCTTCTGAGCCGCTCGCCCTCGGCGCGGGTGACGGGGTCGAGTTCCAGCGTGGATTCCCCGGCGCCTGTCTGCTCGCCGGTGCCGATCCGCACCTTCACCAGCCCGAGGACCCGGAGCAGGGGGTGGGCCGTCAGATCGACGCTGCGGATCCGCTCGCGGGCCAGCGACCGGCGTTTCAGCAGGAGCAGCCCGGTGTGGAGCTCGGCGCGCTCGGGCCCTATCCGGTAGCGGGTGCGGCGCCACCGTATGTAGTCCCCGCCCGTACCGCAGATGATCAGCAGCACGGCACCGGCCGACACCCAGCCGACCGCCTTCAGCAGCCCCAGGCCGCCGGCCATACCGACGGCGGCCGGTACACCGGCGCCGATGACGACCCCGGCCATGATCACCGCGGTGACCAGGAGCGTACGCCGGTCCAGCCGCCGCCACTCCCCCTCCGCGGGCCCCCCGAACCCCGCGGGCTCGCTCACGTCGCGTCCCCCGGCGTGGCCTGGGTGATATGCGTCAGCTGCTCGGCCAGCCCGGCGGCCAGCTCATGGTCGAGCCCCTCGATCCGCACGGCGCCCTTGGACGACGCGGTCGTGACGATCACCGTGGCGAGCTTGAACAGCTGCTCCAGCGGACCGCGCACGGTGTCCACGGTCTGGATCCGGGACATCGGCGCGATCCGCCACTCCTGCCAGAAGAAGCCGGTGCGGACATAGACCGCCTCGTCCGTCACCTCCCAGCGGTGCACCCTGAACCACCACCCGGGTATCAGAGCCGCACAGGCCAGCCCGAGCACCGCCAGCACGACGGCCGGGACCAGCAGCCATACCCGTGCCGGGGTGATGAGCGCCCCCAGCACGGCCAGGACCCCCACCGGGCCCGCGGTCAGCAGCAGCCACTGCGTGCGCCACCAGGCGATGGCGCGTCTGTCCAGCGTGTTGTTCGGCGGCCGCAGCCGTCGGGCCCCCTCCCCCGTCATCGGCTCAGCGCCCCCGCAGCCCGCGGTACGCCTCGACCAGCGTGGCGGTCGAGGAGTCCAGGCCCTCGCCCGGCTCGTCACCGGTGAGGACGGGCTCGATCTTCTTGGCGAGGACCTTGCCCAGCTCGACTCCCCACTGGTCGAAGGAGTCGATGTTCCAGATGGCGCCCTGGACGAAGACCTTGTGCTCGTAGAGCGCGATCAGCTGGCCCAGGACGGACGGGGTGAGCGATTCGGCGAGGATGGTGGTCGTCGGGTGGTTGCCGCGGAACGTCTTGTGCGGCACCAGCTCCTCGGCCACCCCTTCGGCCCGTACCTCCTCGGGCGTCTTGCCGAAGGCGAGCGCCTGCGTCTGGGCGAAGAAGTTGGCCATGAGCAGATCGTGCTGCGCGACCAGCCCGGGCGCCAGATCCGCGACCGGCTGCGCGAAGCCGATGAAGTCGGCCGGGATGACCTTCGTGCCCTGGTGGATCAACTGGTAGTACGCGTGCTGCCCGTTGGTGCCCGGCGTGCCCCAGACGACGGGCCCGGTCTGCCAGTCGACCGGATTGCCGTCGCGGTCCACCGACTTGCCGTTGGACTCCATGTCCAGCTGCTGGAGATAGGCGGTGAACTTCGACAGATAGTGGCTGTACGGGAGGACCGCGTGCGACTGGGCGTCGAAGAACGCCCCGTACCAGACGCCCAGCAGCCCGAGCAGGAGCGGCGCGTTGCCCTCCGGAGGGGCGTCGCGGAAGTGCTCGTCGACGAGATGGAAGCCGTCGAGCATCTCGCGGAACCTGTCGGGGCCGATCGCGATCATCAGCGAGAGGCCGATGGCCGAGTCGTACGAGTAGCGCCCGCCGACCCAGTCCCAGAACTCGAACATATTGGCCGTGTCGATACCGAACTCGGAGACCTTCGCGCTGTTCGTGGAGAGCGCCACGAAGTGCTTGGCGACGGCTTCCTGTCCGGCCCCGAGCCCACTCAGCAGCCAGTCGCGCGCGGAGGTGGCATTGGTGATGGTCTCGATGGTGGTGAAGGTCTTGGACGCGATGATGAACAGCGTCTCGGCCGGGTCCAGATCCCGTACGGCCTCGTGCAGATCGGCTCCGTCGACATTGGAGACGAACCGCACCGTCAGCGCGCGGTCGGTGAAGGACCGCAGCACCTCGTACGCCATCGCGGGCCCGAGATCGGAGCCGCCGATACCGATGTTGACGACGTTCTTGATGGGCCGGCCGGTGTGGCCGGTCCACTCGCCGGACCTGATCCTGTCGGAGAAGGCGCTCATCTTGTCGAGCACGGCGTGCACCGCCGGTACGACATTCTCGCCGTCGACCTCGATAACGGCGTCACGCGGGGCGCGCAGCGCCGTGTGCAGCACGGCGCGGTCCTCGGTGGTGTTGATCTTCTCGCCGCGGAACATCGCGTCCCGCAGCTCGGCGACCCCGGTGGCGGCGGCCAGCTCGCGCAGCAGCGCCAGTGTCTCGTCGGTCACCAGATGCTTGGAGTAGTCCAGGTAGAGGTCGCCCACCTGGAGGGTGTAGCCGGCGCCGCGCGCCGGGTCGGCGGCGAACAGCTCTCGCAGATGCGTCTGCCCCAGCTGCTCCCGGTGCTTGCCCAGTGCGTTCCACTCGGGCGTCCGGGTCAGCCTGGTACGGCTTTCCGCGTTCATCTCGGACATCAGCCCACTTCTTCTCGTACCTGCGTGCATGCCCTGTTGCCCGTCCAACCTAATTGATCAGGGGGCCCAGTGACGCGGCGCCGAGCAGGAACAGCCCGGCCGCCAGCAGGGCGGGGGTGTTGAGCCCCCAGCCGGCCGCCGCCACGCCGCCCAGCAGCGCCCCGAGAGGCGCTCCCGCGAGGGCGAGCGTACGGAACGCCGCGCTGATCCGGCCCAGCATCTCGGTGGGGCTGCGCTCCTGCGTCAGCGTCGTCTGGTTCACATTCCACACCATGCCCATGACGCCGAAGACACCGAGGCAGACGATCGCCGCCCAGGTCTCGCGCACCGTGCCCAGCGCGACCAGACAGCCGGTCTGGACGGCCCCGGCGAGGAAGACGGCGCGTATGCGGCCCGTCCGCTCGGCGAGCCGCTTGGCCAGCAGCCCGCCCACCACACTGCCCACCCCGTAGGCGGTGAGGGTCAGGGCGTATCCGCTGTTCCCCGCGTCCAGCCAGCCCGTGACATGCAGCACCAGCGTCGCGATCACGCCGCCCATCCCGATATTGACGAGCGTCGTCGCCAGACACAGCCCGCGCAGCGTGCGGTCCCGCCACAGCGTGCGTATCCCCTCGGCGATCTCGCCGCGCAGCGTGGAGCCCGTTTTCCGTGGCGCCCGCTCCGGCGGCTCGGCCCGTAGCGAGGCGATCAGCAGCGCGGCCACCCCATAGGTGAGCGCGTTGGCCGCGTGCGGCATCGCGACACCGACGAGCAGCAGCACGGGCACGAGCGGGGCCGCGAGAAAGCCGCCCGCGATCTGCTGTCCGGTCATCAGCCGGGCGTTGGCACTGCCGAGCGCCTGCCGCGGCACCAGCGACGGCAGCAGCGCCGTGGCCGCGTTGTCGAACAGCGTCTGGAGCGTGGTAAGCGTGAAGGCCAGCGCCAGCAGCAGCGCGATCGACGCCTGGCCGAGGGCGACGGCCGCCGCGAAGGCCGCCATCAGCGCGCCCCGTACCAGATCGACGCTCCACATCGCCCGCCGCTGGTCGACCCGGTCGGCGACCGCGCCGCCGAGCAGTCCGAACAGCAGCCACGGGAGATAGCCGCACGCCGTCACCGAGGCGATCAGCAGCGGATCGTCCGTGAGCGAGGCGGCGAGCAGCGGCAGCGCCGCCGTCCGCAGCGCGTCACCGAATCGCGAGACGACCGCGGCCGACCAGAGCCGGCCGAACCCCCCGCGCCACGCGGGCGTCCGTACTTCCACAGCCTCGGTCGCCGTCACAACTTCCCCTTCCGGTCCACTGATTCAGACCGTAGGCGGTGCCACTGACAACGCGGCGTCGTCGCGCGGCACCCCGAGCCAGGAGCAAGCGGGGGCGAAAGGAGGGCGAAAGGGGGCAAAAACGGTTCGGCCGGACACCTGTTGAGTGTCCGGCCGGAAAAACGTGTCTAGATCTCGCCGCGCAGTTTGGCGAGCGCCTCGGCGAGGATCGCTTCGCCGTCCGCGTCGCTGCGCCGTTCCCGTACATAGGCGAGGTGCGTCTTGTACGGCTCGGTGCGCGGCGGGTCCGGCGGATTGTCCCGGTCCTGACCGGCCGGGAATCCGCAGCGCGGGCAGTCCCACGTCTCCGGAACCTGCGCGTCACTGGCGAAGCTCGGCACCGTCTCGTGCTCGTTCGAGCACCAGAAGGAGATGCGCAGGCGGGGCGCGGACTCGCCACGCTCGGCCTCACCCATCGGCCCCGCTCCGACCCGGCTTCCCCGGATCGCGTTGCCACTTGCCACGGTCGTAACTCCCTGCGTGATGGTGCCGCAAAGCATCGAGAGGCAGCTCCGCTGCCGGGCGCCCCAGTCTACGTAAGGCCCAACGCGCGTCCAGTGAAGGGAGTTACCCCCTGCCGCCGGGCGCGGAACCCATGATAGGCCGCGCCCGCGCCGCCGTACCGTGCGTACGGTCAGCTGTCCAGCTTCAGCACCAGACCGAGAACGACAATGCACGCGAACCACAGCAGACCGACAACCACGGTGATGCGGTCGAGGTTACGCTCCGCGACGGAGGAACCACCGACGGACGACTGCATTCCGCCACCGAACATGTCGGAGAGGCCGCCGCCCTTCCCCTTGTGCATCAGCACCAGCAGCATCAGCAGCAGGCTGAAGACGATGAGGGCGATCGAGAACCCCATAACCACGGCTGGACCAACTTCCTCGGACTGACAGGACCGACAGGACTGAAAACGAACCACTGAGAACGAACGACGGGGACCGACCGGCCGCCTCCGATACGCATGGTCGCGCCATGCGCACACGGACGGCGTCCTCTCGGCCCCCGCCAGGGTACGACGGATCCGTGCTACCGCATACTTACTGGTCGCGGAAGCGTACGATCTTGACGAACTCGTCGGCGTCCAGCGCCGCGCCGCCCACCAGGGCGCCGTCCACATCGGGCTGCGCCATGATCGCGGCCACATTCCCGGACTTCACCGAGCCGCCGTACTGGATCCGCACCTTGTCGGCCAGCTCCTGCGAGTACAGCTCGGCCAGCCGGCCGCGGATCGCCCCGCAGACCTCCTGGGCGTCCTCCGGGGTGGCGACCTCGCCGGTGCCGATGGCCCACACCGGCTCGTACGCGATCACGACGGACTCGGCCTGGTCGGCCGGTACGTCCTTAAGACCGCCGTCGAGCTGCTTCAGCGTGTGCTCGACCTGCTGACCCGCCTTGCGGATGTCCAGGCCCTCGCCGACACAGAGGATCGGGGTCAGACCGTGCTTGAACGCGGCCTTCACCTTGGCGTTGCAGAGCTCGTCCGTCTCGGCGTGGTACTGCCGCCGCTCGGAGTGGCCCACGGCGACGTAGGCGCACTTCAGCTTCGACAGCATCGGGCCCGAGATCTCACCGGTGTACGCACCGGAATCATGCGCCGAGATGTCCTGGGCGCCGTACTTGATCTTGAGCTTGTCGCCGTCGACCAGGGTCTGTACGGACCTCAGGTCGGTGAAGGGCGCCAGGACGGCGACCTCGACGGCGTCATAGTCCTTGTCGGCCAGCGCGAAGGCGAGCTTCTGGACGTGGGCGATGGCCTCAAGGTGGTTGAGGTTCATCTTCCAGTTGCCCGCCATCAGCGGGGTACGGCCGGGCTTTTCGGATGAAGCAGTCATACGGGGGTCAGTCCTCCAGTGCCGCGAGGCCGGGGAGCGTCTTGCCCTCAAGATATTCGAGGCTCGCGCCGCCACCGGTCGAGATATGGCCGAATGCCTTTTCGTCGAAGCCCAGGATCCGGACGGCGGCGGCGGAGTCGCCACCGCCGACGACGGAGAAGCCAGGGGAGTCGACGAGCGCCTGGGCGACGGCCTTGGTGCCCTCGGCGTAGTCGGGGTGCTCGAAGACGCCCATGGGACCGTTCCAGAAGACGGTCTCCGCGTCGGCGAGCTTCGAGGCGTACAGGCGGCCGGTCTCGGGGCCGATGTCCAGGCCCATCTGTCCGGCCGGGATGGCGTCCGCGGCCACCGTCGTGGGGTGAGCCGGAGCCTTGGTCTTCAGGTCCGGGAACTCCGGCGCGACCAGGACGTCCACGGGGAGCACGAACTCCACCCCGCGCTCGTCGGCCCGCCTCAGATAGTCCTGGACCGCCGGGATCTGGTCCTCCTGGAGCAGCGAGGAACCGGTCTCGTGGCCCTGCGCCTTGAGGAAGGTGAAGACCATGCCGCCGCCGATCAGGATGCGGTCGGCCTTCTCCAGGAGATGGTCGATGACCCCGAGCTTGTCGGAGACCTTGGCGCCGCCGAGGACCACGGCGTAGGGCCGCTTGACGTCGTCGGTGAGCTTCTTGAGGACACCGACCTCGGTGGCGATCAGATAGCCCGCGGCGTGCGGCAGACGGGCCGGCAGATCGTAGACGGAGGCGTGCTTGCGGTGCACGGCCCCGAAGCCGTCGCCCACATAGAGATCGGCCAGCTCGGCGAGGTCGTCGGCGAAGGCGCCGCGCTCGGCGTCGTCCTTCGAGGTCTCGCCCGGGTTGAAGCGGAGGTTCTCCAGGACGGCGACCTGGCCGTCGGCCAGGGCCGCGACCACGGCCTTGGCGGACTCGCCGACCGTGTCGGTCGCGAACGCCACGTCGGCGCCCAGGAGTTCACCGAGGCGCGCGGCGGCGGGGGCGAGCGAGAAGGCGGGGTCCGGGGCGCCCTTGGGGCGGCCCAGATGGGAGGCGACGATGACCCGGGCGCCGGCTTCGGCGAGCCGGGCGACCGTCGGCTGTACGGCCCGGATACGGCCGTCGTCGGTGATGGTGGTGCCGGCGAGCGGCACATTGAGGTCGGCGCGGACGAATACCCGCTTTCCCGCGACCCCTTCGGCGAGAAGTTCGTCGATCGTCTTCATCTGCTGCGGGACTCCTTGGGATGTCTGGACAGGCCAACAGGGCTCGAACAGCGCCGCTTGTGCGCCGGCCGAGCCCTGTCGCTCATACCGAGATGCCTACCGGCCCTGAACTCAGCGGCCCTGGATCAGAGCTGGCCGCCGACGAAGACGGTCAGGTCGACCAGACGGTTGGAGTAGCCCCACTCGTTGTCGTACCAGCCGATGACCTTGACGTTCTTGCCCTGGACCATGGTCAGGGAGGAGTCGAACGTGCAGGAGGCCGGCCAGTTGACGATGTCCGAGGAGACGATCGCGTCCTCGGTGTAGTCCAGGATGCCCTTGAGCTGGCCCTCGGCGGCCTTCTGGAACGCGGTGTTGACCTCGTCCTTGGTCACCTCGCGCTCCAGCTCGATGACGAGGTCGGTGACGGAGCCCGTCGGGACCGGGACGCGCATCGCGATGCCGTCGAGCTTGCCCGCCAGCTCCGGGATCACCAGCGCGGTGGCCTTGGCGGCACCGGTGGTGGTCGGAATGATGTTCTCCGCGGCGGCACGCGCGCGGCGCAGGTCGCTGTGCGGGAAGTCCAGGATGCGCTGGTCGTTGGTGTACGCGTGGACCGTCGTCATCATGCCCTTGACGATGCCGAAGTTCTCCAGGAGAACCTTGGCCATCGGCGCCACACAGTTGGTGGTGCAGGAGGCGTTCGAGATGACGTGGTGCTTGGCCGCGTCGTACTTGTCCTGGTTGACGCCCATCACGATGGTGATGTCCTCGTCCTTGGCCGGAGCCGAGATGAGGACCTTCTTGGCGCCACCCGCGATGTGCTTCGAGGCGTCGGCCTTCTTGGTGAAGATGCCGGTCGACTCGATGACGATGTCGACGCCCAGCTCACCCCAGGGGATGTCGGCCGGGTTGCGCTCCGAGAGCACCTTGATGGTGTGGCCGTCGACCGTGATCGTGTCGGCGGTGTGGGTCACCTCGGCCTTGAGGCGGCCCAGGATGGTGTCGTACTTCAGCAGATGCGCCGTGGTCGCAGTGTCACCCAGGTCGTTGACAGCCACGATCTCGATGTCTGCACCCTGCTCCAGCAGCGCGCGGAAGTAGTTACGACCGATGCGGCCAAAGCCGTTGATGCCTACGCGGATCGTCACGAACCGATCTCCTCGTTGGTACGCCGGGTATTCGACGCCGGCGAGTTGTATGGGATGTCCCCGACCGCTTATGACCCTACCTCTCCACGGGCCGCGCGGTGACATCGAGTGGCCTCGCGGACCCGCGGCGGCCCCAACCCGTGGATACGGGTTGACGAGCCGCCGCGGACCCGGTGCCCAAAGCTCAGCGCCGCAGGGCGCGCAGCGCTTTGCCGAGCAGCGCCGCGCGCTCCCCGGCGTCCGGCACATGCTCCAGGCCGAAACCGAACAGCACGGTGTTACGCGTAGTGACCGAGGCGTACGAGGTGAACAGCTCCTGGGCGCGGGCCCAGTCCCCCTCCACGACGGGACTGCCGGCCGGCGCCCCGGGCGTGGTCCAGACGCCGAGAGAGGTCTCGAAGCCCTCGGACTCGCGCTCCGATCCGCCCACCACGAGCCTCGCGTCGTCCGCGAAGAGCCCGAATCCGCCGCTGCCGGGGTCGGTGATGTAGCTGAGCGAGATCTCGGCCTTCTTGCCCGCGTAGGCGCTCAGATCGAAGGAGACCTGACGCCAGCCGTTCGAGCTGCCGGTGAAGCTGTTCCAGGAGCCGCTGGTTCCGGTCGCGGCGCAGCCGTCCGCGCCGAGGGTCAGATAGTGGCCGAGGAAGGGATGGCCTTCGAGGTAGAACCCGGCCTCGCACTCGGTGGGGACGGCCGCGCTGGTCGCGCCGCCGGCCTCGGGAAGGGTGGTCCAGTCCTCGGCCCCCGCGGTGCGGGCCTCCAGGACGGCGTGGTCGTACCCCTGTTCCGTGTTCCAGTTGAGCGCGAAGCGGAGCGCGGGCTTGTCGGCGGCGCTGACACCGGTGAGGTCGACGGTGCGGGTGAGCCTGCTCCACTCGCTGTCCTGGTGCAGGGCCGCCGCCATCCACTGGCCGGCGTACGGGGCGTACGGGTTCGTGACCCCCGTGTACGAGCCCGACCGCGCGCTCTTGAACTGCGGGAACTCCTTCGGGTCGAGGACGTCGGAGGTGACGGTGTAGGAGCCCGCGGGGTCCAGCGGGTTGCCGGGCAGCCCGGCGAGCGATCCGGCCGCTCCCGCGAGCGCTCCCGTACCGGTGAAGCCGGTGGCGCCCGGCGTGGACGTCCGTCCGTACGCGCCCAGGTAGTACTGGCTGAAGTCGTTCGTCACGGTCCGCCCGACCTGGGCGTTGCCGCCCGCGCGCCGGCCGGCCTCGATCAGCTTGCCCCCCTCGTTGAGGAAGGCGCGCAGGGCCAGCTGCGTGGGCCCGCCCGGGGCCGCCGCGCCGGTGTAGTGCACCGCGGTGGAGAAGTGGCTGAGGACGCCCAGCGGGTGGGGTGCACCCTGGGTGGCGACATCCCAAACAGCGGCGGTACGGCCGTTGGCGCGCAGGGCGTCGGTGTAGGCGCGGAGCTGCTGCGCGGGCGCGCCCTCCTCGGCGACCACGAGCGTGTCGGCGCGGGGGCGTTCGGCGACGGTATAGCTGAAGTGCTCGCTGGAGGTGGGCTTTCCGCTCTTCGTCCGTCCGGTGAACCAGACCTCGACGGTGTCACCCGGACGAGCGTCCTCGATCTCGGCGCGGTACTCGTCGAAGTGGAGGTTGTCCTCGCCTCCGTAGGTCTCGCCGCCCTTCCAGGCCTTGAGGTCCTCGTCGTGCGTACGGCCGCCGTTGACGCGGTAGTTGAGCTCCTTGTCCCGGACCGACCTGCGGGCGGTGACGGAGACCTCCTGGTCGCCGCCGCGCGCGTACGAGGTGGTGAACGGGTCGGGGGTGAAGTCGGGGGCGGTCAGGCCGACCGGGGAGGAGGGCTGGTCGGGGTGGGCGGCGGTCTCGGCGACGGAGAGCGCGAAGGGGACGTTCTTGGCGAACTCGTCCTGGATCAGCTTCTCGTCGTCGGGGAAGTTGAAGCCGGACCGGCAGTCCCTGGCCTCCCAGGCGTCGTCCGGGTCGAGCGCGGACGCGGTCTGACAGGTGGTCATCTCCGGGGTGAACATCATCGTGCCGTTGACGTTCGCCGCGTGCCCGTCGGCCTCGCCGTTGGTGGTGTACAGCTCGGAGGAGACCTGCGGGTAGTAGCCGGGGACCGCGGGGTTCTCGGGGGTGCCGGCGAGCGCCTTGTAGAGCACGTCGTCGGGTGTCGGGGTGGCGACCTGCCAGCCCACGCCGTAGAGCAGAAGTTCGGCGGCGGAGTGGTAGTTGATGCCGTAGTCGAAGCCGATGCGCTTCTGGAAGCGGTCGATCGCCTGGGTCTCGGGCTCGGAGCCGGGTGCCGCGCCGCGGTAGGTCTCACTGGCGGGCCGTGGCGACGAGCCCTCGTCGTCGTAGCCCCACTTGTAGGGGAAGTTCCGGTTGAGGTCGACGCCGTCGCCGGAGGTGATCTTTCCGTCGCCGTCCACGTCCCGGAGGTTCTTGCGCCACAGCCGGGCGCTGTCCGAGCTGTGGGTGTAGTCGTAGCCGTCGGGGTTGGCGGAGAGGACGAACCACAGTTCGGTGGAGTCGACGATCTGGGTGATCCGCCGGTCCTTGCCGTAGTTGTCGACATAGTGGTGCATCAGCCGGCGCGTCATCTCGGGAGTGATCCACTCCCTGGCGTGCTGGTTGGACATGTACAGCACGGACGGCTTGGCCCCGTCCTTGGTCGTCCGCGCCCCCTTGCTGAGCTTGAGGGCCAGGATGTCCTGGCCCTTGAGGGTCTTGCCGATGGAGACGACCTTGGCGATCCGGGGGTTGGCCTGCCCGGTCTCGACGATCTCCTCCTGGAGGTTGCCCGCGCCGCTGTACGGGCGGAACACCCCGTCCCCCGCCGCCCGCAGCCGGGCACCCGCCTTCGCGGAGACCTTCCGTTCGGTGGCCTCGACACCCTGTTTCGCGAGGGCGCGCGCCTGCGCGTCGGTGAGGAACAGCTCGACGTTCGCCGTCCCCTTCTCGGGCGCCCGCTCCGTGAGTTCATGGGCGTCCTGGCCGGCCGCGAGAAGCAGTGGTATCTGCTCCTTGGTGACCTCGGCGTCGAAGACCTTCACGGCGTCCGCGCCCGGTGCCGCCTCGGCTCCCGGCGCGGATCCGGGCCGTGCCTGGGCGGTCGGCGCCGCCGTGATGCCCGCCAGCAGCAGTGCGCCCGCCGCGAGGATCGATCCCGCTCTTCGTCTCATGTGCCCCCCTTGCTGTTGTCTGCCACATCCGTGGACAGACGCCAGGCTCACCACCCTCCATGATCATGTCAAGGGTGTACCGGGGGCGGCGAAATGCCTGCTGCCGACACCTATTCGGTGCCGGCAGCGGGCAGTTGGGAACAGCGGGCGGACCAGAGGAGTAAGTCCGAAGTCCCGTCTGCCCGGGAACGTCTGGCACGCACGCTCGCCCCAGGGGCGAACGACGCCACTTCGGACTTACTCGTCTAGCCGACGAGCCCGTCGGCCAGGTCCTCGCTCAGATTGGACTCCGTACCCGGAATCCCGAGGTCCTGTGCCCGCTTGTCGGCCATGGCCAGCAGTCGCCGGATCCGTCCCGCGACCGCGTCCTTGGTGAGCGGCGGGTCGGCGAGCGCGCCCAGCTCCTCCAGGGATGCCTGCTTGTGCTCCATCCGCAGCCGGCCCGCGGCGGCGAGATGCTCGGGCACCTCCTCGCCGAGGATCTCCAGCGCGCGCTGCACCCGCGCGCCCGCCGCGACCGCGGCCCGCGCGGACCGGCGCAGATTCGCGTCGTCGAAGTTGGCGAGGCGGTTGGCCGTGGCGCGGACCTCGCGGCGCATCCGCCGCTCCTCCCAGGCCAGCACCGACTCATGGGCGCCGAGCCGGGTCAGCAGCGCGCCGATCGCGTCACCGTCCCGTACGACCACCCGGTCCACCCCGCGCACCTCACGGGCCTTGGCGGCGATCTGGAGCCTGCGAGCGGCCCCGACCAGCGCGAGGGCCGCCTCGGGGCCCGGGCACGTCACCTCCAGCGAGGAGGAGCGGCCCGGCTCGGTGAGCGAGCCGTGCGCCAGGAACGCGCCGCGCCAGGCCGCCTCCGCGTCGCAGGTGGCACCGGAGACGACCTGCGGGGGCAGTCCGCGGATCGGGCGGCCCCGGCCGTCGACCAGTCCCGTCTGCCGGGCCAGCTGATCACCGCCCGTAATCACCCGTACGACGTAACGGCTGCCGCGGCGCAGTCCGCCCGGGGCCATCACGACGAGCTCGGAGTTGTGCCCGAAGATCTCCAGGATGTCCTTGCGGAGCCGGCGCGCGGCGATGCTGGTGTCCAGCTCCGCCTCGATCACAATGCGGCCGCTCACCAGGTGCAGCCCGCCCGCGAACCGGAGGATCGCCGAGACCTCAGCCTTCCTGCAGCACGTCCGGGTGACGGGGAGGCGGGCGATCTCGTCCTTCACCGCTGGCGTCATCGCCATGGGCCGATCCTTCCATGCATCCGAAAAATACGGTCGTACGCGGCTGCCAACAGCTCCGGATCATGGACCGGGGAACTGTCGGGCGCTGCCACCGGCGCCAGCTCGACCGCGGCACCGAACCGCTTTGCGGCATCGGAGAGTGAATCGCGGTCGGGCACGGCGGCCTGGTCGGCCAGCACCACGTCCAGGGCGAGTTTAGGGGCGTGTCGCCCCAAAACCTCCAAATGACGCTGCGGTGAGAAGCCTTCGGTTTCACCGGGTTGCGGCGCGAGGTTCAGCGAGAGGACCCGGCGCGCCTTCGTCTCGACGAGCGCGTCGAGCAACTCGGGCACCAGAAGATGCGGGATCACCGAGGAGAACCAGGAGCCGGGGCCGAGCACCACCCAGTCGGCGTCCAGCACCGCGGCGACCGCCTCGGGGACGGCCGGCGGGTCGTGCGGCACCAGATGGACGGACTGCACCTCACCGCGGGTGAGCGCGACGGTGGCCTGGCCGCGCACCTTGTCGACCTGGTCGGGACGCGCCGGGTCATGGCCCCGTACGAGCGCCTGGAGCTCCAGCGGTACGGCGGACATGGGCAGCACCCGGCCGTGCGCCCCGAGGAGCTTGCCGACCAGGTCGAGGGCCTGCACATGGTCGCCCAGCTGCTCCCAGAGGGCGACGATCAGCAGATTGCCCACCGCGTGCTCGTGGAGGTCGCCCTGCGACTGGAAGCGGTGCTGGATCACCCGCGCCCAGGTCTGGCCCCAGTCGTCGTCACCGCAGAGCGCCGCCAGCGCCTTGCGCAGATCGCCGGGCGGCAGGACACCCAGCTCCTCCCGGAGCCGGCCGCTGGAGCCGCCGTCATCGGCGACGGTGACGACGGCGGTGAGATCGCCGGTGATCCGGCGGAGCGCCGCGAGGGAGGCCGACAGGCCCATCCCGCCGCCGAGCGCGACGACCTTGGGCTGGGCGCCGCGCCCCCGCGCCGACAGCGCGGGGACACCCCTGCGCAGCCGGCGCATGCGGAAGGTGCGTCCGGTCACTCGCGCCCCATGTCCCGGTGGACGACGACGGTCTCGATGCCTTCGGAGGCGAGGCGCGCGCCGAGCCTCTCGGACATGGCGACGGAACGGTGCTTGCCGCCGGTGCAGCCGACGGCGACGGTCACATAGCGCTTGCCCTCGCGGCGGTAGCCCGCGGCGATCAGCTGGAGCAGCTCGGTGTAGCGGTCGAGGAACTCCTTGGCGCCCGGCTGGTTGAAGACATACGCGGACACCTCCTCGTTGAGCCCGGTGAAGGGCCGCAGCTCGGGGACCCAGTGCGGGTTGGGCAGGAACCGGCAGTCCACCACCAGGTCGGCGTCGACCGGCAGGCCGTACTTGTAGCCGAACGACATGACGGTGGCCCGCAGCTCCGGCTTCTCGTCCCCGGCGAACTGGGCGTCCATCTTGGCGCGCAGTTCGTGGACGTTGAGGCTGGAGGTGTCGATCACCAGATCCGCGTCGCCGCGCAGCTCGCGCAGCAGCTCCCGCTCCGCCTCGATGCCGTCGACGATCCGGCCGTCACCCTGGAGCGGGTGCGGGCGGCGTACGGATTCGAAGCGGCGCACCAGCGCCTCGTCGGAGGACTCCAGGAAGACGACCCGCCGGGTCACCTCCTTGGCGTCGAGGTCGGCCAGGGACTCGCGGAGGTTGTCGAAGAACCGCCGCCCCCGTACGTCGACCACGACCGCGATCCGCGCCACATTGCCCTGCGAGCGGGCGCCGAGCTCCACCATGGTGGGGATCAGCGCGGGCGGCAGGTTGTCCACGACGAACCAGCCGAGGTCCTCCAGACACTTGGCCGCGGTGCTGCGGCCGGCGCCCGACATACCGGAGATGATCACCAGTTCGGGGATGGCCGCCTCGACGGCCTCACCCGTCTCGTTTGTGGTGCCCGTACTCACGTGCCCTGCTCCGTCCCGGTCGTGCTCAGTCATGCGTGCTGCCCCCGTTGTCTTCCATGATCTCTCCTGTTGCCGTGTTCACGGCGGGTGCCGCCGGGGCCGCCTTGGCGAAGGCCACGACGACGGACTCGGCCGTTTTGCGGCCCACGCCCGGAACCTCACAGATCTGGTCGATTGTCGCCTGCCGCAGCTTCTTCACCGAGCCGAAATGCTTGATCAGCGACTGCTTCCGGGACTCGCCGAGGCCGGGCACATCGTCCAGCGGGCTCGACCTGACGCGCTTGGCCCGCTTGGCCCGCTGGTACGTGATGGCGAAGCGGTGCGCCTCGTCCCGTACGCGCTGGAGCAGATAGAGCCCCTCGCTGGAGCGGGGCAGGACCACCGGGTCGCTCTCGCCGGGCACCCAGACCTCTTCGAGGCGCTTGGCGAGACCGCAGACGGCGACATCGTCGATGCCCAGCTCGTCCAGGGCCCGCTTGGCCGCCGCGACCTGCGGCTGTCCGCCGTCGACGACCACCAGCTGGGGCGGGTAGGCGAAGCGCTTGGGGCGGCCGTCGTCCTCACGTCCGGGCTGGTCCAGCGGGCCGGCCGGCTCGGAGTCATCCGGCTGCTCCGGCTGCTCGGGCCACTCCCCGGTCCGCTCCTTCTCCTGGAGATAGCGCCGGAAGCGCCGCCCGATGACCTCGTGCATCGACCGGACGTCGTCCTGTCCCTCGAAAGTCTTGATCTGGAACCGGCGGTACTCACCCTTACGGGCGAGGCCGTCCTCGAAAACCACCATGGACGCCACGACATCGTCACCCTGGAGATGCGAGATGTCGAAGCACTCGATACGCAGCGGCGCGCTGTCCAGACCGAGGGCCTCCGCGATCTCCTCCAGGGCCCGGGAACGGGTGGTGAGATCGCTGGCGCGCTTGGTCTTGTGCAGGACCAGCGACTGCTGGGCATTGCGCCCGACCGTCGCCATCAGGTCCTTCTTGTCACCGCGCTGCGGAATCCGCAGCGAGACCTGGGACCCACGGCGCTCGCTCAGCCACTGGGTGACCGCCTCCGCGTCCTCCGGCAGCGCGGGGACGAGCACCTCCTTGGGGACGGCGTCGCCGCTCTCCTCCCCGTACAGCTGCTGGAGCGCGTGCTCGACGAGCCCCGCCGTCTCCACGGCCTCGACCTTGTCGGTGACCCAGCCGCGCTGGCCGCGGACCCGGCCGCCGCGGACATGGAAGATCTGTACGGCCGCTTCCAACTCGTCCTCGGCCACCGCGATGAGGTCGGCGTCCGTGGCATCGGCGAGCACGACGGCGTTCTTCTCCATCGCGCGGCGCAGCGCGCCTATGTCGTCACGCAGCCGGCCCGCCTTCTCGTACTCCATCTCCTCGGCGGCGTCCGTCATCCGCTGCTCCAGCCGGCGGATGTATGTGCCGGTGCGGCCGGCCATGAAGTCGCAGAATTCCTCGGCCAGTTCGCGGTGTTCCTCGGGGGTGACCCGGCCGACGCAGGGCGCCGAGCACTTGCCGATGTAGCCGAGGAGACAGGGGCGGCCGGTGCGCGCCGCGTTCTTGAACACCCCGGTGGAGCACGTCCGTACGGGAAACACACGGAGCATCAGATCGACGGTCTCGCGGATGGCCCAGGCGTGTCCGTAAGGGCCGAAGTAGCGCACGCCCTTCTTCTTGGCGCCGCGCATCACCTGGACCCGGGGGAACTCCTCGTTCAGCGTGACGGCGAGGAACGGATAGCTCTTGTCGTCGCGGTACTTGACGTTGAACCGGGGGTCGTACTCCTTGATCCAGGAGTACTCCAGCTGGAGCGCCTCGACCTCGGTGGAGACGACGGTCCACTCGACGGACGCGGCGGTGGTGACCATGGTGCGGGTACGCGGGTGCAGACCCGCGAGGTCCTGGAAGTAGTTGGCGAGCCGCTGCCGCAGGCTTTTCGCCTTCCCGACATAGATCACCCGCCGGTGGTCGTCGCGGAACCTGTAGACCCCCGGCGAGTCGGGGATCTGTCCCGGCTTGGGGCGGTAGCTGGAGGGGTCGGCCATGCCGTCCACCCTACTGTCGGGGACCGACAGTGTGGCCGTGGCGGGGTACCGCCCGGGGTCCTCAGGCCTTGGGGCCCGCGATGAGCTTGCCGCCCTCCGCCGTGACCGGGACCTCGGGCAGCGACGCGGTCGCCGGGCCCTGGAGAGCCTTGCCGGTGGTGACGTCGAACTTGCTGCCGTGGCACGGGCAGTCACCCACCGTGCCCTCCAGTTTCTCCAGGAGGCAGCCCGCGTGGGTGCACTGCGCGCTGAACGCCTTGTACTCCCCCTTCGCGGGGCAGCTCACCACCAGTCGCTGGTCCCGGTAGAGCTTCGCACCGCCGACCGGCACATCCGCCGCCGCGCCGAGGTCGACCGGTGCGGTAGGGGTGGGGTTCTCGCCGTGGCCCAGCTTCGACTCGGTGGAGCAGGCCGCCACCCCCAGTCCGGCCGCACCGGCGAGCGCGGCGCCCTTCAGCACGGTGCGGCGAGCTGCGGACGGGCCGGCCATGGTGTCTCCACTGGGTCAGGGGTCGGTGACATACGCGACGATACCGGGGCCGTTCCGGCGGTCCTTCAGCGGCTGTCCCCGCGGTGGGACACGCCCCTGAGGAACGCCCCGACCGCCGTCCGGAAGCCTTCCGGGTCCTCGGTCCAGGGCATGTGTCCGGCGCCCGCCAGCATCGTCCTGGTCACATCGGGGAGCGCGCCCTCCAGCGAGTCCACGGACCACCGGGGCCGGATGTCGTCCTCCCCGTCCACGATCAGTACGGGGACCCGCAGCGCGGCGCACCGCTCCCGCAGCCCGTGTGTGGCCCCGGGCCGTCTCAGCTCCGCGCCGATGGTCGCGTTGCACGTGTAGTTGACGCCGAACCACGGCGTCGCCATGGCCTCGGCGTGCTCCCGCGCGCGGTCGCGGTCGGCGAAGTCCACCGACCACTGGAGGATGGCGTACTCCCGGTCCTCCGCCTCCGTACGACCGTCACCGCGCTCGCGCAGTTCCTCCCAGCACTCCCGGCGGCCCCGCCGCTCGCCGAGCTTGCGGTGGAACGCCTCCTTGTACGCGGGATGCCAGGTGGAGTCGTCGTCGATGCCGGTGCCCGAGACATAGATCAGCCCGCTGACCAGCGCCGGATGGTCCAGCGCGTAGGCGAGGGCCAGCCGCGCGCCCCAGGAGTGGCCGAGCAGCGTGACCCGCTCCAGCCCGAAGTGGCGCCGTACGGCGTCGAGATCGGCCACCGAGCGGTCCGTGCTGTACGGCCCCGAGCGCTGGGAGCGGCCACTGCCCCGCTGGTCCCAGCGGTACGCCGGGGTGTCGGGAAGCAGGGCCGCCGGCTCCTCCAGGGTGTCCCAGAGGCCCGGCCCGCCATGGCAGAGGATCACGGGCTCACCGGCGCCGCCGCCCGTGCGGGTGGCCCAGAGCCGTACCCCGTCGTCCGTCAGAACCGTCTCGTCCCTGTCGCCCGTCGCGGCCGTCTCGTCCATCCCAGGATTGTGCCGGGCCCGGAAGGGACGGGACAGCCGCTTTACGGGGCGATGCGCGCGGCGTGGGCGCGCCGCCTAGCGGACGGCGGTCTTCTTCGCCGCCACCGCCTTGGCCGGTGCTTTCTTGGCCGCCGTCTTCCTGGTCGTCGCCTTCTTCATCGGCGCCGCGTCGCTGATGCTCTCGGCGTCCAGGATCTCCCGCAGGAACTTTCCGGTGTGGCTGGCCGGGACGCCGGCCACCTGCTCCGGGGTGCCCTCCGCGATCACCAGACCGCCGCCGTTGCCGCCCTCCGGCCCCATGTCGATCACCCAGTCCGCCGTCTTGATGACGTCCAGGTTGTGCTCGATCACGATCACCGTGTTGCCCTTCTCGACCAGTCCGGAGAGCACCGTGATCAGCTTGCTGATGTCCTCGAAGTGCAGACCGGTCGTCGGCTCGTCCAGGACGTAGACCGTACGGCCGGTGGAGCGCTTCTGCAGCTCGCTCGACAGCTTCACGCGCTGCGCCTCGCCGCCCGAGAGGGTCGGCGCGGACTGGCCCAGCCGGACATACCCGAGGCCGACCTCGTTGAGCGTCCTGAGGTGCCGCGAGATCGTCGGGACGGCCTCGAAGAAGTCCAGGGCCTCCTCGATCGGCATGTCCAGCACCTCGGCGATGGACTTGCCCTTGTAGTGGACCTCCAGGGTCTCCCGGTTGTAGCGGGCTCCATGGCAGACCTCGCACGGGACGTAGACGTCCGGCAGGAAGTTCATCTCGATCTTGATCGTGCCGTCACCCGAGCAGTTCTCGCAGCGGCCGCCCTTGACGTTGAAGGAGAAGCGCCCGGGGAGGTAGCCGCGGACCTTGGCCTCCATCGTCTCGGCGAAGAGCTTGCGGACATGGTCGAAGACCCCGGTGTACGTGGCCGGGTTGGACCGGGGCGTACGGCCGATGGGCGACTGGTCGACATGCACGACCTTGTCGACCAGATCGTCGCCGTCGACCCGGGTGTGCCGGCCGGGTACCGACTTCGCACCGTTCAGCTCGCGCGCCAGATGCGTATAGAGGATGTCGTTGACCAGCGTCGACTTGCCGGAGCCCGAGACTCCGGTGATGGCCGTGAACACCCCCAGCGGGAACGACACATCGATGTCCCGCAGATTGTTCTCCCGGGCGCCACGCACGGTGAGCTGCCGGTCCGGGCCGATCGGCCGGCGGATGTCCGGCGTCGGGATGACCTTCTTCCTGGACAGGTACTGGCCGGTCATCGACTCCTTGTTGGCCAGCAGCCCCTTCAGCGGTCCCGAGTGCACGACCTTGCCGCCGTGCTCACCGGCGCCGGGGCCGATGTCGACCACCCAGTCGGCGACCTTGATGGTGTCCTCGTCGTGCTCCACGACGATCAGGGTGTTGCCCATGTCACGCAGCCGGACCAGGGTCTCGATCAGCCGGTGGTTGTCCCGCTGGTGCAGACCGATGGACGGCTCGTCCAGTACGTACAGCACCCCGACCAGCCCCGAGCCGATCTGCGTCGCGAGCCGGATCCGCTGGGCCTCGCCGCCGGAGAGGGTCCCGGCGGCGCGGTTCAGCGAGAGATAGTCCAGACCGACGTCGACCAGGAACTTCAGCCGTTCGTTGACCTCCTTGAGCACCCGCTCGGCGATCTTCTTGTCCCGGTCGTTCAGCTTGAGCTCGCCCAGGAAGTCGGCGCAGTCGCTGATCGAGAGCGCGGCGACCTCGGCGATGGACTTCTCCATGACCGTGACCGCGAGGACGATCGGCTTGAGGCGGGTGCCCTCACAGGTCGGGCAGGGCACCTCGCGCATATAGCCCTCGAAGCGCTCCCTGCTGGTGTCGCTCTCCGCTTCCGTGTGCCGCCGCTTGACGAAGGAGACCGCTCCCTCGAAGGCGGGGCTGGTGTAGGCGCGCTCGCGGCCGTACCGGTTCCGGTACCGGACCTCGACCTGGGTCTTGTGGCCGTACAGCAGGGCCTTCCTGGCGCGCGCCGGGAGTCCGGCCCACGGGATGTCCGTACGGAAACCGAGTGCCTTGGCGAGGCCGCCGATCTGCCGTCCGAAGTACTCCCGCGTATGGCCGTGGGACCAGGGGTGGATCGCGCCCTCATCGAGGGACTTGTCCTCGTCGGGGACGATCAGCTCCGGGTCGACCTCCATGCGCGTACCGATACCGGTGCAGTCGGGGCAGGCGCCGAAGGGCGAGTTGAAGGAGAAGGAGCGGGGCTCCAGCTCCTCGAAGGAGAGATCGTCGTACGGGCAGTACAGATGCTCGGAGTACATCCGCTCGCGCTCGGGGTCGTCCTCGGGGAGGTCGACGAAGTCGAGCACGACCATGCCCCCGGAGAGACCGAGCGCGGTCTCGACCGAGTCGGTCAGCCGGCGCTTGGCGCTGTCCTTCACCGTGAGGCGGTCGACCACCACCTCGATGGTGTGCTTCTCCTGCTTCTTGAGCTTGGGCGGCTCGCTGAGCTGGATCGTCTGCCCGTCGACCCTGGCCCGGCTGTAGCCCTTGGTCTGCAGATCGGCGAAGAGATCGACGAACTCGCCCTTGCGCTCACGGATGAGCGGCGAGAGGACCTGGAACCGGCTGCCCTCGGGCAGTTCGAGCACCCGGTCCACGATGGCCTGCGGCGACTGCCGGGAGATCGGCCGCCCGCACTCCGGGCAGTGCGGCTTGCCGATCCTGGCGAAGAGCAGCCGGAGGTAGTCATATACCTCGGTGATCGTGCCGACCGTCGAGCGCGGGTTGCGCGAGGTCGACTTCTGGTCGATGGAGACTGCCGGGGAGAGCCCCTCGATGAAGTCGACGTCCGGCTTGTCCATCTGACCGAGGAACTGCCGGGCGTACGAGGAGAGGGACTCCACGTACCGGCGCTGTCCCTCGGCGAAGATCGTGTCGAACGCGAGAGAGGACTTGCCCGACCCGGAAAGCCCGGTGAAGACGATGAGGGAGTCACGGGGGAGGTCGAGCGACACGTTCTTGAGATTGTGCTCGCGCGCGCCACGGACGATGAGACGGTCGGCCACGCCGGTCCGCACCTTTCTGAAGAGAACCAGGGGCGGAGCCCCCTTCTCACACTAATGGGGGTCGCCGGAACGATGGATTGCCAAGGGGTCGATTGCCGGGCTTCGGAGCGCCGGGCGGGTAGTGCCTACATGCCAGGATGCCTCGTCCGAGCCTATAGCACGCGCATTCGATTTACGGCTGCCCGTCACCGTCTTCACCCGATCGAGTGCCGGCGCTATCGTCGGCGCCATGATCGACCACGAGCGTGACCTGGCAGCTGTACGTGAAGCGACGGATCGGCTCCTCAGCGCAGCCGCCGGACTGGACAACGCGGCCCTCGCGGCGCCGTCACGGCTCCCGGGCTGGAGCCGGGGACATGTGCTGGCACATCTCGCCAGAAACGCGGACGCACTGGTCAATGTGCTCGAAGGCCGGCCCATGTACCGCGACGCCGCGACGCGCGACGCCGATATCGAGCGGGACGCGCCCAGGCCGCTGGATGTCCAGCTCGCCGATGTACGTAACACCGCCGACGGCTTCCAGCATTCCGCGGCCGCACCCGCGGACTGGACGCGGGTCGTCACGATGCGCAATGGCGTCACGGATGCGGCGGCCCGCGTTCCGTTCCGCCGGCTGATCGAGATCGAGCTGCACCATGTCGATCTCGGTATCGGCCGCGAGCTTGAGGATCTGTCCGAGGAGTTCACCGAGCGCGAGACCCGCTTCCTCGTGGAGCGCTTCTCAGGGAACGCCGCGGTCCCGCCGCTGGCGCTGACCGGGCCCGACGGCCGGAGCTGGCGCACGGGCCGTACGGAGGGCACGCCGCTCGCCGTCAGCGGACCGGCCGCGGACCTGATGGGCTGGCTCGCGGGCCGCAGGGACGGGGCCGCGCTCAAGTCCCCGGACGGCCCCCTCCCCGTACTGCCCCCGCTATAGGCTGATCCGTATGACGTACAGCGGAGCGGTGAAGGTCGGCGGACCGGCGGATGTGCATGAACTGCCCGCCCTGATGATCTCCAAGGTCGCCGTCGGGCCCATGGACAACAACGCCTATCTGCTGCGCTGCCGGGCCACCGGTGAGCAGCTGCTGATCGACGCGGCCAATGACGCGGGCACGCTGCTGACCCTGATCGGTGACGACGGCATCGCGTCCGTCGTCACCACGCACCGCCATGGCGACCACTGGCAGGCCCTGGCCGAGGTCGTGGCGGCCACGGGCGCGCGGACGTACGCGGGCCGGTACGACGCCGAGGCCATCCCCGTCCCGACCGATGTCCCGGTCGAGGACGGGGACACGATCCGCGTCGGTGAGATCGAACTCACCGCCCTGCATCTGGTGGGTCACACCCCGGGCTCGATCGTCCTGGTCTACGACGACCCGCACGACCACGCGCATCTGTTCACCGGCGACTGCCTGTTCCCCGGCGGCCCCGGGAAGACCGGGACCCCGGCGGACTTCACGAGCCTGATGGACGGCATCGAGACCAAGATCTTCGCGGCCCTGCCGGACGAGTCATGGATCTACCCGGGCCACGGCAACGACTCCACCCTCGGCGCCGAACGCCCCCACCTCGCGGCCTGGCGGGCACGCGGCTGGTAAACGACGGGCGGGAAACGCGAAAGGGGGCGAGCGGCAGTGTTGCCGCTCGCCCCCTTCCCCGTTCCGCGAGGATCAGGCCTCGACGCTGTCCTTGTCCTTGTCGCTGTCCGACTCGGCCGCCGCGGTGGCCGCGTCGCGCTCCGCCTGCTTCTTCGAGGCGATCAGGCTGGTGATCGTGGTGACGATCAGGACACCGCAGATGACCGCCAGCGAGACCGGAATGGAGATCTCGGGAACATGCACCCCGGTCTCGTGCAGCGCGTGGAGCACCAGCTTCACACCGATGAAGCCCAGGATGACCGACAGACCGTAGCTGAGGTGCACCAGCTTCTTGAGCAGCCCCCCGATGAGGAAGTAGAGCTGCCGCAGACCCATCAGGGCGAAGGCGTTGGCGGTGAAGACGATGTACGGGTCCTGGGTCAGACCGAAGATCGCGGGGATGGAGTCCAGCGCGAACAGCACGTCGGTGGTGCCGATGGCCAGCATGACCACCATCAGCGGGGTGAGGATCCGCTTGCCGTTGCTCCGGATGAAGAGCTTGGTGCCGTGGTACTTGTCGGCGACCCCGAAGCGCTTCTCGATGGACTTCAGGAGGCGGTTCTCCTCGAACTCCTCTTCGTCGTCGTCCGAGCGCGCCTCCTGGATGAGCTTCCAGGCGGTGTAGATCAGGAACGCGCCGAAGATGAAGAAGACCCACGAGAAGCTGGCGATGATCGCGGCGCCGGCCGCGATGAATATGGCGCGCAGCACCAAGGCGATCAGCACACCGATGAGCAGCACGCGCTGCTGCAGATGCGAGGGAACCGAGAACTTCGCCATGATCAGGACGAAGACGAAGAGATTGTCGACACTGAGCGACTTCTCGGTGATGAATCCGGCGAAGAACTCACCGGCCGCCTGGCCCGTCCCGAACAGCATCAGGCCCACACCGAACAGCGCGGCGAGGGCGATCCAGACGACCGTCCAGATACCGGCTTCCTTCATCGACACGTCATGGGGCTTGCGCCCGATGAAGAAGTCGACAGCGATAAGGGCGGACAGACCAAGAATGGTCAGCACCCACAGGGTCAGGGAAACGTCCACTGTGCCTCCGGCTTCGTACGGCTACTGATCAGCGTCGTCGCTGCCGGAGGTCTCCTCCACCCGGGCGGCTTCCGCCGCTCCCCGGGCCGACGCCCCGGGATCGATGGCGATCCGTATTGACGGGCACGTCGCGATGTGGGAGTACTCCCCTCCGCTGCAAAGAAGAGTACAGGAAAGACCAAGGAAAGGTAAAGAAAGAGGTAAACGATCGCCAAGTGCCCAGGTCAGGCGTGTAGTTCAGGACGGCTCAGCGGCGCCAGGAACGGCGCGCGGACGCCACCTGTTCCAGGATCTGGAGCAGCACCCGGCTGCCCGGCGGCACCGTCGGCGGTTCATAGGTCCAGGCATGGCCCACCCAGGGGTCGGCGAGGTGATCGTCCGGCACGGGGGTGACGCGGAGCAGCGTCCGCCAGAGCGGATCCAGCACCGGTCCGTACGCGCTCGCGTCCTCGCGGTCCGCGACCATCAGCAGATGCACGCCGACCGCCGGACCCTCGTCGGCGAGATAGCGCAGCTGGGTGACCGCGCGGTCGTCGAAGCCGTGCGGGAAGTCATTGACGATCAGCAGCTGCTCAGCGGTGTCCAGACCGGGCGGCAGGGACTCGGCGGCCCCGCCGCGGATCGCCATCTGCACCAGATCCACCCGCTGGGTGAGCGTCGCGAGGACGGTCGCCACTCCCCCGGCGCCCGTCGCGGGCGGCTGGTCGAGCACCCCGGACGCGGTCAGCGGGGCCAGTGAGCGCGCCCCGGAGCCGGCCGGATCGATCACATGGACGGTGAACTCGCCGGGCGGGTAGACGGCCAGGAGGCGCGCGGCATGGGCGACCGCGGTGTCCATGGCCAGCCCGCGCAGCTGGGCGTCGTCCATCATCAGCGCGGCCTCGGAGCCGGAGCGGCCGCTGTCGACCCAGAGCCCGCGCTCCAGGGGCAGCCGCACCAGCATCGGTATCCGCAGATCGGGGCGCTCGGGCAGATGGACATCGCCGAGGCGGAGCGCCATCGGGATCTCCATCGGGACGCGGTAGCCGTGCCAGACGGGGTTGTCCCAGCGGGCGTAGGCGGGCGGCAGCGCGGGCTCGACGACCTCGGACTCGGCAACGAGCTGGGCGAGGTCGCGGTCGAGGACCTCGCGCGCCCGGCCCGCGAGCTGGTCGTGCTTGGCGCGGGCGGCCTCGCGCGCGGCGTGTCCCGCGCCGCCGATGCGCTGACGGGGGTCAGAGAGGACGCGGTCCAGCTCCTGGTCGAGCCGGGACTCGGCGAAGTCCATGGCGCTGCGGTACGCGGCGGTCGTACGGGCCAGGTCTTCGAACATGCCCCAGACCTGGTTGTAGAGACGCTCGTCCATGGACCAGCCCGTGGCGTCGCCCGCGACAGGGCGGGGCGGCCGGCCCGGCTGGGCGGGCTCCGCGGCCGGGGGCGGGGGCGGGGGCGTGGACGTACGGCGGCCCGGATGCGTGTAGTTGACGGCCCCGCCCGCGCCGGACTGCGGACCACCGGACGACGGCGGTCCGGACGACGGCGGCCCGGCGGGCGGCACGGTGTCGGGCGCGGACTGCGGGGCGGGGGCGGGCTGCGGAGCCAGGGGCAGTCCCTCGGACCTGCGCCGCCCGCCGTCCGTCGCACCCGGCAGCGGCGCCTGTACGGCGCTGGCCAGATGGCGGGCCACCGCCTCCTGGATACCGGCGGCGAAGGCGCGGGCCTGCGGCAGCCCCTGGTCGCCGAAGAGCTCGGCGAGGCCGCCCGCGTACCCCTGGCCGACGGCCCGGACCTTCCAGGCGCCCTGGCGGCGGTACAGCTCCAGGGCGATGACGGCGGTCTCGGAGTCCAGCCCGGTGAGGGTGAAGCTCGCGACCTCGACGCCCTCGGTGGAGGTGACGGCCGCGAAGGGGGCCGCGGTGGCGCCGAAGCGGTCGGGGCCGCCGACACCCTCGGGGAGGGCCAGCAGCACATGCACCAGATGCACGCGCGGGGGCAGGGCGTCCAGATCGACATGGAAGCGCAGACCCGCGGCGGCCTGGCGGGACACCTCGATGCCCGGGAGCGAGGGCGAACCGGGGTGGACGATCCACTCCGTGCCGCCCACGGTGCCCTGGGCGTCCGCGAGCGTGGCGCAGGCCATGACCGGTGCGCCGGCCGTCACCCGGATCTCCAGTCGGGTGTGGGGCAAGGGGTGGTTCTGCCCCCGGACCAGCTCGGCCGTCATCGCCTCTGTCCCCTCATCGGTTACGCGTCAGTGTTCAGGTGTGGGTGTACAGGTCTGTACAACTCTGTGCGGGTGTTCCGGTGCGCACGCTCAGGTGCGCATGTTCAAGTACGGGTGCTCAGGTGCGGGGGTGGTGCGGTGTGACAGCAGAGGCGCAGCCCCCGGTGGCCTGCGCCGACCTCCGGGAGCTGCGCGTACGGGACGACACCGCGGCCGTCGTCCTGTCCTACAGATGCGGCAGGATCGACGGCATCAGGTCCTGGAACGTACGGCCGTTGGCCGGGTTGCCGAGGGCCGTCATCTGCCAGCCGGAGCCCACGCGGTGCACCTTCGCCATGATCTGCGCGGTGTACTGGCCCCCGCCGTCGAGCGTGTAGCGGGCCAGCTCCTGGCCGTTGGTCTCGTCGACGATGCGGCAGAAGGCGTTCTGGACCTCTTGGAACGTCTGGCCGGTGAATGAGTTCACCGTGAAGACGATCTGGTCGATATGGACCGGGATCCGCTGGAGGTCGACAAGGATCGCCTCGTCGTCGCCGCCCTGGCCCGCGCCGCCGACGAGATTGTCGCCGGTGTGCCGTACCGAGCCGTCGTCGCTGACGAGATGGCGGAAGAAGACCACGTCGACCGGCTGCTTGTCGGCGAACAGCACCGCCGAGGCGTCCAGGTCGATCTCGCGGGTACGGGAGCCGAACAGGCCCCGGCGCGGGGCGGCCTGCCAGCCGAGCCCCATGCGCACCGCCGTCAGCGTGCCGCCGCCCTTCTTCTCCAGGCTGATGGCCTGACCCTTGGTCAGATTGACGCCAGGGCCTCCGGGCGCGCCGCCCTTGGATACGTCCACCACGCGCTGTCCCCTCTCGAATGGTTCCCCCGCAACCGTCCGTATGCGGTTGCGCAGCACCCTACGCAGTCACGCGGACAGCGCAGGAGGCTTGGACCGTTTTTGTGTCGGTCTTGCAACACACCAGGTGCCCCGGTGTGTCAGGCGAGCCCCGCCTCCCTCATCTGCCGCAATTCCTTCTTGAGTTCGCTCACTTCGTCGCGCAGCCGCGCGGCGACCTCGAACTGCAGCTCGGCGGCGGCGGCCCGCATCCGGTCGGTCATCTCCTCGATGATCCCGGCCAGTTCGGCGGCGGGCCGGTCGGTCAGCACCGCGCCCGTGGCCGCCGCCTTGCCCCCCTTCGCGGGCTTCGCCCCGAGCGAGGGGACCGGGGCCTTGGCGGGCTTGCCGTCCTTCGACTGCCGGTAGCCCGTGCCGAGCAGGGCCTCGGTGTCGACCTCCTCGCGCGCGATGGTCGCGACGATGTCGTTGATCTTCTTACGGAGCGGCTGGGGGTCGATACCGCGCTCGGTGTTGTACGCGATCTGCTTCTCGCGGCGCCGGTTCGTCTCGTCGATCGCCTGCGCCATCGCGGGGGTGATCTTGTCGGCGTACATATGGACCTGGCCGGACACATTGCGCGCGGCCCGGCCGATGGTCTGGATCAGTGAGGTGCCCGAGCGCAGGAAGCCCTGCTTGTCGGCGTCGAGGATCGCCACCAGGGAGACCTCCGGGAGGTCGAGGCCCTCGCGCAGCAGGTTGATGCCGACGAGGACGTCGTACTCACCGGCGCGCAGCTCGCGCAGCAGCTCGACCCGGCGCAGGGTGTCGACATCACTGTGCAGATACCGCACCTGGATGCCCAGCTCCAGGAAGTAGTCGGTGAGGTCCTCGGCCATCTTCTTGGTGAGCGTGGTCACCAGGACGCGCTCGTCCTTCGCGGTGCGCTCGCGGATCTCATGGACCAGATCGTCGATCTGGCCCTCCGTGGGCTTCACGACGACCTCGGGGTCGATCAGGCCGGTGGGACGGATGATCTGCTCCACGAAGCCGTCGGAGCGGGACATCTCGTACGTGCCGGGAGTGGCGGAGAGATAGACGGCCTGGCCGATCCGCTGCTGGAACTCCTCCCACTTCAGCGGGCGGTTGTCGAGCGCGGACGGCAGCCGGAAGCCGTGGTCGACCAGGGTCCGCTTGCGGGACGCGTCACCCTCGTACATCGCGCCGATCTGCGGCACGGTGACGTGCGACTCGTCGATGACCAGCAGGAAGTCCTCGGGGAAGTAGTCGAGGAGGGTGTTGGGCGCGGAGCCCGGCTCACGGTCGTCGAAGTGCATCGAGTAGTTCTCGATCCCCGAGCAGGAACCGATCTGGCGCATCATCTCGATGTCGTAGGTCGTACGCATCCGCAGCCGCTGGGACTCCAGCAGCTTGCCCTGCTTGTCCAGCTCGGCCAGCCGGGTCTCCAGCTCCCGCTCGATGCCGTTGACCGCCTTCTCCATGCGCTCGGGGCCCGCCACGTAGTGGCTCGCGGGGAAGATGTACAGCTCGTCGTCGTCGCTGATGACCTCGCCGGTGAGCGGGTGCAGCGTGGAGAGCGCCTCGATCTCGTCGCCGAACATCTCGATCCGGACGGCCAGCTCCTCGTAGACCGGGAAGATCTCGATGGTGTCGCCGCGGACCCGGAAGGTGCCGCGAGTGAACGCGAGGTCGTTGCGCGTGTACTGGATGTCGACGAAGCGGCGCAACAGCTGGTCCCTGTCCAGCTCCACGCCGACCTTCAGCGGCACCATCCGGTCCACGTACTCCTGGGGCGTACCGAGGCCGTAGATGCAGGAGACCGAGGCGACGACGATCACATCGCGCCGGGTGAGGAGGGAGTTCGTCGCGGAGTGGCGCAGCCGCTCGACCTCCTCGTTGATGGAGGAGTCCTTCTCGATGTAGGTGTCCGACTGGGGGACGTACGCCTCTGGCTGGTAGTAGTCGTAGTACGAGACGAAGTACTCGACGGCGTTGTTGGGCAGCAGCTCGCGGAATTCGTTCGCCAGCTGGGCGGCGAGGGTCTTGTTCGGCGCCATCACCAGCGTGGGGCGCTGGAGCTTCTCGATCATCCAGGCGGTCGTCGCCGACTTTCCCGTGCCGGTCGCGCCGAGCAGGACGACATCCTTCTCGCCCGCGCGGACACGCCGCTCCAGGTCGGCGATGGCCGTCGGCTGGTCGCCACTGGGCTGGTAGGAGCTGACGACCTCGAAAGGCGCCACCGTACGTTCGATCTTGGAAACGGGCCGCATGGATCCACCGTACGACCCCGCACTGACAGTGGGGCGGTGAGCGGTCCCGGATCACCCGGGGTGACCGGCGGCTCACCCGCGTCACCAGTCGTGGAGGTCCTGGGAGCCGCGGCGCGGGGACCTGGCCGCCGCACGGTCGGCGTGCTCGCGGAGGGCCGGCCGCGGCCGGATCCGCTGCGCGGGCACCCCACCGCGCCCGCACGGCCCGGTCACGGCCCCCGCGGAGCGTGACCGCTCGGGACGGCCCGTCACCAGCAGCCGGTCGACCAGCACCGCCACACCGGCCAGCAGCAGGAAGAACGCCGGGCCGACCAGCATCGGGGCCAGCAGCTCGGTGGCCGGGGCGCCGCCCGAGTCGTCGACGGCGCCGTCCAGATGAACGCGGACCGCGGCCATGGCGGTGTAGTGCATGCCGGTCGACGCGACGCCCATCACCGCGCTGGCGGCCAGACCGGCCAGAAATCCGCGGTGCGAGACGACCACCCAGAGCGCCGCGGTCGCCGCGAGGACGGCGATGATGACGGAGAGCGCGACGGTGACCGTGTCGTATCCGACGCGGCCGTGGAGCCGAATGCCGGCCATGCCGAGGTAGTGCATGGTGGCGATGCCGAGGCCGGTGATGGTGCCGCCGGTGACGAGGGTCATCGGGGTCGTGCCGCGGTACCCCACGATGAAGATCCCCACCCCGACCATGACGATCCCCACGACGAGGCTGGCGAACGTGGTGAACCGGTCGTAGCCGACCGGCACCTCCGAGACGCTGAACCCCATCATCGCGATGAAGTGCATCGTCCAGACGCCGGAGCCGATCGCGGCCGATCCGAGCGCGAGCCCGCCCGGCTTCCAGGAGCGTCTGGTACGCAGGGATCTCGCGGTGCAGCGCAGGCCCAGAGCCGCGCCGAGGCAGGCCATGAGAAAGGCCGCCACGGGTGTGACGAGACCGTAGCTGAATCCGTCGATCGTGCCCTGCATAGCGATATGCCCCTCGCCCCTCGTGCTTCCTGATACGAAAGCGCCGGCTCGGGCGAGGGTAGGACGGCCGGCCCGGTTAGCAAACAGGCGACCGGCGATTTGTCGACACGAAACGACACAACCTCGCGGTACGGGGCGGCCCCGCGCCGGTGCGGGCCTCATGATGTCATCCCATCCTTCCGGTCCGTCTTTCCGGTCCTTGGCGTGACTTCACGTTGTGGCCGGCCTTCGCCTGTTCCCTGTTGGCCGGGGGCTGCCACGCTCTGGCCGACCGTCATCGCACGACGCGAGGAGTACACGTGTACACACGCACCTCAGTGACAACGGCCGCCGCACTGCTGGGAGTCACCGCGCTCGTTCTGCCCGGTGCCGCCACCGCGAGCGCGGGCCCGGCCGCCGAGTCCAGGAGCGGGAGCCCGGTCGTCATCGCGCACCGCGGCGCCTCCGCCTACGCCCCGGAGAACACGCTCGCGGCCGTCGACGCGGCCGGTGACCTGGGCATCGGCTGGGTGGAGAACGACGTCCAGCGCACCAAGGACGGCCGGCTGGTGGTGATCCACGACGACAACCTCAAGCGGACCACCGATGTGGAGGAGGTCTTCCCCGACCGGGCCCCCTGGAAGGTCAAGGACTTCACGGCCGCGGAGATCGCCCGGCTGGACGCGGGCAGCTGGTTCGGCGAGCGGTGGGCGGGCGAGCGCGTACCCACGCTGAAGCAGTATCTGGACGCCGTCGAGGCCAACCGGCAGAAGCTGCTTCTGGAGATCAAGGCTCCCGAGCAGTACCCCGGCGTCGAGAAGGACATCCTGCGGGTGCTGCGCCAGGAGGGCTGGCTCAGCCGCGCGCACGTCCGGGACAAGCTGGTCGTCCAGAGCTTCAGCGCGGACAGCATCCGTACGGTGCACCGGCTGCGCCCGGATCTCACGACCGGTTTCCTCGGCGCGCCCGCAGTGGCCGATCTGCCCGCGTACGCCGCGTTCACGGACCAGATCAACCCGGCGCACGCCGCGCTCACCGGCGACTACGTGGCCGCGGTGCACCGGCTCAAGGGCGCGCACGGCAAGCCGCTCACGGTGAGCACGTGGACGGTCAACGACGCGGCGGGCGCGGTGCGCGTCCGGGATCTCGGCGTGGACGGGATCATCACCAACAACCCCGACGTGGTGCGGGACGCGGTGGGCTGAGGCCGGTCACAGGCCCGTTGTCAGTGGTGGCCCGTACCGTGGTCGGCATGAACAACTACGGGCAGTCGACGGTGGAGTGGACGGTCGTGTCCACCGGCATCGGGCCGCTGCTGCTGGCCGCGACCGGCCAGGGGCTGGTGAGCGTCGTCTTCCATGTCGACGGGCCGGTGCGGGAGAAGGCGCTCGGGCAGCTGAGGGACCGGCTGGGCACCGAGCCCGTCGAGTCGGCGTCGGGGCTGCTGGCCGAGCCGATACGCAGGCTGTCCGCGTACTTCGCGGGCGAGCTGCGGGAGTTCGGGCTGCCGCTGGACTGGTCGCTCTCCACGGGCTTCAACCGGCAGGTGCTGCGCGAGCTGGCGGCGGGCGTCCCGTACGGCACGGTGGTCGGTTACGGCGATCTGGCCAAGCGGGTGGGCCAGCCGGCGGCCGCCCAGGCGGTCGGCGCGGCGATGGGTTCCAACCCGCTGCCGGTGGTGGTGCCGTGTCATCGCGTGGTGGAGAGCGACGGCGGGCTCGGCGGCTTCGGGGGCGGGCTCGAAACGAAACGGCAGTTGCTGGCTCTGGAGGGTGTGCTTCCGGAACCGCTCTTCTGAGCCGCTTCGCCGCTCCGAACAGGGCGGATCGCGTGCATTTACTGGCACTTGTCCGCTTTCCGTGCCGGGCTTAGGCTGATTTATGGAGAACCACCGCGCGTACAGCCCGGCGGGCGGCAGATGTCGGCCCGGGGCGCCCCGCTCCCGCTGACCGGACACGTTCCGTATCCGGCTCGTCCCGTACCGGCACACACCTCGGCCGGACCGCCCGAGCGGTGGCCGACTCCATCACACGCACAGGCCGAGTCATCCGCTGGACGAGGAGAGCCGAAGGGACGGCGAGTCAGGATGAGCGGAGGAAACAAGGCAGTCGAATACATCAAGCCGGGTGAGGTGGATGTGAGGACCACCGACTACCCGACGCTCGAACTTCAGGACGGGCCGGGTGTGGCCCCCGCGAACGTAGGCCGTAAATGCCGCCACGGGGTCATCCTCAAGGTACTCGCCACCAACATATGCGGCAGCGATCAGCACATGGTGCGCGGCCGGACCACGGCCCCCGAAGGCCTGGTCCTCGGCCACGAGATCACCGGTGAGGTCATCGAGCGCGGCCCCGACGTCGAGTTCATCGACGTCGGCGATGTCGTGTCGGTGCCCTTCAATATCGCCTGCGGCCGCTGCCGGAACTGCAAGGAGCGCCAGACCGGTATCTGTCTGAACGTCAATCCCGCCCGTCCCGGCGCGGCGTACGGCTACGTCGACATGGGCGGCTGGGTCGGCGGACAGGCGCAGTACGTGATGGTGCCGTACGCGGACTTCAACCTGCTCCGCTTCCCCGACCGGGACGCGGCGCTGGAGAAGCTGCTCGATCTGACGATGCTGTCGGACATCTTCCCCACCGGCTACCACGGAGCGGTGACAGCCGGCACGGGCGTCGGCTCCACGGTCTATGTCGCGGGCGCGGGACCTGTCGGTCTGGCAGCCGCGGCCTCGGCCCAGCTGCTCGGCGCCGCGGTCGTCATCGTCGGCGACCTGAACGCCGAACGGCTCGCGCAGGCCCGCAGTTTCGGCTGTGAGACCGTCGATCTCACCATGGGGGCGGTCGAGGACCAGATAGCCCAGATCCTGGGCGAGCCCGAGGTGGACGCCGCGGTCGACGCGGTCGGCTTCGAGGCACGCGCGCACGGCAAGGACTCCAAGGAGGCTCCGGCGACCGTCCTCAACTCCCTGATGGGTGTCGTCAGGGCGGGCGGCGCGCTCGGTATCCCGGGGCTGTACGTCACCGACGACCCGGGCGGTATCGACGAGGACGCCAAGACGGGGACGCTGAAGGTCCGGCTGGGTCTCGGCTGGGCGAAGAGCCATGTTTTCAGCACGGGACAGTGCCCGGTGATGAAGTATCACCGGGGCCTGGCGATGGCGATCCTGCACGACCGGGTCCACATCGCGAAGGCCGTCAACGCCACGGTGATCTCGCTGGAGGACGCCCCGCGCGGCTACGACGAGTTCGACCACGGCGCCAGCCGGAAGTACGTGCTCAATCCGCACGGCGCGCTGAACGGGGTGGTGGCCGCCTGAACGATTCCCGAGCAGTGGAGGGCGCGGTCGGCACCGCGCCCTCCACGGGCACGGGCCCGGGCGCGCGGGCGTTCGCCCGCGCGTCGACGTTTGGGTCCGCGCGGGATGTGCCATGGATGGGGACATGCCAGACATCACTTCGCAGCTCTCCCCCGAGGTACGGGAGGCGCTCGCCGCGCACCGTCCCGTGGTCGCCCTGGAATCGACGATCATCGCGCACGGACTGCCGCGCCCGCGCAATCTGGCGGTCGCGGAGGAGCTGGAGGCGCTCGTACGGTCCAGCGGCGCCGTACCCGCAACGGTCGCCGTGCTGGACGGCCGGCCCCAGGTGGGCCTGTCCAAGGACCAGTTGGAGCGGGTCGCCCAGGACCCGTCCGTACGGAAGCTGGGCCAGCGCGATCTGGCGCCCGCGCTCGCGGCGGGCGCGAGCGGCGCGACGACCGTCTCCGCCACGGCGTTCCTGGCCGCGCGGGCCGGGATCCGGGTCTTCGCGACGGGCGGCCTCGGCGGGGTCCACCGCGGCTGGACCGACACCCAGGACGAGTCGGCCGATCTGCGGCTGCTGGCCAGGACCCGGATCACCGTGGTGTGCGCGGGCGTCAAATCGATCCTCGACGTACCGGCGACGCTCCAGCGGCTGGAGACGCTGGGCGTCGGCATTCTCGGCTACGGGACCGACCGGTTCCCCGGCTTCTATCTGACCTCGTCCGGTGAACCGGTCGACTGGACGGTCCGTACGCCCGAGGAGGTCGCGGCGGTGATGGACGCTCAGGACGCGCTCGGCGGACCGGAGGCGGCGCTCATCGTCGCCAACCCCGTGCCGGAAGCGGAGCAGCTGGATCCGAAGCTGCACGACCGGGTGCTCGCGGAAGCGCTGACGGAGTGTCATGAGCGCGGTATCAGCGGTCAGGCGGTCACCCCGTTCCTGCTGGACCAGCTGATGCGGCGGACGGGCGGCGCCTCGCTGGAGGCCAATCTCGCGGCGGTGCGCGGCAATGTGTGGCTCGCGGCGCGCATCGCGGCGGCACGCACCGCGGCGGGCGGATGAGCAGCGGCGCCGGGGGCGGTGCGCTGCTGGTGATCGGGGACGTGGTCACCGACGTGGTGGCGCGCTACCGCACCCCGCTCGCGCACGGTACGGACACGGCCGCCGAGATCCGTACGCTGCCGGGCGGCGCCGGGGCCAACGCGGCCTGCTGGGCGGCGCGCTCCGGGTGCGCGGACGTACGGCTGCTGGCACGGGTGGGGTCGGAGGCGCGGGAGTGGCACGAGGAGCGGCTGCGGCGGGCGGGGGTACGTACCCATCTCGTCGTCGACGAGGCGGTGCCGACCGCGACAGTGATCTGTCTGGTCGACGCGTCCGCCGAACGCACGCTGCTCACCGACAGCGGCGCGGCGCTGCGGCTGTCTCCCGCCGACTGGTCGCCGTCCCTGCTGGACGGGGTGGGCCGGCTGCATCTCTCCGGCTATCTCTTCTTCGCGGACACGAGCCGTCAACTGGCCGTCGCCGCCCTGGAATCGGCCGGGGAGCGGGGCGTCCCGGTGAGTGTGGACCCGGCCTCGACGGGGTTCATCAAGGAACTGGGCGCGGACCGTTTCCTGGCGTCGGTCGAGGGCGTGGAGACGCTGCTCCCGAACGCGGACGAGGCCAGGCTCCTCACCGGGCTGACGAACGTGGCGGACGCCGCCGCCGCGCTGAGCGGACGGGTGGGGGTGGCGGTGGTGACCCTGGGCGGGGACGGCGCGCTGGTGGCGCGGGCGGGGGCTGTCACGGCCCGGGTCCCGCCGGTCCCGGCGCGTGCCGTGGACTCGACGGGTGCGGGCGACGCCTTCACGGGCGCGTTCCTCGCGGCCCGGCTCGCGGGGGCGGACCCGGTGGCGGCTGCCACGGCGGGCTGCCGGGCGGGGGCGCGGGCGGTCGCGACGGTGGGCGGCCGGCCCTGACTTCACACGTCCGCCGGGGCCGCGCGCCGTACGGGGCGGTCACCGGGACCGCTGTCCGAAAGCCGCTATCCGAGGCCGCCCCACGCCGGATGGCGCGGATCGTCGGTCCGTACGACCACATCGGCGGCCTCGGCCGGGTCCACCTCCCGCTCGTACCGCTCGAAGGCGGGGAGCGTCCAGCGTTCGCTCTCGTCGGTACGGCGCCGGAGCGCGGCCGGTGACAGCCGCAGATGCACTGTGAGGTCGAACGGGAACCAGTGCCCCAGCAGCAGCGGGCCGTGCAGCACCAGCACACCGCCGGGCACGAGTTCGCTGTGCGGGCTGCGGGTCGCCCGGTCGGTGGCGGGGTCCCAGAGATCGGGCAGGACCCGCCCGGTGCCGCCGGGCTCCAGCGGCCCGAAGACCTCCCGCCACAGCGCGCCGGTGTCGAACCAGCCGCTGTAGTACGACTCCGGGTCCTCGCGCCCGTATTCGTACCGCAGCGAGGCCGGCCGCAGAAACCCGCCGGTCCCCACGACCAGTACCGACCGGCCGCGTACCCGCAGCGCCCCGGCGAGCGCGTCGGCCCGCTCACGGGTCCCGGCGGCGGGCGCTCCGTCGATGGCGACACGGAGCCAGGGACCGCCGTCCGCCGCCCCCGTCTCCAGCACGTGCTCGGCGACGGCCTCGGTCAGCCGCTCCCAGGTGATCGCTTCGAGTCGCACCCGGCCATCATCGTTCAGCGGCGCTCGCTCATGGCGCGCCGGCCCGTACCCGCCGCCCCGCCCCGCCCCTGCCCCGCCCTCAGAAGTCGGTCACAGGAAGAGTCTGCTCGGCCCAGATGGTCTTGCCGCCCGTGCCCTGGCGGGTGCCCCAGCTCTGCGTGAGCTGAGCGACGAGCAGGAGGCCACGGCCCCCTTCGTCGAACACCCGGGCCCGGCGCAGATGCGGAGCGGTGTTGCTGCCGTCCGAGACCTCGCAGATGAGACTGCGGTCATGGATGAGGCGCAGCTGAATGGGGGCCTGGGCGTACCGGATGGCGTTGGTGACCAGCTCGCTGACCACCAGTTCCGTGGTGAAGACGGCGTCTTCCAGCCCCCAGGCGGCCAGTTGCTCGGCGGCGTCCCGCCGCGCCTGGGCCACCCCGGCGGGGTCGCACTCCAGCTCCCACGTGGCGACCTGGCTCGCGTCGAGCGCGCGGGTACGGGCGAGGAGCAGGGCGACGTCATCGGCGGGGCGGCCGGGGAGCAGCGTCTTCAGTACGTTGTCGCAGGTGTCCTCCAGCGGCGCGGCGGGCTGGGCGAGGGCAGTGCGCAGCGCGGCGAACGATTCGTCGATGCCGCGCTCGCGGGATTCGACGAGGCCGTTGGTGAACAGGGCGAGCACGCTGCCCTCCCGCAGCTCCACGTCGACGGACTCGAAGGGCAGATTGCCGAGGCCGAGCGGCGGCCCCGCGGGCAGGTCGAGGAAGGCGACGGAGCCGTCCGGGGTGACCATCGCGGGCTGCGGGTGTCCGGCGCGCGCGAGGGAGCAGCGCCGGGACACCGGGTCGTAGACCGCGTAGAGGCAGGTGGCACCGACATCCCCGGCGGCCTCGGCGCCCGGGGGCTGTCCGCTAGACGCTTCCGCGGCCAGATGGTTGACGAGGTCGTCGAGGTGGGTGAGCAGTTCGTCGGGCGGCAGATCGACATCGGCGAGGGTGCGTACGGCCGTACGCAGCCGGCCCATCGTGGCCGACGCCTGGACGCCGTGGCCGACCACATCGCCCACGACCAGGGCCACGCGCGAGCTGGACAGCGGGATCACATCGAACCAGTCGCCGCCGACTCCGGCCCCCGAGTCGGCGGGGAGGTAGCGGAAGGCGAACTCGACCGCCGCGTGTTCGGGCAGCGCGTGCGGCAGCAGGCTGCGCTGAAGGGCCAGCGCCGTGTCGCGTTCGCGCGTGTAGCGGCGGGCGTTGTCGATACAGACGGCCGCCCGCGCCGTGATCTCCTCGGCGAGCAGCAGATCGTCCAGCTCGAAGGGGGCCGGGCTGCGGTGCCGGGAGAAGGTGGCCACGCCGAGGATGGTGCCGCGAGCGCGCAGCGGGACGGCCATCGTCGAGTGGAACCTGAATTCGCGCATCTTGGCGGCGCGCCCCGGATCGGTCGTCTCCCATCGGGCCACGGAGGCGTCCGTCACCCTCCTCATGACGCCCCGCTGAGTGATCAGGCACTCGGCGGCGGGCGAGCTGTCGGGGTAGAAGGAGGTGTCCCCGAGCTCGACCACGGCCTCCGGGGCCCCCTCAAGAACGGACTGGCAGGCGACGCGCCGCAGCCTGACCTGGCCGGGCAGCGGGCCGGCGGGGGTCTCGGCGCCGCCTCTGCTGACCTCGGGGAGCAGATCGACGGTGACGAAGTCGGCGAGCACGGGGACCGCGACATCGGCCAGCTCCTGCGCGGTGCTCACGACGTCGAGGGCGCTGCCGATACGGGTACTGGCCTCGTTCACCAGGAGCAGCCGCTGCTGGGCGCGGTTCTGTCTGGTCATGTCGTGTACCGCCACGACCACACCGCGTGTCCGGCCCCCGTCCCGCAGCGGGGCGATGGAGACCGCCCAGGCGAACTCACGGTCGTGGCCGGGCAGGCGCAGCGAGAATTCGAGGTGCTGCGGCTCGCCGGTCTCCAGCGCCCGCAGCATGTGCCGCTCAGTGTTGTCGATCTCCGGGGCGGGCATGGCCTCGGGCAGCCGCAGGCCGCGTACGTCGTCCTCGGTGAGGCCCAGCAGGCGCTCCATGTCCTCGCTCACATGCCGCAGCCGCAGCCGTGTGTCGTAGACGGCCATCGGACAGGGCGACTGCATGAATACCAGTTCGAGCAGGTGCGGGTCCTCGAAGTGCGGGGCCGCCCGGGTCAGCGGGGAGACGACGAACCACTCGGTGGCGCCGTCGTCCGTCGTACGGCGGTGTGCCAGCAGCCGTACGTCCAGCCGGTCGCCGTTGCGGTGCAGCAGCGTGACCGTCCCGCTCCATCTGTCCGGCAGGGCGGCCGGATCCAGCGCCCCCGGATCGAGCGTGCCGGCGCGGGACCGCGCGGTCGCCCCATCGGCGAGCAGCTCGGCGACGGACCGTCCGACGATCTCCGACGGCCGGTGACCGAGCAGCCGGCGGGCACCCTCGCTCCACCCCGTTACGGTGCCTCGCGCGTCGATGACCGCCCTGGCCGTGGCCGCCTCGTCAAACGGATCGGTCGGCTGGTCGCGGGGATCGGTCTCGGCGGCCTCGGTCTCGTGGGGATCGCTCTCACGAGGATTGGTCTCGTGGGGATCGTTCGACCGGACGGGCTGGTCGCCCCGCGCGGAGTCCGGTCGCCTCATCGTCGCTCATCTCACCCTGCCTGGACCCGACCGCCGGGGAACGAGGTCCCGGCCCCGGCGGGCCTCCCGTGGCTACTGATGCCTCCAAGTATGACATCCGTGACGAATTAGGCTATTTCTGTCACCGTCAGCGGCACAAGGGCGGGCTCCCGTCCGCTCACTCCCCCCGCAACACCTTGGCCAGCGGGCCGTCACCCGACACCTCGATCCGTCCGTCCCGCACCCCGTCCCCCACCGTCAGCGCGCCCCCGCTCAGCTCACGGCAGGTGTCGGCGTCGAGCACGAGGCGGGCGTCCGGGCTCTCCGCCGGCCCGTCGCCGTACACCGGATCGCCCGCCCCGAGCCGTACATGGAACGCCCCCTCGTCCAGCCGGACTTCCACCACACCCTCCCCCGTCCCGCCGCCCAGCCCCGAGCCTGCCGGGCCCGACAGCCCGTCCAGCACCGGCAGCAGCGGCACGGCGAACCAGTGCGCCCGTACGGCGTCGGTGGGCCTGCGCTCCTCCAGCGCCGGCGCGCCCCACTCCGCCAGAGCCGTGAGCACCGGCAGCAGCCCCCGCCCCCGCTCCGTCAGCTCGTACACATACGCCGCGGCCGGGGGCGGCAGCTTGCGGCGCAGGGCCAGATCATCGCGCTCCATGTCCTTGAGCCGGGAGGCGAGCACATCCGTGCTGACACCCGGCAGATCGGCGTGCAGATCGGTGTACCGGCGGGGGCCCGCCAGCAGCTCCCGGACGATCAGCAGGGTCCAGCGGTCGCCCACGGAGTCGAGGGCACGGGCGGTGGCGCAGTACTGGTCGTAGCTTCGGCGACGTGACATGTGACGGATTCTAGACATGTTGTTGGACTTTCCAAGCTCGGACTTGGTAAAACCAAGTATCGCAACAAGGTCTGGGAGGCCACCGCATGGAATTCCGGCAGTCGAGCAAGCTCAGCGAGGTCTGCTACGAGATCCGCGGCCCGGTGATCGAGCACGCCGACGCCCTGGAGGAGGCGGGCCACAGCGTCCTGCGTCTCAACACCGGCAACCCCGCGCTCTTCGGGTTCGAGGCGCCGGAGGAGATCCTCCAGGACATGATCCGGATGCTGCCGCGGGCACACGGCTACACGGACTCGCGCGGTGTCCTCTCCGCGCGCCGCGCCGTCGCCCAGCGCTACCAGACCATGGGGCTGCCCGAGGTCACGGTCGATGACGTGTTCCTCGGCAACGGCGTCTCGGAGCTGGTCTCGATGGCCGTCCAGGCGCTTCTGGAGGACGGCGACGAAGTCCTGATCCCGGCCCCCGACTTCCCGCTCTGGACCGCCGTGACGACGTTGGCGGGCGGCCGTCCCGTGCACTATCTCTGCGACGAGTCCGCGGAGTGGTACCCGGACCTGGACGACATGGCGTCGAAGATCACCGACCGCACGAAGGCCGTCGTGATCATCAACCCCAACAACCCCACCGGCGCGGTCTATCCGCGCGAGATCGTCGAAGGCATCCTCGATCTCGCCCGCCGTCATCAGCTCATGGTGTTCGCGGACGAGATCTACGACCAGATCGTCTACGACGACGCGGTCCACCACACCGCCGCGGCCCTCGCCCCCGATCTGGTGGTCCTCACCTTCAGCGGGCTCTCGAAGACGTACCGCGTGGCGGGGTTCCGCTCCGGCTGGCTCGTCGTCACCGGCCCCAAGCAGCATGCCCGCAGCTACCTTGAGGGCCTCACGATGCTCGCCTCGATGCGGCTCTGCCCCAACGCGCCCGCGCAGTACGCCATTCAGGCCGCGCTCGGCGGCCGGCAGTCGATCAAGGAGTTCACCGCGCCGGGAGGCAGGCTGTACGAGCAGCGCGACCGCGCCTGGGAGAAGCTCAACGAGATCCCCGGGGTCTCGTGCGTGAAGCCGAAGGGCGCGCTGTACGCCTTCCCCCGGCTGGACCCCAAGGTGCACAAGATCCACGACGACGAGCGGTTCGTGCTGGATCTGCTGCTGCGGGAGAAGATCCAGGTGGTACAGGGGACGGGGTTCAACTGGCCGCGTCCCGACCACTTCCGGATCCTGACGCTTCCGTACGCGGACGATCTCGACGCGGCCATCAGCCGGATCGGCCGCTTCCTGAGCGGCTACCGACAATGACCCGCCGGCCTCGGCCTACGGCTCAGAACCGTACGGGCAGCGCGATCAGGCCCCGGGCGCGGGTCGAGGGGCGCCATCGCAGCTCCTCGTACGGAACGTCGAGCGCCAGCCGCGGAAAGCGCTCCAGCAGCGCGTTGAGCGCGATCTCGGTCTCCAGCCGGGCGAGCGGTGCGCCGAGGCAGTAGTGGATGCCGTGCCCGAGGGCCACCTGCCCCGCCGTGTCGCGGTCGAGGTCGAGCCGGTCGGGGTCGGCGAAGCGGTGCGGGTCGCGGTTGGCGGCGGCGAGGGACAGCATGACGGTCTCCCCCGCCGGCACCGTCACCCCGCCGATCGTCAGATCCTCGACCGCGAACCGCCGGATCGCCAGCAGCGCGGGCCCCTCGTACCGTACGAACTCGCCGACCGCCGCGGCCGTCCTGCCGGGCTCCGCGCGGAGCGCCGCCAGTTGCCCGGGGTGCCGGAGCAGGGCGAGGACGGAGTTGCCGATGAGCTGGACGGTGTTCTCGTACCCGGCGAAGAGGATGAGGAAGGCCAGCGACATCAGCTCGTCCTCACTGAGGCGGTCGCCGCCGTCGCCATGTGACGCCTCGCCGCCGGCCTCTTCACCGGCCTCTTCACCCTCGTCGCGCGCCGCGATCAGCGCGGAGAGCAGATCATCCCCGGGCTCGGCCCGCTTGTGGGCGAGCAGTTCGGTGAAGAAGGCGAGCATGGCGGCGATCGCCGCCTTCATCCGCTCGGGCCGCGCGGGATCGGGGGCGATCAGGGCGTCCGTCCACTCCCGGAAGTCACGCCGGTCGCGCGGGGGTACGCCCAGCAGTTCGCAGATGACGACGATGGGCAGCGGCGCGGCGTACGAGGCGACCAGATCGGCGCGACCGCCGGATTCGAGCGTGCCGGATTCGAGCGTGCCGGATTCGCGACCGCCGGATTCGCGACCGCCGGATTCGAGGGCGTCGAGCAGTTCGTCGGCGGTGCGTCGGACCGGCCTCCGCAGCTCCTCGATCCGTCGCGCGGTGAACGCCCGCGCGACGAAGCGCCGGATACGGGTGTGGTCCGGCGGATCCATGTTGAGCAGGTTGGCGTCGAGGGCGGGCGGCAGCCCGAAGCCCTGGTAACCGCCGGGCAGCGCACGGCGCTTGTCGAGCGAGAGCCGGGGATCGGCGAGCGACTGCCGTACATCCTCGTATCGCGTGACGATCCAGGCGGGCCGTCCGTCGGGCCCGACGATCCGCCGTACGGGCGCGGTCTCGCGCAGCCGCGCGTAGACCTCGTACGGATCCGCCAGCAGCTCGCTCGTCGGATCGTAGAGCGACCGCGGTGACGCGCCGGATGCCGTGATTGCCATGATCCCATCCTAAACAGCCGTACGAGGGACGGTTGTTGACGGCGCGTGGGAGTGGGCCGTGCCCCGCGCCGAGATGACCAAGGACACCCACTGGCAGGTTCACCAGATCCTTCCGCTTGGCATGGACCTGCTCTTGATCCTCGGCTACGCTCCGGCTGGCACCGCCTGAGAGCGCTCTCAGTCGCCTGCTGTTCCACCCCCACCATGCTGGAACACAGAAGGGCCACATCCCTTGAGACGTACGACAGTGATACGCACCGGTCTGTCCGCACTCCTCCTCCTCGGCACCTGGGCCGCCGCCGGGCTCGCACCGGCCGCCGCGGCCCCCTCTTCCGCCTCCGAAGCCCCGGCCTCCGCCGGTCTGCTCACCGCCATGCAGAAGGATCTGGGCCTGACGGAGAGTCAGGCCAAGGCGCGGCTGGCCGCGGAGAAGACAGCGACGGCTGTCGAGGGCAAGGCGAAGCGCGCGGCGGGAGCCTCGTACGGCGGCTCCTGGTTCAACCCGGACAGCGGCACGCTGACCGTCACGGTCACCAGTGCCCAGAAGGCCGACGCCGTACGGGCGACCGGCGCGACCGTACAGCTCGTCAAGCACAGCGCGCGCCAGCTCGACGCGGCCAAGGAGCGGATCGACGCGCTCTCCGCGCCGGCCGGTGTCAGCAGCTGGCATGTAGACCCCAAGGCCAACCGCGTCGTGGTGAATGTCGTCGCGGCGCAGAAGAACGACAACGATGTCCGTGACTTCCTCGACCGCGCCCGGCAGGCCGGTCCTGTCACGGTCAAGGAGACCGCCAAGGCTCCCCAGACCTTCGCCGCCGGCACCGTCGGCGGCGACCCGTACTACACGGGCAACGTCCGCTGTTCCATCGGCTTCTCCGTACACGGCGGCTTTGTCACGGCCGGCCACTGCGGCCAGGCGGGCGCCTCGGTGAGCGGCTGGGACGGCTCGTACATCGGCAACTTCCAGGGCTCGTCGTTCCCCGACAACGACTACGCGTGGGTGAACGTCGGCAGCGGCTGGTGGACCGTCCCGGTGGTCCTCGGCTGGGGCACCGTCTCCGACCAGCTGGTCCGCGGCTCCAACGAGGCCCCGATCGGTGCCTCGATCTGCCGCTCCGGCTCCACGACCCACTGGCGCTGCGGCAACCTCCTGGCCAAGAACGAGACCGTCAACTACAGCCAGGGCGCCGTCCACCAGATGACCAAGACCAGCGTCTGCGCCGAGGGCGGCGACTCGGGCGGCTCCTTCATCAGCGGCGACCAGGCCCAGGGCGTGACCTCGGGCGGCTGGGGCAACTGCAGCAGCGGCGGCGAGACCTGGTACCAGCCGATCAATGAGATCCTGGGCCGTTACGGCCTGACGCTCCACACAGCCTGACCGCCGACTCCACCTGACCCGCGGGGAGATCGGACCTTCGGGGCAGGCCGGCGCATCGGCTGACGAGGCCGGGGGTACGGAGCGAGCGCGCAGCGGTACCGCGCGGTCGTCCCGTGCTCCCGGCCTCCGTCATTCCCGCGCACCGAGCCCCCGGTCCCCGCCGCGTCGCCCCCACACATCACCCCTCCGCGTCACCGGCCGAGCAGTGCCGTCAGGGCGCCCACCGGGTCGGTGTCGGGGGTGCCCCGGGGCCACCAGTCCTCTCGGTCCCGGTCCGACTCATAGCCGTACCAGAGCGCGTCGCGGCCGAAGCGGAGTTGGAGGGACGCGGTGGAGAGGCGGTTGCGCCAGGGCCGGAAGTGGGGGAAGTCGGCGGCGACCAGGGCGGGGCGGGCGCGGTCGAAGGGGCCGGCGGGCGGGTCCCAGGGCTCTTCCAGTACGGCCAGGCCCGCCAGGCCGCCCTGGCGCCAGGCCGCCACGGCGCGGGCCAGGTCGGTGGGCGTGCGGTCGAGTGCGGTGGCCAGGTCCCGGTAGAGGGCGCGGGTGGAGGCGGTCAGCCCGGAGCCGGGGTGGGCGGCGGCCAGCCGTACCGCGTCCTGCCAGGGGGTGAGGGCGCCGATGGGGTCGAGGCCGGTGGTCAGGAACGTATGGGCGCGGGCCGCCGCTTCGGTGGCGAGCAGGTCGAGAGCGAGCGGATCGGGCGCGCCGGGGGTGTGCGGATACACGGGCGGGCGGCCCGGCTGCGCGGGGACGGGGAACGGCGGCGGAAGCACCGGGCGCGTACGCGGCGCGAGGGCGAGGCGCGCCTCGACCGTGGGCATGGGCGGCGCGGCGGTGGTCCGTTCGGCCGCCGAGCGCGTGGCGTTGCGCCGGGTGAGATCGGCCAGCACTTCGTGTTCGCCGCGACCGCGCATCAGGAACAGCACGAACGGGTCCTCGTCGAGGAGTCGCGCCGTCTGATAGCAGAGGGCGGCGGCGTGCTTGCACGGGTAACCGTCGTCGGGGCAGGAGCAGTCGGGGGTCAGATCGCCCCCGGTGGGGAGGAGATCCGCCGAGGCCGCGAGGGTGTGCGGCATGTCCTTGTCGAGCAGGGCGGCGATGTGGTCGGGGCGGGCCGCCGCGGCGTCGAGAAGATCCTCCCAGCCGGTGTCGTCGAGGGTACGGAGGCGGATCTCCGTGCGGTACGGGCGGGGCCTCGAACCGTGGACGTACGCCATGACCCGGCCGGGGGTGACGGTGATCGCGTCGACATGGCCGCTGCCCGCGTAGGCACGGCCGCGCTGGAGGCGGGCCGTGTCGAGAGCGGTGTCCTCCATGGATTCCACCCATGCGTTGCCCCACCAGGTGGTGGCGAAGTCGCCTGCGGCGCCCGGTCTCGGGGGCAGCGCGGGGAACGTACGCCGGCGGTCGTCGTGCCGCGGGGCGGGGGCGCGGCGGGGGGTCATGACAGCCTCCGCAGGGAGACCAGATCCGCGAGCTCCCGGTCGGTCAGCTCGGTCAGGGCCGCCTCGCCCGAGCCGAGGACCGCGTCGGCCAGCGCCCGCTTGGACGAGAGCATCTCGGCGATCCTGTCCTCGACCGTGCCCTCCGCGATCAGCCGGTGGACCTGTACGGGCTGGGTCTGGCCGATGCGGTACGCGCGGTCCGTGGCCTGTTCTTCCACGGCCGGGTTCCACCAGCGGTCGAAGTGGACGACATGGCCGGCCCTGGTCAGATTGAGACCGGTGCCCGCCGCCTTCAGGGAGAGGACGAAGACCGGGACCTCGCCGGACTGGAACCGGTCCACCATGCGCTCGCGCTCGGCGACGGGCGTGCCGCCGTGCAGGAGCTGGGACGGGATGGCGCGCGCCGCGAGATGCGCGGAGAGCAGCCGCGCCATCGACACGTACTGGGTGAAGAGAAGGACGGAGCCGTCCTCCGCGAGGATCGTGTCGAGCAGTTCGTCGAGGAGGGCGAGCTTGCCGGAACGGCCGGTGAGCCGGGCCGTGTCCTCCTTCAGATACTGCGCGGGGTGGTTGCAGATCTGTTTGAGGGCGGTGAGCAGCTTCATGACGAGGCCACGGCGCGCGATGCCCTCGGCCGCCTCGATGGCGGCCATCGTCTCGCGGACGACCGCCTCGTAGAGCGATGCCTGTTCGCGGGTGAGCGCGACGGGGTGATCGCTCTCCGTCTTGGGCGGCAGCTCGGGCACGATCCCGGGGTCGGACTTCCTCCTGCGCAACAGGAACGGCCGGACCAGCCGGGACAGCCGCTCCACCGCCTCCGCGTTGTCCGCGTCCTTGACGTCGGCGCTCTTCGCGTTCTCGACGTTCTCGACGATCCGGGCGTGACGGGCACGGAACGCCTTGAGCGGGCCGAGCAGTCCGGGGGTGGTCCAGTTGAGCAGCGCCCACAGCTCGGACAGATTGTTCTCGACGGGCGTGCCGGTCAGCGCGACCCTGGCGGGCGCCGGGATCGTACGGAGCGCCTTGGCCGTGGACGAGAAGGGGTTCTTCACATGCTGGGCCTCATCGGCGACGACCATCCCCCAGCCGTGCCCGGCCAGCACGTCGGCGCTGCTGCGCATCGTGCCGTACGTGGTGAGCACGAACCCGCCCGGAACCCCGCCCGCCGGGGCCCCGGCCAGGGTCCGTCCGGCGCCGTGGAAGCGGTGTACGGGGACGCCGGGCGCGAAGCGGGTGATCTCGCGCTGCCAGTTGCCCAGGAGGGAGGCGGGGCAGACGACAAGGGTGGGGGCGGTGCGGGCCCGGTGCAGATGGAGGGCGATGACCGTGACCGTCTTGCCCAGGCCCATGTCGTCCGCGAGACAGCCGCCGAGACCGAGTGAGGTCATCAGGTCCAGCCAGGCGAGACCGCGCAGCTGGTAGTCGCGCAGGGTGGCGGTGAGGGCGGGCGGCTGGGCGATCGCGGCCGGGCCGTTGATAAGACGGTCGCGCAGCGCGGCCAGCGCACCGGTCGGGACCGCTTCCACCGTCTCGCCGTCCACCTCGGCGGTGCCGGTCAGGGCGACGGCGAGCGCGTCGACCGGCTCCAGCAGGCCCAGCTCCCGCTTGCGCGCCTTCCGTACGAGGGCCGGGTCGACGACCACCCACTGATCGCGCAGCCGCACGATCGGCCGGTGCGACTCGGCGAGCGCGTCCATCTCCCGCTCGCTGAGGGGATCGCCGTCGAGCGCCAACTGCCAGTTGAACTTGAGCAGTTCCGCGCTGTCGAAGAAGGGCGTGCCGTCCGTGGCCGAGCCGGGCGCGGGGCGGACGACCGCGGCGGCGGTGAGCGTACGGGCCAGCTCCCTCGGCCAGTGGACGGCGACCCCCGCGGCGGCGAGGCGGGCCGCCCCCGGGCCGAGCAGTTCGTACAGCTCGTCCTCGGAGAGCGGCAGCGCGTCGGGGACGTCCCGCTCCAGCAGCCGGGCCAGCGGGGTCCAGACGCGGGCCGCGCGGCGCAGGGCGAGCATCGCGTCGATCCGGGCGCGCGGGCCGAAGCTCTCGTCGCCGTGGCCCGCCCAGAGCCCCGAGGCGTCGATGACCAGGGTCGGGTCGGCCAGGCTGTGGATCTGGACGAGGGCGGCCCCGGCCCGCCGGGTCACCTGGGCCTCCTCGGCGCCGGGGCCGATGTCCGCGCCCGCCCCTGGGCGAGCTTCCGCCCGGCCGGAATCCGTCTCCCTACCCGCGGCCGGGTCCGTCCCCTCCTGATCGAAGAGGTCGTACGCGGAGAGGTCGAGGCGCAGCGAGACCCGTACCCCCGCGTCCATACCGGCCGCCGCCTCCGCGGCCCAGGTCCGGGCGCCCGGCAGATGCTGTGCCTCCCGGGCGGCGAACGGCGCGCCCGCCGCGTAGGCGGCGGCGGGCGTACGCGGCAGGGAATCCGCCACCGCGTCGAGGAACGCCCGTACCAGCGCTTCCGGGTCGGGCAGCTGGAGCGGGCTCAGATCCGGGACCGGTACGGCGTGGGCCTCGGGGGGCATGGCCGCGGCGATGGCTCTCAGCTGCGCGATGTCATCGGCGTCGAGCGGGCCGGCGCGCCAGGCGTCGTGGTCGGACGCGGTGAGACCGGGCAGCAGTCTGCCGCGCCCGGCGAGCTGGAGTGCGTGCAGCGAGGCGGCGCCCCAGCACGCGGCGGCGGGATGCGCTGTCCGGTCACGCCGGGCGCGTACCAGCAGCGGGATCGCGTCGGCGACGGACAGCAGCATGGCGGGGACGGTGCGCGTATGGACACCGTCGCCGCCATCGCTTCTGTCCCCGCCATCGCCCCGACGCCGTACGACCGTCAGCTCCCCCGGCCCGAGCCCGGGCGCGCCCGGCGCCGTCCCGGCTTCGCCGAGGGCACCGGCGGGCAGCTCCCCGTCCGGGGACCAGAAGGCGACCCGCCCCTCGCGCGGCAGTCCGGCGGGCAGGAAGACGGCGGCGCAGCGGGCCAGGGCCGCCGTCGCGGCATGCGCGGACAGAGCGGTGTGGGTATGCACGGATTGCGCCACGGTCACCGACTCCCTCCCAGCCCGGGATCACCTCAGGATCTGATTCCTCTGCGAGTCTAGGCCGGGGGTCTGACAGTCGATCTCGATACGACGTTTCCGCAGCTCAGCGGGTGGCCCGGGGGCGGGCAGCGGAAAGGACGACCCCGCAGTGCTCGACCGCGGGATCGTCCGGCTCCGAGTGCCGACGGACGCTACGGCACGGACGGCGGGGAACGGACTCAGACGGGCTGCGCGTCCTGCCGCTTCTGCGGCTTCTCGTCCAGTGGCGGTGCCGACGTGGGTACGGACGACACCTTGGGCCGCGTGGTGAGGTCGGGCGTGGTGAGGTCGGGTGCGCCGGGTTCGACGGCGGTCGCCTCCGGTGTGACCGCGGGAGCGGAAGCAGGGGCGGCGGGCTCATCGGCGGGGGGCGACGGGGCCGCCTCCACTGCTTCCGAAACCGCCTGCACGGCCTGTACCGCCTCGGCCGGTGTGGCGCGTTCGAGGAAGCGGAGCAGTTCGACGGGGAAGGGCAGGACGAGCGTCGAGTTCTTCTCGGCCGCGACCGCCACGACCGTCTGCAACAGCCGCAGCTGAAGCGCGGCGGGCTGGCCGGACATCTGCTTGGCCGCCTCGGCGAGCTTCTTCGACGCCTGCAGCTCCGCGTCCGCGTTGATCACCCGGGCGCGGCGCTCACGGTCGGCCTCCGCCTGGCGGGCCATCGACCGCTTCATGGTCTCCGGCAGCGAGACATCCTTGATCTCGACGCGGTCGATCTGCACGCCCCAGCCGATCGCCGGGCTGTCGATCATCAGCTCCAGGCCCTGATTCAGCTTCTCCCGGTTGGACAGCAGATCGTCCAGATCACTCTTACCGATGATCGACCGCAGAGACGTCTGCGCCATCTGCGACACCGCGAACCGGTAGTCCTCGACCTGGACCAGCGCGTCCGCCGCGTCGACCACCTTGAAATAGATCACGGCGTCCACGCGCACGGTCACGTTGTCCCGCGTGATGCCGTCCTGGGCCGGCACCGGCATCGTCACGATCTGCATATTGACTTTGTGCAGTTTGTCCACGAACGGAACGATCGTCGTGAATCCGGGTCCTCGGATCGCTCCCTGCAGCTGGCCGAGGCGGAAGACGACGCCCCGTTCGTACTGCCTGATGACCCGCGCGGCCGCCATCGCGTACAGCCCGCACGCGCATACCGCCGCTATGACAGCGATTACCAGTTCCTCGACCATCTTGGGCCCCCTGACGACGCCGGACGAGGTGCTAATAACCACGGTATGCCTTGTATGACCAGTGGTCGAGGAGCGTGCGGCAGGGAGATACCGGTGCGTAGGCGCGGGACCGGACAGCCCGGCCGGATAGCCCGGCCGGCCGCACATCGGGTGCCGCCGTCCCGGGGATCCGGCAGTGTGACCAGCAGGCTCACCCGCACGCCCCCACCACACGGAACCCACACCGGTACCCGCGCCGGGCATCCGCACCCCCGTGGCCGAGCACTCCGCACAGACGAGGACCCGCTCATGTCCGTGACCCATCACCGGCGCCTCGGCATCGCTGCCGGGGCCGCGTTCCTGACCGTCGCCGTCGCCGGCTGCTCCGGCCTCGGCCGGACCGCGGTGGGGACCGTTACGTACGACACCCCGCGCGGCCGGCACATCCAGGTCTCCAACCCCGTGGTCACGGGCTGCCACCGCCTCGCGCCGGGCGGTGCCGTCTCGCTCGCGAACCGCACCCTGATCGACTTCGTGATGTACGGGACGCCCGACTGCACGGGCAAGGGCACGACGTACATCGCCACCACGCTGTCCGATGTGATCGCCCCCGGCGAAGGGCCGTGGCGCAGCTACACCATCGTGCACTGACGCCCTGGCGCGAACCCCGGCGCTACCCACGCCCGCGGATCCGCGCGGACAGCTCCGCCGTGTGGTTCCGCCGGACCCGGGCAATCACCGCCAGCGGCACGATCAGCACCACGGGCGTGAGCGCGTTCTGCCCGCCGAACGCGGTCAGCTGGGCGATCAGGGCCCCGATCATCAGACCGATCAGCGCCAGCGCCGACACACCGGACAGGATCGGTATCACCAGCGCTATGGCACCGGCCAGCTCCAGCGCTCCCGTCAGATACATGAACCAGTCGCCGAAGCCGATCGCGTCGAAGGACTCCTTGGCGGACGAGTGGCCGATGAGCTTCGGCGCGGCGCTCGCGATCCCGAAGAACAGCGCCAGCACGATCTGGAGCACGCGCGCCGTGAGATGCGCCCGGCGCGACGGACGCGGGCTCTCCGAAACAGCGGCGGCAGGGGTGGTGGACGCGTCGGACATGCTCGTTCTCCTCCGTTGAGCGTGGGCGCTTTCACGGAGACAGACGGGCCGGCCTCCCGGAACTCATCGGCCCCGTCCGATGAGTTCCGCGCCCCTCTGCCACAAGGGGTCAAAAGCCGCGAACACGGGTAGGGGGTTGGTGGGGCGTATGGGAGGTGAGCGAATCATGCGCACCGGAAGTGAGCCGGTCACCGCGCGCAGTCCGCTGCGGATGCGGTTCTGGCTGAGCGTATGGGGCCTGATCTGGACGGCCTTCGGTACGTCGGCGTTCGCGAGCGCCGGGCGCTTCGGGTGGGCACTCGCCTGCGGCGTGCTGATGCTGATCATCGCCACGGATCTGGTGCTGGTCCTGCGGCACCTCCGGCAGGGGTCGCGCTATCAGCCGGGGAGGGACGTCCCGCCGTACGAGCCGGGGCGCCATGGCTCGGACCTGGATCGCGAGCGGAGTCTCGACCATGATCTCGGCAGCCGTGTACGCGAGTGGATGCGCGAGCCGGACCCGGCGCAGCGCGGTGGCCGTACCCGCCATCGCAGCGCGCACGGACACGGCCCATGACCGACCCCGACCCGCGACTGGCCTGACCGGCCCCGCGCGAGCCGTGCGGTCAGTCGGCGGCGCGCCGGTCCGCGTCGAACTGGGCCGCCTTCACATACTCCGGCTTGGGATCCAGCGCCGCCGCCAGCCTGAAGTGGCGTTTCGCCTGCTCGGGCCGTCCTGAGCGCTCATAGGTACGGGCCAGCGCGAAATGGGCGAACGCGTTGTCCGGCTCCCGCTCCAGCACCAGCTCGAATTCGAGCTCGGCGGGCCGCAGTTGGGCGGCGGCGAAGAACGCGCGGGCGCGCAGCAGCCGGGCCGCGGTGTTCTCCGGATGGGCCGCGATCACCGAGTCGAGCAGCTTCACGGCCCCGCGCGGATCACGCGCGGCCAGGAGTTGCTCCGCCGCGCGATAGTCGATGACGTGGGTTTCCGGACTCTCGGGCACGGTCGCATCCTTCCCTAGCTGCGCGCATTCAACGCCGTGTATGACGACGCTATTCCTCACATCCGCCCGCGCCGGCGGTCAGCTCCCGGTCGCGGCGCGGTCTCTCAGCGTCTGCCATACGCGTCTGACCTGCGGTTCCAGCTGCTCCAGCGGACCATCGTTGTCGATCACAACATCCGCGGCGGCGCGGCGGCGCTCGCGGGTGGCCTGGGCCGCCATGCGCTTGCGGGCCTCGGATTCGGCCATTCCGCGCAGCCGTACGAGCCGGTCGAGCTGGGTCTCGGGCGAGGCGTCCACGACGACGACCAGGTCGTACAGCCCTGTCATGCCGTTCTCGACGAGCAGCGGCACATCGTGCACCACGATCGAGTCCGGCCCCGCCGCCGTCTCCAGTTCGGCCGAGCGTGCGCGGACCAGCGGGTGCACGATCGCGTTCAGGGCCCGCAGCCGGTCCGGATCGGCGAAGACGATCCCGCCGAGTTTCGGCCGGTCGAGACCGCCGTCCGGAGTCAGTACCTCCGGTCCGAACTCGGCCACCACGGCCGCCAGACCCGGCGTCCCCGGCTCGACCACTTCGCGCGCGATCCGGTCGGAGTCGATCAGCACCGCTCCGTAACTGGTCAGCAGGCGCGAGACCTCGCTCTTTCCCGCACCGATTCCGCCCGTGAGTCCCAACCTCAGCATGCGGTCAGCCTAAACGGGCCGCGTCTGGACGGGACCGGCGCCTCAACGACGGGCGTCTGCCTCAACGACGGGCGCCTCAACAGCGAGCGGCCGTACGGCTCCCGAGGGAGTCCGTACGGCCGCCGCGCCCCTGCCTCAAGCCGGCCGAGCACCCGGTCGAGGCCCGGTTACGCGCCGCCCTCGCCTTCCCGCTCCGCGAGGAACTTCTCGAACTCGCGGCCGATCTCATCGGCGGACGGCAGTTCCGCGGGCTCGGCGACCAGATTGCCGCGGGTCTCCGCGCCCGCGATCGCGTCGTACTGGTGCTCAAGCCCCTGCACCATCGTGACCAGTTCTTCGTCCCCCTCGCCGAGCTGCCGCTCGATCTCGGTCTGGGTGCGCTGTGCCTCCGTACGGAGCGAGTGCGCGACGCTCGGCAGCACCAGGCCGGTCGCGGCCGTGATCGCCTCCAGGGCGGTCAGCGCCGCGTCGGGGTACGAGGACCTGGCGACATAGTGCGGTACGTGCGCGGCGACACCGAGCACGTCATGGTCCGCCTGCATCAGCCGGTACTCGACCAGCGACTCGGCGCTGCCCGGGACCTGCGCCTCGTCGAAGGGGCTGCGGTGACCGGGCATGAGGTCGGTGCGGTTGCCGTGCGGGGTCACGCCCACGGGGCGGGTATGCGGAACGCCCATCGGGATGCCGTGGAAGTTGACCGAAAGACGCACCCCGAGGCGCTCCACGATCTGCCGTACGGCCGTCGCGAAGCGCTCCCACTCCACATCCGGCTCGGGGCCGGACAGCAGCAGGAACGGCGCGCCGGTGGCGTCCTGGACGAGCCGTACGTCGAGCGTCGGCGTCTCGTAGTCGGCCCAGCGGTCACGCCGGAAGGTCAGCAGCGGTCGCCGTGCGCGGTAGTCGACCAGCCTGTCGTGGTCGAAACGGGCCACCACCTGGTGGGGCAGCGACTCCAGCAGGTTCTCGACGATCTGGTCGCCGGTCTCCCCCGCGTCGATATAGCCGTCGAAGTGGTACAGCATGACCAAGCCCGCCGACTCCTGCGCCAGTGCCATGTCGACGACGGCGAGGCCCTTGGGCTCCCATTCGTACAAACCCTGCGGATCAAGCACGATTACCGCTCCTCCTCGTGTTCATAACGAAGAACGCCCCACAGGGCGCGGGCATTCCCCGCGCCCCGTGGGACTAACCCCGCGAACGGGCCCGAACCGCGCTGATCGTCAGGTGAGAACGCGCGCGTGCAGGGCCGTGACCACCTTGCGCGCCGAGGTGAAGGCGCCGTGCTGCCAGGCGTCGGCGTACGAGAGATGGTCACCGGCGAAGTAGACACGTCCGGCGGGCTTGTTGAGCGGGTCGAACACGGGCGCGTCCGGGCCGCCGGACAGGGAGTGCCAGGAAGCCTCCAGATAGGGGGTTTGCCGCCAGTGGTGGGAGAAGGACGAGGCCAGTTCGGTGCGGTACTTCTCGCCGTGGATCTTCACCCCCTGCGCCACGGCCCGCGCCTCGCGCTCGCGCGGTGTGAGCCGGGCGTAGGCGTCGGCCTGGGCGCCCGTGTTGTAGTAGCCGACGATCAGTCCGCGTCTGCCGTGGTGGCCGTACGACGGGTACCAGACATGGGCCAGATCGAGATCCGTCTCGGTGATTCCGCCGTAGATCCGGTGGTCGCTCTCCCACCAGCGGCTGCGGTATTCGAGGCCGATCTTGCCGGCCGACGACGGCTTGCACGCCTCCAGCGCCGTCTGTACGTCCGCGCCCAGATTGTGCGCGGTCCTGGCGAGGATGTTGGGCGGCAGCGCGGCGACGCAGTAGTCCGCGTCCAGGGTGCGGACCCGGCCGTGCTCCGTGTACGTGACGCTCACGCCATGCGCCGTGTCGGTGATCCGCTGGACGGCCGCGCCGGTCCGTATGCGATGCGCGCCTATCGCCCTGGTCAGCGCGGCGGGTATCCGGTCCATGCCGCCGACCGGCTGGAACATCAGCATCGCCTGGTCGTAGCCGAACTCGAAGGAGAAGTACCGGCCGACGCCGCTGGCGAAGACCTCGGACGCGGAGGGCACCGCGCCCAGTTCGACGCCGGGTGTGCCGGACGCGGCCGGGTCCACGCGGTAGCCGCGGCGCTCGCTCCCCTCGTATCTGAGCGTGCCGCCGATGTCCCCGAAGCCCTTGAGGAATTCGAGGAGCCGCTCCCGGTCCTCGGCGGAGAGTTCGGCGTCGAGCGCGCCCGTGTCGGTGGCCTTGGCGAGCAACTCGGAGACATAGCCGTACACATCGGCCTTGGCGGTCCGGTAGCGCACGGGGGCCGTCATACCGGCCTTCTCGTTGTAGATATAGGCACTCGCGTTCACGTTCGTGAACACCTCGACCGGGACGCCCAGTTCGCGGCAGTAGTCCATGGTGACCATCCACTGCGGAATCCGGGCCGGCCCCGCGTTGAGATACTGACCGTCACTGAAGCGTGCCGTCTGGCGGTTGCCGGAGAGATCGAGGTTCGTGTCACCGCCCCGGACCGTGAAGTTGCGTCCGCCGGTGCGGTCCCGGGCCTCCAGGACCGTACAGTCGTACCCCGCCTTGCCCAGTTCGTACGCGACGGCGAGACCGGCGATGCCGCCGCCGACGATGACGACCCTGGCCGCCCCCTTGCCCGTGAGCGTGAAGTCCCCTGTTCTGGGGGCGCTGAACGCGGGTTCACGGCCGGCGGCCTCGGCGGTGGGGGCGAGGCCGAGGGCCCCCATGGTGGCGAGCATCGCTCCCGCTCCGCCGGTGATGCCTACCTGTCGCAGAAAGCCGCGGCGACTGGTGCCCGCGGTGGTGTTCGGCGCATGACTCATGTCCCGGTTCCCCTTTCGGTCTTCAGGTGTGCCGGGATCCTGGCAATCGCTTGTTACGGCCCGTCAGATGACCGTGTGTCCCGCCGGTTGCCCTCCGCTCACCGCCCCTTCCCCGGCCGTCCTGCCGCGCCGCCCGTACGGGTATTGGTCCAGACCTTGACATGCCCAGGACGCGTCCCTACCGTCACGGGGCAGCGGTCAAGTTCACGGACGCGACCATCGTCCACATAAGAGAACAGAGTCGCCACACCAGTCGCCACACCTCGGACCTCAACGGGAAGGCTCCCCCCATGCGCATCCGCACGCTGCTTCCTGCTCTGCTGACCCCTCTGCTCGCCACCGGCGCGCTGCCCCTGCTCGCCGCCCCGACCGCCGGGGCCGCCCCCACCGGTGCCGCCGCGGTCATCCAGGTCTCGACCGCGGCCCAGCTGAAGTCGGCCCTCACCGCGGCGCGTCCCGGCGATACGATCCAGCTCGCCGACGGCACGTACACGGGGAACTTCAAGGCGACGACGCCCGGTACATCCGGCTCCCGCATCACCCTCACCGGCTCGTCCGCCGCGATCCTCACCACCGGCGGCGGGGGCTACGGCCTGCACCTCAACGGGGCCGCGTACTGGACCGTCAAGGGCCTCACCGTCACCAACGCCCAGAAGGGCATCGTGGCGGACGGGGCCAACGGGGTCGTCATCGACTCCGTGACCGTGCACAACCTCGACATGGAGGGCGTGCACTTCCGCCAGTCCAGCAGCGACGGCGTCCTGAAGAACTCACGGATCTACGACACCGGCAACGACGGCCGGGGCATGGGCGAGGGCGTGTACGTCGGCAGCGCCAACACGCTGTCCGACCGCAGCGACAACGCTCAGATCCTCAACAACACCATCGGCCCGGACGTCGGCGGCGAGAACATCGACATCAAGGAAGGCACCACCGGCGCGCGCATCGTCGGCAACACGTTCGACGGCAGCGGCCTCACCGGCGCCAACTACGACGACTCCTGGGTGGACGTCAAGGGCAACAACGTTCTCGTCGAGGGCAACACCGGCAAGAACACCACCAACAACGGCTACGAGACCCACACCCAGCAGAGCGGCTGGGGCTGCGGCACGGTCTTCCGCTCCAACACCTCGGATCTGCGCGGCTCCACGGGCGCCAACCAGCTCGCCATCAATGTCACCAACAACAGTTCGAGCTGCCGTACCACCGTCTACGGCAGCAACACCGTGACCGGCGGCAAGGGCCTGACGAACATCACCGTCACCCCCTGATCCGCCACCCCACCGCGCGATCCGGAAGCGATCCGCAAGAGAGATCCGCAAGAGAGATCCGCGCACGCGTAAGGCCCGCTCCCCCGAAGGGGAACGGGCCTTACGTTCAGCTACCTACGAACGGGACCGGAGCGTCAGCTCTGGCCACCGGCCAGCTTCTCGCGAAGGGCGGCCAGCGCCTCGTCCGACGCCAGGGCGCCGGAGTTGTCCGCGGACTCCGAGGAGTACGAGCCACCACCGGAGGCGGCCGGAGCGCTGCCCCCGCCGGCGGGCGCGGCAGCACCCTCGGCAGCGGCGGCCTCGTCGGCCTCGCGGGACTTGATGACCTGGGCCTGGTGCTGCTCGAAGCGCTGCTGCGCCTCGGCGTACTGGCCCTCCCACGCCTCGCGCTGGGTCTCGAAGCCCTCAAGCCAGTCGTTGGTCTCGGGGTCGAAGCCCTCGGGGTAGATGTAGTTGCCCTGGTCGTCGTAGGACGCGGCCATGCCGTAGAGCGTCGGGTCGAACTCGACCGAGGCCGGGTCGCTGCCGAAGGACTCGTTGGCCTGCTTCAGCGAGAGGCTGATGCGGCGGCGCTCCAGGTCGATGTCGATGACCTTGACGAAGATCTCGTCGTTGACCTGGACGACCTGCTCCGGGATCTCCACGTGGCGCTCGGCCAGCTCGGAGATGTGCACCAGACCCTCGATGCCCTCGTCGACACGGACGAACGCGCCGAACGGAACGAGCTTGGTGACCTTGCCCGGGACGACCTGACCGATCTGGTGCGTCCTGGCGAACTGCTGCCACGGGTCTTCCTGCGTCGCCTTGAGCGACAGGGAGACACGCTCGCGGTCCATGTCCACGTCGAGAACCTCGACGGTGACTTCCTGACCGACCTCGACAACCTCGGAGGGGTGGTCGATGTGCTTCCAGGACAGCTCGGAGACGTGCACGAGACCGTCGACGCCGCCGAGGTCCACGAACGCACCGAAGTTGACGATCGAGGAAACGACGCCGGAGCGGACCTGGCCCTTCTGCAGAGTCGTGAGGAAGGTCTGGCGGACCTCGCTCTGGGTCTGCTCCAGCCAGGCACGGCGGGACAGGACCACGTTGTTGCGGTTCTTGTCCAGCTCGATGATCTTGGCTTCGAGCTCCTTGCCCACGTAGGGCTGGAGGTCGCGGACGCGGCGCATCTCGACGAGGGAGGCCGGCAGGAAGCCACGGAGGCCGATGTCGAGGATGAGACCACCCTTGACGACCTCGATGACGGTGCCGGTGACGATCCCGTCCTCTTCCTTGATCTTCTCGATCGTGCCCCAGGCGCGCTCGTACTGCGCACGCTTCTTGGACAGGATGAGACGGCCTTCCTTGTCCTCCTTCTGGAGAACCAGGGCCTCGATCTCATCGCCCACGGCGACGACCTCGTTGGGGTCGACGTCGTGCTTGATCGAAAGCTCGCGGGAGGGGATGACGCCTTCGGTCTTGTAACCGATGTCGAGCAGGACCTCGTCCCGGTCGACCTTCACGATGACGCCGTCGACGATGTCGCCGTCGTTGAAGTACTTGATCGTCTCGTCGATCGCGGCGAGGAAGGCTTCCTCGTTACCGATGTCGTTGACCGCAACCTGCGGGGTGGTGGCGGTGGTCTCGGTGCTGCTCGTCATGTGGGAAAGGGCTCCGGTGCGGACAGTGAGTCGTAGGTACTGCTACGCCGAGAGCCTGTATCGCCTCTGCAGAAGCCGGACAGCCAAGGAAGCGCCGGCCCCGGACAATAGGGAAAGCGCCTCGACAACCGAGGGAACTTACATACAGATGCGAGCGCGGCTGCTACGTCTGAGGCGCGCAAGCCCGCAGCGCAACCTTTAGCATACGGGGGCAGCCGGGCACGGTCAATGCGCGAACGCCCCCACCGGGGGCGGAACCTCTCATACCCGGCACAACCAGCGTTCCATGAGGCCAGAACGGCCCCATGACGACTCCTCGCACACTACGACGACGGACACGATGATCCAAGAGCACGAACCCGAAACCGTTCGCGAAACCGCTTGCGAACCCGTTCTCGACGCCGGGCCCGCCGACCCCGGAGGCGAGACCGAAGCGGAGCCCGAGGCGACACGCCGCGACAGCGGTGCCACGGAGAGCAGCCGGGCCAACCGCGGCTGGTGGGACCGGAACGCGGACGACTACCAGATCGAGCACGGCACCTTCCTCGGCGACGACCGTTTCGTCTGGTGCCCGGAGGGGCTCGACGAGGTGGAGGCCGGTCTGCTGGGGCCCCAGGAGTCCCTGCGGGGGCTGGACATCCTGGAGATCGGGGCGGGCGCGGCGCAGTGCTCGCGCTGGCTGGCGGCGCAGGGCGCGCGCCCGGTGGCGCTGGACCTCTCCCACCGCCAGCTCCAGCACGCGCTGCGGATCGGCGAGGGCCGTTCGCTGAGCTTCCCGCTGGTGGAGGCGGACGCCGGCGCGCTGCCCTTCCGGGACGGCTCCTTCGACCTGGCCTGCTCGGCCTATGGCGCGATCCCCTTCGTCGCCGATCCGGTGGCGGTGTTCCGCGAGGTACGGCGGGTGCTGCGGCCGGGCGGGCGCTGGGTCTTCTCCGTCACGCACCCGGTCCGCTGGGCGTTCCCCGACGAGCCGGGGCCCGAGGGACTGTCGGTCGCGGCCTCGTACTTCGACCGCACGCCGTACGTGGAGCAGGACGAGGAGGGCCGCGCGGTCTATGTGGAGCACCACAGGACGGTCGGTGACCGGGTGCGGGACGTGGTGGGCGCCGGATTCCGGCTGATCGATCTGGTGGAGCCGGAGTGGCCGGCCTGGAACACCCAGGAGTGGGGCGGCTGGTCCCCGCTGCGGGGGAATCTGATCCCGGGCACGGCGATCTTCGTCTGCGTACGGGACTGATCCGCGTGCGGATGATCCGCGTACGGGACTGATCCGCGTACGGGACTGAGCGCGGGGCCGTTCGGTCGTCCGCGCGTACGGCCCCGTACGACACTGTGCGGGTGATCCGCGACGACATCCTCGGCAGTCTGCCCGTACACACCGCCGTCCCCGCCCTGGAGCGGGCCCTCGACGCGCACGGGTGCGCGGTGCTGTGCGCGCCGCCCGGGACGGGCAAGACGACGCTGGTGCCGCTGGTGCTGGCCGGGCTGCTCGGGGACGGCTCCGCACGGCGACCGGTACGGCGGGTGATCGTCGCCGAGCCGCGCCGGATCGCCGCGCGTGCGGCGGCCCGCCGGATGGCCTGGCTGCTCGGGGAGCGCGTCGGGGAGCGCGTCGGTTTCACGGTGCGCGGGGAGCGCGCGGTGGGGCGCGCGACGGTGGTGGAGGTGGTGACCACCGGGGTGCTGCTCCAGCGGCTCCAGCGCGACCAGGAGCTGGCCGGGGTCGATGTGGTGATCCTCGACGAGTGCCATGAACGGCATCTGGACGCGGACACGGTGGCGGCGTTCCTGCTGGACGTACGGGCCGCGCTGCGGCCGGAGCTGCGGCTCGTCGCGGCGTCGGCGACGACCGACGCGGCCGGGTGGGCGCGGCTGCTCGGGGACGCGCCGGTGGTGGAGGCGCGGGGCGTGTCGTATCCGGTGGAGGTGGTCTGGGCGCCGCCCGTCAAGCCCGTACGGCCGCCGCACGGGATGCGGGTCGATCCGGCGCTGCTCACTCATGTTGCGTCGGTGGTGCGGCGGGCGCTGGCCGAGCGGGACGGCGATGTGCTCTGTTTCCTGCCCGGCGTGGGGGAGATCGGCCGGGTGGCGGGGCTGCTGGGGGACGCCGGGGCCGAGGTTCTTCAGGTGCACGGGCGGGCGCCGGCGGACGTGCAGGACGCGGTCCTGGCGGGGTCGGCCGGCTCGTCGGGCGGCCGGCGCGTCGTACTGGCCACGGCTGTGGCCGAGTCGAGCCTGACGGTGCCGGGCGTACGGATCGTCGTGGACGCGGGGCTGGCGCGGGAGCCGCGTACCGACCACGCGCGGGGGCTGAGCGCGCTGACGACCGTACGGGTGTCGCAGGCGGGCGCGCGTCAGCGCGCGGGACGGGCCGGGCGTGAGGCGCCCGGCGCGGTCTACCGCTGCTGGACGGAGGCCGAGGACAGCCGGCTGGCCCGCTTCCCCTCCCCCGAGATCAAGGTCGCGGATCTGGCGGCGTTCGCGCTCCAGGCCGCGTGCTGGGGCGACCCGTCCGCGGCGGGCCTCGCCCTGCTGGACCCGCCGCCGGCCGGAGCGCTGGCGGCGGCGCGGTCCGTACTGGCGGCGATCGGCGCGGTGGAAGCGGTGGAAGGGGACGGGAGCGGCGGCGGGGGCGGGGGCGGGCGGGTCACGGAGCGGGGCGTACGGATGGCCAGGCTCGGGCTGCACCCCCGGCTGGCCCGCGCCCTGCTGGACGGCGCGCCCGAGGTGGGCACGCGGCGGGCGGCCGAGGTGGTGGCCCTGCTGAGCGAGGAGCCGCCGCGGTCGTACGGGGACGATCTCGCGGCGGCGTGGCGTACGGCCCGCCGGGGCGAGGACGGATACGCGGCGCGCTGGCGCCAGGAGGTACGGCGGCTGGAGCGGGCTCCGGAACTGGCCTCGTCCGCCGGAGGCCGGGGTTCCGGGTCCGACGACGCCGTCGCCGGGCTGATCGCCGCGCTCGCCTTTCCCGAGCGCGTGGCGCGGGCGCGCGGTGAGGGCGCCTGTCTCATGGTGTCGGGCACCGGCGGCGAGCTGGGCGAGGGCTCCCGGCTGCGCGGCGCGCCCTGGCTGGCGGTGGCGGTCGCGGACCGTCCCGCCACGGCGGCCTCCGCGCGGGTACGGCTCGCCGCGGTCATCGACGAGGACACCGCGCGCCTCGCGGCCGGCCGGCTGCTGGTGGCGGGCGAGGAGGTGCGCTGGGAGGACGGCGATGTCGTCGCCCGGGAGGTGGAGCGGCTCGGCGCCGTCGAGCTGTCCGTACGCGCCCTGCGCGCGCCGGACGCGCGGCGGGTGCGTGCGGCGCTGCTGGACGGGCTGCGGCGCGAGGGGCTCGGGCTGCTGCGCTGGACCCGCGACGCCCAGGGGCTGCGCGACCGACTGGACTTCCTGCACCGGGAGTTGGGCGGCGGCTGGCCCGATGTCTCGGACGCCGCGCTGCTGGCACGCGCGGACGCGTGGCTGGAGCCGGAGCTCTCCAGGGCCCGGCGCCGGTCGGATCTCGGCCGACTGGACGCGGGACAGGCGCTACGCCGACTGCTGCCCTGGACGACGGGCGAGGCGGCACGGCTGGACGAGCTGGCGCCGGAGCGGATCGAGGTGCCGAGCGGTTCGCGGGTACGGGTGGAGTACGGCGGGCCGCAGCCCGTACTGGCCGTGAAGCTCCAGGAGTTGTTCGGTCTGGGCGAGACCCCGCGGGTCGCGGGGGTGCCGGTGCTGGTGCATCTGCTGTCCCCGGCGGGCCGGCCGGCGGCGGTGACGGCGGATCTGGCGTCGTTCTGGCGCGAGGGCTATCGCGCCGTACGGGCGGAGCTGCGGGGCCGCTACCCGCGCCATCCCTGGCCGGAGGACCCCTCGACGGCCGTGCCCACGCGCCGCCTGAACCAGAGGCGTTGAGCGCGCGCCGCCGCCCTCCGGCGGATCGGGCGGAGGGCGGCGGCGTTCGGGACGTGACGGTTACGCGGCCGGCGGAGCGGTGACCTTCAGCTCGATGGTCAGCGTGGCGCCGCCCTCGGTCTCGATGCGGAGCAGGAACGTGCCTGTCGTGTCGTCCGCGTAGATCTTCGGGAGCTGGAGGGCGCCGTTGGCGTCGGTCTTCAGGTCCTTGAGCTCACGGAGCGGATTGCCGTCCGCGTCCTTGAAGTAGGGCCCGTCGGCGCGCGGGGCGGAGCCGCTCGCGGACGTGATCATGGTGGCGGTCGCGGCGACGCCCGACGCGGCCTCTCCCTGGTAGGTGGCCTTGACCGAGATCTGGTCCGCGAACTCCTTGCCGGTCTCGGCCGTCAGCTCCTTGTCGCCGGTCCTGGTGAGTCCGTCCGCCTCGCGGGCCGTGACCGACGCGGTGTACTCGACACCCGCGACATTCTCGACGTCCACGGTGGCCCGGATCGTGAACTCACCGGTCTGCTCGCCCGCCTGGACGGGCGGGGCGGTCGCCGTGCCGTCCTCGCCGGTGGTGAGGGTCAGCGCGGACTTGCCGGGCGTGAAGCGCGCGTCGGTGTCGCCGACGATCTCGAACCGCACCGGAACGTCGGCGACGGGCTTGCCCGCCGCGTCCACGGCGCGTACCGAGGTCCGCTCCGTGAACTGGCTGCCCGCCACGGCCGTGAGCGTGCCCGTGCCGGTCTTCTCGATCCGCTTGACGACGGGCATCGGGGTGGGGGTGGCGGGGTCGCCCGTGGAGGGAGGGGTCGAGCCTCCGCCGCCCGGCTTGGACGGGTCCTCCGGGCCGCCGGACCCGGGAGGGGACGGGTCGGGGCTGGGCTCGGACGGCTTCTGGGGCTTGGGGCTGGGCTTCGGCGACGGGGGCGGGGTCGGGGTCGGCGAGGGGACCGGGTCGGCGGGGCCGGTGCCGACGGGCAGCACGCCCGTGCCGTCCGGGACCTCGTGCGTGCCCTTGTTGTAGTACTCGAACCAGGTCAGGACGGTGCTCAGATACTCCTGCGAGTGGTTGTAGCTGAGGATCGCCTGACGGAGATCGGCGTCGACCGACAGATCGCGGTCCGCGTGGCAGAGGTACTCCCCTGCCGCGAGCGCCGCGTCGTAGATGTTGTTGGGGTCCTTGCGGCCGTCGCCGTTGGCGTCCCGGCCCCAGGTCGCCCAGGTCGACGGGATGAACTGCATCGGGCCGACCGCGCGGTCATGCGTGGAGTCGCCGTCGTACGCGCCGTTGTCGGTGTCGGAGATGTTCGCGAAGCCGTTGCCGTTGAGCACCGGGCCGAGGATCGGCGCCAGCGTGGTCCCATTGGCGTCCACCCGGCCGCCGCGCGCCTGGCCGGACTCGACCTTCCCGATGGCGGCGAGCAGCTGCCACGGCAGGTTGCAGCCGGGCTTGGTCTCCGCGAGGGACTGCTCCGCCTGCTTGTACGCGGCCAGCACCGAGGCCGGTATGCCCGCTTCCGCCGGGCCGGTGCCGAGGGCCGGCAGGTCGATCGACGTGCCGGGCTCGTCGGGCGTGACGAGCGGCGGAAGCTCGGTGTAGTACGGGGAGTTGCCGGTCGCCGACGAGTCGGCGGGCGGGTTCGCGTCGGCGGCGGCCTGGGCACCGCCCGGGCCGGAGGGGATGGCGCCCGGTGCCTGGGAAGCGGAGAGGGCCGCGATCGCGGCGGCGGCCACCGCGGTGGTGGTCGCTCCTCTGCGCAGGCGCCTGCCGAATAGCGCGGACATATGTCTGGCCCCTCCCGGTGGACGGCTGTTCGCGCTCCCCGCGCGAGGACTCAGGCGACCCTATGTCAACTCCTCGCCCCAGCACACCGGTCCGTGACCGCTTTTCACCAGTTCGCTACCTGTGAGTCGTCTGGATGCCCGAAGAGCCCCTCAACGGGGGCACCTCGGGCCTCATCGTTCGGGCATCGCGGGCCCGGCACCACCCGTCAGTGCGCCGCCGACTCCCAGTCCCTGCCCACACCCACCGACACATCCAGCGGCGCGCGCAGTTCGACCGCCGTCGACATCTCGCGGCGCAGCAGCTCCTCCACCGGTTCGCGCTCGCCCGGCGCGATCTCCAGGACGATTTCGTCATGGACCTGGAGGAGCATCCGGGACGTCAGCCCCGCCTCGGTCATCGCCCGGTCGACGTTGAGCATGGCGACCTTGACGATGTCCGCCGCGGTGCCCTGGATGGGGGCGTTGAGCGCCATCCGCTCGGCCATCTCCCTGCGCTGCCTGTTGTCGCTGTTGAGGTCCGGCAGGTAGCGGCGGCGGCCGAGCATCGTCTCCGTATAGCCGGTGGCCCTGGCCTCCACGACCGCGCGGTGCAGATAGTCCCGCACGCCCCCGAAGCGCTCGAAGAACGTGTCCATCAGGCCGCGCGCCTCGGCCGCCTCGATGTTCAGCTGCTGCGAGAGCCCGAACGCCGAGAGCCCGTACGCCAGCCCGTACGACATCGCCTTGATCTTGCGGCGCATCTCGGGGTCGACCGCGGACTTCTTCACCCCGAACACCTGGGAGGCGACCGTCGTGTGCAGGTCCTCGCCGGAGGTGAACGCCTCGATCAGCCCGGCGTCCTCGGAGAGATGGGCCATCACGCGCAGTTCGATCTGGCTGTAGTCGGCCGTCATCAGCGACTCGTAGCCCTCGCCGACGACGAAGCCGCGCCGGATCGCCCGGCCCTCGTCGGTGCGGACCGGGATGTTCTGCAGATTGGGGTCGGTGGAGGAGAGCCGGCCGGTCGCCGCCACCGTCTGGTTGAAGGTCGTGTGGATCCGGCCGTCGGCCGCGATCGTCTTGATCAGGCCCTCGACCGTGACCCGCAGCTTCGCCTGCTCGCGGTGGCGCAGCATGATGACCGGCAGTTCGTGCTCGGTCTGGGCGGCCAGCCAGGCGAGCGCGTCGGCGTCCGTCGTATAACCGGTCTTCGTCTTCTTCGTCTTGGGCAGGCCCAGCTCACCGAAGAGGACTTCCTGGAGCTGCTTGGGCGAGCCGAGGTTGAACTCATGGCCGACGGCGGCGTGCGCCTCCTTCACGGCCTGCTGCACGGCGCCCGCGAACTGCTGCTCCATGGCCTCCAGATGGGCGCGGTCGGCGGCGATGCCGTGCCGCTCCAGCCGGGCGAGCAGCTCGGAGGTGGGCAGCTCCACGTCCTGGAGCAGTCCGGTGGCGCCGACCTCGTCCAGCCGCTCGGTGAAGGCGTCGCCCAGATCGAGGACGGCGCGGGCCTGGGCCATCAGCGCCTCGGCCTCGGCCTGCTCGTCGGTCCCGAAGGCGAGCTGTCCGTCGGCGGTGGCCGGGGCCAGCTCCCGGCCCAGGTATTCGATGGCGAGGGCGTCCAGGGCGAAGGAGCGGCGGCCGGGCTTGACCAGATAGGCGGCGAGAGCGGTGTCCATCGTGACGCCGCCGACCCGCCAGCCGTGCTCGGGGGCGACGCGCATCGCGCCCTTCGCGTTGTGCATGACCTTGGGCCGGGCCTCGTCGGCGAGCCAGGCCGCGAAGGCCCGCTCGTCGGCCTCGTCCAGCTGCGTCGGGTCGAACCAGGCCGCGGCGCCGCCGGCCGCGGCGAGCGCGACCTCGCTGACGCTGCCCGTACCCAGCGACCAGGTGTCGGCCGTGACGACACCGAGCGGCTGCGCGCCGTGCTCCGCGAGCCAGGGCGCCAGCTCGCCGGAGGCCAGCACCGCGCCGTCCAGCTCCACCCCGGCGGCCGGCGCCGGGGCCTCGTCCTCGGCGGCGCCGGGATCCACCGCGAGCAGCCGCTCGCGCAGGCTGGGGTTACGGATCTCCAGGACCTCCAGCACACCGATCAGGGCCGTACGGTCGTACGGGGCGCGCTCCAGCTCCTGCGGGGTCTTGGGCAGCTCGACATCGCACGACAGCTCCGTGAGCCTGCGGTTGAGCTTGACCGACTCCAGGTGGTCCCGGAAGTTCTGCCCGGCCTTGCCCTTCACCTCGTCGGCGCGCGCGACCAGTTCGTCGAACGAGCCGAACTGGTTGATCCACTTCGCGGCGGTCTTCTCACCGACGCCCGGGATGCCGGGGAGATTGTCGGACGGATCGCCGCGCAGGGCCGCGAAGTCCGGGTACTGCGCCGGGGTCAGTCCGTACTTCTCCTGGACCTTCTCCGGGGTGAAGCGGGTCAGCTCGGAGACGCCCTTGGTGGGGTACAGCACCGTCGTGTGTTCGGAGATGAGCTGGAACGAGTCCCGGTCGCCGGTGACGATCAGCACCTCGAAGCCCGCGGCCTCGGCCTGGCGGGCGAGCGTCGCGATGACGTCGTCCGCCTCGAACCCGTCGATCGCGAACCGGTCCGCGCGCATCGCGTCCAGCAGCTCGCCGATCAGCTCGACCTGCCCCTTGAACTCGTCGGGCGTCTTGGAGCGGTTGGCCTTGTACTCCGGGAACTCCTGGGAGCGCCAGGTCTTGCGGGACACGTCGAAAGCGACGGCGAAATGTGTGGGCGACTCGTCACGCAATGTGTTCGCCAGCATCGACGCGAAGCCGTAGATGGCGTTCGTCGGCTGACCGGTCGCGGTCGTGAAATTCTCCGCGGGCAGCGCGAAGAACGCCCGGTACGCCAGGGAGTGCCCGTCCATGAGGAGCAGGCGAGGACGGTTGTCTGCGGTCTTCTTCGATGCTGTCTCAGCCACGCACCCGATCCTGCCACGTCGCACTGACAATCCCGGCCGCCCGGACGGCCGGCGGCGGCCCCGTACCCCTCTCTTCCCGTCCCCATCCGCCTTGCGCGCGTGACGAGTCAGACATGGGCCGGACGTATCGTGGCCACAGAGGCGTGAGAAGATTGTCTACTGTAGACAATCTGTTTCAGCCTCACTGAGCTCAAGGAGAGCGTGATGGCCAGCAAGCCGCCGGCAGGTGATCCGGTACAGGATTCGCCACAGGTAAAGGCCCCCAAGCACGCCGCGGCGGGAATCCCCGCGGTCGCGCATTCCCTGCTCATCTCGCACCAGCAGATGGGCGCGCGCCGGACCGCGCGGACACTCCTGAAGGTCAACCAGAAGAACGGTTTCGACTGTCCCGGCTGCGCCTGGCCCGAGGGCGACCACCGGCACACCGCCGAGTTCTGCGAGAACGGCGCCAAGGCCGTCGCGGAGGAGGCGACCGTACGCAGGGTCACGCCGGAGTTCTTCGCCGAGCACCCGGTGTCCGACCTCTTCGAGCGAAGCGGCTACTGGCTCGGCCAGCAGGGCCGGATCACCCACCCGATGTATCTGCCCGAGGGCGCCGACCAGTACGAACCCATCAGCTGGGAGCGCGCCTTCGCGATCATCGCCGAGGAGCTCAACGCCCTCGGCTCACCCGACGAGGCCTGCTTCTACACCTCGGGGCGCACCAGCAACGAGGCCGCGTTCCTCCTCCAGCTCTTCGCGCGCGAGTTCGGCACGAACAACCTGCCCGACTGCTCGAACATGTGCCACGAGTCCTCCGGCTCCGCCCTCTCGGAGACCATCGGCATAGGCAAGGGCAGCGTCTCCCTCGACGACATGCACCAGGCCGATCTGATCATCGTCGCCGGCCAGAACCCGGGCACCAACCACCCCCGGATGCTCTCCGCGCTGGAGAAGGCCAAGGCCGCCGGTGCGAAGATCATCTCGGTGAACCCGCTGCCCGAAGCCGGTCTTGAGCGGTTCAAGAACCCGCAGACCCCGCTCGGTATGGTCAGGGGCGCCGCCCTCACCGACCTCTTCCTGCAGATCCGCATCGGCGGCGACCAAGCGCTGTTCCGGCTGCTCAACCGGCTCGTCCTGGAGACCCCGGGCGCCGTCGACGAGGCGTTCGTCGAGGAACACACTCACGGGTACGAGGAGTTCAGGGCCGCCGCGCTCGCCGCCGACTGGGACGAGACCCTCGTCGCCACCGGCCTCCAGCGGGCCGAGATCGAGCGGGCCGCCGAGATGGCCCTCGCCTCGAAGCGCACCATCGTCTGCTGGGCGATGGGCCTGACCCAGCACAAGCACTCCGTGCCGACCATCCGCGAAGTCGTCAACTTCCTGCTGCTGCGCGGCAACATCGGCCGCCCCGGCGCCGGGGTCTGCCCGGTGCGCGGACACTCCAATGTGCAGGGCGACCGCACGATGGGCATCTTCGAGCGGCCCGATCCGGCCTTTCTCGACGCCCTGGACCGGGAGTTCTCCATCACCTCGCCCCGCCACCACGGCTATGACGTGGTGCGCTCCATCGAGGCGATGCGCGACGGCGACGCCAAGGTCTTCTTCGCCATGGGCGGCAATTTCGTCGGAGCGACGCCCGACACCGAGGTCACCGAGGCCGCGATGCGCAACACCCGGCTGACGGTGCACGTGTCCACCAAGCTCAACCGCTCGCATGTGGTCACCGGCGTACGCGCACTGATCCTGCCCACACTCGGCCGCACCGACAAGGACATCCAGGCCGGCGTCAAGCAGATCGTCACTGTCGAGGACTCCATGGGCATGGTGCACGCCTCGCGCGGCAACCTGCCGCCCGCGAGCCCTCATCTGCTCTCCGAGCCCGCCATCATCACCGGCATGGCGCGCGCCGTCCTCGGCCCCTCCTCGACCACGCCCTGGGAGGACTTCGAGAAGGACTACGCGAACATCCGCGACCGGATCGCGCGCGTCGTCCCCGGCTTCGAGGACTTCAACGCGCGGGTCGCCCGCCCCGGCGGCTTCGAACTGCCGCACGCGCCACGCGACGAGCGCCGCTTCCCCACCGCCACCGGCAAGGCCAACTTCACCGCCGCGCCCGTGGAGTACCCCAAGCTGCCCGAGGGCCGGCTGCTGCTCCAGACGATGCGCTCGCACGACCAGTACAACACCACCATCTACGGGCTGGACGACCGCTATCGCGGCATCAAGGGCGGCCGCCGTATCGTCATGGTCAACCCCGACGACGCGCGCGAACTCGGCCTCGCCGACGGCGCGTTCACCGACATCGTCAGTGAGTGGAAGGACGGTGTCGAGCGCCGGGCCCCGGGCTTCCGGGTGGTGCACTATCCGACCGCGCGCGGCTGCGCGGCCGCCTACTACCCGGAGACCAACGTGCTGGTGCCGCTCGACGCCACGGCCGACACGAGCAACACCCCGACGAGCAAGTCCGTCGTCGTGCGCTTCGAGTAGCGGAATGAAGCGGCCGGGCTAAGCGTTTGCTCAGTCATCTGATATGCAAGACGGTGCACAGAGCACGCACCCCCCGTACGCCATCACCGCAGCCGATCGGAGCCGGGCCCATGGGTGAGCAGCCCTCCACGAAGTTCCCTCAGGAGATCATCGACGAGTACGCCCTGCTCGGCGTCGATCTGCCCGCGCTCTTCTCCGCGGGCCATCTCGGCACGCGCATGGGGGTGCAGATCGTCGAGGCCGCCGCGGAACGCGTCGTCGGCACCATGCCGGTGGAGGGCAACACCCAGCCGTACGGGCTGCTGCACGGCGGCGCCTCCGCCGTCCTCGCCGAGACGCTCGGCTCCATCGGCTCCATGCTGCACGGCGGCGCGAGCAAGATCGCTGTCGGCGTGGACCTCAACTGCACCCACCACCGGGGCGCACGGAGCGGACTGGTCACGGGCGTCGCCACCCCCGTCCACCGCGGCCGCTCCACCGCGACGTACGAGATCGTCATCACGGACGAGCGGGACAAGCGGGTCTGCACCGCCCGGCTGACCTGCCTGCTGCGCGACGCCGGAACCGGCACGGACGCCGCGCCCAAGTAGACGCCGCCCAAGTAACGGCCGGAACACTCGGCCCACCCGCCCCACCGACAAGGGCGCGTACGGGAATGCCCGTACGCGCCCTTGTGCGTGCCCGGAGCACCGCCTACCCTGCGCCCATGACCACGGCCGGACAGCGCGGGTTCCGCCCGGCCGGCCGATGCGCGGGCCGACGCGCGCTCGCGCTCTGCGCCGCCCTCCTCGGCGGCGCGCTGACCGGTTGCGGCGGTGGCGGGACCGCCGCGCCCGATCCGGGCGCCACCCCCGCCGCACACCGCAGCACCCCCGCCGAGATCTGCGCCGCACTCGTCTCGTACTGGGCGAAGGAAGCCCTCAAGGGCTCCGAGTGGGCAGGGCTCGACTGGGAACAGAAGGGGCTGTCGAATGAGCAGTACGCCATTCACGAAGAGGTCGTGGCCGCGGCGCGCGCCGAGCAGGCGAAGCACGGCGGCGCGGCGGCCGGGGCTCTGATCGACCGCAGGACCGCGGAAAAGTGCGCCGCCGCGAACGGCGCCACGGGCAGCTCGGAGAATTGGCGCGAACCGGACTGGACAGCGACCGGCACACCACCTCCGTGACCCCCGCCCGACATCACGCTGTGTAACAACCAGGTGAACGAGGACGCTCACGCCGCCCGCACACACATCCGCGCTGCCCGCTTTCCCGCCCTCCCGTGCCCGATTGGGCAGTCAGCACCAAAATGGGCCCAAGTACCTTAGCGGAACTGCGCGTTCTCACCATGTGGTCGTTTTGAGAAAGCACGGAAACGCCCCATTCGCCCCGGCTGTGGCCGCCAAGCGTTGGCCCCGGCATAACAAGACAGTCACATCCTTCGCGCACCACTCCACGACCCCCTCACCTGCGCTTAGAGTCACGGCCAGTCACCGCGCCGCCGGACAGGCATTCGGCTCGCTCCACCTACCCGCCAGAGCAGCCCGGCGAACGCGAACGGCACCTCAGCAGAGGAGGCCGCGCCAGGGAAAGGATTCATCGTGCGACACCGTTCCTTGCTCATCCTCACCACCGTGATCACCACGGGAGCACTCACACTCACCGCTTGTGGTTCTCGCGACGAAGGCAAGAGCACCGGGGGAAGCGACAAGATAACCGTCGTCATCGGTGTCGACGCGCCGCTCACCGGATCGCTCTCCGCGCTCGGCCAGGGCATCAAGAACTCGGTCGACCTCGCCGCCAAGACCGCGAACAAGACCAACGAGGTCCCCGGCGTCGAGTTCAAGATCGAGGCCCTCGACGACCAGGCCGTCCCGGCCTCCGGCCAGGCCAACGCCACCAAGCTCGTCGGCAACAAGGACGTCCTCGGCGTCGTCGGCCCGCTGAACTCCGGCGTCGCCCAGTCGATGCAGGGCGTCTTCAACTCCGCCAACCTGCTCCAGGTCTCCCCCGCCAACACCAACCCGTCGCTGAGCCAGGGCGACAACTGGGCCAAGGGCGACCTCAAGCGTCCCTTCGCGTCGTACTTCCGCACGGCCGCCACGGACGTCGTCCAGGGCAAATTCGCCGCGCAGTACTACTACAACGACGCCAAGAAGCGGAAGGTCTTCGTCGTCGACGACAAGCAGACCTACGGCGCCGGCCTCGCCGCGATCTTCTCCGAGGAGTTCAAGCGCCTCGGCGGCACGGTCGTCGGCACCGACCACGTCACGGTCAAGGAGACCGACTTCTCCTCCACCGCCGACAAGGTCAAGGCCGCGGGCGCCGACTCCGTCTACTTCGGTGGCCAGTACCCCGAAGGCGGACTGCTCTCCGACCAGATCAAGAAGACGGGCGCCAAGATCCCCACCATGGGTGGCGACGGCATCTACGACCCGAACTTCATCTCGGCCTCCGGTGAGTCGAACGACGGCGACTTCGCCACCTCCATCGGCTACCCCGTGGAGAAGCTCGACACCGCCAAGAAGTTCATCGCCGACTACGCGGCCGGCGGCTACAAGGACCCGTACGCGGCCTACGGCGGCTACTCGTACGACGCCGGCTGGACGATCATCCAGGCCGTCAAGGCCGTCGTCGCCGCCAACGACGGCAAGCTCCCCGACGACGCCCGCAAGCAGGTCGTCGAGGCCACCAGCAAGGTCAGCTTCGACGGTGTGACCGGCAAGGTCTCCTTCGACGAGTACGGCGACACCACCAACAAGCAGCTCACCGTGTACAAGGTCGAAGGCGGTACCTGGAAGGACGTCAAGAGCGCCACGTTCGAGGACTGACCTCCCGGACACGGCCCCCACAACACGACCGGACCGCGCGAGGGCGCAACAGCGCCCTCGCGCGGTGTCATATCCGACACGCTCATCGGAGGCCCTGCGGTGAACGAACTGCCGCAACAGCTGGCCAACGGCCTTGCCCTCGGTGCCCTTTACGGCTTGATCGCCATTGGGTACACCATGGTCTACGGCATCGTCCAGCTCATCAACTTCGCCCATGGCGAGATCTTCATGATCGGGGGCTTCGGTGCCCTCACCACCTACACCTGGCTCCCCGGCGGAACCTCCCTGCTGGTGGCGATCCCGCTCATGATCATAGGTGGCGCCATAGCCGCGGTGGCCGTGGCCACCGCCGCCGAACGCTTCGCCTACCGCCCCCTGCGCGGAGCACCCAGGCTCGCGCCGCTGATCACCGCGATCGGCCTGTCCATCACACTGCAGCAGCTCATCTGGGCCTTCTACCCCGACGCCAAGAAGGCCGTCAGCTTCCCCGAATTCAAGGGTGAGTCCTTCCAGCTGACCGACAACCTCTACATCCAGCGGGCCGACGCCTTCATCTTCGTCCTCGCCCCCCTGTGCATGCTCGCCCTCGGCGTCTTCGTCTCCAAGAGCCGCAGCGGACGCGCCATGCAGGCCACGTCCCAGGACCGGGACACCGCCAAGCTCATGGGCATCAACACCGACCGCATCATCGTGATGGCCTTCGCCATCGGCGCCGCCTTCGCCGCGGTCGCCGCGGTCGCCTACGGACTCGACAAGGGCCAGATCAACTTCGAGATGGGCTTCCTCCTCGGACTCAAGGCGTTCACCGCCGCCGTCCTCGGAGGCATCGGCAACATCTACGGAGCCATGGTCGGCGGCGTCGTCCTCGGCCTCGCCGAAGCCATGTCGATCGCCTACATCGAGGAAATCCCCGGCATGCAGCAGCTCGGCGGCGGCGCCTGGGCCAACGTCTGGGCGTTCGTACTTCTCATCGTCGTACTCCTCGTCAGGCCACAGGGCCTGCTCGGTGAGCGCGTCGCGGATCGGGCGTGAGAACTATGACCGACACAGCCTCCTCCCGCACCACGCAGTTGCGCGTACTCGCCCTCGCCGGCGGCATCGCCACCGTAGCCAGCACCTTCCTCTCCTGGACCTACACCGCCGAGTTCCCCGGCGACCTCACCGTCTACGGCTACCCGGGCGGCCTCCAGGTCCTCACCCTCACCGCCGGTCTGCTCATCGCGCTCTTCGCGCTCTCCGCACTCGGCGTCAAGGGCCTGCGCTGGCTCACCCCCACCGGCTCCACCAAGGCGCTCCAGCTCTTCGCCCTCGGAGCCCTGGCCACCACCTGGTTCACCGTCATCGCCATCGCGGTCGAACTCGGCGGAGTCGTCAACCTCGAACCCGGCGGATTCGTCGCGGCGGTCGCCACCGTCATCCCCGTCGTCGCGGCCTTCCTGCTCCCCGACGACACCCGCAAGGCCACGCGGCCCAAGGAACTCCCCTCCTGGGCAGAGATCCTGATCATCGTGGCCGCCTTCGCCATCGGGCTCTTCGTCTTCACCTACGGCATCGACACCGAGTACGCCGAACTCTTCACCGGCTACCTCCTCACCGTCGGCTTCGCCGCCACCGCGCTCTTCAGGGCCGGCCTCATCGCCCGCCTCAACGGGCTCACCACCAAGTACCGGATGATCGCCGTCTCGGCCGCGTTCGTCGCCGCCGCGGCCTTCCCCTTCACCCAGAACACCGACCAGTTCACCCTGATCGCGGTCAACATCCTCATCTTCGCGACCGTCGCCCTCGGACTGAACATCGTCGTCGGCCTCGCCGGCCTCCTCGACCTCGGATACGTCGCGTTCCTCGGCGTCGGCGCCTACACGGCCGCCCTCGTCTCCGGAACCACCGCGTCCGTCTTCGATGTCCACTTCCCGTTCTGGGCCGCCGTCCTCACCGGCGCCGTCGTCTCACTGATCTTCGGCGTCCTCATCGGCGCGCCCACCCTGCGGCTGCGCGGCGACTACCTCGCCATCGTCACCCTCGGCTTCGGAGAGATCTTCCGTATCGCCGTCGGCAACCTCGACGGAGTCTCCGGCCCCCGCATCACCAACGGTCCCAACGGTGTCCCGAACATCCCCGACCTCAACTTCTTCGGGTACAACTTCGGCGAATCCCACACCGTCCTCGGCTTCGAACTCGGCTCCTACGCCAACTACTACCTGCTGATGCTGCTCGCCATGATCCTCGTGGTGATCGTCTTCAGCCGGGCGGGCAACTCCCGTATCGGCCGCGCCTGGGTCGCCATCCGCGAGGACGAGACCGCCGCCACCGCCATGGGCATCAACGGCTTCCGCGTCAAACTCATCGCCTTCGCCCTCGGCGCCACCCTCGCCGGCCTCGCCGGCACCGTACAGGCGCACGTCCAGCACACCGTGGTCCCCGAGATGTACGTCTTCGCCGGCCCGGTCCCGCCGAACTCCGCCTTCCTGCTCGCCGCCGTCATCCTCGGCGGCATGGGCACCATCAGCGGACCCCTCATCGGCGCCTCACTGCTCTACCTCATCCCGGCGAAGCTCCAGTTCCTCCAGGACTACCAGCTCCTCGGCTTCGGAATCGCGCTCATCCTCCTCATGCGCTTCCGCCCCGAAGGACTCATCGCCAACCGGCGCGCACAACTCGAATTCCACGAGACCGACCAGCTCGACGTACCCGACGACAAACCCGGCGCGGGCGTCAGCACCGCCAAGGCGGGGGCGTGAACGACATGACCACCACGACCACGAGCACCCGGACCACCGTGCTCGACGCCACCGGCGTCACCATGCGCTTCGGCGGACTCACCGCCGTACGCTCCGTCGACCTCCAGGTCAGCAGCGGCGAGATCGTCGGCCTCATCGGCCCCAACGGCGCCGGAAAGACCACCTTCTTCAACTGCCTCACCGGGCTCTACGTACCCACCGAAGGCAGAGTCAGCTACAAGGGCACCGTCCTGCCGCCCAAACCCCACCTGGTCACCCAGGCGGGCATCGCGCGCACCTTCCAGAACATCAGGCTCTTCTCCAACATGACCGTCCTGGAAAACGTCCTCGTCGGACGCCACACCAGGACCAAAGAGGGCCTCTGGTCCGCACTCCTGCGCGGCCCCGGCTTCAAGAAAGCCGAAGCCGCCTCCCATGAGCGCGCCATGGAACTCCTCGAATTCATCGGCCTCCAGCACAAGGCCGACCACCTCGCCCGCAACCTCCCCTACGGCGAACAGCGCAAGCTCGAAATCGCGCGCGCCCTCGCCAGCGAACCCGGCCTGCTGCTCCTGGACGAGCCCACCGCCGGAATGAACCCGCAGGAAACCCGCGTCACCGAAGACCTCGTCTTCGCCATCCGCGACCAGGGCATCGCCGTACTCGTCATCGAGCACGACATGCGCTTCATCTTCAACCTCAGCGACCGCGTCGCCTGTCTCGTCCAGGGCGAGAAGCTCGTCGAAGGCACCGCGGAAGTCGTCCAGGGCGACGAACGCGTCATCGCCGCCTACCTCGGCACCCCCTTCGAAGGCGCCCCCGGCGCCGAGGAGGTCGCCGAAGTCGAGGCGGCCGAAGCGGACGCGCACAGCGACACCAGCACCACCGGTTCGGAAGGGGACGCGAAGTGACCGCACTCCTGGAGGTCGAAGACCTCAAAGTCGCCTACGGCAAGATCGAGGCGGTCAAGGGCATCTCCTTCAGCGTCGAAGCCGGCCAGGTCGTCACCCTCATCGGCACCAACGGCGCGGGCAAGACCACCACCCTGCGCACCCTCTCCGGGCTCCTCAAGCCCTCCGGCGGGCGCATCACCTTCGACGGGAAGCCCCTCTCGGGAGTCCCCGCACACAAGATCGTCGCGCTGGGACTCGCCCACTCCCCCGAAGGCCGGCACATCTTCCCCCGGCTCACCATCACGGAGAACCTCCAGCTCGGAGCGTTCCTCCGGACCGACAAGGCCGGCATCGAGAAGGACATCCAGCGCGCCTACGACCTCTTCCCCATCCTGGGCGAACGACGGAAGCAGGCCGCGGGCACCCTCTCCGGCGGCGAGCAGCAAATGCTCGCCATGGGACGCGCGCTGATGTCCCAGCCCAAGCTGCTCATGCTGGACGAGCCCTCCATGGGCCTCTCCCCGATCATGATGCAGAAGATCATGGAGACCATCGTCGAGCTGCGCGAACAGGGCACGACGATCCTGCTCGTCGAACAGAACGCCCAGGCGGCGCTCTCACTCGCCGACCAGGGCCATGTCATGGAGATCGGCAAGATCGTGCTCTCCGGCACCGGACAGGACCTGCTGCACGACGAGTCCGTACGCAAGGCGTACCTGGGCGAGGACTGACCCTCGCGCACCGGACGTACATCAGGAGGCCCGCCCCGAGAGAAACGGGTGCGGGCCTCCTGACGTAGGTACGTAGGTACGTACGAGCCGCGGGGCTACTGGCCGCCCTTCGCCGCCTTCTTCTCCGCCGCGTCCTCGATGACCGCCTCGGCCACCTGCTGCATCGACATCCGACGGTCCATCGACGTCTTCTGAATCCACCGGAACGCCGCCGGCTCCGTCAGCCCGTACTGCGTCTGCAGCACCGACTTCGCCCGGTCCACCAGCTTCCGCGTCTCCAGCCGCAGCGTAAGATCCGCGACCTCCCGCTCCAGCGTCTTCAGCTCCGTGAACCGCGACACCGCCATCTCGATGGCCGGCACCACATCACTCTTGCTGAACGGCTTCACGAGATACGCCATCGCCCCCGCGTCCCGCGCCCGCTCCACCAGATCACGCTGCGAGAACGCGGTCAGCATCAGCACCGGCGCGATGGACTCCTCGGCGATCCTCTCGGCCGCGGAGATCCCGTCCAGGACGGGCATCTTCACATCCAGGATCACCAGATCCGGCCGATGCTCCCGCGCGAGCTCCACGGCCCGCTCACCGTCGCCGGCCTCGCCGACGACCGAATAACCCTCTTCCTCAAGCATCTCCTTGAGATCGAGACGGATCAGCGCCTCGTCCTCGGCGATGACGACACGCGTCGTCAGCGGCGGAACGTGCGACTTGTCGTCATCGTCGACGGGCTGGGGCGACTCGGGGGCGGTCACGGGGGCTCCTCGTTCCAGACAGGGTGCTGCTCCCCATGAGCCTACCGAGCTGCGGTAAAGTAGGCCCGAGCGGGGGACCCCAATCCCTTGCATTCTGAGGCCCCAGTACTCCAACTGGTTAGAGAGGCCGCTCTCAAACAGCGGACAGTGTGGGTTCGAATCCCACCTGGGGCACTTTCCTTCATTTCCAAGGTCGTATAAGAACGCGCCGCGCCCCCGTGTTACTTCGGACTGTCGTCCTCGCCGATGTGGTGTACGCGCACCAGGTTCGTGGAGCCCGCCACCCCCGGCGGGGAGCCCGCCGTGATGACGACGATGTCGCCCTTGTCGCAGCGGCCGATCTTCAGGAGCTGGTCGTCCACCTGGGCGACCATCGCGTCCGTCGAGTCGACGTGCGGGCCGAGGAAGGCTTCCACGCCCCAGGTGAGGTTCAGCTGGGCGCGGGTGGCCGGGTCCGGGGTGAAGGCGAGCAGGGGGATCGGGGAGCGGTAGCGGGAGAGGCGCTTGACCGTGTCGCCGGACTGGGTGAAGGCGACCAGGAACTTCGCGCCGAGGAAGTCGCCCATCTCGGCCGCCGCGCGGGCCACCGCGCCGCCCTGGGTGCGGGGCTTGCTGCTCTCCGTGATCGGGGGGAGGCCCTTGGCGAGGAGGTCTTCCTCGGCGGCCTCGACGATGCGGCCCATGGTCTTGACCGTCTCGATGGGGTACTTGCCGACGCTGGTCTCGCCGGAGAGCATCACCGCGTCCGTGCCGTCGATCACCGCGTTGGCGACGTCGGACGCCTCTGCGCGGGTGGGGCGGGAGTTGTCGATCATCGAGTCGAGCATCTGGGTGGCGACGATGACCGGCTTGGCGTTGCGCCTGGCCAGTTTGATGGCGCGCTTCTGGACGATCGGCACCTGTTCGAGGGGCATTTCGACGCCGAGGTCGCCCCGGGCGACCATGATGCCGTCGAAGGCGGCGACGATGCCGTCGATGTTCTCGACGGCCTGCGGCTTCTCGATCTTGGCGATGACGGGGACCCGTCGGCGCTCCTCGTCCATGATGCGGTGGACGTCGTTGATGTCGTCGCCGCTGCGTACGAAGGAGAGCGCGATGGCGTCGGCGCCGGCGCGCAGCGCCCAGCGGAGGTCCTCGACGTCCTTGTCGGAGAGGGCGGGGACGGAGACGGCGACGCCGGGGAGGTTGAGGCCCTTGTTGTCGGAGACCATGCCGCCCTCGATGACGAGGGTGTGGACGCGGGGTCCTTCGACGGAGGTGACTTCGAGGGTGACCTTGCCGTCGTCGACGAGGATGCGCTCCCCGGTGGTGACATCGGCGGCGAGTCCTTCGTAGGTGGTGCCGCAGGTATGGCGGTCGCCTTCGAGGGGTTCGACGGTGATGGTGAATTCGTCGCCGCGTTCAAGGAGTACCGGTCCTTCACGGAACCGGCCGAGGCGGATCTTCGGACCTTGAAGGTCGGCGAGGATTCCGACGCTGCGGCCGGTTTCTTCCGCGGCTTCCCGTACGCGCTGATAGCGCTCCTCGTGCTCGGCGTAGGTGCCGTGGCTGAGGTTGAGTCGGGCGACGTCCATTCCGGCTTCGACCAGTGCCTTGATCTGGTCGTACGAGTCGGTGGCGGGCCCCAGGGTACAGACGATCTTCGCTCGGCGCATATATCGAGCCTAGAGCTTACCGGCCGGTAGGGAATTGGCGCTGCATGACTACTCAACAACCTTTGCGTGAAAGGTTATTGACAAGTGTTGAATGGGCGCGGGGCCGCTCCTATGAGCATTTCTTCGGCGTCAAATCGGGCGGGGTCATCGTGAAGCGCGCGTTCACCTGCGCGTAGACGGTCTGGCGCTGTGGTTCGAGATCGAGCGCGGGCGCGGCCTCGGCCGCCTCGGCGGCTCCGTAGCCGCTGCGGCTGCGCAGGCCGCCGGGCGCGGCGGGCAGTCCGTACGCGGCGGTGTTCTCCGCGCCGAGGTCGGCCAGCTCGACCAGCGCGGCGAGCTGGGCGCCGAGGGCTTCGGCGTATTCGCGGGCGCGCTGGACGGCTTCCCGTACGGCCTGGCGCCGGGCGTCGCCGTGGGCCGGCGAGTCGGGGCGCAGGGCCCACCAGGGGCCGCTGACCTTGGTCAGTTCGAGGTCGGCGAGCCGGGTGGTGAGTTCCCCCAGAGCGGTGAAGTCGGCCAGTTCGGCCGTGAGATGAACTCGGCCGTGGTACGCGCGGATGCGTTCGCCGCGGCCGTGCTTGGTGAGTTCGGGGCTGATGGAGAACGCTCCGGTCTCCAGCTTCTCGACGGCGTCGCCGTAGGACTTGACGAGCGCGAGGACTTCTCCGTTGCGGCGGGTGAGGTCGTCGAGGGCGGTGCGCCGGTCGGTGCCGCGCGCGCTGACCGCGATGCCGATCCTGGCGATCTCCGGGTCGACCTCCAGCCGCGCTTCGCCGCGGACCGCGACCCTCGGCGTCTCGGGCGTGCCGTAGGGCGCGGCGGGGGTCGGTGTGTCGGCGGTGGTCACGGGCGGCTCCCTCGTTGGACGACTGCGGCTTCGGCTGCGGCTTCGGCTGCGGCTTCGGCTCCGGCTCCGGCTGCGACCGCGGCTGCGATCGCGGCTCCGGCTGCGACCGCGGCTACGTCTCCACTCTCGCACCCGGGTACGACAGTCGGGTGCTGTAGCGCCATGCGACAACCGGCAGTCATCTGATCGAAACCCTGCGGGGGTGTTGCCGACGTCGCGTTTGGGCCAGAATCTACGCGCGTTGTGCAATGTTCCGAGGGAGAAGAGAAGGAAATGCCGCTGAACCGTAGGACGTTCCTGGGAAGTTCGGCTGTCGCCGGCGCGAGTGTGGCGCTGGTGGGCGGCGCGACCGTCCCGGCGGAGGCCACCGGCCAGGCTCAAGGTCCCGTCACTGGACGTCCGCCCAAGCGGTACTCGTTCACCGTGCTGGGGACCACCGATCTCCATGGCAATGTCTTCAACTGGGACTACTTCACCGACAAGGAGTTCGACGACTCCGCTCACAATGATGTCGGCCTGGCGAAGATCTCCACGCTGGTCGACCAAATCCGTAAGGAGAAGGGCCGCCAGAACACGCTGCTGATCGACGCGGGTGACACCATTCAGGGCACCCAGCTGTCGTACTACTACGCCAAGGTCGACCCGATCACCGCGAAGCGCGGTCCGGTGCATCCGATGGCGCAGGCGATGAACGCGATCGGCTATGACGCGGCGGCGCTCGGCAACCACGAGTTCAATTACGGCATTCCGGTGCTGCGGAAGTTCGAGGAGCAGTGTCATTTCCCGCTGCTCGGTGCCAACGCGCTGGACGCGAAGACGCTGAAGCCGGCTTTCGCGCCGTATGTGATCAAGAAGCTGCGGACGCCGCACGGCCGTGATGTGCGGGTCGCGATCCTCGGGCTGACGAACCCCGGCATCGCGATCTGGGACAAGGCGAACGTCCAGGGCAAGATGACGTTCCCGGGTCTGGAGGAGCAGGCCGCGAAGTGGGTGCCGAAGCTGCGTTCGATGGGCGCGGACGTCGTCATCGTCTCCGCGCACTCCGGTACGAGCGGGACGTCCTCGTACGGCGATCAGGTGCCGTACGTGGAGAACGCCGCGACGCTGGTGGCGGAGCAGGTGCCGGGGATCGACGCGATTCTCGTCGGGCACGCGCACGCCGAGATCCCGGAGCGCCGGGTGGTCAACAAGAAGACGGGCAAGGACGTCGTCCTGTCCGAGCCGCTCAAGTGGGGCCAGCGGCTGACGCTCTTCGATTTCGACCTGGTGTGGGAGCGGGGCTCCTGGACGGTCGAGAAGGTCGGCTCGCAGGTCCTGAACTCCAATACGGTCCCCGAGGACAAGAAGATCACCGGGCTGCTCTCCGATGAGCACCGCAAGGTCGTGGCGTATGTCAATCAGGTGATCGGTACGTCCACGGCCGCCATGTCCACGGTCGACGCGCCGTGGAAGGACGAGCCGATCATCGATCTGATCAATCATGTGCAGACGGAGACGGTGAAGGCGGCGCTGGCGGGCGGCGAGTGGGCGGCGCTGCCGGTGCTGTCGCAGGCGTCGTGTTTCTCGCGTACGGCGGCGATCCCGGCCGGCAAGGTGACCATCAAGGACGCGGCGGGGCTGTACCCGTTCGAGAACACGATGGAGGCGCGGCTGCTGACCGGCGCGCAGATCAGGGAGTATCTGGAGTTCTCGGCGCGGTATTACGTGCAGACGGCGGCGGGTGCGCCGGTGGACACGTCGAAGCTGACGAACGCCGGCAACACGCCGGACTACAACTATGACGTGGTGTCCGGTCTGACGTACGAGATCGACATAGCGAAGCCGGCCGGGTCGCGGATCGTGAACCTCAGGTTCGAGGGCAAGGATCTGGACCCGGCGGCGAAGTTCGTACTGGCCGTCAACAACTACCGGGCGAGCGGCGGCGGGAACTTCCCGCATGTGGCCGGCGCGCAGCAGCTGTGGGCCAATTCGGACGAGATCCGCAACACGATCATCGGGTGGGTGCAGTCGGCGGGCACGGTCGATCCGGCGCGGTTCGCCTCGGTGGACTGGAAGCTGACGCGGGACGGCACGCCGGTCTTCTGACCCACCGGTCGTCAGGCGCTTCGGCCGCTGTCACCGTACTTCGGTGAGCGGGACCAGACCCCTCGGTGCGGGCACCGTGCGGGTCCGGTCCCGTCCGTCGAGTCCGAAGCTGGTGAACGCGGTGCGCCGGGGCAGGGGGTAGGACTCCTTGCCGGTGAGGTGGTTGAGGATGGTGGCGCTGCGCCAGGCCGCGAGCCCGAGGTCGGGCGCGCCGACGCCATGGGTGTGGCGTTCGCCGTTCTGTACGTAGACGGAGCCGGTGACTTCCGGGTCCAGGGTGATCCGGTGGTGCTGGTCGATCCGGGGGCGTCCTGAACCGTCCCGGCGCATGTACGGGTCGAGTCCGGCGAGGATCCGGTCGAGGGGGCGCTCCCGGTAGCCGGTGGCGAGGACGACGGCGTCGGTGGTGAGCCGGGACCTGGATGCCTGCTGGGCGTGTTCCAGATGGAGTTCGACCTTGGTCGTGGCGATGCGGCCCGCGGTACGGACGGAGACGCCGGGGGTGAGGACGACGTCGGGCCAGCCGCCGTGCAGGGTGCGCCGGTACAGCTCGTCGTGGATGGCGGCGATGGTGTCGGCGTCGATGCCCTTGTGGAGCTGCCACTGCCGGGGGATCAGCTCGTCGCGTACATGCTCGGGCAGGGCGTGGAAGTAGCGGGTGTAGTCGGGGGTGAACTGTTCCAGGCCGAGCTTGGAGTACTCCATGGGCGCGAAGGCTTCGGTGCGGGCCAGCCAGTGGATCTTCTCGGCTCCGGTGGGCCTGGCGCGCAGCAGGTCGAGGAAGATCTCGGCGCCGGACTGTCCTGATCCGATGACGGTGATGTGTCCGGCGGCGAGCAGCCGGTCGCGGTGGTCGAGATAGTCGGAGGAGTGGATGACCGGCGCGGCGGGGGCTTCGACGAGTGGTTTGAGCGGGTCGGGGATGTACGGCTCGGTGCCGATGCCGAGGGCGATATGGCGGGCGTGGGCGCGGCCGAGGGCTTCGACCTCGCCGTCCTGGTCGAGCTGGGTGAAGTCGACTTCGAACAGGTCGCGTTCGGGGTTCCAGCGCACCGCGTCGACCTGGTGGCCGAAGTGGAGCCCGGGGAGCTGTTCGCTGACCCAGCGGCAGTACGCGTCGTATTCGGCGCGCTGGATGTGGAAGCGCTCGGCGAAGTAGAAGGGGAAGAGCCGGTCGCGGGCCCGCAGATAGCTGAGGAAGGACCAGGGGCTGGCGGGGTCGGCGAGGGTGACCAGGTCGGCGAGGAAGGGGACCTGGAGGCTGGCGCCGTCGATGAGCAGGCCGGGGTGCCAGCGGAAGACGGGGTTCTGGTCGAAGAAGGTGGTGGCGAGTCCGCCGCGGACTCCGTCGGCGAGTGCGGCGAGGGAGAGATTGAACGGGCCGATGCCGACACCCACCAGGTCGCGGGGCTGGGTGAGGTCGGTTGGCTGGGCGGTCATCGGCGGGTGCTGCCTTCCACGAGTCGGGCACCCGGGAGGTCCGGGGTTGGTGGTGGTGCCTACGAAGCACAACGAGCCCGCCCGCGAGGGGTATTGGCGCCCGGCGAAGGACGCGGGAAGTCGGCTGAAAACGCTCGCGGATCCGGCGTGCGCGACGCGGGTGAGCGTGTAGGCGTACGCCGGATCACGGGCGGATCGGCCACCGGCCCCGGACCGGAACCGGCCCCGGACGGAACCGGCGGCGGCCCGGAACCGGCGGCGGAGCGGTCAGGAGGCGGTACGGACCCGCAGCGCCCGGTGCAGGTCGTCGAGCTGGTCGGCGAGCTTGCGGCGCAGCGCCGGGATCATCTCCGCGCTGTCCAGGCACTTCCGGCCGAGGCGCAGTGACTCCTCGTCGACGGCGTACAGCGGGAAGGCGTGGCGGCCGGCCGCGTCGGCGATGGCCGGTCCGCGCCGGTCGGCGAGTGCGACGGCGTCGGCGTAGTAGCGGGGCACGTACTCCCGTACCAGCGCGGCCTGTTCGGGCTGCCAGAAACCCTTGGCGATGGCGGTGAAGAGGTAGTTGGAGAGGTTGTCGGTCTCGAAGAGCCCGGCCCACGCGCGGGCCTTGGCCTCCGGGTCGGGCAGGGCGGCGTGGCAGCGGGCGGCGCCTTCCTGGCCGGTGGCGCTGGGGTCGCGTTCGAGCTCGGCGTCGATGACGTCGGGGTCGACGGCGCCGAGGACGGCGAGCCGGGTGAGGACACGCCAGCGGAGTTCGGGGTCGAGCTCGGGGCCGCCGGGGACACTGCCTGATTCCAGCCATTCCAGGAGGGCGCCGGGCCGGCCGGCGGCGTCGATGAAGTGGCGTACGGCGGTGAGGCGCAGCCCGGGGTCCTCGCCATCCTCGGTGCGGCGGATCAGGTCGCGGGAGATCGCGGTGAGGGTGGCGAGCGCGGCGGGGCGGTCCGTGTCGGACAGATAGCGGTCGGTGATCTGAAGGGCGGCGAAGTCCAGGACGCCCTGGACGACGGCGAGGTCCGTCTCACGCGGCAGATGGACACGGGCGGCGTCCAGATAGGCGGTGGGGGCGAGCTCGCCGTCGCGGACCATGTCGCGGGCGGCGTTCCAGATGACGGCGCGGGTCAGCGGGTCGGGGACACCGGAGAGGGCGCGCAGCGCGGTGTCCCAGGACACGGCGTCGAGGCGGACCTTGGCGTAGGTCAGATCGCCGTCGTTGAGGACGACGAGGTCGGGGCGGTGCCCGGCCGCGGTGACGGGCTCGGTCAGCGGCAGGTCGAGTGCGAGGAGGTCGCGCCGGGTCAGCCGGGCCGGGTCGGCGCGGTCGAGGTCGTACGCGCCGACGGTGACGCGGTGCGGGCGGCTGCCGTCGCGTACGACGTCGAGGGTCCAGCCGGTGTCGGTGCCGGAGATCCGGGGGGTGAGGGTGTCGACGCCGGTGGTGCGCAGCCACTGCCCGGCCCAGGCGTGTACGTCGCGGTCGGTGGCCTGGGCGAGGGAGTCGATGAAGTCGGCGAGGGTGGCGTTGGCGAACTTGTGCCGGGCGAAGTGGGTGTTGATGCCGGCGAGGAAGTCCTTCTCGCCGAGCCAGGCGACGAGCTGGCGCAGCGCGGAGGCGCCCTTGGCGTAGGAGATGCCGTCGAAGTTGAGCAGCGCGGAGGCGGTGTCGGGGACGGCGTCGGGGTCGGGGGCGACGGGGTGGGTGGAGGGCCGCTGGTCGGCGTCGTACCCCCAGGATTTGCGGCCGATGGCGAAGTCGACCCAGGTGTCGGAGCCCCATTTTCTGGGGGGATTCCCCCCAGACCCCGCGAGGGTGGCTTCGGTGAGGGTCTGGTAGCCCATGTACTCGGCGAAGGACTCGTTCAGCCAGATGTCGTCCCACCAGGCGAGGGTGACGAGGTCCCCGAACCACATGTGGGCCATCTCGTGGGCGATCACCATGGCGCGGGTCTGGCGCTCGGTGTCGGTGACGGCGGAGCGGTAGACGAACTCGTCGCGGAAGGTGACGAGTCCGGGGTTCTCCATGGCGCCGGCGTTGAACTCGGGGACGAACGCCTGGTCGTACGAGTCGAAGGGGTACGGCTCGGTGAACTTCTCGTGGTACCGGTCGTAGCAGGCGCGGGTGATGTCGAGGATCTCGTCGGCGTCGGCGTCGAGGTAGGGCGCGAGGGAGCGCCGGCAGTGGATGCCGAAGGGCAGCCCGGCGTGTTCGGTGCGTACGGAGTGCCAGGGTCCGGCGGCGACCGCGACGAGGTAGGTGGAGATGAGCGGGGTGGCGGCGAGGGTCCAGTGGCGCCCTTCGGTCCGGGTGGCGACGCCGTTGCCGAGGACGGTCCACTGCTCGGGCGCGGTGACGGTCAGCTCGAAGACGGCTTTGAGATCGGGCTGGTCGAAGGCCGCGAAGACCCGCTGGACGTCGTCCATGAACAGCTGGGTGTAGACGTAGGTCTCGCCGTCGGCGGGGTCGGTGAAGCGGTGCATGCCCTCGCCGGTACGGGAGTACCGCATCGCGGCGTCGACGCGCAGCTCGTGTTCCCCGGCGGTGAGCCCGGTGAGCGGGAGCCGGTTCCCGGCGAGCGCCGCCGGGTCGAGCGGCCGGCCGTCGAGCGTGACGGAGCGCAGGGTGGCGGGCTTGAGTTCGACGAAGGTGTCTCCGGCAGCCTGAGCGGTGAACTTTATGACGGTGCGGGAGTCGAAGGTGTCCTCGCCGGTGGTCAGATCGAGTGCGATCGTGTACCGGTGGACATCGAGGAACTGGGCTCGGGTCTGCGCTTCGTCGCGCGTCAGTACGGACATGGGGGCCATGCTGCCCGATGTGCCGCGAGCGGCGCATCAGGGTTCATTGCGCTCTGAGCGCACGTGCGGCGGGGGCTGTCAGCCGGTGCTGTCCCGTGTCTCGCCCGCGATCGTCTCGTGGTGTCTGATCACTTCGGCGATGATGAAGTTGAGGAGCTTCTCGGCGAAGGCCGGGTCCAGTCTGGCGCTCGCGGCGAGCTCCCGGAGCCGGATGATCTGGCGGGATTCGCGGGCCGGGTCGGCGGGCGGCAGCTGGTGTTCGGCTTTGAGGACGCCGACCTGCTGGGTGCATTTGAAGCGCTCGGCGAGCATATGGACGACGGCCGCGTCGATGTTGTCGATGGACTCGCGGAGGCGGTTCAGCTCGGCCCGCACCGCCTCGTCGACGCCGGGCTGATCGGTACTGGGGGCGTCCGTGCCGGGCTGGCTGGTTCCGGGGTCACTCTTGGTCATGGTCCAGCAGCGTAGAGGAGCACGGCGCGATGGTCGGCGGGTGATCAGGATGCGGGATCTCGTTGCTCCAGCCGCCCGGGACGGCGCGCCCCTGCTGGTCGCGGAAGCGGATGGGCGGGATGCCGACGCGGCGGGTGAACAGCCGTGAGAAGTACGCCGGGTCGTCGTACCCGACGCGCCGCGCCACCGCCGCGACCGGCAGTTCCGTCGCGGCGAGCAGCTCTTTGGCGCGGCCGAGGCGGATGCCCAGCAGATAGTCCTTGGGGCTGCAGCCCGCGGCCCTGCGTACGGCCGTGCGCAGTTCGGCGGGGGTCATGCCGTGGCGGGCCGCGTGCTCGGCGACCGAGAGCGTCCGGCAGGCGTCACGGGCCAGCGCCTGGAGGACCGGGTCGCCCTCGGCGTCGGTGTCGGCGCGGGCCCGGCGCAGCGCGACGAGCAGTTCATGGACGGCGGCGCCGGTCTCGACTTCGAGCAGCGGGTTGCCCCGGCGGGCGGCGCGGGCGATCCGCGCGATGGCCGCCCGCGCGCCCGTCGCGTCGGAGAGCGGTACGACGGGCCGGTCCGGCTCGATATAGCCGAGTTCCGTGTACGTGGCGGTGGCGGGTCCGGTGAAGTCGACGAAGCTCTCGTCCCAGCCGTGCTCCTCGTCGGGCCCGTAGTGGTGCGCGATGCCGGGGGTCAGCCAGAGCAACGCGGGCGCGGTGACGGGGGTGCGCCGCCCGTCGGCCGCGCGGAACCAGCCGCTGCCCGCGCTGATCACGACCGCCACATGGTGATCGAGGGTGCGCGGCCCGACCGTCGGCAGGCGGCCGTGCTGGAGTCCGACGCCGAGGCAGACGAGCCCGAGCCGGTGGTGGACCGGGCTGGGAGTGAAGTACCGCATCCAGGTGTGATACATCCGCTCCCACCTCGCCTGTTCATCGTCCGTTGGCCCGGTCGTCCGGTCGCGTCCGCCGCGTCCAAACAGAGGTGATCTTTGTCCATGGACCGTGCCACCGCCAGAGGGAGAGGGTGGACCACGGTCCGGAACCGGACGAAGAAGACACGAGAACGAACGCGGGACGGGAGAGCGGGGACGGTGACTGAGCCGGTGGCTGAGTTCATGGTGGGGGACGAGGACTTTCTGCTGAACGGACGGCCGGTGCGGCTGCTCTCCGGCGCGCTGCACTACTTCCGGGTCCATGAGGAGCTGTGGGGCCACCGGCTCGGGATGCTGCGCGCCATGGGCCTCAACTGTGCCGAGACGTACGTCCCGTGGAATCTGCACGAGCCGGAGCCCGGCCGCTACCACGACGTGGCCGCGCTCGGCCGGTTCCTGGACGCCGTGCGCGAGGCGGGGCTGTGGGCGATCGTACGGCCGGGCCCGTACATCTGCGCCGAGTGGGAGAACGGCGGGCTGCCGCACTGGCTGACCGGCCCGCTGGGCGCGCGGGTACGGACCAGGGACGCCGGATTCCTGGCGCCCGTGGAGCGGTGGTACCGCGAGCTGCTCCCCCAGGTCGCCGAGCGCGAGATCGGCCGGGGCGGTCCGGTGATCATGGTGCAGGTCGAGAACGAGTACGGGAGTTACGGCTCCGACCGGGTCTATCTGGCCCGGCTGACCGAGCTGACCCGGGCGTGCGGGATCTCCGTACCGCTGTTCACCTCGGACGGCCCCGAGGACCATATGCTCACCGGCGGTTCGGTCCCCGGGCTGCTGGCGACGGTCAACTTCGGCTCGGGCGCCCGCGACGCCTTCAGGACGCTGCGCGGGCACCGCCCGGACGGGCCGCTGATGTGCATGGAGTTCTGGTGCGGCTGGTTCGACCACTGGGGCGGTGCGCATGCCGTACGGGATCCGGCGGAGGCGGCCGGCGCGCTGCGCGAGATCCTGGAGTCCGGCGCCTCGGTCAATGTGTATATGGCGCACGGCGGTACGAACGCCGGGGGCTGGGCGGGCGCCAACCGGGCCGGTGAGCTGAACGACGGCGCGCTCGAACCGGACGTCACCTCGTACGACTACGACGCGCCGGTCGACGAGGCGGGCCGGCCGACGGAGAAGTTCTGGCGGTTCCGCGAGGTGCTGGCGGCCTACCGGAGCGGCCCGCCGCCCGAACCGCCGCGGCCTCGGCCCGCCCTCGCCGGTCCCGTACGCGCGGAGTTCACCGCGTGGGCGCCGCTGGCCGAGGTCATGGAGACGCTCGGCGGACCGGAGTCGCAGACGGCGCTGCCGCCCACCTTCGAGGAACTGGACGTGGACCGCGGGCTGGTGCGCTACCGGCTGGAGGTCCCGGGCCCCCGGACGCCCCGGACGCTCATGCTGGCCGGGCTGCGCGATCTGGCCGTGGTGTACGTGGACGGGGTACGGGCGGAGGTGCTCGACGGCGAGACCGCGGCCCTGGCCAAGCCGGTGGCGGGGCCCGCGTCCGTCGAGATCTGGGTGGAGTCGCTGGGCCGGGTCAACTACGGGCCGCGGCTGGGCGAGTCCAAGGGCCTCACGGGCGGGGTGCTGCACGAGCGCCAGTATCTGCACGGCGTACGGGCGCGGGGCCTGCGCCTCGACGCCTTCGACGACGCGCGGGCGGTGGCGGGGGTCCCGTTCCGCGAGCCGGACGGCGAGGGGGGACGGGGGCTCTACCGCGCCGCCTTCGAGGTCGCGGGCGCGGGCGACGCCCGGCTCACGCTCCCCTCCCGGGGCCGGGGCTTCGTCTGGGTGAACGGCCACTGCCTGGGCCGCTACTGGTCGCGGGGCCCGCAGGAGTCGCTGTACGTGCCCGGTCCGGTGCTGCGCGAGGGCGGGAACGAGGTGTGGGTGCTGGAGCTGGAGGGCGCGGGCCAGCCGTACGTACAGCTCGCCACGTACTGAACACAGGCGGGGCAGGTGTTGGACCAACCGTCCAGCACCTGCCCGGATGAAGGCTCCGGCGTCGTCCTTGCGGAACATCGGACCGCCCGAGTCACCCTGGCAGGTGTCCGTGCCGCCCTGGGCGTACCCGGCGCAGATCTCCTCGCTCGCTATGATCTCGCCGCCGTACGACGCGTTGCAGCTGGCGTCGGAGACGAACGGGACGGTGGCCTTGAGGAGGTAGCGCTGCTGGGCGCCGCCCTCGGTGGCCGCACCCCAGCCGGCGACGGTGAAGTTGCCGGTGTTGTACTGCGTGGTGGTGGCGATCTTCAGGGTCGGCAGGTTGATGGGCGCGGCGAGCTTGATCAGCGCCCAGTCCTTGCCCGCGCCGTTGTAGCCGGGGGCCTGGAGCACCTTGGTGGACTTGACCTTGATGGCGCTGGTGCTCTGGAGGTCGACGACACCGGCGGTGGCGGTGATGCTGGTGTTGTTACCGGATCCGCTCACACAGTGCGCGGCGGTCAGCACGATGGTCGGCGAGTACAGCGCGCCACCACAGCCCATGGAGAGCCGGACCATGAAGGGGAATTCGCCCTGGGCGGCACGGGTGCCGCCGACGACGGGCGGTGCGAGCGGCGCCGCGGCCTGGGTCTTGGGCGCGACCGGCGCGGGCGCGGCGGAGGCGGAGGACGGCTGGAGGCTGATGGCGGCGAGTACGACGGCGCCGGCTGCGGCGGTTCTCTTGAGGACACCCAGAATGCTCAACGGTCTGCCTTTCGTGGGGGGGCATGAGGGATTCGCACACGGGCCGGGCTCCGGTCAACGCGCGTTGCGTAGCGCTGGCATGAGCCCGACAAGAAAGCGTGATCCGGATTATGCGGAGGGGATCAGCCACGCCACAAGAACCTGCTTTCGGCCACCCGACAGGGCCAGCTGTCGGCCACTGTCCTCTGATCGGACGTGCCGTCCGCCGGTCAGACAGGCCGTCCACCGATCAGACGCGCCGTCCGCTGAACGGACGCGCCCGCCGGGCGTGCCCCTCCGGCGCCCGGGGTGCCCCCGTACAGTTGAGGCGAGCGGGCCCGGGCCGTCCCGCGCGGGGGAATACCGGACGCGGAGCCGCGGGACGCAGGGGGTACGGACGTGACGAACGGCGGCGAGGTCCAGCACGGCTACCCGCATCTCGACACGGCGCGCGCGGCCATCACAGCGCTCTACCGGCGGCTCTCGGCCGACGGAATCCGCGCGTACCCCACCAGCGTGGCCCCCGCCGATGTCGCCTTCTCCGACGTGGACGATCTCTATCTGGGCACCCAGCGCGTGGCCCACGTCCTGGTCCAGCAGCTGCGGCTGCCGGACGCGCGCGTGATCGTGAGCTTCCGCGACATGGAGCACGCGGCGAATGTCGAGCTGACCGCCGGGCCGGAGTACTTCATCGAGCTGAACAACCGCTTCCGTACCCATCGCAGGGACATCGGCGCGGCGCTCGCCCACGAGATCACCCATGTCCTGCTGCACCGTCTCGGCCTCTCCTTCCCCGGCACCCGCGACAACGAGATCCTCACCGACACCGCCACGACCTATCTGGGCGCGGGCTGGCTGCTTCTGGACGCCTACCGCGAGGACCGCGATTCCAGCCAGAAACTCGGCTATCTCACCCCCGAGGAGTTCGGCTACGTCCTGGCGAAGCGCGCGCTCGTGTTCGACGAGGACCCCCGGATCTGGTTCACCAGCCCGCAGGGGTACACGTCGTATACGAAAGGACGGGCGCAGTCGCTGCGTGACGAGCAGCAGCCGCCGCTGACGACCGCCGGCTGGTCGGGCCGGCACCGCTACGCCAAGGACCGCCGTTACGCGCTGGACCACGCGGGCGCCACGCCCGTCCCCGCCGCGCCGTACGCGCCGTACGCCTTCGAGCGGCTGGCGGACGGGCTGCGCGTCTCGTTCCCCTGCCCCACCTGCCTCCAGCGCATCCGGGTGCCGGTCCGCGGCCGGGTGCGGGCGCGGTGCGGACTGTGCGGGAGCGTGCTGGACTGCGACACCTGAGCGGGCGGGCCTCGCCTCCCGTATCCCGGGCGACGGCGGAACCCGGGCGAACGTAGGGTCGAAGCATGACGAATGAGCCGACAGCGGGCGCGGGCGTCGACGAGCTGTTCGCGGCGGTCGGCGGCGGCGCCGACGACACGGTGGTACGGCTGCTGCGCGCCGGCGTATCCGCCGAGTCGGCCGACGGGGACGGCGAAACGATCCTCTACCGCGCGGCGGTCAGCGACGAGCCGGGTCTCGTACGGCTGCTGCTCACGGCGGGCGCCGACCCCCGCCGGGCCAGCGGCCGGGACGGCGGAGATCTGCCGCTGTGCGGGGCGGCCTGCGGCGGGCACACCGAGGTCGTCCGTGCGCTGCTCGCCGCCGGCGCGCCGCCCGACGGCCGCGAGGAGTTCGGCTTCACGGCGGTCGCCTGGGCGGTCGTACAGGGCTTCGCGGACACCGTCGAAGCGCTGCTGGAGTACGGCGCCGACCCCGATCTGCCGGGCCCCGGCGGCGAGCCGCCGCTGCTGCTGGCCGCCCGCCGCGGGTCCGCGCCCGCCGTGCGGGTCCTGCTGCGCTACGGCGCGGGCGCGCCGGACGGGGTGTACGCGCGGACGCGCGACACGGCGCTCGCCGAGGCGCGGCGCTGGCTGACCCGCGATGTGGAACAGGAGCTGCGGGCCGGGCTGCTGAGCGCCTACGGCGACGGCTACGAGACGGTGGTGCGCCGGATCGAGGAGGACGGCTCGGAGACCGTCGTCGTCGAACTGCTGCGGGACGGCGAGCCGGTGGCCGGCCGCGAGCAGCAGACCGGGCACGCCGCCGTCGCGACGATACTCGAAACGGAGTTGGGCATTCCGACGCCCTACGAGGAGCTGGCGGGGCGGGCCCTGCACTGCGGGGACCCCGGCAGGGACGACTGGACGGAGGCGGTGTCCGCGCTGTGGCGGCGCGGCGACGAGGAGACGTTTCAGGCCGCCGCCGCGTGGTGCGCGAGCGACGAGCCGCTGCGGCGGGCCTTCGCCGCCGATGTGCTGGCGCGGCTGGGCGCGGCGGACGGGGAGAGTCCGTTCGCCGCGCGCGCGGTGCCCCTGCTGCGCGAACTGTCCCGGCACGCCGTGGAACCGGAGCTGGTCCGCGCGGTCGTGGTGGCGCTCGGCCAGTACGGCGACCCGGACGCGCTCCCGGAGATCCTGCGCCACACCGGCCACCCGGACTCCGGGGTACGCCGCCGGGCGGCCCTCGCGCTGACCGGGCTCGTACCGGGTGATGACGGCGACGCGCTCTGGGCGCTGACGCTGCTGAGCAGGGACGCGGACGCGTCGGTCAGGGCCCGCGCGGTCGTGGCGCTGGCGGGCCTGGACGCGGACACACGCGAGCTGCGCGAGGCGCTGGCGGCCCGGCTGAACGACCCGGACGCGCATACGGCAGCCGAGGCGGCCAAGGGGCTGGCGGCCCGCCGCGATCCGCGCGCGGTCGACGCGCTGGCCCGGATCCTCGGGGACGAAGACCCGGAGGGATACGCGCGCAGGACGGCGCTGGAGGCCGTGCGGTACGTACCGCACGGCCCGGAGCGACGGCGCCTGGAGCGGACACTCCCGCGCCGCCGCTGACGGGCCGTTCGGCCTGGCGTTTTAAGCGTTTTCAGAGGAGCCGGAGCACCCCGGGCGCCTCTTCCTCGATCAGTCGCACCAGTTCGTCGAAGACGGTCGGACCACCGCCGGCCCGGACGGCGTCCAACCGCCCTTGGATGGCGGCCCTGTTGTCAGGGTGCGCACGCTCCAGCCGCCGCTGGAGCGTACGCACGGTCTCTTCCTGGCCGAGTGCGCGGCGCGAGAGTTCGTGCCGGCGCCATTCGATGACGAAGTCGCCGTCGTCCGGCGTTCCGTACCCGCCGCGCAGACAGTCGGCGAGCGCGTCGAGATTGCTCCCGAAGTATCCGCCGGGCCCGTTCACGGCCGCGCCGATCACCTGCCAGAAGCTTTCGAGGCCGGTGACCTCCGCCCCGTCGATCACATACGTCACCGTCATGGGACGGAGGTTACCTTCCGGTTCCGGTCGACGACCGGTCAGCAGCTGTAGTTGACGAGCGAGAACGACGCGTAGTGGTCGGCGGTGTAGTAGTCCTCATTGGTCTTGTTGCCCGTGACGATGCGGCGCGCGCCGCGGGTCGAGGAGCCGGGCGTCTTGACGGTGTACTCGTGGTAGTAGCCGGTCGACTGGCTCGGCAGGATGCCTTCCCGGTTCTGGAAGACGCCACCGTCCTGCGGGTACGGGAACGGCCCGCCCGCGTCGATGAGGTCGAGGGTGTCATGGGCCTGGACGGGCAGCCTGGAGTAGCAGATGCTGCCGACCGCGGTGGGGGCGGCGGTAGCGGTGGCGGTGACTCCGCCGACGAGGAGGGTGGAGGCCAGAGCGGCGATGCCACCGAGGGTGGCGATCCGTGGGGGAATTCGCATGCCCCCATGATGACGCGCGTAGACGCGTACACGTCAATAACAACTGTGCGGAATTTCCAGGAAGTTAACCAACCGGCCCGCCAACGTAGCGCCCCGTACACCCCATTCGTGGCCCCCTGGCCTGGACGTACGGAAGCCCGGCGGCGCGCCGAGCGCGGCACCGGGCTTCCGTTCTTCGTGCGTGGGACGTCGTGCGTAAAACTACGTACGTCCGCTTCAGGCGGCGGTGCGGCGTCCGCCCTCGGCGCCCCGGTCCGGACGGCCTCGACGGCCGCGGCTGCCGCGCGACGCACCGCCGAGACGGGCCGCGCCACCCCCGGCGCCCGAGCCTCCGCCCGAGCCCCCGCCGGTGTTCTTCCTCGCCGGACGCGACGCGCGCGTCTTCGGCTTCGCCTGGACGGGCTGCTGCGGCACCTCTATGGTGACGGCCACCCCGGAGGGCACCCGCGCGCCGGTGAGCGCCGCCAGCTCCTCGTCCGTGGACTTGATCCGCGCGGACCGGGGCGCGATCCCCGCGTCCGACATCAGCCGCGTCATCTCGCGCCGCTGCTCGGGCAGTACGAGCGTCACGACACTGCCGGACTCCCCCGCCCTGGCGGTGCGTCCGCCGCGGTGCAGATAGTCCTTGTGATCGACCGGCGGGTCCACGTTCACGACCAGGTCGAGATCGTCGACATGGATGCCGCGGGCCGCGACATTCGTCGCGACGAGGCAGGTGACCAGACCGGTCTTGAACTGTTCCAGCGTCCGGTTGCGCTGCGGCTGCGAACGGCCGCCGTGCAGCCCCGAGGCCCGTACGCCGCTCGCCAGCAGCCGCTTGACCAGCCGGTCCACCGACCGCTTGGTGTCCAGGAAGAGCAGCACCCGGCCGTCGCGCGCCGCGATCCGCGTGGTGACTTCCTTCTTGTCCGTCTCGTCCAGGACGTAGAGCACATGGTGCTCCATCGTCGTGACCGCGCCCTGCGACGGGTCGACGGAGTGCACGACCGGGTCCGTCAGGTACTGCCGTACGAGCCGGTCGATGTTCTTGTCCAGCGTCGCCGAGAACAGCATCCGCTGCCCGTCCGGCTCGACCTGCTTGAGCAGCGCGGTGACCTGCGGCATGAAGCCCATGTCGGCCATCTGGTCGGCCTCGTCGAGCACGGTGATCGACACCTGGTCGAGCCGGCAGTCGCCGCGCTCGATGAGGTCCTTCAGCCGCCCGGGGGTCGCGACGAGCACTTCGGCGCCGCGCCGCAGCGAACCCGCCTGCTTGCTGATCGAGAGCCCGCCGACGACCGTCGTCAGCTTCAGATTGACGGCGGTGGCGTACGGGGTGAGCGCGTCGGTCACCTGCTGCGCCAGCTCACGCGTGGGTACGAGCACCAGCGCGAGCGGGGCGCGCGGCTCGGCGCGCCGGCCGGCCGTACGGGCGAGCAGCGCCAGCCCGAAGGCGAGCGTCTTGCCGGAGCCGGTACGTCCACGGCCCAGGATGTCGCGGCCCGCGAGGGAGTTGGGGAGAGTCGCGCCCTGGATGGGGAACGGGGTGGTCACACCCTGGGCGGTGAGCGTCTTGAGCAGTCCTGCGGGCATGTCCAGCTCGTCGAACGCCTCGACGGCGGGCAGCGCGGGGGTAAGGGTCTCCGGCAGCGTGAACTCCTGCGGGCGCGCGGCGGGGCGGCGGGCGGCCGGCCTCGCCGAGCCCTTCGCGGGCGCCTTCGCGCGGGAGTTCACCGGGCGCTTGCCGGCGGGGCGGGCAGCGCGAGCCGGGCGTTCGGATCGAGTCATTCGGAAAAAGCCTTCCTGGGCCTGAGAACAGCGCGAGCCGGGACCCGCACCTGCACGGTGCGGGCCCCGGCTGCGAGGTACACGTCCGGAAATTAGGCCGGGACGATGTTCTCCGCCTGCGGGCCCTTCTGGCCCTGCGTGACGTCGAACGAGACCTTCTGGCCCTCCTGGAGCTCACGGAAGCCCTGGGTGGCGATGTTCGAGTAGTGGGCGAAGACGTCGGCGCCGCCGCCGTCCTGCTCAATGAAGCCGAAGCCCTTTTCCGAGTTGAACCACTTCACGGTGCCTGTAGCCATGTCATTCTCCTAAAACAGGTGCAGAGCCGGAAATCCGCACTTTACGGATTCCTCGTCGCCGCATTGAGCCCCATCCGGAGAAGCCGGCAAAAACAATAATGCGCCTGAGGAACATTCCCGTCAGGCGCACATAAAGTTCATGGGTACCAAAACTGCAACGCAGTCAGCCTAGCACGCCCCGGCACCGGCGCAACGATCACCCGTGGTCCTCGCGGGGCGGACTGTCGTCGGACCCGCGCCGTACGGTGCGCAGCGGCCCGTCCGGCCGCCAGATCCGTACGACCAGGTCGTCACCGTCGAGTCCGGTCCACACCACCTCGCCGAGGTCCACCCCGAAGAGGTGAAACGGCAGCGGAGGCTCGACCGTCGCCGCAAATCGCACAAGCGTCTCTTCGTCCGTGACCTCGACCGCCCGTCCGGCGACTTTGACGTCGCCGTCCGCCATCTCGCCGCCCTCACCCGGATTCGCGTGCAGAGCGAAGCGCGGGTCGCGCATCAGATCGAGCGCCTTACGGGAATTCGGCATCATGCCGAGCCACAACTCCCCGAATCTGAAGGTGACTTCGAGTCCTGTCACGCGCGGGGAGCCGTCCTTGCGGAGAGTGGCGAGGACATGGTGGGTGTGCTTCTCGAATCGCCGCTGAACGGTCTCGGCGAAGCGCGGCTCCGCCGAGACGAAATCGGCCCAGGTGAATGTCATGCGTCCAGCCAACACGGGATACCGGACATCTTCTGTCGCCTTTTTACGACTCGTGCGGCTGGGGGCCGAGGCGGGCGCTCAGGGACTCGATGTCGGGGAGGAACCAGAGCTGTGTGCCGCGGTTGCTCTCGCGGACGAAGTCCCGTAGCGAGGCGCTGCCATCCGTGTGCCGCGCGATGTCACCGACGACGGCGACGCGCAGCCGGTAGTTGACGAACTTCTGGACGATGTCGCCGGCGACGCGGGTACGCAGCTGGAAGAAGGCGTCCTCGAACCGGCCGGCCGGGATGACGACCCAGACGGCGCCGAGGTGGAACGCGTCGCCGATGAGATCGAGCGCCTCGCGCTCGCCGCGCAGCGGATCACCGTCGGGAGCACAGAGGAGAACGGGTATGCCGTGGATGTGCTGGAGGGTCTGGAGGGGCTGGGACGTTTCGGCGGGTTCGGCCATGTCCGGGTTCCTGTTCATTCCGGTTGCTCGATCAGGGCGTTGACGATCTTCAGCAGCTCGGCGGTGCTGTCCAGGCCGCCCAGGATGATCACCTTCAGCACGGCCCGCTCCTCGTCGTAGACGGTCTCCACGCGCAAGCGTTCGCCGCCGTCCTGGCCGTGCGCGATGGCGGCCATGACCGTGTTCGTCAGACGCATGGTCGCCTCGGGGCCGATCGCGTCGATCCGCACGATGACGGATGCCTCGGCCTGGCGCCGTTCCGGGCCGGCGGAGGGGGAGGACGAGGGCGCCGGGCGGCCGGTGAACGCCTCCAGATCCTCGCGCGCGATCCGGTACTGCTTACCGATGCGGGTCGCCTTCAGCCGGCCGTCCCGTACGTAACCGCGCACCGTCCGCACATGGAGATCCAGCAGCTCCGCCACCTGGTCCACCGAGTAGTACTGCTGCGGCAATGACTCCAGCTCCTTCGACTTCCTTATCCTTCCCTAAACTACCATTCCGTTGAGCAGTTCAGGGAAGTTTGGGGAAGTCTGCCGATCGGACGGCGGCTGTGGCCGGTCGGACCGTGAGCGTGGCCGGTCGGCCGATGCGCCGGTACGGGGCGGACGCCTAGCGTCGTTCGCGGATCAGCCAACACACCGCACCCGCACCCCGAGGGGAATCGCCCGATGGAGAACCACCCACAACTCACCTCCGTGACAACGGAGTTCGAGACCGATGTCATCGAACTTCTCGTGGAGACGCTTCAGAGCGCATTCAAGTGCGAGTCTCGGACCGTGGGCACGGAGGACCTGCTCGCCACCCTGGTCATGGGCGACTCGGCGGCCGGCGAGGCGATCGCCCCCGGCATGCGGCACGCCAGTGCGCTTAGCGGACTGATCCGCGGCCGGGCGGGGCGCGGTTGGGCGAGCGACGACCACGACGACGAGACGTCGGGCGAACCCGCCGATGAGCACGAGGTTGCCGCCGCGTGGCGCGTCGCGCAGTGGCAGACCGCAATGCGCGCCCGGAAGACGACGAAGGCATCCAAGACGGCGGAGACAGCGGAGACAGCGGAAACGGCGAAGACGGCAGAGACGACGGAGTCGGTCGCGCAGGGCGACCAGGAATGGCCCGAGCCGTCCAGCGCCCTGCGCGCCTGCCTGTTCCTCGCCCTCGGGCTCGCCCGCCTGGAGGCGTCCCCCGGTGTGTACGCCCGGCATGTGGCCCGCGCCCTGCTGGACCTCCCCGACAGCAGGGCGCGGGAAGCGTACGCGCTGCGGCGGCTCGACCGGGCCGCCGCGTACGCCGCACTGGACGCGCTGGACGCACGCGACTCGCGGGACACACCGGCCGCGCCCGCGACCGACCGCCCGCTCTCCCACGCCGTCACCGTCCTGCGCCGGGCCGGGCTGCTACAGGACCGGAGCAACTGGCTGGCGCGCAAGGTGATGGCGTGGACGACCCAGCACCCCGGCGACGGCACGTCCATGCTGTTCGCGGTGATCGTCGAGTCGGGTCGCCAGGCCGTACGGTGCGGACGGAGCGCGGTGGAGCCGGTCCATCTGCTGCTGGCCGTCCTGGCCCTGGACCGGGCGCTGTCCCTCGCGGGACGGTCGCTGCCGGCCGAGGTCACGGCCGTCAACGGGGCCGCCGGTCTGCTGCGTACGCATGGAGTACGGCTGGACGCGCTGGCCCTGTCCGCCCTCGCCGCCGACCCGTCCCCCGTACCCGATGAGGTGCCGCTCTCCGCCGCCGCCGAGCGGACCCTTGCCTCGGCGCGGCTCATCGCGGCGGAGCACCACGCCTCCTCGGCCGGAACGGTGCACCTCCTGGCCGCGCTCCTCGATGATGTGGCGGACGACGAGGAGGGCTCGGTCTCCCGGCGGCTGCGCGCGCACGGCGTGGACCCGACCGCGCTGAAGGCGGACCTGGCTCCGCGACTGAGCGCGTGAGGGGCGGCCGACCCCGCGAGGCGCCCGGCGGTCCGGCCGACGCTACCGTTGCCACCCGGAGAGCCGCCGGTCAGGGAGCGTCCGCCGGACAGGGGCCATCCGCCGGACAGGGGACTGGACGAGGGGCGAGGGCTGGGATGGACGTGAGGCGGCTGCCGCCCGAGCGCGCGCGGCGGGCCTGGTCGCGCGCGAGGTCCGGGACGGCGCACGCCGTACGGTCGGTACGGCGCGAGGCGGCGGGAGCATGGCCCGCCGTGCGCCGGGCCCCGCGCCGCACCGTCGTCGCCGAGACGCTGGCCGTCGTACTGACGGCGGCCCTCGGACTCGTCCCCCTGTTGCTGATACGGCCCGAACGGCCGGTACTGGCCGTACTGGAGGCGCTGTACGCGGCGTGCCTGATGCCGCTGCGGCGATACCGTCCGGTACAGGCGGTGCTGGGGACGGGACCGTTGCTGGTGGGCCCCAACGTCTGGGTAATGGCGGTGGTACCGCTGATCGTGCTGTCCGCCACCCGCCGCATCGCTCCGCCGCGCCGGGCCTGGCGCGCGGCGGGGATCGCCTGCGCGGTATGCGTCGTACTGACGATCACCGGAAGCCTGATCGTGCCCGGCGCCTGGGTGGAGTATCTGGCGGGGAACGCCGCCTCTGCCGTTCTCCTCGTACTGCTCCCCGCGCTCGCCGGGACACTGCTCGGGCGGCGCCGCCCCCTGGTCAGTCTGCTGCGGGAACGCAACACCTATCTGGAGCAGGCCCGTTCACTGACGGCGGCGGCGGCGCGGATGGAGGAACGTACCCGTATCGCCGGTGAGATGCACGATCTCCTCGGCCACCGGCTCAGCCTGATCTCGGTGCACGCCGGGGCGCTGGAAATGGCCGCCGCGCGCCAGGCACCGCCGCTGGCCGGGCAGGCCGAGCTGCTGCGTACGACGGCCGGTACGGCGATGGAGGAACTGCGCGACATCCTGGGCCTGTTGCGCCGCGAGGAGGCGACGTCGGAGCCGGAACGGGACCGGGGGACGCGCGACGACGTCAGCGCCCTGGTGGCGGAGTCCCGGCTGGCGGGTGTCGGCGTGGAGCTGGACTGGTCGGTCCCCGACTCGGCTGATCCGAGCCCGCGCACCCGCCAGTCCATGCACCGCGTGGTCCGGGAGGGGCTGACGAACGTACTGAAGCACGCGTCCGGGGCGCCCACGCGCGTGGAGATCAGGAACAGGGACGGCGTGATCGAGGTCTCCGTCACCAACGAGGCGCCGCGCGAGGGCCGTCGCCCACAGCCCGGAAACCGCAGCGGGCTGGTCGGCCTGGAGGAGCGGATCGCCCTGCTCGGCGGCTCGTTCACGGCGGGCCCGCTGCCGGACGGCGGGTTTCGGGTGGTCGCCCTGCTGCCGTCGCGTCCGAACGGAATGCCCACGGCCGCCGTCCCCCTGCCGCCGGCGAGCGAACCCGCCGGGGGCCGGACGGTCCGTACGGGGACCCGCCCTCCCCTGTCGACGGAAGTCCTCACCTGGCCACGGGTGTTGGGAGCGGGCTGTGCGGCGGCGCTCGTCATACTGCCCACCGCGACTTTCCTGATAATTCTCCTGACAACGGCCGTCCTAAGATGAACAGGTGATACGAGTCCTCATAGCCGACGACGAGACGCTGATGCGCGCCGGCATCCGGCTGATCCTGGAGAACGCCGAGGACATCGAGGTGGTGGCCGAAGCGGCCGACGGCCGCGAAGCCGTCGCCGCCTGCCGCGACCGGACCATCGACGTGGCGCTGCTCGACATCCAGATGCCGGGCAGGGACGGGATCGCCGCCGCCGAGGAGATCACCCGTATCTCGCCCGCCACATACGTGGTGATGCTCACGGCCTTCGGCGAGGAGCAGAGCGTGACGCGCTCCCTGCGGGTCGGCGCGAGCGGCTTCCTGCTCAAGGACACCGGTCCCACGGAGCTGATCCACTCGGTACGGCGCGCCGCGAACGGCGAACCAGTGCTGGCCCCCCGGATCACCCGGCGGCTGATGGAACAGCACGTACGCTCCACGGAGGACACCCAGGCCGCCCTGCGCCGGACGGAGAAGCTGACCGCCGCGGAACGGGAGGTCCTGCGGCTGGTCGGGACCGGTCTGTCGAACGCGGAGATCGCCGATCAGCTGTATCTGAGCGCCGGTACGGTCAAGGCCCACATCAGCCGGATCCTGACGACCACGGGCTGCGCCAACCGTGTCCAGGCGGCGGTCCTGGCCCACGACGCGGAGCTGCTGGCCGAGCGCTGAGCGCTGAGCTGAGGCTCTGACACAGTGTGCGGAGCTGGGGGTCACGGGACGAGCGCGTCCGGGGTGTCCAGCCACACCCAGTGGGCAGCCCAATTTCTGACCGTCGCGGACGCGGCGATGAGTTTGTCCGGCCCGGGGAGTCTCACCAGCGTTGTCGCCATCACGGGAGGAACACGCGGCTCAGCTACTGAGGGTCTGAACTTCAATGGATGCGCGAACGCGTGCTCCCACACCGCCCGTTCACTGGCGATCAGCTTGTTGACCTCCTTCTTCGCCCGAGTCAGCGGCTTGCGCTGTCGGATCCGGCCCTGACCGGCATGCCCCGCCAGGAGCTGGACTCCCTCGTCGACCGGATCGCCGACGACTGTCAGAGGCTTGCCGATCGAGACTTTGCGGAGGTTCGATCATCCCGTCACCCATATGGTGTACCGATTTGCCTCTTACCTGAGAGTTTGGTGAGTATTCGTCGGAGTCCCCACCCGCCTTGAGGTGGGGACACCAACGAGGAGGTCACCTTGCCCGGTCGACGTTCGTCACGCCGCCTGCTGCGCAGTTCGGCGATCGCTGCAGCCGCCGCGTCCCTGCTCGGCGTGGGGCTGTCTGTCGCGGTCGCCGCACCGCAGTCCCATACGGCGCCCGCGGCGTCCAAGCCGGCCGATCCCAAGTACGTGGCGATCGGCGACTCGTTCGCCGCCGGCGGCTCCATCGAGCCGCTCGACCCGACCGATGAAGCCTGCGGCGGACGGTCGCTGAGGAACTATCCCCATCAGGTGGCCGAAGCCAAGGGCTGGGACATCACCGACACCTCCTGCAACGGGGCGACCCTCAAGAAGGGTGTCTGGGGGTCCGGAAGGGGTGGCTTCTGGGAGTCCATCGACGGCGGGCGGACCCCGGCGATGATCGACGAGGTCGACGCCGACACCAAGTACGTGACGTTTCAGATGGGAGGCAACGACAGCGGAGTCAGCAACGTCTTCCTCACCTGCATCAATGACGGGACCGACCGCGACTTCGGCGGCACCGGCAGGGGCAACGACCCCCAGGGCACCTCGTGCAAGGACCGCTCCGAAAACCGCGAGAGGAACTACCAGTTCGACATCCCGGGGGCACAGGAAGAAATCCAGAAGGCCCTGCTGGAAATCCACAAGCGGGCTCCGCAGGCTCAGGTAGCGGTCGTCGGCTATCCCGCAGTCATCCCCCAGGACGTGACGCGGTGCAACTTCTACACGGATCCCATCCCCTTCCTGAGGAACGGGCTCGGGCCGGTCTCCCACGGTGACCTCGTGTGGCTGCGGGGCAAGTTCGAAGCGTTCAACGCAAGCGTCGAGGACACCGTCACCGGGCTGGCCGCGAAAGAGCCCAACTTCGCTGTCACCTACGTGAACACCTACGACCACTTCAAGGGGCACGAGCCCTGCCAGCCCGCGTCCCCCAACCGGTGGATCTGGCCCGTCCCTGCCCCCAAGACCAACCCCGACTATGCCTTGTGGGGTGCGGCTCACCCCAACGAGTACGGGCACAACGAGCAGGCCCACCTGGTCTCCGCAGCCCTCCCCATCGCCAAGCGATGACGCCCCGCTGACCGGGGGCTTTGCTGTCTTCAAACGGGTAGGGTCGGGGCTGGCGCGGTAGCTGACGCTCCGTTTCCAGCCCCCGCCGCTTCACGTGAAACAGGCCGCCGACGAGGTGCCCGTGGCTCGGGTCCTTTTCCGACGGCCCCCTTCCCCAACCGGGCAGACGGCTTTGACCGCACCCGGCTCTCCAGTGAGCCTCCGCCTACTTGAGTTGAGCTGCTTCAGCGGGGCTGGTGTGACGTTTGGTCGGGGTGCTCGTGCGTGGTCGTGGGCGGGAGTCTGGATGTCGTGCCCAGCCCGAGCGGGGTGACGCACCACCTGTTCTGGCGAAAGTGACCGGTTCTCAGACCGGCCCCGGCCCGCTGTTCTGCCATCCGGGGCCGGTCTGAGGCGGGCGGTTGAGCCGCGCCTCGTCGAACCACGCCGGTGCCCGAGCCCCGGGACAGGAGTGAGTGGCGTGTGGCGCAGGTCACGGGAAGTCGGTGTGTGGTGCCGGACAGCTCTCTGAAGTGAGCACTCAACTGCGTACCCGGATCAGAGCCGGGGATTCGAGCGCGTACGCCGAGCTGTTCGACAGCTATGCGCGCGCGATCTACAACCATGCGTTCCGGCTGACCGCCGACTGGTCGACCGCGGAGGACGTCATGGCCGCTACGTTCATGGAGGCGTGGAGGCTGCGGGAGAGGGTGGATCCCGAGGGGGGTTCGCTGCGGCCCTGGCTGCTGGGGATCGCCACCAACACCGCGCGGAATCAGTTCCGGTCCAACCGCCGGTACCGGGCCGCCGCCAACGCCGCCGCCGCGGCCGAGCTGTCGGTGCCCGACCACGCCGACGAGGTGGCCGACCGGATCGACGACCGCCGGCGTCTCGCGACCGTTCTCACCTCCCTTGCCGCGCTGCGCCGGCCCGAGCGGGAGGTCATCGCGCTCTGCTTGGGCGAGGGCCTGGACTACGAGGCCGCGGCCGAGGCGCTCGGCATCCCCGTCGGCACCGTCGCCTCCCGGCTGTCCCGGGCCCGCAGGAAGCTGCGCGCGCTGGCCGAGGCCGAACTCGCCCGCCCGCTGGGCGCCACGCCCCGGCCGGCGACCGAGCTGTCGCGCCCCGGACGGGAGGGGGCCCGGAAAAAAGTGCGCGGGAAACGGGAAGCCGTCCTCCCCGTCCGACAGATAAGAGGCGATCACGACAACGCGATCCGGCCCGTACAGGAAGGAAACCGATGAACGCGAACCCGTCCCGGCAGCACCCGGCCGACATGGACGAGAGCGCCCAGCTCATGTCCCGGACAGCGCGCGACCTGCCGCCGGGCCGTCACCAGTTCCACAAGGAGCGTCTGATGGCCCAGATCCACGACATGCGGCAGAGCGACGACCGTACGGCGACCCCCGCCCCGGGCAAGAGGGCCCGGCGGCCGCGGCTGCCGCGCCTGGCGATCGCGCTGCCCGCGATGGCCGCGGTGGTGGCGGGCGTGATCGTGACCGCCTCGGTGCTCAACAACGGCGGTGGCGGAAGCGGTCCCGCCACCGGGCCGGCCCTGACCACCGACCTCGGCACCGCCAGCGCCGACGGCGCACCCCAGCTGCTCGACCAGATCTCGCTCGCCGCCGCCTCCGGCACGCCCCACCCGCGCGTCGGGCTTGGCCAGTTCATCTACATCGAGTCCAAGACGGCCACCACCTTCGTCAAGACCGTGGACGGCAGGAGCAGCCTCGCCAGCCACCCCCTGCACACCCGGCAGAGCTGGATGTCCGCCGACGGCACCAAGGGCTGGCTGATCGACCCCGCGGTCAACGACACTCCCGAGGGCGAGACCCTGAGCCTGCCCGACGAGCAGGGCAACCCCTACAAGGCAGGCCTGAACGGTCCGTCGTACGACTACCTGACCAAGCTCACCACCGACCCCGACCAGCTGCTGGCGAAGATCTACAAGGAGACCGCCGGCCAGGGCAACTCCCCCGACCAGCAGGCGTTCAGCACGATCGGGGACCTGCTCAGCGAGAGCTACCCGCCCGCGGAGCTGTACCCGGCGCTGTTCAAGACCGCCGCGAAGATCCCCGGGGTGGTCGTCGTGAACGACGCCGTCGACGCGGCGGGCCGGCCCGGCGTCGCCGTCGCCCGGCTGGACGAGACCAGCGGCGCCCGCGAGGAGTGGATCTTCGACAAGAAGACCCATGCCTTCCTCGGCGAGCGCAACGTTCAGGTGAAGCAGATGAAGGAAGAGGGCGTCGTGATCAAGCCCGGCACCGTCAACTACACCAGCGCCATCATCACGCGCGCCGTCGTCGACCACATGAAGCAGACCCCGTCCTCGTCCTCGTAGGTCCTCCGGCCACCACTCCGGCTGCTTCTCTGTCGTCCTGACCCGTCCCGCGACCGGTCCGGGCAGCGGCGGCAGTCGGTGCTGTCCATGACCTCATGGACGGCATCGGCAAGACCCGATCAGGGCTCACCAAGCGGCATCCGGCCAGTTCTGCCGGATGCCGCTTGGTGTGCTTCTCACCGTCGCGATCTCCCCAGCTGCACGGACACCAGCGATCGACCTGCCTCCGAGCCGACGGGTGAGACGGAACGGGACTGAACGGCCCGAGCGGGGTACCACTCTGTCGCATCGGTCATCAGATCTTGTGACGCCAAAAACGGAAAGGGACATCTTCCAGAGGCGGGAAATCGACGTGCTGCACGACCATACGTCGGCGCACTCGGCCCACCCCCCTCCGCACACCCCCTAGGGAACACGCTTGTCTTCTCCCCTTTCCATCCTTCCCCGTCGCCTTCGGCGCACCGCGACCGTGTCCGTCCTCGTCGGCACCGCCGCCGCGCTCCTGGCCACGGCCTGCCCGGCGAGCGCGCTACCCGCCACCGATGCGGAGCAGCCCCGGTCCGAGGTCTCCTGCACGTCCGACAAAGCCGGCCTCGCGAACCGGCTCCGCGAGGACATCCAGGCCGTGGTGGAGGACGCCACCCTCACGGGACGGGTCTCCGTCGCTCTGTACGACCGCACCACAGGCACCAAGTGCGCGTTCAACGCGGACCAGTGGTACGACTCGGCGAGCGTCGTCAAGGTCATCGTTCTGGGCGCGCTCCTGCGCCGGGCCCAGAACGAGAACCGGGACCTGACCTCGTCCGAGCGCACCCTCACCACCAAAATGATCACGGCGTCCGACAACGACGCGACGACCACGCTGTGGAAGCGGCTCGGTCTCGCCCGTATCTCGGACTTCCTGCGCCTCGCGGGCATGGAGCACACGACCCCCGACCCGGACGGCTACTGGGGGCTGACGCGGATCAACGCCGCCGACCAGCTCAGGCTGATGGAGCTGCTCACCTCGGTGAACTCCGTTCTCGACGACGACCGCCGTGCCTACGCGCTGGGCCTGATGAACCAGGTGATCCCCGCTCAGCGCTGGGGCGTCCCCGCGGGCGCGCCGAGCGAAGCGACGGTACATGTCAAGAACGGCTGGCTGCAGCGCAGCAGCGGCGGATGGCGTGTGCACAGCGTCGGCGCGTTCACCGGGCAGGGGCATGACTACGGCCTCGCCGTCCTGACCGCCGACAACACGGGCATGCCCGCCAGCGTCGCGGTGATCGAGAACATCGCCCGGAGGGTCCACGCGGACCTCAACGGGACCACCCTCGTCCCGCTCCAGGAACAGCACCGCCAGGACCTGCCCGACACCTCCGACGGTTCCCTGGTGCCCGACGGCAACCGGTGACCCACCCCGCCGCCCGGCTCAGGCCGGGCGGCGGAGCCGGTGAGCGCAGTCACCTCTCGCCACCAGGCAGGATTACGGACGGTAACAGGAGCGGGCAGGGCCTCGGTTGGCTCCTGTGACGGCTAACCCGCTATCCATGAGCTGGTCGTTAGGGGGACGCATGCAAGACGTGGTGCTGGCGATGCTCGCGAAGGAGCCATCGCACGGCTACCACCTCCGCGCGTGGCTGCGGCGGGTACTCGGTCCGCTCGGGGAATCGATGAACGCGGGCCAGGTCTATGTGACGTTGGCCCGGCTGGAACGAGCGGCACTGGTCGTCCGCGAACGAACGGAAGGGCCGCCGGACCGGAAGGTGTACGCGCTGACACCGGCCGGACGGCAGCGGGTGGCCACCTGGCTGACCGAGGTGAACTGGCCGAAGCAGGACCTGGCCGAGCTCCACCTCAAGCTGTCGGCGGCGAAAGCGGCCCGGCTCGCCGATCCGGTGGAGCTGGTGGCCGTGCACCGCCGCGAGTTGCTGAGACGCCTGCGGCAGGCGCAGCGCGCGCTGCTGGCCGAGCCGGACGGCTCGACCGCCGGCTTGCTGCTGGAGGGTGTCGCTCTGCGGTTGCAGGCGGACCTGCGCTGGTTGCGGGCCTGCGAGCAATTGGGCCCGCCTGACACGACTGTCCACGATGCTGCCGGTCCCGGTCCTGCTCGGGCTGCGTCTGATCGCCCGCATCGCGGCCCGCCGATCCGTCGCACAGACCCTCAGCGCCGGAACAACGTGAACGCCGGGTGATACCTGCGCTACTTCTCGCCGAGGACGACCGCACCGCGCCGCCTGCTCTCCGCCCGTACCTCCGCCACCGACACCGCGATCGCGGCCAGGAGCAGGGGGAACGCGACCGCGTTCGCGATCTGGGGGATGCCGACGGCCCGCAGCAGGCTGGCCGCGGTGGAGAGCAGGAGGAGGCCGAGGGGGAGGAATCGGCGCCATGTGGGCAGGTCGCGCAGTTTGGTGACGCGCAGCGAGTACCACAGGGTGAAGCCCAGTAGGGAGATTCCGATGAGGGCGATGACGAACAGCATGACGTGTCTCCGGTGCGGTTCTGCGGGTCTGCGGGTCTGCGGGGGGAGAGTGGCGGTGGCGATCCGCAGAAAGTGATCTGCGGATCGCCACACTACTCAGGGTCGGTCAGTGGTCCGGTCAGCCTCGTGTGTAGACGATCCGGTACGAGGAGACGTAGGTCCGGGATGTCCGGGTCCAGCTCCAGCCGCCGGTGCGGGTCCACTTGAAGCCCGACCAGGCGACCCGGTACGTGGTGCGGTCGCGGTAGGAGTACTGGTAGCGGGTTTCGAAGGTCGCCAGGATCTTCTGGCGGCCCCAGCCGTACCAGGCCACGACCTTGCACTTGAAGACGTACTGCTTGCGGTACTTGTACTGGCGCTTCCAGGACGTGATGGGCAGCGGGCCCCAGTCGCCGCTGACGACGTCCCAGAACCAGTGGTAGTTGTGGTTCTGCCAGCTGCCGTAGCTCCAGCCGGTGGTGCGCAGGACGGTCGTGTAACTGCGGCCGGTCCAGGCGTGCTTGGGGACCCGGCAGGTCGCGCAGCCGGTCACGTCCTCGTTGTTGACCGGGTCGGCGCAGGCGTAGTCGTACGCGTTGCAGCTGCCTCCCGGCACCGGGTCGGCGGACAGGAAGCGTCCCAGGGCCGGGCTGTAGAGGCGCACGCCCATGAGAGTGAGGTCCGTGAGGGTCTCACTGGAGCGGTGCATACCGCCGTGCCAGCCGTAGCGGGTGGCGGCCTGGTCCGGGGCGCGGTTGCCGTATTCGTCGGTGTTGAGGACCGTGGCGGCCTGTCCGGCCGTGGTGGGCAGTTGGATCACCACGTCACCGTGCAGGTTGACCAGTTGGAGGACGGTTCCGCCGCTCTTGGCGGTGGTCGCGGCGAGCTGGCCGTCGAAGCCGTTGACGCTGCGGGTCAGGGCGCCGGTGGCGGTGTCCTCCACGGTCCAGCGCGGAGTGTCGGCGTCGGAGCTGTAGTGATTGAGTTTGGACTGGGTCGTGGTCCAGCTGCCCGAGGCATTGGTCTCGACCGTCCAGGCGCGGGAGCGCAGCTGGGAGTCGAGGGTCCAGATCTGGCGCTGGTTTCCGGTGGTCTGCTGACGGACCAGGTCATTGGTGTAGTACGCCAGCGTGGTGCCGGGGGCCGCGGTGGTGCGGCCGAAGGCGTCGTAGGTGTAGCCGGCGTCGACCAGGCGGTCGGCGCTGTCGTAGGTGTGGGTGGTGGTCGTTCCGCCTGTGGTGGTGCACTCCAGCCCGGGGGCCGCGGCGGCGGTGGTCAGGGTCTTGCGGTTGGAGTTCTTGTCGAAGGTGTAGCTGCGGGTGACGCAGGTGCCGTCGACGGCGTCGTCCGCGGCCCGGACGAGCCTTCCGGTCTTGTCGTAGGTGTAGGTCTCTCCCGCCGTCTGGCCGGCGGAGCCGGTGTAGGAGGAGCGCTGCCCGTGGACGGTGGGCACGATGGTTTCGGAGAAGAGGACTTCCCCGTCGCTGTCGCGGCTGTAGCTGCGCTCGGTGGGCATGCCTGCCGGGTTGGTGCTCTGGCGCATGGTGAAGCCGCCGGGCAGTTTCCGGGTCAGGACCTGGCCGTCGGCGTCGTAGGTGACGGTGAACGTTCCGGCCACCGAGTCGGTGATGGAGGTGGGCAGTCCCCGGGCGTCGGCCGTGGTGTCGTAGGCGTAGGCGGTGCTGGAGGGGATGTTGTCGCTCACCAGGAGCGGCTGCCCCTCGGCGTCGTACTGACTGGTGGTCACGCCGCCGTCGGCGTCGGTGTACGAGATCAGGCGGCCGAGCTGGTCGTAGCTCTTCTTGACGGTGCCACCGTCCGTGGACGTGATCGTGGCGACCTTGCCGCTGTCCGGGTCGTACGTCGTCGTCACGGCCGGGACCGCGGTGCCGGTCCCTCCGCTGGTGGTGACCGTCGAGGCGCGGCCCGCGGCGTCGTAGGTGGTGGTCTTGACGCGGGTGCTGCCGTTGGCGGTTTCGGTCAGCTTGGCGGTCTCGCCCCACCGGTCGTACTCGGCGGTGGTGGTCACCAGCTCGGAGGGGTTGGATCCGCCTCCCGTGACCGTGGCGGCCGGGCGTGTGCGGCACTCCTCATCGGCCCATTCGGGCTTTCCGCCGCAGACGCCGGTGCCGTCGCCGGTGTAGTAGTCGGTGATCTGCGTGCCCGCGTCGGTTCCGCCGGAAGCGGGCAGGCTGCGGCTGATCAGGCGCCCGGAGCTGTCGTACGTGGCCTTCTCCGTGATGGCCAGACCGCCCGGGTCCTGGATGGTGCTGGTGAGCTGGCCCTTGACCCAGTCGTAGACCGTCTGGGTGACCCGCGGGTCGGCGTTGAGCGCCGGCCAGTTGCGCGGCTGGGCGCTCACCGTGCTCTTGGTGACCTTGTCGGAGACGGAGGCCGTGCCGTCGGTGGGGCGTCCGCTGTCGTATTCACTGACCGTGCGGTGCCGGGCGACGGCCTGCTCGCCCGCGGCCGCCACCGTGGTGGTGCCCTCCTTGAGGTCCGACTCCAGTACGACGCGGTGCAGCGGGCCGAGCGTCTCGACCTCGCGGGAGCCGTCGGCGTTGTAGATGCCGCGGTTGGACAGCAGCTCCGCTCGCTCCGCCGACGGCAGGGCGGCGATACCGAGATCGGCGAGCTGCGCCTTCGCGCTGTCGGTGCCGCCGAGCGCCAGGGCACGATTGGCCGCCGACAGTTCCCTGACCGCGTTGCCGAACCGGTCGTACTCGGTGGTGGTGATGTTCTTGCCGGCGTCGGCGGTGTTGACCTCGCGGCCGGAGCTGTCGAGGTAATGCACCATGGCACGGCGGTAGTCGCCCGCGCTCAGGGCCTGGCCGTCGTGCGAGGAGGGCACGGCGTCGGCGGGGAAGACGGCGGTGGCGTCGGTGGGGGCCTCAAGCTGCCCCCACGCCTTGACGTCACTGGCGCCCAGCGGATGGGGTGCCTTCGTTCCGGTCGGCGGAACGCCGTAGACGATGGACGTCTGGGCGGTGTTGCCGTCGGTTTCGCCGGCGGATCCGGCCTTGAGGGTCGGCCGGGTAACCTTGAGAAGCATCCCCTCGCCGGAGACCGGGTCGGTGCCCACCTTGCCGTAGGTGAAGCTCCACGGCAGCTGCCCCGGGGGCTTCATCTGGGTGACGCGCCCGGCACTGTCGTAGGTGTAGGACGTCTTCAGCGCGGGGCTGATCCTGGGGTCCCAGGTCTCGCGCAGCCGCCCGGCGTCGTCGTAGCGGTACGACGCCACGGCGGTCGCGGTGGACGCCGAGGCACCGGGGGACGTCGCCCAGAGGCGGATCTCGGAGACCTGGCCCTTGAACTCGCCCAGGGACGAGCCGGTCGCGGTGGTGGAGGCGGCGTACACGAACTCCAGGACCCGGCAGCCCCGGGTCGACGGGGTCGCCTCGCAGGTGCCGAGCGTCACCGCGCTGGTGGCCGCGATGACCCGCTTGGGCCGGGCCAGTACCTTGCCGTCAACGGTGACGGCTTCGGAGACGACCTCGGTGGTGGAGTTGGCCTGCCCGTCGATCAGCGAGCGGGAGACGGGCCACGCGGTGCTCGAACCCGCCACGGGGCTGAAGGTGGTGACGCTTCCGTCGGTGTTCGACAGGGTGAAGTCACCGGACGTGAGAGAGCCCTTGAGGGTCAGGTCCTCGCTGCCGGGCTCGGGTACCCAGCCGGTCCTGGCCGCGTTGGCGGTGAAGGAGATCGTCTCACCGTCGGCCGTGACGACGTCCAGTGAGGTCGCCGAGGTCTTGCGCAGCTCCGAGTAGTCCGACTGGACCGCCTGGGCGACTGTTCCCGCCACCCACTCCTTGCCGAAGATCGGCGCCTGGCCGTCCTGCGTGGCCCCGGCGTTCGCCGACCGGGAAGAGACACTGCGGGTGACCGTCATGTCCAGCACGGACACATCGGTTCCCGACAGGGTGTAGTCACCGGTGAGGAGGTTGAGCGATCCGGGGCCGGCCTCGGCCGCCGCCGCGCCGTCGGCGTTGCGGTCGACCACGACCGCCAGCGGCGGGGTCTCGCCGGTGGCACCGGCCGGGCCGGTGAAGTCGGCCTTGATCTGCACCGAACCGTCCGGGTCGACCGTGTCGGTGGCGTTCCACACCAGAGCGGCGTTCTTGCCGTTCGTCAGCGGCACCGGCCACGCGGTCAGCGGCGTACCCCCCGCCGTGACATGACCGGCGGGAATCGCCGTCCACGCGTCGGCCTCCGAGCGCCGCCACGAGAAGGACACCTTGTCGTACTTACCGGCTTCGGCCTCGGCGACCAGCGGCATCCGGCGCGCGGTGCGCTCGCCGTCGGCCGGCTGGACGAATCCGCCCGGTCCGGCGTGGAAGGTGTACTCGACAGGTTCGGACTTGTTGTCCGCCTTGTCGACGGACCGCACCTGGAGGGTGTGGGTGCCGTTCTTCGGCGGGGTGACGGAAATCGTCCTGTCCGAACTCGCGCCGCTGGTCGCCACCTTGGACCAGGTCACTCCGTCCAGGGACCATTCGAGCCAGTTGTGGTCGGCCGCGGGCGGGGTGACGGTGAAGACACCTGCCTGGCCGGCGCCCTTGACCCACTTGTCCGACGGGTAGTCCGTCGATGTGATCTTCGCCGGGGCCGAGGGCGAGCTGGTGTCGACGGTGAACGTCTTCCACGCCGACCAGCCCACGTTGTAGTGGGTGCCGTCATACGGCGAGGTACGGAACTTGTAGGTCTTGCCGTTGCTCAGCACACCCGAGGGCACCGTCACCGAGGCGACCTGCCCTGAGGGCACGTACGGCGAGACGATGACATCGCCGACCTGGAGGTTCGTGGCGTTGTCGAAAATCTGGAAGGTGCCGTTGACCTTGTCACCGTTGGCGTCGACGAAGGTGTCACGCAGCGTGGGAGTGACGGTGTTGACGGTGTAGGCGCCGGAGTAGGAGAAGTACGGGGGGCCGGCCTCCTGCTTGGTGCCGGTACGCGGCCGGTAGTTGTACGTGACGACCAGCTTGGGCGGGTTGGCCGCGGCGTTGGCCGAGTTGACCCGCTTCCACTGCGCCAGCACGCTCTCGTCGGTGGCTCGCAGTCCCATGTGCCCGCGGGTGGCCTTGGCGGACGCCCAGTCCTGGACCAGCGTCGTGACGTTGGCGTTGATCCACCCATCGGGCTGGGTGGTGCACGAGGCATTGCCGCGCGTCTCGGTGGAGGTGGCCTTCTTGGCCGTCATGGCCGGCCGGTTCGTCCACCGGCTGGACGTGGAGGCCGCGCCGGACGACCACACCTCCCACGGGTACGCCTTGCAGTCCACGTTGTTGCCCGAGTGGAAGTTCCACAGCGAGAGCTTCGCGTCGGATACCAGCGCGTCCTGGATCGGCGAGGTGTTCCAGGAGATGAAGGACTGCGCGGTACGGGGGGTGCCGTCGGCGTTCTTCGTACCCGGGTTGCCCAGATCCAGCTCCACGTCGTTCGACCAGTCGACGGTCTCGCCCTGCTGGACATAGGTGTCGAAGACGCTGGAGAGGGAGGAGGTGGAGGGGTCCACCGTCACGGGGTACTTCGTGTCCGGGTCGGCGAGGAACGTCGCGTCCGGCGTGATCACCAGATCGACCGAGGACCCCTTGGCCACGACCTTCATCGCGACGGGAACGCGGCGGGTGTGCTCACCGGATCGCTGGTCGACGGTGGAGTCCCACATCACCGGCGCGGGCATCACCGCCTGCTTCTTGTTCTTCTTGTCGGTGAACAGCACACTGCCATCGGCCTGTTGCTTGGCTTTGAGGCCCTTGGCCTTCAGCGGCAGGGTGTAGGAGAAGCCGTCGGTGGCGGGCCTCTTCTTGATCTCGACGAACTGCTCGAAACCCGTGCGGGTCGCCTCCACCACCACGTCCGCGCCGGGCACGGCGTTGACGTACTCCGCGCGCGTGCCGGCCAGTTCCGGCGTGGGGAGGCCGCCCTTCCACTGGAGGGTGATCTGCTGATCCCCCTCGCCGAGCGTGACCAGGTCGGTGGCCCGGGAAGCCTGCGCCGCCTTCAACGAGGCCGCGGGAGCGCCGGTCCTGCCGGCGAGCTTCAGCCCGCGGGGGTGTGCCTTCGGCTCCACGGAGCCGTCCGCGCCGCTGACCAGATCCAGGTCCACGTCCCGCCACGCGCCGGTGATCCCGTCCTCGAACCGGATCGGACCGGCCGTCAGCTCCGTGGTGAGCGAACCGTCCTTGTTGGCCCACGTGGTGGAGGTTTCCGTCCGCTCCGACAGAGCCTCGACGCGTGTGCCGGACAGCCGCGCGGTGACGCGTGCTGACGCGATGTCGGCCGCTTGCGTGGCCGCGGGCTTCTCCGGCGCGGCGGGCGTCCGGGGCGGGGCGGACATGGCCGGACGTGCGCCGTCGAGCAAAGTGATGGCCAGCGCCAGGGTCAGACTCCCCGCTATGAAGCGGAGTTTCCCCCCGGACCATGGCCGCCCGCGCCCGTGGGGCGCGAGTGTGTGAACCGTCATCATTCCTCTGTCTCTTCGTCACATGAGCACCATTCATGTGGTGCACACGTGAAGATACCGAAGAGTAAAAGGCGCGTAAGTACACCAAGCGTGAACGAAGTTGAACAATAAGTTCCGATCTTGGTCCGCTCACGGCGCTGCCAGTGCGTGGGCCGTGGCTCGGGTCGCGAGGGTGTCGGAGTAGCGGCGCAGAAGCAGTACGGCGGTGGTCGCGAGGCCGGTGAGCAGGCCGAGCCAGATGCCGAGGGTGTCCAGGCTGAGGGGGTAGGCGAGGAGCCATGCGGCGGGGAGGCCCACGGCCCAGTAGCCGATGAGGGTGATGCGGAAGCCGCTCCGGGTGTCGTCCAGGCCGCGCAGGAGACCGACGCCGATGTTCTGCGCGCAGTCGAAGAACTGGAGGAACGCGGTGACGATCAGCAGGTGCGTGGCGATCGTGAGGGCCTGGTCGGAGCCGGAGTCGAGGAACGGGGCGAGGACCAGGCGCGGCAGGGTGAGGTAGCCGATGCCGACCACGGTCATGACGGCCGCCGCGCAGGCGAGCGCGGTGTTCTTGATGCGGCGGGCATCGTCGTGGCGGCCGAGGGCGAGTTCGCGGCTGACGTTGATGGACGCGGCGTGGGAGAGGCCGACGGCGACCTGGAAGACGATGTAGACGAGCTGGTTGACGGCGGTGTGCGCGGCGAGGGCGGCCGGTCCGAAAGAGCCGGCCATCAGGGCGGTGACGGAGAAGAAGCCCGCCTCGGAGCCGTACGTGGCGGCGATCGGGATGCCCAGGCCGATGAGGCGCCGGACGGTCGCCGGATCGGCCTTGGCCGCGTTCAGGGTGAGCAGGGGCGCCAGCTCGCTGTCGCGCTTCGCCGAGACGTACAGGGCGACGAACGACAGGAGGTAGACGCTGGACGTGGCGATGCCGACGCCGGTCAGGCCCAGCCGGGGCAGGCCCCACGTGCCATGGATGAGGACCCAGTTCAGGCCGGCGTTGACGGCGATGGACGCGAGGGTGATCCGGAGCAGCGCCTGCGGGCGTCGCATGCCGACGGTGAACTGCCGGATGGCCTGGAACCACAGGCACGGCAGCAGACCGGGGGCCAGCGCGATCAGCATGGTCTGGGCGCGGTCGACAACAGCCGCGTCCTGGCCGAGCCAGGTCAGCGTCTGGCCGATGAGGATCATGAGGACCGCGCCGGCGATACCGGCGAGCGTGGCGACGGCCATGCTCGCGCGGACGATGCCGCGTACCTCCTCGTGCTCCGCCGCTCCCCCGGCGTGCCCCTCGCCCTGCCCCTCCCCCTCGCCCTTGGCCTTGCCCGCCGTGCCCGTCGCCCGCTCCGCGCGGGCCGCCGCCGCGGCTATCTGGTTGCCGACGGAGGTGACGAGGCCGACGCCCATCGTGCGGAGCTGGTTGAAGATGACGATGGCCAGGCCGCCGGCCGCCAGTTCCGCCGTGCCGAGCATGCCCATCATCACCGTGTCCGTGGTGGTCAGGGCGACCTGGGCGAGCTGGGTGAGGACCAGGGGTACGGCGAGAGTCGCGAGGGCGCGGCTGTCGCGGAGGAGGGTGGTCAGCATGGGGTTATCGGTTCCCGCGGAGTTTGGTGAGGAGTTCATCGATCTCCCGTTCCGCTGCGGGATCGAGGAGACCTCGGGCGTGCATCCAGTCGTCGTTGAAGACGGTGTCCAGGTACTTCTCCCCGCCGTCGTTGACGAGGGCGACCATAGTCGTGCCCGGGGGAAGCGTGGACAGCCGGGTCAGCGCCTCGTGGACGACACCGCCCGCCGAGCCGCCGATGAGCAGGCCGGTACGGGCGACGGCGCGGCAGGTCGCGAACGCCTCGATGTCGCCGACCTTCACTCCCTCGTCGATCAGGTCGAAGTCGACCAGGGCTCCGATCTCGGCGCCTTCCGGGGTGCCGGTGCCGGACTGGTAGTAGTCGTGGGCCGGCCCGCCGAACGCGATCGATCCCTTGGGTTCGACACCGATCGTGACGAGACCGGGTATGAGCGTGCGCAGCTCACGGCCGGTGCCGCACAGGGCGCCGCCGGTGCCGACCGCGCCGATGAGGACGTCGAGCCTCCCGTCGAGGGCTTCGTGGAGTTCGTGGGCGACGGGAAAATAGCCGACGCCGTTGCTGGGGTTGTTGTGCTGCTCGGTGAAGAAGGTGTTGTCCTGGCCGCGCGCCAGCTCCTCGGCGAGTTCCTCGCGGGCTGCCGTGGCCAGTTCTTCGGTGCCGTCGTCCACGACGTAGACGAGTTCGGCGCCCAGGGCCTTCATCCCGCGCAGCTTGTCGGCGGCGGCGTGGTGGTCGACGACGGCGGTGAAGGTGTAGCCGCGCTCGGCGGCGACGACCGCGAGTCCGAGGCCCGTATTGCCGGACGTGGACTCGATGATCCGGCCGCCGGGGCGCAGTTCACCGCGCTCCTCGGCGTCGGTGATCATCTGACGGGCCATACGGATCTTCGCCGTACCGGTGGGGTTGAACATCTCCAGCTTCAGCAGCAGACGGGAGCCCGTTTCGGTGGTGGCGAGTTCCAGCAGCGGGGTGCGGCCGATGAGGTCGGATACGCGGGAGACCACGGCGGGGCGCTGAAGTGCTCCGGGCATCGATTACTCCTGTGGGGGTCGGTGCGGGGGTCGGTGCGGGGGTCGTCCCTGGGTCCGTACGTACGGGCGTCGTGCCCGCGTCAGGTGAAGTGGCGGTCCAGCCGCCAGCGTGGCCGGTCACGATCGGTGCGGTCGATCACGACCTTGGGCGGGAGGGCCAGATCGTGGAACGCCGACTCGTTGGAGTCCATCTGGTAGCCGGCCGTGTTGGGGTAGACCAGCAGGTCACCGGCGCGGGGGCGCCGGGTGAAGGGGATCTTCCGCCAGGTGAGCATGTCCGACTCCAGACAGGTCGCCGCGCCGACGGCGGCGGGCCACACCCCCGCGGAAGCCTCCGGATTCATCGGGAGCAGATACGGGTCGGGCAGGTACTCGCTGTTGAACCACTGCTCGGACAGGCTCAGGCTGGTGCCGTCCACGGTCAGGAGCTGGTAGCCGGCACGGTCCTTGACGCCCTGGATCCGGAATACGGTGGCGCCGGCCCGGTCGAGCAGGGCGCGTCCGGGCTCCATCAGCAGCGTGACGCCGGAGTCCCGCAACAGACCGGCGAGGCTCTGCCCGTACCCCTCCGGGCGGGTGGCCAGCAGCGTACGCAGCGCACCGGCTCCCGCGTGCGGCGAGTGGTACGGGTAGAAGTCGGCGGTGTCGAAGGTTCTGTCCGCGTGGTAGTGGCCGCTGTTCTGTACGTCCAGGAAGGCGCACCAGCTCTCGGCGTCGGTGTAGCTGACCGCGAGGCCGCCGCCGATACTGACCCGATCGGCGTCCAGGCCCAGGGCGCGGGCCTTGAGGCACAGATCGACCAGTTGCCCGGCGAGGTCGGCGCGCGGCTGGATCGCGTAGCCGGACAGATGGAAGCTGAACCCCTCCATGCGTACGGCGTCGCCCGCCCGGACGCAGCGGTCCAGGGCGGTGGCCAGTTCCGTGTCGTTCATGCCGAAGCGGCTGTGCGGCTGGGCCGGCGGCAGACAGCGCAGGAGCAGCCGGGCCCGGCGTACGCGTCCGGTCCGTACGGTCGTGATGAGCGCGTCGAGTTCGTCGAGCGCGTCCACGGCGATCAGCGCGCCGTGCCGGACCGCGAGTCGCAGCAGCGCGGGATCCTTGGCCGGGCCGGTGACCACGATGTCCTCCCCGCGGACGCCGTGGCCGAGGGTTTCGCGCAGTTCGCCGACGGAGGCGATGTCGACCCCCGCCCCGCCCTCGGCGGAGCGTTCGATCCACACGGCCGCCTTGTTGGCCTTCTTCGCGAAGTACACGACCCCGTCGACACCGGCCTCGGCCAGGGCCTCCCGCAGGGCCCGGAGGTTGGTGTCGAAGGTGTCGGGGAGCAGGAAGTGGAACGGGCCGCCCAGCGCGTAGGAGAGCTCCTCGATCAGTCCGCTGCTCAGGACCGCTTCGGCGCGGGGATCGGGCACGACGGGGAGGGTGGGCCAGGGGCCGGCGCTCACCGCCACAGCGGCACCTCGGTGCCCAGGCCCCGTTCCAGGGCGAGTTGGGCGAAGCGATGGCCGAGGGCGATGTCGGTGACGACCAGGCCGCTGTTGTACGCGAAGATCCGCTCCGTCGCCGAGCGGCGGCCGACGGCGTCACCAGCGATCACGGGCGGGAACTCGGCGTCGACCGGGGGCAGTTCGCCGTGGGCATCGGCCATGTCGGTGCCGGTGACGTTCATCTGCGCCTCGCTGGTGGCGATGATCCGGTCGGCCCGGTGCAGGGTCGACGGGGCGAGGCCGTGGCCGACGAGGACGGACAGCGCGCCGGGTTTGAGCCAGTCCGCCTCGACGGCGGCCGGAGTGTGCGCGCCCGCCGTCGCGACGATGACGTCCGCGTCCGACGCGGCGGCGCTCAGATCGGTGACGATCTCCACGTCACGGTCGGGGAAATGGGCGCGCAACTGCTCGCGGACGGCGGCGATGCCGTCGGGGTGCGTGCCGTACAGCATCAGCCGGTCCAGCTCGGGCAGCGTCGTGAGCAGGAACGGCAGGGCGAGGCGTCCTTGGGTGCCGGTGCCGATGACCAGGGCGTTACGGGCGCCGGGGGCCGCGCATTCGCGGGCCAGCAGCGCGGAGACGGCGGGGGTGCGCAGGGAGCCGATGCGGGAGCAGTCCATCATCGCGACCGGCAGACCGGTGACATCGTCGTAGAGGGTGAGCGAGGTGTAGTAGTGCTGTGCGTCGCGGCCCTTGTCCAGGCCGTGCTTGTAGGAGGTCTTGATCGCGACGACATCGCGGGAGCCGTCCCGGCCGAGCATCGCGTACGAGACCGAGTGCCCGTCCGGTGGCTTGACGGTCAGCTTCCGGGGGTTGTCGGAGAGGCCGCTGTGCAGGGTGCGGTAGGCGTCCTCCACGGTGGCGACCACATCGGCCGGCGAGATGTCGATCCCGGCGAGATCGGTGGTCGAGAGGATCCGCAGACTCGTGTCGTCGCCGGATACCGCGGTACCGCCGGATGCCGGAGTGTCGGCGGATATCGGGGCGTCGACGGATACAGGAGCGTCGGCGGGCGCGGTCGGGGTGTCGCTCATGGTGTCCTTCCTCCGGGGCGGGGGCGGGAGTTCAGCTCGCGTGCGCTTCGAGCGCGGCCTGACCGTAACCGTGCTCATCGGCTTCGGCCGGCGGCCGGGTGCGGCGCCCGGGGACCCGGACGGAGGCGCGCTTGAGCCACCGGTCGGTGCCGTCGTAGCGGGCCCGGAAGGGAACGCGGCCGTGGACGACCAGGTCGTTGTCGACGACGAGGACCTCCCCCGGGGCGAGACTCACCGAGACCGAGACGCGGGCGAGTTCGGCCTCCAGACGCCGGTAGGCGGCCCGGTAGGTTGCGTCGGCCCGGTCGACCGGCGTGTAGGCGGGGTCGAAGCGCAGCGTCGTCCCGTCCTCGGCCGGGAAGAGGGCGGGCACGGCCGGGGGCAGCTGATCCGTGTAGCCCTGGGCCTCGGCGTAGGCGTCGTCGGGCAGGATCGGCAGCACCGGGCGGGCCAGCGTCTCGATGTCCTGGTCCGAGAGGCGGGTCTTGCGGATGCCCGCGGCGGTGGTGGCGATGTGGTCGTGGTTGCGCACGCACCCGAGCATCAGAAGGTGGGCGCGGCCGGGGTGGAAGGCGTCCTCGGTGTGCGGGCTGAGGAGCACCGCGCTGCTGGCGCCGGTCTGCGCGGTCTCATGGCCGGGGGCGGGGACGATGTTGTGGACGAACCGGCCGTCCTGCTGGCCCTCCCAGGCGATCGGGTTGCCCATCACGGTGGCGAGCAGCAGGAGCGTGAGGTCGTAGAGGGCGCCCGCGCCGCTGTCTCCGGCGGTGGCCCAGCCCTCGGGTGTGGGTCCGACCGCCTCGTCGTCGACGTCGAGGCCGCGCAGCACGAACAGACCGTCGTCGGTGTCGACCGGCCGGCAGTGATGGCGCAGGGTGTCGCTGAACGCGCCTGCCGTACGGGCGACGTGCTCCAGCAGTGCGGGGGAGGCCGCCGACGTACCGAATGCGGCGAGTATCTTCTCCGCGGCCGAGCGGAGTTCGGCCACGGTGTGGGGATCGAGCTGACGGACAGGTGCGGCTGCCGAGCCCATGACAAGGTATCCGTTTCCGTCGGAATGGGGGGTGGGTGGGAAGCGCCCCGAACGCTAGCATTAAAGTTAGGCAAGGCAACCCTAAAAACCCACCAGCTGCTCTGAATGTGGATCGAGGACGTACGTGGACTTCACCAGGCGCCAAGTGCTCTGGGCCGGCGGGGCGATAGGCACGGCGGCTCTGCTGGCCGCCTGTTCGGGGGGCGGCACCTCCGCCGAACCCGCGGCCACGGGCGGCAAGCCCAAGAAGGGCGGCACGCTCCGCATCGGCGCGCTCGGCCGGGCCGGGGCCATCACCCGCGACCCCCATGGCACGCAGGGCAACGAGAGTGACTACCTGGTGCTGGCCCTGGTGTACGACACGCTCACCGTCCCCGGCGCGAAGCCCAACACCCTGCCGCGCCTGGCCGCTTCCTGGGAGCCGTCGAAGGACCTGAAGACCTGGCGCTTCACGCTCGCCAAGGGCGCCGTGTTCCACGACGGCAGCCCGGTCACCGCCGAGGACGTCGTGTGGTCGCTGCGCCGGCTGCGCGGCACGCCCTCCGGCGCCGCGCGGCTGCCCGGCATCAAGGCCGAGAACATCAAGGCCGAGGGCGCCGACACGGTCGTACTGATCTCCGACTATGCCAACGCCGAACTCCCGCTCCTGACCCGGCTGACCACGTTCGTCCTGAAGAAGGACACCCCGGACAGCGCTCTGGAGAAGGCTCCGGGCACCGGCCCGTTCACGCTCGACTGGTACCGCGGCGGCAACGCCCGGCTGGTGCGCAACGACAGCTGGTACGGCGGAACGGTTCTCCTCGACGCGATCGAGGTGACGATGTTCGAGACACCGCAGGCGATGGCCAACGCGCTGCTCGCCGGGCAGATCGACGTCGCCTCCAACGCCGGTGCCGTCGCCGCGCGGACCGCCGAGTCCCGTAAGGACATCCAAGTCGTACGCCGCCCCAACGACATGTCGATGCCCCTCGTGATGCGTACCGCGAGCGGCCCGTTCGCCGACGCCCGCGTACGGGAGGCGCTGCGCCTGGTCGTGGACCGGGAGGCCATGGTCAAGCAGGTCCTGTCCGGCTACGGCACCGTCGCCAACGACATCATGGGCACCGGCGACCCGCACTACGCCAAGGACATCCCGCAGCGCGAGCGCGACCTCGCCAAGGCCAAGCAGCTGCTGACCGAGGCGGAGTTCGACCTCTCCAGGACCTACGATCTGGTCACCACCGAGGACATCTCCGGACTCGCCGAATCCGCCACGCTGTTCGCCGCCCAGGCCCGTGAGGCCGGTATCAAGATCAGGGTCGTCAAGCAGGAGTCCGGCGCCTTCTACGAGAAGACCTGGCTCAAGGGCGACCTGTACACCAGCTACTGGGGCACCAACGACTCCGTCGTGTTCTTCGCCTCCAAGACCCTGGTCAGCGAAGCCGGACAGAACGAGGCCGGCTTCGCCGACAAGGACTTCGACGCCTCCTACCGCAAGGTCATCGGCACCGCCGACGAGAAGGCCCGCGCCACGGCGCTGCGCGAACTCCAGCAGATCGAGTTCGACCGGTCCGGCTACCTCCTGTGGGGCATGGCGGACGGCATCGACCTCGCCGCCGCCAAGGTCCAGGGCCTGCCCACGCTCGCGGGCTACGGCCGCGTCCAGCTCGAAAACGTGTGGCTGCGTTGAAACGTGCGGCCGCGTTGAGCCGGACGGCCGAGGACAGCGCGGTGGCCGCCCCCGTCCGGGCGGCCACCGCGCCCCGCCGTACGCTCCCGCTCCTCGGCCGCGTCGCCGCGGTCGTGGCCCGGCGGGTGCTGCTGCTCGCGGTGCTCCTCGCCGCGGTGTTCGCCGCCGTCGAACTGCTGCCCGGGGACGCCGCCACCGCGACCTCCGAACGCGGCGAGAGCGCCGCCGATGTGGCGGCGCGGCGTCAGCTGCTGGGCCTCGACCGGCCCGTGTGGGAGCGCTTCGGGGAGTGGATGACGGCCCTGCCCACCGGCGATCTCGGCACCTCCGCCCGCGGGCAGAAGGTCACCGACCTGCTCGCCGATCCGTTCCCCAACACCCTGCTGCTCGCGGGCTGCGCCTTCCTCCTCACCGTGGCGGCGGCGCTGGCCCTGGGGTGCTGGGCCGCCGCCCGGCCGGGCCGCCCGGCCGACCGGATCATCGGGCACGCCGCCACCTCCGCGTTCGCGGTCCCCGAATTCGTCATCTCCGTCGGCCTGTTGCTCGTCCTGTCGCTGTGGACCGGCTGGCTGCCCGCCGTCACCCTGACCGGCGCCGACGGCGACCCGGCCACCTGGACCATGCTGATCATGCCGGTCCTGGCGCTGGTCATCCCCCAGACCGGCTGGAACACGACCATCGTGCGCGGCGCGCTCGCCGACCAGGCCGCGGCCCCGCATGTCGAGGCCGCCCGGCTGGACGGTCTGCCGACGCGGCGGATCATCCTGCGCCACGCCCTTCCCGGAGCGGTCCCCGCCATCGCCACCGGCTTCGCCACCTCCACCGGCATGCTGCTGGGCGGCACGGTCGTCGTGGAAGCGCTCTTCAACTACCCGGGGATCGGCGGTGTGCTGGCCAGCGCCGTCGCCAGTCGCGACACCCCGCTCATCGCCGGTGTCGTCATCTGCGGCGGCGCCGCCATCAGCCTCGTGCTGCTGGCCGCCGACCTCATCCGCGCCCGCGTCCTGGGAGCCCGTCCATGAGCGCGCCCACGAGCACGTCCCTCACCGCGGGCCGTCGCCCCGGCGGCGCCCGCTACCGCGCGCTGCGCCGCGTCGTACCCGGTCTGATCCTGGTTCTGCTGGCCCTGATCGGCCCGTACCTCGCCGCCCACCCCATCGACACGCCCGTCACCGCCCCGTTCGCGGCGGCCGGCGACGGCGCGCCGCTCGGTGGCGACCAGCTCGGACGGGACGTCATGAGCCGGCTTCTGCACGGCGGCACGGCCCTCATCGGCAGCGCCCTCCTGGTCGCCGCCGTCGTCACCCTGCTGGCCACGCTGCTGGGGTGCTTCGCGGTCCTGCACCCCACCCTGGGCCGCGCCGTGGAGCGTACGGCCGATGTCCTCATCCTGCTGCCGCCCGTGCTGGGCATCATGCTCATCGCCCTCGCCTGGCCCGGCGGCGGACGGTGGGCCGTCATCGGCGCCGCGATCGTGCTCGGCACGCCGTACGCGGTACGTATCGTCGCCGGCGCCGCCGCGCCCCTGGCGAACGCCGGGTACGTCGAGGCGGCCACGGCCCGGGGCGAGTCACTCCCGTACATCGCCGCCCGGGAACTGCTGCCCAATCTGCGCGCGACCGTACTCGCCCTGTTCGGCCTGCGCTTCGTCGAAGCCGTGTACATCATCTCCATGGCGGGCTTCCTGCAGATCGGCCCGCAGCCACCGGCGGCGGACTGGGCCTTGATGATCCGCGAGAACGCGCCGGGCATCCTCCTCAACCCCTGGGCCGTGGTCGCCCCCAGCCTGGCCATCGCCGCCCTCGCCATCAGCGTCAACCTCGCCTCCGCCTCCCTCGCCCCTCGCTCCGCACGTAAGGCGGTGACCACCTCGTGAGCAACGCCGCACACCCGGCCGCCACCCGGGACGTCCCGGACGGACCTCTCGCCGACGGTGGTACGGACACCTCCGCGCCCCTGGTGACGGTCACCGGCCTCTCCGTACGCGTTCCCGGGGGCCCCGTGCTGCTCCCGCCCACCAGCCTGACCGTCCACGCGGCACAGATCACCGCTCTGACCGGCGTCTCCGGCTCCGGCAAGACCACGCTCCTGCGGGCCCTCCTCGGCCACCTTCCCGCAGGCGCCGCCATCGCCTCCGGCACGCTGGACGTCCTCGGCCACGACATCCCCGCCCTGGCCCCTGAGGCGCTGCGCCAGCTGCGCCGTACCCGGCTCGCGTACGTGGGACAGGACCCCGGGTCCGCGCTCAACCCGCGCATGAGGGTCCGTCAGCTCATCGCCGAGACCGCCACCGACCCGAGCGAGCGGGCCGTCCTCGGCCTGCTGCGCGAAGTCCGGCTGCCCACCGACGACGGGCTCCCCGACCGACGGCCCACCGCCATCTCCGGCGGCCAGCAGCGCCGGGTCGCCCTCGCCCGCGCGCTGGCCCGCACCCCGGAGATCCTGCTGCTCGACGAGCCCACCGCCGGGCTCGACCCGGCACTGCGCGACGAAATCGCCCAGTTGTTGCGCCATCTGGCCACCACACGCGGCTTGGCGATCGTCATGGCCTGCCACGATCCCGAACTCGTCGCCACCTGCGCCGACCGGGTCGTACGCCTCTCCGCGCCCGCGCGCGCCCGCGTACCGGCCCCCAGGACCGCGTCGCCGACCGGCATTCCGGACAAGGCGGTGGGGATCGCCGCGCGCTCCGTCAGCGTGGTCTTCCCGCACCGGGGCGGCGCGCAACACGCCCTGGACGCGGTGGACTTCACGGCGCCCCCCGGCTCCGCCACCGGCATCGTCGGGCCCTCCGGCTCCGGTAAGACCACGCTGCTGCGGGTCCTGGTCGGCCTTCACCGGGCCGACTCCGGAACCCTCACCCTCGACGGGCAGCCGCTCGCCGGAACGGCGCGGGGGCGCGGGCGCGCACACCACCGGCGCATCCAGCTGGTCCCGCAGAATCCGCTCGACGCGCTCAACCCTTCCCGTACCGTCAGCGCCGCCCTGGCCCGTCCACTCCGGCTGCACGGCGGCCTGGCCAGGGACCGGGTCCCGGAGCGGATCGCCGAACTCCTCGAACAGGTCGAGCTGCCCGCCGACTTCGCCCGCCGCTACCCCGCCGAACTCTCCGGCGGCCAGCGCCAGCGCGTCTCCATCGCCCGCGCCCTGGCCACGGAACCCGACTTCCTGCTCTGCGACGAGATCACCTCCGCCCTCGACCCGGACACGGCCACCGGCGTCATGGAACTCCTCCAACGCCTGCGTACCGAACGGCACATGGCCATCGCGCTGGTCAGCCACGAACCGCACCTGGTCGCGGCCTACACCGACACCGTGCATCTGCTGGACGCCGGCCGGCTCACCGCGCACGGCCCCACGGCAACGCTTCTGCCGGAAGGCGGCGCCCTCCACGGGTGACACAGGTGAGGGCGAACGACCTGCCGGGCTCAGCCGGCACCGGGAGCCGGGTCCGTACCGGTCAGTGCCACGCCGGCCGTCCACAGGCGTCGCGCCGTGCCGGTGTCGGCGAGGTGTTCCCGCCGGTGACCAGGCCTCGGCGCGCGTCTCCGCGTGCTCATCGACGGACTGCTCGCCGGAGCGTGACGAGCGCCGCCGGTCCCTCGCTCCGGAGCGTCAGGGGCGCGCCCGCCGGACCCGGCGCCGAGTCCCCCGTGGCCGTCTCCGGGGCCAGGAGCGCCGCGTCGTACCGGGCCAGCGTGGCGCTCCCGAGTGTCGCCGGGCTCTCCAGCGCGACGGCCACCACCGTCGCCCCCGGTGGTACGGGGACGGGGAGGCAGCCGCGTACGACCGCGACCGACGCCGAGACCCGCTCCCGGTGCCACATGACATTGAAGTTGACGACCGGGCCCGCAAGCAGCTGGCAGTGCGTGGGGAGATCGCCGGGAAAGTCCGCCGGGACGCAGCGCTCGTCGACCAGCCTGCGCCGGCCGCCGACCGTGAGGTCCATGCCGGCGCCCTCGACCATGGTCAGGGTCCGGTCGACCCCGGGAAAGGTGGAGAACGGGCCGTCGGCGGCGACGTCCGCGAGGCTGATCCGCCAGTCGAAGTCCGCCGTCCCCGCGCCCTCGGGCCAGGAGGCGATCTCGCGGGTGACTCCGCCGCCGTTCTTCCACGGCACGGCCGGCCGTCCCGCCGCGCCCAGGATCCGGGGGTTCATGTGACGATGCCCAACTCCCGTGCCCGGCCCAGCCATTGCGGGAACTCGCCGACCAGCCGGTCGTACAGTACGGAGTCCTCGACCCGGCGCGGATCCTCGCCCGCGTGGAAGAACCCGGCGTTGTCGACGCGCCGTCTCGCCGGGACGGCGAGTTCGTCGAGCTTGCGGAGAAAGTCGAACTGTCTGCTGTCCGGGTCGCCGAAGCCGATGAACTGCCAGAACAGCGGCAGTTCGGCCGCCTTGCAGAGATACCGCTCGGCGGCCGGCTTGCTGACCGGGCCGCCGTCCGTCTGGAAGACCACCAGCGCCGGGGCGGTCGAGCCGCTGTCCAGGTAGTGGTCGATGACGGCGTCCATGGCCAGGTGGTAACTGGTCCTGCCCATGTGACCGAGCCCGGCGACGATCGCGTCGATCCGGCCCTGATGGCCGGCCAGCGAGATGTGCGACTCCGCGTCGATGTCCGTGGAGAAGACGATGACGGGCACGATGCCGTCGTCGTCGAGATTCGCGGAGAGCCCCAACACCCGGTCGGCCAGGGCCTGGACGCTCCCGTCCTTGTAGTACTCCCGCATCGAGCCCGAGTAGTCGAGGACGAGATACACAGCCGCGCGCTGCCCGCTCAGCCCGTTCTTCGCCAGCGACACCGCCGCGCTCTTGTAGAGGCTGACCAGCGCCGGGGCCGTCTCCTCCACCTTCCGGAGACTGAGGGCAGGTCCGGAGGGCGCCGTGTCCGGGGCGGGGGCGGTGACCATGCTGGGTCCTCTGTGGTCGACGGGCGGCGAGTCTCGCGATTATGCCAGCCGTCACGCACCACGGCGCCTGCCATCGTCCGGTCGGGGACTGGGGCAGGCGCCGCGTCTTGCGGGAAGGCCCGGGAGACGCTCCCCGGGCCACCACCGCCCGTACGCCGTTGTACGGGAGTCTTGTTGAGGTGAAGTCCGGTGACCGTGAGGGAAACCGGTGACGTATCAGACCGTCAGCGCACGGTCCGTCGGACGGATCGGGGCCGGCAGATCGCTCGCGCCGGTCAGCATCCGGTCCACACCGCGCGCCGCCGAGCGGCCCTCGGCGATCGCCCACACGATCAGGGACTGGCCGCGGCCCGCGTCACCGGCGACATACACGCCGGGCACGTTGGTCGCGAAGTCCGCGTCCCGCGCGATGTTGCCGCGCTCGTCCAGCTCCAGGCCGAACTGCTCGACCAGACCGTTCTCCTGGTCGGTGCCGGTGAAGCCCATGGCGAGCGTGACCAGCTGGGCCGGGATCTTCCGCTCCGTGCCCGGCTTCTGCTCCAGCTTGCCGCCCTTGAACTCCACCTCGATCAGGTGCAGGAACTGGACGTTGCCGTCCTCGTCGCCCTCGAAGTGGGTGGTGGAGACGGAGTAGACCCGCTCACCGCCCTCCTCGTGCGCGGACGTGACCTTGTAGAGCATCGGGAAGGTCGGCCACGGCTGGTGCGCGGCGCGCTCCTCGCCCGGCTTCGGCATGATCTCCAGCTGGGTGACGGAGGCCGCGCCCTGGCGGTGCGCCGTACCGACGCAGTCCGCGCCGGTGTCACCGCCGCCGATGACCACGACGTGCTTGCCCTCGGCGGAGATCGGGGAGACCGTCAGGTCGCCCTCCTGCACCTTGTTGGAGAGCGGCAGGTACTCCATCGCGAAGTGGACGCCGTTGAGCTCACGGCCCGGGACGGGCAGATCGCGCGACACGGTGGCGCCCGCGGCGATGACGACGGCGTCGTACCGCTTGCGCAGCTTCGCCGCGTCGATGTCCCGGCCGATCTCGATCTCGGTACGGAACTTGGTGCCCTCCGCGCGCATCTGCTCGATACGCCGGTTGATGTGCGACTTCTCCATCTTGAACTCGGGGATGCCGTACCGCAGCAGCCCGCCGATCCGGTCGGCGCGCTCGTACACCGCGACGGTGTGACCGGCCCGGGTCAGCTGCTGGGCGGCGGCCAGTCCGGCCGGGCCCGAGCCGATGACGGCGACGGTCTTGCCGGAGAGCCGCTCCGGCGGCTGCGGGGTGACATCGCCGCTGTCCCACGCCTTGTCGATGATCGAGACTTCGACGTTCTTGATGGTGACGGCGGGCTGGTTGATCGCGAGGACACACGCCGACTCACAGGGGGCCGGGCAGAGCCGCCCGGTGAACTCCGGGAAGTTGTTGGTGGCGTGCAGCCGCTCGCTCGCGGCCGTCCAGTCCTCGCGGTACGCGTAGTCGTTCCACTCGGGGATCAGATTCCCCAGCGGACAGCCGTTGTGGCAGAACGGGATGCCGCAGTCCATACAGCGCCCGGCCTGCTTGCTGATGATCGGGAGCAGCGAGCCCGGAACGTAGACCTCGTTCCAGTCCTTGACGCGCTCCTCGGCGGGGCGGGTCCTGGCGACCTCGCGGCCGGTGGTGAGAAAGCCCTTCGGGTCAGCCATTGGTCGCCGCCTCCATCATCTTCTCGGTGGTCTCGGTCTCCGAGAGACCGGCCAGCTCGGCGGCGTCCTTGGCGGCGAGCACTGCCTTGTACGTGGTCGGGATGATCTTGCTGAAGCGGTCCACCGCGGTGTCCCACTCGGCGAGCAGCTTCTCCGCGACGGTGGAGCCCGTCTCCTCCTGGTGGCGGCGCACCACATCGTGCAGCCACTGCTTGTCGGCGTCGTCGAGCTGTTCGACGGCGCCGAGGTTGCCGGCGTTGACGTTGTCGGCGTCGAGGTCGATGACGTACGCGACGCCGCCCGACATACCGGCCGCGAAGTTACGGCCCGTCTCGCCGAGGACGACGGCGTGACCGCCGGTCATGTACTCGCAGCCGTGGTCGCCCACGCCCTCGGAGACGACGGTGGCACCGGAGTTGCGGACGCAGAAGCGCTCGCCGGTCCGGCCGCGCAGGAACAGTTCGCCGCCGGTCGCGCCGTAGGCGATGGTGTTGCCCGCGATGGTGGAGTACTCCGCGAGGTGGTCGGCGCCGCGGTCGGGCCGTACGACGACCCGGCCGCCGGAGAGGCCCTTGCCGACGTAGTCGTTGGCGTCGCCCTCCAGACGCAGCGTGACACCGCGCGGCAGGAACGCGCCGAAGGACTGGCCCGCGGAGCCGGTGAAGGTGATGTCGATGGTGTCGTCGGGCAGGCCCGCGCCACCGAACTTCTTGGTCACCTGGTTGCCGAGCATGGTGCCGACGGTCCGGTTGATGTTCCGGATGCCGATCTGGGCGCGTACGGGCTGGGCGGCCTCGGCGCTCTCGGCGCTCAGCGCGTCGGCGGCGAGCTTGATCAGCTCGTTGTCGAGCGCCTTCTCCAGGCCGTGGTCCTGGCCGATGGCCTGGTGGCGTACGGCGTTCTCGGGCAGCGCGGGCACATGGAAGAGCGGCTTCAGGTCGAGGCCCTGCGCCTTCCAGTGGTTCACGGCCCGCTCGGTGTCGAGCAGTTCGGCGTGGCCGACCGCCTCTTCGAGCGTACGGAAGCCCAGCTCCGCGAGGAGTTCGCGGACCTCCTCGGCGATGAACTGGAAGAAGTTGACGATGTACTCGGCCTTGCCGGAGAACCGCTCGCGCAGCACCGGGTTCTGGGTGGCGATACCGACCGGGCAGGTGTCCAGATGGCAGACGCGCATCATGACGCAGCCGGAGACGACGAGCGGCGCGGTCGCGAAACCGAACTCCTCGGCGCCCAGCAGCGCGGCGATGACGACATCGCGGCCGGTCTTCAGCTGGCCGTCGGTCTGCACGACGATGCGGTCGCGCAGACCGTTGAGCAGCAGGGTCTGCTGGGTCTCGGCGAGGCCCAGCTCCCAGGGGCCGCCCGCGTGCTTGAGCGAGGTGAGCGGCGAGGCGCCCGTACCGCCGTCGTGTCCGGAGATCAGGACGACATCGGCGTGCGCCTTGGAGACACCCGCGGCGACGGTGCCGACGCCGACCTCGGAGACCAGCTTCACATGGATGCGGGCCTGCGGGTTGGCGTTCTTGAGGTCGTGGATCAGCTGGGCGAGATCCTCGATGGAGTAGATGTCGTGGTGCGGCGGCGGGGAGATCAGACCGACGCCCGGGGTGGAGTGCCGGGTCTTGGCGACCCACGGGTAGACCTTGTGGCCGGGCAGCTGTCCGCCCTCGCCGGGCTTGGCGCCCTGGGCCATCTTGATCTGGATGTCGTCGGCGTTGACCAGGTACTCGCTGGTGACACCGAAGCGGCCGGAGGCGACCTGCTTGATGGAGGAGCGGCGGGCCGGGTCGTAGAGCCGGTCCGCGTCCTCGCCGCCCTCGCCGGTGTTGGACTTGCCGCCCAGCTGGTTCATGGCGATGGCGAGGGTTTCGTGCGCCTCGCGGGAGATCGAGCCGTACGACATGGCGCCGGTGGAGAAGCGCTTGACGATCTCGGAGGCGGGCTCGACCTCGTCCAGCGGTACGGGCGCCCGGCCGGCGGCGAAGTTGAACAGGCCGCGCAGCGTCATCAGCCGCTCGGACTGCTCGTTCACCCGGCTCGTGTACTGCTTGAAGATGTCGTAGCTGCGCGAGCGCGTGGCGTGCTGGAGCCGGAAGACGGTCTCCGGGTCGAACAGGTGCGGCTCGCCCTCGCGGCGCCACTGGTACTCGCCGCCGATCTCCAGCTTGCGGTGGCTCGCGGAGATCCCGGAGGCCGGGTAGCCCTTGGCGTGCCGGGCGGCGACCTCCTCGGCGACGACATCGAGACCGGCGCCGCCGATCTTGGTGGCGGTGCCGTTGAAGTACTTGTCGACGAAGGACTGGTCCAGGCCGACAGCCTCGAAGACCTGCGCGCCCCGGTAGGAGGCGACGGTGGAGATGCCCATCTTGGACATCACCTTCAGGACGCCCTTGCCGAGCGCGTGGATCAGGTTCCTGATCGCCTGCTCGGGCGCCAGGCCCTCGATGAACGTACCGGCGCGGACCAGGTCCTCGACGGACTCCATGGCGAGGTACGGGTTGACGGCGGCGGCGCCGTAGCCGATGAGCAGCGCGACATGGTGCACCTCGCGGACGTCACCGGCCTCGACCAGCAGCCCGACCTGGGTGCGCTGCTTGGTGCGGATGAGGTGGTGGTGCACGGCCGCGGTGAGCAGCAGCGAGGGGATCGGGGCGTGCTCGGCGTCGGAGTGCCGGTCGGAGAGCACGATGATCCGGGCGCCGCTCTCGATCGCGGCGTCGGTCTCGGCGCAGATCTCGTCGATGCGGGTGGCGAGGGCGTCACCGCCGCCGCCGACCCGGTAGAGACCGGAGAGCGTGGCGGCCTTCATGCCGGGCATGTCGCCGTCGGCGTTTATGTGGACGAGCTTCGCCAGCTCGTCGTTGTCGATCACCGGGAAGGGCAGGGTGACGCTACGGCACGACGCGGCGGCCGGCTCCAGCAGATTGCCCTGCGGGCCGAGCGAGGAGCGCAGTGAGGTGACCAGCTCCTCGCGGATGGCGTCCAGCGGCGGGTTGGTGACCTGCGCGAAGAGCTGGGTGAAGTAGTCGAAGAGCAGCCGGGGCCGGGCGGACAGCGCGGCGATCGGCGAGTCCGTACCCATGGAGCCGATCGGCTCGGCGCCCGCGCGGGCCATCGGCGCGAGCAGGACGCGCAGCTCCTCCTCGGTGTAGCCGAAGGTCTGCTGGCGGCGGGTGACGGAGGCGTGCGTGTGGACGATGTGCTCGCGCTCGGGCAGGTCCGACAGCTCGATCTCGCCGGTCTCCAGCCACTCCTGGTAGGGCTGCTCGGCGGCGAGGGACGCCTTGATCTCGTCGTCCTCGATGATGCGGTGCTCGGCGGTGTCGACGAGGAACATCCGGCCGGGCTGGAGGCGGCCCTTGCGGACGACCTTGGCGGGGTCGATGTCGAGGACGCCGACCTCGGAGGAGAGGACGACGAGCCCTTCGTCGGTCACCCAGTAACGGCCCGGACGCAGTCCGTTGCGGTCGAGGACCGCGCCGACCTGGGTGCCGTCGGTGAAGGTGACACAGGCGGGGCCGTCCCAGGGCTCCATCATCGTGGCGTGGAACTGGTAGAAGGCGCGCCGGGCCGGGTCCATGGTGTCGTGGTTCTCCCACGCCTCGGGGACCATCATCAGCACGGAGTGCGGCAGCGACCGGCCACCGAGGTGGATCAGTTCGAGGACCTCGTCGAAGGACGCGGAGTCGGAGGCGTCCGGCGTACAGACGGGGAAGATCCGCTCCAGCGCCTCGTTACCACTGCGTCCATTGTCGGCGGAGCCGAACGTCCGGGAAGCCAGCTGCGACTCGCGGGCGCGCATCCAGTTGCGGTTGCCCTTGACCGTGTTGATCTCGCCGTTGTGCGCGACGAAGCGGTACGGGTGGGCGAGCGGCCAGCTCGGGAAGGTGTTGGTGGAGAACCGCGAGTGGACCAGCGAGATCGCGGTCGCGAAGCGGCGGTCGGAGAGGTCCGGGAAGAACGGCTCCAGCTGCCCGGTGGTGAGCATGCCCTTGTAGACGATCGTCCGGGCGGAGAGCGACGGGAAGTAGACCCCGGCCTCGCGCTCGGCGCGCTTGCGCAGCAGGAACGCCTTGCGGTCCAGGGCGATGCCCGCGCTCGTCCCGTCCGCGACGAACAGCTGGCGGAAGGCCGGCATCGTCGAGCGGGCGGTGGCGCCGAGCAGCTCGGGGGCGACGGGGACCTCGCGCCAGCCGAGGACGGTCAGGCCCTCCTCGGCGGCGATCGTCTCGATGCGCGAGACGGCGTCCGTGGCGTCGTCGGCGGGCAGGAAGCCGATGCCGACGGCGTACGAGCCGGCCTCGGGCAGCTCGAATCCGGCGACCTCGCGGAGGAAGGCGTCCGGGACCTGGAGGAGGATTCCGGCGCCGTCGCCGGAGTCCGGCTCGGAGCCGGTGGCGCCGCGGTGTTCGAGATTGCGCAGTACGGTCAGCGCCTGCTCCACCAGCGCATGGCTGGCTACACCGGTGAGGGTGGCCACGAACCCGACGCCACAGGCGTCGTGCTCGTTACGGGGGTCGTACATCCCTTGCGGGGCGGGGCGACCGTCCATGGGCGACCAGGCGTCGGAACGCATCGGCTCTCCCGTCGTCGTCGTGGCATATGCGAGTACCGAGGGACGACGTTGGCCCTCCAAGAAATTTCGTGCAGGTTACATGATGGGCAGCTTCTCGGGAAGCGGATAGCGTGTTCCAGCATGTGGACACCGCGCATAGCGGTGAAGGGGGGAGCAGACGGACAGATCGCCGTCCGGTCAGTTGGGGCGGAGCAGGCTTCGTTGCCCGCGGCGCCTACGGCTCATGCCCGGTCATTACCGACTCGAAACCGCCGGGTAACGGGCTGCCGGTATGGCGCTGGCAAAGTGTCGCATCCCGGAGGCCGGAACGCGCGGGGACGTACGTTACAGGGCGGGCGTTTCCGCCCGCCCGCCCTCGGGGGCCCTGTCCAGGTTAGAGCCTCGCTCCCGGATTCGGGATGCCCCAGGCCGGGGGAAAAGTCCCGCCCTAGAGAGCCGCGCCGAACAGGGCTCCGAGCCCGTACGTGAGCGCCGCGGCCGTTCCGCCGAGGAACAGCTGCCGCAGCCCGCTGTACCACCAGCTGCGCGCCGTCACCCGCGCCACCAGCGCACCGCAGGCGAAGAGCCCTATCAGCGCCAGCAGCACGGCGGGCCACAGCGCGGTGGCGCCGAGCAGATACGGCAGTACGGGCAGCAGCGCGCCCAGCGCGAACGAACCGAACGACGACACGGCCGCGACCAGCGGCGACGGCAGATCGTCCGGGTCGACCCCCAGCTCCTCGCGCGCGTGGATCTCCAGCGCCTGCTCGGGGTCCTTCGAGAGCTGCCGGGCCACCTCGCGGGCGAGCTCCGGCTCCACGCCGCGTGACACGTAGAGCGCGGCCAGCTCCTCCATCTCGTCGGCGGGGTGCTTCCTCAGCTCCCCGCGCTCCACCTCCAGTTCGGCCTGGACCAGCTCGCGCTGGGAGGCGACCGAGGTGTACTCGCCGGCGGCCATGGAGAAGGCACCGGCCGCCAGACCCGCGAGGCCGGTGATCACGATCGTCTGCTGGGAGAGGGCGCCGCCCGCGACACCGGTCATCAGCGCCAGGTTGGAGACCAGTCCGTCCATCGCGCCGAACACCGCGGGACGCAGCCAGCCGCCGTTGACATCGCGATGCGTGTGATTGTCGCGGTGGGCCTCGTGGAGCGTTGCCTCGGTCTCGATGATGGACATGCTTCTCCCCTTTTCGCGGGGGCGGATCCCGGTCCGCCGGAGACCGGTGCCACCCCTCTCAACGCTTCGAAAGTACGCACGAAAAATGGCTCCCGCCAGCAAGGAAGGCCGTACTTACCGGCCTTGGGGCGGGCCTCGGCGGAGATGTCACCCGGGTGACAGCGGGGTTTCCCGGACTCCCCCGGCCCTCCGTGTGGCAGAGATGCGGAGACACGGATGCGGTGTCACAGGCTCGCGCGAAAGGGCCACACCATGGAGTCAGTACCTCGCGACCCCGCCGTCGACGCGGTCGCGGTACTCCGAGACCGGGCGCGCGGTGCCCTGCTCGGGCTCGCCGTGGGCGACGCGATCGGCGCCCCGGCGGAGAACATGCGGCCCTCCGAGATCCGCCGCCGCTGGGGCCGTATCGAAGGGTTCGTGGCCGACAGCCCGGCGGGCACGGACGACACCGAGTACGCGATCTTCTCCGGGCTGCTGCTCGCCCGGCACGGCTCGGCCCTGACCGTCGCCCATGTGGAGAACGCCTGGCACCACTGGCTCGCGGACCATGACGAGGGCCCCTTCCGCGGGGCCGGTTTCAGCGAGCGCGGCACGCTGGAGAATCTGCGGCGCGGGCTCGCCGCGCCCATCACGGCCCAGCACCGGCACGCCTGGAGCGACGGGCTCGCGATGCGCGCGGCGCCGTTCGGCGTCTTCGCCGCGGGCCGCCCCGAGGAGGCCGCGCGGCTGGTCGCCGTCGACGGCCGGGTCAGCCACGACGGCGAGGGGATCTACGGCGGCCGGGCGGTGGCGGCCGGGGTCGCCGCCGCGATGGGCGGCGCCGGGCCCGCGTCGGTGATCGCCGCCGCGCTCTCCGTGGTCCCGATGGACTCCTGGACGGCCCGCACCCTGCGCCGCGGGGTCGTCGCCGCGCAGCGTACGTACCCCGACACGCTCACGATGGAGCGCGCCGTCCGCTCCTCGGTGGTCATCGGCGGCTACCCCTGGACGGATCTGGCCCCCGAGGCGGTGGGCCTGGCCTTCGGCGCCTTCGCGGCGGCGCGCGGGGACTTCCGTATGTCGGTCCTGACGGCGGTCAACATGGGCCGGGACGCCGACACCACCGCGGCGGTGGCGGGCGCCCTGGCGGGGGCGATGTCGGGGGCGGCGGCGATCCCCGGGGAATGGGCCTCGGCCATCGGCCCGGTCGGGGGCAGCTGCCTGCCCTCGATGCGCGGCTACCACGTACTGGACATCGCGGACCTGCTCATGCCGGACTACGACGAAAGGGTGGCGTCATGACAGCGATCGAGCGGGACCGGGCGCGCGAGGACCGGGCATGGGCCGTCGCGTCCCGCGTGCCGGAAGCTCCCGGCACCGGCTGCCCGGCGACGACGGACACGAGGCCGGCGCCGGAGACCGCGGCGGCTCCGTACGCTCCGGACTCCGGCACGGGCGGCGCCGAAGGACCGCAGGCGCCACCCGGGGCCGAGGCTCCCTACGGGCCGGTCGGAGCCGACACACGGCCGGGCCCCGGTACGGGCGGCACCGGCGGCCTCCGGCAGGTGCCGGCCGGAGCGGGAAGCGCGGACGGGCCGCCGCCTGCCGCCGGCCCCGACACCCCGTACGCGGCGGCCGAAGACGGCTCCCCCGACGCCCCTCTCCGCCGGATCGAAGGGCTGCTCCTCGGGCTCGCCGCCGGGGACGCCGCCGGGTGGCCCGCCGCCCGCCACCGGGCCGCGCGGATGCCCGAGTGGACGCGCCGGCTCACCCGGGAGCTGGACACCTTCGCCGAGCAGAACGCGACCACCACCCTCCCCGTGCCCATCGCGCTCAACCAGCCCCCCGAGCCGCTCAGGCTCGGCCCCTCCGACGACGCCGAGTGGGCCGCCTTCGCCGCCGGGTCCGTGCTCACCGCCGCCGGCGATCTCTTCCGGCATCTGGGCCCCGACCTCCGGATGCGGGCCGCCATCGATCGCGCGTGGAACTCCCTCGCCGGCGAGATCGCCGCCGCGGCGGCCCGCGCGCCCGAGGTGGAGTCGGCCGTACCGCCCCTGCGGGCGCGGATCTCCGTACGCGCGGGCCTCGGGAATCTCGCCACCGGGCTGCGCCCGCCCGCCACCGGCCATGACAACCCGCACTACTTCGACGACGCCGCGTGCGTACGGGCCGCCGTGCTCGCCGTCGTCCACCCCGGCGATCCGGCCGCCGCCGCCGGACTCGCCGAGTTCGACGCCCGGTACACCCAGGACGGCGACGGGGTGCACGGCGCCCGCGCCATGGCCGCGGCCGTCGCGACGGCCCTCGGCGGCGGGGACACCGAGGCCGCCGTCGAGGCCGCCCTCGACCAGCTGCCCGAGTCCACGGAGATCGGCCGCAACGCCCGCCACGCCGTCAAGCTGGCCCGCGACTTCGCCGGTGAACCGGCCGGCGCCTTCGCGCTCGTACCGCTGCTGGAGCATCAGATCGTCGACCACGTCTACAGCTACGGCATCGCCGCGGCCGAGACCGTCCCGGTCGCCCTCGCCCTGACCCTCGCCGCCGGGGGCAGTGTCGCCGGAGCGGTGCCCGCCGCCGCCTGTCTCTCCAGGGTCGCCGACTCCGCGCCCGCGCTGGCCGGCGCGCTGACCGGCGCGCTCGGCGGGGGCGACGCCGTACCGGCCGCCTGGCGGGACGCCTGCCGGACCCTGGCGGGGTGTGCTCTCCCCCGGCTCGCGGGGACCGATCTCGTCGAACTCGCCGGACTGCTCGCAGCCACGGAACTGACCACTCCGGGTGGACAATTCCGACATGACGCCACAGTCCGGTACGACGCCACAGTCCGGCACCACACCACAGAGCGCACCCCCGACGACACCACCCCTCACTGACCGGATCACCGGCTGTCTGATCGGCGCGGCCGTCGGTGACGCGCTCGGCGGTCCGGTCGAGGGGTACTCCCCCGAGCAGATCGTGGAACGGCACGGCGGCCGGGTGTCCGGCATCGTCGGACCGTGGAACGAGGACTGGCGCACCGCCCGCCCGCTCGCCCCGTACCACAAGGGCGACGGGCACATCACCGACGACACCCTGATGACACACGCGCTGATCCGGGTGTACGAGAAGGTCCGCGACCATCTCGACGCGTACGCGGTCGCCGACCATCTCGTCCCCGATCTCATCTCCACCCCGCGCTGGATCCCCGAGCTGGAGACCGAGGCGCTGCCGCTCCAGCGGATCTTCCTCGCCGAGAAGTGGCTGGTCACCCGGCTGCACTACGGACATGTCGATCCGCGCGAGGCGGGCACCGGAAACATCGTCAACTGCGGTGCGGCGATGTACATGGCACCCATCGGCCTGGTCAACGCGGCGCATCCGGCCGCCGCCTACGCCGAGGCGATCGAGGTGGCCGGCGCGCATCAGTCCTCGTACGGGCGCGAGGCCGCCGGGGTGTTCGCCGCCGCCGTGGCCGCCGCCTGCCTGCCGGACGCCACGCCCGCGTCGGTCGTGGCGACGTGCGTGGGCCTGGCGAAGGACGGGACGCGCGCGGCGATCGAGGCGGTGTGCGCGGTGGCCGCCCGGCATCGCGACACGGAGTCCGCGCTGCGCGGGCTGCGCGAGGCGGTCGCACCGTTCGACACGGTCGGCCCGCACTACCGCGCCCCGTCGCTCGGCGCCCGCCGCCCCTCCCGGCTGCACTCCATCGAGGAACTCCCCATCGCGCTCGGCATGTTGCTGATCGGCGCGGGCGACTACCGCCGTACGGTCCTCGGCTCGGTGAACTACGGCCGGGACTGCGACTCGATCGCCACCATGAGCGGCGCGCTCGCCGGGGCACTGGGCGGCGAGGCCGCCGTCCCCGCCGAGTGGGCACGGGACGTGGCCGAGGCGAGCCGTCTCGATCTGCACACCCCGGCGCGGGCACTGACGAAGGTGGCGTACGAGGTGTTCGCCCGCGATACGGAGCGCCGCCGTGCGCACGAGTCGGCCTTCGTCGAACTGACGCCCTCACAGGTGACGTCTCCTCATATCACCGACGCGCGGCAACCGGCGGGCGCGCGATGACCGACCTGCGTCTCACCTGGGTGCAGCCCGAGGATCTGATCGGCCATGAACTGCGCCAGGCCGCGCAGGACGGCCGGGACGCGACCCGGATCGCCGACCGCTGGCACGCGGCGGGCGGCCTGCCCGCCCCGGACCGCGCGGGCGCCTCCCCCGTACCGGCCACGCCGCAACTACGCGCACTCGCCGGTGAGTTGCTGAACGAACTGGCCCTGCTGCCCACGCCGCCGACGGAGAGAGAACCGACGGATCTGCCCGCGATCAGGGCCGCGTGCCCCTCCTGGCCGGACACCCCGGCCGAGCCGTCGCCCGCCCTCTCCGTCCCCCGGCTGCACGCCGCCTGGCTCGGCCGGGCCGTGGGCTGTCTGCTGGGCAAACCCGTCGAGAAGCTGCCCCTCTCCGGAATCCGGGCCCTCGCCCGCGCCACCGGCAACTGGCCGCTGCGCACCTGGTTCACGGCCGAGGGGGTGCCGGACGAGCTCGCCGCCGCGTACCCGTGGAACCGCCGCTCGGCGCCGACCTCGCTCGCCGAGAACATCGACGGGATGCCCGAGGACGACGATCTCAACTACCCCTTGCTCACGGTGCTTCTGCTCCGGCGCCACGGCCGCGCTTTCACCACCGCCGATGTCGCGCGGCTCTGGCTGGACGAGCTGCCGGCCGGGCGTACGTTCACCGCCGAGCGCGTCGCGTACCGCAATCTGCTCGCCGGGATCGAGCCGCCGGAGACCGCCCGGTACCGCAATCCGTTCCGGGAGTGGATCGGGGCGGCCATCCGCGCCGACGTCCACGGCTGGACGAACCCCGGCGACCCGGCGGCCGCCGCCGCACAGGCGCACCGGGAGGCGACGCTCACTCATACGGCGAACGGGGTGTACGGAGCGATGTTCGTCGCGGCCGTCATCGCCGCCGCGGCCCGGACCGACGAGGTGCACGGCTGTCTGCGGGCCGGGCTGTCCGTCGTACCGCCGCGCTCCCGACTCGCCGAAGCGGTCGCCTTCGGGATCGAATCCGCCCGCGCGCACCGGGACTTCGAGACCGTGGCCGACGCGCTCCACGCCGCCTACGGCCACTATCACTGGGTCCATGTCCTGCCCAACGCCGCGCTGCTGGCCGCCGCGCTGACCCACGCGGACGGCGACTTCGGCGGCTCCATCTGCCGTGCGGTGTCCGGAGGCTGGGACACCGACTCGAACGGCGCGACGGCCGGTTCCGTCGCCGGACTGCTGGCCGGTCATCCGGCCAGGCTGCCGGAACACTGGACCGCCCCGCTCAAGAACCGGCTCGCCACCTCCGTCGCCGGGTTCGACGGCACCGGCTTCGACACCCTCGCCGAACTGACCCGCGCCGTGACCCACGGCCCGGCCGGGCAGGAACCCCAGAAGGAGGCGCGTCGCACATGAGCGGCATCGTGGTGCTCGGCAGCGCCAATATGGATCTCGTCGTGTATGTCGCGCACGCCCCGAAGCACGGGGAGACCGTGACCGGACGGGAGTTCCGCACGATCCCCGGCGGCAAGGGCGCCAATCAGGCCGTCGCCGCCGCCCGCGCGGGCGGTGAGGTCGCGATGATCGGCGCGGTCGGCGCGGACGAGTACGGAGAACTGCTGCGGCACACCCTCGAAGCCTCCGGGGTCGACACGGATCTCCTGCGCACCGACGAGGGTGCCTCGGGCACCGCCCATATCGTCGTCGACGACCAGGGCCGCAACGCGATCGTCGTCATCCCGGGGGCGAACGGTACGGTCAGCGGGCTCGGCCCCGGCGACGAGACCGTGATCGCCGCCGCCGACGCCCTGCTCCTCCAGCTCGAACTTCCGCTGAGCGCCGTGCTGGAGGGAGCGGAGGCGGCGCGCCGGCACTCCGTACGTACCGTCCTCACCCCGGCGCCCGCCCAGCCCCTGCCGCCGGAACTCCTCGCCGCCGTCGATCTGCTGGTCCCCAACGAGCACGAGGCGGCCACCCTCACCGGGATCGCCGCCCCGCGCGGAGCGGCCGAGGCCCTGCTCCGGCAGGTCCCCGAGGTCGTGATCACCATGGGAGCGGCGGGGAGTCTGTACGCGGCCCGTGACGCGGCGCCCGTCACCGTGACCGCGCCCCGGGTCTCCGCCGTGGACACCACCGGCGCCGGCGACACCTATGTGGGCGCCCTCACCGTCGCGCTCTGCGAGGGCCGCCCCATGCCCGAGGCGATGCGCTGGGCGTCGGCCGCCGCCGCGCTCTGCGTGCGGCGCCCCGGGGCGTCCACGTCCATGCCGTACCGCACCGAGATCGAGGTCCGATGACCGCGCCCGCCTGCAACGACCCCGCCCCCAGCGGCCCCGCCCCTCAGCGGCCCGCACCCGACCAGCCCGCCCCGCCGCTCGCCGGGCTGCGCGTCCTCGATCTCGCCACGCTCTTCGCGGGCCCGCTCGCCGCCACCATGCTCGGTGACTTCGGCGCCGAGGTGATCAAGGTCGAGCACCCCACCCGCCCCGACCCGTCGCGCGGCCACGGCCCCTCGAAGGACGGCGTGGGCCTGTGGTGGAAGCTGCTCGGCCGCAACAAGCGCCCCATCACCCTCGATCTCTCCACCCCGGGCGGCCGTGATCTGCTGCTCCGGCTCGCCGCCGGAGCGGATGTGATCATCGAGAACTTCCGGCCGGGCACCCTGGAGAAATGGGGCCTCGGCTGGGACGAACTGTCCGCCGCCAACCCCCGGCTCGTCCTGACCCGGGTGACAGGCTTCGGACAGTTCGGCCCGTACTCCCACCGCCCGGGGTTCGGCACGCTCGCCGAGGCGATGAGCGGGTTCGCCGCCGTCACCGGCGAGCCGGACGGGCCGCCCACGCTGCCGCCCTTCGGGCTGGCCGACTCGATCGCCGCGCTGGCCACGGCGTACGCGGTGATGACGGCGCTCAGCGGCCGGGCCGTCACGGACCGTGGCCAGGTGGTGGATCTGGCGATCATCGAGCCGATCCTGACCGTCCTCGGGCCGCAGCCGCTCTGGTACGACCAGCTCGGCTACGTACAGCCACGCACCGGCAACCGCTCCCGTAACAACGCGCCGCGCAATACGTACCGCACGGCCGACGGCTCCTGGCTGGCGGTCTCGACCTCCGCGCAGTCCATCGCGGAGCGCGTGATGCGCCTGGTGGGCCGCCCTGAGCTGATCGACGAGCCGTGGTTCACCACTGGCAGCGGGCGCGCGGACCACGCGGACGTGCTGGACGGCGCCGTCGGCGACTGGATGGCCCGGCACACCCGTGAGGAGGCCATGGCCGCGTTCGAGAAGGCCGAGGCGGCGGTCGCGCCCGTCTACGACATCCGGGAGGTCATGGCGGACCCCCAGTACCGGGCCCTGGACACCGTCACCGAGGTCCCCGACCCGGAGCTGGGGCCCCTCAGGATGCAGAACGTCCTCTTCCGGCTCTCCGAGACCCCCGGTGCCATCCGCTGGGCGGGCCGCCCGCACGGTGCGGACACCGACACCGTCCTGGCCGAGCTGGGCCTGTCGCGGCCCGAGATCGCTGCCCTCCGCTCGGCCGGCGCGCTGTGACGGCCCCGCTCACCTGGCTCTATGCGCCCGGGGACCGTCCTGAGGTGATGGCGAAGGCGCTGTCCTGTGGCGCGGACGTGGTGATCGTCGACCTGGAGGACGCGGTGGCGCCGGACCGCAAGGAGTACGCGCGCGCCGCCACCGCCGAGTTCCTCGCGTCCCCCCACGAGATCCCGGTCCATGTCCGGATCGCCGACGAACGGGACCTGCCGTCGCTGGCCGGCCTCCCGGGCCTCTCCGGGCTGCGCGTTCCCAAGGTCGGCCACGCCTCGGACATCCACCGCGTCGCGTCGCGCGCGCCCGATGTCGCGCTCTACGCGCTGCTCGAATCGGCCCTCGCCGTGGAACACGCCCACGCCATCGCCACCGCCCACCCGGCGGTCCATGGCATCGCCCTGGGCGAGGCGGATCTCCGCGCCGATCTGGGGGTACGGGACGACGCGGGCCTGGACTGGTCACGCAGCCGGGCCGTGGTCGCGGCCCGCGCGGCGGGCCTGGCACCGCCCGCCCAGTCGGTCTACCCCGACGTACAGGACCTGGACGGCCTCGCGGCGTCCTGCCGCCACGGCAGGGCGCTGGGGCTCGTCGGCAGGGCGGCGATCCACCCGCGCCAGCTGCCGGTGATCGAGCGGGCGTATCTGCCCACCGCCCGGGAGATCGTCGAGGCCGAGGAGATCATCGAGGCGGCGGCGGCCGACGCGGGAGCGCACGCGCTGCCGGACGGCCGTTTCGTGGACGCGGCGATCGTGGCGGCGGCCCGCAGGACGCTGTCGCTGGCGAGCCGCCGGTGAGCCGGTGGGCTCAGTGCCCGTCCTTGGCCGCTCCGGAGACCGGATCCTCCGTCTTCTCGGCGGTCACCACGGCCTCACCGGAGTCAGTCCCAGCGGATTCCTCGGCGTCTTTCTCGGAGGCGTCGGCGTCCTTCTCGGAGGCGTCGGCGTCCTTCGCCGGGACGGCGGCGTCCTTCTCCGGTTCCACGATCTCCTCGCGGCCGGGCCGCACCTTGCTGGAGATCACCAGATAGACCACGGCGAGGACGAAGATGATCATCGCGGTCCACAGATTGAGCCGGAGGCCCAGGATGTGGTGCGCCTCGTCGACCCGCATGTACTCGATCCAGGCGCGGCCCGCGCAGTACGCCGCGACATAGAGCGCGAAGACCCGTCCGTGTCCGAGCCTGAAGCGACGCTCGGCCCAGATGACCAGGGCAGCGACGCCGAGGCACCACAGGGACTCGTACAGGAACGTCGGGTGGTAGAGACCGGCCTCCCGGTTGGGGCCCTCGCTGATCTTCAGCGCCCACGGCAGATCGGTCGGCTTGCCGTACAGCTCCTGGTTGAACCAGTTTCCCCAGCGTCCGAAGGCCTGGGCGATGGCGAGGCCCGGGGCCAGCGCGTCGGCGTACGGCGGAAGCGCGATCCCCCGGCGGCGGCAGCCGATCCACGCGCCCACCGCGCCCAGCGCCACCGCGCCCCAGATGCCGAGGCCGCCTTCCCAGATCTTGAAGGCGTCGACCCAGTTGCGCCCCTCACCGAAGTACAGCTCGTAGTCGGTGATGACGTGGTACAGCCGGCCGCCGAGCAGACCGAACGGTACGGCCCAGACGGCGATGTCCGTGGTCGTTCCCGGCTTGCCGCCGCGAGCGACCCAACGCCGGTTGACGATCCAGAGGGCGACGAACAGCCCGACGAGAATGGCGAAGGCATAGCCGCGCAGCGGGAGCGGTCCGAGATGGAGCACTCCGGTCGACGGGCTGGGAATGTATGCAAGGTCCATGGCAGAACCGACGCTACAGTGCCGGGCGGGACCTACGGCAACCCGCCCGGCAACTTCTGCATAACGAGCTCAGGCCGGCGGGGTCCCCGCGGGCGTCGATTCGACCGGGATCGAGGAGGGCGCGGACGGCGTGGTCGAGCCCGCCTTCTTGCCCTTGTTGGCCTCCCTGACCCACTTCTTCAGGCTGTCGGGCGTGATGTTCTCGTTGCCCTTCTTCGGGAAGACCGACTCACCGTTGAGCAGCACGGTCGGCGTCCCGGAGAAACCACCCGTGCGGAACGCCTCGGCGGACTTGTTCACCCAGTCGTCGTGCTTGCCGCCGTCGACGCACTCCCGGAAGCCGGGCGCGGACTCCAGCCCGTCGACCTTGCCCGCCAGATCCAGCAGATGGCTGTTCTTGGCGAAGGCGTCGTCCGTCTCCGCCGGCTGGTTCTGGTAGAGCACATCGTGGTACGGGGCGAACTGGCCGGCGTCCTGCGCGCACGCCGCCGCGTTGGCCGCGCGCAGCGAGCCCGTACCGCCCATATTGCCGTCGATGATCGTGGCGAGGTGGTACTCGACCTTGAGCTCCCCGGCCTTCTCCAGCTCCTGGATCGTGCTCCTGAAGCCGTTCTCGAACTGGGCGCAGGCCGGGCAGCGGAAGTCCTCCCACACCGTGAGCGTGGACGGCGCGTCCGTCGCTCCCACGGGGATCGCCAGATCGTCCTTGCCCGTCAGCCCCGACGGCGCGCTGACCGGCCCGCCCGCGCTGTCGGCCTTGTCCTTGCCGACATTCGCGACGACCAGCCCGACCACCGCGACCAGGCCGAGGACCCCGACCACCGCCGCGGAGACGACGAGGGTCCGCCGGCGCTTCTCCCGCGTCCTGTCCGCCGCACGTTCCTGCTGGAGCCGCTCTCTCGCGCTCCGCTTTTCCTCACGGTTCTTCTCGCTCACGCCCACAGCAACGAACCGGGGAGGCGCCTACGCACCTCCCCGGTCCCAGGTCCACCCGTACGGGTGAGGTCGCCCGTCAGCGCTTGCGAACGCCCTCGGCCAGCTCACCCGCGAGCGCGCGCACCGCGGCCAGCCCCGCCACCTCGTCCGCCGCGTCCAGCATCCGCTTCACGAACGCGGACCCGACGATCACACCGTCCGCGAATCCGGCGACCTCGGCCGCCTGCTCGGCGTTGGACACCCCGAGCCCGACACAGACCGGCAGCGCGGTCGTGGCGCGCGTACGCCCCACCAGATTCCTGGCCTCCAGGCCCACCGAAGCACGCGTACCGGTGACGCCCATCAGCGACGCCGCGTACACGAAGCCACTGCCCGCCGCCGTGATCTTCGCCAGCCGCTCGTCCTTGCTGCTCGGAGCCACCACGAACACGGTCGCCAGCCCGTGCTTCTCGGCGTGCTCACGCCACAGCTCGGACTCCTGCACGGGCAGATCCGGCAGAATGCACCCGGCGCCGCCCGCCTCGGCCAGCTCGGCGGTGAACCGCTCGATCCCGTACCGGTCGATCGGATTCCAGTACGTCATCACGAGCACCGGCTTACCGGTCGCCTCGTACGCCTCGCGGACCGTACGCATCACATCCGCGATCTTCACCCCGCCCCGCAGCGCGATGTCGTCGGCGGTCTGGATGACGGGCCCGTCGAGCACCGGGTCGCTGTGCGGCAGCCCCACCTCGACCACGTCCGCGCCCCCGTCGAAGACGGCCTTCACAGCCGCGATCCCGCCGTCCACCGACGGGAACCCGGCGGGAAGATAGGCGATCAGCGCGGCGCGGTTCTCGGCCTTCGCCGCCGCGAGCGTGTCACTCAGCAGCTGGATGTTCCCGCTCACTTGGTGCCCTCCCCGTCGTACAGCCCGAAGTAGCGGGCGGCCGTGTCCATGTCCTTGTCGCCACGCCCGGACAGGTTGACGATGATCAGCCCGTCCTCGCCCAGCTCCCGCCCCACCTCCAGGGCACCGGCCAGCGCGTGCGCGCTCTCGATCGCCGGAATGATGCCCTCCGTACGCGACAGCAGCAGCAGCGCCCGCATCGCGTCGTCATCGGTCACCGCCCGGTACTCCCCGCGCCCGCTGTCCTTGAGATACGCGTGCTCGGGGCCGATGCCGGGATAGTCGAGACCGGCCGAGATCGAGTACGGCTCGGTGATCTGGCCCTCCTCGTCCTGGAGGACGTACGACCGCGACCCGTGCAGGATGCCGGGCTCGCCCGCGGTCAGGGTGGCGGCGTGCTCGCCCGTCCCGATCCCGTGCCCGGCCGGCTCACAGCCCACCAGCCGCACGCCCGCGTCGGGGATGAACGCGTGGAAGAGCCCGATCGCGTTGGACCCGCCCCCCACACACGCCACCGCGGCATCGGGCAACCGCCCGGCCCGCTCCAGGATCTGCCGCCGTGCCTCGACGCCGATGACCCGGTGGAAGTCCCGCACCATCGCGGGGAAGGGGTGCGGTCCCGCGACCGTCCCGAACAGATAGTGCGTACGGTCCACATTGGCGACCCAGTCGCGGAACGCCTCGTTGATGGCGTCCTTCAGCGTCCGGCTCCCGGACTTCACGGGCACGACCTCGGCACCGAGCATCCGCATCCGGGCCACGTTCAGGGCCTGGCGCTCGGTGTCGATCTCCCCCATATAGATGGTGCATTCGAGCCCGAACAACGCACAGGCGGTCGCGGTCGCAACGCCGTGCTGCCCGGCCCCGGTCTCGGCGATGACCCGGGTCTTGCCCATCCGCTTCGTCAGCAATGCCTGCCCCAGCACATTGTTGATCTTGTGGGAGCCGGTGTGGTTCAGATCCTCCCGCTTGAGGAACACCCGAGCGCCACCGGCGTGCTCGGCGAACCGCGGGACATCGGTCAGCGCGCTGGGGCGCCCGGTGTAGTGGACCAGGAGGTCATCGAGCTCGGCGGCGAAGGCGGGGTCGCCCTTGGCCTTCTCGTACTCGACGGCGACCTCGTCGACGGCGGCGACGAGCGCCTCGGGAATGAACTTGCCGCCGAAGGCACCGAAGTACCCTTCGGCGCTGGGCACATGACCGTCAGGGTCAGGAACAAAAAACTCGGACATCGACGAACGACTCCTCGGAGAGCGGCAGACGGGATTCACCGTATGCGCCAGAGCGAGGCACCCCCGGCACCCGGCAACGGACGCGAGGGGACGGGCCGCAGTGGCCGGTTTCTGGACGTAAAGCGTCGCAGCTCGCGCGAAGCGCGGTGACCACGCGGCGGAGCCGCATATGGACACTGCGCAGTCCAGGAACCGGCCACGGAGGCACGGCACCGTACGCACAACGCACAGTCACCGCACCCCAGGCGCGGCACCGCACAACGCACAGTCACCGCACCCCAGGCGCGGCACCGCACAACGCACAGTCACCGCACCCCAGGCACGGCACCGCACAACGCACAGTCACCGCACCCACAACGCGCCCGCACACAGCGCGGCACCGCACACACAACCCGCGGACACCGCACCGCAAAGGCCACGCCTAACGCGCGGCCCCGCGCCATCGCATCCCGTTGACCTGCCCCGGCTCATCGCCGATCACGTACCGCACCCGTCGCCCATGCACCCGCCGCGCCGGCGCCCGGCACCCACGCGGACGGCACCCCCGCGCCAGCGGCGCGTGCGGCACACGCACGGCAACGAAAGACACAGACACGGCGAGCTCAGTCCCTCCCGTGCCGCAGCGCCGGATGCGCACCCGCCGCCACCAGATCCGCCACCGCCGACTTCGGGTCCCGCCCGGTCACCAGCGACTCACCGACAAGCACCGCGTCGGCCCCGGCGTTCGCGTACGCGATCAGGTCGTGCGGCCCGCGCACCCCCGACTCGGCGATCTTCACGATGCCGGCCGGAATCTCGGGCGCGACCCGCTCGAACGTGCTCCGGTCGACCTTCAGCGTCTTCAGATCGCGCGCGTTGACACCGATGATCTTCGCCCCGGCGTCCACGGCCCGCTCCACCTCGTCCTCGTCGTGCACCTCGACGAGCGGGGTGAGCCCGATCGACTCGGCGCGCTCGATCAGCGAGACCAGGGCCGGCTGCTCCAGCGCGGAGACGATCAGCAGCACCAGGTCGGCGCCGTACGCCCGCGCCTCCCACAGCTGGTACGAGGTGACGATGAAGTCCTTGCGCAGGACCGGGATGTCGACCCTGGCGCGTACGGCCTCCAGGTCGGCCAGCGAACCGCCGAAGCGCCGCTGCTCGGTCAGTACGGAGATGACGGCCGCGCCGCCCGCCTCGTAGTCGGCGGCCAGGGCCGCGGGGTCGGCGATCGCGGCGAGCGCGCCCTTCGACGGGCTGGAGCGCTTGACCTCGCAGATCACATGGACGCCCTCGCCACGCAGCGCGGCGACACCGTCCTTGGCCTGGGGCGCCTTCGCGGCGCGCTCCTTGAGCTCGTCAAGGCCCACGCGCGCCTGCCGCTCTGCGAGGTCGGCGCGTACGCCTTCGATGATCTCGTCGAGCACACTCACGCGAGCGGCCCCCTTCCGGGACTGGTTCGAATCAAGCTCGGTCGCTGATCAGATCGGCCATTGGATCAGGATCAGCCATATCGATGCTATCCGGAACTGGCCGGAGGACCCGCATCCGGTGGACCGAGCATGACACCGCCTGGACCATCATGGCGCGAGCCACGAGCCGAACGGCACGTTTCTGACGACGCTGAAGGCCAGGATCACCCCGCCGAGGGCCCACCACCAGACAGGCCGCAGGTTGATCGCCACAGGAAGCGCCTTCCCCGCACGGACGGCCCACACCACCCACAGGACGGCGAAGACCGGGTAGCCGACGGTGGCGAGCGCGTTGTCGCCGAGGGCGGCGATCCAGTCGCCGTGCGCGACGGCGTGGGCGCTGCGCAGCCCGCCGCAGCCGAAGCAGAGGACGCCGGTCAGGCCGTACAGCGGGCAGACCGGGTAGTGGCCGGTTTCGTTCGGGTCGACCAGCCCGACGTACGTGAAGGCGGCGGCCACCCCGGCGAGGGTGACGAGCGGCGGCAGCAGCCGCCGCGCCGTCGACGGGCGGGCCGACCGGTCGGGCGCGGGCACAGGCAGGGCGTCATCCACCCGGTGATTGTCCCCGCTCGTACGAAAAGACGCAGCCCGGGTCTCGCCGGACTGCGCCCTCGGTGCGTTTCGGTTCGCGCGAAACGCGAAACGCGAATCGGTAGGCGCGAGAAGGGAGCGTGGCGCGCCGACCCGGTCCGTCAGACGGCCTGCGTCTGCGCCTGCGCCTGCGCCTGCGCCGGACCCTGGGTCTGGGGCTGGGCCTCGGGCCGGACCTGCGTCCCGGCCGGGTTCTCGATCTGCTGCCTCACCGCCGCGGCCCTGGCCTCCGCCATCGCCGCCGACTCCTTCGGCATGCCCAGGCCCGCGGCCTTCATCGCCAGGCCGACGACACCACCGAGCAGGACCACGCCGATACCGGCCCAGAATCCGGGCTGATTCGCCGCCACCATGAAGACTCCCGCGATGCAGAAGCCGATGAAGGAGATAGTGACGCCGGTCCAGGCGGCCGGGGTGTGTCCGTGGCTGGTGCCCGCCATGAGTTGCTCCTCGTTGCTGTTGCGCTGTGTGAGTCGGACGCTCAACCCACATTGTCCCGCACGCGATACCCGTACCGGCCCGTGGGGTCCGCCGATGTGAGTCACCTCTCTCCCGCCGGCGGCCCGCCGGTGGGTCGTCTCTCTCCCCTCGGTGGGTCAGCTCTCCCGCGTCGGGTCCTCGCCCCGGTCCAGCGCCTTCCACAGGTCCTCGGGACGGTCGGGGTCCACCGCGGGCGCCGTACGGCCCGCGCGCCCGCGCCCCCCTGGCCCGCCGCCGGGCCCGCCCGCACCCGCGGGCGCGGGCCGCTCGTAGCGGCCTGACATCCCCGGCCAGCGCCGCCCGTAGAGCAGGGCCAGCGCCCCCGCCAGCAGGATCAGCACGCCACCGACCACGGTCACGTACGGCCACGCGGTATGGGTCAGGGCGTCGACGGTGGCGGCGCTGTCGCCGGTGGTCTTCGCGGCCTTCTCGTCGAGGGCCGCGCTGTCCGACGCTCCGAGGAACGCGGCGACGGCCGCGCCCGCTCCGCTCAGCGCGAGCAGCGCGGCGACGAGGACGCGCCCCGCTCCGCGTACGGCGAAGACGGCGACGAGCGCCGCGAGTCCGACGATGCCGAGGGCGGCCGGAACGCCGGTGACATCCCGGCCGTCGGCGTCGAGCGGCACGGAACCGCCGCCGACGGCCGCCGTGCCCTCGGCCCAGATCTGGCCGGAGGCGATCAGCGCGACGGCGGCGCCTGCGGCACCGAGCAGCAGCGCCGCGGCCAGAGCGCGACGGCCGCCACCGCCGCTCCTGGCGGTGGCCGCGGGTCCTGCGGTACGGGGCTGGGGTACGGGTACGGCACTCACGCACCCCACTATCCCCTACGGCTCCACCCGCCCGGCCGCCCGGGGGTCAGAGGCCCCGCGGACAGGTGGGGCGGCCTCCTACCCGGCGTTCAGCCGGTTGGCCGTGTGGACGGCGCGGAGCACCGCCGCGGCTTTGTTACGGCATTCCGTGTCCTCGGAGACCGGGTCGGAGTCGGCGACGACACCCGCTCCCGCCTGCACATACGCCGTGCCGTCGCGCAGCAGGGCGGTACGGATGGCGATGGCGGTGTCGGAGTCCCCGGCGAAGTCGAGATAGCCGACGCAGCCGCCGTACAGTCCGCGACGGGTGGGCTCCAGCTCGTCGATGATCTGCATGGCGCGCGGCTTGGGGGCCCCGGAGAGCGTGCCGGCCGGGAAGCAGGCGGTCAGTACGTCGAAGGCGCCGCGCCCCTCGGCGACCCGTCCGGTCACCGTCGACACGATGTGCATGACGTGCGAGTAGCGCTCGACGGACATGAAGTCGACCACCTCGACCGTGCCGGGCTCGCAGACCCGGCCGAGGTCGTTGCGGCCGAGGTCCACGAGCATCAGATGCTCGGCGCGCTCCTTGGGGTCGGCGAGCAGTTCGTCGGCGAGGGCCTGGTCCTCCTGCGGTGTGGCGCCGCGCGGCCGGGTGCCGGCGATGGGGTGGACCATCGCCCGGCCGTCCTCGACCTTGACCAGCGCCTCCGGGCTGGAGCCCACGACGTCGAAGCCCTCGAAGCGGAAGAGATACATGTACGGCGACGGGTTGGTGGCCCGGAGGACCCGGTAGACATCCAGCGCGCTCGCGGTGACGGGGGTCTCGAAGCGCTGGGAGGGGACGACCTGGAAGGCCTCGCCCGCCCTGATGCGCTCCTTGATGTCCTCGACCACGGCCTGGTAGTCGGGACCGCCCCAGAGCGCGGTGTACTCGGGCAGTTCGGAGGCGGGCAGCGCGGTGGGCGCGGACCGTACCGGCTCGGCGAGATCGGCGGCCATGGCGTCGAGCCGGGCGACGGCGTCCGCGTACGCCTCGTCCACACCGGTGTCGCGGTCGTTGTGGTTGATGGCGTTGGCGATCAGCAGGACGGTGCCGTCCCAGTGGTCGAGTACGGCAAGATCCGAGGTGAGCAGCATGGTCAGCTCGGGGATGCGCAGATCGTCGCGGCCGTGCTCGCCGATCCGCTCCAGCCGCCGGACGATGTCGTAGCCGAGGTAGCCGACCATGCCGCCGGTGAAGGGCGGCATGCCGGAGGAGAGGTCGCGGGGGGTGTGCAGGGTCTCCACGGTGGCGCGCAGGGCCGCCAGCGGGTCCCCGTCGACGGGGACGCCGACGGGCGGGGTGCCGAGCCAGTGGGTGACGCCGTCCCGCTCGGTGAGGGTGGCGGCGGACCGTACCCCGATGAAGGAGTAGCGGGACCAGGAGCGGCCGTTCTCCGCGGATTCCAGCAGGAATGTGCCGGGGCGCTCGGCGGCGAGCTTGCGGTACAGGCCGACCGGGGTGTCGCCGTCCGCGAGGAGGCGCCGGCTGACGGGGATGACGCGGCGGTCCACCGCCAGCTTGCGGAAGGTCTCAAGGTCCATGGCGGCTGACCCTACTCGTTGGGCGGGAGGCGTTGGGCGCGGACAGTGGAACGTCCGCTCCGTACGGTCACCGGCGGTCGCTCCGTACGGTACGACGTACCCGTACGGCCGGGACGTCAGTGGCCGAGCGGCAGTACGTCGGCGTCGAAGCAGGTCCGCGCGCCGGTGTGGCAGGCGGCGCCCACCTGGTCGACCTGGACCAGGACGGTGTCGGCGTCGCAGTCCAGGGCGACGGATTTGACGTGCTGGACATGGCCCGAGGTGTCGCCCTTGACCCAGTACTCCCCCCGGCTGCGCGACCAGTAGGTGCACCGGCCGGTGGTCAGGGTGCGGTGCAGGGCCTCGTCGTCCATCCACCCGAGCATCAGCACCTCGCCGGTGTCGTACTGCTGGGCGATGGCCGGGACGAGGCCGTCGGCGCTGCGCTTGAGCCGGTCGGCGATGGCGGGGTCGAGCCCGCCGGCCGGGCCCGCGGGTGGGGGCGTGCTGGTCATACGGCCATTGTGCCGCGCCCGCGGGACGCGCGACCGGGACGTCCACTGGGCGGACGCGGCCGGGCCGCCGTAGGCTTACGGTATGTCGACCCATGCGAAGCGTGAACGACTTCTGCTCGCCGACCTGTTGGAGGCGGCGGGCCCCGACGCGCCGACGCTCTGCGAAGGCTGGCTGACCCGCGATCTCGCGGCCCATGTCGTGGTCCGCGAGCGCCGCCCCGACGCGGCGGGCGGGACGGTACTGGCCGTGCTCAAGAACCGGCTCGAACGGGTGCAGGCGGAGTATCTCGCCAAGCCGTACGAGGAGCTGATCCAGCTGATCCGTACGGGCCCGCCCCGGATGTCCCCGTTCGGGCTCAAGCAGATCGACGAGGTCGCGAACACCGTCGAGTTCTATGTCCACGCCGAGGACGTACGGCGGGCGCAGCCGGACTGGTCGCCCCGGGAGCTGGACAGCGTCTTCGCGAACACGCTGTGGTCGCGGCTGGAGAAGGGCGGCCGGATGATGGGCCGGAAGTCCCCGGTCGGCCTGGTGCTGCGCCGCCCGGACGGCCAGACGGCCGTGGCCCACCGCGGCACACCGGTGGTGACGGTCACCGGCGAGCCGGGGGAGCTGCTGCTCTTCGCGTTCGGCCGGCAGGCGGCGGCGCATGTGGAGCTGGACGGCGACAAGGACGCGATCGCCCGGCTCCAGGAAGCGAGCCTCGGTATCTAGTGCCCCTCCCGGCAATGTTTGCCCGGTCGCGGCACTAGACGAGTAAGTCCGAAGTGGCGTCGTCCGCCCCCGGGCAGACGGGACTTCGGACTTACTTGCCCAGGGGCCTGACATGGGGGCTACGTGCCTCAGGGCGCGGGCAGTTCGGCACGGCGGAGGGCCTTGAAGCAGAGGCCGAGCAGGCCCCCCGTACCGCATACGGCCGCGCTGACGACAAAGACCGGACCCGTGCCCCACAGACCGACCGCCGCACCGGTGACCGGATAGCAGAGCGGTGCGACGCCGAGCGAGAAGAGTGTCGCCACGGAGGTGACCCGGCCCAGATAGGCCGGGTCGGCCGCCGTCTGGAGCAGGGCTCCGGTCAGCGCGCCGCTCAGCCCCGCCAGCAGTCCGATGAAGACGCCCGCGAGGACGGCCAGGCCGAGCGAGGGCGCGTACGCGAGTGCGGCGACGGCGACGGCTCCGCCGCACAGGACGACGGACTGTACGAGTCCGGCGCGCTGCATCCGTCCGCGCACGGTGAGCAGCAGTGAACTGACGCCCGCGCCGACGCCGAAGGCCGCGACGATCCATCCCATGCCGTCGGCGCCCCAGCCGCGCTCCTGGACGAGCAGGGTGAGTCCGATGTTGAGCGGGCCGACGAAGCCCAGTTCACCGACGGCGATCACCAGCATCAGCGGGGCGAGCACACGATGGCGGCGGATGTGGCGCAGCCCGTCCCGCAGTTCGCCCCAGGCGGTGCCGGCCTCCGCGCCGTCCGCCGGGGACTTCGCCGGCCCCGGGATCATGCGTACGGCGAGCAGCAGCGGGAGCGACAGCGCGAACAGCGCCCCGGCGACGGCGAAGGCCATGGCCGAGCCGCCGAGCGCCACCGCGAGCCCGCCGAGCGGCGCGCCGGTGACATTGGCGATTCGGGCCGCGAGCCCCCGCATGCCCTGGACACGCGCCAGTTGGCCGGGCGCGGTGATCCGGGGCGGCAGGGCGCCGACGGCGGGGAGGAAGAGCGCGTCCACGGCCCCGAAGACGAGCGCGACCGTGATCAGCAGCCAGAGGGAGGGGGTGGTGAACAGCAGCGCCACCGCGATGCCCAGGATGAAGACACAGCGCGCCGCGTCACTGCCGATGACGACCCGGCGCGGCCCGAAACGGTCGGCGAGCACTCCCCCGCCGAGCATCAGCACGGCGCGCGGAACGGCACCGAGGGCGAGTACGAGACCGGCCTGCCCGGGACTGCCGGTGCGGATCGCGGCCCAGGACAGGGCCATGTAGTAGACGCTGTCGCCGACCATGGAGGCGGTGTAGGCGGCGAGCCAGCGCAGTACGTTGCGGTCACGGTGGGCGGGTCGCTCCGGGGCCGGGGCGGCGGGCGTGGGTACGGCGGTGGCGCTCATGGGGGCGCGATCCTCTCGGGGCCGGGGCGGGGCGATGCCCTGGGCTGACGGTCCGGCCTCAGACGCGGAACGGGAATCCGTACAGGTGCAGCGCGACGTTCTCGCGCCCCTCGGTGTCCCCCGCGCCCTCGGCGGCCCGGCCGGCGGCTTCGTACTTCTTGACCAGCCGGTGCAACTCGTCGCTGAGCGCGGCCAGTTCCGCGGCGGTGAGCGGGGCCAGGTACTCACTGCTGAAGGAGGCCGAACGCCACTCGGCGCCCCAGGCTGCCTGAGTGTCGAGATAGCCGCGGTAGAGATCGGAGCGCTGCTCGAAGGACATCCGTCCTACCGCGGCGTGGGTAGCGGCCTTCTCCGGCGCGTCGTGGAAGTCCGCGTCATGGAAGCTCAGCCCCTGCGAGGCCTGCCGCCACCATCGCTCCCGTCCGTCGTTCCCCTGCGGCTCGGCCTCCTCGATCAGCCCGTGATCGGCGAGTTTGCGCAGGTGGTAGCTGACCAGTGAGACGGCCTCGTCCACCTGGTCGGCGAGCTGCGAAGCGGTGGCCGTACGCGCGATGTAGAGCGCCCGGTAGAGCTTCATGCGCAGCGGATGACCGAACGCCTTGAGCGTGTCGAGGTCCGTGATTCTGCGAGGTTCCGTGTCCGACATGCCTCCGAGGTTAGATCGGAAAGAAAAGTTGCGCAATATAAACTGCGCAATAAATCCTGAGGATCAGGAGGGGTGCGGGCAGTTCCCGCGGTACTCCACGATCGCCGGGCCCGGCTGGGGCAGGGGGCAGAGGAACTGCTCGTAGCGGGTGTCACTGTCGATGAACCGTTTCAGCCAGGAGACGCTGTACTTCGCGATCGTGGTGTTCGCGGTGTTCGGCGCGTTGTGGGTGGCTCCCTTCAGCTCCAGATACGCCTTGTCGAGCGAGCCCGGCAGCGAGGTGTAGAACGGCTCGGAGTGCGTGGCGACGGGCGCGACGGTGTCGCCGTCGGCCCCGACCACCAGGGTGGGGGTACGCACCTCGGGCCAGGTCTTGTCCAGGTTCCAGGCGGTCAGCGGGATGGCCGCCTTCAGTGAGGTACGGCTCCTGGCGGCCTCCAGGGTGCCGCCCCCGCCCATCGAGTGGCCCATGACGCCGAGCCGCGCGCTGTCGATCCGGCCGCTGACGGCCGAACGCTCCGTCAGATAGTCGAGTGCGGCGAGGAGTTGATGGCCCCGGCTCGCGGGCTGGTCGAGGACGGTGATGGTGTCGATGGTGAAGACGACGAACCCCTGGGAGGCGAGCCGCGGTCCGAGCCAGCTGAGGCTCGACTGCGTGCCGGTGAAGCCGGGCACGATCGCCACGGCGCCGAAGGTGCCGTCCGCCGTGGATGTCGGGTAGTAGATCGTGCCGCCGCCGAATCCGCTGACGGAGACCGGGGAGACCGGGGTCTGCGAGACGGCGTACGGGCCCAGGTCGGCCTCGATGGACGCCACGGTCGGGGCCGGTCCGCGCTCGTACGGATTGTCCGCGGCCCCGGCGGGGCCGGCGGCGCGCGCACCGGACGCGCCGGGGATCAGCGCCGCGACCAGCGCGGCGGTCGCGAGCGCGCCCGCCCATAAACGCGGGGAGTGGGAGGTGGCGGGGCGTGGTGGGGAGGACGGATACACGGCGGGTGCCTCTCGGTCGTGACGGAGCCACACCGGAAGCCGCCTGAAGCCGCCGCAAACCGTCGGATGCCGCCGGGCGCACCGGAATGGAACCGCGATGATGACTGGCGATTCCACTGTCGCGGCGCAACCGGCGGATAAGCACCGGCGAGTTCACCGGTCTTCACCAGTTCTCGCCGGTTCTCACCGGACCTGCCCGGCCTTCACGAACGGAGGCCGAACTACCGAATCCGCACCGGGGTCAACGCCCCGGACCCCCACCGAGGCCAACGCCCCGGATCAGCGCACCGGATGACCCGCCCCGCGCAGCGCGCCCTTGACCTCCGAGATCCGCAGATCACCGAAGTGGAAGACGGAGGCGGCCAGTACGGCGTCGGCGCCCGCCTCGATGGCCGGCGCGAAGTCCGCGAGCCTGCCCGCGCCCCCGGACGCGATGACGGGCACGGTGACATGCGCGCGTACGGCCGCGATCATCTCCGTGTCGTAGCCGTCCTTCGTACCGTCCGCGTCCATCGAGTTGAGCAGGATCTCCCCCGCCCCCAACTCGGCCGCGCGGTGCGCCCATTCGACGGCGTCGATGCCGGTGCCCTTGCGTCCGCCGTGCGTCGTCACCTCGAAGGACCCCGAGGGCGTGCGCCGCGCGTCGACCGACAGCACCAGCACCTGGCGCCCGAAGCGCTCGGCGATCTCCCGTATGAGATCGGGGCGCGCGATGGCCGCCGTGTTGACGCCGACCTTGTCCGCGCCCGCCCGCAGCAGCTTGTCGACATCCTCGGGGGTGCGTACGCCGCCGCCGACCGTGAGCGGGATGAAGACCTGCTCGGCCGTGCGGCGCACCACGTCGTACGTCGTCTCGCGGTCGCCGGAGGAGGCGGTGATGTCGAGGAACGTCAGCTCGTCGGCGCCCTCCGCGTCGTACAGCTTGGCCATCTCGACCGGGTCGCCCGCGTCCCGCAGGTTCTGGAAGTTGACGCCCTTCACCACCCGGCCGTTGTCCACGTCCAGACAGGGAATGACCCGTACGGCGAGAGTCATCCGGCACCTCCCCGGTGTGCCTCGGGCCGGTACGCCTCGACCTCGATCTCGACGACCAGACTCGGGTCGATGAAGCCGGAGACGACGATCATCGACGCGGCCGGACGTACGGCGTCGAACAGCTCCTTGTGGGCGCGGCCCACCTCGTCGGAGTCCCGTACGTGGGTGATGTACATACGTGTGCGCACCACATGCTCCGCGCCGAGCCCCAGCTCCTCCAGCGCCTTGACGGCGACCCCGAAGGCGGCCCTCGCCTGTTCGTACGGGCCGCCCGCCGCGATCCTGCCGTCGATCATCGCCGTGCACCCGGCCACCAGGACAAGGCCGTTGGGGAGTTCCACCGCGCGGGAGTAGCCGATGGAGTCCTCCCACGGGCCGCCGGACGAGATCTTCCGTACCTCCCCGGCGCGTGCGCCTTCCCGTACGCCGTCACTCATCCGGACACCGCCGCCAACGCCTCTTCCAGGGTGAACGCCTTGGCGTACAGCGCCTTGCCGACGATCGCGCCCTCGACGCCCTCGGGCACGAGCGTGGCGATCGCGCGCAGATCGTCCAGCGAGGAGACCCCGCCGGAGGCGACGACCGGCTTGTCGGTGACGGCGCAGACGTTCTTGAGCAGCTCCAGGTTGGGGCCCTGGAGGGTGCCGTCCTTGGCGATGTCGGTGACGACGTACCGCGCGCAGCCCTCGGAGTCGAGCCGGGCCAGTGTGTCGTAGAGATCACCGCCGTCACGGGTCCAGCCGCGCCCGCGCAGCGTCGTACCGCGTACGTCGAGGCCGACCGCGATCCGGTCGCCGTGCTCGGCGATGATCTTGGCGACCCACTCGGGGCTCTCCAGCGCGGCCGTACCGAGGTTGACGCGGGTGCAGCCGGTGGCGAGGGCCGCGGCGAGCGAGGCGTCGTCGCGGATGCCCCCGGACAGTTCGACCTTGATGTCCATGGCGTCGGTGACCTCGGCGATCAGCGCGCGGTTGTCACCGGTGCCGAACGCCGCGTCGAGGTCGACCAGATGCAGCCACTCGGCGCCCGAGCGCTGCCACGCGAGGGCCGCTTCGAGCGGGGAGCCGTACGACGTCTCCGTACCGGACTCGCCATGGACCAGCCGGACGGCCTGGCCGTCGCGGACGTCGACGGCGGGCAGGAGTTCGAGCTTCGGCACAGAGGGCCCCGGGGGCACAGATGACATCAGAGGGTTCCGATCCAGTTGGTCAGCAGCTGGGCGCCGGCGTCGCCGGACTTCTCGGGGTGGAACTGGGTGGCCCACAGGGCGCCGTTCTCCACGGCGGCGACGAACCGCTCGCCATGGGTGGCCCAGGTGACCTTGGGGGCGCGGATCTTGGGGTTGGTGACCTCAAGGCCCCACTCGTGCACGGCGTACGAGTGCACGAAGTAGAAGCGGGCCTCCGGGTCCAGCCCGGCGAACAGCCGGCTGCCCTCCGGCGCCTCGACGGTGTTCCACCCCATGTGCGGGACGACCGGGGCCTTGAGCGGCGCGACCGTACCGGGCCACTCGTCGAGGCCCTCGGTCTCCTCGCCGTGCTCGATACCGCGCTCGAAGAGGATCTGCATCCCGACGCAGATCCCCATGACGGGCCGACCGCCGGCGAGCCTGCGGCCGATGATCCACTCGCCGCGGGCGGCGGTGAGCCCCCGCATGCAGGCGGAGAAGGCCCCGACACCCGGGACGAGCAGCCCGTCGGCGTTCATGGCGCGGTCGAAGTCGCGGGTGATCTCGACGTCGGCGCCGGCCCTGGCGAGGGCGCGCTCCGCGGAGCGGACATTACCGAACCCGTAGTCGAAGACGACGACGTTCTTGCTCATTCCCAGATCCCTTGGATGCGCAGGACTCCGGCGATCAGACACAGCGCGGAGCAGATTCCCAGCAGCACGATCACGCCCTTGGGCAGCTTCTGCTTGTGGAAGGAGTACACACCGCCGGCGAGGAAGAGCCCCACGACGATCAGAATGGTCGACAGACCGGTCACAGCGTCTCCCCGTTCGCCCCGCCGCGGCAGCGGCTTATGTCACCGTCGCCCACGCGGCGCAGAGGTGCGGCCATCGTGTCCACCTGCGGCCCGGCGGCCGCGTGTGCGTCGCTCACAAAGCACCCTTGGTCGAAGGAAGAATCCCCACCGCACGCGGGTCGCGCTCGGAGGCGTACCGCAGAGCACGGGCGAGGGCCTTGAACTGGCACTCCACGATGTGGTGCGCGTTGCGCCCGTACGGAACGTGTACGTGCAGCGCGATCTGCGCCTGGGCGACGAACGACTCCAGGATGTGCCGGGTCATGGTCGTGTCGTACTCGCCGATCATCGGCGCCATGTTCTCGGGCTCGGTGTGCACGAGATACGGCCGCCCCGACAGGTCCACCGTCACCTGGGCGAGCGACTCGTCCAGCGGGACGGTGCAGTTGCCGAAGCGGTAGATGCCGACCTTGTCGCCGAGGGCCTGCTTGAAGGCGGCGCCGAGGGCCAGCGCGGTGTCCTCGATGGTGTGGTGCGAGTCGATGTGCAGATCGCCCTCGGTCTTCACCGTGAGGTCGAACAGGCCGTGCCTGCCGAGCTGGTCGAGCATGTGGTCGTAGAAGCCGACCCCGGTCGACACATCGACCTTGCCGCTGCCGTCGAGATCGATCTCGACGACGACGGAGGTCTCCTTCGTACTGCGTTCCACGCGGCCGATGCGGCTCATGCGCGCTGCTCCTTCTTGAGGTCGCGTACCGCGTCGAGGAACGCGTCGTTCTCGGACGGGGTGCCCGCGGTCACCCGCAGCCAGCCCGGTACGCCGTTGTCACGGATGAGGACACCCCGGTCGAGGATCCGCTGCCAGGCCGCGTGGGAGTCCTCGAAGCGGCCGAACTGGACGAAGTTCGCGTCCGACTCGGTGACCTCGTAACCGATCGCCCGCAACTCCCCTACCAGCCGGTCCCGCTCGGCCTTGAGCGTCTCGACGTACCCGAGCAGCGTATCGGTGTGCTCCAGCGCGGCGAGCGCGGTGGCCTGCGTGACGGCGGAGAGGTGGTACGGCAGGCGCACCAGCTGGACGGCGTCGACCACGGCGGGATGCGCGGCGAGATAGCCCAGACGCAGCCCGGCCGCCCCGAACGCCTTGGACATCGTGCGGGACACGACGAGCCGCGGCCGGCCCTCGATGAGGGGCAGCAGGGAGTCCCGGTGGCTGAATTCGACGTACGCCTCGTCGACCACGACCAGGGACGGCCTGGCGGCCTGGGCGGCCTCGTAGAGCGCGAGGACGGTCCCGGCGTCGACCGCGGTGCCCGTGGGGTTGTTGGGCGAGGTGATGAAGACGACGTCGGGGCGGTGCTCGGCGAGGGCCTTGCGCGCCGCCTCCACATCGATGGTGAAGTCCTCGTTGCGCGGGCCGGAGAGCCAGCCGGTGCCGGTGCCGCGGGCGATCAGGCCGTGCATCGAGTAAGAGGGCTCGAAACCGATCGCCGTACGGCCGGGGCCACCGAAGGTCTGCAGCAGCTGCTGGATGACCTCGTTGGAGCCATTGGCGGCCCAGACGTTCGCGGCGGTCAGCGGGTGCTTTCCGGTGCGGGTCAGATACCGGGCCAGCTCGGTGCGCAGCTCGACCGCGTCCCGGTCGGGGTAGCGGTTGAGGCCCCGGGCGGCCTCGCGGACGCGCTCGGCGATCCGCTCGACCAGCGGCTCGGGCAGCGGGTACGGGTTCTCGTTGGTGTTCAGCTGCACGGGGACGTCCAGCTGGGGCGCGCCGTAGGGGGACTTGCCGCGCAGCTCGTCCCGTACAGGCAGATCGTCGATACCGAACGTCACTTTCCGGGCACCTTCCACGCGAACCTCGCCTTCAGCGCCGCGCCGTGCGCGGGCAGGTCCTCGGCCTCGGCGAGGGTCACCACATGGTGGGCGACCTCGGCGAGCGCCTCCTCGCTGTAGTCCACGATGTGGATACCGCGCAGGAAGGACTGGACGGAGAGCCCCGAGGAGTGGCAGGCGCAACCACCGGTCGGCAGTACGTGGTTGGAGCCCGCGCAGTAGTCGCCGAGCGAGACCGGGGCGTACGGGCCGACGAAGATCGCGCCCGCGTTGCGCACCCGCGCGGCCACCGCGGCGGCGTCGGCGGTCTGGATCTCCAGGTGCTCGGCGCCGTACGCGTCGACGACGCGCAGGCCGTCCTCGACGGAGTCGACCAGCACGATCGCGGACTGCCGGCCGGAGAGCGCGGGGACCACCCGGTCCTCGATGTGCTTGGTCGCCGCGATCTGCGGCTCCAGCTCCTTCTCGACGGCGTCGGCCAGCTCGGCGGAGTCGGTGACCAGGACGGCGGCGGCCAGCGGGTCGTGCTCGGCCTGGCTGATCAGGTCGGCCGCGACATGGACCGGATCGGCGGTCGCGTCCGCGAGGACCGCGATCTCGGTCGGGCCCGCCTCGGCGTCGATGCCGATCCGGCCGGTGAAGTAGCGCTTGGCGGCGGCGACCCAGATATTGCCGGGGCCCGTGACCATGTTGGCGGGCGCGCAGCCGTCGGGGCCCGCGGTGCCGTACGCGAACATCGCGACGGCCGAGGCGCCACCGGCCGCGTACACCTCGTCGATCCCGAGCAGCGCGCACGCGGCCAGGATCGTCGGGTGCGGCAGACCGCCGAATTCCTTCTGCGCGGGAGAGGCCAGGGCGATGGACTCGACGCCCGCCTCCTGGGCCGGCACCACGTTCATGATCACCGACGACGGGTAGACGGACCGTCCGCCGGGCGCGTAGAGCCCCACCCGTCCGACCGGCACCCACTTCTCGGTGACCGTGCCGCCGGGCACGACCTGAGTGGTGTGCGAGGAGCGGCGCTGCGCGCGGTGAACGAGCCTGGCGCGCCGGATCGACTCCTCCAGCGCGGCCCGTACGGCCGGATCAAGCGCTTCCAGGGCGTCAATAAGGGCCTTCTCGGGCACGCGGACCCGCTCCAGCGTCACTCCGTCGAACTTCTCCGCGGCATCGATCAGCGCCGCCGTACCCCTATGGCGCACGTCCTCGCAGAGCGGGCGCACCTTCTCCAGGGCGGCTTCCACGTCGAACTCGGCTCGGGGCAGCAGGTCACGCAGGTCTCCACCCTCGGGGAGGGTGTCGCCGCGCAGATCGATTCGTGAGATCACGGGGTCAATTCTCTCAGACCGGATCAGGCCGCCGGTCGCGCGTATCACTGGCTGATACACGCCATGTTCACTCCGGGTCACCATTAGCGTTCAGCACGTCACTCAGCGGGAACAACGCATGTACGACCACCTTTCATCAGTCGCACGGACCATCCGTCATCAGTTGTACGGACCATCTGTACGCACAGGGGAAGCGGAGGCGCGGCAGTGACCGAGCCGCAGAACGACGAATCTCCCGACTGGCTCAGCGCGGCGGAACTCGGCATGTGGCAGTCGTTCCGCAACGGCAGCACGTACGACCTGAGCACGTCGGACGCATTACTGAACGACCCCTTCGCGCCGCGTCCCTGGGGCACGGACCGCAGCGTCCGCGCCAGGGTCATCGCGCTACTGCTGCTCAACGGCCCTGCCGCGCTGCCCGGCCGGGTCTCCGCGCTCAAGCTCCGCGGGGTGCAGATCACCGGCACGCTCAATCTCGCGGGCGGCACGATCGCCCCGTACGTCGAGCTGAACCACTGCCGTTTCGAGAACGAGGTGGTGCTGCCCGAGTCGCACTTCACGACCCTGCGGATGGTGGGCTGCGCCATCCCCCGGCTGGAGGCCGCCCGGCTGCACACCGAGGGAGATCTCCATCTGCCGCGCTGCCGGGTCGAGCGGGGCATCCGGCTGACCGACGCGCAAATCGGTACGGATCTGCTGATCAGCCAGATCGATGTACGGCCCGACCGGCTGGGCCGGGCGATCACCGCGGACGGAATGTCCGTCGCCCAGGACCTCCAGGCCGATCAGATCGAGACATATGGCGAGGTCAGTCTGCGCGGCGCCAAGATCGGTGTGTCGCTGAGCCTGCGGGGCAGCCGGCTGCGCGCGGCGGAGGAGCGTCGGGCACTCAACGCCCCGCAGTTGACGGTGGAGCGCTCGTTGTACATGACGGGCGCGTGGGTGAGCACGGAGACCGGCGACCCGGGGATGACGCCCCCGCACGGCGTCGGCAGCGTCGCCACGCCGTTCCTCGGCACGCGGCTGCAGCGCTTCGAGTGCCGGGGTGGGGTGCGGCTGGACGACGGGCGTTTCGGCGACGCGGTCGACATGGACCAGGCGCGGTTCTATCTCGCCCCCACGGAGGAGCTGTCGCTGCGCCGGATCAACACCCCCGAGCTGCGGTTCAAGTGCGAGCGGGTGGAGGACGGCCGGGTCGTCCTGAGCGGCGCGAAGATCATCACGCTGGTCGACATGTCGACCAGCTGGCCGGGCCCCGGCGGGCTCGCCATGGGCGGTTTCGTGTACGAGAACCTCGTCCCGTTCGGCCACTTCCCGCTGATCAGGCGGCTGGAGTGGGTGGCGGCGGCGACCCCTGAGTACTCCCCCGAGCCGTACGAACGCCTGGCCCAGGTCCTGCGCAACAGCGGCGAGGACGCGGACGCGCGCGAAGTCCTCCTCGCCAAACAGCGCCGGCGCCGCGAGACGCTGCCGCTCGCAGCGAAGCTCTGGGGCTACCTCCAGGACTGGACGGTGGCCTACGGCTACCGGCCGGGCCGGGCGGCGCTGTGGATGGCGGTGCTGTGGGGAGCCAGTACGGTCGCCTTCGCCCGCCACGCTCCACCGGCGATGAAGGGCGACGGCCACCCGGCGTGGAACCCGGCGCTGTTCGCCCTGGATCTGCTGATCCCGGTGATCGACCTGGGCCAGGACGGCTACTGGCTGCTGGAGGGCGGCTGGCAGTGGGCGGCGGCGGCGCTGATCATGCTGGGCTGGATCCTGGCGACGACGGTGGCGGCGGGCGCGTCGCGGCTCCTGCGGCGCGGCTAGTTGTAAGAGCTCGGCACCCGGGATGTATCGGCATCCCGGGTTTCTTTACCTCGCCTTGACTTTGGGCGCTACAACCTTTTCGCCCGATACGAAAGCTTCACAGCCGCCCCCTGGCGCGTCCGCGACCTGCGGTTTTCAATGGTCCGCACCATGTCATTGCTCCGCGCCCTGATCAGCACCGCGCGTATGGTCCGGCACACCCCGCAGCTCGCCGCCGGGCTGCCGCCGGACGACGCGGTGCTGCTCGACGCTCCCGACGAGCGGCTCGCTCCCGCGCTCGTCGCCGCCGCTCTCGGCGAGTACGAGCCCGCGGCGAAGCTGCTCGCGACGACGCGCGAGGCCGCCGAGTGGGAGAACCGCGACCGCTATGTGATGCGGCTGGCCGCGTTCGCGTACGGCCGGGACGGCTGGCTCACGGCCTGGCTGCGCGCCGCGCCCCGCGATCCCGACGCGCTGCTCGTCCGGGCCGAGCTGGCCATCCGCAGGGCCTGGGAGTCACCGGCCCGCGCCGAGCGGCTCCGGGAGACGGGCCCGATGATCGACGCGGCGGCCGCCGGCGATCCACGCGATCCGGTGCCCTGGCGGGTCGCGCTCGACCACGCCCGCGGTACGCACGCCACCCACACCGCGTTCGAGTCGCTGTGGGAGCGGGCTGTACGCCGCTCCTCGCACCACTACGGCTGCCATGTCGCGGCCCTCCAGTACCTCTCCGCCGAGTGGTACGGCTCGCACCGCGAGTGCTTCGACTTCGCCGAGCAGGCTGCGCACGACGCCCTGCCCGGCTCCCTCGTCCGCGCGCTGCCCGTGCGCGCCGCCTTCACGCTGCTGCTGAGCGGCGAGCCCACCTCCGTACAGGCGGACCGGATCGACGCGGCGGCCGATCTCGCGATCGCGGTCTCCGCCGAGTACGGGGCGGGCGACCCGTGGCCGGCCGAGGTGCGCAATCTGCTGGCGTACGTGCTGGTGGAACGGGGGCGGTGGGAGGAGGCGCTGGAGCAGTTCCGGCTGATCGGCCCGTACGCGACGTCCTTCCCGTGGACCTCGTTCACCGACGATCCGCTGGGTCAGTTCCTCGAATCGCGGCACGCCGTACGGATCCAAGTGGCCTCGGCGATGCCTTTGCGGAGCAGGACAGAACGGAGAGGGCCCCGCGGCCACTACGCTTGACCGTTGTGACCACCGCACGCCTCCCTCTCTTCCCGCTGAACGCGGTGCTGTTCCCCGGCCTCGTCCTGCCTCTGAACGTCTTCGAGGAGCGCTACCGCGCGATGATGCGCGAGCTGCTCAAGACCGATGAGTCCGAGCCGCGCCGCTTCGCCGTGGTCGCCATCCGCGACGGGCACGAAGTCGCGCCGACAGCACCCGGAATGCCGGACGGAACCGCCCTGACCGACCGTGGGCCCGCCGCCGGCTTCGGCCCCGACCCCCTGAAATCCTTCCACCCGGTGGGCTGCGTCGCCGACGCGGCGACCATCCGCGAGCGCCCCGACGGCAGCTTCGAGGTGGTGGCCACCGGCACCACCCGCGTCCGGCTGCTCTCGGTCGACGCGAGCGGCCCGTATCTGACGGCCGAGCTGGAAGAGCTCCCCGAGGAGACGGGCGACGGCGCGGGCACGCTCGCCGAAGGCGTGCTGCGCGCGTTCCGGAACTACCAGAAGCGGCTGGCCGGGGCGCGTGAGCGCTCGCTCTCCGGCGACGAACTGCCCGACGAGCCCTCGGTGGTGTCCTATCTGGTCGCCGCGGCGGCCGTACTCGACATCCCGGCCAAGCAGCGGCTGCTGGAGGCCCCGGACATCGCGGCCCGGCTGCGCGAGGAGCTGAAGCTCCTGCGGGCCGAGACGGCGGTGATCCGCCATCTCCCCTCGCTGCCCGCCGTGACCCTGACGCACACGCCGCCCAGCCCCAACTGACACCCCTCAACTCACCCCGGAAAGAACCGCCTTGGCGAAGAAGTCCAAGAAGCAGCAGTCCGGAGGCACCCCCGCGACGGTCGCCCTGACGGCTGCGGGCACGCCGTACACCCTGCACGCGTACGCGCACGACCCTGCGTCGCCCTCGTACGGCGAGGAGGCGGCCGAGGCCCTCGGCGTCTCTCCCGACCGGGTCTTCAAGACCCTGGTCGCGGACGTCGACGGCGAACTGACCGTGGCTGTCGTGCCGGTCGCCGGTTCGCTCGATCTGAAGGCTCTCGCGGCGGCCGTCGGCGGCAAACGCGCCTCGATGGCGGACCCGGCGGCCGCGGAACGTACGACAGGTTATGTACGCGGTGGAATCTCACCCCTGGGCCAGCGCAAACGGCTACGCACCGTAGTGGACGCGTCGGCGGAGGCCCATGCGACGATCTGTGTCTCGGCGGGCCGCCGGGGCCTGGAGGTCGAGCTGTCCCCGGCGGATCTGGCGGCCCTCACGTCGGCGGTCATGGCCCCCATCGGCCGGAGCTGACGCCCCCTAGGGCCTGTCCGGTCGATCTTCGTGGATCAGCCCGCGGCGTCTGGTGCCGTGCATCGCAAGGCGGAGGATCGCCCTCGTACTGGACGTACTTGGGCGACTCCGCAGATGGACCACCATCGCCGCGATCGGCCACGCCAGCAGCCCGCCCTTCGCGTTCAGTGCGAGCGGCGCGTCGAACGTGACGCCCTTGCCGACCGCCCTGGCATGCGCCACCACGTCCGACGTAGGGCCGAACCAGACGCCGACCCGCCAGGCCACCACCGCGCCCAGCAGTCCGCCCAGCGCCAGGCCCACCACCAGCGGGATACCGCCACGCCTGCGGAAGACGAACACCAGCACCGCGCTGACCAGCCCGAAGGCGAGCGCCAGCAGCATGAACGTACCGTCAGCCGCGATCGCCTCCTCGCCCTCGGTGTCCTTGAGGAAGACCGCCGTCTCGTCCGAGATCAACGGGACACGAGGCGACAGCCACAGCCACAGCAGCCCGAGCGCCACCCCCAGGACCGCGACCGCCACCATCACCACGACGGCCTGGCGCAGTTCGGTCCTCATATCGGGCCCCTTCTCCGCTTCGGCCCCGGGATAGGGCGATCCCCCGGCCGGCGGTGTCTGCCAGGGATCGTCGTGCGGCGGTTGATGGGGCGGCGTCAAGGGTGCGGTCACTGTGCCATCGTGCCAGTCCCGGCCAAGGGGTGCCTCATCGGACCGCCGCCCTCCGGTACGCCCAGGTCGCCACGGCCAGCGAGCACACACCGACGGCCGCGCACACCGCCAGGTCGAAAGCGACCACCGGCCAGTCGGGACGGGCGTCGAACGTACGGGCAAGAGCCTCCACCCCGTACGTGGAGGGCAGCAGATCACGCGCGTACCCGATCGGTCCCGGCAGCCGGTCCGCGGGCAGCACACCCAGCAGCAGCGCCGCCGACATGCCCAGCTGGCCCAGCAGCGTCGCCAGCTCCTGACGGGGCGCGAGCAGTCCGAGCGCCGCGCCCAGACCGGCGAGCGCCGCGCCCGACAGCGGAATCACCGCGACCAGCACCCAGAGATGGGTGAGCGGCAGCTGAAAGAGGACACTGCCGGCGACGGCCGTGACCGCGGTGCCTGGCACCGTGAACGAGGCATAGGCACCCGCCGCGCCGAGCACCACCGCCGCGGGCGGCACGGGCAGGGTGGCGTAGTGGTCGAGCCCACCGCTCGCACGGAGCTGACCGAAGTACTGGGCGAGCAGATTGAGCGCCACGAACGCGACGACGAGCACACTCGACCCGGCGACCACCGCACGCGCCTCGTCGCCCCCGTCCACCACGCCCCGCATCAGGATCATGATCCCGACCGACTGGAACGTCGCCACGAAAAGCAGCGGGATCCGCGCGACCCGGGCCCGGGACAGCTGGGCGCGGTACACGGCCGCGAGCGAGGGCAGCAGCCGCGCCCGGGGCGCGAGCGGCGCGGGCGCGCCGTCCGCCGGCTCGTTCACGGTCTCCGCCGCCGTGCTGACTCTCCCGGACACGGCCTCCGCAGGCACGATGCTCACCTGGTGCTGCTCCTGTTCGGTACGGGCGTACGTACGTGCGTCGCTCGCGAAACGGCTGCTCACGCCTTGACCAGCCCCTTCGCCCGGCCGCCGAGCGCCAGATAGACATCTTCCAGACTCGGCGTCGCCAGCGTGAAATCGTCCAGCGCCGCGAAGGCCGCGCCGCCGGTCACCGCGGCGACCGCCGCGCGCGCCTCGTCCGGTGCGAGCCGCAGCACCCAGCGGCGCCCCGACTCCTGCGCCGAATCGCGCAGCGCCGCGACCTCGGGAACATCGAGCGGCGCGCGCTCGCGCCACACGAGCTCCACCCGCACCTCACCGGCGACCTCTTCCTTGAGCCCGGACGGGGTGTCGCAGGCGATGACCCTGCCCCGCTCCAGCACGGCGACCCGGTCGAGCACGGTCTCGGCCTCGATGACGTTATGCGTGACGAGCAGTACGGTCACGCCGTGCTCGGCCCGCCGCCGGTCCACGGCCGCCCACACCGCGCGCCGCGCGACAGGATCCATACCGGTGGTCGGCTCATCCAGAACCAGCACGGGCCGCTCCCCCACCAGCGCGGCGGCGAAACAGGCCAGCCGCCGCTGACCTCCCGACAGCTTCTTCAGGGGCCGCCCGGCGATCTCGGTGAGCCCCAACTCCGCCAGCACATCGTCCCGCTCGGCCCGCGCCACCCGCAGCGACAGCCCGCGCAGCCGGCCGGTGGTCTCCGCCGCGAGCGCGACGGTCAGCTCGTCCAGCGCGGTCGACTCCTGGCCGAGATACCCGATGAGCCGGGAGGCGCGCTCGGGATGCCGCACCAGATCGTGCCCGAGGACCTCGACGTCACCGGAGTCGGGCCGCATCAGGCCGGTGAGCTGGCGTACGAGCGTGGACTTGCCGGCGCCGTTGGGCCCGAGAAGCCCGAAGATCTCACCGCGCCGCACATCGAGCGAAACCCCATCGGTGGCCCGCACCGCGGACGTCCCGGGGACGCCACGCCTGCCGCGCGCGGCGGGGTACGTCTTGACCAAGTCGCGCACCACGCACACCGTACTCACGAGCAAGGACCTTACGTTGTGGCGGTACGGGACGGTTCCGGCGGGGGTGGGGGTCGTCTTTGGCCAGGGCCGGTTTCCGAGTGCGGGTGCGGGTGCGGGTGTCCGGGCCGGTTTTCTTGTGCGGGTGCGTTGTGGTGCCGGGGGCCGGGGCCTCCGGAGGTCCGTGTCCGGACTGCTTTCCTCACCGCGCTTCGCGCGAGCTGCGACGCTTTACGTCCGGACACGCACCTCCGCACCCGCCCCAACCCCCAGCAAGGGGAGGCGGGTTGGGGGACCACCGGGTTGCACCCACCCCCTCACCCCCACCGGGGCGGCGATCGGGCCGACCCACCGGCGGGAGGGGGCCGGGGTCGTAGGAGGTGCGTGTCCGGACACTAAAGCGTGATTTGTGGCGCGCGAACGCCCGTCTTCCGACTGTGGGCAGCTGCGCGCCGTAAATCATGCCGTCCGGACATGTACCTCCGGAGGCTCCGGCCCCCGGCCCAGGCAGCCGCAACCGCAACCCGCAACCTACGGCGAAGCCGTATCCGCCGCCGCTCGCACATCGATCTCCCGCCAGAACCCCGCCCGAATCGCATACCGGTCATGCTCATCGATCTGGTCGTCCTTATGCGCCAGCAGACCGAACCGCGCCGCATACCGCAGCAGTTCCCCGTCAATACGGTGCGGCACCCGCGGATACATCACGGACAGCTTCTGCACATGCCCCGCCTCCGGCAGCCGCTCCATCCACCGCCGCGCGAACACCTGCCCCACCTCGAAGGGATCGCCCCCCACCGTGGTGATGTCCTCCTCCCGGTCCGCCCAGCGCTGCTCCGCGCTGGTCAGCTGGGCCAGGGTCGGCAGCGAGGCCGTCTCCGGCGGCTCGCCCGCCGTGCCGCTGCCCGGTCGCTCGATCCACCCCTTGTCGGAGGACCACCGCAGCGTCGCCCCCGCCGGATGCTGTGCGGACTGCTGTCCGGACTGCTGCCCCGACGGACCCGGCGTCGGGGCGCCGGGGCCGCGCAGGCCCGCCAGGTCCTTGGGCGTCGGGACGCCCTTGCTGCCCGTGGCGGACGGGGGCTCCGCGCCGGGCCCCGCGGGGGCGGGCGCGGGCGACGAGCCGTTGCGCCCGGCACCCGCGGCGGCAGCCGCGGCGCTGCCCGCCGCCTCCGCCTCCGCCGCCCGCTCCGCAGACGCGGCCAGCGCCGACTCCGGCAGCGGCGCCGAGAGAATCGCCGCGATCTCGGGCCGCGGTGCCGGCGGTGGCGCGCAAACGCCGCCCAGGTCCTTGGCCCGTACCGCCTTGGTGATCCAGGCCCGGTCGAGCACCCGCCGCTCATCGGCCTCGGCGACCAGGTCCTCGGACTGGTTGTAGTCGCCGTCGGCGGCCTGCACGGCCCAGAGATGGACCGCGACGCCATGCTCCTTCGCGGACATCAGGCCGGGCAGCAGATCCCCGTCCCCGGTCACCAGCACCACGTCCGAGCAGGCGCGATTTCTGGCCAGCTCGGTCAGCTCCGCGTGCATCGCCGCGTCCACGCCCTTCTGTGCCCAGCGCCCGTCGCTGCGGGTGAGGGCGCCGAGCCGGACGGTGACGCGCGGCATGACCCGCAGCCGGCGGTGCTCGGGTTGCGGGACCCGATCGGGGGCACCGTCGAACCAGTAGATACGGAGCAGCGGCTGTTCCGTATCGGCCTCGGCCCGTTCGCGCAGGCCCTGGATGAGGGCGGCGTGGTCGACGGTGATGCGGGAACGGGCCGGTTCTCCGGCGAGGAGACTCGCGGCGGCGCCCAGCAGATAGCCGGCGTCCACCAGGACGACGCAGCGGTCCACGTGTTCCACCTTCTTTCGGGAACCTCGGGATCGTGAGATCGGGAGTTACTGCGGGTTTCCTTCGAGTCTGCCCGACGGCAAGAGGCTTAACGTCCGGAACTCGATCATCGGCGTGGCGTATCGGCGCTACAGAACCGATCAGGCCCCTGACGAGGGACCACTACACACGGCAATGATCCAAAATGCGCCGATTGGCGGTGTATGTGAGGCTTGACGCGGCCTGGCATCCAAACCCCCGGCAGGAGGCAGCACCATGGCCAAGCACAAGAACCGGGATCGCAGCAACAGGCAGCACGCCCGCTCGGACGCCGAGCGTGGCACCGAAGAGTCGAAGTCCTCGTCGATGGAGGACCGGTCAGAGCAGGTGCAGTCAAGGATCACGCCGACGGATGTAGCCCACAAGGGCAAGCAGAAGCGTTTCGGCCACAACTGACCCCACCACCCGCCGTCCGTAACCGTATGAGGGGCATCCCACGTGCTGGGGTGCCCCTCATATGCGTCCGCCTCACCGAGGCAGGGCTATCCAGCCAGGCAGGACGGGCCCAGCAGGACCTTCAGGTCGCCGAAGAGCGCCGGATCGGGCTGGACGCGGTGCCGGTCGAGCCGGAGCACCGTGGTCTTCCTGGCGCCCTGGAGCTTGATCCTGACCTCGGAGTTGCCCCGGTGGTGGCTGAGGATCTCACCGAGCCTGCTGACCATCGGCGGGGTGAGCTTCACCGTCGGGATCGTGATGGTGACAGGAGCGTCGGTGCCCGCCGACGACACGTCGGGGACCTGCAGCTCCATGGCGACGAGGCGGGGGATGTCCTCGCGCTTGTCGAGCCGGCCCTTGACGAAGACGACGGTGTCCTCGACCAGTTGCGTGGAGACCAGCTGATACGTCGCGGGGAAGAACATGCACTCGATGGAGCCGGCCAGATCCTCGACCGTCGCGATCGCCCACGCGTTGCCCTGCTTGGTCATCTTCCGCTGGAGACCGGAGATGATGCCGCCGATGGTGACCACCGCGCCGTCCGCGTGCTCACCGCCGGTCAGCTGGGAGATCGCGGCGTCGGACTTGTCGGACAGGACATGCTCGATACCGAACAGCGGGTGGTCGGAGACGTACAGACCGAGCATCTCCCGCTCCTGGGCGAGCAGATACGACTTGTCCCACTCGATGTCCGAGAATTCGACGTCGAGTCCGAAGCCGGGCTCGCTGGTCTCCTCCTCGCCCATCCCGCCGAAGAGGTCGAACTGTCCCTCGGCCTCCTTGCGCTTGACCTGCACCACGTTGTCGATCATCGGCTCGTGATGGGCGACCAGGCCCTTGCGGGTGTGGCCCATCTCGTCGAAGGCGCCGGCCTTGATGAGCGATTCGACGGTGCGCTTGTTGCAGACGACCGCTTCGACCTTGTCGAGGAAGTCGGGGAAGGTGGCGTACTTACCCTTCGCCTTGCGGGACCGGATGATCGAGTCGACAACGTTCTGGCCGACGTTGCGGACGGCGGTCAGGCCGAACAGGATCACGTCGTCGCCCTGCGCGGCGAAGTTGGACAGCGACTCGTTGACGTTGGGCGGCAGCACCTTGATGCCCATGCGCCGGCACTCGTTCAGGTAGACGGCCGACTTGTCCTTGTCGTCCTTCACGGAGGTCAGGAGCGCCGCCATGTACTCGGCGGGGTAGTTGGCCTTGAGATACGCGGTCCAGTAGGTGACCAGTCCGTACGCGGAGGAGTGCGCCTTGTTGAACGCGTATCCGGCGAACGGCACCAGAACGTCCCACAGCGCCTTGATCGCCTCGTCCGAGAAGCCGTTCTTCTTGGCGCCCGCCTCGAAGAGGACGAAGTTCTTCGCTAGTTCGTCGGCCTTCTTCTTGCCCATCACGCGGCGCAGGATGTCGGCCTCGCCGAGCGAGTACCCCGCGACGATCTGGGCGGCCTTCTGTACCTGCTCCTGGTAGACGATCAGACCGTAGGTGAGCCCGAGCACCTCCTTGAGGGGCTCCTCCAGCTCCGGGTGGATCGGGGTGATCTCCTGGCGGGCGTTCTTGCGCTCCGCGTAGTTCGTGTGCGAGTTCATGCCCATCGGGCCCGGCCGGTAGAGGGCCGAGACGGCGGAAATGTCCTCGAAGTTGTCGGGCTGCATCTGGCGCAGCAAGGAGCGCATGGGGCCGCCGTCGAACTGGAAGACACCGAGCGTGTCGCCGCGGCAGAGCAGTTCGTACGTCTTCGGGTCATCGAGCGGCAGCGAGAGCAGGTCGAGGTCGACGCCCTTGTTGGACTTCACCATCTTGACGGCGTCGTCCATGATGGTCAGGTTGCGCAGGCCGAGGAAGTCCATCTTCAGCAGGCCGAGCGACTCGCACTGCGGGTAGTCCCACTGCGTGATCGTCACACCGTCGGTGTGCCGGACCCAGACGGGGACGTGGTCGGTGATCGTCTCACTGGACATGATCACGCCGGCCGCGTGGACACCCATCTGCCGGACCAGGCCCTCCACACCCTTCGCGGTGTCGATGACCTTCTTCACATCCGGCTCGTTCTCGTACATCCCCCGGATCTCCCCCGCCTCGCCGTAGCGGGGGTGCTTGGGGTCGGTGATGCCGTTGAGGTCGATGCCCTTGCCGAGGACGTCGGCGGGCATCGCTTTCGTGAGCCGGTCGCCCATCGCGTACGGGTAACCCAGCACCCGCGCCGAGTCCTTGATCGCGTTCTTCGCCTTGATCTTGCCGTACGTGCCGATCATGGCGACCTTGTCGGCGCCGTACTTCTCGGTCACGTAGCGGATGACCTCACCGCGCCGGCGCTCGTCGAAGTCGATGTCGACATCGGGCATGGAGATGCGCTCGGGGTTGAGGAACCGCTCGAAGATCAGGCCGTGCTCGATCGGGTCGAGGTCGGTGATGCCCATGGCGTACGACACGATCGAACCGGCGGCGGAGCCACGGCCGGGGCCGACCGCGATGCCGTTGTTCTTCGCCCACATGATGAAGTCGGCGACCACGAGGAAGTACCCCGGGAAGCCCATGTCGATGATGATGCCCATCTCGTACTCGACCTGGCGCATGCGGTCTTCCGGGATGCCGTTCGGGAAGCGGCGGGCCATGCCGCGCATGGTCTCCTCGCGGAACCAGGAGACTTCGGTGAAGCCCTCGGGCACCTCGAACTTCGGCATCAGGTTCCGCTCCTGGAACCAGCCCTCGGTGTCGATCTGCTCGGCGACCAGGCGGGTGTTGGCGCACCCCTCCTGCCAGGCGTCGGACAGGTCCACCGCGTACATCTCGTCGGTCGACTTGAGGTAGTAGCCGGTGCCGTCGAAGCGGAAGCGGTCCGGGTCGGAGAGGTTCTTGCCGGTCTGGATGCAGAGCAGCGCGTCGTGGGCGGTGGCCTCGTTCGCGTACGTGTAGTGGGAGTCGTTGGTGACCAGCGGCGGGATGCCCAGCTTCTTGCCGACCTCCAGCAGCCCGTCCCGCACCCGGCGTTCGATCTCGATGCCGTGGTCCATCAGCTCCAGGAAATAACGGTCCTTGCCGAAGATGTCCTGGTACTCGGAGGCCGCCTTAAGCGCCTCGTCGAACTGGCCGAGGCGCAGCCGCGTCTGGAGCTCCCCCGAGGGGCAGCCCGTCGAGGCGATCAGCCCCTCCGACCACTTCGCGATGGTCTCCTTGTCCATCCGGGGCCACTTCTGGAGCCAGCCCTCCTTGTACGCGTCCGAGGAGAGCCGGAAGAGGTTGTGCAGCCCGGTCCGGTTCGCCGCCCAGATCGTCTTGTGCGTGTAACCACCGGAACCGGACACGTCGTCCCGCTTCTGGTGCGGCTGGCCCCACTGCACCTTCCGCTTCAGCCGCCGGGATTCGGGCGCCACGTACGCCTCGATCCCGATGATCGGCGTCACCCCCGCCTTCTTCGCCTGATGGAAGAAGTCGTAGGCGCCATGCAGATTGCCATGGTCCGTCATCGCGATATGGGACATGCCCATCTCTTTGCAGGCGTTGAACATGTCCCCCAGCCGCGCGGCACCGTCCAGCAGCGAGTACTGGGTGTGGACATGCAGGTGCGTGAACGGCGGCTTGGTCACGGCGAGGGCCTCCAGCGAGCGGACGACACGGTGTGGTTTCCAGGGGTGAATCTGTTGTTCTCCAGGGGTGAACCCGGGGTCCCACAGCGCTGCGGACAGTCTGGGGGGACAGCCTCGAAGTCTACGTCTCGGGACTGACAGCGGCGGGCACTCGCGAGTAGCGTCACGCGTTGCCCACTCCGAGGGGCGACGAGGCCCCTCACTCCACTGTCATGCACCAGGAGGCACCCCGCGATGTCGGTCCCGCGACCCGTTGAAGCAGCTGACGAGCAGCGCGGCGAGGAGATTCTCGCCGTTTTCGACACCGCGTTCGGTGAGCTCCTGGCGGCCGATCCAGCGGCCTTCCGGGTGAAGTTCCGGAAGATGGCGGCCTCCGCGTTCGCCTTCTACCGGGGCACGGCGTGCCTCTTCTACCACGACCTGGAGCGGGAGCGTACGGCGAGCGGGGTCACCGGCCCCTTCCTCGACGAGCGCACCGGCCGGGTATGGATCCACGGCGATCTGCACGCCGAGAACTTCGGTACGTACATGGACGCCAACGGCCGGCTGATCTTCAACGTCAATGACTTCGACGAGGCGTACGTCGGCCCCTTCACCTGGGATCTGAAGCGCTTCGCCGCGTCCCTGGCCCTGATCGGCTACACCAAGGCACTCAGTGACGAGCAGATCACCGAACTGGTGGAGATCTACGCGGGCGCCTACCGCGAGCGGATCCACGCGCTGGCCACCGGCGCCAAGAACGACGAGGTCCCGCCCTTCACCCTGGACACCGCCCAGGGCCCGCTGCTCGACGCCCTGCGCTCGGCCCGCTCGCTGACCCGCTTCGGGCTGCTCGACTCGATGACCGAGATCAGGGAGTACGAGCGCCGCTTCGCGCCGGGCGGCGGCTCCATGGAGCTGGACGCCGCCACCCGCTACAAGATCCTCGCGGCCTTCGACGGCTATCTGGAGACCCTCCCCGAGTCCAGCCTGGCCCGCCCCGACTCGTACCGCGTGAAGGACGTCGTCGGACGGCGCGGCATCGGCATCGGCTCCGCGGGGCTGCCCTCGTACAACATCCTGCTGGAGGGCAACAGCGACGCCCTGGAAAACGATGTCGTGATCTATATGAAGCAGGCGCAGACCCCGGCGGTCTCGCGGCACATCACCGACCGGGCCGTACGGGAGTACTTCCAGCACGAGGGCCACCGCACGGTGATCTCGCAGCGGGCGCTCCAGGCCCACGCCGACCCATGGCTGGGCTGGACCGAGCTGGCCGGGACGGGGCAGCTGGTGGCGGAGGTCTCGCCGTACGCCGTCGATCTGGACTGGTCGGATCTGGACGATCCCGAGGAGATCGCGGCGGTCGTCGCCGACCTGGGCCGCGCGACGGCCACGATGCACGCGGCGGCGGACGACGAGAGCGGCCACTCGCTGGTGCCGTTCTCCACGGAGCGCTCCATCGACGCGGCGATCGCGGCCGACGAGGAGGGCTTCGGCGCGCTGCTGGTGGACTTCGCGCACGCGTACGGGGCGCGGGCCAGGGCCGACCACCAGATCTTCGTCGACCTGTTCCGCAACGGCCGGCTGGGCTGAGGCCTGCCCGTTTTTTAAGGACCGCTTACAGGGACGCATGGCACACTCGGCGACGATGGACATATCAGGGACGCGGCTCAGGGCGGCGCGGGCAGCACTGTTCACGGCACTGGTCGTGACACTGTCCGCGGGCTCGCATGTGCTGCTGTCCCGGGCCCCGCTGCCCCTGACCGTCGTCGCCGCGCTCAGCGTCGTGGTGTTCCTGGTCGCGTACGCGGCGGCGGGCCGCGAGCGGGGCTTCTGGCGGATCGCGGCCCTGCTCGTCCCGCTCGAACTGGCCGCGGACACCGTCTTCACCAGCGGCCAGCACGTCTGTTACGGCCCGGCCGGCGGCCCCGTCGCGGGGTCGCTGCGCTCGGTCGGCCTCGATGTCCTGTGCGGGGGCGCCTTCGGTACGCCGCTGCCCGGGGTGGTCTCCCCCGAGGCCACCGCGTCCACGCTGCTGAACTCTCCCGACCCGGCTCTGCCCTGGCTGCTGCTGGCCGCCCATGTCTCGGTCGGGCTGCTCGCCGCGGCCTGGCTGCGGCACGGCGAGTCCGCGCTCTCCCGGCTGGTCCGGGCCGCGGGCGCCTGTGCCTTCCGCCCGCTGCTGATCGCCGTCGCGGCGGCGGGCACGGTCCGCCGGGCCGTACGGCGCGGGCCGCGCCCCGCCGCCCGCCCGCGGCCGTCCCGTACCCGCCTTCTCGTGCACTCCGTAGGACGGCGGGGGCCGCCGCGCCTCGCGCTCAGCTCTGTCTGAGCCGCGCCCCGTCCCCCAGCAGTTACGTCATCACACGGAGTGAACCATCATGAGCGCACGCAACAACCAGGCCAACAAGGCGGCAGCCCGCGAGCGGCTGCGCGAGGAGCGCGAGCGGCAGGCGAAGAAGGACAAGGTCCGCCGCCAGCTCGTCGTCCTCGGCTCGGCCGTCGTGGTCCTCGCGATAGCCGGCGGCGTGGGCTTCGCCGTCGTCCAGGCCAACAAGCCCTCGCACTGGGAGGCGATGAAGGACGAGAAGTCCGTCGTCGCCCCGAAGAACACCGAGGGTACGGACGGTACGACCGTCGTCATCGGCAAGGCCGACGCAAAGAACACGCTGGAGCTGTACGAGGACTCCCGCTGCCCGGTCTGCGCGAGCTTCGAGCAGACGGTCGGCGAGACCGTCCAGAACGGCGTCGACTCCGGCACATTCAAGATCAAGTATGTCGGCGCGACCTTCATCGACAACTCCGACAACGGCACGGGCTCGAAGAACGCCCTGTCGGCGCTGGGCGCGGCGCTCAATGTGAGCCCCGAGGCGTTCCTCCAGTACAAGACCGCGCTGTACTCGGCGAAGTTCCACCCCGAGGAGACCAACGACAAGTTCGCCAAGGACAGTTATCTGATCCAGGTGGCGGACTCGGTGAGCGCGCTCAAGGGCAACAAGGCGTTCCAGAAGGACGTCACGGACGGTACGTACGACGCCTGGGCGATGAAGATGTCCGCCACCTTCGACAAGAGCGGGGTGAGCGGCACCCCGACGCTGAAGCTGGACGGCAAGAAGCTCACCGCCGAGGGCACCGAGAACCCGCCCATGACGGTGGCGGAGTTCAACGCGGCGGTCACCAAGGCCCTCAAGGGCTGACCAGGGAAACCACCCGGCCCGGAGGCGGGAACCCTCCGGGCCGGGCTCGCAACGGGTGGAACGGGCGGAGCGGCCCGTACGCTGGCCGGTCCCCGGCCTCGGAGCGGCCTCAGAACCGCCTCAGGCGGCCTCAGAGCGAGTCGATGAAGGCGAGCCCGGTCCGCCAGGTCTCCTCGGCGGCCCGCTCGTCGTAGTCCGGCAGCTCGGGGTCGGTGTAGAGATGCCCCGCCCCCGGGTAGCGGTAGATCTCCACATCGGCGCCGGCCTGCCGCATCTTCAGGTACCAGGCGGTCAGCCAGTCGTGCGACTCGAACGGGTCCGGGTCCGCGACATGCAGCTGTACGGGCAGGTCGTCCACGGACGCGTTCTCCGCGATCTCGGACGTACCGTGCAACAGCAGCAGCCCGCGCGCCTTGGTGTCGCCGAGCGCCAGAGTCTGCGCGATCGAGCCGCCGAGTGAGAAACCCGCGTACACCAGACCGCGTTCCGAGTACGGCGCGGCGGCCAGCACCGCGCGGCGCAGCAGCTCGTCCTTTCCGATCTTCTCCTTCAAGGCCATACCCTCCTCCACAGAGGTCGCGGTCTGGCCCTCGAAGAGGTCGGGCACGCGCACCTGATGCCCGGCGGCACGCAGCCGGTCCGCCGCGGCGTGCACGGCCGGGCGCGGACCGTAAACGGAATGGAAGAGCATGATGTCCATCCGGCCATCCTGCCAGCCCGTATCGACACCCGACGAGGGAGCCATGGAGAACGTACTGCGCCCACTTCTCGTGCTCGGCGGCTCGGTGCTGCTGACGCTCGCGCTCGGCTGGGCCGTCGATCTGGTGCTGCGCCGCGCGGACGCCCGGCACTCCGATACCCCGCTGTGGGGGCTGCTGCGGCGCTGCCGGCTGCCGCTCCAGGTGGTCCTGCTCACGGCCCTGCTGCGCGGTACGTTCCGGCAGACCCGGTGGCGGATCATCGAGAGCCATCACGACGGGATCGGCCGGGCGCTCTCGCTGGTGCTCATCGGCGCCGGTGCCTGGCTGGTGGTACGCATCGTGTCGGCGGCGGTGGAGTCCACGTACGCCCGCTACGCGGCCACGACCCGGGACGCGGCCCGGATCCGCCGGGTCCGTACGCAGGTGACGCTGATCATGCGAATCGTGACGGCGGTCGTCGTGGTGGTCGCGGCGGCGGCGATCCTGCTCACCTTCCCCGACATGCGGGCCATCGGCACCTCGATCCTGGCCTCCGCGGGCATCATCGGCATCGTCGCCGGTGTGGCCGCGCAGTCCACGCTCGGCAATCTCTTCGCGGGCTTCCAGATCGCGTTCGGGGACATGGTGCGGATCGGCGACACGGTGGTGGTGGACGGCGAGTGGGGCGTGGTCGAGGAGGTCACGCTCACCTTCCTCGCCGTACGGACCTGGGACGAGCGGCGCATCACGATGCCGGTGTCGTACTTCACCAGCAAGCCGTTCGAGAACTGGTCGCGCGGCGGGGTCCAGATGACCGGCACCGTCTTCTTCCAGCTGGATCACTCGGCGCCGATGGGGCCGATGCGCGAGAAGCTCCACGAGATCCTGCTGGCGTGCCCGGCCTGGGACGGCAGGGCCTGGAATCTGACGGTCACCGACACCGCCACGACCACCATGGAGGTGCGCGCCGTGGTCACGGCCAAGGACGCGGACGACATCTGGACGGTGCGCTGCGCGGTACGCGAGCAGCTGATCGGCTGGCTGGTGGAGACGCATCCGTACGCGCTGCCGAGGATCTCGACGGATCTCGCCCATGGACTTCTCCCGCGCGGCCGGAGCCCGCTGCCCGCCGAGCGGACGGAACGGGACGAGCGCGACGAGCACGACGAGCACGACGAGGGAGACCGCGACGAGGACACGCCGCGGCCCCGCACGGGCCGCGGCTGAGACCGCGCACACGCTCGCTCAGCGCATGCTGCGCACGTCCAGGTGGCGCAGGACGCGGTCCACGATCTCCGGGTCCGAGCCGGGCTCGTTGCGGGCCGAGAGGACCTCGTGGCGGGCCGCCGACATCATCTCGCGCTGAATGCGCTGGACGGTCTTGATGCGCTCCACCCGCTTGGTGACCCACTCACGCCGCTCGTCATCGATCAGATCGGGGCTGATCCGCACCCCGATGTCGCCCGCGCCGCGCTGGAGCCGCTCGCTGATCTCCTCCGGCAGGTCCTCGACGTCCTCGATCTCCCTGAGCCGGCGCTTGGCCGCCTTGGCGGCGCGGATCGCGAGCGAGTGCTCCAGCTCGCGTTCCGCGTCCGTGTCCGCCCGCACGCCGAGCTTCCGGACCAGCCAGGGCAGGGTCAGGCCCTGGATGACCAGGGTGGCGATGATGACCGCGAACGCGATGAAGATGATCTCCTCGCGGCCGGGGAACGGCTCGCCGCTGTCGGTCTTCAGCGGGATCGCCAGCGCCAGGGCGACCGAGGCCACCCCGCGCATCCCGGCCCACCACATGACGACGGTCTCGCGCCAGCTGGTCGGGATCTCCTCGTCGTAGTCGCGGAGCTTGTGCATCCGCTTGGCCAGCCAGGTCGCCGGCAGCAGCCACAGCAGCCGTACGAACACGACGACCCCGATGACCGCCGCGCCCCAGCCGAGCATCTCGTACGCGTGGCCGCCGGCCGCGCCGAAGGCGTTGTGGAGCTCCAGCCCGATCAGACCGAAGGCGACGCCGGTCACCAGGGTGTCGACGATCTGCCAGAAGGAGTTGCCGGCCAGCCGCCCCATCACGTCGTCGGCGTCCGCCGTGTGCGTGGCCAGGAAGAGCGCGGTGGTCAGGACGGCGAGCACACCCGAGCCGTGCAGCTCCTCGGCCAGCACATAGCTGACGAACGGCACCAGCAGCGAGAGTCCGATCTGCAGCGTCGCGTCACCGAGCACCGACATCAGCTTGTTGGAGATCCAGCCGAGCGCGAGCCCCATCGCCACGGCCACCACCGCGGACAGGACCAGCGAGCCGACCGCGTTCGGCCAGGAGAACGTTCCGCTGACGACCGCGGCGATCGCCACGTGGTAGAGCACGATCGCGGTGACATCGTTGAAGAGCCCCTCGCCCTCCAGGATCGAGACCAGCCGCCGGGGCAGTCCGAGGGAGCCCGCGACGGCGGTCGCGGCCACCGGGTCGGGCGGGGCGACGAGCGCGCCGAGCGCGACCGCGGCGGCGATCGGCAGTCCGGGCACGATGGAGTTGGCCACCGCCGCGACGGCCGCCATCGTCACGAAGACGAGCGCGACCGCGAGCAGCAGGATCGGCCGCACATTCGCCGCGAACTGCCGCCAGGAGGTGCGCTGTACGGCGGCGTACAGCAGGGGCGGCAGCAGCAGCGGAAGGATGAAGTCCGGCGGCACCTGAACGTTCGGTACGAACGGCAGCAGCGCCAGGACGATCCCCGCCAGGGTCATCAGCACCGGCGAGGGCAGCCCCAGCCGCTCCCCGAGCGGAACCGTGACCACCGCGCCCAGCAACAGCACGAGCAGCAGCGCCAACTGGTCCACGGTGGGCCCTCCAGTGATCGAAAGCGTTACGGCAGAAGCGTCCGGCGCATCGACCGGTGCGCTATGCCCGCGTCCTGGAACTCGGGGCCGTACGCCGCGTATCCCAGCCGCTCGTAGAAGCCCAGCGCGTGCGATTGCGCGTGCAGGTCCACCACCGTGAGGCCGCGCTCGCGGGCCGCGTCCTCGACGGCCCGTACGAGCGCCACGCCGATACCGAGACCGCGGGCCGACGCGACGACCGCCAGCCGTCCCAGCGAGCCGACGGACGGGTCCCCGCCGGTCCTGTCGGCGGCCTCGGGCCCGTACAGCAGCCGCGCGGTGCCCAGCGGCGTCCCGTCCTCGCGGATCGCGAGCAGCTGGAGCGCCCGCGCGTCACGGCCGTCGTACTCGATGTCCTCGGAGACCCGCTGCTCGACGACGAAGACCTCCTTGCGGACCGCGAAGCACGCCTCGATGTCCGCCGGTCCGGCCGCGATCCGCACCTGGAAGCCGGCGCCGTCGCCGCCCGGGGTCATCCGTTGCTCTCCGCCCTGACCTTGTCCAGCGCGGCCTGGAGATCGTCGGGGTAGCCGCTGGAGTACTCCACCCATCGCCCGTCCGACGGGTGCTCGAAGCCGAGCCGTACGGCGTGCAGCCACTGCCGGGTCAGCCCAAGCCGCTTGGCCAGCGTCGGATCGGCGCCGTAGGTCAGATCGCCCACGCACGGATGGCGGTGGGCGGACATGTGCACCCGGATCTGGTGCGTACGGCCCGTCTCCAGCTTGATGTCCAGCAGCGAGGCCGACCGGAACGCCTCGATCAGGTCGTAGTGCGTCACCGACGGCTTGCCCTCGGCGGTGACCGCCCACTTGTAGTCGTGGTTCGGATGGCGCCCGATGGGGGCGTCGATGGTCCCGCTCATCGGGTCCGGGTGGCCCTGCACCAGCGCGTGGTAGCGCTTGTCGACGACCCGCTCCTTGAACTGCGCCTTGAGCAGCGTGTACGCGCGCTCCGACTTGGCCACCACCATCAGCCCGGAGGTCCCGACGTCCAGCCGGTGCACGATGCCCTGCCGTTCGGCCGCCCCGGAGGTGGAGATGCGGTAGCCGGCGGCGGCCAGGCCGCCGATGACGGTCGTACCGCTCCAGCCGGGGCTGGGGTGCGCGGCGACGCCGACCGGCTTGACGATCACCACGATGTCGTCGTCGTCGTGCACGATCTCCATGCCCTCGACGGGCTCGGCCACGATCTGCACGGGGACGGCCGCCCCCGGCATCTCGACCTCCAGCCAGGCCCCGCCGTTCACACGCTCGGACTTCCCGACGACGGCGCCGTCGACCAGGACCTTCCCGGAGGCGGCCAGCTCGGCCGCCTTCGTACGGGAGAACCCGAACATACGGGCGATGGCGGCGTCGACGCGCTCGCCTTCCAGGCCATCGGGCACGGGCAGGGTTCTGATCTCGGGAAAGCTCACCTGTCGAGTATGCCTTGTAGCTACAAGGCGCCGGACCGCGCGCCCCCGGACCCTCAGTCCCGGTGGACGGTCCCGTCGGGGTCGAGACCCCGGAACGACAGCAGCACGATGAGGATGCCGCCGCAGACGATCGCGGAGTCGGCGAGATTGAAGACCGCGAAGTGCGCGGGCGCGATGAAGTCGACCACGGCGCCCTGGAAGACGCCGGGCGAACGGAAGATCCGGTCGGTGAGATTGCCCAGCGCGCCACCGAGCAGCAGACCCAGCGCGATCGCCCAGGGCAGGCTGTACAGCTTGCGGGCCAGCCGGGCGATCACCACGATCACCGCCGCCGCGATACACGTGAAGATCACCGTGAACGCCTCGCCGATACCGAACGCGGCGCCCGGGTTCCTGATCGCCTCGAACTTCAGCAGATCGCCGATCACCTCGATCGGCTCGTGGTGCTCCAGCTTGGCCACCACGAGCATCTTGCTGCCGAGGTCCAGCAGATAAGCCACCACGGCCACGGCGAAGAGGGCGGCGATCCTGCGCTTCCCTCTGGGCTGCTCGGCGGCAGCCGCGGCCTCGTCGTCAACCTCCGGCGTACCGATGCTGCGCTCCGCCTCTGCCACGTAAGTTCCTCAACCCTAGGTACCTGACTGAGGACGAGCGTACGGCACACGCGAACGCGTTCAGCCGCGACGTTCCTGTTTCTGCTTGTCCTCCACACAGAGTGTGGCCCGCGGAAACGCCTGCATCCTGGCCTTGCCGATCGGCTTACCGCAGACCTCGCAGAGCCCGTACGTACCGGTGTCGAGCCGCTGGAGCGCCCGCTCGGTCTGCTCCAGCATCTCGCGGGCGTTGGCCGCGAGCGACATCTCGTGCTCCCGCGTGATGTTCTTCGTGCCGGTGTCCGCGTCGTCGTCACCCGCCCCGTCCCCGGAGTCCCGCATCAGCCCGGCCAGCGCGGTCTCGGACGAGGTGATCTCGGCGCGCAGTCTGGCCACCTCGCTCTCCAGCACGGCGCGGGCCGCCGCGACCTCCTCCGGCGTCCAGGGATCCTCGCCCGGCCGTACGGCCAGCTCCTCCGGGGGTGTGGCGGCGGCGCGCGCGGTGGGGACCGCCGTCGCGGCCCCCGATCCACGCCGGCCGGCCGCCGTACCCCCGCCGCCCGCGGTCTTCTTCGCTCCCACCGTGCTGGCTCCCGTCTGTTCCGCGGCCTGGGCCGCCCCCTCGGCCGCGGACGCGGCCTTCTTCGCGGTCTCACCGGCGGCCGCCCGGCCGGGCGCCGCCTTCTTGGCCGCGGACTTCTTCGCGGCCGTCTTCTTCGCCGGTGCCTTCTTGGTCGCTTTCCTGGCCGTCTTCTTGGCTGCTTCCTTGGCCGCGGACTTCTTCGCCGGTGCTTTCTTGGCCGGTGTCTTCTTCGCCGCCGACTTCGCTGTGGCCTTCGCCGTGGTCCTGGCCGCGCTCTCGGTCGCCGGTTTCGCCGCGGTCGTCTTCTTCGCGGCGGTCTTCTTCGCCACCATGGCCGCGGCCCCTTCACATAGGGTGATCTTGCTCGCGAATCGTGCTGGGACGATAAATCGACCCCAGCCCCGCGGCAACGGGGCACGCCGCCGGATCGGCCCTCCCCACGTCGACGACAAGACCAGCCTGCATCGGTTGTGCCCAGCTCGCCGCCCGGTAATCCGCCGAGGGGCCGCCGCCGAGCCCACCGGGCCGGTATAACCATTCGGGTCATACGTTCGGCCGTACGGCGCTCCCCGCGTAAACCGGTCGGCCGCGCCCCGCCCGGCCCCGTACACTGGGCCGAGCGAGAGGCGTGGATGGGGACGAGTAGCGTCGTACGCGGCCATGAGCGACCCGGGGACGGTGAGAGCCCGGGGGCAGAGCGCGAAGTGAAGCATCACCCCGGAGCCGCCGGAAGAAAGCCCCGGTCCCACCGGAGCGAGTAGAACCGGCAGCGCGACCCCAATGAGGGGGCCACGGGCGGCGCACGCCCGGGGCCAAGGAGGGTGGTACCGCGGGAGCACTGCTCTCGTCCCTCCGACGGAGATGCCGCAGTTCCGCCGGAGGAAGCGCCCCATGACACCAGTGACCCCGCCCCAGTACCGCCAGGTGCCCGCCCAGGTCGATCTGCCCGCGCTGGAGCACGCCGTGCTCGATTTCTGGCGCGAGAGCAAGGTCTTCGACAAGAGCCTCGAACAGTCCGAGGGCCGCCCCGAGTGGGTCTTCTACGAGGGCCCGCCCACCGCCAACGGCATGCCGGGCGCGCACCACATCGAGGCCCGGGTCTTCAAGGACGTCTTCCCGCGCTTCCGCACCATGCGCGGCTACCACGTCGCCCGCAAGGCCGGCTGGGACTGCCACGGCCTGCCCGTCGAGCTGGCCGTCGAGAAGGAGCTGGGCTTCACCGGCAAGCAGGACATCGAGGCGTACGGCATCGCCGAGTTCAACGCCAAGTGCCGCGAGTCCGTCACCCGGCACACCGACGCCTTCGCCGAGCTCACGACCCGCATGGGGTACTGGGTCGATCTGGACGACGCGTACCGCACGATGGACCCGGAGTACGTCGAGTCCGTCTGGTGGTCGCTGAAGGAGATCTTCAACAAGGGCCTGCTGGTCCAGGACTACCGCGTCGCGCCCTGGTGTCCGCGCGACCAGACGGGCCTGTCCGACCATGAGCTGGCGCAGGGCTACGAGACGGTCGTCGACCCCTCGGTCTTCGTCCGCTTCCCGCTCACCTCGGGACCGCTCGCGGGCGAGGCGGCGCTGCTGGTCTGGACGACCACCCCCTGGACCCTGGTCTCGAACACCGCCGTCGCCGCGCACCCCGATGTCACCTATGTCGTCGCGACGAACGGCGAGGAGAAGCTCGTCGTCGCCCAGCCACTGGTGGAGAAGGCGCTGGGCGAGGGGTGGGAGACCACCGGCGAGTCGTTCACCGGCCGTGAGATGGAGCGCTGGACGTACAAGCGCCCCTTCGCGCTGATCGACTTCCCGGACGGGACCGAGGCGCACTACATCGTCAACGCCGAGTACGTCACGACCGAGGACGGTACGGGTCTGGTCCACCAGTCCCCGGCCTTCGGCGAGGACGACCTCAAGGTCTGCCGCGCGTACGGCCTCCCGGTCGTGAACCCGGTCCGCCCCGACGGCACGTTCGAGGAGAGCGTCCCGCTGGTCGGCGGGGTCTTCTTCAAGAAGGCCGACGAAGCGCTCACCGAGGACCTGCGCACGCGCGGCCTGCTGCTGCGCCATGTGCCCTACGAGCACAGCTACCCGCACTGCTGGCGCTGCCACACCGCGCTGCTCTACTACGCGCAGCCGTCCTGGTACATCCGTACGACGGCCATCAAGGACCGGCTGCTGGAGGAGAACGAGAAGACCAACTGGTTCCCGGACTCGGTCAAGCACGGCCGGTACGGGGACTGGCTGAACAACAACGTCGACTGGGCGCTGTCCCGTAACCGCTACTGGGGCACCCCGCTGCCCATCTGGCGCTGCGAGGACAACCACCTGACGTGCGTGGGATCGCGCGCGGAGCTGAGCGAGCTGACGGGCACCGACCAGTCGGCGCTGGACCCGCACCGCCCGTTCATCGACGAGATCACGTTCGGCTGCCCCACCGAGGGCTGTTCGCTGGAGGCCGTCCGGGTCCCGGAGGTCATCGACGCCTGGTACGACTCGGGTTCGATGCCGTTCGCGCAGTGGGGCTACCCGTACAAGAACAAGGACCTCTTCGAGAAGCGCTACCCGGCGCAGTTCATCTCGGAGGCGATCGACCAGACACGCGGCTGGTTCTACACGCTGATGGCCGTCGGCACGCTGGTGTTCGACAAGTCGTCGTACGAGAACGTGGTCTGCCTCGGCCATATCCTCGCCGAGGACGGCCGCAAGATGTCCAAGCACCTGGGCAATATCCTCCAGCCGATCCCGCTGATGGACCAGCACGGCGCGGACGCGGTCCGCTGGTTCATGGCGGCCGGCGGCTCCCCGTGGGCGGCCCGCCGCGTCGGCAACGGCACGATCCAGGAGGTCGTCCGCAAGACGCTGCTCACGTACTGGAACACGGTCGCCTTCCAGGCCCTGTACGCGCGCACCTCCAACTGGGCCCCGAGCCAGGCCGATCCGGCGCCGGCCGACCGCCCGCTGCTCGACCGCTGGCTGCTGAGCGAGCTGCACGCGCTGGTCGACCAGACCACCCAGGCCATGGAGACATACGACACCCAGCGCACCGGCAAGCTGCTCTCGGCCTTCGTCGACGATCTCTCCAACTGGTACGTACGCCGCTCGCGCCGTCGCTTCTGGCAGGGCGACAAGGCGGCGCTGCGCACGCTGCACGAGGTGGTCGAGACGGTCACGCGGCTGATGGCCCCGCTGACCCCGTTCATCACCGAGCGGGTCTGGCAGGACATGATCGTGCCGGTGACGGCCGAGGCGGAGGAGTCGGTCCACCTGGCGAGCTGGCCGGAGGCCGACCTGACGGCGATCGATCCGGCGCTGTCGCGGCAGATGACGCTGGTACGCAGGCTGGTCGAGCTGGGCCGCGCGACGCGCGCCGAGTCGGGCGTGAAGACCCGCCAGCCGCTGTCCCGCGCGCTGATCGCGGCGACGGGCTTCGAGGACCTCTCCGCCGAGCTGCGCGCCCAGATCACCGAGGAGCTGAACGTCTCCTCGCTGGCGACGCTCTCCGAGGTGGGCGGCTCGCTGGTCGACACCACGGCCAAGGCGAACTTCCGCGCGCTGGGCAAGCGCTTCGGCAAGGGCGTCCAGGCGGTGGCCAAGGCCGTCGCCGAGGCGGACGCGGCGGCCCTCTCCGCCGCCCTGCGCGACGGTACGGCCACGGTGACCATCGACGGCGAGCCGATCTCGCTCGCCCCCGACGAGGTGATCATCACGGAGACCCCGCGCGAAGGCTGGTCGGTCGCCTCGGACTCCGGGGCGACGGTCGCCCTGGACCTGGAGATCACGCCGGAGCTGCGCCTCGCGGGCCTGGCCCGTGACGCGATCCGCCTCATCCAGGAGGCCCGCAAGAACAGCGGCCTCGACGTGGCGGACCGCATCGCGGTCCGCTGGACGACATCCTCCCCGTCCACCACGGAAGCCCTGACCGCACACGCCCCGCTGATCTCCGAGGAGGTCCTCGCCACGGACTTCGCCACGGGCGAAGCGGACGACGCGTACGGCACCCCCTTCACGGACGAGGGCCTCTCCCTCACGTTCCGCCTGCGCAAGATCTAACGCCCCCCGAGCGGCCCGGCCCGGCATCCCCGGTCCGGGCCGTTCCTGTGTCCGCCCGCCTTTGTCCCACCTCCACCCCCACGCGACGGTAGCGCCGCGAAGCCGGCGCACTCCGGCGCGAGGTTCCGCGACGCGAAAGCCGGTGCAGCCGGGGCTCACCGGGACGGTGGCGCCCGGTGCGTCGGCGCCGCGAAGCCGGCGCCCTGGGGTGCGGGGTCCGCCCCGCCGTCCGTACCCACCCCACCGGAACGGTGGGGGCCGGGGTCCCGGGCAGCGCCCCGGTTTCGGGAAGGGGCGGGTCAGGGGAGAGCCCCGCGCAGCGGCCCACGCACACGCCCGCGCCGGCCACCGCACCCGCACCCGCACCCGCACCCGCACCCGCACCCGCACCCAAAAAAAGGGGCTGGGCCCGAGGTAAATACCCCGGGCCCAGCCCCTCAGCCTGCCGACGGCTACGCGCTGCTCACGCGCACCCCGCCCCTCAGTTGTCGTCCTCGTCGATCAGAAAGCCCCGCATCGGCGACGGCGCCTGCTGCATCGGCTGCGGTGCCTGCGGCCGCACCGGTGCCATCGGCTGGGTCATCGCCGGCGACATCTGCTGCTGACCGCCGTACGACGGACCCGGCGAGGGCGTGTGGCCACCCATGGAACCGCCCATGGAGCCCCCCATGGACGGGTTGCCTCCCATGCTGTGTCCCATCGCGCCCGCACCGGCCGGAGCCATGGACGGCGACGGCGGCAGCGACGCGGTCGCCGGGGTCCGCGGCGGGGCCAGTGAGTCGTCGGCCTGGGTCTCCAGCTGACGCAGCTGGCTCTCCAGGTAGGACTTCAGCCGCGTACGGTACTCGCGCTCGAAGCCGCGCAGGTCCTCGACCTTGCGCTCCAGCGTCGCGCGCGCGGACTCCAGGGAGCCCATCGCCACGCGGTGCTTCTCCTGCGCGTCCCGCTCCAGCGCGTCCGCCTTGGCGCGCGCGTCCCGCTCCAGACCCTCGGCACGGCTGCGCGCCTCGCCGACGATCTTGTTGGCCTCGGAGCGCGCCTCGGCGATCGCCTGGTCAGCGGTCTGCTGGGCGAGCGAGAGGACTCGCGCGGCGCTGTCGCCGCCGGGGCCCTGACCGGGCTGGGGCATCCCCGGGCCGTGGCCGCCCATGGGGCCGCCCATCGGTCCACCCATGGGGCCGCCCTGCTGCTGCATGGGGCCGCCCTGGCCCATCGGACCGCCCTGGCCCATGGGGCCACCCTGCTGCATGGGACCGCCCTGCATCGGGCCGCCCTGCTGCATGGGGCCGCCCTGGCCCATCGGTCCGGGGCCGTGCTGGCCGCGCGGGTCATGACCCTGCGGACCGGGGCCGTGGCCGTGCGCGCTCGGACCCGCGGGCAGCTGCGGAGCACCACCGGGCAGCTGGGGGGGACCCATCTGCGGGGGCTGCTGCTGCTGCGGCGGTCCTGATATGGCGGCGGGTACCGGGGCACCCGGCCGTTCCTGCTGTTCGGGAGGCTTCCGCATACCCTGCTGCTGTTGGTTCTGCGCGGCGGCACGCGTGGCGGCGGCCAGCTTGGCGCGCAGGTCCTCGTTCTCGCGGAGCAGGCGGGTCAGTTCGGCCTCGACCTCGTCGAGAAAGGCATCGACCTCGTCCTCGTCGTAGCCTTCTCGGAGGCGGACGGTCGTGAACTGCTTGTTCCGCACGTCCTCAGGGGTCAACGGCATCTCTACTTCACCTCTACGTAGTCGTCGGCAGTCGGCAAGACCGTATCGTTCACATTCCCCTCGCCAGGTTGCTCACAAGCGAGATCAGGATGTAAACGATGATCATCAGAACGAAGAAGGACAGGTCGAGTGCCACGCCCCCGAGACGCAGCGGCGGAATGAACCGCCGCAGAAGCTTGAGCGGTGGATCGGTGACAGTGTAGGTGGCCTCCAGAACGACCACCATCGCCTTGCCGGGCTGCCATGAGCGGGCGAACTGGAAGACGTAGTCCATGACCAACCGGAAAATAAGCACGATGAGGAAGCACATCAGAGCGATGTAAACCACCTGTAGTGCGACGCCCATCCCGCTGCTTCCCTCTCCCCTGGCTCACTCTGGTCCGGCCGCTCGCCGGGACTTTCCCGCCGTGCGACCGGGTCGTTCCCGGTGCTGCTTCCTAGCTCTGGTTGAAGAACCCGCCCTCTGCGATGCGGGCCTTGTCCTCCGCCGTGACATCGACGTTAGCAGGAGACAGCAGGAACACCTTCTGGGTCACTCGCTCAATGCTGCCATGGAGACCGAAGACAAGTCCCGCGGCAAAGTCGACAAGTCGCTTCGCATCGGTGTCGTCCATCTCGGTCAGATTCATGATCACTGGAGTGCCCTCGCGGAAGTGTTCCCCGATAGTACGGGCCTCGTTGTAGGTCCTCGGGTGCAGTGTGGTGATGCGGTAGGGCTCCCGCTCGGACACAACCTTGGGCATGATCACCGGTGCGTTCTTCTCCAGGCTCGGACGTTCAGGTGTGATGGACGCCACGGGGGCGATTCGGGCGGGACGTCCGCTTTCTGCCGCTAGCGACACCGGCTCACGCTCGCGCTGCGCCGGCGGTTGGGGCAGCCGTACCGGCTCTTCCCGCTCCTGCTGACGCACGGGCTGGTGACGCCGGTGTTCCCGCTCGGGCTCCGGCTCGGGTTCGAAATCATCGTCGGGGTCGAAGCCCCGGCCGTCGTACCCATCGTCCTCCACGAGGCCGAGGTAGACCGCCATCTTGCGCATCGCGCCGGCCATGCTCTGAGTCCTCCGCTCTGTGGTGGATCGGCCTCGTCACCAAGTGCCCGCGATCCACTAGGTCTGTCCGCTTTTTGGCGAAATGACCATATTTTCTGCTGTGGTCCGACTTGCTTCGCGACGTTACCCGAGGCTGGGTCGGACTCCGAGTACCGCCGTACCGACGCGTACATGTGTCGCACCGGCCTTCACAGCGTCCTCAAGGTCCGCACTCATCCCTGCTGAGACCATGTTCGCAGCCGGATGGTCCGCGCGCAGGCGGGATGAGAATTCCAGCAGCCGCTCGAACGCCGCCTGTTGCCGTCCCGCGTACGGTCCGGCGAGCGGCGCCACGGTCATCAGACCGCCGAGCCGCAGTCCTGGTGAACCGGCCACCGCTGTGGCCAACTCCTCAATTCCGTCGGGTGCCGTGCCGCCCCGCGCACCGCGTTCACCGGACTCGGCGTCGAGGGCGACCTGAATCAGACAGGTCAGCTCACGCTCCGCGCGCACCGCCGCGGCGGAGAGCGCGGAAACGAGCTTGATCCGGTCGACAGACTGCACGACTTCGGCGTAACTGGCTACGGAGCGGACCTTGTTCGTCTGCAATTGACCAACAAAGTGCCAGGTCAGCGACAAATCCGCACAGGCGGCGGCCTTGGGCGCGGCATCCTGGTCACGGTTCTCGGCGACGTGCCGTACGCCGAGTTCATGGAGCAGGCGGACATCGCTCGCGGGGTAGGTCTTGGTGACCACGATCAGGGTCACCTCGTCCCGCGCGCGCCCGGCGGCGGCGCAGGCGGCGGAGATACGTTCCTCCACCCTCGCCAGATTCGCGGCGAGTTCGGTCTTCCGGTCCTTCATGCGCTTATCAGTCCAGCCAGACATAGCCGGCGAGCCGTCCGGTGGTGCGGTCGCGGCGGTACGAATAGTGGTCGTCCGACTCCAGTGTGCAGACCGCCGAGCGCTGCCGGTCCCGCACCCCGAGCGCGTCGAGCTGTGCGTGGACCCCGGCGACGACATCCACGGCCGGGGTGGACCAGCTGGTCTCGGAGTGGGCCTCCGGCACGGCGGCGGCGACCTCGTCCCGCATCCGCGCCGGGACTTCGTAACAGCGACCGCAGACGGCCGGTCCGGTACGGGCGGTGATCCGGGAAGGTTCCGCGCCCAGTGTGATCATCGCCTCGACGGCGGCCGGTACGATCCCCGCGACCAGACCGGGACGGCCGGCGTGGGCGGCGGCCACGATCCCGGCGGCCGGGTCGGCCATCAGCAGCGGAACGCAGTCCGCGGTGAGTACGGCGAGTGCCAGTCCGCGCCGCTGCGTGACGATCGCGTCGACGGCCGGGATGTCCGCGCTCGTCCACGGTCCATCGACGACGGCCACATCGCGGCCGTGCACCTGGTTCATCCAGACGACCCGCGCGGGGTCGAGCGCCAGGGACTTCGCGGCGAGTTCGCGATTGGTGCGGACGGCCCCGGGATCGTCGCCGACCGCGCCGCCGAGATTGAGCTGAGCGTACGGAACGGCGCTCACCCCGCCCCACCGGTCGGTGAAGGCGAAGTGCGCGCCGCTCCGTGTTTCGTGCTGTCGTATCACTTCAAGAAGTCCGGGACGTCCAGCTCCTCGGCCTGGCTGTCCTGGTAGGGACGGGCCGGGGGAACCTGCGGCGGGCTCACCGGGGAGAGCGGCTTCTCGTTGACCGCCGGAACGGGCTCGGGCCTGGCCGGGGCGTCCTCGCGCGGCGGTACGGTGCCGAGCCCGGAGGAGCGGCCGGTGTCCGAGGACCGGGAGGGCGCCGGCTGCTCGTCGCGCTTCGCGGAGCCCGCGCCCAGTACGGTCTCGCGCCGGGTCGGCGGCTGTCCGCCGTCGAAGCCGGCCGCGATCACGGTGACCCGTACCTCGTCGCCCAGGGCGTCGTCGATGACGGCGCCGAAGATGATGTTGGCCTCGGGGTGGGCCGCCTCGCTGACCAGCTGCGCCGCCTCGTTGATCTCGAAGAGACCGAGGTCGGAACCGCCGGAGATGGAGAGCAGGACACCGCGGGCGCCGTCGATGGACGCTTCGAGGAGCGGCGAGGAGATCGCCATCTCGGCGGCGGCCACCGCGCGGTCGTCGCCGCGGGCCGAGCCGATGCCCATGAGCGCGGAGCCCGCCTCGGACATCACGGACTTGACGTCGGCGAAGTCGAGGTTGATCAGACCGGGGGTGGTGATGAGGTCCGTGATGCCCTGGACACCCGACAGCAGCACCTGGTCCGCGGACTTGAACGCGTCGAGGACGCTGACCTGGCGGTCCGAGATGGACAGCAGCCGGTCGTTGGGGATGACGATGAGGGTGTCGACCTCTTCGCGGAGTTCGGCGATGCCGTCCTCCGCCTGGTTCGCGCGACGGCGGCCCTCGAAGGTGAACGGGCGGGTGACCACACCGATCGTGAGGGCGCCCAGCGAGCGGGCGATATTGGCGACGACGGGCGCGCCGCCGGTGCCGGTGCCGCCACCCTCGCCGGCGGTGACGAAGACCATGTCGGCCCCCTTGAGGACCTCCTCGATCTCCTCGCGGTGGTCCTCTGCCGCCTTGCGGCCGACTGCCGGGTTGGCTCCGGCGCCGAGGCCGCGGGTGAGTTCACGGCCGACGTCGAGCTTGACGTCGGCGTCGCTCATCAACAGGGCTTGTGCGTCGGTGTTGATCGCGATGAACTCGACGCCCTTGAGGCCGACCTCGATCATTCGGTTGATGGCATTGACACCACCGCCGCCGACACCGATGACCTTGATGACTGCGAGGTAGTTCTGCGGTGCTGCCACGTCGAAGGCCTCTCGCCTCGAGTTACGTGTCGTCGCTTCGCTGATGTGGCGCCGCGACGACTGATGCCGATGGGACGGTCCGAAACGCCGACCCAAACCCTCACGTTGAAGTTCAGGGTTACCAGTGTGTCCGCTTCTTGGACTCTTCCGAACAGGACACTAAGTCGACAAGTGGCGCACGTTCAACGAACACGCCGAACCTCCCGTTTTTCTTTTCACCCTATGTGATCACCCATAGCGCTGACCAACCAGGGTGCTGGCCAGCACATATGCCCGTCAACTCCCCGACGCCGCAGGCGCGGTGGGTGCGCTCACATCGAAGTGCCCCGCCTTGGGGACGGCTTTCATGAGAGCGGTGAGCGCACGCGCCTTGGCCGTGCCGTCCTCTCCGCTTCCCCACATCACCGTACGGCCGCCGGTCAGCTCCAGGGAGATCGAGTCGTACGAACGGACCCGTACGACCCTGATGTCCCCGGCCACTTTCTCCGGCAGTTCGGCGCGGACCCGTACCGCTTCGCGCATCAGCCGCTCCGTTCCGAAGCGTTGCGTTCCGGCTGACTGATCCACCGTCAATTCGAGGAGGGGGACATCCTTGGGCGCCTTCTCGACCGTGGCGAAACGCACACCCCCGGCGTCCACTTCGATGAACTTTGCTCCCTTTTCGAGAAGCAGCGCGGGCTTTCGCTCGATCACTTTCAGCCTGATGCCGTTCGGCCATGAACGGACCACCTCGACCGAATCGATACGCGGCAGCTTCTGACGGAGCCGCGCCTCAATCCCGTCCGTGTCGACGGAAATCAGCGGCGCCCCGACCGGCACGGCGGCTGCGGTCTCGACCTCGGTGTGCGTGAGCACGTCCGTGCCCGAGGTGTGCACCTTCTCCACCCGCAGCCACGAGGAGCCGTACAGCGCCCAGATCCCGCCCGCGACCAGCAGGGCCACGGCGATGAGCGCGATCAGCGGACGGGGAGAGAGGCGGAGACGGGGGAGCCCGAACCGGCGGGCCGGCGGCCCCTCGTCGGGGCGGCCGGACTCCGACCGCGGTCGGGTGCCACGCTCTGCGGTCGTCGGTCCGGCCACGCTCCCCTGCCTCCTTGCGCCGCTACGCCTGGCGGCGTGCGGCGATCGCCTCGTACACCATTCCTACGAGCAGATCATCGGCGTCCCGACGGCCGAACTCGGAGGCCGCGCGGGACATCTCGTACAGCCGGTGCGGATCGGCGAGCACCGGGAGCACATGGCTCTGGACCCACTCGGGGGTCAGTTCGGCGTCATCGACCAGCAGTCCACCGCCGGCCTTCACCACCGGCTGGGCGTTGAGCCGCTGTTCACCGTTGCCGATGGGCAGCGGTACATAGGCGGCCGGCAGTCCGACGGCGGAGAGTTCGGCGACGGTCATCGCGCCCGCGCGGCAGAGCATCATGTCGGCCGCGGCGTACGCGAGGTCCATCCGGTCCACATACGGTACCGGGATATAAGGCGGCATTCCGGGCATGTTGTCCACGCGCGGCATTTCATTCTTCGGACCGACCGCGTGCAGGATCTGGATTCCGGAGCGCTGGAGCACCGGAGCGATCTGCTGGATCACCTCGTTGAGCCGGCGCGCGCCCTGCGAGCCGCCGGAGACGAGCAGCGTCGGCAGATTGGGGTCGAGCCCGAACGCCGCGCGCGCCTCGGGGCGTACGCGAGCGCGGTCGAGGGTGGCGATGGTGCGGCGCAGCGGGATGCCGATGTAGCGGGCGCCGCGCAGCTTGCTGTCCGGGGTGGAGACGGCCACACCGGCCGCGTACCGCGAGCCGATCTTGTTGGCCAGTCCCGGCCTGGCGTTGGCCTCATGGACGATGATCGGCACCCCGAGCCGTTTGGCGGCCAGATAGCCGGGCAGCGCGACATAGCCGCCGAAGCCCACCACACAGTCCGCCTTGGTGCGCTCCAGGATCTGCTCGGCGGCCTTGATCGTGCCGCGCAGCCGCCCGGGGACGGTGATCAGTTCGGGCGTGGGTTTGCGCGGCAGCGGTACGGCGGGGATCAGCCCCAGCTCGTACCCCCGCTCCGGTACGAGCCTGGTCTCCAGTCCGCGCTCCGTGCCGAGGGCCGTGATCCCCACGGTGGGGTCCTGCCTGCGCAGGGCGTCCGCGAGGGCGAGCGCGGGCTCGATGTGGCCGGCGGTCCCCCCACCGGCGAGTACGACATGCACCGAAATTCACCGCTCTCCGGACGGACGCTTCTTGACGCGCCGTCTCATCGTCTTCCATCTCACCCCGGGCCGTCGCATGGCCAGGGCCGCTTTCGCGGCGGGATCCTCTCGCGCGAACGCGATCAGCAGCCCGATAGCGAACATGGTCGGCAGCAGGGCCGACCCTCCGTAGGAGAACAGCGGGAGCGGGACTCCGGCGATCGGCAGCAGGCCGAGCACCGCACCAATGTTGATCACGGCCTGCACCGTGATCCAGGTGGTCACACCTCCCGCGGCGTACCTCACGAAGGGATCCTCCGTGCGTCCGGCCACGCGGATACCCGCATAGCCTAGAGCCGCGAACAGTGCGAGTACCGACAGCGTCCCCGCCAGACCCAGTTCCTCCCCGGTGATGGCGAAAATGAAGTCGGTGTGCGGTTCGGGCAGTTGACCCCACTTTTCCACACTCGCGCCGAGGCCTGAACCGAACCATCCGCCGGAGGCCAGCGCGTAGATCCCGTGGACCGCCTGCCAGCACTCCCCGTCCGGGCCCAGATCGATCGCGCCGACGCAGGAGAACCGCGACAGCCGGTTCTCGCTGGTCTTGATCAGCGCGAAGCCGATCAGCCCGGCGACGGCCAGCACCCCGGCGAAGAGCCGGGTGGGGGCGCCCGCCAGCCAGAGCAGCCCGAAGAGGATCGCCGTGAGAATGATCGCGGTCCCCATGTCGCCGCCGAGCATGATCAGTCCGAGCAGCATCAGGGCGACCGGGACGAACGGCACCAGCAGGTGTTTCCACTGGGTCAGCAGCCGCTTGTCCTGTTTACGGGCGAGCAGATCGGCGCCCCAGAGGATCAGCGCCAGTTTGCCGAACTCGCTGGGCTGGAGCTGGAACGGGCCGCCCAGATAGATCCAGTTCTGGTTGCCGTTGACGGCACGCCCTATCCCCGGGACCTGGACGAGCACCATCAGGAAGACCGTACCGACCAGCAGCGGGTACGAGAGCGCGCGGTTGAGCTTGATCGGCATGCGGGAGGCGAGCAGCAGCAGGCCGGTGCCGAGGACGACCGCGAGGAACTGCTTGCGGAAGAAGTACGTGGCGGGCAGCGACAGCTGGAGCGCGTAGATCATCGACGCGGAGTAGACCATCACCAGACCGAGCACGGTGATCAGCAGACCGCTGCCGAGGATCAGGTAGTACGCGGTGAGCGGCCGGTCCCAGGCGCGCCGCATCCGCTCGTAGAAGCGCCGGGGTCCGCCGCGCGGCCGCCGGGGTGTGCCGCTCCTGCCGCCTCCGCGCCGGGCGGCGGGCGTACGGCGTACGGCGGCTCCGGCGGCCCGGCCGCGCAGCAGGAGCCCTGCCAGGCGCCCCGCGCGGGCGCCCGCACCGGCGTGCGCGCTCTCCTCGGGGGCCTTCACACCACCGGGCGCCCCCGCGAGAACGGGAGCGCCCTGAAGCGCGCCCAGGAAGCCCCAGCCGCGCCGGACGGGCCCCGGCGCGGGCCGCGGATCTCGGTCCGCGGTGTCGTCGGCCGCCATCGTCGCTGTCCCCTCCAGTCGTGCCTGGCGCGGCTGGCGCGAGTGGTCAGTGGGCTGCGGCCTGCTGCTGCGACACCGGTCAGGCGTGCTCGGCGGCGAGGGCGTGTACCGCGTCCGCGAACGCCTCGCCCCGCTTGTTGTAGTTGACGAACATGTCCATCGAGGCACAGGCCGGGGCCATCAGTACCGTGTCCCCCGGCTGCGCGAGCCGTGCCGCTTCGCGGACCGCGGCCGACATCGCCCCAGTGTCGGTCCGGTCGAGGTCCACGACCGGGACTTCGGGGGCGTGTCGCGCGAGGGCTTCCCGGATGAGCGCGCGGTCCTTGCCGATCAGGACCACACCGCGCAGCCGCTTCGCGGACGCCCCGACGAGTTCGTCGAAGGTCGCGCCCTTGGCGAGACCGCCCGCGATCCAGACGATCGGGTCGTACGCCGCGAGCGACGCCTCCGCGGCATGGGTGTTGGTGGCCTTGGAGTCGTCGATGTACGTGACGCCGGCGATCTCCGCGACGCGTTCGATCCGGTGCGGGTCGGGGCGGAAGGCGCGCAGTCCGTCACGTACGGCGGCCGGCTCGACACCGTACGCGCGCGCCAGCGCCGCGGCGGCGAGCGCGTTGGCGATGTTGTGCGGGACGGGCGGGTTGACGTCGGAGACGTGGGCGAGTTCCTGGGCCTGCTCCCGGCGGTTCTCGACGAAGGCGCGGTCGACCAGGATGCCGTCCACGACGCCGAGTTGGGACGGTCCCGGGGTGCCGAGGGTGAAGCCGATCGCGCGGCAGCCCTCCTCGACGTCGGCCGCGCGCACCAGGTCCTCGGTGGCCGGGTCGGCCACGTTGTAGACGCAGGCGACGCTGTTGCCCTCGTAGATCCGGCCCTTGTCGGCCGCGTACGCCGCCATGGAGCCGTGCCAGTCCAGATGGTCGGGAGCGAGGTTGAGCACGGCGCCGGAGTGGGCGCGCAGGCTGGGCGCCCAGTGCAGCTGGTAGCTGGACAGCTCGACGGCGAGTACGTCGTACGTCTCCTCGCCGGTGACCGCGTCCAGCAGCGAGACGCCGATATTGCCGACGGCGGCCGTACGCAGCCCCGCGGCGGCCAGGATCGAGGCGAGCATCCTGACGGTCGTCGTCTTGCCGTTGGTGCCGGTGACGGCGAGCCAGGGGGCCGCGCCGGGCCCGCGCAGCCGCCAGGCCAGCTCGACATCGCCCCAGATCTCCACCCCGGCCGCCTCGGCGGCCAGGAAGAGCGGCTTGTCCGGCTTCCAGCCGGGGGCCGTGACGACGAGCTCGGTGCCGTCGGGGAGGGTCGCCCCGTCGCCGAGGCGGACGGTGACCCCCAGCTTCTCCAGCTCGGCGGCCTGGGCGCGGGCCCGCTCGTCGTCGCCGTCGTTGACGACGGTGACCTCCGCGCCCAGTCCGCGCAGCACCCGGGCCGCCGGGATCCCGGAGACCCCGAGACCCGCGACGGTGACCCGCTTGCCCTGCCAGTTCACTTCTCGGCCGCCCAGCCCGCGTAGAAGAGCCCCAGACCCACGATGACGCACATGCCCTGAATGATCCAGAAGCGGACCACCACAAGGACTTCGGACCACCCCTTGAGTTCGAAGTGGTGCTGGAGCGGTGCCATCCGGAAGACGCGCTTGCCGGTCATCTTGAACGAACCGACCTGGATGACCACGGACATGGTGATCATCACGAAGAGGCCGCCCAGGATGGCCATCAGGAACTCCGTACGGGAGCAGATCGCCAGACCGGCGAGCGCGCCGCCGAGCGCGAGCGAGCCGGTGTCCCCCATGAAGATCTTGGCCGGTGAGGTGTTCCACCACAGGAAGCCGAAGCAGGAGCCCATCAGCGCCGAGGCGACGACCGCGAGGTCCAGCGGATCCCGTACCTCGAAACAGGCGTTGGGGTTGGTCAGGGTCGTCGCGTTGGCGCACGACTCCTGGAACTGCCACAGCCCGATGAAGGTGTACGCGCCGAAGACCATCACCGAGGCGCCGGTGGCGAGACCGTCGAGACCGTCCGTCAGGTTCACACCGTTGGACATCGCGAGAATCATGAACAGCGCCCAGACCACGAACAGCACCGGGCCGATCGACCAGCCGAAGTCCGTGACGAACGACAGCTTGGTGGAGGCGGGGGTGTTGCCGCGGTAGTCGGCGAACTGGAGCGACAGCACCGCGAAGGCGATACCGACGATCAGCTGGCCGGCCATCTTCGCCTTGGCCCGCAGGCCGAGCGACCGCTGCTTCACGATCTTGATGTAGTCGTCGAGGAACCCGACGAGCCCCATCCCGGCCATCAGGAACAGCACCAGCACACCCGAGAAGGTCGGGTCCTCGCCGGTGATCACCTTCGCCAGGGCGTAGGCGATGAGCGTGGCCAGGATGAAGGCGATGCCGCCCATCGTGGGCGTGCCCTTCTTGCTGCCGTGCGTGCGCGGGCCGTCGTCCCGGATGAACTGCCCGTATCCCTTGCGGGCCAGGAGCTTGATCAGCAGCGGGGTGCCGATCAGGGTCAGGAAGAGCCCGATGGCTCCCGCGAAGAGGATCTGCCTCATCGGCCGGCGACCTCGCCCTCGGTGGCGTTCTCGATCAGTGCCTCGGCGACTCGCTCAAGACCGACCGACCTCGAAGCCTTCACCAGCACGACGTCTCCCGGACGCAGTTCACTGCGCAACAGGTCGACCGCCGCCTGCGCGTCGGACACGTGCACCGACTCCTCACCCCACGAACCCTCGTTGTAAGCGCCCAGTTGCAGCCAGGACGCTTCCCTGCCCCCGACTGCCACGAGCTTGCTGACGTTGAGCCGGACGGCGAGCCGTCCGACCGCGTCGTGCTCGGCGAGCGATTCGTCACCCAGCTCGGCCATCGGGCCGAGCACCGCCCACGTACGGCCCCCCGTGGCCCGTGAGGCACCACCCATGGCGACCAGCGCGCGGAGCGCCGCTCTCATGGATTCCGGGTTCGCGTTGTAGGCGTCGTTGACGATCGTCACGCCGTCCGAGCGCTCGGTGACCTCCATACGCCAGCGGGAGAGGGTTCCCGCCTCGGAGAGCGCCACGGCGATCTCGTCGACGGACATGCCCAACTCATGGGCGACGGCGGCCGCGGCGAGCGCGTTCGACACGTGGTGCTCACCGTACAGCCGCAGCGTCACGTCGCTGCACCCGGAGGGTGTTCGAAGCCGGAAAGCGGGCTGTCCGGTCTCGGTGAGGCGGACGTTCTCTGCCCGTACGTCTGCTTCGTCTGACTCTCCGAACAGGACGGTACGGGCCTTGGTGCGGGTGACCATCGCGCGGACGAGCGGGTCGTCGGCGTTGAGCACCGCCACCCCGCCCTCGGCCGCGGACGGCAGGGACTCGACCAGTTCCCCCTTGGCCTGGGCGATCTGCTCCCGGCCGCCGAACTCGCCGATGTGGGCGGTGCCGACGTTCAGTACGAGGCCGATCCGGGGCGGGACGAGTCCGGTGAGGTAGCGGATGTCGCCGATGTAGCGCGCGCCCATTTCGAGGACGAGATAGCGGGTGTCCTCGACGGCCCGCAGGGCGGTCACCGGCAGGCCGATCTCATTGTTGAGATTGCCCTCCGGCCAGACCGTGGGCGCGCTGCGCTGGAGCAGCTGGGCGATGAGGTCCTTGGTGCTGGTCTTGCCGGCCGAGCCGGTCAGCGCGACGGCGGTGGCGCCGAGGCGCTCCACGACGGTACGGGCGAGGGCGCCGAGGGCGCGTACGACGTCGTCCACGACGATCGCGGGCACACCGACGGGGCGGGTGGCCAGTACGGCCACAGCGCCCGCCTCGACGGCACGCCGCGCGTAGTCGTGGCCGTCGACGCGCTCCCCGGCGAAGGCGGCGAACAGGCTGCCGGTCTCCACCGCGCGGGAGTCGTAGACGACGGATCCGGTGACACGGACGGCCGGATCCGGTATGTCGTGCGGCTGCCCGCCGACGATGGCGGCGATCTCGGCGAGAGAGAGGGCGATCACTGGGTCATCCCTGACTGTTGTTCTCGTGACGGTGCTCGTGGCCGGGCTCACGGCCCGGCTCCTGGCGGAGGGAGCGCTCGATGGCCTCGCGCAGGACCTGACGGTCGTCGAAGGCGCGAACCACCCCGGCGATGTCCTGGCCCTGCTCATGGCCCTTGCCGGCGACCAGTACGGTGTCGTCGTCCTGGGCCAGTGCCACCGCGGCGGCGATGGCGGAGGCCCGGTCGGCGTTGACCAGGACCTCCCCGCGCTCATGGATCGGCACCTCCGCGGCGCCCGCGAGCATCGCGGCGAGGATCGCGAGCGGGTCCTCGCCGCGCGGGTTGTCGGAGGTCAGTACGGCGGTGTCGGCGAGCCGGGCCGCCGCCGCGCCCATGGGGCCGCGCTTGGTCTTGTCGCGGTCGCCGCCGCAGCCGAGGACGATATGCACCTTGCCCTTGGTGACCTTGCGCAGGGAGCGCAGGACCGATTCGACGGCGTCCGTCTTGTGCGCGTAGTCGACGACGGCGAGATACGGCTGGCCGGCCTCCACCCGCTCCAGCCGGCCCGGCACTCCGGGGACCGCGGCGATGCCGTCGGCGGCGGTGTGCGGGTCGATCCCGGCGACGGCGAGGGTGACGATGGCCGCCAGGGTGTTGGCGACGTTGAACGGTCCCGGCAGCGGCGCCTCGGCCCGGACGCGCTCCCCCTTGGGGCCGATCGCGGTGAAGGTGGAGCCGTGCGAGCCGACCTCGACGTCCTCGGCGCGCCAGTCGGCGTCCGGGTGGCCCTCCGCGGAGAAGGTGGTGACCGGTACGGTCGCCTCCGCGACGAGCCGGCGGCCGTACTCGTCGTCGAAGTTCACCACGCCGGTCTTGCTGCGCTCCGGGGTGAAGAGCCGCGCCTTCGCCTGGAAGTAGTCCTCCATGCCGGAGTGGAACTCCATGTGCTCCGGGCTGAGGTTGTTGAAGACGGCGACATCGAACACACAGCCGTCGACCCGGCCGAGCACCAGCGCGTGGCTGGAGACCTCCATCGCGACCGATTCGACGCCCCGCTCGCGCATGACGGCGAAGAGCGCCTGGAGGTCGGTGGCCTCGGGGGTGGTGCGCTCCGACTTGATGCGCTCGTCGTCGATGCGCATCTCCACGGTGCCGATCAGGCCGGTGCGGTGGCCCGCGCCACGCAGTCCGCCCTCGATGAGATACGCCGTGGTGGTCTTGCCGGAGGTGCCGGTGATCCCGATCTGGAGCAGATCCCTGCCGGGGTGTCCGTAGATCTCGGCGGCGAGCTGCCCCATGCGGCCCCGCGGGTCCGGGACGATCAGGACCGGCAGACCGGTGGCCGCGGCGCGCTCGGCGCCCGCCGGGTCCGTCAGGATCGCGGCGGCCCCGAGGTCGGCGGCCTGGGCGGCGAAGTCGGCGCCGTGGAAGCGGGCGCCCGGGAGGGCGGCGTACACGTCTCCGGGGCGTACGGCCCGGGAGTCGTGGGTGATGCCGGTCGCTTCCCCGGGGCCCCTCACCTCCCCCGGGTCCGGTGCCTCGGCGCCCAGCCGGGCCGCCAGCTCCGCGAGGGAGGTCGGGCGTACCCGGTCCGGACGGGGCGTCCCCGGATGGTTCACAGGGGCGTCCTTCGGGGTGGTTCGGTACTGATCAGCTTGTGGCACGGCGGTGAGCGTACCGGGCTCCGCGGGCCCTGAGCCACGTGAGGGGGACTGGTGCGCGGGGGGTTCCGGGTGGTTCCCGGAATCGGGGGTGATGGTTGTCACTGGGGCTTTCCCTGGGGTCACTCGCCGGGTTTGAAGGTGACCGGCAGCCGGGCGGGTTTACTGCCGGTCGGTTCGACCTGCAGGGTCTTGAGAGCGAACTCCATGACCTTCTTGTAGATGGGGCCGCAGATCTGTCCGCCGAAGTAGCTGCCCTTGGTGGGGTTCTGGATGGCGCAGTAGACGGTGATCTGCGGGTCGTCGGCGGGCGCGAAGCCGGCGAAGGAGGCGGTGTAGCCCTTGTAGACGCCGAGCTTCGGGTCGACCCGGTTGGCCGTACCCGTCTTGCCCGCGACGCGGTAGCCGGGGATGGCGGCCTTGGTGCCGGTCCCCTCCTCGTCGCCCACGACCGACTCCAGCATGGTGGCGACCGTCTTGGCGGTCTGCTCGCTCACCACGCGGGTCTTCTTGGGCGCGGGGGCGGCGGTGAAGCGGCCGTCGGGGCCCTGCGTGCCGCGGATCAGGGTGGGTTCGATCCGTACGCCGCCGTTGGCGATGGTCGAGTAGACCGAGGCGGCCTGCATCGCGTTGAGGGAGAGGCCCTGGCCGAAGGGGATCGTGTACTGCTGTGAGGTGGACCAGTCCTGCGGCTGGGCCAGGATGCCCTGGGTCTCGCCGGGATAGCCGAGACCGGTGGGGCTGCCGATGCCGAACTTGCTCAGATACGAGTGGAGGACCTTGTTGGCCTCGGGCTGCGTCTTGCCGAGCTGGCCGGTCGCCAGGATGGTGCCGATATTGCTGGACTTGGCGAGGACACCGTTGAGGGTCAGGTTCCAGGTGGGGTGGTCGATGTCGTCCTTGAAGAGCCGGTCCCCGCGGTGCAGCCGGTTCGGGACGACCACATGGGTGCCGGGGGTGGCGGCCTTCTCCTCCAGTACGGCGGCCATCGACATGACCTTGCTGGTGGAGCCGGGCTCGTACACGTCCTGGAGGGCCGCGTTGCCCATGGCGGCGGAGTTGGCCGCGGAGACGTCGTTGGGGTCGAATCCGGGGGCGTTGGCCATGGCGAGCACCTCGCCCGTCCTGGTGTTCTGGACCACCACATAGCCGCGGTCCGCCTTGGACTCCTTCACCTGATCGGTGATGGCCTGCTGGGCGGCCCACTGGATGTCCCGGTCGATGGTCAGCTCGATGTCGGAGCCGGGCACGGCGGGGGTCTCGCGGGAACTGGCGGTGGGGACGCGGCGGCCTCCCGACTGGGCGTAGGTGACCTTTCCGTCCTCGCCGGCCAGCTGCTTGTCCAGCATGGATTCGACACCGCCCGCGCCGCGGCCCGCGGCGTTGACGTACCCCAGTATCCCGGCGGCGAGATCGCCGTTGGGGTACACGCGCTTGCTGCTGGCCTCCTGGAGGACGCCCGACAGCACACTGACGGTGGCGCCGCCGGCGGCCTTCCCCTTGGCGGCCCTGCTCGCCTTGCTCGCCTTCTCGGCGAGGACGCGCTTGAGGTCCTTGATCTGGTTCCAGACCTGCGGGGTCTGGCGGCGTGACAGCACGGTGTAGCGGGGGGAGTCGGGGGTCCTGAGCTTCTTCACGATGACGGCGCTCTCCACCCCCAGGATCGGGGCGAGCAGCGCGGCGGCCTGTTCGGGGGCGTCAGGGACCTTGGTGAAGTCGGCGGTGAACATCGACGGGTCGGCGGTGATGTCGTACGCGTCGACGCTGGTGGCGAGCGCGATCCCGGAGCGGTCGGTGATCTCCCCGCGCTCGGCCGCGATCGTGTGGCTGAGGTAGCGGCTCTTCTCCGCCTTGGCGGCGTACGCGCTGGCGTCGACCGCCTGTACCTGGAGGAGCCGGACGACGAACGCCAGCATGACGAGGGTCAGTCCGAGGCTGACCAGCCGCAGCCGGGGGCGGGGGCTGCCGAGCCTGATCTGCCGCGAGTTACGGGACCCGGGGCGGCGGGCCGCGGGGCGGGACGCGGGCCGGGACCGTCCGTCGTTCCCGGAGCGCGCGGGCTTGGGCACCCGGCGGCGCGGGGGTTCCTGGGAGGGCACTGGGTCACCTGCCGGGGGTCGTCGGGGCCGGCGTGCCGGTTGCCGGTGCGGGGGCCCGCCCGGGGATCTCACGGGCGGAGGCGGAGGAGGACGTAAGAGGGGACGTAACGGGGGAAGAGGACGCCGGGGCGGAGGGCGCGGGAGACGGCGACGAGACAGCCGAGGGCGGGGCCTCCTCCATGGGAGAGGGCCGGCCGGCCGACTGCGCCGATGGCTGGGCGGAGGGCGACGCCCCGGCGCCGGGCACGCCGCGGACCGTACCGTCCGGGTTGAGGAAGGCGGGGCTGCCGCCGGGCACCATGCCGAGCTCACGGGCCCGCCGCTCCAGGGCGTACGGGGCGGAGCGGTTGTCCACGTCCCGTTGCAGGGCCTGCTCCTCGTCGGTGAGGTCGGTCGTCCGCTTCTTGAGCTCGCTCAGCTGGAACGAGCCCTCGTTGAGGGAGGAGTTCAGCAGCAGCAGGGTGATCAGACCGCCGCCGAGGAGCAGCACGACCAGCAGGACGAAGGGGGTGCGCGCCGCCGAACTGGATCCGGACGGCATCAGCTGGGCGAGCCGCGCGGCCCGCCCCCTCAACTGCTTGGCCGGTCCGCTCACAGAGAGTCCTCCCGGATCCGCTGCGCCCCCCGCAGCCGCGCCGGGGCCGCGCGGCGGTTCTCCGCGATCTCTTCCTCGGTGGGGAGTTCGGCGCCGCGCGTGAGGAGTTTCAGCCGGGGCTGATAGCGCTCGGGGACGACGGGCAGACCGGGCGGCGCGGTGTTGGTGGCCCCGGCCGCGAAGACCTGCTTGACGAGGCGGTCCTCCAGCGAGTGGTACGACAGGACGGCGATACGGCCGCCGAGGGCGAGGGACTTCACGGCGGCCGGGATGGCCCGCTCCAGGACGGACAGCTCGCCGTTGACCTCGATGCGCAGGGCCTGGAAGGTGCGCTTGGCGGGGTTGCCGCCGGTGCGCTTGGCGGCCTGCGGGAGGGCGTCGCGGATCAGCTCGACCAGCCGGGCGCTGTGCGAGAAGGGCTCCTTCTCCCGCTCCCTGACGACCGCGGAGACGATCCGCTTGGCCTGCTTCTCCTCGCCGTACGCGCGCAGGATCCGGACCAGTTCGCCGGGCGGGTAGGTGTTGAGTACCTCGGCGGCGCTGACGCCGGACGACTGGTCCATGCGCATGTCGAGGGGGGAGTCCTGGGCGTAGGCGAAGCCGCGCTCCGCCTCGTCCAGCTGCATCGAGGAGACGCCGAGGTCGAAGAGCACGCCCTGGACGCGGGGGATGCCCAGCCGGGCGAGCACGTCGGGCAGTTCGTTGTAGACCGCGTGGACGAGGGTGGCGCGGTCGCCGAACGGGGCGAGCCGCTCGCCGGAGAGGCGCAGCGCCTCCTGGTCGCGGTCGAGCGCGACCAGCCGTGCGGCGGGGAAGGCGGAGAGGAGGGCCTCGCTGTGTCCGCCGAGACCGAGGGTGCAGTCGACCACGACCGCGCCGGGCTCGGCGAGGGCGGGGGCCAGCAGGTCGAGGCACCGCTGGAGCATCACGGGAACGTGCCGGACCTGATTCATGCGCGTCCCTCACGGTCCGCGGGCGCGCGGCTCTCCATGATTCGCTCGCTGCGCTCGCTCATGCGCCCTCTCAGATCCGGCGCGGCCGTACGTACCGCCGGGTCCCCGCCCGCTCAGAAGGGGAGGTGGTCCGCCGGCGCCGGAAGAGGCGTCGGCCGACCGCCGAGCGGGAGGAGGCCGAGCCGCACGTACGCCGCGACATGCGGGAATATTGTGGTGGGTTCGGAATGTGTCCGGGATGTGTCCGTGAACTTCGCGTCACTTTAGTCCACTCGCTCTTCCGGTCAATCAACCGGTCAGCGCGTCGCAAGGGTCACTCACCACAAGACCATAAACGGCACAATTCACTCGCTCAGCCCCGCCGGACTCACCCGTGTGGGTTAGGTCACACCAAGCCACGTTGACGTTCTTTGTCCCCTCTCACAGCAGGCTTAACGGCGCGGCGACGACTACCGTCATAGGTATGTCGACTTCCGCACACCTCCCCGCAGAGCCCGTCCAGGCTCCCGCCGGCGCGGCCCGCTCCGGCGGGACGGTCACCGACCGGCTCATCGACGCCAACCTCCTCTACGCTGCCGGGTTCGACGACCCGGGCATGGACGCGCGCCCGGTACTGCGGGTCGCCGTGGTCGCCTGCATGGACGCCAGGCTCGACCTGCACGACGCGCTCGGGCTCTCCCTGGGTGACTGCCACACCATCCGCAACGCGGGCGGTGTCGTCACCGACGACGTCATCCGCTCCCTCACCATCAGCCAGCGGGCGCTGGGCACGCGCAGCGTCGTCCTGATCCATCACACCGGCTGCGGTCTGGAGAGCCTGACCGAGGAGTTCCGGCACGAGCTGGAGATGGAGGTCGGACAGCGGCCGGCCTGGGCCGTGGAGGCGTTCCGCGATGTCGATCAGGACGTACGGCAGTCGATGCAGCGAATCAGGACGTCGCCCTTCCTGCCGCACACCGACGACGTCCGCGGTTTCGTCTTCGACGTGAAGACGGGGCTGCTGCGGGAGATCGATCCCAGCGCCTGAGCGCCGTCATGGGACAGGCCGTCACGAGATAAACAGCAAAGCCGACATATCACACCCACTTATCCACAGGCGGATGACACGAAGCGGTAACGGCAACAAGAATGCGTGTGGGACACCGTTCCGGAACCATCCGGAGACGGTGTCCGTGTTTCGGGGAGGGCCGGGCCGTCTGATGAGCATCGGCCCGAGGAAAGGGCCGAGGAGGGCCGGGTGACGACCTATGACGATCGAGCGAGCCTCACAGATCTGACCACCACAGCGGAGCGGGTGCGCGCGTCGGTGGAGGGTGTGATCGAGGGCAAGCCGGAGGTCGTACGGCTTTCGCTGACCGTGCTGCTCGCCGAGGGGCATCTTCTGATCGAGGATGTCCCCGGCGTGGGCAAGACCATGCTGGCCAAAGCGCTCGCGCGCTCCATCGACTGTTCGGTGCGGCGCATTCAGTTCACCCCCGACCTGCTGCCTTCGGACATCACCGGAGTGTCGATCTACGACCAGCAGCGGCGGGACTTCGAATTCAAGCCGGGCGCGATCTTCGCTCAGATCGTGATCGGCGACGAGATCAACCGCGCCTCGCCCAAGACCCAGTCGGCGCTGCTGGAGTCCATGGAGGAGCGCCAGGTCACCATCGACGGGCAGACCTATGAACTGCCCAGCCCCTTCATGGTGGTGGCCACGCAGAACCCGGTGGAGATGGAGGGGACGTACCCCCTGCCCGAGGCACAGCGCGACCGCTTCATGGCCAGGGTCTCGATCGGCTATCCGAGCGCGGAGGCCGAGTTGCAGATGCTGGACGTGCACGGCGGGATATCTCCGCTGGACGACCTCCAGCCGGTGGCCCACGCGCACGACATCGTGAAGCTGATCGACGCGGTGCGGACGGTCCATGTCGCCGAGTCCGTGCGGCGGTACGCGGTCGAGCTGGTCGGGGCGACCCGTAACCACCCCGACCTCAGACTCGGCGCCTCGCCGCGCGCGACGCTCCATCTGCTGCGCGCCGCGAAGGCCGCGGCGGCGCTGAGCGGACGGGACTACGCGCTGCCGGACGATGTGCAGTCCCTGGCGACGGCGGTGCTCGCGCACCGGCTGCTGCCCACGGCCCAGGCACAGCTCAACCGCCGTACCGCCGAGCAGGTCGTGCTGGAGATCCTGCAGCGCGTGCCGGTGCCGACGGCGGGCGGTGGCCAGAGCCCCGGGCGCCAGGCGCCGCACGGCGGACCGCTCTACGGCCAGCAGCCCGGCGTACGGCGGCTGTGATGGCACCCGGGGGGCCGGTGGCCGAGGGCGGCGAGGAGAAGGGCGGGATGCGGGCCGCGCTGTCCGGACTGACGACGCGCGGCCGGTCGTTCCTCGCGGCCGGGGTCGCGGCGGCCGTCTGCGCCTATGTCCTGGGCCAGTCGGATCTGCTGCGCGTGGGGCTCCTGCTCGCCGTGCTGCCGCTGCTCTGCGTGGCGGTCCTCTACCGCACCCGCTACCGGGTCGCGGGCAGCCGGCGGCTGTCGCCCTCCCGGGTCCCGGCGGGCTCCGAGGCGCGGGTGCAGCTGCGGATGGACAACGTCACGCGGATGCCCACCGGGCTGCTGATGCTCCAGGACCATGTGCCGTACGTGCTCGGCCCGCGCCCCCGCTTCGTGCTGGACCGGGTCGAGCCGGGCGGCCGCCGCGAGGTGTCCTACCGGGTGCGCTCGGATCTGCGCGGGCGGTATCCGCTCGGACCGCTCCAGCTGCGGCTGAGCGACCCCTTCGGGATGTGCGAGCTGACCCGCTCGTTCAGCGCGTACGACACCCTGACCGTCGTCCCGCGCACCGAACCGCTGCCACCGGTACGGCTCGGGGGCGAGGCGTCGGGGTACGGCGAGGGGCGGCAGCGCTCGCTGTCGCTGGCCGGCGAGGACGATGTGATCCCCCGCGGCTACCGGCACGGCGACGATCTGCGCCGGGTGCACTGGCGCTCCACGGCCCGCTACGGCGAGCTGATGGTGCGTCGCGAGGAGCAGCCGCAGCGGGCCAGATGCACGGTGCTGCTGGACACCCGGCGAAGCGCCTACCAGGGCGCGGGCCCCGACTCCGCCTTCGAATGGGCGGTGTCGGGCGCGGCCTCCGCCCTGGTTCATCTGCTGGAACGCGGCTTCGCGGTACGGCTGTTGACGGACACCGGCAGCTCCATGCCCGGCGAGAGCGCCGACGGCTTCGCGGGGGCCACCCAGGAATCCGCCGACTCGGCCGGACTGATGATGGACACGCTCGCGGTCGTCGAGCACTCCGACGGCACGGACCTCTCCCCCGCGTACGCGGTCCTGCGCGGCGCCACCGAAGGACTGCTGGTCGCGTTCTTCGGCGATCTGGACGAGGAGCAGAGTGCGGTGGCGGCCCGGATGCGGCAGCGCAGCGCCGTGGCCGTCGCCTTCGTACTGGACAGCACCGGCTGGACGCAGGGCGCCGGACCCGCGGGGCCCGTCGAGAACCGGCTGCGGCGGCTGCGCGAAGCGGGCTGGACCGCGCTCGCCGTGCCCTCGGGGGCCGCGCTGCCCGAGCTGTGGCAGCGGGCCGCGCGGCAGCGATCGGAATCGGCCGTCACGGGCGGTACGACAGGCTTCTCCGGAGGATGGTCATGAGCGGTAGCGGAAGGCTGGCGCTGTGCGCTTTCGCCGCCACGCTGATGGCGGCGGGCGCACTGCTGCCGCTGGTCGAACCGGCCCTCTGGCTGCTGCACGCCGGAATCATGGTGGCGGTCGTCGGCGGGGTCGGCGCGCTGACCCGGCGGGTGCCGCTGGCCAGGACCCTGACCGTGGCGCTCCAGGGCCTCGCCGCCCTGCTGATGCTCACGGTGGTCTTCGCCCGGGACCAGGCGCTGCTCGGCATCGTGCCGACCCCCGAGGTCTTCGCGCAGTTCGGCCGGCTGCTCACCGAGGGCGGCGATGACGTCGGGCGGTACGCGATACCGGCGCCCGCGACCGACGGCATCAGGCTGATGCTGATCGGCGGCGTGCTGGTCATCGGGCTCGCGGTGGACGCGATCGCGGTGACCTTCCGCAGCGCGGCCCCGGCCGGACTGCCGCTGCTCGCGCTCTACTCGGTCGCGGCGGGGCTCTCCGGCGGCGCCGGGGGCTGGCTGTGGTTCCTGCTCGCGGCCGCCGGCTATCTGCTGCTGCTCCTGGCGGAGGGCCGGGACCGGCTGTCCCAGTGGGGCCGGGTGTTCGGCGGCGCGCCGCGTACGGGCCGGTTCTCGTCCGGCCCCGACGCCTCGGACGGGCGCGCCCCGGTCCGTACCGGACGCCGTATCGGTGTGGTGGCGCTGGGTGTCGCGCTGGTGGTCCCGGCCGCCCTGCCCGCGCTGGACGGCGGTCTGCTGGGCGGCACCGGCGGCGGGAGCGGCTCGGGGGTGGGCGGCGGGGGCACGATCTCCGCGGTCAACCCGCTGATCTCGCTCCAGGACAATCTGAACCAGCCGGAGGACCGCGAGGCGCTGCGGTACAGGACGAACGCGCAGGACACCCAGGACATGTATCTGCGGATCATGGCGCTGGACAGGTTCGACGGCACGTCCTGGCGGTTCTCGCAGCGCAAGGTCGAGGACGTACCCGACCGGCTGCCCGGCTCCCCCGGGCTGGGCCCCGGGGTCAGCACGACCGAGATCAGGACCAATATCTCGGCCGCCGGCTGGTACCGGCAGAACTATCTGCCGATGCCCTACCCGGCGACCCAGGTGGACATCGAGGGGCGCTGGCGCTTCGAGCCGGCGGGCAGGACGCTGGTGGGCGACCGCGGGCAGTCGACGCGCGGCGCGCAGTACGAGGTCGGCAGCCTGCTGGTGAACCCGACCCGGGAACAGCTCGCCGCGGCGCCCCCGGCCCCGTCGGCCCTGCGCAGTGAGTACACCGAGGTACCGGCGGTCCTGCCGCAGATGGTGAAGTCGACCGCGCTCGATGTCACCCGGGGCGCGGCCAACGACTACGAGAAGGCCGTCAGGCTCCAGGACTGGTTCGCGCAGGACGGCGGCTTCACCTACAACACCGAGGTCGACTCGGGCACCGGCGTCACGGCGATCACGCGGTTCCTCAGGAACAAGGAAGGCTTCTGCGTCCACTTCTCCTTCGCGATGGCGGCGATGTCCCGCACGCTCGGCATCCCGGCGCGGGTCGCGGTGGGCTTCACGCCGGGCACCCCGCAGCCGGACGGCAGCATGTCCGTCGGGCTGCGTGACGCGCACGCCTGGCCCGAGCTGTACTTCGAGGGCGTCGGGTGGACCCGGTTCGAGCCGACGCCGAGCCGGGGCAGCGCGCCCGACTACACCCGCGCGGACGTGCCGTCCGGCGGGCCGAGCGACGCGGCCAGTCCCGACACGAGCGCCTCGGACGCCCCGTCCGTCGCGCCGTCCGCCTCGGACAGCTGCCCGGCGCCGTCGCGGCAGCTGGGCGAGTGCGGCACGGTCGCTCCCGGCGCCGCCCTGCCGCCGACGGACTCGGGTTTCCCGCTGAAGACCGTGCTGTGGATCGTCCTGGGCGGGCTGGCGGTGGTGGCGCTGCCGCTGCTGCCCCTGCTCTGGCGGACCAGGATCCGGGCCCGGCGGCTGGGCTCCGGGGGGCGCACTTCCGCGGACGCGACGGCGCGCACGCTGGCGGCCTGGCGGGAGATCACCGATACGGCCTGGGACCACGGGGTCCCGCCCGATGAATCACGGACGCCGCGGAAGGCGGCGGAGCGCATCGTGCGTCTGGGCCGGCTGGAGGGAGCGGCGGCCGAGGCGGTGCACCGGGTGGCCGGTTCCGTGGAGCAGGTGCTGTACGCGCCGGAGCCACGGCCGGGTACGGGCCTCGCCGACGACGCCCGGCGGGTCCGGGAGGGGCTGGGCGCCTCGGCCGGCCGCTGGACCCGGCTGCGCGCACTCCTCGCGCCCCGCTCGTCCGTACGGGTGGTCTGGGCCGCCTCGGAGCGCTGGACGTCCCTCACGGCCCGCTGGAGCCCTCAGCGGCTCTCGCAGGCCACCAGGGCGGCCACCATGCGCTGGCGCCCCTCGCGTCAGCGCGGCTGAGCGGCAAGCCGGGGGCCCGGGGCGCCGACGGGCGCCCTTCGGTGCCCCCGGCTTCGGCGACTTCGGTGCCCCCGGCTTCGGGAAACAGCCTCCGGAAACGACCGAGGGGCGAACGCCTGACGCGTTCGCCCCTCGGTCGTACCGTTCGTCGTGCCGTTCACTGACCCTGTTCGTCGCGGCGGCGCTGCCACCGCTGCTCGATGCGGTTCATCATCGAGCGGCGCTGTCTCGATGGTGCGGCCGCGGGGCCGCCGGATGGGCCGCCCGCCGCCTGCTGCTGACCTGGTTTGGGCGCTTTGCGCCAGCCGGTGACCGCCAGGACCGCACAGCCCAGCATGACGAGGAACCCCACCACGCTGATCCAGATCTGCTGGGCGACCATTCCGGCCATGAGGAGCGCGATACCCACCAGGAAGCCTGCGACCGCCTGGTAGACCCGTCGCCGGGTGTACGTACGCAGCCCGCTTCCCTCAAGCGCTGTCGCGAACTTGGGATCTTCGGCGTACAGCGCTCGCTCCATTTGCTCGAGCATTCGCTGCTCGTGCTCCGAGAGCGGCACGGAGTCCTCCTAGTCGTCGGTCGCGGGGGGCGACCGGTATGCGGCTCCTTCAAGGATAGGCAGGGAATCGCCCCCGTGAAACCCGCCCTCAACGCCAATTCGCCATTCCGGGCCGCCATGTCGGCTCGGCCGCTGAGGCGTTGATTCCCCAACCATCGATCCGTCATGCCGGATGGTGTACCCCGATCATACGGCGCCCAACGCCCCACCGGGGGGCCTGTGGCGTACTCCATGTACGGCTGCGTGGCTGATCAGCCACGCGATCAGCGTTCCGGAAGTGCTCCGGGCGGCCCAGAACGGCCCAGGACGGCTCTGGGAAGGCCTCGGGAAGGCTTCGGAATGGCTTCAGGACGGGGAATCGCGTCAGTCCCGCTTCTCGCCCAGGACGTGCAGCTGGGTCGCGATGGAGTGGAAGGCGGGCAGCTCCGCCGCCGCCGCTTCCAGCTGGAGCAGCGCGTCCAGGGCGCCCGGCTGGGTGTCCACCAGCCCGCCGGGGACCAGATCCGAGAAGACCCGTACGCCGTGCACGGCGCTGACCCGGAGGCCGGCTCCGGCGGCCAGTTCCGTGAGCTGCTCGGCGGTGAAGCGCCGGGGCACCGGGTCGCCCTCGCCCCAGCGGCCCGCCGGGTCGGTGAGCGCCTGCCGGGCCTCGGCGAAATGCCCGGCGAGCGCCCTGGCGAGCACGGCGCCGCCCAGACCCGCGGCGAGCAGGCTGAGCGCCCCGGCCGGGCGCAGGGCCTCCACGGCGTTCCGTACACCCTCGGCCGGATCGTCCACGTACTCCAGGACGCCATGGCAGAGCACCGCGTCGCAGCCGCCGCGCTCGACCACGTCGAAGAGGCCGTGGATGTCCCCCTGCACCCCGCGGACACGCTCGGCGACCCCGGCCTCGGCCGCCCGGCGCTCCAGCGCGAAGAGAGCGTTCGGGCTGGGGTCCACCACGGTCACGCGATGACCCAGACGGGCGACGGGCACCGCGAAGCTGCCCGTCCCCCCTCCGGTGTCGAGCACGTCCAGAACGTCGGTGCCCGCCACCTTGGCGCGGCGGCCGAGGGCGTCCTTGAGGACCTCCCAGACCACGGCGGTACGCAGGGCGCCGCGGGGGCGGGAGGGCGTCTCCCCACCGGTAACAGGGGAACGGTCCGACACGGCAGTTGACTCCTCGGCGCGGTGCCGCCCCTGGTGGCGGGGCGTGAACGGTGCAGGCTCCGCCCACCCTATTGCCTCAACGGTGGGTCCCGGTCACCCAGCGGCATCGCCCTGCCGGGGGTGTTCGGCGCGGGGCTGGGGCAGGACCGGTTCGAGCACGAGCAGCCGCTCGACCAGGCGCAGGAACATACCGGCGTCGCGCAGCAGATCGTCCGCGTCACGGCCGGTGGCCGCGCCGGGTATGCCCGCCTCGGCGCGCGCCCTGCGCGGGGCGCCCGAGGCGAAGAGAGCGCTCCACTCGGACAGCTCGGGCGCGATCTCGGTGAGGACCTCCCAGGCGCTCCTGATACGCCGCCGCCGCTGCGGCGTGGTCTCCGGACGGCCTCGGGCGGCGAGCACCGCGGCGGCGGTGCGCAGGGCGGCGAGATGGGCGGTGGCATAGCGCTCGTTCGGAGCGTCCAGCGCGGCGGCCTCGTCCAGGCCCGCGTGCGCCTTGGCGAGGAGATCGAGGGCCGCGGGCGGGGCCGTGGCCCTGCGCAGGACGGGGTGGACATCGCTCGGCGGACCGGTCAGGGCAGGGGCAGGGCCGTCTGTACGGCGCCGACGTGCGGCACCGGCGTAGGAGCTGGCCATGACGGAACCTCCTGTCGTCGTGTGACGGTGCTGTAGCCGTATGTGTCCATGGTGAGGGGCACCACTGACAATCGGCCCTGACCTGCGACTTTGCCTCGTACGCGGGTTCGGAGTAGCTTTTGCACTGACCAGTCAGTACAAAAGATGGGGGCGGCCCGTGGACAGCCGGGAACGCGGGGACAGCGAGGAACGCGCAGGCAGCCGACGGGACGGCCCGCACGGCGCGGCCGTCGTCGCCGAGGACTTCGGGCTCAAGGGCACGCGCGGCTGGGCGTTCCGTCATGTACGCGTCGACGCCGCGCCCGGCACGGTCGTCGTGATCGAGGGCCCCTCGGGCTCGGGGCGCACGTGTCTGCTGCTCGCGCTCACCGGCCGTATGCGCCCCACCGAAGGCCACGCCGAGATCGCCGGCCTGCCCCTGCCCCGCGCCATGGCGGCCGTACGCCGGATCAGCGGCCTCGGCCACGTCCCGGGCGTCAGCGATCTCGACCCGGCACTGACCGTCGCCGAGCATCTGCGCGAACGCGCCCTGCTGCAACGCCGGTTCGGCGGGTCCCCGCGTGCCCTGCTGCGGCCACGCGCCCGGCGGACCGCCGAGGCCCGGGACCGTATCGACGCCGCGCTGACGGCCGCCGGGCTCGACACGGCCGCGCTGCCCAAGGGCGAGCGCACAGCGGTGCGTGATCTGGAGCGGCTGGAGGCGCTGCGCCTCTCGGTCGCCCTCGCGCTGATCGGCCGGCCCCGGCTGCTCGCGGTGGACGATCTGGACCTCAAGCTCTCCGACGCCGACCGCGCGGAGGCCTGGCGGCTGCTGCGGTCCGTCGCCGGGGCCGGCACGACCGTGCTCGCCGTGTGCGGCCAGGCCCCCGAGAACGCGGACACCGACACCGTCATCCGTACACGGAACAACCAGGAAGGGACGGCCGATGCGCTCGCCGAAACTGGCCGCGCTTGAGCTGAAGCGGTTCGGCAGGGGAAAACTGCCGCGCGCCGCGCTCGTCGCGATCCTGCTGCTGCCGCTGCTGTACGGCGCGCTCTATCTGTGGTCGTTCTGGGATCCGTACGGACGGCTCGACCGGATCCCCGTCGCGCTCGTCAACGACGACAAGGGCGCCACCGCGGCGGGCCGGAAGATCGCGGCCGGTGACGAGATCACCCGGGGCCTGCGCGAGAGCAAGGTCTTCGCCTGGCACGAGGTGAGCGCGGCCGAGGCGCGCGAGGGCGTGGAGGACGGTTCGTACTACCTCTCCCTGACCATGCCGGCCGACCTCAGCGAACGGATCGCGTCCAGCTCCGGCGACGCCCCCGGGACCGGCGCGCTTCAGGTCCGTACGAACGACGCGAACAACTACATCGTCGGGCAGATCTCCAGGACCGTGTTCTCCGAGGTACGGACCGCCGCCTCGACCAACGCCTCCCGCTCCTTCCTCGACCGGATCTTCATCTCCTTCTCGGACATCCATGACGCCACCGCGAAGGCCGCCAAGGGCGCCGACGAACTCAAGGGCGGTATCGGAAAGGCCCAGAAGGGTTCGAAGGACCTCGTGGACGGGCTGAAGACCGCCAAGGAGGGCAGCGGTGACCTGGCGGACGGACTGAAGAAGCTCGGTACGGGTGCCAGTGATCTGGACACCGGCGCCCAACAGGTCGCCGCCGGTACCCAGTCGCTCGCCGACAAGATCAACTCAATGGCGGGGAACGTCCGTCCGTACCTCAAGGACAACGGGAAGACGATCGGTGATGCGGCGCGGCTCGTGGCGGACTCCTCCCAGTCGATACGGGACGACCTCGGGCTGCTCGTGAAGGCCGCGCCCGGCGCCGCGACGAAGGCCCGTCTGGCCTCCGACGAGCTGAACTCCCTCTATACGGAACGCTGCGAGAACGTCCCCGCCGCCCCCGATCCCGCCCCCAGCACCGCCTCCCCCGGTGCGGACCCCAGCGCCTGCCCGCCCCTCAACCGCGCCAGGACCGCCGCCGCGGACGTGGCCGCCGTCGCCGATGACGTCAACACCCTGGTGACGAACAACAAAGGCGATCTGAAGGCGCTGGACGGCCGGCTCGCCACGCTCCAGAAGCAGGCGAAGGCGCTCGCCGAGCACGCGCCGACGCTGGACGAGGACCTGGAGACCGCCGTCACGAAGATCAACGCCCTCAACACCGGCGCTCGGAAGGTCGCCGAGGGCGCGGGCCGACTGCACACCGGACTGACCGACGCCAAGAAGGGCTCCGCCACCCTCAACACCGGTGTCGGCAAGCTCAGTACCGGCGCGGACACCCTCGACGGCGGGCTCTTCAAGCTCGCCGACGGATCGACCGAGCTGGCCGGAGGGCTCAACGACGGCGTCGGCAAGATCCCCGACTACGACAAGACCGACCGGGACCGGCGGACGGAAGTGATGGCCGACCCCGTCCAGCTCGCCTCGCGCTCGCTGCACGCCGCGCCCAACTACGGCACCGGCTTCGCCCCGTACTTCATCCCGCTCTCCCTCTGGGTCGGCGCGATGGTGGCGTACATGCTGATCCAGCCGCTGAACCGGCGCGCGCTGGCCGCCGGCGCCTCTGCCTGGCGTATCGCCCTCGCGGGCTGGCTGCCGGTCGCCGCGATCGGACTGCTCCAGGTCGGCGCGCTGATCTCCGTACTGCACTGGGCCATCGGCCTGGAAATGGCGCGCGCCGCCGGAACGGTCGGTTTCCTGGCGCTGGTCACCTGCTGCTTCACCGCGATCGTCCAGTGGCTCAACGCCCGCTTCGGACCCGCGGGCCGGATCCTCGTACTGGCCCTGCTGATGCTCCAGCTGACCTCGGCGGGCGGCACCTATCCCGTCCAGACCAGTCCGGGCTTCTTCGGCGCCATCCACCCCTTCCTGCCGATGAGTTACGTGGTCGACGCGCTGCGCAGGCTCATCTCGGGCGGCGGACTCGGCCCCGTATGGCAGGCCTGTGCCGTGCTCGCCGCCTTCACCGCGGGCGCGCTGGCGCTGACCGCCCTGTCCGCGCGGCGCAAGCAGGTGTGGACGCTCGACCGGCTCCACCCCGAGCTGAGCCTGTGAGCGCGGAAGACCTCTGACAGCGGAGGACCTGTGACAATCGTCGCCATGGACAGCAGCAGCACCCGCCGCCAGGCCACCCGGCAGAAGCTCTACGAGGCCGCGGTGACCCTCATCGCCGAACAGGGCTTCTCGGCGACGACGGTGGACGAGATCGCCGAGCGCGCCGGCGTCGCCAAGGGCACGGTCTACTACAACTTCAAGAGCAAGACGGAGCTTTTCGAGGAGCTGCTGCGGCACGGCGTCGGGCTGCTCGCCTCGTCCCTGCGCACGGCGGCCGACACCACGGCGGAGCGCGGCGGCAGCAAGATCGAGGCGCTGGACGCGATGATCGGGGCCGGTCTGGTCTTCATCGACCGCTATCCCGCCTTCACTCAGCTGTACGTCGCCGAGCTGTGGCGGACCAACCGGGCCTGGCAGTCGACGCTGTTGGTGGTTCGCCAGGAAGCCGTCGCGGTCGTCGAGAGCGTGCTCCGGGAGGCCGTCGAGGGCGGTGAGCTGAGCGACGAGATCGACGTTCCGCTGACGGCGGCGGCGCTGGTCGGGATGGTGCTCGTGGCGGCGCTCGACTGGCAGGCGTTCCAGCCGGAGCGGTCGATGGACGAGGTGCACGCGGCGCTCTCGCGGCTGCTGCACGGCCGGGTCGGCGGACGCTGAAGCCGGCACGTACACCGCGGACATACGTGCGCCGGTCCGGTGAGGCTCCATCCCCCTGAGCCTCACCGGACCGGCGCGTTCCCCCGTACCCCGTTCTCCCCCGTTCCCCGTTCTCCCCCGTACCCCCCTGCCCCGTTCCCCCGTACCCCGTTCCCCCGTGA
>NZ_JOEI01000017.1 GCF_000718095.1 Streptomyces scopuliridis RB72 | reverse complement strand
GATGGTACTGCAGGGGGGACCCTGTGGGAGAGTAGGACGCCGCCGAACAATTATTGTGGGAATGCCCCGCACCTTCTGGTGCGGGGCATTTCTGCGTTCTATGGGGTTTCTACGGGTGATATTTCGTTTGCGCGTGAGGGCGCGCGGCGCGGAGGATCGGTGGATGGACCACGTGATTCGCGCCGTACAGCCCGACGAATGGGCCAAGGCCAAGGACATCCGCCTCGCCTCGCTCCAGGATCCGGCCGCGCCGGTGGCCTTCCTGGAGACGTACGAAGAAGCCCTGGAGCAGCCCGATTCCTTCTGGCAGGAGCGGGCGGTCGGGTCCTCCCCCCGGCACAGGACCCGTTCGGGGCAGTTCATCGCCGAGGCGCCGGACGGGACATGGTCGGGCACGGTGACGCTGCTGATCGAGGAGGCCGGCGACATGGACTTCCTGGGGGCCACGTCCGAGCGGGCGCAGGGGCATCTCGTCGGGGTGTTCGTACGCCCCGAGCAGCGGGGTACCGGGCTGCTCGGGGCGCTGGTCGACGCCGCTCTCGACTGGGCGTGGTCGCTGGAGGAGCCATGGCTCGCGCGGGTGCGGCTCCATGTCCACGAGGGGAATCCGCGGGCACGAGCCGCCTACCGCAAGCTGGGATTCGTACCGACCGGCAAGTCTCTGGCGTTGGAGGGGAGTCCCTCGGTGGCCCCCGGACGGGATCTGGAGCTGGCGATCAACCGCCCCTAGACGCTGTACGGATGCTCCGCCCGTGCCGTTCGCAGCGCGCGTGCCCACCAGTCGAGCTGGTCGAGCATCGCCTTGGCGGCTCCGGCGGCGCCCTCCGGGTCGTGGGCCGTGCCGTCAGGGGCGAAGACGTCGCTCGTGACCTTGTGGAAGCTGACGGTCTCGCGCACCGTCGTGCTGTGCAGCTCGGCGAAGACCAGCCGCAGTTGCTCGACGCTGCGCAGCCCGCCGCCCACGCCCCCGTACGAGACGAAGCCGACCGGCTTGGCCTGCCACTCCTCGCGGTGGAGATCGATGAAGTGCTTCAGGACCGCCGGGAAGCTGTGGTTGTACTCGGGTGTCACGACGACGAACGCGTCGGCCGCGCCGAGACGGGCGGACAGCTCGGCCAGGGCCGGGGTGGGTTCCGTACCCCAGTCGGGGTGGACGGCGGGGAGTTCGGTGTCGGCGAGGTCGATGAGGTCGACCTCGGTGCTGCCGTGGCCGGCGGCCAGGGCCGCGAACCAGTGGCCCACGGTGGGGCCGAGGCGGCCTTCGCGGGTGCTGCCGATGATGACGACGAGCCGTATCGGGTCGGTCGGCTGAGTGGACCGGGTGGACCGGGTGGACATGGCGTTGCTCCTCAAGGGTGCTCTGCGGTCAAGGCGGGCCAAGGAAAGTCGGATCGGGGTGGCGGTTGCTTTGCCGGCGGTGGCTGAAGATGCGGCCGTGGTGACGTGCCGCGGCGGGCGCGCCGGTGCCGGAGCAACTGGTGGACCAGCAGTGCCAGTCCGGCGCTGAGCCCGGCCATGCACCACAAGGCGACGCGCAGGGAGTCCGTGAACTGCGCGGCTGCCAGGACGTGTTCCCGTATGGGATGTACGGGGAGGTCGCCCGCCGACGCAGGACGACCGCGAGGGTTGGCCCGACACGGCTCCCGCGGCGGGGCGGGGCGGGGCGGGGCCGCGTGGGCCTGGGCCGCCGGGTCCGCGTCCTGTGCGTGGGACATGAAGGTAAAGTACAACGTGTATGGCAACGGTTGCAACGATCGTTGTAATTTCTGAGGAGGGCTGCACCATGGCGAGCCGGGAGCAGGGGGCAGGGGCGGCGCGGGGGCCCGGGGTGCGCAAGCCTCCGCGCAAGGGGCTGCTGGAGAAGCGGCAGGCCATCGAGCGGGGCGCGCGTACGGTCTTCGGGCGCGAGGGGTACACGGGGGCGAGCGTCGACGCGATCGCCGCCGAGGCGGGTGTCTCCACGCGCACCATCTACAACCACTTCACCGACAAGGAAGAGCTCTTCCGCGAGGTCTTCCTGGCGAGCGCCGCTTCCGTGACGGCGGACTCCACGGACCTCTTCGCGCGGCACTTCCGGCACTTCGCGAGGGCGGTCGACGTCGAGGCGGATCTGCTGGCCCTCGGACGCGAGTGGGTCGGCCAGAACTCCAAGCACCCCGAACACTTCGCGCTCGTACGCCAGATCATCACCGAGGGGCCGCGGATGCCGGCCGATGTGATCGAGGAGTGGCAGCGCGTCGGGCCGCAGGCGGTACGCGCCGACCTCGCGGAGCGGCTGCGCGAGCTCGCGGATCAGGGGCTGTTCGACATCGACGACGCCGACGCGGCGGCACGGCATCTGAGCCTGCTCATCGGCGGCATCACGCTGGAGTCGTTCTTCGGCGCGGTACGGCTGAGCGCGGCCCAGGTGGAGAAGTTCGTGGCGAGCGGGGTGTGGGCGTTCCTGAAGTTGTACGGGCCTTCCTGAGCTTGCACGGGCCCTTCCAGAGAGCCTGTACGGGCGTACGGGCCTTTCCGCACCTCAGACGCTGTCGGGGACCGGCAGTTCGTAGTGCGGCCAGCGGTCCAGACCCTGCTGCCGCGACCGGAGCAGGGCCAGGGCCGGCAGGCCGCGGTCATGACCGGTGGAGAGCAGCTCCGGAAGCTGGGGCAGCGGAGCGACGGCGGCGACATCGTCCAGGACACATGTCATTGGTGGGTCGAGCCGACCGTCAGATGACCGTGCGGCCATGCGGCGGCCGTGCTCGACCACGTTCGAGACGAGTGCGGTGAGGAGCGGCATCGCACCCGGGCGGGAGCGCGGATCCTCGATCGGCTCGCCCACCACATACAGAGTGCCCCCCTCGTTCACAAAAGAATCCAGCGCGAGGGAATCGGTTCGGTTGGGTGTGCAGGCGTCGCGGATATGGATCGAGGAGAGGGACGACAGCGCACGGGCCGTCAACTGCTGGGAAACCTCCCGGCGTTCGGGATGCGCGGTGAGCGCGGACTCCAGCAGACCCGCGAGACCGGAGGCGGCCTTGGGGTGGGTCCGGAGGATCCGGACGGCCTCATGGGCGCTCCCGCCCTGCGCCCACCGGTGCACCTGTTTGAACGGCCGCGACTCCACCGCGGCGGCATGCAGCCAGCAGCGCAGCAGCGTCTCCGCCGTATCGGCCATGGCGGCGTCGAGCAGGGCGTGCGGGCGTACGGGGGAGAGCAGCGCGGCGGCGCGGGCGGCGGCGGTGGCGGCGTCGTCGCAGCCGGCGGTGGGCGACCAGTGGAGCCGGGCGGGGGTGTCGCAGAGGTGGCCGGGGTCGTAGACGAGGACGGGGCCGAGCTTGGCCCGCGCGTCCTTGGTCTCGGACCACACGGTCGGGTCGGAGGTGACCACGAGCGCGGGGCCCTCGGCGTCCAGGACGGCCTGGACGGCGGCGGGACGGCGGGTGAGGGGATCGCCGTACCGCACGCGAGGGGCGGGGACGGCGGCGGCACGTGCGGGAGCGGGAGCGGGTTCGGGAGCGGCGGTCTGGACGGGGACAGGCGCCAGTGCTGGTGCTGGTGAGGGTTGGGGGGCGGGTGCGGCCGTCGTCGCGACGTCCGGCAGGTACTGCTCCTTGCTCAGCGACGGGGCAGGTGCCGGGGCAGGTGCCGGGTCCGGCGCCTGGGCCTGGTTCGGTACGGCCGCCCGCCGTCGCGCCCGTACCACGCGATAGCGGGCCGTCACACCCAGCACGAACACCGTGAGCACGACCAGGACCATCATCTGACTGATCAGCAGGCCCCAGAAAAGCCCGTACCCGGACAGTTCGCCGGGCGGGGTGTCCGGCCACGCGCCCGCGATGTCGTGCGGCGCCTGCGCGAGTTGGCGTATTGCCAGCGGCGTACGCGTAAAGGTCACCCCCTGCGGCCAGGCGCCGTGGGTGAACAGCCCCGCCAGTCCGGTGGCCGTCCAGACCAGCAGCGCCAGCCCGAGCAGGAAGCCGAGCAGGCCCACCAGCAGCCCGTCGGGGATCCCGCCCCGGGTGCCGCCCTGGCCGCCTCGATACCCCTGACCGCCCTGGTATCCCGGGCCGCCCTGGTAGTGCTGACCTTCGTGGTGGCGCGACATGGTCACGCCACCGTCGACTCGGAGGACTCGTTCAACCGCCGTTGCCTTTCCAGGAGGGCCGCCCGCTGCTCCGCCTCCCACTCCGCGGCCCGCATATCGTCCGGCAGTCTGCCTTCCAGTTCCAGGGCGTCCGCGGCGTCCGATGCCTGGGAGTTCTCGGTCATGGCCCGGTCGGTGAAGACCAGGGGCCGTTCCGCTTCCGTCACCAGATGCTTGACGACCTGGACGTTGCCGTTGACGTCCCAGACCGCGATACCGGGCGTGAGGGTCGGAATGATCTCCACCGCCCACCGGGGCAGCCCGAGCACCCGGCCCGTGGCTCTCGCCTCGTCCGCCTTCTGGGCGTAGATGGTCCGGGTCGACGCCATCTTGAGGATGGCCGCGGCCTCCCGGGCCGCCGCGCCGTCGACCACGTCGGAGAGATGGTGGACCACCGCCACGAACGACAGACCGAGCCGCCGCCCGAACTTCAGCAGCCGCTGGAAGAGCTGGGCGACGAACGGGGAGTTGATGATGTGCCAGGCCTCCTCGACCAGGAAGATGCGCTTCCTGCGGTCGGGGCGGATCCAGGTGTGCTCCAGCCAGACGCCCACGATCGCCATCAGGATCGGCATGGCGATCGAGTTGCGGTCGATGTGCGAGAGGTCGAAGACGATCAGCGGGGCGTCCAGATCGATCCCGACGGTCGTCGGCCCGTCGAACATGCCCCGCAGGTCACCGTCGACCAGCCGGTCGAGAACCAGCGCGACGTCCAGGCCCCAGGCCCGCACATCGTCCAGGTCGACATTCATGGCCTCGGCCGACTCGGGCTCGGGGTGGCGCAGTTGCTCGACGATGTCCATCAGCACGGGCTGGCGGTCGATGATCGTCTCGTTCACATAGGCGTGCGCGACCTTGAGCGCGAAGCCGGAGCGCTCGTCCAGGCCGTGTCCCATGGCGACTTCGATGATCGTACGGAGCAGGGCGAGCTGCCCGGTCGTGGTGATCGCCGGGTCGAGGGGGTTGAGCCGGATGCCGTCGTCCAGGGCCGCCATCGCGTCGAGCCGGATGGGGGTTATACCCAGCTCCTGGGCGATGAGATTCCACTCGCCCGCGCCGTCCTCGCCCTGGGCGTCCAGGACGACGACCTGGCGGTCGCGGAAGCGCAGTTGGCGCAGGACGTATGTTTTCTCCAGCGCCGACTTCCCGTTGCCGGACTCGCCGAGGACGAGCCAGTGCGGGGCGGGGAGCTGCTGCCCGTACAGCTGGAAGGGGTCGTAGATGTACCCCTTGCCGCTGTAGACCTCGCGGCCGATGATCACACCGGAGTCACCGAGGCCGGGGGCCGCGGTCGGCAGATAGACGGCCTGGGCCTGGCCCGTCGACGTACGGACGGGCAGCCGGGTCGTCTCCACCTTCCCGAAGAGGAAGCTGGTGAAGGCATCCGTGAGGACGGACAGCGGATCTCGCACCACAGGCCCCTTTCGGCTCGTCGGCTATCGGCGGTGTCGGTGTCAGTGACGGTGACGGTGACGGTGACGGTATGGGTCGGTCGGAAGCGATGAAACGTCGCTAACGGCGGATGCCGGTCGCGAACGGCAGAGTGTTCACAAAGGCGCGGTGGTGCTCGCGGTCGCACCACTCCAGTTTCAGATACGACTTGCCGGCCGACGCCCTGATCGTCCGCTTGTCCCTGGCCAGGGCCTCGGGCGACCTGGACGACACTGTGATGTACCCGACGAGGTTGACCCCCGCCGCCCCGCTGGCGAGATCTTCACCCCGCTGGTCCAGCCGGCCGTGCGCGGCGATGTCGCGCGGGTCGACGGTGCGGTTCATCTTCGCGGCGCGGCTCGCCTCCGCGTCGTCGTTCGTCTTCTCCGTCAGCATTCGCTCGATGGCGATCTCGGTCGGTTCGAGGTCCATGGTGACCGAGACCGTACGGATCACATCGGGGGTGTGGACGAGCAGCGGGGCCAGGAAGTTCACGCCGACCGGGGTCATCGGCCACTCCTTGACCCAGGCGGTGGAGTGGCACCAGGGCGCGCGGGTGGACGACTCGCGCGTCTTGGCCTGGAGGTACGTCGGTTCCATCGCGTCGAGCTCGGCCGGCCAGGCGTTTCGTTTCGTCATGGCCTGGATGTGATCGATGGGGTGGTCGGGGTCGTACATCGAGTGCACGAGGGAGGACAGCCGGCCCTGGCCGAGCGGCTGGCGTACGCGGATGTCCGCCTCGGCGAGGCGGGCGCAGATGTCGGTCAGCTCACGGGCCATCACGACGGCGAGGCCCGCGTCCCGGTCGAGCTTCTTCGTACCGGCGGCCTGGCGGGCGGCGCGGGCCATGGCCTGGCCCTCGGCGGCCAGTTCGCGCGTGTAGTGCATGCAGGCGACGAGATACGCGCGGTGCTGCTCGCTGGAGGTGGAGACCATCGACTGGAGCTGGTCGTACGAATCCCGGAGCCAGCCGGGGGAAGAGGAGTCGCCGCGCTGGGCCACGTCCTTCTCGTGCGCGTCGGGGTCGGCGGGCAGCGTACGGGCGAGCATCTGGAGCCGGGTGACGAAGCCGTCGCCGTTGGCGACATGCTTGAGGAGCGTGCCGAAGCGGTCGACGAGGGCCTCCTGGTCCTCGCTGTCGCGCAGCCCGACGCCGGGGCCCTCGATCTCGATGGCGGCGGTGACGGTACGGCGGTCGGCGTGCAGCAGGACGGCGATCTCGTCCGGGCCGAAGGGCGCCGCCAGCCAGTTGATACGGCCGATGCCGGGGGGCGGGCCGACCTCGACCTCGCGGCCGTCGAGGCTCGTACCGGCTTCCATGGCGGCGGAGCGGTAGACCGTACCGCGGCGCAGGCTGCGCTTGTAGCTGCGGTTGATCTCGAACCACTTGTAGAACGTGCGGTGCTTGTACGGCACGTACACGGCGGCGAGCGCGAGGAGCGGGAAGCCCGTCAGCGTCACGATCCGCAGGGACAGGACGGGGACCAGCAGACCGCACATCATGCCGACGAAGGCACCGGCGATGATCAGGGCGATCTCGCCGGTCTCGCGGTTCTTGCCGACGATCGCGTTCGGCCTGGCGCGGCCGATGAGATACGTGCGACGGGGCGCGATCGGTGGTGACTGGGTCGTCAACGCCCTCTACCTCCTGAGCTGTTGTTGCCGTTACCGGTGCCGCGTGAGCTGTGCGGGGTGCCGCTGGTCGGGCCGCCGCCGCGGGGCGGGGGCGAGGGGGACGGCAGGGGCCCGACACCCGAGCCGCCGCCGGAGCCGCCGCCCGATCCGCCCCCGGACGAGGAGCCGCGCGAGCTGTGCGCGGCGACGCCGCCGGAGACGGTGTTGGCGGGCCGGCCGCCTCCGCCTCCGCCGCCTCCGCCGCTTCCGTCGCCCTGCTGGTGGTTGCGGCTGCTGTGGGTCTTGATGCCCTGGGAGACGAGAGCGGCGGGGGAGCTGATGACGGCGGCGGCCTGGGAGCCGTCCGTGGCCTGCTTCCGGTTGGAACGGGAGGAGGCGATCTCGTCGCCGAAGCCGGGTACGAAGCGGTAGATCATCGCGGAGGCGAAGATCGCGAGCAGGATGATGGCGAGACCGGACACGACGGCGGAGACCGCGTCGGGGCCGCTGTCGGCGGAGAGCGCGCCGGCGAGGCCGAGGACGATCACGATGACGGGCTTGACCATGATGACGGCGATCATGATCCCGGCCCAGCGGCGGACATGCCCCCACATGTTCTTGTCGACGAGCCCGGCGTAGACGACGGTGCCGAGCAGCGCCCCGACGTACAGGAGCGCGGCCCTTATCACCAGCTCCAGCCAGAGCACACCGGCGGCGAGGATCGACACGAGCGAGACGACGATCAGCATGATCGGCCCGCCGCCGATGTCGTCACCCTTCTTGAGGGCCTCGGCGAAACCGCCGAAGAAGACGTCGGTCTGGCCGCCGGTGGAGCTGGAGACGACCTGGGTGACGCCGTCGGTCGCGGAGACGATCGTGAAGAGGATGAGGGGAGTGAAGGCGGAGGCGAGGACCGTCAGCCAGAGGAAGCCGATGGCCTCGGAGATCGCGGTGGTGAGGGGCACGCCGCGGATGGCGCGCTTGGCGACGGCGAGGAGCCAGAGGACGAGGGTGAGGACGGTGGAGGCGGCGAAGACGACGGCGTACTGGCGGAGGAAGGCGGTGTTGGTGAAGTCGACGTTGGCGGTCTCTTTGACGGCGTCGCTGAGCTTGCCGACGATCCAGGCGGCGGCGTCGGCGCAGCCGCGGGCGAGGGAGGAGAGGGGGTCGAGGGTGTCGGGGGCGCTGGGTACGAGGGAGCTGGAGTCGCCGGTCTTGCCGTTCTCGCAGAGTTCCTGGACCTGGCCCGACAGCAGACTGCAGTCCCCGGTCGAGGACGGACTCGGGGTGGGCGACGGAGTCGGTGCGGCCACCGCGCGTGACGCGAACAGGAAGACCGCGGCTTGCAGGCCCGCCAGTACGGTGACGAGCGACCGCGCGCGGCGCCGAGAGCTACCTGGCATACGAGAGCTACCTGGCATAGGTGAAGCCTCCGAACTGCTCGACAGCCTTGCTGATCTCGTCCGCTGTGGAGGCCGCGACATCGCCGGGGACGGGGGCCGGGCCGTCCTTCTGCGAGTCGGCGGTGACCTTCCACTCGTTGCCCAGCCACCGCAGGTCGAAGGTCCAGGTCTTCCAGGTCGTCCGCACCGGGTTCGTCGAGTCGGGACCGGACATCCCGATCAGGCCCGTGTACCAGACCGACACCTTGGCCGTGTCTCCCGAGAGGTTCTCCACCTTGGTACCGACCGGGATCGTGCGGGTGACGAACGTGCTGCCCTGGGGAGGGTTGCCGTCGGCGTCCAGGCCCAGCTTCTGGAGGAACGCCGTTGAGTACGCGGCGTCTTGCGGACCCTTGAGCTTGCCCGCCGCCTCAGAGGTGTAGACGGTGTCGACGATGCTGTGCCGGCTGTCCTGTTTGAACATGCCGTCGGAACCGAGCGCCACCGCGTAGTTCGCCGCCGCGCTCGCCGCCCCCTGCTCGTTCCGTGCGAACCCCGAGGGGATCTCCCCGTTCTTCCCCGTCACCGGCTGGACCCCCGTCGCCGCCGTCGGATCCGCGCCCGGTCCCGACGCCGCGCCCTTGCCGCCGCCGGAGGCGTCGCCCCCGCCGCCGCGGTTCGCGAACGCGATAGCCGCGATGAGCAGGACCACGACGCCCACCACGGTGATGAGCGAGCGCGAGCTGCGCGCCGGGCGGCGGGGGCCGCCGTACATGTCGCCGCTTCTGCCGTCGGGCAGACGGGTACGGGTCTGGCCCGTACCGCCGAAGCCGTCGTCCGTACGGCCCGAGTCGCCGCCGTAGCCGTGCTCGTCGCCGAAGCTCATGCCGCGTACGCCCCCTCAGCCGTTTGCGATTCCGCGGTGCCCGCGGGGTCCACGTAGTACGACGGTAGCCGTGCTGGTTCCCGCGCGGGCGCGGTGTGGTGACTCGACATCAGGGAGACGCAACCTCAGCCGGTGGGTGCGACGGACGGGTGGTGTTGAGGGTGAACCCGGGCACGCCCGGACAGAGGGAGACGGAAGGGGACGGAGGGAGGAGGGGCGGGAAGAGGTGGACGCGGGTCAGACGGCCATCCCGTACACGATCGTGAAGAGTGTGCCCAGCGAGCCGATGATGAAGACGCCGGTGAGTCCGGCGACGATCAGGCCCTTGCCCTGCTCGGCACTGAACGTGTCCCGGAGCGCTGTCGCTCCGATCCGCTGCTTGGCCGCACCCCAGATCGCGATGCCGAGGCAGAGCAGGATGGCCACGGCCATCACGACCTCGATCATGATCCGGGCCTCGTTCCCAAGTGTCCCGAAAGGACCCCAGTTCGGGGCGATGCCACCGATGATGGTGGTGATGTCGCCCTTTTCGGCCGCCAGGTACATGTAACTCACCGCCCCTGTTGGGTCGTTCACGCCCGAGCCCCCATGGCACGGGTCACTCTCTATCTTCGCTGATGGAACCGCCCTCGTAAGCCGCTTGGCGGCTCTCTTTACCCGATCCCCGCACATATGACCGACGACGGTGCCCCGATCAGTCACGGATCGGGTATGCGAGTACGCGTATGGTTACTCTGTGTATCACGGAGCGTGACTCCGGGCAATGACTGTCGTTGTTACACCTTTGTGGTCCCGGGCACGTCCGAGGCGCCTCAAGACGGCGTCGGGTGATCGCCAGTCCCTCCGGCTGCCGCTTCTCGCCCACCGTACGAGTGAACTTGGCACCGTCGACGTGCTCTTCGGCCAACCGCCGGATGCCCTTGGCCGCAGGCATCCGCCCCGTACGTACCCCCTCTGGCGCCGCGCTCGCGTGCGGGATTCCTCTGTATCCGGCTTTGGGAAAGTGCCGTCGAGATCCCGGGCGGGGGCGGGCCGAGGAACGGACAGGACGGACAGGGGTGTGCGGCATGACGGGACATGGGGAGCTCTCGGAGCATTCGACGTACTCGGAGAACTGGCAGAGGCTGATCGATATGACCGGGGGCGTGCCGGCTCCGCGCGTTGGGGGCGACGGCGGCGGCGCTGGTGGCGGTGCGGGCTTGAGACACAGCGGCGGGCCGTGGATCCGGGCGGCGGAGGCCGCCGAGGGGCTGCGTACGCAAATGGGTCAGGTGAGAGCCGAGTTCGCCGCCGCGCATGAGGGGCTGGCCGCCGGTACGGAGGGTCTGGACGTCGCGGCAGTGCTGCGGACGGCGCGTATGTCGTGGGAGCGGCGCATCGAGACGGCGATGGGGGAGTGCGCGAGTCTGGCGGAGCAGCTGCGCGCGGTCGCGGAGGACTTGGGCGAGACCGACGAGGTGATCGCCGCGACCTTCGCGAAGGTCGCCGGTGGTGGTGGACGGTGAGAGGGGCTGTGCGCGCTGCTGTGGGCGAGGCGCTGACGTGGGGTCAGTTGGGTGCGGTGAGGTGTGCGGCGCTGGAGGGGGCGGCCGACGGCTGGGGCACGGCGAGCAACCGCGCGGACGCGGCACGGGACCGGATCGACAAGCAGCTGGTCGCGCGTCTCGCCGCGACGCAGGAGGGCGAGGCGGTGGACGCGGCCGTGGCGCGGCTGCGCGGTCTGAGCCGTAACTTCCAGTACGTCTACACCGAGTGCGGATTGGTCCGTACGACCCTGAACAGCCTCGCCGACGAGCTGAGGGCGCCTCAGCGGAGGCTGCGGGAGGCACTGGAGGACGCGCGCGGTCTGAAGTTCGCGGTCCATGAGGACGGTTCGGTGAGCTATCCGGCGGCGGGCGAGAACATCCTGACGCGGGAGAAGCTCCCGGGAGGCACGGCCGCCGGCAGCGCGGTATCGCCGCTCCTGGCCCCGCCGCAGGCGCTGACGAACCCGAACCCCCACGCGGCGCGGGCCCAGGAGATCGCCGACGCCATCGCGCGAGCGGTCGGTGAGGCGAGGGAGATCGACGCGCGGTACGCACGCGCGCTCCGGAAGCTGACGGCGCGGGACGGTCTGCACGTCACCGACGCCATGTGGGCGGACGTGAGCGGAGACGCGACGGCGGTGCGCGGGCTGGCGGACGAGTACCTGAAGGACGCCATCCCGATGGACGGGTCGCCCGCGGAGCGGAAGGCGTGGTGGGACGGACTGACGCAGGAGCGGCGCGAGGAGTACTTGGCGGTCTTCCCGGGGGAGATCGGGAACTTGGACGGGATCCCGGCGGAGGTGAGGGACGCGGCCAACAGGGACAACTTGCGGTTGCTGATCGGGAGGTTGGAGGGATTGGAGGGACGGGACGGAGAGGGACGGGGCGGGGAGGACGAACGGGTGGAGACGCGGTTGGCGGGGCTGAGAGCGATCGACGAGCAGTTGCGGGCCGGCGGGAATCCGCCGATGTATCTGCTGGGGATCGGGGACGAGGGGAATGGGCGGGCGATCGTCTCGTACGGGAATCCGGATACGGCGAGGAATGTCTCGGCGTATGTGCCGGGGCTGGGGACGGCGCTGGACGAGGAATTCGTGCGGAATGATCTGAAGAGGGCGCGGGATACGGCGATCGGGGCGCAGGAGTACGACCGTTCGAGCGCGTCGATCGTATGGCTCGGGTACGACGCTCCGCAGTTGTCCGCCGCGGACATCACGGGAAATACGGATGTGATGTTCGCCGATCAGGCACGGGTCGGGGCGGTCGCGTACAACGAGTTCATGTCGGGCATCTCGGCGACGAATGAGAACGACGATCCGCATGTGACGGCGGTCGGGCATTCCTATGGTTCGCTCACGGTCGGCCAGGCCGCGCAGCGGCCGGGTGGGGTGCCGGGGGCGGACGACATCATTCTGCTGGGCAGCCCGGGGACGGGCGCGAGGTCCGCGGACGAGTTGGGCGTGGGCAGGGAGCATGTGTTCGTCGGCGCGGCGGAGAACGACCCGGTGACCGCGATGCCCGCCAAGATCGAGGCGCGCGGTATGGCGACGGGCGCGGCCAGTGGGGCGGTGGTGGGCGCCGCGTTGGGCGGTCCTGTTGGGGCGGCGGCGGGGGCTGTGGGCGGGGGCGCGGCGGCGTACTTCGCGCAGGACGCGCAGGCCGATGGCAGGGAGATCTGGTACGGGACGGATCCGGCGCATGAGGCGTTTGGGGCCCAGCGGTTCAGGGTGGAGGACGGGCCACGTCCCGTCAGGGACGGCGGAGGTTTTGCCGCGCACGCCAACTACTTCAATCCCGATGCGGATGAGGAATCCGCCGACAACATTGCTTTGATCGTTGCCGGTCGTGGAAGCGAGATCAGTACTCAGGAGCGTCGATGACCAATACGCGACTCGCCTCTATTGCGATCTTGCTGGCACTCGTCAATGGATGCAGCGCTCCTTCCGATACTGGACATCCAGAGGGGAAAACTTCTGACATGGATATGCGGCGGGCTGCTGAGGAAGCAGATGTGATCATGCAGCGCACCCTCTCGGGTGTGAAGCCGGAACTGCGGTGGAACCACGGCCCTTCGAACGATAAGATCTGCACCGACGTCAAAAACGATTCGTCGGGGACTGGTTCGGTAAAGCGCCGGATTGCCATCATGACGATTGTTTCCAAAGAGCGACGTGGAAATCTGCTCGGCGTGGTGGAGCGCGATTGGACTGCTCGGGGCTATCGGATTACCAGTGTGCGGGCAAGTGGTGAAGTGCCCGCCATCTTCGCTGCGACACCTGACGATTTCCGAATGAGGGTGGCCGTGGGAGGCGGAGGCCAGTTCTTCTTCTCCATCACCACCCCATGCTTCGCCGAATCGGCGGTGCCCGATCCGGCGACCGAGCCGAACACCCCGCAACGCGCGGGTGACTACCCGCAGCCGCCCGACGTCCACGACGACTTCTGGTCATCCAAGGCGCCTCTTTCGACGTCCTCGTCGTCCGCCTCCTGATCCGTCCCCTCCGCGCCTACACTGGCCCACGACAGTGGCCCTGACGCGGAGGGTGTGTGACGGTGCGTAAGACATGGCTCCTCGTAGCCGCTGTCGGGGGGCTGGGGTTGAGCTTCGTCGCTCTGCTCGTCGTCGGGACCTACTCCGCCGCCGCCGGGCTCGTCGGGGGTGTGGGCGGGGGCGGGCGGGCTGTGGGGTTGGCCAAGGGGGCCGTGCCTGCCGCTTATCAGCCGCTTGTGCAGCAGTGGGGCAATCTCTGTCCCGCCATCAACCCCGCTCTGCTCGCCGCGCAGTTGTACCAGGAGAGCGGCTGGAATCCGAGCGCCCAGAGCCCCGCCAACGCCAAGGGCATCGGGCAGTTCATCCCCGGTACCTGGGAAGCCCATGGCATCGACGGGAACAAGGACGGGACGCGGGACATCTGGGATCCGCGTGACGCGATTCCCTCGGCCGCCTCGTACGACTGCGAATTGGCCGGATACGTCAAGGACGTGCCCGGTGATCAGACCAGCAACATGCTGGCGGCGTACAACGCCGGGGCGTACGCCGTCATCAAGTACGGCGGTGTGCCGCCGTACCGGGAGACGCAGAATTACGTCAAGGTCATCCGGACGCTGGAGAAGAGCTTCGCCAGGCCCATAGGGCGGGTCGAGCCCTCGAAGCAGGCCGCCGCGGCCATCTACTTCGCTCAGCAGAAGCTGGGAACGCCCTATCTCTGGGGTGGGAACGGGACCGCCGATCAAGGCGGGCGGTTCGACTGTTCCGGGCTGACGCAGGCCGCGTACCGGACCGTGGGGATCGAGCTGCCGCGGGTGGCCAATGATCAGTACAACGCCGGCGAGCATCCCTCGCGGGAGGAGCTGCTCCCCGGTGACCTCGTCTTCTTCTCGGACGATCTCACCAATTCGCGGGCGATCCGGCACGTGGGGTTGTACGTGGGCGGCGGGTACATGATCAACGCGCCGTACACCGGGGCCGTCATCCGGTTCGACAAGATCGACACCCCGGACTACTTCGGGGCCACCCGCGTCACCGCGGACGGCGCGAAATCGCTGCCGACCGACCTGCCGCCGAACCGGCCGCCCGCCTGATCGCAGAGGGGTGCGGCAGCCTCCCGTGGCCGGATCTCTCCGTCCGGGCGCGGCCCTGAGCTGCGACTATGTGTCACTCTTCGATAACGTCATGGTGATCGTTCGGTGGAGAGCGGAACGTACGCGGCGCGCAGGCCGTTCCCTGGACGACAGCTGCGGTACTGATCACGCAGCATGTTCCGTACTGACCACGGGGGTTGGTAGAGGCATCGCCCACGAAGGTGTGGCGCGGCAGGCGACAAGAAGGCAAGGGGCCGCAGCAGATGGCTGGACTCGTACTGGATGGGTCGAACCCCGACGTCAGCCTGCTCTACGACATCAATGGACTGGCCAAGGACGCCCCCACGTGGTTCGACCGCGTGATGGAGTTCGTCGGTGAGTACGGGATCATGTTCGGGCTCGTGCTCATCGGGCTCTGGGGCTGGTGGAGCGTGCGCAAGCGCGGGTCCGCGGAGGACTCGGTCACGGCCGTCGCCGGGCTGGTCTGGGCGCCGCTCGCCGCCGGGATCGCGCTGCTGATCAATATCCCGATCCGGGGCTTCGTCGAACGGCCGAGACCGTTCCTGGACCACAAGGGCCTGGAGGTCCTGGTGGCGGGCAAGACGGACTACTCGTTCGTCAGCGACCACGCCACGATGGCGATGGCCCTCGCCGTCGGCGTCTTCATCGCCCACCGCAAGCTCGGTCTCGCCGCGATCGGCCTCGCCCTCCTCGAAGGCTTCTGCCGCGTCTACATGGGCGTCCACTACCCGACCGATGTCATCGGCGGCTTCGCCCTCGGTACGGCGGTCGCCCTGCTGCTCACCCCGCTCGCCCTGGCCCTGCTCACCCCGCTGGTGTCGGCGGTCTCCCGGTCGCCGCGCGTCGGGTGGTTCGTACGGTCGCGGGCCGCCCGCGAGGCGGACCTGGCGGCCGGTACGGGCGCCGGGTCGGTCGGCGGGACGCGGCCCCTCGAAATCCCCGAGCCGCGCCCCGACGACAACAACCTCGCGGCCTGAGCCGATCACGCCCCGTCCCCGTCCCGGTCCCGGGACGCCCTAGTAATCCGCGACCGCGCTGACCACCACATTCGAGTCCCAGTGGCCATTGGCGTCGATGACTCCCCCGCAGGTGATCAGCCGTAGCTGCGGGGTCGGCACCGGGCCGTAGACCTGTTCCGTGGGGAATCGTTTCGTACGGTACGTATCGACGGTCGTCACCCGGAACGTCAGCCGCCGCCCGTCGCCCAGCTCCGTCTCGATCGAGTCGCCGGGGCTCAGCCGGCCCAGCTTGGCGAAGACGGCGTTCTTGATGTTGTCGCGTCCGTTGCGGACCGGGACGGTGCCGGGGTTCGCCGGGGCGTCCCGGTGGCCGATCAGGACCGCCGGGCCGCGTTCGCCGGGGCGTGGTCCCAGGGCGAACCAGCCGACCTTCATCGCGTTCCGGAACCCCGGCGCGTCCAGCGTGCCCTCGTCGTCGAGCGCGAGCGGCAGGACCTCCGCCCGCACACCGAGCGCCGGGATGCGCAGTCGTACGGGGGCCGACGGCAGGTCCGTGACCTGGACGGTACGGGGTTCGTGGAGGGCCGGTGTCCGTGGCGCGGGCCGGAGCGGGAACATATGCAACAGTACGGCGGCCGTCGCGCACAGGGTCGCTATGACGAAGAGGGCCTTGATCGCCGTGGTCGACCTGGCCGACTTGACCGGCTCGGCCGCCGTGGCCGAGCCTGTCCTGCCGTCGCTGCTGGATATACCGCCCCGACCCGCCTTTCCGGTCAGTGCTGTCCCCCCGTCGAACGGCGCTGGAATCGGCGCACTACGAGGATCGTTCCGGCGGAGGCCGCGGCGGTGGCGCCGATGGCCAGGGAGAGTTCGGCCGCGCCGGAGCGTCCCGACGAGTCGGCGGCGGCCATATGGTCCGCGCCTCCGCGCGCCGCGCCCGACGGCGTGATCTTCAGGGCTCCGACCGAGGGGGTGGACGTGGCGGTGGTCGTACGGGGGACGGTGGCGGTGGCCGTACGGGTCGGGGTCACGCGGGCGGCGGGGGTGGGTGCCTTGGTCGCCGGCTTTGCCGGTGCCTTTGTCGCCGCCTTGGTGGGTGCTTTTGTCGGCGCCTTCGTCGGTGTCTTCGCCGCGGGCTTTGTCGCCGCCTTGGTGGGGGCCTTGGTGGGTGCTTTCGTGGGGGCCTTCGTTGCGGCCTTGGTGGGGGCCTTGGTGGCTGCCTTCGTAGGTGCCTTTGTGGCGGCACGTGTCGGAGCGGGGGTCGCCTTGGTCGGCTTCGGCTTCGGCTTGGGTGTCGGCGTCACCGCCGGCTTCGCCCTGGACGTGGACGATGTCGTCCCCGACACCGTCGGGTCCGGGTCCGGGCCCGCGCTCAGCGGCAGCACCATCGCGGTGCCGTTCGGGGCGACGAGAGTGAAGCCGTCCACGTGCTGCCCGCGTGGCAGGTGCGGCTGGTCCTTCGTGTAGTAGTACAGCGGGTGCGTGTTGTAGATGACCTGGGGCTCGTCGCTGTTCTCCGCGTTCAGCACGGTCTGCGCGGTGTCGTTCGTGACACCCCGCGCCTTTGTCGGATAACCGACCGCGGCCGGCCAGACGTCGGCGCACTCGCCCACACAGTCCGGGTTGTCCGGTTCATCGGCCGTCCGCATATAGAGCGGATTGCCGAACCTGTCCGCGAGCACCCTGCCGACGGCGGTGTTGAGGAGGGTCAGCTGACCCGGTTCGGTGGGCCTGTCCACAGCTGTGGCGGCGCCGCCGCCGAGCGCGAGAAGGAGAACGGTCGCCGCGGCGAGCGCGGCTATCCGGGGTCCGTGTCCGTGCATGGCTACGCCCTTGCGAGTCGGGATGTGCCCCCCTGCTTGTCGGCCCCCCGCCTGCTGGTGCCGCGACCGGGCAGACATCGCGGGGAGGGGTGCTGGACGAGTAAGTCCGGAGTCCCGTCTGCCCGGGGGCGGACGACGCTACTTCGGGCTTACTCGTCTAGGTACAGGCCATCGTCAACTGGCCCTTATGGCCACCTCGGTGAGCCGTACGGGGTACGGAAGACAGCTGACGACTTTTACAGCGCCTGCGGGAAGTCGAACAGGCGGTCAGGGTCGTACCGCCTCTTCAGCCGCGCCAGCCGGTCCGCGGCGGCGCCGTAGTACGACGTGCGCCAGTCGGACAGCGCCGGGTCGGTGTAGTTCTGGTACGCCGCGCCCGAGGCGTGCCGGCGCATCGATCCGTGAGTGTTTTTCAGCCATGCCCGCTGGACCGATCCGGAGGTGCCCGGCTCCCAGCCGGCGATGTACTGCGCCAGCACCCGCGAACCTCGGTGGACGAAGGCCGTCGCGAGCGGGTCCACGCGGTTGACCGCGCCGCCGAGCGCGGTGAGGGTGAGGGAGCCGCTGCCGCCCCCGGACGCCGGGAGCAGGGTGAAGGTCTCGGAGGCGGAGAGGAGGGCACGCCGGCCGGCGGGGGAGAGCGGGCGGACGTAGAAGTCGGAGGCGGCGGAGTACGTCTCGCGGCGGAGCACGCCCTCTTCGCTGCGGCCGGGGGCCGTACCGGGCAGCCGGCACTGCTCCTCGGTGAAGCCGGAGCAGCCCGCGTAGATCAGCATCGCTTCCTCGTAATCGCGCTGCCGTACCGAGATGGAGCCGGCCGGGCCGGGCCCGCCCGGGCCGTCGGCGAGCCGGTCGAGCGCGTTCTTCAGCTCGTCCTCGCCGCCGAGGGAGAAGGCGGAGAGGGACAGCGTCGGGGCGACGCCGCCCGGACCCGCGTCGAGATGGAGCGAGGACCAGATCTCGTCCGGCTGGTCGGGGCCCCACTCCTGCCAGGCGCCGAGCAGGGCGTCGGCCTTCGACCACGGCCAGCTCGCGAAGGCGACGACGGCCGGGGGCGCCGGGTGCGTACGGAAGCGCAGCTCGGTGACGACCCCGAAGTTGCCGTTCCCCGCGCCGCGCAGCGCCCAGAAGAGGTCCGTGTGCTGCTCGGAGTCGGCGGTCAGCCGCTTGCCGTCGGCCGTGATGAGGGTGGCGGAGGCGAGGCTGTCGCAGGTGAGGCCGTAGGCGCGGGTGGCGACTCCGTGTCCGCCGCCGAGGGTGAGCCCGGCGATGCCGACGGTGGGGCAGGACCCGGCGGGGATCGTACGGCCCGCGTCCGCGAGGGCCCGGTAGACATCGGCGAGCCGGGCTCCGGCTCCGATCGTGCCGTCCGTGGCCGCGTCCCGAAGTGAGTCGAGCCGCGTCACGTCGATGACGAGCCGGCCGTTGCCGCTGGAAAAGCCCGCGTAGGAGTGGCCGCCGCCGCGGATGGAGACGGGCGTGCCGTGTGTCCTGGCGAAGGCGAGGCACTCCTTGATGTCGTCCTCGCCCTCGGCATAGGCGATGGCCGCGGGCCTCAGGGTGTCGAAGCGGGTGTTGTAGAGCTGCCGGGCCGTCTCGTACGCGGCGTCGTCGGGCCGTACGAGATCCCCGTCGAGCCCCCTCGCCAGCGCGTCCCAACTCGGTGCGCCGGCCGGGGATGTTGCCGTGGGGCTCTGGGTGGTCGCTGTGGTCGTACCGCCACCCGCGCTGTTCTTGCCACTCGAACCGTCCGTACCGCCATTGGTGCACGCGGTCGTCGTGGCGGCGGTGACCAGGAGGCCGGCCGCGGCGGTGAGAAGCGTGCGCCGTTCCATGGGGCGACCTCCTTGCGACGGCGACCGGTGCGGGGCGCGCGGGCGGTGGCCCGCGGTACGGGACGAGTCACAGGGAGTACGGGGTTCCGCGGCGGGACGTTCAGCGGTGGGACGTTCAGTGGCACGGCTTCCGCCTCAGCTCTCCGCCGTCCGGTTCGCGGCGTGGTTCGCGGCGTCGGTACGGGCGAGATCGCGCGATCTGCGGGCATGGCCGGACCAGCCGCACGTGCAGCGCGCCGTGCAGAACGAGCCGCGCTCGACGGTCGTGGCCTCGTGGGGCGGCGGGAGGGAGCGGGAAGAAACCCGGGGGGAGTTGGAAGTGGCCTTGGAGGAGGCCGGAGATGAGGCGGCGGTGGGGGGATCAGAAGTGTCTTGCTCGCACACATCTCCACGGTACCGGGGTGTGCGCGTCCCGTAACCGGGACCGGCGTGACGAGGAACGCCGGGCGTCGTTATCCGGAACGGGTGGGCTTCGGACAAGCGGCGGTCAGGCGTTGGGGGTTGGCAGGCGATGGTGGTGCAGCAGCACAGACGCAGGGGCGTGGCGTTCGCCGTCGTGACCATGGCGGGGGTCGTGGCCACGACCGCCGGCTGTTCCGGGAGCGGTGGGGCCGCGGCCGACGAGCGGCCGGGCAGCGATCCCGCCGCTGTGCGGAGGGCGGCCGACGCGCTGCTCGCGGCGGGCAGTTCGAAGGCCAGTACGTCCATGGAGATGGCGGCCGGCGGGACGCGCGTGACCATCCGGGGCGAGGGCGGCTACGACTTCGGCAAGCGGATGGGCCGCCTCCGGGTCGTACTGCCCAAGGAGCCCGCGGGCGCGAGCGAGCACCGGCCGATCACCGAACTGCTCTCGCCCAGCGCGCTGTACATGAAGAATCGCGGGGCCGGGGTGCCCGCCGACAAGTGGGTCAGGGTCGACTCGACCACACTGGAGGACGGGAATCTGGTCACGGGCGGGGCGACGGATCCGCTGACCGCGGCCGAACTGCTGCGTGCCGCCAGGAATGTGACCTTTGTCGCCGAGCAGGATCTCGCCGGCACCCGCGTGTGGCACTACAAGGGCGTCACCGACATCGGGCGGGCCGCGAAGGCCGCTTCGGCGTACGCGCGCGGGGCGCTGGGCGCGGCGGCGAAGGGGTTCGGCGAGGACGTGGTGCCGTTCGACGCGTATCTGGACGACGCCGGGCGGCTGCGCAAGGTCAGGCACCGGTTCAGCTATGTCAATCAGGGGCGTACGGTCGCGGTCGCCTCGACGACGCTGCTGTACGCGTTCGGGGAGCGGGTCGCCGTCACGCTGCCCCCGCAGGGCGACATCTTCGCCGGCGAGATCAAGTCCTGAGCCCGAGCCCGGCTGAATCGGCAAGATCAAATCAAGCCGTAACCACAGAGGACCAAGGCGGAAATGGTCCAGACGTGCCATGCGCGGTGTGTATCACGCTCCCTACGCTAGGAAGTCGACACCGGCAGGAAGAGGTGAATGCACGTGGCTCTGTTGCGCACGCCGAACGTCCAGGACCACGTGGCCCTCGCCGAGATCGAGTGGTGCGGGGAGTTGATGATCGCGGCGTCGGCCGCGGACGGGGAACGGCTCAGCCCGGACCGTATCGACGAGGTGCTGAACGTGAGGGCTGAGCGGCCCGCCGCCCCTCGCCATCCAGGGACGTCCCGGGGGCCGCGGCGAAGAGACTCCTGCGGGGAGTGACCGCCGGAGCGAGCGCCGGGGCCGCCCCCGGCGCTGGGGCGGCCGGCGTCTTGTACGTCGGGCCGGCGTCACGTACGTCAGGTATGTCGCGCACGTCACGTACAACTGACGTGTCGGGTACGTCACAGACGCGTCCGACCTGTCCGGTACATCAGGTACGTCAGGTACGCAGCAGCCGGGCGATCGCCTTCGTCGCTTCCTCCACCTTCGCGTCGATCTCCTCCCCGCCCTTGACCGCGGCGTCGGCCACGCAGTGGCGCAGGTGCTCTTCGAGGAGCTGGAGCGCGAAGGACTGGAGGGCCTTCGTCGAGGCGGAGACCTGGGTCAGTATGTCGATGCAGTAGACGTCCTCGTCGACCAGCCGCTGGAGGCCGCGGATCTGGCCCTCGATCCTGCGCAGCCGCTTGAGGTGCTCGTCCTTCTGCTTGTGGTAGCCGTGCACCCCGCGGTCGTGATCGGTGGTGACGGCGTCGGCGGTGCCCGTCGCGCCGGCCGCCTCAGTGGTCGTCATCGCGTCCTCCCGTTGTGCTGTCAGCTGATACCGATGATTGATGCCGATGGTGCTGTCCGAAAAGGGGTGTATACCCTACCTGGGTATATGTTACCCGTCTCTGGGTACAGGGGCAGGGGCCTGTGGTTCTCGGCTTGCCACCATGAGTGACACTGGGAACTTGCCGGTTAGCCGTGGCCGGATGTTGCGCCTAGCATCACCCCTGACCGAATCCCATGTAACCCGAGGACCCCACGTGCGATTTCGTCTGACCCCCAGGGAGACGAGCTTCTATGACATGTTTGCCGCGTCCGCGGACAACATCGTCACGGGCTCCAAGCTCCTGATGGAACTCCTCGGGGCGGATTCCTCCGCCCGGGCCGAGATCGCGGAGCGGATGAGGGCAGCGGAGCACGCGGGCGACGACGCCACTCACGCGATCTTCCATCAGCTCAACTCCTCCTTCATCACGCCGTTCGACCGCGAGGACATCTACAGCCTCGCGTCCCAGCTCGACGACATCATGGACTTCATGGAGGAGGCCGTCGATCTCGTCGTCCTGTACAACATCGAAGAGCTTCCCAAGGGTGTCGAGCAGCAGATCGAGGTGCTCGCCCGGGCCGCCGAGCTGACCGCCGAGGCCATGCCGCATCTGCGGACGATGAACAACCTCACCGAGTACTGGATCGAGGTCAACCGGCTGGAGAACCAGGCGGACCAGATCCACCGCAAGCTGCTGGCGCACCTCTTCAACGGCAAGTACGACGCCATGGAGGTGCTCAAGCTCAAGCAGGTCGTCGACGTGCTCGAAGAGGCCGCCGACGCGTTCGAGCACGTCGCGAACACGGTGGAGACCATCGCGGTCAAGGAGTCCTGAACCACGTGGACACCTTCGCGCTGATCGTGACCATCGCTGTCGCGCTCGGTTTCACCTACACCAACGGCTTTCACGACTCCGCCAACGCCATCGCCACCTCGGTCTCCACCCGGGCACTGACCCCGCGTGCGGCTCTGGCGATGGCCGCGGTGATGAACCTCGCGGGCGCGTTCCTCGGCCAGGGGGTCGCCAAGACCGTCAGCGAGGGCCTGATCGCCACGCCGCACGGATCGCGGGGGATGGGCATCCTCTTCGCCGCGCTGGTCGGCGCGATCGTCTGGAACCTGGTCACCTGGTACTTCGGGCTCCCGTCCTCGTCCTCCCACGCGCTGTTCGGCGGCATGGTGGGCGCGGCGCTGGCCGGCGGGACCGAAGTCATCTGGACCGGGGTGCTGGAGAAGGTCGTCATCCCGATGTTCGTCTCCCCGGTCGTCGGTCTGGTCGCCGGTTATCTGGTGATGGTCGCGATCATGTGGATGTTCCGCAGGGCCAACCCGCACAAGGCCAAGCGCGGTTTCCGGATAGCCCAGACCGTCTCGGCGGCGGGTATGGCGCTCGGGCACGGTCTGCAGGACGCGCAGAAGACGATGGGGATCGTGGTGATGGCCCTGGTCATCGCCGATGTGGAGGACTCCGGCGACGCGATCCCGGTCTGGGTGAAGATCGTCTGCGCGCTGATGCTGTCCCTCGGTACGTACGCGGGCGGCTGGCGCATCATGCGGACGCTCGGCCGGAAGATCATCGAGCTGGACCCGCCGCAGGGGTTCGCGGCGGAGACGACCGGCGCGTCGATCATGTTCGGCTCGGCGTTCCTGTTCCACGCGCCGATCTCCACGACGCATGTCATCACCTCGGCGATCATGGGTGCGGGGGCGACGAAGCGGGTCAACGCGGTCCGCTGGGGGGTCGCCAAGAACATCATTCTCGGCTGGTTCATCACGATGCCGGCGGCGGCCCTGGTCGCAGCGCTGAGCTTCTGGATCGTGAACCTGGCCTTCGGCTGACGGACGCGATGCCTTTCCCGGCCGGGGGTCCGGGGGTTGCCCCCCGGGGGATGCGGTTGGATCGTGAACCTGGCCTTCGGCTGACGGGCGCGATGCCTTTCCCGGCCGGGGGTCCGGGGGTTGCCCCCGGGGGATGCAGTTGGATCGTGAACCTGGCCTTCGGCTGACGGACGCGATGCCTTTCCCGGCCGGGGGTCCGGGGGTTGCCCCCGGGGGATGCGGTTGGATCGTGAACCTGGCCTCCGGCTGAGAGGCGCGTCTCGTACGTCATGCCTCGCCGGCGCCGTATCGGCAAAGAAGTGGGCCCGCCCCCCTGGGAGAGGGGGCGGGCCCTTCGCCGTGCGGTGGCACCGCCATGCAGCACCGCAGGACGGCTGTCGCCTATCCGAAGCGTCCGGAGATGTAGTCCTCGGTCGCCTGCACGGACGGATTGGCGAAGATCCGCTCGGTCTCGTCTATCTCGATGAGCTTGCCGGGCTGGCCGACGGCGGCCAGGTTGAAGAACGCCGTACGGTCCGACACCCGCGCCGCCTGCTGCATGTTGTGCGTCACGATGACGATCGTGAAGCGCTCCTTCAGCTCCCCGATCAGGTCCTCGATGGCGAGGGTGGAGATCGGGTCGAGGGCGGAGCACGGCTCGTCCATCAGCAGGACGTCCGGCTCGACGGCGATCGCGCGGGCGATGCACAGACGCTGCTGCTGGCCGCCGGAGAGGCCGGAACCGGGCTTGTTCAGGCGGTCCTTGACCTCGTTCCAGAGGTTCGCGCCCTTGAGGGACTTCTCCACGACCTCGGCCAGCTCGCTCTTGCGGACCTTGCCGTTCAGCCGCAGGCCCGCCGCGACATTGTCGAAGATCGACATCGTCGGGAACGGGTTCGGACGCTGGAAGACCATGCCGACGGTACGGCGCACCGCGACCGGGTCGACATTCGCCCCGTACAGGTTCTCGTCGTCCAGCAGGACCTTGCCCTCGACCCGGCCGCCGGGGGTGACCTCGTGCATGCGGTTGAGGGTGCGCAGGAAGGTGGACTTGCCGCAGCCGGACGGGCCGATGAAGGCCGTCACGGAGCGGGGCTCCACGGTCATCGAGATGTCGTCGATGGCCCGGTGGGAGCCGTAGTAGGCGGTCAGACCGCTGACGTCGATTCGCTTGGCCATGTCAATCACTGCTTCTTTCGTGGCCCCGCGCGGCGGAGCCGGATATCGGGCCTCAGCGGCCGGTCTTCGGGGCCTTCCAGCGGGCGATGCCGCGCGCCACCAGGTTGAGGATCATGACGAACGCGATGAGCACCAGGGCCGCGGCCCAGGCACGGTCGATCGAGGCCACCTCGCCGGCCTTGTACTGCTCGAAGATGTAGAACGGCAGCGAGGACTGCGCACCCTGGAAGGGGTTCGGGTTGATCAGCTGGCTGCCGAAGACGAGGAGGATGATCGGCGCGGTCTCACCGGCGATACGCGCGATCGCGAGCATCACGCCGGTGGTGATACCGCCGATCGCGGTCGGCAGGACGACCTTGAGGATCGTGCGCCACTTCGGTACGCCGAGGGCGAGCGACGCCTCGCGCAGCTCGTTCGGTACGAGCTTGAGCATCTCCTCGGTGGAGCGGACCACGACCGGGATCATCAGGATCGCCAGCGCGAGCGCGCCCATCAGACCGGACGGCTTGATCTCGGTCATCAGCATGATCGACAGGATGAAGAGACCCGCGACGATCGACGGGATGCCGGTCATGACGTCCACGAAGAACGTGACGGCCCTGGCCAGCGCGCCCTTGCCGTACTCGACCAGATACACGGCGGTCAGCAGGCCGATCGGCGCCGAGATCACGGTGGCGATGCCGACCTGCTCCAGCGTGCCGATGAGCGCGTGGTAGACACCACCGCCCACCTCGGCGCTGGGCACACCGGCCATGGAGTGGGACAGGAAGTACCCGTCGAGGACCTCGATGCCGCGGCTGATGGTCGTCCAGAGCAGCGAGAACAGCGGGATGACGGCGAGGACGAAGCAGACCCAGACGACGCTGGTGGCCAGCCGGTCCCTGGCCTGGCGCTGATTCTCGACGGTCGACGTGACGACGTACGAGATGACGACGAAGGCGATGACCGCGATCAGGCCCCACTGGACCTTGCTGTCGAGACCGGCGGCGGTGCCGATGCCCACGCCGACGAGGATGCCGAGGAGGGCGAAGCCGGCCGGTGCCCAGCGGGGGAGGCTGCGCTGGCTGAGGCTGCCGGGCCCGCCCGGGGGCGGTACGGGGGTCGGTGTGTCCTGAACAGCTGCGTGGCTCATGCGTTGGCCCCCGAGTACTCCTTGCGGCGCGCGATGATCAGACGGGCCGCGCCGTTCACCAGCAGGGTGAGGACGAAGAGGACCAGACCGGAGGCGATCAGGGCGTCGCGCCCGAACTCATCGGCCTCGTCGAACTTCGCCGCGATGTTCTGGGCGAACGTGCCGCCGCCCGGGTCGAGCAGATGGAGCGAGATCAGATAGTTCGGCGAGAGGACCGTGGCGACGGCCATCGTCTCGCCGAGCGCGCGGCCGAGTCCCAGCATCGACGCGGAGATGACTCCGGAGCGTCCGAAGGGCAGGACCGAGAGTCGGATGACTTCCCAGCGGGTGGCGCCCAGGGCGAGCGCCGCCTCCTCGTTCATGCGCGGGACCTGGAGGAAGACCTCGCGGCTGACGCTGGTCACGATCGGCAGGATCATGATCGCCAGCAGGATGCCGACGGTGAGCATATTGCGGGCCACACCGGGCTGGGTCTGGTCGAAGATGTACGTCCAGGCGAAGTACTGGTCGAGCCAGGAGTTGAGGCCGTCGAGATACGGCACGAGCACGAGCGCGCCCCAGATGCCGTAGATGATGCTCGGCACGGCGGCCAGCAGGTCCACGACATAGGCGACGGGCGCGGCCAGTCTGCGCGGCGCGTAGTGCGAGATGAACAGCGCGATGCCGACAGCGATCGGAACCGCGATGACCATCGCGATGATCGAGCTGACGACCGTGCCGAAGAGCAGGACCGCGATGCCGAAGACCGGCGGGGACGCGGAGGGGTTCCAGTCGAACGTGGTGAGGAAGTTGCCCTCGTCCTTGGAGATGGCGATGGCGGCGCGGTAGGCGAGGAACCCCGCGATCGACGCCATGATGACGAGCAGCAGAATGCCCGAGCCCTTGGAGAGGCCCGAGAAGATCTTGTCGCCCGCACGCCCGGTGGAGGTGCTCGCCGACGGCGGCTCGGCCTGCGGGGCCCGCGGGGGCGGTGGGGTGTCTATCGATGTGGTGGAAGCCATGATCTTTCCGGTCTGTGTGGGGGAGGGCTGGCTCCCCTGGCGGCGGTGCACCGGATGAGGCGGAGGCCGCCGGTCCGGAGAGATACGCCGGACCGGCGGCCGTCACCTGTTGTTCTGTGGTTACGAGAGGGAGGCGACCGTCTCGCGGACCTTGGCGTTGATCTCGGCCGGGATCGGTGCGTAGCCGGCCTCGGAGAGCAGCTTCTGGCCGTCGGCGCTGGCGGTGTAGGTCAGGAAGGACTTGACCGTGGCCAGGGTCTCGGGCTTGTTGCCCGTGTCGCAGGCGATCTCGTACGTCACCAGGACGATCGGGTAGGCACCGTCGGCCTTGGTGGTGTAGTCGAGGTCGAGGGCCAGGTCCTTGCCGGTGCCCTTGATCTTGGCGGCGGCGATGGCCTTGGAGGCGTTCTCGGAGGTCGCCTCGACCGGGGCGCTGGCGCCCGTGTCGATCTTGACCGTCGAGATCTGCTGCGAGGTGGCGTAGGAGAGCTCGAAGTAACCGATCGAGCCGTCGACCTGCTTCACCTGGGTGGCGACACCGGAGGAGCCGGAGGCCGCCTGGCCGCCGGGGGCGGGCCACTTCTTCTCGGCCTCGTACTTCCAGTCGGACGTGGCCGTGGCGCCCAGGTACTTGCCGAGGTTCTGCGTGGTGCCGGAGTCCTCGGAGCGGTGGAAGGCCTGGATCGGCTTCTTGGGGAGCTTGGCGTCGGGGTTGAGCGCCTTGATCGCGGCGTCGTCCCAGCTCTTGATCTTGCTGTCGAAGATCTTGGCGAGCGTGGGGGCGTCGAGGACGAGGCTGTCCACACCCTCCAGGTGGTAACCGATCGCGATCGGTCCGCCGACCATCGGCAGGTTGATGCCCTGGCCGCCGGTGCAGATCTTCTTCGAGTCGGCGACCTCTTCGGGCTTCAGCGCCGAGTCGGAGCCGGCGAAGCCGACCGTGCCCTGGTTGAAGGCGACGATGCCCTCGCCGGACGACGAGGACTTGTAGTTGACCTCGACGCCGGTGCAGGTGGCCATGTAGTTCTTGACCCAGAGGTCCATGGCGTTCTTCTGCGCGCTGGAACCGGACGCGAGCAGCTGGCCCTTGGCGTCCTTGCACACCGCGCTCGACGCGGCGGGGGCCTTCGAGCCCGAGCCGTCGGGGGTGTTGTTGTCCGAACCGCACGCCGTGAGAACCAGGGCGCCGGAGACGGCGAGGGCACCGAGCGCGGTGGCGCGCAGCCCGTTCTTGCGCTGAAGCTTCACTTCGGGTGTTTCCTTCCAGGAGCCGCCGGTCTGTGTCTTTGTACGGCGGCGTGCGTCGGGGTGGCTGGTGCGGCACTGTGACCGTCACCGTGTAAGGCCGAAATTAGGCAGATCAGGTGAAGCCGTCGACGGGGGCGAGTGAACGGAAGGTGAACCTCGCGGGGCGGTGTGGTTCTGACGGGCGTGGGGTTCACCCGGCCGGTCCATGGGGGGTGCGTACGGGGTACGAGTGCGCTCCGGGGCGCGAGGGGCGCGCGGCCGTGCGCGGCGCTGTGGCGCGTACGGCCGCTACGTCGCGTGCAGCGCGTTCAGGAGCGCGTCGACCAGCAGCCGGTCTCGGGGCTGCGTCAGCCGGTCGCGGGCCTCCGGTGGGGTCAGCCACGCTATGAGGTCGACCTCGTCGTTCGGAATGAACGTCCCGTCCGTCGCCTCGGCCGCCCAGTACGTGACCTCCTTGGGGCGCCCCTGGGCCAGATAGCGCACGGTGCCGAGCCGGACCCCCGGCACGCAGTGGTGGCCGGTCTCCTCCAGGACCTCGCGCAGGGCCCCGGCCAGCGGGTCCTCCGCACGCTTGAGCTTGCCCTTGGGGTGGGACCAGTCGTCGTACTTGGGGCGGTGCACCAGGCAGATCTCCGTACCGCCGTCCCCGTACGGCGAGCGGCGCCAGAGCACGCACCCGCCCGCGCGGACGATCAGCTGCCTGCGGCCCTCGGGCCCTGAGCGCCCCTCAGGACCCGTACCCGGTCCGGCGCCCGGCGTCGCGGTCACCGTGCCACCGCCGTCTTCTGCCACGCCTGCTGGAACGCGAAGCGCGCCGCCTCCACCTCGTGGCGCTGGTCCGCGTGCAGCACGCCCAGGGCGTACGCCGTCGTCGGCGCGATCCGCGGGGTGCGGGCCGCGTTCGCCGCCGCTGCCGCCGCCTCGGCCGCGTCGCGGTGCCGGTCCAGCGCCTGGCCCGCGCCCAGCAGTACCGGGTCGGGGGCGCCGCCGGGGCACCACACCTCCTGGGCGTACCGGTGCAGCCGCAGCAACTGCCGTACGTGATGCCAGGGGGCGTCCTGCGCCTCGCCCTCCGACGAGGTCGCCAGGCCGTGGACCAGCGCCTCCGCGTTGTACGGATGCGCGGCCCGCGCCAGCGGCAGGGCGGCGACGGCGTCCAGCAGCTGCCGCTCGGTGGCGTCGCCGGGTCCTGCGAGCACCTCGACGGCCGGGGCGCTCGCGAGCGGTGCCAGCGGTACTTCGGAGGCCAGTACGGCGACCGCGTCCGCCACCGCGTGGAAGCGGGACGAGCCGAGCGCCTGGAGCGCCGCCGAGTGGGCGCGCGTCCGGGCGAGGGTCAGCTGCCGCTCCAGCAGCGCGCCCGCGCGGGACGCGCCGACGGTGAGCGTCCCGGGCGGCGGCCCGCCGGGCTCGGCCTCCGGACGCGCGCCGGGTACGGAACCGAGCGCGGAAGCCGGTACGGCGACGGGCACGGGCGCCGCGCCCGAGAGCCTGGCCAGCGCCCCCACCAGCCGGTGCAGCCGGGCCGTACAGGCGTGCTCCTGGGCCAGCGTGCCGGACAGCCAGCCCAGTTCCGTACGGAGCTGGTCGGCCCAGCCGGGGTCAAGCAGCGGCCGGAACGTATGCAGACCGCCCCCGATCCTGCGCGCCGCGCCGCGCAGTGCCAGGGCGGCCGAGTCGGCCGCCGCCGTGTCCGCGCCGCTCTCCCCGTACAGCCGCAGGCCGCGCAGGAAGTCACCGGCGTGGGAGTGCAGATAGCCGGCCAGGACCTCGCCCGCGGTCAGCCCGTCGGGGCCGGACGCGGTAAGCCGGTCGGTGTCCACTTCATGGTGCTGCACGCCGGCGCCTCCGGGCGTCTATGAGCATTTCCTGTACGTTCCGCAGCGGCTGGCCCTCCGCATCCGTGGAATGCCGGGTCCAGTTGCCGTCCGCGCCGAGGTGCCAGGAGGACGTGGTGTCGGACATCCCGGTCTCCATCAGCCGGGTTATCGACGCGCGGTGGGCCGGATCGGTGATCCGGACGAGGGCTTCGATACGGCGGTCGAGATTGCGGTGCATCATGTCGGCGCTGCCGATCCAGACCTCGGGCTCCCCGCCGTTGCCGAAGGCGAAGATCCGGGAGTGCTCCAGGAAGCGGCCGAGGATCGAGCGGATCCGGATGTTCTCGGAGAGGCCGGCGACCCCGGGCCGTACGGCACAGATCCCGCGGACCCAGATGTCCACCGGCACCCCTGCCTGCGAGGCCCGGTAACAGGCGTCGATGACCGCTTCGTCGACCATCGAGTTGACCTTGATACGGACAGAGGCCGGGCGGCCGGCGCGGTGGTGCGCGACTTCCTTGTTGATCCGGGAGATGAGTCCGTCGCGCAGGGACTTCGGGGCGACCAGCAGCCGCCGGTAGGTCTCCCGGCGCGAGTAGCCGGACAGCCGGTTGAACAGGTCGGACAGATCCGCGCCGACCTGCGGGTCCGCGGTGAGCAGGCCGAGATCCTCGTACAGCCGCGCTGTCTTCGGGTGGTAGTTGCCGGTGCCGACATGGCTGTAGCGGCGCAGGGACTCGCCCTCCTGCCGTACCACCAGCGAGAGCTTGCAGTGCGTCTTCAGCCCGACCAGGCCGTAGACCACATGGCAGCCGGCCTCCTCCAGCTTGCGCGCCCACTTGATGTTGGCCTGCTCGTCGAAGCGGGCCTTGATCTCGACGAGGACGAGGACCTGCTTGCCGGACTCCGCGGCGTCTATCAGCGCGTCCACGATCGGGGAGTCGCCGGACGTGCGGTACAGCGTCTGCTTGATGGCCAGGACGTCCGGGTCGGCCGCGGCCTGCTCCAGGAAGGCCTGGACGGAGGTCGAGAACGAGTCGTACGGGTGGTGCAGCAGTACGTCGCGGTTGCGCAGCGCGGCGAAGATGTCGGGCGCGGAGGCGGACTCCACCTCGGCGAGCTGGCGGTTCGTACCCGCGATGAACTTCGGGTACTTCAGCTCGGGACGGTCCAGCGACGAGATCCCGAAGAGCGCGGTGAGATCCAGCGGCCCCGGCAGCGGATAGACCTCGGCGTCGGTCACCTTCAGCTCGCGCACCAGCCGGTCCAGGACCTCGGGCGCGATGTCCTCCTCGACCTCCAGCCGCACCGGCGGGCCGAAGCGGCGCCGCATGAGCTCCTTCTCCAGCGCCTTGAGGAGGTTCTCGGCGTCGTCCTCCTCCACCTCCAGGTCCTCGTTGCGCGTGACCCGGAACATGTGGTGCGCCAGCACCTCCATCCCGGGGAACAGCTCCTCCAGGTGGGCCGCGATCACGTCCTCCAGCGGCACGTACCGCGAAGCGGACGCCTCCAGGAAGCGGGAGAGCAGCGGCGGCACCTTGACCCGCGCGAAGTGACGGTGGCCGCTCACCGGGTTGCGTACGGTCACGGCCAGGTTGAGCGAGAGGCCGGAGATGTACGGGAAGGGGTGCGCCGGGTCCACGGCGAGGGGCGTGAGGACCGGGAAGATCTGCTGGCGGAAGAGCGTGAAGAGCCGCGCCTGCTCCTTCTCGGTCAGCTCGGGCCAGCGGATGATGTGTATGCCCTCGTCGGCCAGGGCCGGCGCGACATCCTGCTGGTAGCAGGCGGCGTGCCGGGCCATGAGCTCGCGCGAGCGGGTCCAGATCAGATCCAGCACCTCGCGCGGCTGGAGGCCGGAGGCGGAGCGGGTGGCGACACCGGTCGCGATGCGCCGCTTCAGCCCGGCCACCCTGACCATGAAGAACTCGTCCAGGTTGGACGCGAAGATGGCGAGGAAGTTGGTCCGTTCGAGGAGCGGCGTGGTGGGGTCCTCCGCCAGCTCCAGGACCCGTTCGTTGAACGCGAGCCAGCTGCGCTCGCGGTCGAGGAACCTGCCCTGGGGCAGGTCGGTGCCGTCCGGACCGCTCTCCTCCTCGTACGCGTCCAGGTCGGCGTCGAGATCGGGTTCGAGGTCGGAGCTGGTCGCGGCCACGGTGTGGGGCCGGTGGGCGGCTATGAAGCCGACGGACGGCTGGGGGTGCTGGACCGGTACCTCGGCGGGCTGCTGGCTCATGTCCCTATTGTTCCGCGCCGAGGGCACGACGGGCGCGTCGGAGAGAGCAGGGGCGAGATGGATCCTGCCGTTGGTCCTGCCGTTCGGCGTGGGGGGCACAGCGGGCTGCATTCAGAGAGGGTCGCAAGAGCGTCTGAATGGCTGGTAACGGCGACATGACGTGAAGGGAAGCGGGACGGGGCTCCCCGGGGGCGGTGTGCCTCCGGGGAGCCCCACCGTAGCCGTGGGTGAGGCGGTGGCCCCGGGTGGGGGCCACCGTCGCGGGCCTGTGCGTCCGGCGCGGGTGTCAGGCGTGGCTGCGGCGCAGCACCCGGAAGGCCGCGAAGACGACCGCGGCGGCCAGGACCAGGACGATCCCGGTCTCCATGAGCTGGAGGGGCCAGAAATGGGAGGCGGGGTGGAAGTCGGTGAAGAACGCGTCTTCAGGGGCATTCGCGCACGGCGACGTCGAGAGTCCGATGCTCCAGCAATCCTCGTTGGTCATCCGGCCGCCGTCGGCGAGGATGACGCCCTGCTGCACGTGCCAGGCGTCATCCGGGAAGCGCGCCCCGCCCGAGGCCGTGACGACCGGCCACAGGAAGGGGCGCACCACGTCGAATACGGCCATGACCGCTCCCGTGGCGAGCACGCCGGCGGCCATCGCCACTACGGTACGGCGGGCCAGCATGCCGACGAGCGCGCCGAGGGCGACCGCCAGCAGGACATAGGCGACGGCGGTCGGGCCGAGGGCGGGGTAGCCACCGTCGTTCCAGCTGCGCGGGAAGACCCAGTCGAACCGGACATAGGACCTGGTCCAGCGGAACGTAATGACGAGGAGGGCCGTGCTCACGACGGTGACAGCGGCGGACACGGCGAGCTTCGAGGCGAGCCAGCGGGCGGGCGGCACCGACTGGGTCCAGGCCAGTTTGTACGTTCCGGATTCCAGCTCCCGCGCGATCAGCGGGCCCGCGACGAACGCCGCGACGAGCAGCGGCAGCAGGACGACGGTCGCTCCGCCGTAGGTCTCGGCCCAGCGATACCAGCCGGCCGCGTTCGAAAGGGCGGCACACGTCTTCCGCCACTCGCTGTCGCAGCTACCGGTGATCTCCGCCGAATTCACCCAGAGCCGAGCCGCGGCCTGGGCTCCGATCGTGAGCACCAGGAGCGCCAGCCCCGCCCACAGTGCGCGCCGGTGCTGGCGTACCGCCACCCACGCCGGGCCGCGCAAGGTCAGCGCGCTCATACCGTCACCTCCGTACGGTCGCGTCCCGGCAGCTCCGCGCTCGGGGTGAGCAGCGCGGGCACGTCCGGGGAGCGCAGATGCGCCAACAACAGTTCCTCCAGGGAGGGTTCGTCGGTCTGCCAGGCGCTGTCCGGCGGTCCTTCCGGCCGGATCAGCGCGGTGCGTCCGCGCCCCGCCGTACGGGACTCGACGACCGTGTGCGGCGCCAGATCGTCGAGATCCCGGGCCGCTCCGCTCACCAGCAGGTGGGCGTTGAGGATGTCCTCCACCTCGCCCCCGAGCCGCACCCGGCCGCCGTCCAGGAGCAGCAGATAGTCGCAGGCGTCGGCCAGTTCCGCGAGGATGTGCGAGGAGATCACGACGGTGGTGCCGTGTTCCGCCGCGCCCGCCATCAGGGCGCCCATCAGCTGATGGCGCGCCAGCGGGTCGAGATCCGCCATCGGCTCGTCCAGCAGCAGCAGTTCGGGGCGCTTGCCGAGCGCGAGGGCGAGCGCGACGCGGGTGCGCTGGCCGCCGGAGAGCGACCGGACCCGCAGGCCGTGATCGAGCGCGCTCCCCGGGCCGCTGCCCTCGATGATCCGCTCGGCGGCCGCCGCGTCCCAGCGCTCCGGGTTCAGCTCGCGGCCCATGCGCAGCGTCTCACCGACCGTCAGCTGCGGGTACAGCGGCTTGTCCTGGGCGACATACGCGAGACGCGCGCGGACCTCGGCCGGCGCCGCGCCCAGGACACGTACGGATCCCTCGGTGGGAGCGAGCAGCCCGGCCGCGTGGGCGAGCAGCGTGGATTTGCCGGCGCCGTTGGGGCCGACGAGGGCGCAGACGCGCCCGGCGGGAATCCGGAACGAACAGCCGCGCAGCGCCCAGCGCTCGCGTCGTCTGCTTCCCGCGAAGCGTTTGCCGAGGCCGGTCGCCTCGATCGCCGCCACAGTCATGCGTCGTCCCCCTTGATGCGCTCGGTGCGCTTGCTCTGTTTGCTGTGTTCGCTGTGTTCTTCGCCGTGCTCTTCGAAGCGCTCCGCGACCACGGAGGTGAAGAGCGCGGTCACGTCGTCCTTGTCGAGCCCACCGGCGCGGGCGCGGTCCGCCCAGGCGGCCAGCTCCGTCCGCAGCGCGCTGTCGGCGGAGCCCCGGCCGAGAGTGCCCCGTACGAACGTGCCGAGCCCGCGGCGCCCTTCGGCCAGCCCTTCGCGCTCCAGCTCGCGGTACGCCTTGAGCACGGTGTTGGGGTTGATGGCGGTGGCCGCCACCACCTCACGCGCGGTGGGCAGCTTGTCGCCGGGCTCCAGCAGGCCCAGGCGCAGGGCCTGTTTGGTCTGCTGGACGATCTGGAGGTAGGTGGCCACCCCGCTGCGCCGGTCGATGCGGTATTCGATCACCCGCAACCACCCTTTCACTAGGGAAGTAGTGAAAGAGTGCTGCAAGAAAAGGGGCGACGTCAAGGACGCCGCCCCTTAACTCCCTATATCCGCGGGTTATGTCCGCGAGCTCAGGACTCCGTGCGGTACATGAGATCGACCTCGTGCGTGCTGAAGCCGAGCCGCTCGTACACCGTCAGGGCCGCCGTGTTGTCGGCGTCCACATAGAGCATCGCGGTCGGCAGCCCCTGCGCCGCCAGATACCGCAGCCCGATCGCGGTGAGCGCCTTGCCGAGGCCGCCGCCCTGCGCGTCGGGCCTGATGCCGAGGACGTACACCTCACCGATCTGCTCCTCGGCGTGCACCTTGGTCCAGTGGAAGCCGACCAGCTCTCCGTCGCGCTCGGCCAGGAAGAAGCCCTTCGGGTCGAACCACGGCTCGGCGATACGGTCGTCCAGATCCCGCTGGACCAGCGCGCCCTGCTCGGGGTGGTGGGCGAAGGCCGCGGCGTTGACCGCGAGCCAGGCCGCGTCGTCCTGGCCGGGGACGAACGTACGGACGGTGATCCCGGCGGGCAGCACCGGTTCGGGGATCGCGGGCGGGACCAGCGGCCGCCGCAGCTGGCGCAGTTCACGGAAGAGGGTCAGCCCGAGCACCTGGGCCAGATGCCGGGCGGCCGACCTGCCGCCGTGCGCCCACACCCGCAGCCGCTTCCCGGACGCGCCCAGCAGCGCCGCTCCCAGCGCCCGGCCATGGCCCCGGCCGCGGAGCCCGGGGCGTACGACCAGCTCGGCGGCCGGGGCCTCGATGGGATCGGTGTCCTCCAGCTGTCCGTAGCCGACGAGTTCACCGTCGACGGTGAGCAGGAAGTGCCGTACGCCCTCCCGGCGCCCGCCACGCAACTGGAGCCGGCCCTGCTCGGAGACCGCCTGCACCCCGTCCGAGGCGGCGGCCTCCGCCAGCAGGGCGAGTACGTCTTCGGCCTGCTCGGTGGTGAGCGCGTCGAGGGTCTGGATCTGCCGGCCGGGCTCGCGGGCTACTGCGTCAGTCATGGGTCGAGGGTACGGCCAGGGGTGCGGCGGGACGTGGTATGGCCCCGGCCACGACAGCTGCCGCACCCGTAACGGCAACCAGCTTGTAACCCAGCACCCCCTGTCGTGCTACGCGCGTTGACTCTAGGCTGCCGCTCGCGGTCCTTATCAGAATCTGACTTTTCATGATTCTTAAGAGACGCGCGATCTTGAAAAACCCGGCGCGCGCAGCGCGCACAGCTCACAGCACGATTCACAAGGGGACCGATGTCACCGAGACCGCACAAGAAGCGCAAGGCGAGGCGGGTACTCGCCACCGCCGCGGGCCTCGCCACCGTTGGCGCGCTCGTCGCCGCGTTGCCGGCCATGGCCGGCCAGGACAAGGGCGACGGCCACCAGAAGCCGAGCACTGTTGATGTGCAGCTGCTGTCCTTCAACGACCTGCACGGCAACCTGGAGGCGCCCGCGGGCTCCGCCGGGACCGTCACCGAGAAGCAGGCCGACGGTACGACCAAGGCGATCCCCGCCGGTGGTGTCGAGTACCTCGCGACCTCGCTGCGCAACGCCCGCAAGGGCAACGCGTACTCCGTCACCGCGGCCGGCGGCGACATGGTGGGCGCGAGCCCGCTGCTGTCCGGCCTCTTCCACGACGAGCCCACCATCGAGGCGCTCAACAAGATCGACCTCGATGTGACGGCCGTCGGCAACCACGAGTTCGACGAGGGCGCCGTCGAGCTGGGCCGTCTGCAGAACGGCGGCTGCCACCCGACCGAGGGCTGCTACGAGAAGGGGAAGAAGTTCAAGGGCGCCGACTTCCCGTACCTCGCCGCCAACGTGACGTCGGAGAAGACCGGCAAGCCGATCCTCAAGCCGTACACGGTCTGGAAGAAGAACGGCGTCAAGATCGGCTTCATCGGAGTGACCCTGGAGGGCACGCCGAACATCGTGACCGCCGAGGGCGTCAAGGGACTCAAGTTCCACGACGAGATAGAGACGGTCAACAAGTACGCGCAGGAACTGGACCGGCAGGGCGTCAAGTCGATCGTCGCGCTGATCCACGAGGGCGGCGCGCCCGCGTCCACCGCGTACAACTACGACTGCGACAGCCCCGGCGCCGGTGACGGCATCTCCGGGCCGATCGTCGACATCGCCAAGGGCATCTCGCCGAAGGTCGACGCGCTGGTGACGGGCCACACGCACCAGGCGTACGCGTGCACGATCCCGGACCCGTCCGGCAACCCGCGACTGGTCACGTCGGCCTCGTCGTTCGGCAAGCTCTACACGGACACCACGCTCACCTACGACCTCCGTACGAAGGACATCGTCCGGACGAGCGTGAAGTCGGCCAACCACGTCGTCAGCCGTGACCAGGCCAAGGCCAAGGACATGACCGACCTGATCGCGCGCTGGAACAAGCTGGCCGCGCCGATCGCCAACGCCCCGCAGGGCTTCATCTCCGCGGACATCAACGGCCGCGGCGCGACGACCCCGGAGTCGCCGCTCGGCGACGTCATCGCCGACGCCCAGCTCACGGGCACGGCACCGGCGGACAAGGGCGGCGCGCAGATCGCCTTCATGAACCCGGGCGGGATCAGGTCGGACCTGGTCTACAAGGCGTCGGGCAGTGAGGGCGACGGCGTGGTGACCTACGGCGAGGCCTTCACGGTGCAGCCGTTCACCAACATGATGAACGTGATGGACCTGACCGGCGCTCAGGTGATCACCGCGCTCCAGCAGCAGGTCAGCGGCTCGAACGAGGCGTCCCCGAAGATCCTTCAGGTCTCGAAGGGCTTCACCTACACCCTGGACATGACGAAGACGGGCGCGGCCCGGGTCGTCACGGACTCGGTGAAGCTGGACGGCGCGGCGATCGACCCGGCGAAGACGTACCGCGTCGCGATGAACGAGTTCCTCGGCGGCGGCGGCGACGGCTTCCCGGTCCTGGGCCAGGGCAAGAACAAGCTGGTCGGCCCGTCGGACCTGGACCTCTTCAACGCCTACCTGGCGGCGAACTCCACGGCACAGGCGCCGCTGACCCCGCCGGCGGCGGACAGGATCACGATCCTCAAGTAGCGGTAGCGGAAGTCGCGTAACACCGAGGGGCGGTGGGCCATGAGCTCACCGCCCTTTGGCGTGCGGGCCTTTGGCGTGCGGGGCGAGCCCGGGGTAACAGGGCGCGCTCGCTCGTACAGTTCACCTGATCGACATCGCAGACGAGGACGAGCCCCCGCTGCATCTGCTCCTCGGGAGCGACGCACTCCAGTACGCCACCGCTGAGCTGGAGCGGACCGGCGCCGAGGACAAACGCTGGGCCCATGTCGGAAGTTGACTCGACTTCGAGGACTGGAAGACACTCATAGACGGGCGCCCCCGCCCCTCAGCTCCAGTCGAACGTCAGTAGCGCCAGCCGCTCAACAGGCTCGAAGAACAGCAGAATCCAGTCGGCCCCGCTGCGCCGGTAGTGCCAGCCCGGCACCGCCGCCACGAACCGGAACGGGTTTCCTGCCGGGCTCACCGGCCATACGCGGTCCCCGTCGAACTCAAGCCGGAACAGGTCGGGATCGGCCCAGTTGCCCTGGTCGGCGTAGCCGCCGAGCTGGTCAAGCAGCGCCACCCCGTCGGTCGCCCCGTACAGCGGAGCCCCGTCGTCGTCGCGCATGAACAGCCGGCCCTCACGCCGGAACGCGTCGCGGTGGGTCCGATAGCTGCGTTCCTGGACCTCGCAGTGCTCGTCGAGCGCGGCGCGGAACCCGGCCCAGGGCTCCGGCACTTCCTCCGGGGTGGTCGCCCGCGCGAAGTACCGTACGTCGCCGAGCAGCCGGTACCGGTCGTCCTCCAGCGCGAACCCGAGCCAGTTGGGCGTCTGGAGCGCGGAGTGGAAGTCCCGGGTGTGGTCACCGAGATAGCCCTCCGCCGGTTCCAGCGGGCTGACCAGATGGATCCACCCGCGCCAGGCAGGGTCGACCCGCGCCAGATCGATCGAGATCAAGGGGTGCAGATGCCGGGCCAGTTCGACCTGGTCGGCGACGAACACGTCCGCGGGCTCCGGGTAGACCCGCAGGCCCGTCCCGGCCGTCATCACGTTTTCCCGCCTCCGGGCTCCTCCGTCGCCCGCCCCGGCCGGTAACTCTTCCACGGACATCGACGCCCCTCCCGTGACCACCGATCAAATGATGATCAACCTTAGCCGTCCGCCCCTGTGCTGTTCCGTGCGTGTCGTGTACCGGTCATAATTCGAGGGCTGACCCCCCACGCCTGACGGAGGCACACTCGCATGAGCACGCCTATAAGCACGCCGAAGAGCACGCATATCGGTACGCGCCGGGGCTTTTTGGCCGGCGCGTTCGCTCTTTCCGCCGCTGCCCTGATCGGTGCGGCCCCGGCCGTGGCCGCGCCACGACGCACGCTCGCCACGTACGACTGGATGGGCGGCTTCGCCGACTCCACCCCCGTACAGCGGCTGACCATCCCCGGCACGCACAACTCCGGCGCGCGCTCCGGCGGTCTCTGGGTGGCCTGCCAGGACACCACCATCGCCGAGCAGCTGAACAGCGGCGTCCGCTTCCTCGATGTCCGCTGCCGCGCGTTCGAGAACGCGTTCACCATCCACCACGCCGCGTTCTACCAGAACCTGAACTTCGACGATGTACTGAACGCCTGCCGGGACTTCCTCCGGGCCAACCCCTCCGAGACCGTCCTGATGCGCGTCAAGCAGGAGTACTCCGGAGAGAGCGACGCGGAGTTCCGGCGGATCTTCGACACCTATCTCGACGGCAAGGGCTGGCGCTCCCTCTTCCGGCTCGACGGCAACCTCCCGACGCTCGGCGAGGCGCGCGGGCGGGTCGTCCTGCTCGCGGACAACGGGGGACTGCCCGGTGTGCGGTACGGGGACGGCGGGCTCTTCGACATCCAGGACGACTACCAGGCGGAGCCCGGCGCCAAGTACCCCAAGATCGAGGCGCACTTCCGCAAGGCGGCCCAGCAGCCCGGGAAGATGTACATCAACTACGTGAGCACCGCGGCCCTGCTGCCGCCCCGCTGGAACTCCGACCGGCTGAACCCGCAGGTCCACACCTTCCTCGACGGGGCCGAGGCGAGCGGCTGGCGCGGGCTCGGGATCGTACCGCTGGACTTCCCCGCGACCCGGCCCGGACTGGTCGAGTCGCTCATCCGCCACAACGGCTGACGGCACACGACGTGAGCCCTCCGGAACCGGCTGCGCGGAGATCTCAGCCGGTTCCGGGGGTCTCCGGCGGTGGCGTCGGCGCCCCCGGGATACGGATCGCCGCCACCGTCCCGCCCCCCGCCGCCTGGCGCAGCGCGATCTCGCCGCCCGTCTGCTGGACCGTACGCGCCACGATCGACAGCCCCAGCCCCGAGCCCGGCAGCGCACGGGCCGACGGCGAGCGCCAGAACCGTTCGAAGACATGCGGCAGCTCGTCGGCCGGGATACCGGGGCCGTGGTCCCGTACGGTCAGCTCGCCGCTCGCGCTCAGCGAGACCTCCACCGAGCCGCCGGACGGGCTGAACTTCACCGCGTTGTCGAGGACGTTGACCAGCGCCCGTTCGAGGGCGGCCGGCTCGGCCCGTACGTACCAGGGGCTCAGCTCGGCGCTGATGGTCAGATCGGGCCCGCGCAGCCGTGCACGCTCCAGCGCGCTCTCGACGACTTGGTGCAGCGCCACGACCTGGAGGGGCCCCGGATCCGCGGCGTCCGGGCGCGACAGCTCCTGAAGATCGCCGATGAGCGCGGCCAGCTCGGTCATCTGCGCCTTGACGGACGCCATGAGCGCCTTGCGGTCGTCGGGCGGGATCGCCCGGCCCGTCTCCTCGCTGCGGGCGAGCAGCTCGATGTTCGTACGGAGCGAGGTGAGCGGGGTCCGCAGCTCGTGCCCGGCGTCGGCGATCAGCTGGGACTGCCGGTCCCGGGAGGACGCGAGGGCGGCGGTCATCGAGTTGAAGGAGCGGGACAGCCGGGCGATCTCGTCCTCGCCCTCGACGGGGATACGGATGGCGAGATCCTCGGTCCGTGCCACATGCTCCACGGCCCGGGTCAGCCCGTCGACGGGCCGCAGCCCCGACCTGGCGACCCAGAGCCCGGCCGCGCCCGCCCCGATCACACCGACGCCGGCGACGGCGGTGAGCAGCAGGGCGAGCCGGTTCAGGGAGGCGTCGATCTCGGCGAGGGGCCGGGACACGGTCACGGCGACCTGGGTGCCGGGCCCGTAGGGGGTGGCCTTCGTGAAGACGCGGACCTTGGCACCGCTGTCGGTGACGCTGTTGTGGAGCGACTGACGCAGGGTGCCGGTGGCGACCGCCACATCCTGCGGCTGGACCTTCACCGGCTCCGAGAACGAGGCCACGCAGCGGCTGCCGTCGCTCAGGACCACCTGGACATAGGCGAAGCCGGCCCTGTTCTCGGGACTGATCGGGGCGCCGCAGTTGTTGAGCGCGTCCCGCACCGCGGGATCACCGGCGCTGGTGTTCCTGATCGAGTTGTCCAGCTCGCTCTCCAACTGCGTGCGCGTCAGCAGCCAGCAGGCCACCGCCGCGACCGCCACCGCCACCGCGACCGCCGTGGCGACCAGCAGCGCGAGCCGGGAGCGGAGCGGCAGCGTACGGAGCCGGTGGAGCGGGCCCGTCGGACCGGTCACGCCCCGCCGCCCGTACCGGTGCCCGCCCCGCCGCCCGTCCCGCCGCCCGTCCCCGCGCCCGTGCCGCTCCCCGCGTCGGCGCGCAGCGCGTACCCCACGCCCCGCACCGTGTGGACCAGCCGGGGTTCGCCGCCGCTCTCGGTCTTCCGGCGCAGATACATCACGTACACATCCAGGGAGTTGGAGCTCGGCTCGAAGTCGAAGCCCCACACCGCCTTGAGGATCTGCTCCCGGGTCAGCACCTGCCTCGGGTGCGCCAGGAACATCTCCAGCAGGGTGAATTCGGTACGGGTCAGCTCCACCCGCCGGTTTCCGCGCATCACTTCGCGCGTCGTCAGGTCCATCCGCAGATCGGCGAAGGCCAGCACATCGTCGTCGGGCCGGTCGTCGGCCGTGGCCGCCGCGTACGAGCTGCGTCGCAGCAGGGCGCGGATCCGGGCGAACAGTTCGTCCAGCTCGAAGGGTTTGACCAGGTAGTCGTCGGCGCCCGCGTCCAGCCCCGTGACCCGGTCACCGACCGTGTCGCGGGCCGTCAGCATCAGGATCGGCACTTTCGAGCCGCTTCCCCGGAGCCTGCGGGCCGCCGTCAGACCGTCCATCCGCGGCATCTGGATGTCGAGGACGATCAGATCCGGATCGTAGGCGGCGGCCTTGCCGAGCGCGTCGATGCCGTCGACGGCGACCTCGGTCCCGTATCCGTCGAAGGCGAGGCTCCGCTGGAGCGCCTCGCGTACGGCGGGCTCGTCGTCGACGATCAGGATCCGCTGGGGATCGCCTTCGGCGGGACTCATGTCGCTACTACCTCGTCAGTCGGCTCGGCGGAACGGTCGGGCACAGGTAAACGGTCGGGCAAGGTCAACGGTCGCACGATCGGCGCGATCCGTACTATCAGCGTCGCACGCCCGTCCCACGGCGGCTCGTGCCACGACGCCACGCACCCCCGGCGATCAGATGGTGCCGCCGGAGCGCAGCGCCGCGAGGTCCGACTTGACGGTGTTGACCGGGATGGCGAAGCCCAGACCCACGCTGCCGGCGCCGGAGCTCCCGGAGGCGGACGACGAACTCGGCGCGTACATCGCGGAGTTGATACCGATGATCTCGCCGTTCATATTGATCAGCGCGCCACCCGAGTTGCCCGGGTTGAGCGACGCGTCCGTCTGGAGCGCCTTGTACGTGGTCTTCGAGGAGCCGGTGTCGCCGTTGAACTGCTGCCCGCCGAACTCGAACGGCCAGTTGCCCCCGCCCCGCTGCGGTTGCTGCTGCTGACCCTGGTCCTGCTCCTTGGCCACGGTGACATCGCGGTTGAGCGCCGAGATGATGCCGCTGGTGACGGTGCCGGTCAGGCCCTCGGGCGAGCCGATCGCCACGACCTGGTCGCCGACCTTCACCTGGTCGGAGTTGCCGAGCGTGGCCGTCTTGAGGCCGCTCGCGCCCTCCAGCTTGATCAGCGCGAGGTCCTTGTTCGCGTCGGTGCCGACGACCTGGGCGGTGTAGCTCTTACCCGTGCTGAGCTGGACCTTTATCGAGGAGGCCCCGGCGATCACATGGTTGTTGGTGATGATCTCGCCGTCGGACGTGATGATCACGCCGGAGCCGGTGGCCTCACCGCTCGTGGAGGTCGCGTTGATCTCGACGATGGCGGGGGACACGGCCTGGGCGACCCCGGCCACCGTGCCCGCGCTGCTCTGCGAGACCGTCGTCCCGCTGACCGTCGTGCCGGTGCTGTCCGTGCCGCCGCCGGTGTAGTTCCCGACCAGGGCCGCCGTACCGCCGCCGACGACCGCCGCGGCGATCGCCACCGCGGCGAGCAGGGCCACGGGCCGCTTGGCGCGCCGGTGAGCGGTGGCGGTCGTGGTGCCGGTGCCGCCGACGGGAATGCTGGGACCGTACGCGGGCGGCGGCGGGTACGCCGAGCCCTGGAGCCCCTGTCCCTGGCCTCCCTGTCCCTGGAACCCCTGGGTGGGGTGCTGCTGCGTGCTGTCTGCGTCGCCGCTGCCGCGGTAGTAGTCGGTCATGGGAACGACTGTCCGCGCCGTAGATGAGAACAAGCTGAGGGCGTTCTGAGAAGGGCAACAAAAGTGCGTATGCCCCATATAAAGACCGCCGGGACAGCGGCCGGGGGGCCGGGTCCCGACTGCCTGGCCCCCGACCGCCTACGCGCAGCCGCAGGAGCGCCGCACGATCAGCGCCGACGGGAACTGCTTCACCCGTTCCCGCCGCGACCCCGCCACCCGCAGCCCGTCGTCCAGCACGAGATCCACCGCGGCCCGCGCCATCGCCGGCCGGTCGGAGGAGACCGTCGTCAGCGGCGGGTCCGTGAGCCCGGCTTCCTTGACGTCGTCGAAGCCCGCCACGGCCAGCTCGCCGGGGACGTCGATCCGCAGCTCGCGGGCCGCCCGCAGCACGCCGATCGCCTGGTCGTCGGTGGAGCAGAAGATCGCCGGCGGCCGGTCGGGGCCCGCCAGCAGCTCCAGCGCGACCTGGTACGCGTCGTACCGGTTGTAGAGCGCCCGGAAGAGGCGTCCCTCCACCGGCCGCCCGGCCTCCAGCATCGCCCGCCGCCAGCCCTCGACGTGGTCGGTCACCGGGTCGCCGACGACCGGGGTGGACTCGACCCCGCCGAGGCAGGCGACGTACGGATGGCCGTGCTCCAGCAGATGACGGGTGGCGAGCTGGGCGCCGCCGATGTCGTCCGTCACGACCGCCACGTCATCGATGCCCTCGGGCCGCTCGTGCAGCAGCACGACCCGCGCGTCCCAGGCCTCTATCTCGGCCGCCGCGCGCTCGCTCGGACCCTGGCTGACCAGGATCAGCCCCGACACCCGCATGCCCAGGAAGGCCCGCAGATAGTGGACCTCCCGCTCATTGCGGTAGTCGGAGTTGCCGACGAGCACCATTTTCCCGCGCTCGGCCGCGGCCTGTTCGACCGCGTGCGCCATCTCCGCGAAGAAGGGCTGTCTCGCGTCCGGCACGACGACCCCTATGAGGTCGGTCCGCCGCGAGGCCATCGCCTGGGCGACCCGGTCGGGCCGGTAGCCCAGCTCCTGGATCGCGGCGACCACCCGCTCGCGCGTGGCCGGGGCGACCGGCCTCGGTCCGTTGTTGATGACATAGCTGACGACGGCGGTGGACGTACCCGCCAGTCGTGCCACATCGTCCCGCGTCACCTTGGCCACGCGCGGAGTCTACGCGTGGTGACCTACCGCTTGGCAGGTCGCACGGCATTTTCTTGTGTGGCGTCCAGTCCGGCGGCCGTGTCGTCGTCCCCGGGGTCCTCGGCCTTCTCGTGCCGGGGCTCGGGGTGGGACCCGTTGCGAGACCCATTGTGGCCCTCGGCAGGGGACGGCTCCCCGGCGGCATTCGCCCGGGTGTCACCTGACGCCCGGTCGGACTTCTCCGTACCGCGCTCGCCCTTCTCCGGGGTGACGAAGCGGTAGCCGACGTTCCGTACGGTCCCGATCAGCGACTCGTGCTCGGGGCCGAGCTTCGCGCGCAGCCGCCGTACGTGGACGTCGACCGTCCGCGTACCGCCGAAGTAGTCGTAGCCCCAGACCTCTTGGAGCAGCTGGGCCCGGGTGAAGACCCGGCCCGGGTGCTGCGCGAGGTACTTGAGCAGCTCGAACTCCTTGAAGGTCAGGTCCAGGACCCGCCCCTTGAGCTTCGCGCTGTAGGTCGCCTCGTCCACCGACAGATCGCCGTTGCGGATCTCCATCGGGGAGTCGTCGGTCGAGATCTGCTGCCGGCCCATCGCGAGCCGCAGCCGGGCCTCGACCTCGGCCGGACCGGCCGTGTCGAGCAGTACGTCGTCGATGCCCCAGTCCGCGGTGACGGCGGCGAGGCCGCCCTCCGTCACGACGAGGATCAGCGGGCAGCCCGGTCCGGTGGACCGGAGCAGCTGGCAGAGCGACCGCACCTGCGGAAGGTCGCGCCGGCCGTCGATCAGAATGACATCGGCACCAGGGGTGTCGACGAGAGCGGGCCCTTCGGCGGGGGCCACCCGCACATTGTGGAGCAGCAGTCCAAGAGCCGGCAGCACCTCCGTCGAGGGCTGGAGCGCGTTGGTCAGAAGCAGCAGAGAACTCATCGCCGCCCACCTGCCTCGGCCGGACTGTTGTCATACACGGTTCGCTTGCCCATTACGTCGGTTCCTCCTCGGTCCCTGCGAGGACGTATGCGGCACTGCTTGTCCTGCGTGGTGCCGGCCGCGGCTCCCTCGCCCTGAGGCCCGCAGCCGTGATGTCCGTGTCTTCCGTCTGTGTCATCTGTCTGTAACAACGGACGGGAAACACAAAAGGACCCGGGGGCTACATTGCCCGGATCCTCTTCGCAGCAGAATAACCCACATGTGCTCGGTGCCAGAGGGTCAATCCCGCAGATCACCAGATTCCCCGGGTGCCCGGGGCACCCGGCGCACGGTCCTCAGGACCGTGGACGGGGTCCCCATCGAGGCGGTGTACGAGCCGTGTACGGCGGGTTTCGGGCAGGATTTCCGGGCGGACGGCGGGACCGCGATCGTGCTCGCACATGGGTTCACCGGGTCGGTGGAAAAACCCGCCGTACGACGGGCGGCGCGGGTGTTCGCGCAGCGTGCGGCCGTCGTCACGTTCTCGTTCCGCGGGCACGGCCGCTCGGGCGGGCGCTCCACGGTCGGCGACCGCGAGATCCTCGATCTGGCGGCGGCCGTCGAATGGGCCCGCGCGCTGGGCCATTCGCGTGTCGTGACCGTCGGCTTCTCCATGGGCGGATCCGTGGTGCTGCGCCATGCCGCGTCGCACAGGGGGCGCACAGGTGCGCGGACCGACGCCGTGGCCGCCGTGAGCGCACCCGCGCGCTGGTACTACCGGGGAACCGCCCCGATGCGGCGGCTGCACTGGGTGGTGACGCGGCCCCTGGGCCGGCTGGTCGGCCGCTACGGATTGCGTACGCGTATCCATGACCGGGACTGGGATCCCGTGCCGCTCTCCCCGGTCGAGTCCGTCCCGCTGATCGCGCCGGTCCCGCTGCTCGTCGTACACGGCGACCGCGACCCGTACTTCCCGCTGGACCACCCCCGCTCGCTGGCCGGCGCCGCGGCTCCGGGCGCCGCCGAACTGTGGCTCGAACCGGGCATGGGCCACGCGGAGAACGCCGCCGACGACGCGCTGCTGGCACGCCTCGGGGAGTGGCTGACGGACGTGCGGGCGCCGTCGGCCATCATGGGAGCCGACGAAAGGAGCGCCGCCATGGCATCGGGCACGATCCGCTACTGGGCCGCGGCCAAGGCCGCCGCGGGCACCGCGGAGGAGCCGTACGCGGCGGACAACCTGGCCGACGCGCTCGCCGCCGCGCGGGTGAGGCACCCGGGCGAGCTGGTCCGCGTACTCCAGAGGTGTTCCTTCATCGTCGACGGTGACCCCGTGGGGACCCGTGGGCATGAGACCGTACGGCTTGCCGAGGGCGGCACGGTCGAGGTGCTCCCGCCGTTCGCAGGAGGGTGAACCGCAGAACATGAGCGACGACGATCAGCAGTATCGGTACGGCCAGGGGCAGGGGCAGCAGCACTGGCACGGGCCGTACGGGGACCAGGCCCGGAACCAGGCTCAGTACGACCAGTACGGCCGCCCGCAGCAGCCGTCCTACGGCGCGAACGGGATGAACGGGGCGAACGGCGCGTACCAGGACCCGGGCGCCTCGCAGGGCTGGGCCGAGCCCCAGTACGAGCCTCAGCCCCAGGCCCAGCAGGAGCCCGCCGCGCAGACGTGGGAGGGCCAGACCTGGGACACCCAGTACCAACCCCACGCCCAGGCGCAGGGGCCGTACTACCCCGCGCAGGGCCAGGCCCAGGGACAGGCGTACCAGCCGCAGCAGGCCGCTGCCGCCGCCGACACCGCGTATCTGCCGCCGCAGGGCGCCTACCCGCTGCCCCCGGAGATGCCGTCGAACGTACCGTCGGGCGTGCCGTCGCCCGCCTCGGCGCCGTACGCGCCCCAGGCTCCGGCCGGGGCCGGGAACCCGAACCAGGCGCCCTTCACCGCTGCTCCCGGCACCACGCCTCCCGGCTCCGCCGACGGCTACAGCGCGCCCACCACCATGGGCAACGCCCGGATCACCGACGCCCAGCGCGCCCGCGCAGAGGGCCGCTCGCCGATCATTCCGCCGGGCATCCAGCCCGCCGGGCTGACCGCCGTGCTCGGCCTGCTGCTGGCCGGCGGCGCGGCCATCGGGCCGTACGCGCTGCTCGTCCCGCTCGTCCTGCTCCAGGCCGTCACGGCGGCCGGCTGGTTCCGGCTGAACGGCATGTGGCCGGCCAGGCAGGGCATCGCGCTCGCCTTCCTCGGCGGGATCACCGCCGATATCGCCGTGCTCGCGGCGGGCCGGGAGAACGCCCCCGCCGCGATCATCGGCACCCTCGGTGTGTGGGTGCTGCTGGTCGTCGTCCTGCAGCTGCGCAGCCGCGCGAGCGCCGATGAGCGGATGACGGGCCTGATGGCCACCGTCGCCTCGGCCGCGCTCGCCATCCTCGCCACCGGCCAGCTCGCGGCCGTGCCGGACGCGGTGGTCGTCGGCGGTGTGGCGGTCGCCGCGGCGACCGTGGCCCGCGCGCTGCCGCTGCCGGGGTTCGTCTCCGTCGTGGTGGCCCTGCTGGCCGGCGCGGGCGCCGGGATCGCGGCGGGCGGCATGACGGACCTGGGCAGCCAGGGCGCGCTGCTGGGGCTCGGCGCGGGGGTCTGCGCGCTGGTCGGGCTGCGCGCGGCGAGCTACGACTACCCGTCGCGCTTCGTGCACATGACCGCCGGAGTGGCGCTGCCGCTCACGGCCGCCGCTCCCGCCGTCTACCTGCTGGGCCGCATGCTTGCCTGACGCGGACCTGCCCGGGATCCGACCCGGACCTGACGGGCCCGAGTGACGCACGGCGCACGGCCGACGGGGGCCGGCGGGGAACCGTACGTCCGCGCCGTTCGTCGATCACTCCGACATGCGGCCGACCCGACTGGCGTTACGCTCACGGTCGTCAGGGGGCAGAAACGATCAGAGTGGGGGACACCGAACCATGCGCGCGCTGCGAATACTGCTGATATTCGTCGTGATCTTCGGCGGGCTGTTCGTCGCCGCGGACCGGGCGGCGGTGTACTTCGCCGAGAGCGAGGTCGCCGACCGGGTCAGGTCGAGCGCGGGGCTGACCTCCCAGCCCGACGTCTCCATCAAGGGCTTCCCCTTCCTGACCCAGGTCCTCGGCACCTCGCTGGACGAGGTCGAGATCGGCCTCGACGGCGTCAACGCCACGGCCGACGGCCACGACGTCCGGGTGACCGAGGTCAAGGCCCAGCTGAAGGACGTCAAGATCGACAGCAGCTTCTCATCCGCCGTGGCCGGGCAGGCCAACGGCTCGGCGCGCATCTCGTATGCGGACCTCGCCAAGTCGGCGCCGAAGGGCGCGACTGTCGGCTACGCCGGTGCCGAGCGGGCCGCGAAGGGGCAGGTCAAGGTCTCCGGGCCGCTGACGGACGTGCTGGAGGGCGCGGGCGTCGAGATCCCTGACACCGTCAAGGCCCTGCTGGGCGGCCGGACCGTCACGGCGTACAGCACGGTGACGCTGGAGGGCGGCGACACGGTCCGGCTGAAGGCCGCGACCCTTCCCGAACTGCCGGTGCCGGGCATGGACGAGCAGGTGCGGGACGTGGTCGATTACGACCTGAAGATCGACGGGCTGCCGTCGACCATCAAGCTCGACAAGGTCACGGCGGCCGAGGACGGTCTGCACTTCTCCGGCGCCGGGACGAACGTCTCCCTGACCGGCTGACCGGCTGACCGGCCGACCGCGGGCCTCAGGGCAGGACCGCGAGCGGAGCGCCGCCCCCCGAGGGAGTTAGCGCCGTCCGGAGGGCGGGTAACCGGATGGTGAGACGTCGGCGTCCGCTCCTCAGATGACAGCGGGACGCCGGGCCCCGGCCGGTCGGCGGACACCGCGCCGACCACACGATTGTCTCGCCTTCCGGACGATCGAGTCTCACGATGTGACACGCCGGTGACATGTCCGCCGGGACGTCCCTACGATCGGACGTATGACGCAACAGGCGGACTTCACGAAGCGGCGGGCAGTTGACCTGTGCCGCGTCGCCGCCATGCTCTGTCGCACCGTCTGAGCGGGACATTCGCGTCCCGTTTCCCGCCGGGCCCTTCGAGATTCTCAGGGCCACCCGCGCGCCGTACGCCGGCCCGGGCCCCGTGCCCGGAAGCAGCGGCAGCAGCCGCGCCCCGCACCTCGCAGCCCGCCGCACTTCCCCAAGCTCTTAACGAGCAGGGGAGACCCCATCCCCGGAGGAGAACAGCATGAGCCGCAGCGACGTCCTGGTAGACGCCGACTGGGTCGAGGCCCACATCGACGACCCGAAGGTGGTCATTGTCGAGGTCGACGAGGACACCTCGGCCTACGACAAGAACCACATCAAGAACGCTGTCAGGATCGACTGGAAGAAGGACCTCCAGGACCCGGTCCGCCGTGACTTCGTCGACCAGGAGGGCTTCGAGAAGCTCCTGTCGGCCAAGGGCATCGCCAACGACGACACCGTCATCCTCTACGGCGGCAACAACAACTGGTTCGCGTCCTACGCGTACTGGTACTTCAAGCTGTACGGGCACGACTCCGTCAAGCTCCTCGACGGCGGCCGCAAGAAGTGGGAGCTGGACTCCCGCGACCTGGTCGACGCCGTCCCGACGCGTGCCGCCACCACGTACAAGGCCAAGGCCCAGAACACCTCGATCCGTGCCTTCCGTGACGACGCGGTCGCCGCGATCGGCACGCAGAACCTGGTCGACGTGCGCTCGCCCGACGAGTTCAGCGGCAAGCTGCTCGCTCCGGCGCACCTCCCGCAGGAGCAGTCGCAGCGTCCGGGTCACATCCCGACCGCGCGCAACATCCCGTGGTCCAAGAACGCCAACGACGACGGCACCTTCAAGTCGGACGACGAGCTCAAGGAGCTCTACGCCGACGAGCAGGTCGACCTGACCAAGGACACCGTCGCCTACTGCCGTATCGGCGAGCGCTCCGCGCTCACCTGGTTCGTGCTGCACGAGCTGCTCGGTGTCGAGAACGTCAAGAACTACGACGGCTCGTGGACCGAGTACGGCTCGCTCGTCGGTGTGCCGATCGAGCTCGGCGCCAACAAGTAATCACGCCCCGACCCGGAGGACTGAACAGTATGTGTGGAGCACAGGCCGGCGGCCCCGACGCTTCGACGATCAAGCCCGGTGAGACCACCATCCAGGGTTCCGTGACCCGCGACGGCGAGCCCGTCACCGGTTACGTACGCCTGCTGGACTCGACCGGAGAATTCACCGCGGAGGTCCCGACCTCGGCGACCGGCCAGTTCCGCTTCTACGCGGCCGAGGGCACGTGGACGCTGCGCGCCCTCGTCCCGGGCGCCACGGCGGACCGTACGGTCGTCGCGCAGACCGGGGGCCTCTCCGAGGTCGCGATCGCGGTCTGAGCTCTTCGCGGACCGAGCTCTTCGCGCGGACCGAGCTCTTCTCTCACCGGCCGGAGGGCCGTACCCCCTGGGGTGCGGCCCTCCGGCCGTTCATGCGGGCCGGGCCGATCCGGGCCGGGCCGATCCGGGCATTCCCGGGCGTACGCTGAAGATATGTACGCGCGACGCCGTCGTCGGTACTTCCTGCTCATGGGCGGATGCCTGGTCCTCTTCGTCTCCGCCTGGACTTTCGTGCGCGACATCTCGGTGCCGGCCGCCGTGATCATGAGCTTCGTGGCGATGCTGATTCCGCCGGCCGCCGCCATCGTCGGCAATACGAAGGACCGCGACGATCGCTGGTGGGACGAACCGCCGGTCGACGCCCCGACCGAGTCCGAGAAGTGGCTGGACGAGCTGGAACACAGGGACCACCACCACGACGAGCGGCGGCGGGGCAGGCGCGTCAGTAGACGAGCGCCTGCACGCCGTCCGCCATGATCTCGCTGACGAAGACCTGAGCCCCGGCGATCCGTACGCCGTCCAGCACATCCTTCTCCGTGATGTCCCGCCGGGCCGCACACTGCGTGCACAGCGTGATCAGGCCGGCCGCCTGGATCGACTCGATGAGTTCCGGCAGCGGCGCGGAGTGCGGCAGCTCGAACTCCGCCGCCCGCCCCGGCAGCGCGAACCACGCGGACTCGCCCGTCAGCCACAGCGAGACCTCCACCCCACTGGCCACGGCGACCGCCGCCACCGTGAAGGCCTGGGAACAGCGCTCGGGTGCGTCGGCCCCGGCGGTCACTTTGATCACGAGCTTCTTCGCGGAGTGCATATGCCGAACTGTAATCCGCGCGGATACAACCACTCCCTCGGTCTGTCGGTCAGGTCTGTGCGCGGATAACGGAATCCGCGCCTCAGGCCATGCGCCTCAGGTCTCGTGGGGGACCCCTTTGGAAAATCAACGAAGACGAAGACGCGGTCGTACGACCCTGCTCATCGCCGCCGCGGCCGTACTCGGCATCGTCGCCGGAACGGCCACCGGGTACGCGGTCCAGGCCGACCGTGAGCCGACGCCCCTGCCACTGCTCGCCCAGCCGGGCGTGACGTATCCCGCGAAATCCCTGCCCAAGGGGGAGGAAGCGGAGCCGCTGTCCGCGAAGCAGGACACCCGGGTCAGGACGGACGGTGATCTGCGCAAGCTGCTGGTCGGCAAACCCTCCGGTGCGGAGGAAGCCTTCCCGGACTGGCTCAGCGACGGGTGGATGTCGCTCGACATGTTCGCCGGCGACTTCCAGGAACCGGACAGCGTGTTCGAGGACATGTTGAAGGGCGACTTCCGCCGGGCCGCGGGCGCCTCCTGGACACAGGGCGAGAACCGCACGGTGAACATCTACCTCGTTCAGTTCCGGGCCAGTTACACCATGGGCGCGGCCAATCACGCGGAGGGGCAGCAGTCCTACATGCCCGACGACGACGAGTTCAGCGCGGGCAACTCGGGGGATCCCATCAAGGGCAGCGGCAACGGCCGTTACTACCTCTACGAGCCCGAGCGGAAGGCCGGATATCTGCCGTTCTACCGCGCCCGCGCCATCGCCTATCGCGGTGACGTCATGGTCGACATCAACATGTTCGACGCCAAGCCGATCAGCAAGAAGGACATCCGGACGCTGGCCGAGCGGCAGTTGGAGCGCCTGTGAACGACGACCTGGAGACGCCGCCGCCCGCGGACGTATCCCCCGTTGACGCGACTGACGCGACTGACGCGACTGACGCGACTGACGCGACTCCTGCCCCGCGCCCCCGCGCGCGCCGGCTCGTCGGGACCGTCCTGCCCGCCGTCCTGGTCCTCGGCGCCCTCGCAGGCGGCCTCGGTTTCATCAAGACCACCGTTGACGGGGCCGACAGGACCGTTCGCACCACGGTCTGGACGAAGACGATCACCCAGCCGGACAACGACCCCGCCGGGGACTTCGTCAAGGGCCGTACGGACACCGAGCTCAGCCGGAAGCTGCTGCCCGTGCCCGGTGGCTACAGCCTCGGTCCCGACGTGCAGGGGTACGGCAACGCGGGGTACGGCAACGAGGGGTACGGCAACGACGGTGAGCTGACCGGCAAGCAGGCGACGGCGCTCATGAAGTCCGAGGGCAAGGGCCTCTCCGGCCCACTGCGCCGGGCGCTGAACAAGGAGATCGACAAGCTGGGCATCAAGGGCATCGCCGTCCGCTCGTACGAAGCGGGGACGGTCGATCTCGTTGCCGAGGTCTATCTCATGCGGACCGAGAACCGTCAGTTCCTCCGGAGTTGGTACGCCACGGAGACGGACTGGCCCGGCGCCCGCAAGGGCCCGAAGATCGAGGGGCACCGGAAGGCGGAGTGCTTCCTGGCACCGAAGACGGGCGGCGAGTCCGACCTCGACTCGATGCGGTGTGTGGCGTATGACGGCGATCTGGCCGTCACTCTCCTCGCGTCCGGGGTGAAGCCGTTCGACTCGTCCGCCGCCGCCGAACTGATGAAGGAACAGCTCGACCACATCGCATCCCCGGGGAGGTACGTATGACCGAGCAGAGCCCCGGCCCCGCGGAGCCCGGCCCCGCGGTTCTCGTACCGCCGCCGCTGCCGCCCATGCCCCCGCAGCCGCCCGTCGTGCACATCCCCGCTCCCCGGCCGCCCCGCCGGGTGCTGCGCGCGGTCGCCCGCTGGACGGCCGCCGTGGTCGTCTTCGCCGGGCTCGGCACCGGCGCCGCGTACGGCATCAGTTCGATGGAGCGCAGCGACGTACCCGGGCTCGCGACGCGGGACGACGGCCGCTGGGACTACCCCCGGCTCTCCCTGCCCGCCCTTCCGTCCGGCTCCCCGCGCCCCTTCACCCCGGGCAACACGGCCGAGATCCACCACGCCGACCTGCGTGAGCTGCTGCTCCCGGCCCCCGCCGGGGCCACGGGGGACAAGAAGCTGGCCGGAGGCTGGGTGAGCACCGAGCAGTACGTATCCGAGTACGCCGAGGACCGGCGGGCCGGTCTCCGGCCGGCGCTGCGCGACTACGCCGTACGGCATATCGCGGCCCGCGGCTGGACCATGCCGGACGGCACCTCCTCGCGCGTCTATCTGCTGCGCTTCCAGTCGGGCGCGTTCGCCCAGGCATTCAAGGACATGGAGATCGAGTCCGGGGCCGACGCGGGCGCTCCGCTCGTCAGGGCACCGACGACCGAGATCGACGAGGGCTGGTCGGAGTTCGCGAGGGACGCCGTGGAGGGCACCTCGGCGGAGCTGTTCGTGGAGCCCGCGCCGTACGACGGTACGCAGGTCCGTCAGGCGTATGTCGTCGCGGGCGACACCCTCGCGCTGATCGTCCACGAGAAGAAGGGCGGCGCTCCGGCCGTGCCGTTCCGTCAGACGGTGATCCTCCAGAACCAGCTGCTCGGCTGAGCCGAGGCCGTCGGGCACTCGCGAGCGGTCCCGGTCGGTTCCGGGCGCCCCGAGTGTCCCCGCGTACCTCGGAGTACCTCGCCGAGAGGGCCGGGTCCCCACCCATTAGGCTGGGGCTCGGCCCTTACCGCCCTTACCGCTCATCCGAGGAGCACGCCGTGCTTGAGGCTTTCTTCACTTCCCTGCTGGTCCTCGTCTGCGTCGGCGTGCTCGCCTTCACCGTTCTGGCCGTGAAGAAGCTGTACCAGGGTCAGCGCTGACGCCCCGCGCCGGTCGCCGCACGCTGGTCATCCCGTCCTCACCCCTACAGATCGCCTGAGCTGCTCATGATCGAGATCCCGTCCGACCTGCACCCGGACCTTGTTCCCCTGGCCTTCCTCCTCGGTGACTGGGAGGGCGTCGGTGTCTTCGACTTCCCGGGAGACGAGAAGGCCAACTTCGGCCAGGAGGTCACCTTCAGCCACGACGGCCGGGACTTCGTCGAGTACGTCTCGCACACCTGGGCGCTGGACGACGAGGGCAAGAAGGTCAGGCCGATCGAGTCCGAGGCCGGCTACTGGCGGATCGACACGGACCGCAAGGTCGAGGTCGTGATGGTCAGGGACCAGGGTGTGGTGGAGGTCTGGTACGGCGAGCTGGCCGACCAGAAGCCGCAGATCGACCTGGTGACCGACGCGGTGGCCCGCACCGCGGCCTCCGGGCCCTACAGCGGTGGCAAGCGGCTGTACGGCTATGTGAAGGGCGACCTGATGTGGGTGGGCGAGAAGTCCACCCCCGAGGTCCCGCTGCGCCCGTACATGTCGGCGCATCTGAAGAAGGTCGTGTCCCCGGACCAGGTCGAGGCATGGGCCAAGGACCTCGGCGACCTCCCGGACGACGGCATCGCCTTCTTCAAGTAGAACTCCTTCCAGGAGAGCCACCCGCGCCGCCGCGCCTGCCTACACTGGGGGCGTGGTGAGCACCGACTGGAAGAGCGACCTGCGCCAGCGTGGGTACCGGCTGACCCCTCAGCGGCAGCTTGTCCTCGAAGCTGTCGACTCCCTGGAGCACGCGACACCCGACGACATCCTGTGCGAGGTGCGCAGGACCGCCTCCGGTGTGAACATCTCCACCGTCTACCGGACCCTGGAGCTCCTGGAGGAGCTGGGCCTCGTCTCGCACGCCCATCTCGGGCACGGCGCTCCCACGTACCACCTCGCCGACCGGCACCACCACATCCACATGGTCTGCCGGGACTGCACGCATGTCATCGAGGCGGATGTCGAGGTGGCCGCGGAGTTCACCGCCAAGCTGCGCGAGGACTTCGGGTTCACGACGGACATGAAGCACTTCGCGATCTTCGGCCGGTGCCGGAACTGCGCCGCCCGTGCCGCGAACGGCGAGTCGTAGGCTAATCACTATGAAGAGCCCTCTGCTGTCCCTGCCTGGAGCCGTCGCCGCCGAAGGACAGGACGAAGGTGTCGCCGCCCACTACGGTGATCTGTTCCGCGAGCAACGGGCCCTCGCCGACGGCACCGGACTGGTGGATCTCTCGCACCGCGGAGTCGTCACCGTCACCGGGGACGACCGGCTGAGCTGGCTGCATCTGCTGCTCACCCAGCACGTCAGCGAGCTGCCCGCCGGCCGGGCCACCGAGGCGCTGATCCTCTCCCCGCACGGCCATATCGAGCACGCGCTGTATCTCGTGGACGACGGCACGACGGTCTGGGCACATGTCGAGCCCGGCACGCAGGAGGCGCTGATCGCCTACCTGGAGTCGATGAAGTTCTTCTACCGGGTCGAGGTCGCGGACCGTACGGACGACTTCGCCGTCGTCCATCTGCCGGCGGGCTCCATCGCCGAGGTGCCCGAGGGCGTGGCCGTACGGGAGACCCCGTACGGCCGGGATCTCTTCCTGCCCCGCGCCGACCTGGAGTCGTACGCCGCCGCGCACGGCCCGGTCGCCGGGATCCTCGCGTACGAGGCGCTGCGGATCGAAGGCCACCGGCCGCGCCTGGGCTTCGAGACCGACCACCGGACCATCCCGCACGAGGTGGGGCTGATCGGCACGGCGGTCCATCTCGACAAGGGCTGCTACCGGGGCCAGGAGACCGTGGCCCGTGTGCAGAACCTGGGAAAGCCGCCGCGCCGGCTGGTCTTCCTGCACCTGGACGGCAGCGAGGTCCATCTGCCGGGCCATGGCACGCCGGTCCGGCTCGCCGCCGACGGCGCCGAGGGGCGCCAGCTGGGCTTCATCACCACCTCGGCCCGCCATCACGAGCTGGGGCCGATCGCGCTGGCCCTGATCAAGCGCAATGTGCCGCTGGACGCGGAACTGCTGGCCGGGGACACGGCGGCGGCGCAGGAAACGGTTGTCGAGGCGTAGCACGCACTCAGCTTTCCGCCACGCCTCACCCGCGTCTTACATGTCCAGCAGCACCGTGAACGGGCCGTGATTCGTGAGCGAGACCCGCATCTCCGCTCCGAACCGGCCCGTCTCGACCTTCGCGCCCAGCGCCCGCAGCCGCGCCACCACCTCGTCGACCAGCGGCTCGGCCACGTCGCCCGGCGCCGCCGCGTTCCAGGTGGGGCGGCGGCCCTTCCGGGCGTCCCCGTAGAGAGTGAACTGCGAGATCACCAGGAGCGGCGCGTTCACCTCTGAACAGGACTTCTCGCCCTCCAGCATCCGTATCGACCAGAGCTTGCGGGCCAGCCGTTCCGCCTGCTCCACCGTGTCCTCGTGGGTGACTCCCACCAGCACACACAAGCCCTCACCGATGATCTCGCCGACGGTTTCCGGCCCGGACTCCGTCACGGCCACGACGCTCGCGCCGTCGACTCTCTGCACCACTGCACGCATACGGACCAACCTATCGGGGGCCGAACGGGTGCAGAGTGCCCGCATGCGCGGTCGTGGGAGTGGCACGATGCACGGAGGCGGTGCGTTCTGCGTACCTGTCGAGGGATGGGGGTTCCCAGCGGATAGGGGCAGGGGTCTCTCCAGCGGAGTGAGGGGAAGTACGCGCGATGAGCACATCTGGCGCCGGGCAGCCGCCCGGTCCCGTACCGACGACCCGTACGACCACCGGGACAGGCAGCGGACCGGCCGCCGGTCCGGGTGCGGACCACGGGGCGGGAACGCGGCCGGGAGGAGCGGCCCCGGGGAGCGGGGGGCCCCGGCCGCCCGTGCAGCGCACCGGCGGTGAGGGCACGCTGCCCGCGCCCCGGCCGTACGACTTCGGTGTGCTGCGGCTGCCCGAACTGCGCGCGCTGCGCCGTGACTCGCAGCGGGACGAAGCCGATCTGAGCTATCTGCGGCGGCTTCTCCAGGGCCGGATCGACATCCTGCGGGCCGAGCTGGCCCGCCGTACCGCCCCCGAGACCCGGGTGGTCGACCGGCTGTCGGAGATCCTGACCGACACGCCTTCGCGGCACCGCTCGTCCGCCCGCCATGTCACGCTCTCCACACCGCGCAGCGAGGAGTACCGCCTGCTGGCCGCCGAGACACTCGCCGAGGTGGAGCTGTCGGACCTGGCGGCCCGTACGGACGAGGAGCTGCATACGGCGATGGGGCGGCTGGTACGCAACGAGCAGCAGCTCTCGCGCCGGCGCCATCAGTTGCAGCGGACGGCGGACGACTGCAGCGCGGAGATCGCCCGCAGGTACCGTGAGGGTGAAGCCCAAGTAGACGACCTGCTGACGTAGTGATTCCGTGTCCATCCGTGTCGGGAATCGGTATCGGGACCCGGTATCGGGACCTGTGGATCATCGTTGATCCGTACGGATCCGTACCGGACCGCGCGAGCGGGTACCGCCCAGCCCCGGAAGGCCGATGATGTCCTCCAGTTCCCACGCCATATCCCCGGCCGTGCCGCCGGTGCTCGCCGAGGTCGTACGCTCCGGTTTTGTCGAGGGCAGTCACCGGGGGACGCTGGTGCTGCTGGCGGCCGACGGCACGGTCGAGCTGGAGCTCGGTGACCCCGAGGCCCCGGTCTTTCCCCGCTCCAGCAACAAGCCGATGCAGGCGGCGGCCGTGCTGCGGGCCGGGGTGGAGCTGTCGGGGGAGCGGCTGGCGCTGGCGGCGGCGAGCCACGCGGGCGAGGCGTTCCATCTCGCTCTCGTCCGTACGATGCTCGCCGAGCACGGGCTGACGGCCGACGATCTGCGGACGCCGCCGGATCTGCCGCTCGACCGGATCGAGGCGGAGGCGTATCTCGCCGCCGGCGGGGTGCGGGACCGGATCATCATGAACTGTTCGGGCAAGCACACGGCGATGCTGGCGGCCTGCGTGCGCAACGGCTGGCCGACGGAGAGCTATCTGGACCCGGCGCATCCGTTGCAGCGGCTCGTCCGGACGGTGATCGAGGAGACGGCGGCCGAGCGGGTCCCCACGATCGGTACGGACGGCTGCGGCGCCCCGCTGATGGCGATCAGCCTCACCGGTCTCGCCCGTGCCTTCCGCCACTTCGTCCTCGCGGCGCCGGGGTCGGCGGAGCGGCGGGTGGCGGACGCGATGCGCGCCCATCCCGAGTACGTCGGGGGGACGCGCAGGTCCGACACCTGGCTGATGACGGAGATGCCGGGCACGCTCGCGAAGACGGGCGCGGAGGCGGTCCAGGCGGTGGCGCTGCCGGACGGCCGGGCGCTGGCCTTCAAGATTGACGACGGCGGGGGCCGGGCGCTGGGACCTGTGCTGACGCGGGCGCTCCAACTGCTGGGCGTGGAGGCCGAGGTGCTTGGCCGGATCGGGCGGGAGCCGCTGCTGGGCGGCGGTGTGGAGGTCGGGGCGGTGCGGGCGGCGTTCTGAGGTTCCTGGGGACTGCGGGGACTGCGGGGGTTTCGGGGACTGCGGGGACTGCGGGGACTGCGGGGACTGCGGGGACTGCGGGGACTGCGGGGAGTGCGGGGGTTTCGGGGACTGCGGGGACTGCGGGGGTTTCGGGGGACCGCGGGGCTTCCGGGGCCGGTGGCGGCGGCGAAAACCGGGATGCGGCGGGGCGCCGGGACCGCTTAGCGTGACGGCCATGAGCCTTGACGTCCGTACGGTCACCGAATCCGAGCTTTCCGACTGGTTGCGGGCCGTTGACACCGGGTTCCTCCGGCCGCCGCGCGTCCCGGACGATTACGTGGCGGACAAGCTCGCCCATTTCGATCTGGCCCGTACGCGGGGGGTCTTCGACGACGGGCGCTGCGTCGCCACCTTCCGGTCCTTCGCGCAGGAGCTCACGGTCGTCGGCGGCGCCGCGGTTCCCGCCGACGCGGTCACCAACGTGACCGTGTCGCCCACCCACCGCCGGCGCGGGCTGCTCGGCCGGATGATGGCCGCCGATCTGGCGGCGGCGAAGGAGCGCGGGGACGCCGTCGCGACGCTGATCGCCGCCGAGTACCCGATCTACGGACGGTACGGGTTCGGCCCCGCCGCCTGGGTCACCGAGTGGGCGATCGAGGTGGCACGTACGGGACTTGATCCCCGGTGGGCGGGGCCGGACGACGGCGGCCGGATCGATCTGGTCGACCTCGCGGACGTACGGAAACTCGGCCCGGATCTCCATCAGCGCTTCCGGACGCGTCAGCCCGGCGCGGTGAGCCGTGACGACCACTGGTGGCGCGTCGACACCGGCCAGGCGGCGAGCGCCCTGCCGTGGACGGAGCCCTTCAACGCGGTGTACCGCTCGGCGGCCGGTGAGATCGAGGGCCTGGTCACCTACGCCTCCGACGGCCACTGGGGCGATGCCAAGCAGCCGCTGAACACCGCGTCGGTGCGGAAGCTGATCGCGCTGACCCCGGCGGCGGAGAGCGCTCTGTGGCGCTTCGTCTGCTCGGTCGACTGGATCACCACGGTCAGGACTGGGCACCGCGCCGCGGACGATCTGCTGACCGGGCTCCTCCCGGACCCCCGCGCGGCGCGGATCGTGACGCAGGCGGACTTCCTGTGGGTGCGGATCCTCGACACCGTACGGGCCCTGGAGGCGCGTACGTACGCCGTGCCGGCCACGCTGACGCTGGAGATCCACGACAAGGACGGTCTGGCGGGCGGCCGGTTCCGGCTGGAGGGGACGGCGGAGGGCGGGGTCTGCGCGCCGACCACGGAGTCGCCGGATATCGCTCTGGACGTACGGGAGTTGGGCGCGCTGTACCTGGGGGACGAATCGGCGGTGCGGCTCGCGGCGCTCGGTCTGCTGACCGAGGAGCGGCCGGGGGCGGCGGCGGTCGCCAAGCTTTGCCCCGTCGCGTCGCCCATCACGCACGCTCGCGGCGTTGGCCAAAAGCCCTGGTAGCTCCGCTACAAGGGCTCCCGGCCGCCTTGCGATCGCACGCACTGGACGACGCTCCTTCGGGGCAAACATTGCCGGTCACGGCACTAGCCCGGCCCCGGGTGCGTGACCAGCAGGATCAGGACCACCGCGCCGATCCCCGCGCAGGTGCTGTTCCTGGACTTGATCCCGATACTGAGCAGGATGAGTGCGACGATCCCCATGGGGCCGAAGCGCCACTGGACCAGCTGCTCAAGTCCGAGGCCGAAGGTTGCGATGACGAGTGCGAGCAGAGGCATGGCGGTTGCTCCTTCGAAGGCGGAGAACTCGCGGCAGACATGGACTTGGCCTCAGTTGGTCACCAACTGACAGCCAACTAGGGGAGTTGTCCCTCTCTGGCTCGATCCATAAACAACTTCGCCTCCAACTTCCCCGACAACTCCCGCTGGATGGCGAGAAGTTGTAACGTGTTGGGGTGACCTCGGAGAGTGGGAGCGCTGCTGTGAACGGCACCGGGAAACCCACGTCGGAGGAGGTGGCCGAGGCTCTGCGCGCCCGTATCGAGTCGGGCGAGCTGGCCGCCGGTCAGCCCATACCGACGCAGAAGAGCCTGGTCGAGGCGTTCGGGGTGCAGCGCGGAGTGATCCGCCGCGCCCTGCGCAGCCTTCAGGAGGACGGGCTGCTGACCGAGGTCACCAGGGGTGCTCCGCCGCGTATCGCCGACCGTTCCGCCGTCCCGCGCGGGGCGAGTGGGGCGGGTGGGGCAGGCGTGGCAAGTGACGCGGGCGCGGACGAGACGCCCCAGGAGACGATGGTCGCGCTGCGCCCCCGGATCACGGAGGCGTTCCGGGCCGACCATGTACGGGTCGACGCGCTCTGTCTGACGGCCGAGTCCCTGAGCGCGGCTCTCGGGGAGCAGCGGCTGCGGATCCAGGACCGTTCCGTCGCGCCGAGCAGCGTCACCGTCCGCGTGCTGCTGCCCAACCGGAACATCGAGCTGGCCTTCCCCCGGTCGGTCAGCACCGCCGACACCCATCCGGACGAGGGCGATCTCGTCCATCAGCGCTGGCTCCAGCAGCGCAACGCCCATGGCACGGTGCTGAGCGACCATCTGGTGGGGATGCGCTCGGCGGGCATCGATGTGGACGTACGGTTCAAGGCGCTGCCGTTCACCCCGTCCGTCAAGCTGTATGTCCTCAACGGCGCGGAGGCGCTGCTCGCGTACTACAAGGTCACGGTGCGCGAGGCCGAGATCGGCCGGACGTCCGTGGAGATGTATGACGCGCTGGGGGACAAGTCGCCGTTGTTCTCCTTCGTGTCGGGGGAGACGCGACTGCGCCGGGACAAGGCGTTCGTGGCGGAGTCGCAGGCGTGGTTCGACGCCCTGTGGGACACGATCGCCACGGATCTCGCGCTGGGCTGACGCCGGGCGCCGACTGTCCGCTCCGGGGCGGTGGTTGGGGAAGTGGTTGGGGGGAAGATGGGGTGCGGAGGTGCTGTCTGCCCGCCCTCCGCCCCGACGGACGGAGCGACGTGACCGACCCGCTCGACCCGCTCGACTCGATGGCCCCGGTCGATCCGCCGGATTCGGTCAGGTGCGTGCTCTTCGACTTCGACGGACCTGTCTGCGCGCTCTTCCGTAACCACCCCGCGCCCGAGGTGGCCGGCCGGCTGCTCGACTGGCTGCCCGCCGGGGTGCGTCGCCGCGTACGGACCGAGGACGGCGGTCCCGTGACCGATCCGCAGGTCATCCTGCGGGCGGTGGGGGAGCTCGACCCGGGCAGCGCGCTGGTGTCCGAGCTGGAGGCGCGGCTCACCGAGGAAGAGGTCCTGGCGACGGAGTCCGCCGTACCGTCCGTGCGCGCGGCGGAGCTGATACGGGCGCTCAGCGACGCGGGCGTCGTCCTGGCGGTGACGACCAACAACTCGCCGCGGGCGGTGCGGCGCTATCTCGAACGGACCGGGCTCGCCGACTGCTTCGGCCCGCACATCCACGGCCGTACGCACGACCCGCACGATCCGCGCCGGCTCAAGCCGCACCCCGACTGTCTGGCGCGGGCCCTCGCGTCGACCGGTGCGGCGGCCGGGGAGTCGGTGATGATCGGGGACGCGGTGGCGGACTTCCTCGCGGCCAAGCAGCTCGGCATCCGGTTTCTCGGGTACGCGACGCGCGAGAGCAAGAGCGAGGTGCTGTACGAGGTGGGGGCGCGGGTGGTGGTCGATGAACTTCCCGGGGGTGTCGGTGAGTTGGCCGCCTTGGCCGACCAACTCAGCAGAGATGGACGACTGCCGTAGCGCGGCACGCCTCGAATTTCTGTCCGATACGGTGCGTCAGCTGCCATGACGCGCTGATCCGAGTTGGTGAAGATGGCGTAACTTCCCACCGCCGCGACCCTCGGAGAGGTACGTTCCGCGTCTGGGGCCGCCCGTCGGGCAGGCCCCGGCGGCCCTGCGAGCGGGACCGCCGACGGCAGCACGAGCACCGAGGGCATACGCGCGATGACAGCCGATGCGGCACCACCGGCATCCGAGGTCCGTCTGCGAGCGGGCGAGCTGAGCCGCGACGGTCGGCGGGTCATCGGCCCGCTCAACGGCTATCACCATGAGACGTACGCCTTTCCGCTGCCCGAGGAGAGCGAGCTGAGCGCCCGGTTCGCGCGCGCCAAGCTCCGCGCGCCCAGGCCGGGGCTGCTCTGGTTCGACCGGCGGTGCTTCGCCTCCGAGGATCTGCTGCTCACCGCGCTCCAGGGGCGTATCACCCGCATTCCGGAGATCATCGAGGTCGGCGGGGGCGTCTGTCTTCAGGGCTTCATCGAGGGTGGGACGCTGGACGGCGGCGCCGGGTGCCTGCCGGGCCGGTATCTGCCGGGCCGTGGACTGTCGCGGGGGCTGTCCCGTCGTCACGTGGACCAACTGGAGCAGTTCTTCAACGAGTTGGTGTCCATCGATCCGAAGAAGCTGGAAGAGCGCGAGGTGAAGCGGGTCTGTGCGGCGGCCGACCGGACGGACGACGGGGATTCGGCCGCCTTCCTGGACCGGCTGATCGGGTTCACCGAGGACCAGGTCTACCGGCGCCACGGCGAGCCGTACCAGGGGCTCTTCGAGGAACTGGGTGTCGGCGCCGAGGCGCTCGTCCGGCTGCGGAAGCGGGCCGTCGAGCTGCACCGGCGCCCCTTCTCGCTCCTCCACTGCGATCTGCACCGGAAGAACCTGATCGTCGACCGGCGCGGCGATCTGTGGATCATCGACTGGGAACTCGCCATGATCGGCGACCCGCTCTACGACCTCGCCACCCATCTCCATCTGATGCGCTATCCGCGCCGGGAGGAGGCCAGGGTCGCGCGCCGGTGGCAGCGGGCGGTGGAGCGGGCGAGGGCGGGGAGTTCGTACGGCTGGGAGGACGATCTCCCGCTGCTGCTCGCGTATAAACGCGTCCAGTCGGTCTATACGGACGTGATCCGTACGGCGCTGCTGCTCGGTGAGGGGCGGGGGCGGAGCGCGCGACCCGGGCCGGGATCGGGGCTGAACCTGCGGCTGCTGCCCCGGGCCGCCTGGCGGATCCAGCGCGTGCTGGCGGCGGCGGCCCAGGAGCCGTCCGGAGCGGATCGGGAGCTGTCAGGGGCGGCCGGGGCGGTCGGGGTGCCGTCGTACCGGCAGGTGGTGGCCGCGTACCGGAACTGGTTCCGTACGGCCCGGCCGCCCGAGGCGCTCACGCCGTCCGCACCCTGAACAGCACCCCCGACAGCCCGAGCGCCAGCGCCAGAAGCCCGGCGCACCACGCCAGCGCCACCCAGGGCGCCGAGCCGACCGGTAGCCCCAGCAGCAGTCCGCGCAGGGACTCGATGACGGATGTGACCGGCTGGTGGTCGGCGAAGCCGTGGAGCCAGTCCGGCATCGTGTCGATCGGGACGAAGGCGCTGCTCGGGTAGGGCAGGAACATCATGAAGAACGTGAACCCGCCCGCCGCCTCGGGCGACTTGGCGAGCAGACCGATCGCCGCCGAGAGCCAGGAGATGGCCACGATGAAGGCGAAGAGAATGCCGGCGGCGGCGAGCGCGGCGGCGGGTGTGGCCGAGGGGCGGAAGCCGATCAGGAGGGCGACGCCGAGGACGAGGGCCGTCGAGACGACGTTACGGGCGACGCTCGCCGTCACATGCCCGGCGAGGATCGGCGCGCCGCCGATGTCGAGGGAGCGGAAGCGGTCGATGATCCCGCCCTTCATGTCCTCGCTGACGCTCACGGCGGTGCTGGACGAGCCGAAGCCGGCGCAGAGGAGCAGGACGCCGGGGACGACGTAGGTCACGTACTCCGTACCGGTGTCGATGGCGCCGCCGAAGAAGTAGACGAAGATCAGCATGAGCATGATCGGCAGCATCATCGCGGTGATGACGGCGTCGATATTGCGCCTGCTGAGCCGGATGCCGCGGCCGGCCATGGTGAGGGCGTGGGTACGGGAGGACGCGAGCGCGTCAGACATGGGTGGGCTCCTGGTCCTGGTCTTGGTCCTGGTCTTGGTCTTGGTCTTGGTCTTGCTCTTGGTAGTGGCCGGTGGCCGCCGGGGCCGCACCCGTCAGCGCGAGGAAGACATCGTCGAGGGTGGCGCCGCGGAGGGCGAAGCGCGCCACCTCCGTGCCGTCCGGGTCGATCTCGTCCAGCAGGGCGCGCACCCGCGCGGAGGTGCCGTCGGTCGGCAGCCCGAGCGTGAGGTTTTCGGGCGCGTGGTGGACGGCCCGGGAGGCGAGGCGGAGATAGGCCTCGCGGCTGGTCAGTACGAGATCGAGGCGGTGGCCCGCGACCCGGTTCTTCAGCTCCTCCGCCGTACCCTCGGCGACCACGAGGCCGTGGTCGACCACCGCGATACGGTCCGCCAACTGGTCGGCCTCCTCCAGGTATTGGGTGGTCAGGAATACGGTGGCGCCCCGCGCGGAGAGATCCCGTACGACCTGCCACAGCTCCTGGCGGCTGCGCGGGTCGAGGCCGGTGGTCGGCTCGTCCAGGAAGACCACCTGGGGGTCGCCGACCAGACCGGCGGCCAGATCGAGCCGTCGCCGCATGCCGCCCGAGTACGTGACGGCGAGCCGGCCGCCCGCGTCGGCGAGGCCGAACCGGTCGAGGAGCGCGGCGGCGCGGCGCCGGGCGTCGGCCCTGGAGAGCCCGCTGAGGCGGGCCATCATGCGGAGGTTCTCCTCGCCGGTCTGCTTCTCGTCCACGGCGGCGAACTGCCCGGTCAGGCTGATGGCGCCGCGCACCCGGCGCCGGTCGGCGACGACGTCGTACCCGGCGACCCGGGCGGTGCCGCTGTCGGCGGTGGTGAGGGTGGCGAGGATCCGTACGGCCGTTGTCTTGCCCGCGCCGTTGGGGCCGAGGAGCGCGAAGACCGTGCCGCGTTCGACGCGGAGATCAATCCCGCGCAGGACTCTCACCCGCGCGTTTCCGTTTCCGTACGACTTTTCGAGGCCGGTGGCCTCGATGGCCGGGTGTGAGGTCATGGACATCCCCCTTGAGTCCGCCGCTGGCCTGGCGCCGCTCTACTGCGTACGTCATACACGCTACTGTGTAAGGGTTACGCATTACTAGGATGGGCGTCAAGCGGGGAGCGGGCGGAGAAGGGCGGAGACGATGACGCACAGCGGTGAGGGTGACGGTGAGGGTGATGGCGGTGGTGGCGGTACGGGGCTGCCCGCCAGCATCGAGGCCGCCTGGGGACTGCGCGAACGCCCGGCCAAGGGACCCAAGCCCGGCATCGGCCTGACGCGGATCGTCGACGCGGCGGTCGCGGTCGCGGCGGCGGAAGGGCTCGGTGCGGTCTCCATGGGGCGGGTCGCCAAGGAGTTGGGCGTCTCGACGATGTCGCTGTACCGCTATGTCGCCGCCAAGGACGAGCTGTACGTGCTGATGCAGGAGGCGGCCGTGGGCGAGCCCCCCGCCCCCCCGGCACCCGGCACCGGCTGGCGCGAGGCGCTGTCCCAATGGGCCTGGGCACAGCGCGAGGCGTACCACCGGAACCTATGGGCACTCCGTATCCCGATCTCGGGCCCGCCCGCCACCCCCAACTCGGTGGCCTGGTGGGAACGCGGCCTCGGCGCCCTGGAAGGCACGGGGCTGGACGACGGCACGAAAATTTCGGTGATCCTGCTGGTCAGCGGCTTCGTACGGAACGAGGCCACGCTGATGTCCGACCTGGACTCGGCCATCAAGGCGAGCGGCTCCTCGGCCCAGCAGGTCATGGCCGGCTACGAACGCACCCTCCGCAGACTCGCCGACCCCGCCCGCTACCCGGCGGTCGCCGAACTACTCGCGGCCGGCGGCCTGGACGGCGAGGACGGCCCGGACACGGAATTCACCTTCGGCCTCGACTGCGTGCTGGACGGGGTGGAGGCGCTGGTACGGAGACGGGGGCGGGGGACGGCGCGGGAATGCTCCCGGGAGTGAGGGAGGGGGCCGGGCCGGCCTAGTCGCCTCCGTCCCCCTCCTGCGGCTGCGGCTGCGGCTGCGGGGCGCGCGGCGCCTCGGGCGGCATGGGGCCGCCGTCGTGCTTACCGCTGTCCGCCTCCACCTCAGCCGGATGACGGAACGGAACGCCCCTCCACCCCTCGGCGTCCGGGACGCGCGTCTCGTACCGATCGACCTGCTCGGGGCCGGCAAGGCTCACAGACCTCTCCTTAATCTGGCGCCACCGTCGCAACGGTGACGGGGATCGCAGGTCAGTCGCAGGCGCGCAGCGTCCGCCGGACCGACCGACTCTTCACGGCCCCGCCCTCGGGCCAACGGCCCGGCGGATGCGCGATGGACGGATCAGAAGCCGTGGCGCATACGGCGCTTGCGCTGGTCCCGCTGCTCCAGGCCGGGGAACGCGTGCTCGTTGAGCGCGCGGGCGAGCTGGGCCTGAAGGACCGAGGCGTCGTCGATGCTCAACGACACCTCCTCGGTGGAGAGGTGCACGGGCCCTTTGAAGAGCATCGCCGAGACCGCGATCCTGTCGCCGTCCAGACGCGCGCCACCGACCAGCTTCAGCCTCCGCGAGGCTCCGTCGTCCGTCATGCCAACGACGCTACGAGGCAGCGAAGTTGTCGGTCCATGTCCTTGCGCGGGCTTGCACCACCATCACCGGAGAGAGTGAATCGCCTCTGTGATGAGGACGCGGGCATCCGCGCCGTACACGGCGATCTCCGCCAGTTGCGAGAATGCCTTGGCATAGACGGCGATCTCGCTCGGAGCCGACACGTTGACCGCGGCTGTCAGGAGTTCGACACTCGCCTGCTGGTCGTCAAACAGATAGAAGGCTTCCAGGGGCCATACGCGCCGTTGTGCGGTGAACGGGATGATTCCGAGGCTGACGTTCGGAAGCGTCATCACCGCCAGCAGATAGCCGAGCTGACCGGCCATCATGTCGGCGTTGCCGATGCGGTAACGAAGCACCGCCTCTTCGATGAGCAACGCGAATCGGTGGTTGCCCTCATGGACGACGTGCGAGCGCTCGACCCGCGAGGCCGCCGCCTCTGACGAGTCGTCCGGGGTGTCTTGAAACGCGGCGATCGTTGACAGCAGGGCAACCGCGTACGCCTCGGTTTGGACCATTCCGGGAATCACGTTCGAGCAGTACACCCGGAACTGCCGAGTGCGCTCGTAAAGGGGGACGACTTCCTCTTGTGCCCTGCGCATCCCGTGCCGGTGGAGCTTCTTCCAGTGCACGTACATCTGATCCGCCCGGCGATTCGCGGCGACCAGATCCGCCGCCTGGTCCACAGCCCCGCAGGCGGCGCACCAGGCCCGGATGTCGGCATTCGACGGGGGCGTCCTGGCATGTTCGATCCGCGAGGACTTCGCGGGGCTCCAACCACACCGGAGAGCCAGTTCGTGTCCGGTCAGGTCCGCCTCGATGCGAAGGTCGCGGAGTTGGGCGGCGATGACTTCACGGGCGGTCTGGACGCTGGACGAGGGGGAGGCGGACATGTGTGGGCTCTTCAGTGCTCAGCCGGCGGATTCAGACCGTGTACTTCTCGTGCGGAATGCCGCGATCCCACACCGTCTCGAAGGCTGCTGACGCCAATTGGACCACGGCCGGCTCCGCGCGTACTTCCCAGCCGGGTGCGGACCATTCGCCATCCCCCGTGAAATGGTTGAACAGGACGGTCTCGTCGTCGAACACCCAGCAGTCGTTCCCCGGCAGCGCGATGTCCGACGCCTGACGCCTCGGGAGCCAGCGGACCAGTTCCCCGGCGTGAACGTTGACGACGGTTCCGGCGTGTTCGTACCTGATGTAGTCGGTCACCGGCTGGGAGACGACACGAGCGCGGCGCACCACGACGCCTCGGGCCGTCGTCCGCCGGATCAGGTCCACCCATGGAGTCCAGTAGTCGGACCGGGGGTCGACATCTCGCTGACCGGAGCGCTTCCAGCGCTCGAAGTCCGCCGCTTCGTCGCCCACGCCGTACGTATCGCGCAACTCCAGGTGTACGGCTGAGTGCTTGGCCGAATTCAGCAGCTCCTCAAATCCCGGCTCGCTCTGCGGCATCACATGCCTCCTTCAACATCGGGACCATGCGGAACGGAATCCGAATCACCGCCTCGTGCGCGGGAATCCCGGGTGCGTGACCAGGAACCTCGAACGCCCTGCACTCCGCTTCAAGCGCTTCGTCCGGCTTCCATCCCTGGAAAACCAGTTCCCTCTTGCTCTCGTTCACCCAAATGGTGGGAGAGCCCTGCTGCCCGGTGTCTGGATCAATCGCGATGAACCGTAATGCCATCACTGCCTCCGGTGACGAGTGGCTTACACCGATTTGCACGAGCATCGCGGCGGCTGGGCCGGAGCGTCAAGGGCGCACAAGCGGACGGCGGGCGCAGTACCCCGGCGCGGCCCGGCGAGGCGCGCTCCTGCGCCGAGCGGTCCGTCGGCCCGTCGGCCCGTCAGGTCGTCAGGTCGTCAGCAGGACCTTTCCCAGCAGGCCGCGGCCCTCGATCGCGCGGTGCGCGTCCGCCGCCCTGTCCAGGGGGAACGTGTCGCCGATCACCGGGCGCAGGCGGCCCGCCGCCGTTTCTGTCAGGGCTTGGGCCGCCAGGCGTACGGTCTCCCGTTGCGGGATCTGCACGTCCGCGATGCCCAGCAGTCTGATCCTCCGGTCCGCCGCCTCCCGCGCGTCCACCGGCGCGAAGCCGCCCGTCGGTGCGCCATGGGCCGAGAAGCGGCCGCCGTCCGCCGTCAACGGGAAGGCCGCCAGGCCCGTTTCGCCGCCCACGCCGTCCAGGACGACATCCGCGCCCGTCGCGCCGAGCGCCTCGCGGGCGCGCGCCGGCCAGTCGTCGTGGGCGCCGTCGACCACGGCGTCGGCGCCCAGCTCCCGTACGAGAGCGGTCTTCCGCGCGCCGCGCGCGACGCCCACGACGTACGCGCCCCGGGCCTTGGCGAGTTGGACCATCAGCGTGCCCATGCCGCCCGACGCGCCCGTGATCAGTACGCGTTCGCCCGCGGTCACCCCGGTGAGGTCCATGAGGGCCAGGGCGGTGACGCCGTCCTGGAACACCGCGGCGGCGGTCGTGAACGGGAGTTCGTCCGGTACGGGCACCAGCGACTCGACCGGCGTCGCGACCAGCTCCGCCGCGCCGCCGGTGATGCCGATCGAGGCCACGACGCGGCGGCCGGTCCAGCCGGCGTCCACCCCGTCGCCGACCGAGCGCACCGTGCCGGCGACCCCGCCGCCCAGGATGTACGGGGGCCGCACGGGGAAGTACTCCTGCCCCCAGCCCGCCCGTACCTGCGTCTGCACGAAGATCGTGTCCACCACCGCGACGGCGATCACCACCTCGCCGGGGCCCGCCACCGGATCGGGCGCCTCTGCCGTCACCAGGACCTCGGGACCACCGAAAGCCGTCACCCGAGCTGCACGCATATCCCTCACACCTTCTGTCAGCCGTCGCGATGCCGTCGCTGTACGCCTTCGCGTTAGTCCTTACGACGAGTCTTGAACTTCAAGTCCGGTTGAGGTCAAGCGCTGCGTACGCTTCGTGCCCATGAACGATCAGGACCTCGGTCTGCGCGAGCGCAAGAAACGGCAGCGCTACCGGGAGATCTCCGACGCCGCGATCGGGCTCTTCCTCGCGAAGGGCTTCGACCGGGTGTCGGTCGCGGAGGTCGCCGCCGCGGCCGAGATCTCCAAGCCCACCCTCTTCCGGTACTTCCCGGCCAAGGAGGACCTGGCGCTGCACCGCTTCGCCGACCACGAGGACGAGGCGGCCAGGGTGGTCGCCGGCAGACCCGACGGCGTACGTCCGCTCGACGCCCTGCGGCTGCACTTCCTGGCGGGACTCGGCCGGCGCGACCCGGTGACCGGGCTCAATGACGACGACGAGGTGCTGGCGTACCACCGTCTGCTGTACGGGACGCCGAGCCTGGTGGCCAGGTTGTACGGCTATCAGCGGCGCTCCGAGGCGGCGCTGGCCGGGGCGCTCGGCGGCGGGATCGAGGGCGCGCTCGGCGCGGGCCAGATCATCGCCGTACAGCGCGTCCTCGCGGAGGAGAACTGGCGGCGGATCAAGGCCGGGGAGAGCGCCGGGGAGGTATATCCGGACGCGGTCGCGACGGCGGAGCTGGCCTTCGGGCAGCTGCGCTCCGGGCTCAATATCTGGTGAGCCGCCGAGCGGGTCGAAGGTGGAACTCGGTCCTCAGCGAGGGCTCGAACGCCGTCATCGAGGCGGACCCGGAGGCCGAGCGGCGCGGTCTCCCGCCCGGTCACGCGCCCGGGACCACAGCCGAGATCGGCGACCGGCCCGGCCTCGGCGCCCCGTACGAGTTCGGCGAACGCGGCGAGCATCGCCCGGTCCAGCGGCTTGGTGTCCAGCTCGTCGCCGAGGAGCTTGGCGTAGTCGACCGCGACGGTGTCGTAGGAGGCGCGGGTCGCGCGCAGGTAGGTGGGCTCGGCCATGGACTCGGTCATGGGCTCGGTCATGGACTCGGTCATGGACGAGGACAGCAGCCGCGCGTCGGCGGAGTTCGTCGGGGGTCGTTCCCCAGCGGCTGTCGGGGACGCCGGGCTCGAACGTCGGACGGTTCGTTGCTCTTAGCGTACGAGAGCCCTCGCGAGGGGCTCCCCGGTCCGGCGCGCGTAGGCCGGCCCCGCGCGGGTCTCGCGCCAGGTGCGGGGGCGGTAACCAGGGCCGCCGCAGCAGCTCTTGTGGAAGCGGACGCCCGCGTTCAGCAGTACGGAGAGCGTCCGCCAGGCCGCGGTGTCCCCGCGCCGGGGCGGGGCGAAGGCCGACCCGGCGTGGATCAGCGGCGCGGCGCAGCGCGGGCAGATCCGCTCGTGATCGCCGAGGTAGGGCTGCTTGTACGAGGCCCGGCACGGCAGGCAGACGTACGAGGTCTTCGCACGGGCCATGCGGCCGGCGTAGGCATGGCCCCGCGAGATCTCGACAGGATTTCCCCCCGGCCCGGCGACGCGGGACCCAGCCCAGTCCGCGGCTACGCCGCGGCGACCGGCCGGTAGGTGCATACGTTCACGCCCGTGCCGCTGGTGACCGTGGAGACCAGTTCGAGCGTGCGCAGCGCGCCGTCGTCCGGGAAGATCGACTTGCCGCCGCCGAGGAGCACCGGCATCACCATGAGCTGGAGCTCGTCGACCAGGCCCTCGCGCAGGAGGGTGCGCACGAGCGTGGAGCTCCCCATGACCAACAGGTCGCCGCCGTCGGTCTCATGCAGCTTCCGGATGTCGGCGACGGCCTGGCCGCCGGGGATGCGCGTGGTGTTGTTCCACGTCAGCTCGTCGTCGCCCAGCGTCTCGGACACGACGTACTTCGGAAGGGCGTTCAACCTGTCGGCGAACGGATCGCCCGCCCGCTCGGGCCACGCCCCGGCCATCGTCTGCCACGTACGCCGTCCGAACAGCAGCGCGTCCGCCTTGGCCGCCGCGTCGTCGAAGACGCCGCCCAGCGCCTCCGGATCGAAGAACGGATGCGACCAGCCGCCGTGGGCGAACCCGCCGTCGGTGTCCTCCTCAGGTCCGCCCGGCGCCTGCACGACGCCGTCCAGGCTCATGAACGCACAGATCACGATGCGCATGGGACTCGCTCCTCTTTTCGCTCCGGCTTTACGGCAATGAAGCCTTACGGCAATGAAAGCTTCCGGCAATGAAGACTGCCGCACTCCTCCGAAGTCATCGCTCCCTCGGGACACATCCCGTAACGGGACACCCGCCGGAGGGCGTTCGGGCATGATCGAGCGTAGGTCCGCGAGTTCGTGAGAGACGTGAGAAGGGCGGCCGGGCGGTATGCCTGAGGGCTGGGAGTGGGACGACACACTGTTCTTGGGCTCGGCCCCCTATTACCGGCGTGGGCGGCTCCCGTACGCGCCCGGGCTCGCGGAGCTGCTCGCCGGGGTCCTGAAGCTCGACGGCCGGGGGCGGCTGCTCGATGTGGGCTGCGGGCCCGGCATCCTTGCTCTGGGCTTGGCGCACCTGTTCGGCGAGGTGGTCGGCCTGGACCCGGACGGCGGGATGATCGCCGAAGCCGGGCAGCTGGCCGACGAGGCGGGTGTGGCGCGGAAGACGAGGTGGGTGCGGGCCCGGGCCGAGGAACTGCCCGCGGGGCTCGGGACGTTCACCGTCGCGACCTTCGGTCAGTCCTTTCACTGGATGGACCGTGATCTGGTGGCGGCGACGGTCAGGGACATGCTCCGGCCGGCGGGCGCCCTGGTGCATATCGCGGACCTGAAGACGGAGACGCTGACCGTCGACGGTCTCCCGTATCCGGGGGTGCCCTATGCGGCCATCGGCGATCTGGTCGGGCGGTACCTGGGACCGGTCCGACGGGCCGGCCGTGGGGTACTGCTGTACGGAACGCCCAGCGGCGAGGCCGATGTGCTCGGCCGGGCGGGCTTTTCGGGACCGGAGCGTTATGTCGTACCCGGGGGACAGGCGCTGGAACGGTCCTGTGACGACGTCTTGGCGTGGGTGTTCTCGACGTCGTCGTCCGCGCCGCACCTTTTCGGTACGCGGCGTGGCGACTTCGAGGCGGACCTCGGCCGGCTGCTGCGCGAGACCTCGCCGGTGGGCCTGTTCTCCGAGCGTCAGCCGAGCACCGAGGCCTTCGTCTGGCGCGAGCCTTCCGCTCGGTGAGTTCGCCGCCGGCGGCCCGTACCGACGGGTGGCCACGGCGCGCGCGGGTGCGTGTCACCGCGTGGGGCGTGGAGTGGTGACGGTGCCGTTGATCACCATGCGGAAGATCCAGGCGAGGCGCTGCTCGGGGGTGCCGGAGGTGAGGTCGCCGCCGAGCGCGGCGATACGCGGATGCGTGTCGGGGGACGCTTCACGCAACGCGGCGACGAGGGAGTGGAATTCGGCTTCGGCCCCGGCGGTCCGGTCGCGGGTGGAGTGTTCGGCGGCGTTGGCGGTGGCGACCTGGAGCAGTACGTCGACGCCCCAGGCGGCCTGCCCGCCCGGTACCCGGCCCTAGGTGAGGGCGGGCTTGGCGGGCCGCTCGCGGCGGCTGCGGGGTGCGGGGGTTCGCGGAGTCACGGACCCACCCTAACGAACATGTTCGCCACAGACCGGCGGCGCTGGGCTTCGCGCGCAGCGATGGCGGCGGGACTCGCGGCCGGTCGGTGCCGGTGCCGGGAATGAGCGATTGATTTCGCCCCTCCGAGCCCGAGATCATGGCAGCGCGGCCCGGGATCGCCGGGGAACGGGGCAACGGGGCAACGGGGAAGGTTTCACGAATGGCGTGGGACGAGTGGGAGCGGCTCAAAGCCGATGCGGCGGAGCGCGGTTCCACACAGATGCAGTTGAATCAGTATCCGGCCGATCCAGGGGGCGGGACTCCGGCGGGCGCGGCTTCGGGGGATCTGAAGTCGGACAAGAAGGCGTGGGTGACGGCCGGCGAAGGCGTGAGAGGCCTAAAGGACGGCATCGGCAAGGCGTTGACGAAGCTGGACGACGGGCAGGCGGGGCTGGGTGACACCGGCGGCTGCCAGAGCGCGGCGGCGCAGAAGGAGTTGTACGACTCCTGGAAGAAGTACGTCGGTGATGTGAGCGGCCGATGTGACGAGTTGGGCGGGCTTCTGGAGAGGTCGGGGCACGATCTGTCGAAGCCCGACCAGACGCTCAAGGCGGAGTTGGACGCGCTCAAGCTGAAGTATCTGGACACCGAGGCCGTCGGCGGCCAGGCGAAGGAGAAGTGATCCGCGGTCATGGATCTTGCCACGCTGAAGGCCTTCAAGCCGTCGGAGTACGAGGACGCCGGGGATGGCTACCGGGTGACCGGTGACATGGCCAGTGCGGCCAAGGACACGATCGACAACCAGATCTGCGCGGGGGTGCGCAATCGCCTCAAGGGCGAGACAGCGACGGCCGCGCTCCGGGAGCTCCAGGAACTGTCGAAGAACTTCCACTACGTGCAGACCGAGTGCGGTCTGGCGACCACGGCGCTGAACGGTCTCGCCTTCGACATGGCAGCGGCCAAACGGAAGCTGGAGGCGGCGATCGAGGACGCTCGCGCCGACAACTGCACGGTGAATCCGGACGGCTCGGTCGCTTTTCCGGCGGGTAAGAAGCCCGGCGACGAGAAGACCGCTGACGGCGGCACAGTGACCGGGAGTGCCGGGGGCACCCCGACGTCGGACGCCCTGGAGCGCCAGGCGGCGAACATCCACCCGAACCCGAACTACGGCAGGGCGATGGGGTACGCCAACCGGATCGCCGATGCGCTGAAGGAAGCCACGGACGCGGACGCGAAGTGGGCGCCGAAGCTGCGGGCACTGAAGGCCGACGACGACCTCACGGTCTCCAAGCGGGACTGGGCCGACGCGCAGTCGGACATGGGCGGGGTCCGTGAGGCCGGCAGGAGCTACCTCGACTCCCTGCCACAGCCCCCGAAGGACGGCAGTCCGCAGGACAACGCGTCGTGGTGGAAGGGGCTCAGCCCGGAGGAGCAGGCAGCGTGGTCCTCCCTCCGGCCCGATGCCGTGGGGGCGCTCGACGGGCTGCCGTCCACGGTGCGGGACGAGGCGAATCGCATCGTTTTCGAGGAGAAGCGGGGCGAGCTCCAGATGGAACTGGACTCCATCCCGAAGCCGCCTGCCAACGAGTGGACGTGGATTACCGCAGGTATGTACCCGTCCAAGGTGCACACCGACGAATGGATGGAGTGGCACAAGAAGTACGGGGACCGGTACGAGCAGCTCAACAAGTCCCTCAACGGCATGAAGAGCATCCAGGAACGCTTCGACAGGACCGGTGAGCAAGGCCTGCCCGAGGCGTATCTGCTCGGGTTCAGCGCGGAGGGCAACGGCCGGGCGATCGTCGCCAACGGGAATCCGGACACAGCCGACCACCAGGCGGTCTATGTGCCGGGTACGACGTCCAATCTGGGTGGTATCGGCGGCGACATCGACCGGATGGTCAACGTGTGGCGTGTGGCCGACGGAGCCGACAACGGCTCGGTCTCCACGATCACCTGGCTCGGGTACGACGCCCCGCAGAACATCGTCAAGGACTCGCCGTTCAGCCACTACGCGAACGACGGTGCCCCGGCCTACAACCGCTTCCTCGACGGCCTCGACGCGTCGCATACCGCTGAGTCGGACCCGCACCGCACGGCGATCGGCCACTCGTACGGCACGACGCTCATCGGGTCCGCGGCCCGGCAGGGTGACCTGAACGCGGACGATGTGATCCTCGCCGGCAGCCCCGGCGTGCAGGTGAGCAACGCCGATCAGATGGACGTTCCGAAGGGGCACGTCTGGAACCAGGAGGCCGAGGGGGATGCCGTTCCCGACATCGGTCGCTACGGGCACGGGGGAACCGACTGGTACGGAGCCTTTACGACTCCCAGCGACGAACGCTTCGGCGCCAACCAGTTGAACACGGACACCGAAGGCCACAGCGACTACTGGAAAGAGGGCACCGACAGTCTGCGGAACCAGGGTCTGGTGGTGGCGGGCAAGGGTGAGAGCGCCGATCTCAAACCGCCGCCGGACCGCTGGGCGTACACGAAATAGGGACGACCATGTCCTGCGGCACGTGTCCTGTTCCGACCAACCGAGGCTCATCGACTTGAAGATCAAACTGGGTGCATCCGCGCTCCTCGTATCAATCGCCCTCACGACCCTCACTGGATGCGGCATGACTGACACCGGCAGCTCCGACGACATCCCCACGGCGGGCATCAGCACCTCGGAGGAAGCCGCCGACAAGGCGAAGCAGATCTCCAGCGAGATCTACGACCTGATCGGCATCAAGGGAAAGGCGTCCAACACCGGAGCGGGTGTCACGGAGTGCGGCGGGAAGGATCCGGAGAAGTACTTCCAGATCTTTCACCCGTGGACCTTCACTCCGGCAGCGGCCGACCAGCTCGACGGTGTGATGGAACGGCTCAAGGAGGAGCTGCCCAAGCACGGCTGGAAGGTCGTTGATTACGGGCCGGACACGAGCAAGAACAAGAACCTCAGCCTCACGGCCGACAACGACGCGAAGAAGTACAGCGTCAAGATCGCCCACTTCTCGAAGGACAACCCGCCGAACCTCAACCTGATGGTCGTCTCCGGCTGCTACCAGGTGCCGGACGGCGAGAAGGTCGAGCGGTTCTGAAGGCGCTGCCTCCGTAACGGATGGGCGCGGGACGGCGCGGGACGGCCCGCGCCCATCCGCCCGCGCCCACCCGGCTCAGGGCCGCGCCAGCGGCGGTGGGTGATGCCGGGCGTATCCCACCGCTACTGTGTCGCATTTGACGTGCATGGCCGTCAGCGCCTGCAACCGATACTGAAGTGGTAGGTGCCATGGGTGACATGTGGACCGGTGAGAAGGTACGCCTGCGAGGTGTCGAGCTCGAAGACTGGGAGGGCTTTCGTGACCTGGCCCGGAACACCCTCGATGTCCGCAACGCCGACCTGGTCGACCCTCCGCGCTCTGCTGCGGGTTTCCGTTCCTGGACTGCCGAGCGGGCCGGGCGTCCGCCGGGGGGTGAAGCATTCCGCCTGGTGGTCGAGGTGCTGGCCGACCACGCGTTCGCGGGGTCTGTGACAGTCGGAGAGACCGACAGCCGTGCGGGACGATTCAAGACCGGTATCGAGATCATCCGCGATCACCGCCGCAGGGGATACGCGGCCGAGGCAACCGAACTCGTCCTCACCTACATGTTCGCCGAACAGCGCTACAACAAGTGCGAGGTGGAGATCTACGCCTTCAACGATGCCTCCCTCGCCCTCTACCGCAGGCTGGGCTTCGTCGAGGAGGGACGGCTTCGCCAGCATGAATTCTTCGCCGGCGGCTACCACGACGTTGTGCTGCTCGGCATCACCGCCGCCGAACACTGGGCCACACACCAGCGCCCATCGGTGCGGTGATCTTCGCGTCACCTCCTCGGGACAGGGCCCGCGGTCGCCGTGTCGTCGGCCACCTGGGCTTCATCCTCGATGAAACCCTCGTCAGCGTCCGGTCGCCGATGATTCCCGCCGGTCTTCCAGCCCCTTATTGCTCTGAGGGCGCCGGGTGAGCACGAGCGGGCCGGTCTCGGTGATGGCAACCGTGTGCTCGGAATGAGCGGTGCGCGAGCCGTCGGCCGAGCGGATCGTCCAGCCGTCCGGGTCAAAGACGATCTTGTTGGTGCCGGCGGCGAACCAGGGCTCGATCGCGATCGTCAGGCCGGGACGCAGTTTCCAACCGCGGCCGGCACGACCGTCGTTGGGGATGTGCAGGTCCTCGTGCATCGTGCGGCCGATACCGTGACCGCCGAACTCCAGGTTGACCGGGTAGCCGTACTCGGCGGCGACCGCGCCGATGGCCGCCGAGATGTCCCCGAGCTTGTTGCCCGGCTGGGCGACCTTGATCGCGGCTTCGAGGGCGACCTCGGTGGCCTCGATGAGCCGTAGGTCCTCCTCGGCCGGTGTGCCGACGATGACGGAGTGGGCCGAGTCCGCGGCCCAGCCATCGATGCCCACCGCCATATCCATGGTCAGCAGGTCCCCGTCGCGCAGCTTGTAGCTGTGCGGCAATCCGTGCAGCACGGCATCGTTGACCGAGAGGCACACCACGTTACGGAACGGGCCCTTGCCGAACGAGGGTTCGTAGTCCCAATAGCAGGACTCCGCGCCGCGCTCCTTGATCCGGCGGCGAGCGTGATGCTCCAGGTCCAGCAGGTTGACCCCTACTGCGGCGAGGTCACCGAGCTCGGCCAGCACCTGGCCGACGAACTGACCAGTGACGTGCATACGCTCGATGTCTTCTGGAGATTTGTGCTCGATCACTGCGATCCTCGATTCCCCGGGGCACTGACAGGTATATTTATACCAGGGGGTGGCGTGGTTGCCGCCGACTACCTGCGGCCCTAGCATGTGCGCATGGTTCGCCATCCGCTCGCGCCCGAACAGATCGAGGCGGGCCGACGCCTCGGGGCCGCGTTGCGCTCCGCCCGGGCCGGACGCAGCCCCGTTGAAGTGGCCTTGGCGGCAGAGATCTCGCCGGAGACCCTCCGCAAGATCGAGACCGGCCGGCTGCCGACGCCCGCGTTCGGCACCATCGTCCGGCTCAGCGAGGTACTTGGCGTGCCACTGTCCGAACTCGCCATCGTCTGGCGCACCGACCCTGCCCTGAGCAAGGCCTCCTAAGTGTCCCGTCTCAGTAAAAGTGGGCCATCGCGAGGCGGTGACCTGGAGTGGTCCAAGTTGAGTGAGACGGGAATGGCTGGGCTGTCTCACTCAGCCTGAGCAGCGGGCTTCGGCGGGCTATGTGTCATCGCTGCGGCGGTGGGCGTGCCAGAGGTGTCTGAGGGCTTCGAGCTCGGTACGAGGGAAGTGTTCGCCCCACTTGCCTCGATAGCCGCTCTCACCGTAGGTCTGCGCGACCTCGTCGAAGCAGCGGATCACGGTGCGGGCGAGCTGGTCGATGCCGAGCTGGCTGGACCAAATCTCGGTTCCCTTGTTGTCGTGATCGCTGCCGTGACGCAGTTCCAGCACGCGGGTCCAGGTGTCCATGCCTTCGCGGTAGAAGATCCACCGGTAGGCGGTCGGCTCGGCCTCGAACTGGGCACGGGTCTCCGTCTCGCCCGCGACGAGCCGGGCCACCGCGGTCAGGAACTCCTCGGGTGCACTGGTGATGTAGGACGCGGTGAGCTCGACTTTCGCCTGGTGATTTTCAAGGGTGCAGTCGGCCCACCCAGATCCCGCCAGCGTCCAGGTGATGCGTATGCCGGATGTCACTGGTGCTCCTCGGCGAGGAAGGCCCGGACATCGGCCGCCAGGGAAGTCATCTGCTCGCCGGCCTCCAGCCAGGTGGTCACCGAGGCGCCCCAGCCGCCTGCGTCCTGCGTCCAGGGCCGCAAGGCCCAGGTCAGCCCGACGTGGCCGCGGGACCGGAAGACCGCCGACACCGTCAGGTCCCGGTCGTTGGTCTGCCAGCTCCGTTCGCCGTCCCATCCCCGGTAGTCGGCGGCGAGCTCTTCCAGGAACGTGGTGAGATCGCTGTCCCAGATCCAGGCGACGACTTCGTTGACGCGAGCGGTCAGACCGGGGGCCCGCAGCTCAACGGCATAGTGCACGGAGTCTGCGTCGAAGCTGAACCGGTCGCAGAACGTCACGCCGATGGACGCGTTGACCTGGCAGCGGACGGTCACGCTGGCCTTATCGCCAGTGTCGGCGTCTGGTGTGGTCATGGGCGGAACGCTAGGTCAGCAGCCTGTTCGACGTCACTTGGATTCGTTGTCGGTGGGGTGGAGAACGGCTTCGGTGAATTGCACGGACGCGCTCCATGGTGATGCCGGTCCGCTGTTCGACTGCGAGAGGGTGGTCGGTCGGCTCCAACTCGATGAAGGGGCGTTGTCCGATATTGACTGCGACTGACTCGTCTTCAGCGAGACTGGACAGCAAGCGAGACGGGACAGTTGTCCTGTCTCAGATAGGTGTGGGCAGCTTGTCGCGTGTCCTGCATCAGTTGATCCGAGGCAGTGCTCCTGAGCTGACCTGCGCTGCCTCAACTTGACTGAGATGCCGCCAACTCGGTCGTCTCAGTCAAGTTGAGGCATCTAGAGGAGATTGAGTACCTGTCCCGTTCCGGGCGGGCGGCTTTCTCCCGGTGCCAAGATCTGCGCTAGCTCGCCTGGACGCAGACGCCACACAGGCCAAGGTCGCCATCCGTGATGGAGATGTAGGTGTTCAGACAGTCGATGCACTCGGCAAGGTCGTCAAAGGCCGAGCCGCAGGAGAAGCACAGTGAGCGCCGTTCCTCGGGGGCTTGGACGACCCGCGCCCCGTCGACCAACAAGGCGTATTCAGTACAGTTCGGACAGGTCTGAAAGTTGCTGTCGAAATTAACGTCGTATGCCTCGACGTAGTCAGTCAGGGCGTGATTCGGATTAGCCCATGTTGTATGGCAAAAGCGACATGACAGGGGACCTGTGTCCCCGACTACGAGGGTGGCCTCGCCGCAGAAACAGCACTCCAGAGTGCGGTCCTTGCAGTCCTTCAGTTCGTCGGCCAGACGCTTGAGTCGGGTCTCGATGAAGGACTTGATGGTGCGGACGTTGTCGCCCACTCGGACTAGCTCGGATGCGACAGTGGCGGACTCGCCGTCTGGTAGGGCTGGCAGGAGTTGCTCGTGCACGAATGCGATGAGGAAGTCGAGCACTTGGGCTGCACGAGTGTCGACGGCACGGGCATTGGCTCTGAGCCCGTAGTGTTGAAGGGCGTTGCGCCACCGGGAGAGAATCGCCAGGCTCTTAGCAGCCCTGTCTCCGACATCCACGTCAGCGATGTCCTTCAGACGGGCAACGGCCCCGGCAGTCGTGCAGCTCTCGAAGTCGCCAGCTTCGAACCTGGTGCGGGTGGCCTGGCCTGGGTCCTTGAAGACCAAACTCCAGTGTTCGAGCTGAAGGCGAGCCTTGAGTAGAACCTCGGCTGCCCCCTGGAGATGCAAGACCGCATATTTCAAGTCCCGTGGGCGGGGCTGCTCCTCTGCGGTGAGGTGGTCTACGACGCTGAGGAGGTAGTCGACGCCGTTCTGTACCGGCGGGAAGTTCACCTCGTGTGCGAGGGGTTCGGCCAAGCCTGCCTCGACGTTCGAGCGCGGCACTGAATCGCCCTCGCCGGCCCCAGGGTTAACTATCACGGGTTGGATCCTTGCTGAGTCATGTCCCGATTTCCTGCCCAACCTGTTGCTCCGCTGTCGCGGTGGATGGCGAGCTCCGTGGCGGTCAGGCCTGCGGTTGAACCGTCTTGAGCATCTGCAGGGCGACACGGATTTCTTCGACCGCGCTGGCGCGGTCGTCATCCATCTCGTGAAAGTGCATCGTCTTGTTGCGGATCGTTCTGACTCGGTCCAAGCGCTCAGTAAAGCGCGTCTGAGGGAACTGCCAGCCCGTTGCCTCCCACACATCGGAACGGTTCAACAACTGCACGTAATCGCTGAAGTTCATCCCCTTCGTGGCGAGTTTCTGGATCTTGGTCGGGTCGCCCGGCAGGCCGTACTCGCCGGTCGTCTCCTTGATCCGGCGCAGGGCGAGGATAAGGGCGCGGCGCAGCCGGCGTTCCAGTTCCTCCAGGAGTGCGTAGGGCCGTAGTTCCTGTTCGAATCGGTGGGCTAGATCGTGCCCTGTCACGATGCCCGACAGGGTTCCGTCCGGGTTGACGACGAACACGCAGCCGTGGTCCGCGACGTTGACCAGGCAGTCCACCAGAGGGTCGTCAGTGCGTACTGACCGGACCTTCAGAACGGCAGCATCCTTGACGAGCGCGTTCGTGGGGCGGTTCGTCGCGCCGATTTCCCGCCAGGTGATGGAGCCGCGCAGGTGACCGTCATCGTCGAGAACGGGTAGCTGATCGAAGGAGTGCTCGGACATAAGCTCTATGGCGAGGTTCAGTGGGTCGGACAGACGGACCGACGTCAGGTGACTGCGGGCCGAGGGAAGCCGGCCCACCGTCACCACCACCGGGACTGTTCGCGGAGCCTGCGGCTCGTCTTCATCCCCTTCCTCCTCAGCGCCGGTCGCCGTCTCAGCGTCGGTTGCTGTGTCCTCGTCGGGAACGTCGAGGAGTTCAGGTCCTGGATCGTCAGGTTCTACGGTTTCCAGTTCGAGGGCGCCCGTCTCTTGCCCCAGGAGCTGCCGCTCGGCTTCCGGGGCCTGCCCGATGGGGATGACACGGATGGTGTGGTCGATCGGGACCTCGGTAAACGGCGGGACGGTCGAGAGGCCGAACTCAGCCAGATCACGCCGGATGGTGGCGATGGCCTTGGACGAGCGGCTCACGACGTCCCAGATGCTTAGGAAGTCGCGTACGGCAAGTTCTACGGGGCGGCCCTTGGCTGCCTCAGCCACCTTCTCGGCCAGGGCGGCCGGGCCTTCCAGGAGCCTCAAGTGCTTGGGGGCGTCGGGGTTTCCCGGGTCCGGGCTGCCATCGGCAAGGGCAGCGAGCCGGGACGCTGCGTCGAGACGGCGCAGCTCGCTCACAGTGAGGAGCGAGCCGAGCGTGGCACGCAGGTCCGCACGAAATTCGGAGCGTGGCACGTCGGTACGGCTCCAGGTGACGGTGCGTACGTGGCGCAGCCCGGGTGGCGAGTCCGCCCGGTATTGGTAGTCGCCGGTGAGGTACCCGATCGCAACGCTGCCGGCCTTCAGCGGGAGCACGATGATGTCGCCAGGAGTTAGAACGGAACGGAATCGCCACAATTGGCCTTGCCAGTTGCTCAGGACCCGCGGGTTTTCGCGCGGGTAAGCCTTGTCGATCTCTGTGCGGAGGTCGTCCCAGGATGAGCAGTGGGTGAGGTCACCGACCTCGGGCCAGCCAGCGATAGTTAGACTTTCACTGATTGAGGCGTCCTCACGTTCGCCGTCGGCCCCAGCCCGGATCATCCATGCCTTCACCACGCAGCCCCCTCAGGCAGGTCACTGGCACACGTACTCGTCTGAGTATCGCGAGCTTGGTCAGGGGGAGGGTACTCGGGCTGCGGATGCAGCCTGCACACCGGTTGCCTGGCGCACGTGAGCGGCGGGTCAGCGCGCCAACAAAGGTTCCTTGTCTCTGTCGGCAGCGGTCCAGCGATGACCATCTTGTGTTCCCGGATCGCCTAGCACTGCATCAGCGGCATGACCGCAACCGCACGACAGATGTCCCGCAGAGACGACACCTATGGACACGTCTCAAGTGGAAGCAGGCGATGGAGGGGCGGGGTTCGAACCGCGAGGTGAGCGGTGGGATGTGGACTACTCGGGCAAGGCAGCAAAGATCCGGCCGAGGCTCTCGGTCATGTTCCCGCTGCCGCTGATCGTCGAGAAGTGATCAGTCCGAGAGGTGAGGGCAGGGGCAGTTCACCGTGCGTGTGCTGGGGAACGCTTCAAGATCCTTCGGATGAGAAGGGGAGGGAACTGGTCGGGCGGGTGGATGTTTATGAGCCCGTCGACGCTGGCCTCCCGTTGCCGGACGGCCTCGTCGACACGCTGGGCAAGCCGCACGATCTCTTCTTGGAGCCATGGGATGGCGGTTGTTCTTAGTTGCCGCTCCGCGGGGAGTCGCCTGTCGAACTCTCTGCGGAAGTGCTGAACCTCTCCTTGGCTTCCGAGGCCTTGTTCTCGCCAGTAGTGGGAGGCGAAGAGATTGGCGACCTGGACGACGTCGGGGAAGTCGGCGGCCTCGGCGTGTGGGTATGGCCGGTGTCGCCTGATCTCGTCCGGATGGATCAAGCGGAGTCTGCGCTCCGTGCGGTCTGCTGCGTAGCCGTGTTTGGCCAGGTCGCGCCAGAACGTGGAGCATTCCTGGTAGGCGGGCAGGATCCTGCGGTATCTGCCGTGACGGCAGAGCCGGTGGAGGCGGCGTTGAGCGTCCACGATCTCGGGCGCCTTCGCCACGCTGCACTGTCCGCTCGAAGCCATCTCGATGCTTCGCTCAAAGTACGAGTCGTAGGCGGTGCCAATGCCTGTCCAGCGGCGGTGCTTGACGCAGAGGTGGTTGAGGTCTTGAAGCCCCCATATTTCGATCCGCCAGGTGGTCTTTCCGGTATGTGCGGCCGCGCAGAAGTCGCAGGCCCAGGTCCGGTTGATCAACGGGTAGCCCGGCTGGTGCCATGCCGTGGCGGTGGTCAGTTCGGGCAGAGCCTTCTTCAGGGATTTCGGTGTCTGACCGCTGCGAACGGCGAGGAGATCCAGCCTGTCCAGGGGCCTCTCCGCCGAGTAGAAGCGGCGAAGCACGTGCTTCGGGGGGGATTCCGTTGAGCAGCGCGAGTCGTGCTGCATAGGATCGAACAGTCTCATTCGGAAAGGGCGGGGAGGTCAGAGGCAGTGGTCGTGCCGGCCCGGCCGGGGCCGTGACCCCGATCATGCGGATGCCCGGTAGGCGCTCTCGCTGGCGTGATCCACGTGGATGGCGTGCAGTTGTCGCCGGGTGACGCTTTCGCTGCCGTCCAGGATCGCGGAGATGGCTGCGGCCCGAACGAGATGGGAGAGACTGCCGATCATTCCACCGGTCCGCTGGTAGAGGTATTTGTGCAACTTGGTCAATGTGTTGGGGGCGTGCCTGTGCAGGCGAAGGGTGCCCTCCATGGTCGCGACCAGCCCTTCCCATTCATGGCCCAGCGGGAAGGGCCCGGTGTGCAGGAGGGTGCGGCGACCTGCGATCTGGCCGCCGCGGATGCCGGTGAACAGCCCGGAGTGTTCGACGTCGATGCCGGCATAGATGAACGTGGCCGACAGGTGCGCGGTGAAGTACTTCAGATGGTCGGAGAGCTCGTCTCCGGCAATCGTGCCCAAGTTCATGAGGTGGATCTCGTCGACTAGCACCAGGTCCGTGCGGGCCTCTGCCAGCACCTGACAGACGGAATGCGTGATGTCGGCGGTGTTGTGGCGCGGGGTGATGGTCGGGATGTTGAGGAAGCGGGCAAACTCCAAGGCGAGCTTCCGGGGCGATCCTTTCGGCGGTGCGGTGACATAGACCACCGGGATGCGTTGGCCTTCGCCGGATCTCTGCCGAACGCGCAGTTCATGAAGGCGCCCGAGCTGTCGGAGTGCAGTGGTCTTGCCCGTGGTGCGGTCGCCAGAGATGATCAGGCCGCGGCGAGCTCCGTGCTCGCGTCGGTTGAGCAGGGTCAGAAGGCGTCCCTGGTGAGCGACTTCCTTAACTGTGGACGTGCGTACCACTTGTAGCTCTGGGTGGTAGTCGATGCGAGCTTCGTCGTAGTCGGTGCGTTCCTCGTCGTTCATCGACTCCCATCGAGGGCGGGAAGCAAGTCGAAGGGTCTCGGGTCCTTCTCCACGAACCGCCGCCAGCCAGTGAGAGCGGTCTTCTCCGGAGGGGCTCACCACCATCTTTTCGCCTCCTCGCGAGCGTCGAAGATCCCCAGCGGCACCACTTTCGCCAACTCCTCGCCCTCATCGGCGGCATCGGAGTCCTGGGCTGGTTCGGCCGGAAGTGCTTGCGAGGCTGCGGGTGTTTCGGGACGAGGCCAGCCTGGCTGGCTGGCGGCACGGGTGCGGCCGACGACCTTGCGGTCGCGCCGCTCGGCGGCTCGGCCCGTGCTCGTGCGCCGTCGGGCGGGGCGTTCTTCGGGACCGTCAGCGGCCCGGTCAAGCAGCTCGGCGGCAGTCTGGGCGACCGCTTCCTCGTCCGGCTTGCGCCGTTCACGTTCGGCCAGCACCTGGCGGGCCCGGTCGAAGACCAGTTCACCCATTGGGACGGGCGAAGTGCGTAGATGACGCCAGGTCGCGGTGATCCAGCCCGTGCCACGGTGGTTGCGTACCCAGACGCAGGAGATGTCATAAGGGTCGTAGTGGACCTCCCAGAGCCTCCCGTCCGGACCCGCCCCGGAGGGCTGGCGCCTAAAGGGGACAAGGTCGCGGGAATCATAAGTACGGTTGTTGATCCGCACCCCTCCGGGACCGATGACCCTCCATTCGCGGGGCATGAGCTGGATGTACTCCTCCGGGCTCAGCGCGACCGGCACGTATCCGGCCGCCGCCACCAGCGCGGCGTACTTCTCGTTCGGACTCAACGGGCGATCCGGCATCAACGGGTCCCGCAGCCCGCCATGCGGCCTGACCTGCCACGTCGAAACGACCCATTCCTGGAGCAATTCCTGGAGTTCGTGGATGGACCAAACCGCTCGCGCGGACGGATCCCTGCCCCGCATCTCGGCACTCCGGCCGGTGTAGCCGGGCAAATCCTGGCCGAACATCGTTGCCACGGAGCCCAAGGTCCGTTCAATATGCGGCTTGTCGGTCGGGGTGTCCGGATGCACGGGCTGGAATGAGATCCCCAAGTGGCGGCAGGCATTACAGAAGTTGTCCGAGACGAACGCCTTCCCGCGGTCACTGACCACCATCTCCGGGACGATCACCGGCTTCGCAGCGGCTTTGGCCATCCGTTCGTCCAGCGTCAGCGGCGAGGCATAGGGCAGCACCGACCGGGACATGCGCAACGCGTCCGACCAGCCCGGCCGCACCACCTCGGGCGCCATCGCCCGCGCCAGCAGCAGGGCGGCGTCCACCGCCTTCGTCGAGGGCCGTAACACCACCGCAGCCAGTGTCCTCGTCGCCAGATCGACCAGTCCGGTCAGCTCGCAGCGGTCCACTGTCCCGTCATCGTGGACGACCATTACGTCCAGTGGCGTGGTGTCGATCTCCATCACTTCACCTGGTCGTGCTGTCGTCAGCTGCCCGAACATCCGCTTCGGCTGTTTGCCCAGCGAGCGGCGGGTGCGGGCCGAGCCCAGCAGATGTTGCCCGGTCGAGACTGCCTCCACCAAGCGGTAGAACGTCGCCCTGGAGGGCATCGGAACCGCTCCCGTGTCGTGCTCGGCAGCCAGCAGGCGTTCGACCTTGCGCCGCAGCACCTGCGCGGACACGGTCGGCTCGTCGGTCCGGCTGCTGACGATCTTTTCGATGGCCTCGACCACCCGCTGATCGGCCCGGCTCGTGCCGGTGGCGGGCTTGCGCTGCCGACCGTCCACCAAACCCGCCATCCCTTCGCGCTCGAAGCGGGAGCGCATCCGGCGCAGCGTGCTCAGTCCCACCTCCTCGCCGGCTTCGCGTAGTTCGGCGAGCTTGGCCAACTCCCGCTGCCGCAAGGAGTTCACGGCCGGGTCGTACTCGGCCTTCACCGGGGTGCGGGCATCGACGTCTGGACGGCCCGTAAGCAGTTCGGTCAGGTGCCTTCGCCACCACTCGGCCCGCTCTGCGGCGTCTTCGGGCAGCCCCTCCAGGACCCCCGCATCGGGCAGCGGCGGGCGGCTCGGCGCACTGCTGAGCACGGTGAACCCTTCAGAGGCCAGCAAGTTCCCCAGCAGCACCACACAGGCGGCCAGGGCGTCATCCACCAGCCGCACCGAAGTGCCGTGCAAGGCGGCCACGGTGTGCTCGCGCCCGTCGTAGCGAACCCGATCACCCAGCGACAGCAGCTGCGGACGCGCCGGCATCCCCGCCCACCTCCTTCGCCACCGCAGGAACGAGGTGCACGCGCGTGGCCCCCGCCAGCAACTCGCCCCCCAGGTCAGCGGCTAACACTCGGCGCCACAACAGGTGAAAGAGCACCGGCAGCGTGGCGATCGGATCCCCGACTTCCCGGGCCCCCGCAAGCAGTCCCTGCGGCTCTGCGAACACCGCTTGCAGGGCATCGGCGACCGGCTCGCGCCGCACCCGCGGGTGCCGGTAGCCCGATAGCCAGCGCAGATTCGCCGCCAGCACGGGATCGAGTATCCCGACCCGCTCGAAGCCCCAGCCAACCCGGGCGCAGGCCGCGGCCGTGGCCGCGAACTTCGCCGCGTCATCTGGCTCGATCCGATCGTCCGGACGTACGTCCAGCACCACAGCGGTGCCGTCCCGACGGCGTACGAAGTAGTCCGGTGTATGGCGGGTCCGCCGGGCCCGGTCGCCGTACCGCCACGACAGCCGGAACGGCTGCGAGGCCACCGCCACCACATCCGGCTCGGCGTCCAGCCTCATCAGGTGCCCGAGTTCCACCCACGACTCATAGCCCACCAGGTCACCACCTGTAGCAGCCCAGTACCAGCCCGGGAAGTTCCGCTGCCCCCGGTACGAAGGGAACCCGCGTACCTGCCCGGCTGCCTCGAATCGGGTCGGCCACATCACCTCAAGCGGCCCGCCGTGCGGCTCGCCGCAGGCGTCTACGTACTCCAGCCAGAAGTCCTCCTCAGCCATCAGCCACCCCCGCTCGCCACCCACCCGATACGAAGACCGTAGGGACCCCGGTGCGGCAGTGGGTCAAGAAGAGCGAGACAGATCGAAAGATGGTCAAGGTTGACTGAGACGAGCGACCAGATAGTTCAGATAGACCAAGACTGGCTCATCTTCAGCGAGACACGTTGTCCGATCTCAGGAAGGTCCGGGCGCGGTGATGCGCTGACCTGTGGTGCCCGGACTTGAGTGAGACCGGAGCCACGGTCCGGTCTCACTCAAGTCCGGGCAGCCGCAATTGTGATAGTCCCCCGCCAGGCTCTGCTGATCACAGCGTGCCCATGTGGCCCTCACCGGTACGGGCGCAGCGCGCGGTGAAGGGCGGAGAACTCGTTGGACGGCGAGATGCCAGGGATCTGCATCACCTCCCCAACCGCACGGGCGTTGCTGCGCATGCAGCTTGGGCTGTCGGGCTTATCGATCTTCCAGGAGAGGCCGGTGGGGCGGATGTGTGGGTCCTCGCCAGCGTCGACCAGGGCGATGGGGCCGATGTCGAGGTCGCTACCGTCTTCGTCGTGGAGTCGGATGGTGACCACGCCTATCCACGGTGCGTGGCCAGCCTCCTGCGAGTCCGGGCCGATGGCCAGGGTGAACCGGTCGTTCTCGCCCGACTTCACATCGAAGTGGATGTCCTCTGTCGTCTTGGTGAAGGGAGGCTTCCTCGACAGCGGGATCTCAATAGCGTAGTTCGCTGTAGTTTGCAGGTCCCCGCCCACGCCCTTACAGCTTGTGAGGCTTTCGGAGCTTGTCACGTTCACGCTTACCTTCTTGATGAACGCTGCGCCGCTGCCGCGGTTGCGGACCGCGATGTCGACTACGGGGCCGCTGAGCCCGGTCACCTTCTTCGTGGAATCGCTGCTTCTTTCCGTTCCCTTCAGCGTGTCAGTGAAGTGCGCGCTCACTGACGTCACTTCCAGCAGCCCCTTGCGCTCGGCCTCTGTCTTTGCTGTCTTCGCCTGGCTGTCGCCGCTGATTGCGGAGTCGATTGATGGGACCAGGGCGATGATGCTGATGATCAGTGCAGCGGTAGACATGATCGTGCTAGGGGTCCGCCAGGATTCTGTTTGTGGCACGACGGAGCTGGTCCTTTCTTCCGGTGAATCTCGGGCGAGCAGCGCTTCCGGTTGGTGATGTTTGGGCCCCCGTTGTGGGCGTACTCATCCGGAAAGTGAGTTTCCGGTGGAGATGTCGTAGGCAGCAATGTGCCCGTCGTAGGTATAAACCAGATCGCCTCCGGCGATCAGGGCTACGTCCTTCTTCACAGGGGTGGACCAGATCACCTCGCCGACGCTGGTATCGACCGCGATCAGCTTGGCGCTCTGGTGAATGGTCGTGAGAAGCGCCATTCCCGGGGGGCCGGCAGTAGGGGGGTGGGTCGGGTGCTCCATCCCCAACCGCCACCGTTCTTCGCCGGTCTTAGGGTCGAGTCCGAGGATGGGATAGCGGTCGCCCTTGTCCGGCACGGGAAGGATGACGAGAAGGAGCCCGTCGTGCACCATCAGATGCACTTCCGGCCCCTGCAGAGGCACGGACCACGCTGTCGCTCCGCTGTGGCTATGCAGGGCCAGCAGCAGATCCCCGGAGACTAAGTAGAGAAAGCTGCCGTTCGCCAGGGAACTCCCAAGGGGCGGCAGAGTGCGGGTCCACTGGCTGTGGCCCGTTGCGGCCGACACCGTGCGCACTTCCCCATCGATGGATTTCCAACCGTTTACTACGCTGCCGTCGCTTTGGGGGATGGGTGCTTCGACCATTCGGCTACCGATCGCGTAGATGTACCCACCGGCTGCATGGTGTTCGATGTTCTCCGTGTAGTCCGTCGGCTCCGGGTTGGGAAGGGACCACTTCTCCTGCCCGGTGCTGCCCTCCAACGCCAACACCCCGTCACTGCGACTGCTCATCAGCAGGGCGCTTCCATGCGGTGCCATCCATTCCCAGCCCATCCTGACTGGGGCGATCCTGGTCTGCCAGAGCACCTCACCGTCCACCGCGGACATTCCGCACACGGACGTTCTAGTCACTGCTACAACGGTGTCACGAAAGTGCGTAATGTCATGGATGCTCTCAGGGAAGGCGTGACGCCACATGCGACGCCCATCCGCAGCACATAGCGCCGTCAACTCACCGGTTACATCGTTGAACCCACCGCCGACGAAGACTTGCCCCTTCGCGACGATGAGCTGAGGGTAATACTCCGAGCCCTTTTCGACCCTCTCCAACGAGTAGCGCCAGCGCAGGTGCCCTGTGCGTGCGTCACGCAACCACACAACGAGGTCTGCATCTGCCCCGTAGAGCCACTCGCCGGAAAGAACCAGCGAGTTAGGCATCAATACGGAAGACGGCACGGGCCACACCAGCGACCCGGGTGACGGATCCGGCTTGGGCCACGATGGGCAGTCCCGTCTGCCGCGAGCATCTCCATTACCGCCTCCCACGCAGGCGGAGGTCCCACCTGCGGAACACACTGAGACAGCCGCCCAGGCCACGAACGACCTCCGCGAGATGCCATGTAACGCGGCACGGACAACAGCCATGAGTGCTCCCCCGATACACGCGCGCAGCTAGTCGGCCGTCGGCTTGGCAGGCGCACTGCACGTATGCGTAAACTTCTCCGCGGCTTACGGTACGTCAGGCATCTAGATGTTGCCCAGGAGGTCGTCGCGCTGCTGGACCCAGGTGCCGCTGCCGTCGCGGGCGACGTGGTCGTACTCGGGCGGCACAAGGCCTGCGGATCACTGATCGGCCTCCGGTAAACACCTCCCCCAGATGTCGCTGCAACCATTCGCCCGCTCAAGTGGCCTGTATAGCAACCCGTCCAGCACTCCCGCTGCCAAGAACCACCGTCCGGGGTGACGACCTCAAAGCCATCGCAGGTCAGTAATGCCCGGAGATGACTGAGACGCCACCTCGGATGCCCGGAGATCTCCGAGACTGCCCGGACATCGCCGAGACAGGACACGTGCTCAGGCTCACGCAGGGTCGACTGTTGCTTGGAACACTTTTGCAAGCATGCGCTTGCAATAGTTAGCGGGGCGACGCAGGATGGCCGTATGGCATCACTCAACGTCGGCAATCTCGGTGAGTATCTGCGCGAGCAGCGGCGCAGCGCGCGGCTGTCGCTGCGGCAGCTCGCCGATGCCGCCGGGGTGTCCAATCCGTATCTGAGCCAGATCGAGCGCGGGCTGCGCAAGCCGAGCGCGGACATTCTGCAGCAGCTGGCCAAGGCGCTGCGGATCTCCGCCGAGACGCTGTATGTGCAGGCCGGGATGCTCGACGAGCGGGAGCGGGAGGAGCTGGAGACGCGTGCCGTCATCCTCGCCGACCCCTCGATAAACGAGCGGCAGAAGCAGGTGCTTCTCCAGATCTACGAGTCGTTCCGCAAGGAGAACGCACTCGACGCGGAGAGTACGGAGGACACGGAAGCCCCCGAAACGGAAGCCCCCGAAACGGAAGCCTCCGAACGAGAGGCCGGTGCGGACGCCGGTGGTTCCGGAAGCTCCCGGGGCTCCTCCGGCTCCTCCGGCGCGACAGACGGCAGTGCTGCCACCCCACCCTCAAACTGATCCGGGAGGACCACAGTCATGGCCATCACCGATGACCTGCGTAAGACCCTCACCGACCCGACGCCCCTCTACTTCGCGGCCGGCACCGCCGATATCGCCGTCGAGCAGGCCAAGAAGGTGCCCGGTCTGATCGAGCAGCTGCGGGCCGAGGCCCCCGGCCGGTTCGAGGCGGTGCGGAACTCCGACCCCAAGGCCGTGCAGGAGAGGGTCTCCGTCCAGGCCAAGGAGGCCCAGGCGACCGTTCAGGCCAAGGTCACCGAAGTGATCGGCTCGCTCGACACCGATCTGAAGAAGCTGGGCGAGACCGCTCAGGACCTGGCGCTGCGGAGCGTGGGCGTCGCCGCGGAGTACGCGGTCAAGGCCCGCGAGACGTACGAGAAGGTCGCCGAGCGCGGCGAGCAGACCGTGCGGGCCTGGCGCGGTGAGGCCGCGGACGAGATCACCGAGATCGCCGTCGCCGTCGAGCCCGAGCCGGTGCGGAAGGCCGCCCCGAAGCCGGCTCCGAAGACGGAGACGAAGGCCCAGACCAGGGGCGCCGTAAAGCCTGTGGGCAAGCCCGCGTTCAAGTCCGCCGTCAAGCCCGCGCCGAAGGCCGAGCCCAAGACCGCCGCCGCGAAGAAGACCACCCCGCGCAAGGTGACGGCGAAGAAGACCACCCCGCCGGCCGGCAAGTAACCGACCGCGAACCGCACACCCGCGACGGAGGCGGGCCGGGCACCTCGGGGGTGTCCGGCCCGTTATGCAGGTACCTTGGCGTACGGGCCGCGACGTCTCCTCCACCCCTTAGGCGGTGCTCCGCATGTTGCTCGAAGGATTCGGCACTCTTCTCTGGCTGCTCAATCTGGCCATGCTCGTCCTGGCCATCATCGCGCTGTTCCTCTCCGCCACGGCTCGTGAGGACGCCTATCGCGCGGCGGACAAGCAGACGAAGAAGTTCTGGCTGATCATTCTCGGGGTCACGGTCGCCGTGAACCTCTTCGTACCGATGCTGTTCCTGCAGATCGCCGGGCTTGTCGCCACGATCGTCTTCATGGTCGACGTACGGCCGGCCATCCACGCGATCTCCGGTGGCGGCGGCGGGCGCCGGGGCGGCGGTTCCAGCAGTGACGGTCCTTACGGGCCCTACAACGGCGGGCGCTAGACAGAGCCGACAGAGCCGGCAGAGCCGCTCCGGCCCAGCAGCAGTACCGCCACGTCGTCGGTCAGCTCCCCGCCGTTCAGTTCGCGTGCCCGGGCTACCGCCGCCTCCAGCAGGTCGTCGCCGGTCAGGCCCTCGGCCAGCTGGCGGTTGATCATCTCGACCATGCCCTCCTGGCCGAGACGCTGCGTGGCGCCCGGGCCGATCCGGCCCTCGATCAGCCCGTCGGTGTACATCATCAGACTCCACGATCCGCCCAGTTCGACCTGTCGGCGTGGCCAGCGTGCGCGCGGCAGCAGCCCGAGGGCCGGGCCGCCCTCCTCGTTCGGGAGCAGTTGCGCCGCCCGCCCCCGGCGGGTGATCAGCGGTGACGGATGGCCCGCCAGGCACAGGCCCGCCCGCCGGCCGTCGGGCGCGATGTCGACCGTGCAGAGCGTCGCGAAGATCTCCTCGCTCTCCCGCTCGTGCTCCAGGACCTCCTGAAGCGTGGAGAGCAACTGGTCGCCGCAGAGCCCCGCCAGCGTCAGCGCGCGCCACGCGATCCGCAGCTCCACGCCGAGCGCCGCCTCATCGGGGCCATGGCCGCAGACGTCGCCGATCATCGCGTGCACCGTGCCGTCCGGCGTACGGACCGTGTCGTAGAAGTCCCCGCCCAGCAGGGCCCTGGAGCGGCCGGGCCGGTAGCGGGCCGCGAAGCTCAGGTCCGAGCCCTGGAGCAGGGGAGTGGGCAGCAGTCCGCGCTCCAGCCGGGCGTTCTCCTGCGCGCGCAGCCGGGACTCGGTCAGCTGGCGCTGCGCGACATCCGCCCGCTTGCGCTCGACGGCGTACCGGATGGCGCGGCTCAGCAGCCGGCTGTCCAGCTCGTCGCGGAACAGATAGTCCTGGGCGCCGACCCGTACCGCCGCGGCGGCGCGCTCGGCGTCACCCTCCGCCGCCAGCGCGAGGACGGCATGGCGCGGTGCGAGCCGCAGGACGTGCTTCAGCGGGGCCAGCTCGTCGCTGTCCTTCGTCCCGGGAAGGGCCAGGTCCACCAGGATGCAGTGGATGTCGTCGGTGAGCAGCCGCTCGGCCTCGGTGAGGTTGCGGGCGGTACGGATACGCAGGCGCGTGCCGGTCCCCTCCGGCAGCTCGGGAGCGGAGAAGATGCCCGCCGGGTCGTCCTCGATGACCAGGAGGACGAGGTCGCCGCCGTTGGCGGTCTCCGCGGCGGGCTGCCTCTCCACTGCTGAACCTGTGCGCTGCCGCGGAACGGGTACGGGTACGGGCATCGGTCTGGGATTCCTTTCCCTCCCCCCGAGGGCGCGGGTGGGGCGACGATCGACGCCTCACCAGACGGGGACCATAGCGTTAGCCGCCGCCCCAGCGGAATGGCGTACGGATGAAGAGCCAGCGTCATATGCCGCTTCCTGTCACGCATCCGGCGCGATCGGGCGCCCAGCGGCCATGACAAACATCACGTACGGCTGCTCCGGGCTCACCGCCGAGGCGTGAGGGCCGGTGTGTGTCCGTACGGGAACGGTTGGCCTGGATCGCCCCTATTTGTCCGGGCGTACGACCCCGAGGATCCGCATCGATCCCGCACCCGCCAGCGTCACGTTCCGCCCCGGCCGGGGCGCGTGCACGATCGCGCCGTCCCCGATGTACATCCCGACATGGCTCGCGTCCTGGTGGTAAATGATCAGGTCGCCGGGGCGCATGTCCTTGATGTCGATCCTCGGCAGCAGCCGCCACTGCTCCTGCGAGGTGCGCGGGATGGGCCGCCCGGCCGCCGCCCACGCCTGGGAGGTGAGCCCGGAGCAGTCGTACGAGGACGGTCCCTCCGCGCCCCAGACGTACGGCTTGCCGATCTGCTCCGTCGCGAACGCGATCGCCTTCTTGCCCCGCTCGCTCGACGAGCGGTTGATGTCCTTCAGCGCTCCGGAGCCGAGCCAGGCCGTCTGCGCCTTCAGCGCCGCGTCGCTCTCCAGCCGCGCCAGCCGCGCCCGCTCTTCCTTCTCCAGGCCGGCTTCGAGCTTCTCGGCGGCGGCGATCTGCTTCGTGATCTCCTTCTTCGCCTTCTCCTTCTTGACCCGGCCGGCCTCCAGCCGCTGCCACTGCGTGGACGCGTCGGCGGTGTACGTCTTCAGGTCTTCCTGCGCCCGGGAGAGTTCGGCGATGAGATCGTGGGTGGCCTTCTGGCCCTGCTGTATACGTCCGACCGCGTCCAGGAAGAGCCGCGGATCGTCGACGAGGACGAGCTGCGCCTCGGGCGGCAGCCCGCCGCCCCTGTACTGCGCGCGGGCGGCGGCGCCCGCGCGCTTCTTCAGCTCGTCGATCCGCAGCTGGCCGCTGACGATGTCCTCGGCCAGCTCGATGACCTCGGCCGACTGCTTCTTGGTCTCTTCCTCGGCGAGGTTGTACGCGTCGGTGGCGGACGCGGCCTTCTGGTAGAGGGCCTCGATCTCCTTGCGGATGTCTTCGAGGGACTTCTTGCCCGGGCCGGTGGTCGAGCCGGGGGCGGGCGACGACGCGGCGCCGGGCGGGAGTTCGACCGGGGGCGGGGCGACGGCCGACGCGGACGATGCGGGGCTGGGGTCCGGGCCGGGGGCCGCGTACGCCCCGTTCATCATGACCGGCGACGCCAGTACGGCGAGCGCGCAGACCACGGTGATCGCGGCAGCGGCACTACGACGTCGGTTCACCAAGCTCCCCCTCCGAGCCAACCCACCACACGACATGACACGCGCGAATCTGACGAACCGTCAGCAACCGCTTCCGACGCCGCGATCGTGTCATGCCCTCGGTCAAAGGGACAGAGGGACCAGGGCATCTCACAGGAAGCACCCGCCCCGGTGAGGACGAACGGGCAGCCGTTCGCGTTCCCGGGGTCAGCCCGCGCTGCCCCGTCCGTCACCCGCGCTGCCCGCGCTGCCCCGTCCGTCACCCGCGCTGCCCGCGCCGCCCCGTCCGTCATCCGCGCTGTCCGCGCCGCCCCGTCCGTCACCCGTGCCCGAACCGGGCGCGAGCGCCGACCAGTTCACCGTCACCTCGCCCTGCCGCCGCCTGCGCGGATCGTCCACGAGCGGCCAGTCGGCCGCCAGATCCCGTACGGCCCTGATCCACCGCTGCCGCGCGCCCAGCGAGGCGTACGGGGCCGCCGCGGCCCACGCCCGGTCGAAATCGCGCAGGAACGCGTGGACCGGCTCGCCCGGCACATTGCGGTGGATCAGCGCCTTCGGCAGCCGCTCGGCCAGATCGGAGGGCCGGTCCAGCGAGCCGAGCCGGGTCGCGAACGTCACCGTCCGCGGCCCCTCGGGACCGAGCGCCACCCACACATGCCGTCGGCCGATCTCGTCGCACGTCCCCTCGACCAGCAGTCCGCCGGGCGCGAGCCGGGCGCACAGCCGCGCCCAGACCGCGGCGACCTCGTCCTCGTCGTACTGCCGCAGCACATTGGCCGCGCGGATGAGCACCGGCCGTACGCCCCCGGGCAGCGGGACCTCGAAGCCGCCGTGCCGGAACCGGAGCCCGTCCCGCTCGTACGGGCGCGCGGCGGCGACCCGGGCCGGATCGATCTCGACGCCGACGACTTCGGTACGCGGCTCCGCCGTGCGCAGCCGCCGCAGCAGCTCGACCGCCGTCCAGGGGGCGGCGCCGTACCCCAGATCCACCACGACCGGGTCCGCCGAGCGGCGCAGCGCCGGACCGTGCGTGGCGGCGATCCAGCGGTCCATGCGGCGCAGCCGGTTCTGGTGGGTGGTGCCACGGGTCACCGTGCCCACCGGGCGGGGAGAACGGGAGGTCGCGGGCGCCATGGGAATGAGCGTAACGACACCGGGCGGCGCGGCAGGGCCGGCGAGGGGCCGGGAACGGTTGAGCGGTCGCCGGTAATGATTTGGCAAAACGGAAATGCGGGAGGGGATTCCGCTGTTGTGGGCCTTCGGAGGGCGTCGCAAACCCTCCTTTCGCCATGCTCCGAATCTCCGCGCGAGAGGACCGTAGACGTGAGCCAGTACGTGTCCCGTATCGCCGGCACGTTCGTGGGACCACCCCGTCTCAGGCTCCCCGGCCAGCACCGCCGGCCACGCCGGATCGCCATGCTCAGCGTCCACACCTCCCCGCTGCACCAGCCGGGGACGGGCGACGCGGGCGGCATGAACGTCTATATCGTCGAGCTGGCGAAGCGGCTGGCCGCCATCGACATCGAGGTGGAGATCTTCACCCGCGCCACGACCGGCGGCCTGGACCCGGCCGTCGAGCTGGCCCCCGGTGTGCTCGTACGGCACGTGGACGCCGGCCCGTACGAGGGCCTGGCCAAGGAGGAGCTGCCCGCGCAGCTCTGCGCCTTCACGCACGGGGTGATGCAGGCATGGGCCGGCCAGCGGCCCGGCTACTACGACCTGGTCCACTCCCACTACTGGCTGTCCGGCCATGTCGGCTGGCTCGCCTCCGAGCGGTGGGGCGTCCCGCTCGTCCACGCCATGCACACCATGGCGAAGGTCAAGAACGCCGCGCTCGCGGAGGGCGACCGGCCCGAGCCTGCGGCCCGGGTCATCGGCGAGACGCAGGTCGTGCGCGCCGCCGACCGGCTGATCGCCAATACGGACGAGGAGGCGGCGGAGCTCGTCCGCTTCTATGACGCGGACCCGGCCAAGGCCGCCGTCGTCCACCCCGGGGTGAACCTGGAGTGTTTCTGTCCGGCCGACGGCCGCGCCGCGGCCCGGGCCCGGCTGGGGCTTCCGCAGGACGCCTTCATCCCGCTCTTCGCGGGCCGTATCCAGCCGCTGAAGGCCCCCGATGTGCTGCTGCGCGCCGTGGCCGTGCTCCTGGAGCGGGATCCGTCGCTGCGCGGAAAGCTGGTCGTGCCGATCGTCGGCGGCCCGAGCGGCAGCGGTCTGGCCAAGCCGGAAGGGCTCCAGAAGCTCGCCGCGCGGCTCGGGATCGCCGATGTCGTACGGTTCCGGCCGCCGGTGGGCCAGACCCGGCTGGCGGACTGGTTCCGGGCCGCGTCCGTGCTGGTCATGCCCTCGCACAGCGAGTCCTTCGGCCTGGTCGCCATAGAAGCCCAGGCGGCGGGCACCCCGGTGGTGGCGGCGGCCGTGGGCGGGCTGCCGGTGGCGGTACGGGACGGGGCGACCGGCTTTCTGGTCCGGGGCCATGAACCGGCGGCCTACGCGCGGGCGCTGCACGAGTTCCTCGACCACCCGGAGCTGGTGGACCGGATGGGCGCGGCGGCCTCGCGCCATGCCCAGTCCTTCGGCTGGGACACGGCGGCGTCGGCGACGGCGGAGGTCTACACGGCCGCGGTGCACGACCACCGGCGGCACGGGCGCGCGCACCACGGCTGACGCACGGGAACGGCGGAGCGCGCCGCTCGCGTACGCCGCCTCCACGGCCGTCGCCCGGCCCACGCGTCGATCACCGCTGACGTACGCTCGCTCCATGGCCGACGCACAGCAGACCTCCCAGGACGCCTCGCAGACGCAGGCGGCGCGGGCCGCGCGGGTCATCGAGCAGACGCTGAAGAACGCCGAGCTGACGTGGGAGAACCCGGAGCCCGGCTCGTACGTCGTCACCCTCCCGGGCACCCGCAAGCTCTCCACGACCTGCTCCCTGCGCGTCGGCCGGCACGCGCTGTCCCTCAATGCCTTTGTGATCCGGCACCCCGACGAGAACGCCGAGGGCGTCCACCGCTGGCTGCTGGAGCGCAACCTCAGGCTGTACGGGGTGAGTTACGCGGTCGACGGGCTCGGGGACATCTATCTGACGGGCAAACTCCCGCTGGCCGCCGTCACCGAGGACGAGATCGACCGGCTGCTCGGCTCGGTGCTCGAAGCGGCGGACGGTTCGTTCAACACCCTGCTGGAGCTGGGGTTCGCGGGTGCGATCCGCAAGGAGTACGCGTGGCGGGTGTCCCGGGGGGAGTCCACCCGGAACCTGGACGCGTTCGCCCATCTGACCCAGGGTCCGTCCGGTCCTTCCGCTCCTTCCGGTCCTTCCGCCTGACCTGCCTGACCGGCCGGCCCGAAATTCCGCTCAACGACTCGGCGTTCGACATCTTCCCGGCCGCCCGGGGCCGTGGCATGCTCACCTCCAGACGCAGACCTGAACGTCGTTCACATACATGGAGGCGGGATCATGTCGATGGAGCCCCGGCGTCAACGTGCCGTCGGCAGACGGACGCTGCTCGGTACCGCGATCGCCGTCGCCGCCACGGCCGGATCGATGGCCACCGGACTCACCGGACTCACCGGAACCGCCGCGGCCGGTGAGCGCAGGCCGCCGAGGACGTCCGCGCTCTGGCGCGAGTTCGCCGAGTCGCCGTACACCCACCCCCAGATCCCGTACGTAGGACGCGCGGGCCAACGCGCCGGCGCGCGAAACCTGCCCCGCTACCGGGTCGTGGCCGATGTCCGCGCGTACGGCGCCAAGGGCGACGGATCCGTGGACGACGCCCCCGCCATCAACCGTGCCCTCGCCGCTGCCGCAGAGCGTGGCGGGGGCACGGTCTCCATCCCGCCCGGCACCTACCGCATCGACGACGTGATCCGGATCGCGCACAGCGGCGTCGTCCTGCGCGGCGCGGGCAGCGACCGTACGAAGCTGTACGCGACCCGGAATCTGACCGAGGTGATCGGCCCCTACGGCAGCCGTTACGGCGGCGACAAGTCCAGCTGGTCCTGGGCCGGCGGCCTCATCTGGCTCTGTCCGCAGGAGCGTTGGGACACGCTCACCACCGCCATCAAGGCGCGGAACTGGCCCTTCGAGGGCTGGACGGGCAACGCGCGCGACGAGTGGCGCACCCTCACCGCCATCGCCCGGGGCAAGCGGGGCGACCGGTCCGTGACCGTCCGGGACGCCTCGAAGCTCAGGCGCGGCCAGTTCGTCCTGCTCCAGCTCGCCGACGACACGGACCACACCCTCCTGGAGCACATGGCGGGCGGCGGCCCCGGCCCCGAGGCGTACGACTGGGCCGCCATGACCAAGCTGACGTCGTACATGCCGTACGAGTGGCCGGTGCGCATCACCGCCGTACGCGGTCGCGAGGTCACCCTGGAACGTCCGCTTCCGCTGGACATACGCCCGGAGTGGGACCCGAAGTTCACCACCTCGGTCACCCCGCTCACCGGGTCGGGAGTCGAGGGACTGACCCTGGAGGCCGTCGAGACCCCGCAGTCCCCGCACCTCCTCGACAAGGGCTACAACGGGGTCGCGTTCCAGTGCGCCTACGACTGCTGGGCCGAGGATGTCGTCGTACGCCATGTCGACAACGGCTTCGGACTGATCGGCGCGTCCGCCTGCACCCTGCGCCGTACCCGGGTCGCGGGCCGCGGCTCGCACCACCCGTACTACTGCCGCGAGGGGTCGCACGACAATCTGATCGAGGACTTCGTGATCGAGCGGCGTACGGTCCCGGCGCCGGCGGGCACGCAGCTGCACGGCATCAATGTCGAGGGGCTGTCCAGCTACAACGTCTGGTCGCGCGGGCGGATGGAGATGGGCACGTTCGACACGCACCGGGGGATGCCCTTCGCCAACGTACGGACCGAGATCACGGTCAGCAACGACGGCCGGCACGGCGGCGACGCGATCGCGGGGCCGCTGTACGGGGCGCGGTTCGCGCACTGGAACGTCACGGTCACCAATGAGCGCGCGGGGCTGATCAAGATCGACGAGATCGCCCCGTACAGCGTGACGGCCGGGATCAGTGAGGTGCGGGAGTTCGACCAGATCGATGTGCCGGACTTCCGGGGCGAGTTGCACACGCGGCTGGAGGCGTACGGCAGTCCCGGGGACATCCGGCCGCGCAATCTGTACGAGGCACAGCGCGAGCTGCGCTGACGCCGTCCTCCCTGTTCGGCCCTCGCGCGGTCGCCGGACGGCCCGCGCCGACCCAGGATCGTTCTGACAGCACAGTGGGCCTGACGTGCGCGGGACGGGTTCGATGGACGACGACGCAGAGCACCGCGATCACCTCGAAGGCGAAGCCGAAGACGGCGAGGCCGAAGACGACGACGGTGAAGACGGCGAGGCCGAAGACGGCGACCGTGAAGACGGGCGCGGGGCCGGGGCCGGGCTGGATCGAAGGCGCTTCCTCGGTGCCGCCGCGGGCGGGGCCGCCGGTCTGGCGCTGGGCACGGTGGCCGGCTGCGACTCCACGGGCGGCGCGGGCGAGGTCTCCGGCGGCACGCCCACCCCCGACCCGAGCGCCGGCGGTACGGACCGTTCGGCCGCCGACGCGGCGGAGCGGAAGCGGCCCGGCAGCCCGGACTGGCGTATCCGCTCGGTGGGCCCGCCCGAGGCCGTCGAGGGCTATACGGACAGGGTGAGCGTCCTGCCGGGCGAGGAGTTCGGGCTGTACGTCTCGACCACCGCGCCCGGCTTCCGCGTCTCGGCGTACCGGATCGGCTGGTACGGCGGGGCCCAGGCGCGGCTGGTCTGGCGCTCCGCCCGGATCGCGGGCCATGCCCAGCGCCGCCCGCTGCTGATCGCCGCGACCCGCACGGTACGGACGGACTGGGACCGTACCGCCGCGGTCCGTACCGACGGCTGGCCGGAAGGCGCGTATCTGCTCCGGCTGGACGCGGAGAACGGGCACCAGCGCTATGTCCCGCTGATCGTCCGCTCGGCGAGCGCGGCGGGCAGGACGGTGCTGATGCACGCCCCCGCGACCTGGCAGGCGTACAACCTGTGGGGCGGCTCCAGCCTTTACGAGGGCAACGACGGCGCGTACGCGACGCGTTCGTTCGCCGTCTCCTTCGACCGGCCGTACGACAAGAGCGGCGCGGAGAAGTTCCTGGTCTACGAGCGCGCCCTCGTGGTCCTCGCGGAGCGTCTCGGCATTCCGCTCGCGTACACCACGGGGGCGGACGTCCATCTCGCCCCGTCCGTCCTGCGGGACGCCACGGCCGCGGTCTCGCTCGGGCACGACGAGTACTGGACCCCGGAGCAGCGCCTGCATGTGACCCGGGCGCGCGACGCCGGGACCAATCTGGCCTTCCTCGGCGCCAACACCTGCTTCCGCCGGATCAGGCTGGAGAAGGGCTCAACGGGCGCTGTCCGCACGGTGGTCTGCTACAAGACCGCCTACCGGGACGACCCCTATCTGGAGGCCCACCCCGAGATGGCGACCACCGACTTCCGGGTGCCGCCCGCGGCCGACCCGGAATCCTCCCTGACCGGCGTCCTGTACGAGGGCTTTCCGACCGACGCCCCCTATGTCGTCCACCAGGCCGACCACTGGCTGTTCGCGGGGACGGGGGTGAAGCGGGGCGAGTCCTTCGACCACCTGGTCGGGGTGGAGTACGACCGGGTCACGCCGGGGCAGCCGGCCCCGGCGCGGCTGGAGATCGTCGCCCACTCCCCGCTCGTCTGCAAGGGGCGCGCCGGCCACGCGGACTCCGCGTACTACACCGTGCCGAGCGGCGCGGGCGTCTTCGCGTCCGGGACGATGCGCTGGGTCGAGGGGCTGATGGCCGGGACGCGGGAGAACGGACGTAACCACGGGCTGGACGCGCGGACCGGGGCGTTCGTCACCCGCACGACCGAGAATGTGCTGCGCGCCTTCGCGAAGGGCCCGGCCGGGCGGACGATGCCGGAGCCGAGGGACAACGTACGGAGTGTGTACGGGGACACGGCGACGGCGTGACGGGCGAAGCGCCACCGGCTACGCGATCCCGGCCTCCGGAGCGGTCGTCTTCACCGGTGCCTCGGCCGTCGCCGCCGGCGGCACCCCTTCTGCCCCTTCCTTCTCCTCTACCAGATCGGACAGGCCCCGCATCAGCAGCCAGTACCCCGCGCCCGCCACCGTCCCCAGGACCGCGCACGCGCCCCAGAGCCACGCGGCGCCGAAGCGGTCGATCACAAGGCCGGACATCAGCGGGGCGACCAGGGCCGCCACCGACCAGGACATGGTGTACATGCCCTGATAGCGCCCCCGGCCATGGACCGGCGAGAGCCGTACCACCAGGCTCGTCTGGGTGGGGGCGTTGACTATCTCGGCCATGGTCCACACGCACACCGTCAGCGCGTACACGGCGATCGACCCGGCGAACGCCGTCAGACCGAAGCCGTATCCCGCGAGCACCGACGAGACGATCAGCAGCCGGCGCGGGTCGCGGTGCTGGATGAAGCGGGTGACCGGGATCTGCATGACCACGATCAGGACGCCGTTGACCGCGATGGCGAAGCCGTAGTCGGCGCTGGTGAATCCGTCCGCCCCCATCGCCACCGGCAGCCCGACGAAACCCTGCTGGAAGATCAGCGCCACGACGAAGGAGAGCGTGACGACGCTCATGAAGCGGCCGTCCCGCAGGACCGTCCCCATCCCGGTCTCCGCCTCGGACGCCGCGCCCGCTCCAGTCCCCGCTCCGGCCCCCGCGCTCTTCCCGGCAGTGGCGCGCGCCGGAGCCCCGGCCGGCCCCCGTTCCGGTCGGGACTCCGGCAGTTTCAGGAAGACGAGTACGGCGCAGACGAGCGTCATCGCGGCCTCGCCCAGGAACCCGGCGAGATAGCTGTACTGCGCGACGAACCCCGCGCCGGCCGACGAGATCGCGAACCCCAGGTTGATCGCCCAGTAGTTCAGCGAGAACGCCCGCACCCGGTCCTCGGGCTTCACGATGTCGGCCATCATCGCCTGCACGGCGGGGCGCGACGCGTTGGAGGTCATGCCGACCAGGAACGCCACGGCCGCGATCGCGACCGGCTCCCGCATGAAGCCGAGCAGCGCGACGGACACGGCGGTGGACGACTGCGCGATCAGCAGCGTGGGCCGACGGCCGAGCCGGTCGGTCATCACCCCGGCGACCAGCGACGAGATGACCCCGCCGAGCCCGTGCAGCGAGGCCACCAGACCCGCGTACGAGGCGGAGTAGCCCTGGTCCAGAGTGAGATAGAGCGCCATGAATGTAGCGACGAAGGCGCCCAGCCGGTTGACCAGTGTGCTGGTCCACAGCCACCAGAACTCCCGGGGCAGCCCCGAGACGCTCTCCCTCACCGCGCGTCTCATACCGGCGGCCGACGCGGCGGCCGATGTGGCGAAGGACATGCGGAATCCCCCCGGAAACAGCGGTAGCGGCCGGACGGCCCGGTAAGCGGCCGATCGGCCAAGGGCAACTTACGTACCGCGGCTCCAAGACCGCCACTCAATTGACGGCGGACGTCAATCGAAGCCCGTTCGGCGGGTCCATTAGGCTTTGGCCCATGGCCGACGCACCGTACAAGCTGATCCTCCTCCGCCACGGCGAGAGCGAGTGGAACGCCAAGAACCTGTTCACCGGCTGGGTGGACGTGAACCTCACCGACAAGGGCGAGAAGGAAGCGGTCCGCGGCGGTGAGCTGCTCAAGGACGCCGGCCTGCTGCCCGACGTACTGCACACCTCCCTCCAGAAGCGCGCCATCCGCACCGCGCAGCTCGCGCTGGAGGCCGCGGACCGCCACTGGATCCCCGTCCAGCGCTCCTGGCGGCTGAACGAGCGCCACTACGGTGCGCTCCAGGGCAAGGACAAGGCCCAGACGCTCGCCGAGTTCGGCGAGGAGCAGTTCATGCTGTGGCGCCGCTCGTACGACACCCCGCCGCCGGCGCTGGAGGACGGCACGGAGTTCTCGCAGAGCGACGACCCGCGCTACGCCACGATCCCGAGCGAGCTGCGTCCGCGCACCGAGTGCCTCAAGGACGTCGTCGAGCGGATGCTGCCGTACTGGTACGACGCGATCGTCCCGGACCTGCTGACCGGCCGTACGGTCCTGATCGCCGCCCACGGCAACAGCCTGCGCGCGCTGGTCAAGCACCTGGACGGGGTCTCGGACGCCGACATCGCGGGCCTGAACATCCCGACCGGCATCCCGCTCGTCTACGAACTGGACGCCGACTTCCACCCGGTCACGCCGGGCGGCACGTACCTGGACGCGGACGCGGCGGCCGCCGCGATCGAGGCCGTGAAGAACCAGGGCAAGAAGAAGTAGCCCACCCCGCGCGCTCCGCGTGAGCACCGCGCGAAAGGGCCCTGTCCGCGATGCGTCGCCGGACGGGGCCCTTCGGCCTAACCGCAGCCGCCGCCGCACTGGCAGGAGCCGCCCGACTGGCAGCCGCAGCCGCAGCCCGAGCCGCAGCCGCATGCGCCGAGGACGGGCAGACGGGTCACTGGGGCAGGGGCCGCGGGGGCTTCCTGCTGGGGGACGTGGGTAGGGGAATCGGCCATGGGATCCTCCTCGAAGGCGTGCGTGGATGGCGCCTGGACGAGTAAGTCCGAAGTCCCGTCTGCCCGGGGGCGGACGACGCTCGGACTTACTCGTCCAGCCCATTGCATGCCCAGAGGGGCGGGCGCATCAACGGCGCATGCGCGCAGGCGCTGCCGCGCGCTCCTTCGCGCCGTTCCTCTGTCCCGAGCGCCGCTCAGTGCTTCCCGGCGCCGATTCCACGTTCACCGCCTCCGATTCCACGTCGCCCCCGTGCCCGTCGGACAGGGCTTACGCCCCTTCGACCGGCGTGTCCACCGGCTGGATCTCGTCCGCGTGCTCGCCCGTCACCAGGAAGACGACCCGCTTGGCGACCGCCACCGCGTGGTCCGCGAACCGCTCGTAGTAGCGGCCCAGCAGCGTCACGTCCACCGCCGTCTCGATGCCGTGCTTCCAGCGGTCGTCCATCAAGTGCTGGAAGAGCGTGCGGTGCAGCAGGTCCATCTCGTCGTCGTCCTGCTCCAGCTGGAGCGCCAGCTCGACATCCTTGGTGATGATCACCTCGGCCGCCTTCGCCATCAGGCGCTGCGCCAGCTGACCCATCTCCAGGATCGTCGCGTGCAGATCGTGCGGCACGGGCGAGACCGGGAAGCGGAGCCTGGCCAGCTTGGCGACATGCTGCGCCAGGTCGCCGGAGCGCTCCAGGTCGGCGCTCATCCGCAGTGACGTGACCACGATCCGCAGATCGGTCGCGACCGGCTGCTGTCGTGCCAGCAGCGCGATGGCTCTGGCCTCCAGGTCGTGCTGCAGGTCGTCGACCCGCTGATCGGCGGCGATCACGCTCTCGGCGAGCTTGAGATCCGCGTCCAGCATGGCCGTGGTGGCCCGCCCGATGGCGGAACCGACCAGCCGGGCCATTTCGACCAGGTCCTCGCCTATCGAGTCCAGTTCCTCGTGGTACGCGTCCCGCATAGGGTTGTCCCTCTCTTCACGTTCCTGCCCGGGGCCGGGGGCCGGGGGCCGTGCCCCCACGCTCCCACGTTCCGGCCACTACGCGTCGTGCTCCTCCCTCCCAAATGAACCGGCACTTTCTCCTCGGTGAACTCTGGGCGACGAGTGTCGGAGGAGACACCCCGATGGCTGGGAGAGTGTCCGTGGCCGCGCATAACCTGGGATACATGGACGTGAACGCGGCGGTCGCCGCATTGGCAGCGATCGCCGGGGTGTGCACCGGCGTGATCGCCATGCTGGCGTTTCGCTGGAGCGAACGCGACCAGGCAAGACCGACCCGTACGTCCCTGCACACGGATGCCGTACTGCCCCCGGGCGTCGACACCGTACTGTCCGTGCTCCGTTCCTCCGCGGTCGTTCTCGACGAGAGCGACTCCGTGGTCAAGGCCAGCTCGGCGGCGTATGCGCTGGGCCTGGTCAGGGGCGGCAAGCTCGCTGTCGAACCGATGCTGCACATGGCGCGCGACACCCGGCGCGACGGCGAGATAAGACAGGTGGAGCTGGATCTCCCCCGGCGCGGTACGGGCCGGGGCGAGGCCCTGGCCGTCTCCGCCCGGGTCGCCCCGCTCGGCTCCCGCCTCGTCCTCCTTCTGGTCGAGGACCTCACAGAAGCCCGCCGTATCGAAGCGGTACGGCGCGACTTCGTGGCGAATGTCAGCCACGAACTCAAGACTCCCACCGGCGCGCTCTCCCTGCTCTCCGAGGCCGTGATGGACGCCTCGGACGACCCCGAAGCGGTCACCCGCTTCGCCGGCCGCATGCAGATCGAGGCGACCCGGCTCACCAATCTCGTACAGGAACTCATCGACCTCTCGCGGGTGCAGAACGACGACCCGCTGGAGGACTCGGAGTCCGTACGGGTGGACGAACTGGTCGCCGAGGCCATTGACCGGTCCCGGCAGCCCGCGTCCACCAAGCAGATCACCATGGCCTCGGGCGGTACGGCCGATCTGCATGTATGGGGCAACCGCGGCCAGCTCGCCGCCGCTCTCGGCAATCTCGTCGAGAACGCTGTCAACTACTCCCCGGCCCGCACGCGCGTCGGTATCGCCGCGCACCGCGTCTCCGCCACGGGCGGGGACCTGATTGAGATAGCCGTGACCGATCAGGGCATAGGTATCTCCGAGAAGGACCGCGAGCGGATCTTCGAACGCTTCTACCGCGTGGACCCGGCCCGCTCCCGGGCCACCGGCGGTACGGGGCTCGGCCTCGCCATCGTCAAGCACGTGGCCGCCTCGCACGGCGGGGAGGTCACCGTATGGAGCTCCGAAGGCCAGGGCTCCACCTTCACCCTGAGGCTGCCCGAGGCGGGCGCCGGACGGGACCGTACATCCACCGGCCCGGACGAAGACGACCGGCGCTATGACACTGACCCCAGCATCGAGCTGGATCCCCCGACCGTGATTCCTGCCCCGGAGGTCCTTCCGTGACCCGAGTGCTCGTCGTCGAGGATGAGGAATCCTTCAGCGACGCCCTTTCCTACATGCTCCGCAAGGAAGGCTTCGAGGTCGCGATCGCGACCACGGGGCCCGCGGGGCTCGACGAGTTCGAACGCAACGGCGCCGACCTCGTCCTGCTCGACCTCATGCTGCCCGGCCTGCCGGGCACCGAGGTCTGCCGCCAGCTGCGTGGCAAGTCCAATGTCCCGGTGATCATGGTGACCGCCAAGGACAGCGAGATCGACAAGGTCGTCGGCCTGGAGATAGGGGCTGACGACTATGTCACCAAGCCCTTCTCCTCGCGGGAGCTGGTCGCCCGTATCCGCGCGGTCCTGCGCCGTCGCGGCGAGCCGGAAGAGGTGACCCCGGCCGCTCTGGAGGCTGGTCCGGTCCGGATGGACGTGGACCGCCATGTCGTGACGGTCTCCGGCGGCAAGGTCGACCTGCCGCTGAAGGAGTTCGACCTGCTGGAGATGCTGCTCCGCAACGCGGGCCGGGTGCTGACCCGGATGCAGCTGATCGACCGGGTGTGGGGCGCGGACTACGTCGGCGACACCAAGACCCTGGACGTCCACGTCAAGCGGCTCCGCGCCAAGATCGAGCCCGACCCGGGTGCCCCGCGGTATCTGGTGACGGTCCGGGGCCTGGGCTACAAGTTCGAGCCGTAAACCGGCCCCGCCGGACCCCGTCCGGACGGAGTCCGGCGCAGCGCTCCGAAGCCCGTGGGGCCCCCTGGGGCCGAGCGGTGCGAGGGGCGCGGATGGAGCGGGGTTCACGTGATGTGTCATGCGTGGCTGTGGTGTGGCGCCCTGCCCGGATCCCGGACAGGGCGCCACAGCCATGCCTAGTGTGAGGCGGACGCGGAGTCCGACGGCGTGTCCGACGGCGTGTCCGCCGTACCGCCCGGCCGGCCGCTCTCGCCCTCGGCGCCCGCGGCGGGCGTCCCTGACGAGGATCCCGAGGGCGTCCCGGACGGGGTCGGGGACGTGCTCGGGCCGACGTCCTTGAAGAAGCTGTTCGCCGGCCAGACGAAGGCGCGCAGCCCCACGTCGCCGGTCCTGCTGAACGTGAAGACGACCTGCTGCGCGTCGCCGTTCTTCGTGGCCTCGTGGCCGTTCTCGATCACGGCGGAGGCGTTGCCCGCGCCACCGAGCTGGACGGAGCCGTGGGACGGCACGGTGACCGGGCCGGAGCCCTTGGCCGGGGAGAGCTTCACCGTCGCGCTGGTGCCGGGCAGCGTGACCGAGTCAAGGGTCTGCGCGATCCCGCCGTTGTTGAAGACCGTGCCGGTGACGACCGCTGGACCCGCCGCGTTGGCCTCGGGCTGGGTGACGACCGTCGCGTTCTGGATGGTGATCGCGTCGACGGAGGTGGCGGCGTTGTCCGGCCTGACACCGAGGGTCTGCGCGTTGTTGCCGGCACCGCACGCGGAGAGCGTGGCGAGCGAGAACACGAGGGCGGTAGCGGCGAGGGCGCCGCGTCGAAGGCTGCGGCTCACGGCGGCGGCAACTCCTAGGACGTACGGACGGAGGGGCTGAGGACGAGCTGACCAACCTGAGATCGGGCTAAAGGAGCGTCAGCGGCCCTCAGGTTACCGAGCCGTTGTCGCGGCCTCGCACCCGACCCGCCCCCTACCGGTTCCGCCCGGTCCTTACCGCGCCGAGCGCACCGGATCATCCTGCTGATCACAGCCCGGATCATGCCCCGGATCACGCCCCGGATCACCCTCTGATCGCCCCCCGGATCGGCCACGTGATCGCGGTCTTTCGCATGCCGTTCACATAATGCCGGTGATCAATTTCTCCGGCCGCCACACATTCCTTACGAATACCCAGTGGGAGGCCATGGTGATCAAATTCAGAATCCCTCGTACTTCCGCTGTACTTCCGTCGCACTTCCCGTCGTACGAGTGCCCGACATCCGAACGGAGTACAGGAAGTCCGACCCCTGGAATCCGGCAAATCGGGACGTTCGACCTCTTCGGGAGGCGTTCCGCGACAGGTGACGCGCGTGTTTCCGGGTGCCCGTGCAGCCGCTCCGACCTGCGAATACCTCGTTCCGGAAGCCGCTCGCAGCACGTTCCTGGCGCTGTTGTCAAGCCCCGAGATGCGCCCTGACCTGCGAAAACGCCATTCAGAAGATGCCATTCTCGTGTTACCCTGGATAGCCACGGAAGGGGTACCTGTCACATGACGTTCAAGGTTGGCGACACCGTGGTCTATCCCCATCACGGGGCCGCGCTGATCGAGGCCATCGAAACTCGCCAGATCAAAGGCGTGGACAAGACCTACTTGGTGCTCAAGGTCGCCCAGGGCGACTTGACGGTGCGTGTACCGGCGGACAATGCGGAGTTCGTCGGCGTGCGCGATGTGGTCGGTCAGGACGGGCTGGACCGGGTCTTCGAGGTGCTCAGGGCACCGTACGCAGAGGAGCCGACGAACTGGTCCCGTCGCTACAAGGCAAATCTCGAGAAGCTCGCCTCCGGCGATGTCATCAAGGTCGCCGAAGTCGTGCGTGACCTGTGGCGCCGGGAACGTGAGCGCGGACTCTCCGCGGGTGAGAAGCGCATGCTCGCCAAGGCGCGGCAGATTCTTGTCAGCGAGCTGGCTCTCGCGGAGAACACGAATGAAGACAAGGCCGAGGCTCTGCTCGACGAGGTCCTCGCGTCCTGAATATCTTGACGCAGTGAAGCACTGAATGCCGTGGTGCCCGCTGACCAGCTATGAGGAAAAGGCTGCGTCGCCGGGCGCTGCGGCATGTCCGTATACCCGCATCCCGTCCGACATTCCGTATGCATCCCCCGTACACATTCACTTGTCGTGATGCACGCAACACGCATGTATCGCGTCGCGTCATGTCCCCGCGGCCGGCGCGGTACGTCTCGACCCGGTGTCACGGAAGGGTCCCGGTCAAGGCGTCGCGCCCGGCACGCTGTGGCCATACCCATGTCGGCCGAGGAAACAAACCTGCCGGAGTGCAACCGATGTCAGAGGAAGCCAGGCCCCACCGCACCGCCGCGGTGATCCCCGCCGCAGGCCGGGGCGTACGGCTCGGTCCCGGCGCCCCCAAGGCGCTCCGCACCCTGGGCGGCACACCGATGCTGATCCACGCCGTCCGCGCGATGGCCGCGTCCCGTGCCGTCTCGCTCGTCGTCGTGGTCGCGCCGCCCGAGGGCGCCCCCGAGGTGAAGAACCTCCTCGACGAACACGCGCTGCCCGAGCGCACGGACTATCTCGTCGTACCCGGCGGCGAGACCCGCCAGGAGTCGGTACGGCTCGGTATCGAGGCCCTGCCCGACGGCATCACCACGGTCCTGGTCCATGACGCGGCCCGCCCGCTCGTGCCCGTCGACACCGTGGACGCCGTGGTCGAGGCCGTACGCGACGGAGCGCCGGCCGTTGTGCCCGCGCTGCCGCTCGCGGACACCGTCAAGCAGGTCGAGCCCCGGGAGAAGGGCGAGCCGGAGCCGGTCGTCGCCACCCCCGAGCGCGCGCTGCTGCGCGCCGTACAGACCCCGCAGGGCTTCGACCGCGAGACGCTCCAGCGCGCGCATCGGAGCGAGACGGCGGTCGGTGAGGGCGCGACGGACTGCGCCGGTATGGTCGAGCGGCTCGGCGCGCCCGTGGTGGTCGTACCGGGACACGAGGAGGCGTTCAAGGTGACCCGGCCGCTGGATCTGGTGCTGGCCGAGGCGGTACTCGCCCGGAGGAGGGCCAACGATGGCTTCTGACATTCGGCCGCCGGTGGCCGTGGCGCTGCCGCAGGTCGGTATCGGCACCGACATCCACGCCTTCGAGGAAGGCCGCGAGCTGTGGTGCGCGGGCCTGCTCTGGGAGGGCGAGGGCCCCGGGCTCGCCGGTCACTCCGACGCGGACGTCGTCGCGCACGCGGCCTGCAACGCGCTGTTCTCCGCCGCCGGCCTCGGCGATCTGGGGGCCCATTTCGGCACCGGCCGCCCCGAGTGGTCCGGCGCGTCCGGGATCACCCTCCTCACGGAGGCCGCGAGGATCGTCCGGGCCGGGGGCTTCACGATCGGCAATGTCGCCGTACAGGTCGTGGGCGTACGGCCGAAGATCGGCAAGCGGAGGGAAGAGGCGCAGAAGGTCCTGTCCGCGGCGGTCGGCGCGCCGGTCGCGGTCTCCGCCGCCACCTCCGACGGGCTCGGCTTCACGGGCCGGGGCGAGGGGCTGGCCGCGATCGCCACGGCGCTGGTGGTACGTGGCGGCTGACCCGGCCTGCGGTTGACTTGCCCGCAGCCGGCGGCCCGCCGTCGACCGGCCTGAAATACCGCTCGGCGGGCGTGGGTTGAGGGAACATCGACCGGTACGCGAACCGGCGTCCGCCCCGCCGGTCGCCCCATGTGCCAGGCATCAGGACTCAGGTATCAGGAAGGCAGTCATGTCAGCGGAACTCTCCGAAGACCTCAAGCACCTCCTCGACGAGCCGATCTTCGTCAACATCGCCACCATCCAGCCCGACGGCAGCCCGCAGGTGTCGCCGGTCTGGGTGAAGCGCGACGGGAACGACGTGCTCATCTCGACGACGGTGGGCCGCCGCAAGGAGCAGAACCTGCGCCGCGACCCCCGGGTGACGGTTGTCGCACAGCCCTTCAACGCCCCGTACACGTACGCGGAGATCCGCGGCACCGCGGACCTCACCACCGAGGGCGGCCAGGAGCTGATCAACGAGCTGTCGCTCAAGTACACCGGCAAGCCGTACGCCGAGTTCAACCCGGCCTCCGCCGACGACGCCGAGCGTGTGGTCGTCCGTATCACCCCGCGCAAGGTCGTCGGCCGTATCTGAGCACGTCGGCCGCGGCTGAGCCGGCCGCGTCTGAGCCGGTCGAGGTCATAATTGTCACGCTTCGGTGTCCCCGTGGCCCAAAGGGTCGCGGGGCACTACCCCAAGCGCACTACCCTTGTCGCGTGACTATTCGGCTGTACGACACCGGCGCCCGGCAGATCCGTGACTTCACCCCGCTCACGCCGGGCTGCGTCTCGATCTACCTGTGTGGCGCCACCGTGCAGGCCGCCCCGCACATCGGGCACATCAGGTCGGGACTGAACTTCGACATCATGCGCCGCTGGTTCGAGTACCGCGGCTACGACGTGACGTTCATCCGCAACGTCACGGACATCGACGACAAGATCATCGCCAAGTCCGCCGCCCAGGGCCGGCCGTGGTGGGCGATCGGCTACGAGAACGAGCGCGCCTTCAACGCGGGCTACGACGTTCTCGGCTGCCTGCCCCCCACCTACGAACCGCGCGCCACCGGCCACATCACCGAGATGATCGAGATGATGCGCGGCCTGATCGAGCGCGGTCACGCGTACGAGGCCGACGGCAACGTCTACTTCGACGTCCGCTCCTTCCCCGGCTATCTGGAGCTGTCCAACCAGGACCTGGACGATCTGCGCCAGCCCTCCGGCGAGGGCGAGACCGGCAAGCGCGACCAGCGGGATTTCGCCATGTGGAAGGCCGCCAAGCCCGGCGAGCCCTCCTGGGAGACGCCCTGGGGGCGCGGCCGGCCCGGCTGGCACCTGGAGTGCTCGGCGATGGCCCACAAGTACCTGGGCACCGTCTTCGACATCCACGGCGGCGGCATCGACCTGATCTTCCCGCACCACGAGAACGAGATCGCGCAGGCCAAGGCGTATGGCGACGAGTTCGCCAAGTACTGGGTGCACAACGCCTGGGTCACCATGAGCGGCGAGAAGATGTCCAAGTCGCTCGGCAACTCGGTGCTGGTCTCCGAGATGGTCAAGCACTGGCGTCCGATCGTGCTGCGCTACTACCTCGGCACCCCGCACTACCGCTCGATGATCGAGTACAGCGAGGAGGCCCTGCGCGAGGCGGAGTCCGCCTTCGCGCGCATCGAGGGCTTCGTCCAGCGGGTCACCGAAAAAGCCGGGAAGGCCGTCGCCGCGGCTCATGAGGTGCCGCCCGCCTTCGCCGAGGCCATGGACGACGACCTGGGTGTCCCGCAGGCGCTGGCGATCGTCCACACCACCGTCCGGCAGGGCAACTCCGCGCTGGCCGCCGACGACAAGGAAGCGGCTGTCGCCCGGCTCGCCGAGGTACGGGCCATGCTCGGCGTCCTCGGTCTGGACCCGCTCGATCCGCACTGGGCCGGCGAGGCGGACCGCGGCGAAACTGGGTCCATTAAAAGCGTGCACGGCGTCGTGGACACGCTCGTACGGCTCGTACTGGAGCAGCGCGAGGCGGCGCGCGGCCGCAAGGACTGGGCCTCCGCCGACGCGATCCGGGACCAGCTCCAGCAGACCGGACTCGTCATCGAGGACGGTCCTTCGGGCCCGCGCTGGACGCTCGGACCGCGCTGACCTGGGCATATGTGCCGCCCGGGGGCTTCGAGGGCGTCCGGGCGGCACACTTGCGTACGCTGACACATAAAACTTGACGCATCCCCACGTCTGAAGAACATCTGACGCACTTAGGCAACGAAACAGGTAGGTCATGGCCGGGAACAGCCAGCGCAGGAACCGCCGCACGTCCAACAAGAAGGGCGCGCAGGTCGGCAGCGGTGGCAAGCGACGCCGCGGGCTTGAGGGCAGGGGCCCGACGCCGCCCGCGTCCGCGCGCAAGGGCCATGTCCAGAACCGCGCCGCCAACGCCAAGGCCAAGCAGACCGCCCGCCGCCAGGTGGCACGTCGCGGCGGCAAGGGCACCAGCGAGATGGTCGTCGGCCGCAACCCGGTCTTCGAGGCGCTGCGCGACGGCGTGCCCGCGTCGATGCTCTACGTACAGCAGTTCATCGACAACGACGAGCGTGTCCGCGAGGCGCTCCAGCTCGCGGCCGACCGCGGCGGCATCCACCTGATGGAGGCCCCCAAGCCCGAGCTGGACCGGATGACGAACGGCCTGAACCACCAGGGTCTCGTCCTCCAGGTCCCGCCGTACGAGTACGCCCACCCCGACGACCTCGCCGCCGCGGCCTTCGACGACGGCGAGGACCCGCTGATCGTCGCGCTCGACGGGGTCACCGACCCGCGCAACCTCGGCGCGGTCGTCCGCTCCGTCTCCGCCTTCGGCGGACACGGCGTCGTCGTACCGGAGCGGCGCGCCGCCGGGATGACGGCCGGTGCCTGGAAGTCCTCGGCCGGTACGGCGGCCCGTACGCCGGTCGCCCGCTGCACCAACCTGACCCGCACGCTGGAGGCGTACCAGAAGGCGGGCCTGACCGTCGTCGGCCTCGCGGCGGACGGCGAGGCGGAGGTCGGTGACCTCGAAGCCCTCGGCGGTCCCGTCGTGATCGTCGTCGGCAGCGAGGGCAAGGGGCTGTCCCGGCTGGTCGGCGAGACCTGCGACTTCCGGGTCCGGATCCCGATGCCGGGCGGCGCCGAGTCGCTGAACGCCGGGGTCGCCGCGGGAGTGGTGCTGTACGAGGCGTCGCGCCGCCGGTCCTGAGGCCTCCTGGGGGCCCTTGAACGGGGCGGCTTGGTGATCTTGACGGGTCTCGGACATTTCCCGCGCGTCAAGGCAGTGTCCTAAACACAAGTCACTCGGTTAGATGAGTGTGGACACCAGAACGCCCCGGCCCGGGTTCGACGATCAGCCCCCGCTGAGCATGCTCAAAGTGGACTGCGACCCCGCGCAGGTCATCGTGAACCACGCCAGCTTCCGGGTGAAGCTCGCAACGCCCCAGCGCCCCGGCGCCGCGCGCGCCGCGGACACCGCGCGTATCCCCGCCATGAGCGGCGGGGGCGGCGGGGGCGGTGGGGGAGCGCGCCGCAGGGCGCCCGTCGTGTGGAGCGGAAAGTCCGCTCCGGGGGACCCCGGAGCCAGCGGACTCCTCCAGGCCGTACGGAACTCCTCCGCCCTGCCTGCGCGCGGCGCGTACCGCGAGACGCCCGGCCTGCCAGAAGTACCCGGAAGGGGGTACGACAGCGGCGCCACCCAGGTCATCCCGCGGATCGATATCGAAGGCGAGACGACAGTTCCGACGCCCGTCGTCGGCGGCTCGCGCGCGACCGTACCGGCTCCGGCCGGTGCCCCCCGTACCGCCGCCACGCCACTGCTGCCGCCCATGCGGCAGGCGGTCGGCGCGTACGACACGGCCTACGACACCGACTCGCGCTACCACTCCCGCTATGACTCGGGCTACGACTCCGCGTACGACGCGCCCGACGAGGAGCCGTACGAACTCGGCCTCGACCCCGACGAGCGCTCCCTGCGGCACGGCGCGGAGGGCGCGCGCGCCGCCGACGCGGGCGTGCGGCACGCGTACTACCCCGGCCGCCGGATGAACCTCGGCGTGGTGCTGCTCCCGCTCCGCGTCTTCCTCGGCTTCATCTCGATCTACGCCGGCATGGGCAAGCTCTGCGACCCCGTCTACTTCGACGGCGGCGAGCGCGGCTCGATGGTGAAGTGGCTCAATTCCCTGCACCCCTGGGCCCTCGCGGAGCCGCTGCGCGACTTCGCGCTCTCCCACCCCGTCGGCGCGGGCCTCAGCGTCGCCTTCCTCCAGATCGTGGTCGGCGTACTGACGGTCCTCGGTCTCTGGCAGCGGGTCGCCGCCTCTGTGGGGGCGCTGCTCTCGGCGGCGCTGCTGCTCACCGTCAGCTGGCGGACCGTCCCGGCGTACGACGCGCCCGACATCATCTACCTCGCCGCCTGGTCCCCGCTGATCATCGCGGGCGCCCCGGTCTACTCCGTGGACGGGCGGCTCGCGGGCGAGGCATGGCGCAGGCTCGGGCCGCGCTCGGAGATCTGGGAGCTGCGGCGCAGGGTGCTGCGCCGGGGCGCGGTCGTGGCGACGGTCGTCATCGGTCTCACGCTGCTGGTCGGCTCGGTCCTGGGCGGCGCCGTACGGTCCTCCGAGATGGTGACCGTGCCGGGACCCAATGTGGACCCGGTCAACCAGCTGCCGGGCGTCCCGCTGCCGCAGAAGCGCGGCGGAGGGGCCGGCAGCGCGTCCGGCACGCCCGACAGCGGGGGCGCCAAGGGCGGCACATCATCCGAACCGTCCGCGACCCGCTCGGGCAGCCCCACGGCCCCGCAGACCGCGCCCGGCGGTGACGGGCAGGTCCGCGAGAGCGGCGGCGCCACGACGGGTACGGGACGGACGCAGCAGCCCAGCCAGACGCAGGGCACGGTCCAGCGGCCCCCGCAGACGGCGGAGCAGGCCCCGCCGCCGTCCAGCAGCCAGGGACCGTCCTCGACGGGCGGTACGGGCGACGGCAGCGGCGGAGGCAGCGGAAGCGGCAGCAGCGGCAGCGGCAGCGGCGACGGGGGATCCGGGACCGGAGGCTCGTCGTCGGGCGGCGGCAACCGCAACCCGATCGGCGGCCTGCTCGGCTGACGCCGTACGGAGACGCCGGAGGGGCGGCCCCCACCTGGGCGGGGCCGCCCCTCTGTCGTGCCCCCCGTCGTGCCCCCCGTCGTGCCCCCCGTCGTGCCCCCCGTCGTGCCTCAGAGGCGGGTCTCAGACGCTGTCAGACCCCCGCAGGGCTCCCGGGACGCCCCGGGCCGCCGGAAGCGAGCTCCTTGGCCGCCTCGGTGAGGTCCTTGGCGGTGTCGATGGCCCGCCAGTACGCCCCGTTCGGCAGCGGAAAGCCCGCCAGCCGGCGCTGCCGCGCCAGCCGGGGGAAGGTGGTCCGCTCGTGGTCGCCGCGGTCGGGCAGCAACTCGACGAAGCCCGAGGAGAACACGTACACCCCCGCGTTGATCAGATACGGCGACGGGGGCGACTCGATGAAGTCGAGGACATGCCCGAACTCGTCCGTCTCGACGGCTCCCCACGGGATGCGCGGCCGGGCGAGGGCGAGCGTCGCGGTCGCGTCGCGCTCGGAGTGGAACGCGGCCATGTCGCGCAGCGAGAAACGTGTCCAGATGTCGCCATTGGTGGCGTACCAGGGCTGATCGGGGGCGGGCAGACGCGCGGCGGCGTACTTGAGGCCGCCGCCGCGCCCCAGCGGCTCGGGCTCCACCACGGTGGTGACACGCAGCGGAAGATCCGCCGAGTCCAGCCATTCCTGGAGGACTTCGGCGAGATGGCCGCACGAGATGACGGCATCGGTCACGCCCTCGGCGGCGAGCCAGGAAAGCTGATGGCCGATGATCGGGGTCCCTGTTCCGGGGATCTCGACCATCGGCTTGGGCCGGTCATCGGTGTACGGGCGCAGCCGCGACCCCTGGCCGCCCGCGAGAACCACGGCCTGCGTCGGATACGTATGCATGCCGTGAACGATAGGCGGGCCGGGCAGGGAGCCGGCGGTCAGCTCCCCGCGGTCTGCTGGGAGACGCCGAACGCGAACGACGTGTCGCACACGGGACGCGAGAAGGACTGCGCGCGCGTGGGGCCGTAGGAGGCCACGGCGGCGCGGCCGAGGGCCCGCGCGATCGACATGCAGTGCTTGGCGAGCGACGGGCGCTCCTCGACCTGCCGCTGAAGGTGCGTCAGGGCGATGCCCGGATCCTTCTCCTGAAGCTCCACGAGGAGCTGGTCGCGCAGAATATCCTGGGGCGTACGGGACTTGGCCCGGACCGAGGCGGTGTCCGAAGAGGCGGTCAGGACCTGCGACTCGGTGTTGCTGGCCGCCCACGGAACACGGGCGACCGCGAGGGTCCCGGAGAGCACCAGGACGACGGGCAGTACGAGAGCGAGAGTTCGGCCGATACGGCGGGCTGTGTGGGTCACGCAGGCGAGCGTAGCGGTCAGTGATGATTTGGCGACATTTAGTCACTCGTGCGAGGGATGGTTCGACCGGACTTTTCGAATCGGGTGTTGACGTGACCTGTCCGAAATGGCCTGTCTGCCGGGGTATTTGTCGACACACGCGTACGGCCCCGCACCGGAGTGCGGGGCCGTGCGGACGAATTCGGGCGGGAGGCCCCTGCGGGCGCGTCAGCCGCCCGGCCTGTCTGCCCCGGTCAGTCGGTCAGCCGCTCACCGGTCGAGGTCGAGAAGACGTGCGTCTCACCGGCGCGCGGGACGACGTGCAGCTTGGCGCCCTTGTCCGGTACGGCGCGGCCGTTGACGCGGACCACGAGGTCCTTCTTCTCGCTGCCGAGGTCGGCGGTGCCGTAGACGTAACCGTCGGCACCCAGCTCCTCGACGACGTTGACGGTCACGGCCAGACCGGCCGGAGCGTCCTTGGACAGCGCGCCACCGGCGCCGCTCTCCTCCGCGAGGTCGAAGTGCTCGGGACGGACACCGACCGTGACGGTCTTGTCACCCTTGTCCGCGGCGGCGGCGAGCGCGTCACGGGAGACCGGTACGACGCTGTTGCCGAACTTCACACCACCGTCGGTGATCGGCACCTCGACCAGGTTCATGGCCGGGGAGCCGATGAAGCCGGCGACGAAGAGGTTGTTGGGGCGGTCGTACATGTTGCGCGGCGAGTCGACCTGCTGGAGCAGACCGTCCTTGAGAACCGCCACCCGGTCGCCCATGGTCATGGCCTCGACCTGGTCGTGGGTCACGTACACGGTCGTGATGCCGAGGCGGCGCTGGAGCGACGCGATCTGCGTACGGGTCGAGACACGGAGCTTGGCGTCGAGGTTCGACAGCGGCTCGTCCATGAGGAACACCTGCGGCTCACGCACGATGGCGCGCCCCATCGCGACACGCTGCCGCTGGCCACCGGAGAGCGCCTTCGGCTTGCGGTCGAGGTACTCGCTGAGGTCGAGGATCTTCGCGGCCTCTTCGACCTTCTTGCGGATCTCCGCCTTGTTCACACCGGCGATCTTGAGCGCGAAGCCCATGTTGTCGGCGACGGACATGTGCGGGTACAGCGCGTAGTTCTGGAACACCATGGCGATGTCCCGGTCCTTCGGCGGCAGATGCGTGACATCGCGGTCACCGATCCGGATGGCGCCGCCGTTGACGTCCTCAAGACCCGCGAGCATGCGCAGGGAGGTCGACTTGCCGCAGCCGGACGGACCGACGAGGACGAGGAACTCGCCATCCTCGATCTCGATCTCCAGCTGGTCGACAGCGGGCTTGGTGGAACCCGGGTATACGCGGGTTGCCTTGTCGAACGAGACAGTTGCCATGGCGATGTGTCCCCTCACCGGCAGGAACGTGCCGGACGATCCGAGTAAAGGAGTGGGTCCTCCGCCGGGGGGCGAAGGATGGGTCTAGTCCACCTGGGTGAACTTGAGGTGACGGTACCTGTCCATTACTGATCTGTCAGTAGTCCTGCCCGAACGAAATTCCTGGGCGGGGTGGTGATCGAAGCCGGTTACACTGCTCGGGCACGCCTCCTTAGCTCAGTTGGCCAGAGCAACGCACTTGTAATGCGTAGGTCGTCGGTTCGAATCCGACAGGGGGCTCCGGCGAAGGCCAGGTCAGGGGGGTTTTGCTCCTCGGCCTGGCCTTCCTTTGCCGGCTCGACCGACCGCGGGAAGGTGCGGTCATGGTGGCGTTGGTGTCCCACCCGTAGACCAGGACGCCCGTTTTGTGAAAGTGAACAGCCACGTACCGCTCTTGACGGCGCATGGTCAGGATCCAGCCGCCGGGAGCACACTCCGCCCTCCCGAAAGAGTGGGCGTGATCATCCGGCATTCGCTTCACGATCTCGAAAACGGTCACGAGACCTCGCGCGCTCCTTACGAATGTCGCTTCATCACTTTTAGTCGTCATGGCGTTACGGAATGTCGTGTGGGGCGGTTACGAAGCGTGGAACACCGGGACTTGGAGAGAGGGAGCGGTCGTCGTGTGGATGCGTCGTACGGCCTATCCCCTGCTGCTTCTGGCGACGGTCGTCGTGGCTGCAGTGGCTCTGCACCACGGCCTCGATCCCGGATTGGCGACCTTCGGCTTCCAGTTCGGGGTCATCGCCTATCTGCTGATCCTGGAGCGGGTGATCCCCTATGACCGCGCCTGGCACCCTGACCGCCGTGAATGGGGCTGGTACGGCGTCTATTTCCTGCTGACCGCCCTCGGCGCCATCACCGCGCAACTACTGGTGGCGGCACTCGTCGCCGTCGTGTCCCCGGCCGAGCCGGCGCTGCCCCTGGCGGCGGAGATCCCGCTGGCGCTGCTGGTGGGCTCGCTGGCCAGCTATCTGGTGCACCGGTGGTGCCATACCAACCCCTGGCTGTGGCGGCTGCACGGCGTCCACCACGTGCCGGAGAAGGTCAACGTCGCCAACAACGGCGTCAACCACGTCCTGGACGTCCTGCTGTCGCAGGGCGGGGTGCAGTTGTCGCTGAGCCTGCTCGGATTTTCACGGGAAAGCGTCTTCGTGATCGGCCTCTTCGTCGTCACCCAGGGCTATTTCACCCACGCGAACATCGACGTGCGCATCGGCAGGCTCAACTACGTGTTCGCCGGCCCGGAACAGCATCGTCTGCATCACAGCACGAATCTCTCAGAGGCCGGCCACTTCGGCTCCGATCTGACTGTCTGGGACCGAGTGTTCCGCAGCTACACCTGGTATCCAGGCCGAAAACCGGTCGCAGTGGGTTTGCATGACCCCGCTTCCTTCCCGAGCACCGAGGCCGTCTTCGCCAGCCATCTCCAGGCATGGAGAAGTCCCACCACCTAACGACGCACCACCTCCCACGCCCTGCCCGCCTGGCAGTGGTCGGCCTTCGCCACGGTCAGGCCATAGCGCTGCCCGTTTACGCATACCGCCACGTCACGACAACTCAAGGATTCGGCCATGTCGGCCCCACGCAACGTCGTCTCCCGCGACAAGATCGCGATTATCGGAATCGGCTGCCGGCTGCCCGGTGGCGCCTCTGACTACCGGACGTTCTGGCAGAACCTGCTCGACGGCAGGGACTGCATCACGATGACGCCGGGGGACCGGTACGACATCACGACCCTCGGGAGCCGGGACAAGACCAAGCCCGGCCGGCTGGTCGGCGGACGCGGTGGCTACATCGACGGCTTTGACGAGTTCGACCCGGCTTTCTTCGGCATCAGCCCTCGCGAGGCCGCGCACATGGACCCGCAGCAGCGCAAGGTGCTGGAGGTGGCTTGGGAGGCGCTGGAGGACGGCGGGCAGAAGCCGGCCGAGCTGGCGGGGCACGACGTCGGTGTCTTCGTCGGCGCGTTCACGCTCGACTACAAGATCCTGCAATTCGCCGACCTGGGGTTCGAGACGCTGGCCGCCCACACCGCGACCGGAACGATGATGACGATGGTGTCGAACCGCGTCTCCTACTGCTTCGACTTCCGCGGCCCCAGTGTCTCCCTCGATACGGCGTGCAGCTCCTCGCTGGTGGCGGTTGACCTGGCCTGCCAGAGCCTGAACCGTGGCGAGACGAGCCTCGCCCTCGCCGGGGGCACGCTGCTGCACATGGCGCCCCAGTACACCATCGCGGAGACCAAGGGCGGCTTCCTCTCGCCGGACGGCCGCTCCCGCGCCTTTGACGCATCGGCAGACGGTTACGTTCGTGCCGAAGGCGTCGGCTTGGTCGCGCTCAAACGCCTGGACGACGCCCTGCGCGACGGCGATCCGATCCATGCGGTGATCATCGGCAGCGGCGTCAATCAGGACGGCCGCACGGGCGGCATCACCGTGCCGAACGCCGACGCCCAAGTCGCCCTGATCGAGCGGGTCTGCGCCGGCGCGGGCATCGAGCCCGGCAGCCTGCAGTACGTCGAGGCCCACGGCACTTCGACCCCGGTCGGCGATCCGATCGAGGCAGCCGCGTTGGGGCGGGCGTTGTCGATCGGGAGGAAACCCGGCGCTGCCTGCTACGTCGGCTCCGTCAAGACCAACATCGGGCACACGGAATCAGCAGCCGGTATCGCCGGGTTGATCAAGACCGCTCTCTGCCTGAAGCACCGCAAGATCCCGCCCCACATCAACCTCGACCGGCTCAATCCCGCGATCGACCTCGACGCGCTGCCCTACGAGATCCCGACCCGGGCGGTCGACTGGCCGGAGCACGACGGGCCCGCGCGCGCCGGAGTCAACTCCTTCGGCTTCGGCGGTACCAACGCGCACGTTCTGCTCGAAGCCGCGCCGACGCGCTATGGCGCCGCGCAGGGCGCGGAGGCGGCAGTGCGGGACGCGGACTCCGCCGTACCCGGATATTCGATCCTTCCGCTGACCACGCGCGACCCGGCGCTCCTGCCGGAAGTCGCCGCGGGCATCCGCGAGGAGCTGTCCGCACGTGCTCGTGGTCGGGCCGTGTCGCTGATCGACATCGGCTACACCCTGGCACGCCGTCGGCAGCACCTCGAATCGCGGTTGTCGATCGTCTACGACTCGCGTGCGTCGCTGCAAGAGGCCCTCGACGCTTATCTGCGTGGCGAAACGCATCCTCATGTCGTGCTCGGCCAGCGGCGCGAGGACCGGCAGCGGCGGCTGGTCTGGGTCTTCACCGGCATGGGGCCGCAGTGGTGGGGAATGGGGCGGCAGTTGTTCGCGACCGAGCCGGTCTTCCGCGCGGCGGTCGAGCGCTGCGACCGCGAGATCCAAGAACTCGCCGGCTGGTCGCTGGTGGAGGAGCTGTTCGCCGACGAAGTGAAATCGCAGATGAGCGAGACCTGGCTGGCGCAGCCGGCCAACTTCGCTGTCCAGGTCGGTCTCGCGGCCTTGTGGCGCAGCCGCGGCGTCCGTCCGGACGCCATCGTCGGCCACAGCACCGGCGAGGCCGCGGCGTTCTATGAGGCGGGCGTGTACACCCTGCGGCAGGCGGTCACGGTCGTCGTCCACCGCAGCCGCCTCCAGCAGAAGCTCGTGGACACCGGCTCGATGCTGGCCGTGAGCCTCTCGGAGGACGAAGCCCAGCGGCGCGTGCGGCCGTATGCCGACCGTGTGTCGGTGGCCGCCGTCAACAGCCCGACGGCGATCACCCTCGCTGGAGACGAGGAGGCGCTCGCGGAGCTCGCCGATCAATTCCAGGCGGAAGAGGTCTTCGCCAAATTCCTCGCTGTGCGGGTGCCTTACCACAGCCCCCGGATGGACCCGATCAAGGACGAGTTGCTGTCCTCACTCGCCGGGCTGAAGCCCAGCGCCGCACAGGTGCCGCTTTATCTGACCGGAGGCCGGGAGGCGGCGGCCCGCGGGCCGGCCGACGGCTCCGAGCTGAACGCGGACTACTGGTGGAGCAACGTGCGCGACAGCGTTCGCTTCCACGACGCCGTCGACCGCCTCGTCGACGACGGCCACCGCCTCTTCCTGGAGATCGGCCCACACCCCGTTCTGGGGCATTCGATTGATGAATGCCTGACCGCCAAAGGCGCCGAGGGACGCAGTATCCCCTCGATCCGTCGCCAGGAGGACGAGCGACTTCAGTTCGTCCTCTCCCTCGCGGCTCTTCACAACGTCGGTGTCGATATCGCCTGGGAGGTGCTGCACCCGCGGGGCAGGCCGGTGACGCTGCCTCGTTATCCCTGGAAGCGGGACCGGTACTGGACGGAGCCGAAGTCCGTCGAGCAGATCCGGCTCGGTCGACGCGAGCACCCGCTGCTGGGCCGTCGTCTGGCCACGGCGGAACCGGCCTGGGAGGCCAAGCTGGACGTCGAGGCTCTGCCCTATCTGCGCGATCACCGCATCCAGGGCAGCGCGTTGTTCCCGGCGGCGGGCTATGTCGAGATGGCGGCACAGGCGGTGCGCGCGATGACCGGCGGCGAGGCCGTGTTCGCCGACATCGAGCTGCGCAAGGCGCTCTTCCTGTCGGCGGGAGCAGACGGTGAAAACGCTGTCGACGGGGCTGGCGGCGACACCACGACCGTGCAGCTCTCCTTCTCCGCGGTCAACGCCGCGTTCACCGTCGCCACGGTGCCGACCGGTGATGTCCGGGAGCCGGCCGTGCACGCGCGCGGCATCGTCCGTTCCGGGCAGCACGCTCCCGGCATGGACCGGCTCGATGCCGACCCGGTGCGCGCGCGCAGCCTGCGCCACCTCGACGGCGCTGACTGCTATGCCGCCCTGGCGGCGCTCGGCTACCACTACGGCCCCGCGTTCCAGGGCATCGAAGAAGTGTGGATCGGCCCCGACGAGGCGCTGGCCCGGATCCGTCCGACGGAGCCGATCGAAGCGGACGCTGCCCACCATCACATGCACCCGGTCCTGCTCGACGCCTGCTTCCAGACGTTGTTGACCCCGCAGCTCCTGCAAGCGGAAGACACGACAGGGAGCGTGGGGGGCATTCGGCTGCCGCTGTCGATCGACGAGGTGCGGATGGCCGCCGTCGGCGACCGTCCACTGTGGGCGCACGCCACCGTCACCCGCCAGAGGGACGGTGAAGTCACGGGCGACATCGCCGTATACGGAGACGACGGCGCATCCCTCGGCCGTGTCAGCGGATTCCGGGCCGCCGATGTCGAGAAGGCCTCCGCCACCGTCAGCCTGAGCACCGTGGACTCCTGGCTGGCGGACGTCTCCTGGATCGACACGCCGTACCCGACAGAGACCGCCGCGCCGAGCGCGACGGCCGTGCCCCACTGCCTGGTCCTCGCCGACGCCCAAGGTGTGGCCGACGAGCTCGCGGCACTGATCGCCACCCGCGGCGGAGACTGCCATCTGGTGCGCCCAGGGACCGCCTACCGCATCGCCGACGACCTGCGGGAGTCGACGGTCCGACCGGGCTCGGCCGCCGACCTGGACCGCCTCTTCGCCGAACTGCGCGCCGACGGCGCCCGCCCGTACGACCACGTCGTGCACTTGTGGAACCTTGATCTGCCCGCGGTCGACGCGGTGTCGACCGCCGACGAACTGCGCGAGCTTTCCGGCGTCGGGGGCTACGCCCTGATCGCTCTGGCCCAGACGCTGCGATCCGCGCTGCCGGGCGTCAGACTGCACATCGTCACCCGGGGCAGCCAGGCCGTCGCGACCAGAGATCCGGTCGAGCCGCTGTCAGCTCCGGCCTGGGGTATCGGGCGTGTGCTGTGGCAGCAGGAGCTCACCGCCCACCGCGGGAAACTGATCGATCTCGATCCCGCCACCGGCCGTGACGGCGCCGCCCGCACGGCAGAAGCCCAGGCGCTGCTGCGGGAGGTGATGGCTGCCCACGGCGCGGCTGACGACGAGGACGAGATCGCGCTGCGCGGCGGCCGTCGCTACACCAGCCGGCTCATGCCGGCCGCCGGCCTTACCCGTCCGCTGCCGCTGCGGCTGCGCGCTGACGGAGCCTATCTGGTGACCGGCGCCTTCGGGGCGCTCGGCCGGCTGCTCTGCCGCGCCCTCGTCGCTTGGGGCGCACGGCGTCTGATTCTCGTCGGCAGGACCCGGCTGCCCGACCGAGGGCGGTGGCGCGAGGTCGCTGCCGATTCGGCTGCCGGCCGGGCCATCCGATTCGTCAAGGAGCTGGAGACACTCGGCGCCCAGCCCATGTTGGCGCCCCTCGACATCTGCGACGAGGCGAGCCTGACAGCCTGGCTGGCGGAGTACCGGCGGCTCGAATCGCCGCGGATCCGTGGCGTCTTCCATCTGGCCGGCCAGGTCCGTGACACTCTCCTGCCCGAGATGGACGGGGAGGCGTTCGAGGCCGTCCACGACCCCAAGGTTCTCGGCGCGTACCTCCTTCACCGGCACCTCAGTGACGAACCACTCGACCATTTCGTGCTCTTCTCGTCGATCGCCTCCTTGCTGACGACCGCCGGGCAGACCAACTACGCCGCGGGGAACGCGTTCCTGGACGCGCTGGCGCACCATCGCCGCGCCCGCGGCCTGCCCGGCCTCAGCCTCGACTGGGGCCCCTGGGCGACCGGCATGATCGAGGAACTCGGGCTCATCGAGCACTACCGCGGCAGCCGCGGCATGAGCTCGCTGTCGCCCGAGGCAGGGATGGCCGTGCTGGAACGCGTCATCGGACAGGATCGCGCGCAACTGCTCGTCGCCACCGTCGTCGACTGGCCGGTCTTCCTCGCCTGGTACGTATCCCCGCCACCGCTGGTGCGCGAGCTGGCCGCCGCCGTGGGCGGTCCGACCGCCTCGGCGGTGGAACAGAGCAGCTTCCTCGACTCGTTCCGCGACGCGGGCGACGCGCCCCGTCGAGCCTTGCTGACCGAGCGCTTCTCGGCGGTGGTCGCAAGCGTGCTGCGGGTGGGGGCCGAGCAGATCGACCTCGACTCCGCCCTGGGCGCGCTCGGCCTGGACTCGCTTCTCGCGATGGAGCTGCGCTCCCGCGTCTACGCCGATCTGGGCCTCGCCCTGCCCGTCGTCACGCTGCTCAGTGGTGCCTCGGTCACCGAACTGATCGACCAGCTGTACGAGGGACTGGCGGAGCTGGTGACGGCCGACGGAGGCGAATCCGCCGCCGGCGCTGCGGTCGAGCTGTTCCACGACGAGGGACGGCACCCGCTGACCCAGAACCAGAAGGCGCTGTGGTTCCTCAAGCAGCTCAACCCCGACGGTTTCGCCTACAACATCGGCGGAGCGGTCGAGGTGCGCGTGGAGCTCGACCCCGAGCTGATGTTCGATGCCTTCCGCGTTTTGATCGAGCGCCACCCGAGCCTCCGCGCCAACTTCACCCACGAGGGCGGGCAGCCGGTGCAGAAGGTCGCTCCCGCCGCCGACGCCGCTCTGCGGCAGGATGTCGCCCACTTCGACGTCCAGGGCGTGGAGTGGGATGTCGTCCACTCGATGATCGTGCGCGAATACCGCAAGCCGTACGATCTTGAGCGCGATCCGCTGGTCCGGCTGCGGCTCTTCCAGCGCGCCCCCGACCGCTGGGTGCTGATGAAGGCCGTCCACCACATCGTCTCCGACGCGATCTCGACCTTCACCTTCATCAAGGAGCTGCTCGCGGTCTACGAGGCGCTGCGCCAGGGCCGCGCCGCCCAGCTGCCGCCCGTCCCCGCGCGCTACCTCGACTTCCTCAACTGGCAGAACCAGTTCCTCGCCGGGCCCGAGGCGCGCAGAATGCTCGACTACTGGAAGGCCCATCTGCCGGCCGATGTCCCGGTGTTGGACCTGCCCACCGACAAGCCCCGCCCAGCTGTCCAGACGCACAACGGCGCGTCCGAGTTCTTCGTGCTCGACACCGAGCTCAGCGCCCGCGTCCACGATGTGGCCCGCGAGCACAACGTGACCGTCTTCATGGTGCTGCTCAGCGCCTACTACGTCCTGCTCCACCGCTACTCCGGGCAGGACGACATCGTCGTCGGCAGCCCGGTGATGGGCCGCACCCAGGAGGAGTTCGCCTCCGTCTACGGCTACTTCGTCAACCCGCTGCCGCTTCACGTGAACCTGGGCGACGAGCCGTCGGTGGAGCAGCTCCTCGCCCGCGTCCGCGACGCCGTGCTCGGCGGCCTGGACAACCAGGAGTACCCGTTCGTGCTGCTCGTGGAGGAGCTGGGCCTCCAGCACGACCCGAGCCGGTCCGCGGTCTTTCAGGCCATGTTCATCCTGCTCACCCACAAGGTGGCCACCGAGAACCACGGATACCGTCTGGAGTACATCGAGCTGCCCGAGGAGGAGGGCCAGTTCGACCTCACGCTGTCGGTGTACGAGGACGAGGCGGACCAGCGATTCCACTGCGTCTTCAAGTACAACACCGACCTCTTCCTCCCTGAGACGATGCGGCGGTTGTCCGCGCACTACGTCTCCCTCCTCGACGCCCTGACGCGCGTGCCCGCCACCTCCCCGGCCGACCGACTGGAGCTGCTGGGCGCCCGGGAACGCCGGCGGATTCTCGGCGACTGGAGCGGCGCCGCACGCCAGGTCGTTGATCCCGACGTGCCGGTGCACGAGCTGATCAGCAGAGTCGCCTCCGCGCATCCCGAGGCGACCGCCGTCCGCGTCCCCACCGAGCACGGTGCGACTCGGCGCATGACCTACGCCGAGCTCGAACACCGAAGCCGCACCCGCGCGCGGCGGTTTCGGGAGCTGGGCGTCCGCGACGGTTCGGTGGTCGCCGTCTGCATGGAGAAGTCGACCGAGCTGATCGTCACGCTGCTCGCGGTCCTCAGGGCGGGCGGCGCGTATCTGCCGCTCGATCCCGACAACCCGGCCGACCGGCTGGCATACATGGTCGCCCACGCCGAGGCCGCGCACGTCGTCGTCGACGGCCCCGGCCGCGAGCGCTTCGCCGCGCACCCGGGCGTGCTCACCCTGGCGGAGCTGTCCGACACGGCGACTGAACCGCCCGAGGCGACCGAGCCGAGGGTTGACATGGACGGCCCGGCCTATGTCATCTACACCTCAGGGTCCACCGGCCGTCCCAAGGCTGTGCGGGTCAGCCATCGCAACATCGCGTCCGCCAACCTTGCCTGGCGTGCGGAGTACCGCCTCGACACCGATGTCCGCGTCCATCTGCAGCTGGCGAGCCCGTCGTTCGACGTCTTCACCGGCGACCTGGTCCGTGCCCTGTGCTCGGGCGGGACCCTGGTGCTGATCGGCCGCGAGCTGCTGTTCAACACGGCTCGGCTGTACGAGACGATGCGCGCCGAACGCGTCGACTGCGCCGAGTTCGTGCCCTCCGTCGTCCGCGGCCTGATGGCCCACTGTGAGCGCGGCGATGCCCGCCTCGACTTCATGCGCCTGCTGGTCGTCGGCTCGGACACCTGGAAGGTCGAGGAGTACGACCGGCTGCGCGTCCTCTGCGGCCCGGACACCCGTCTGGTCAACTCCTACGGCCTCACCGAGGCCACCATCGACAGCACCTACTTCGAAGGTCCGACCGACGATCTGGAACCGGGCCGCATGGTGCCGATCGGACGACCGTTCCCCGGCACCGAGGTATACATCCTCGACCAGTACGGCGAACCGGTACCGCCGGGCGTCTCGGGCGAGCTGTGGATCGGCGGCACCGGGGTCACCACTGGTTACCTCTCCGAACCCGAGCACACCGCCGAGCGCTTCATCAGCCGCACCCTCGGTGGTGACGGCGGCGCAGCACCCGTACGCCTCTACCGGACCGGAGACCTGGCCCGCTGGGACGCCGTCGGCCGGGTCCAGCTTCTCGGCCGCGCCGACTCCCAGGTCAAGGTGAGTGGCCATCGGGTGGAGGTCGGTGAGATCGAAGCGCAGCTGGCCCAATGGCCCGACCTCGCCCAGGCGGTCGTCGTCGCCCGGCCGGACGGTCGCGGCAACAAAACGCTCTGCGCGTACGGCGTCGCAGGACCACGTGCGACGCTCGACTGGCGAGAGCTACGTCGATTCCTCGGCGAGCACCTGCCGACGTATCTCATTCCCGCCTCCTTCACCGAACTGCGGGAACTGCCTCTCACTCCCAGCGGCAAGGTCGACGTCGCCGCACTGCCCGAGCCGCGATTCGCGGCCGGCCAGGAAGCATACGAGCCTCCGGTGACGATCTACGAGACGCGGATGGCCGACCACTGGGCGACCTTGCTCGGTGTGGAAGAGGTCAGTCTCCAGCACGACTTCTTCGAGATCGGCGGCAGCTCGATCAAGCTGATCGAGCTGATCCACGGACTGCAGAGCGAGTTCAACATCAGCATCCCGGTCAGCCAGCTCTTCAAGGTCACGACGCTGCACGGGATGGCGAGGACGGTCGAGCACATCATCACCGGCCGCCTGCCGGGCTCTCAGCCGTACCTCCGCTTCAACCGCGGGGCGGGACCAACGGTCTTCTGCTTCCCGCCCGCAGGCGGACACGGCCTGATCTACCGGCGGTTCGCCGAGCACCTGCCGGAGTGCGAGCTCGTGGCGTTCAACTACGTCGCCGGGGACGACAAGGTCGCCCGCTATGCCGACCTGATCGGCTCGCTCCGGCCCGAGGGGGCCTGCGCGCTGCTCGGCTACTCCCTCGGCGGCAACCTCGCCTTCGAGGTCGCCAAGGAACTCGAACGGCGCGGGCGGGAGGTGAGCGATGTCGTCATCGTCGACTCCTACCGCAACCAGGCCTCCTACACCCCGGGCGCCGAGCACCTTGAGGCCTTCGGGCGGGAGCTCCGTGAGCACCTGCACAAGCACACCGGGTCCGACACCGTCGCTCAGGAGACCCTCGACCAGGCCAAGGACTACCTCGACTTCTGCGGCCGCACCCCCAACCTCGGGACGGTGGACGCACTTGTTGCCGTTATCTCCGACGAACAGAAGGCCGCCTTCTACGCCGCGGGCGAGAGCGGGAGCTGGCACGGTGCCTCGACCACCCGTAACGAGGTGCTCCGCGGCGCCGGCGTCCACGCCGACATGCTCGACCCAGGACGTATCGAGCACAACGCCCAGCTGGTGCGCGGTGTCCTGACGCGCTCCCCCGCGATGGAAGGAGCCCCACATGGGGCGTAGTGCCAGGGCGCAGTGGAGTGCCCGAGAACGCCTCTCCGGGTCCGCACCGCGCGTCATCATCGTCGGAGCAGGTCTCGGCGGGCTGTCCACCGGCTGTTACGGCCAGATGAGCGGCATGGAAACCCGCATCTTCGAGAAACACGTCCTGCCCGGGGGCTGCTGCACATCGTGGTCTCGCGACGGCTACATCTTCGACTACTGCATCGAATGGCTGACCGGCACCGCCCCCGGCAACAACGCCAACCAGATCTGGCGCGAGCTGGGCGCCCTCAACGGAAAGACCGTCCAGAACTTCGACATGTTCAACACGGTCGCCGGCGAAGACGGCCGCTCGGTGGCCTTCTACAACGATCCCGACCGACTGGAGCGGCACCTGCTGCGTCTCTCACCGGTGGACGCGCCGGTGATCCGCTCGTTCTGCCGTGATCTCCGGCGGTTCGCCGACGTCAATCTTGAGCCGTCCCTGAAGCCCGCGCCCTTGCAGACGGCGGAAGAGAGGACGGCGGCCCTGCGGAAGACGCTGCCTGTGCAGGAACTGCTCCAGCGCACCGTCGGGACCTCCATGGCATCCTTCGCCGCACGCTTCCAGGACCCGCTGCTGCGCCGCGCGCTGCCGTTCATCTTCTACCAGGACCACGACTTCCCGCTGTTGCCCTTTCTCTTGCACATGGCAGGGGCCCGCCGGTCCAACGCCGGGTTCCCGCAAGGCGGGTCGCTGGGTCTGGCCCGCTCGATCGAGGAGCGCTACACCGCCCTCGGCGGCCGGATCGACTATCGCGCCCGGGTGGAACGGATCCTGATCGAGGACGACCGCGCTGTCGGCGTGGAGCTACGCAACGGCGAGCGGCATTACGCCGACCACATCGTGTCGGCCTGCGACGGCGCCGCGACCATGGAGCGCTTGCTGGACGGCCGCTACTCCAGCCCCAAGGTCAAGGAGCTCTTCAAGCTGGTGCTGGACACGTCTGAGGTGGTCCACCCGGGCGTGGTGTCGGTGTTCGTCGGCTACAAGGGGGACGTCGAGCCGGACGTCCCCCACAGCACGACCCATCTCCTCTCCGAGGCCGACAGCGCCCGGCTGCCAGGAGTCATGCAGAACAGCCTGGTGGTGCAGCTGCGCTCCCGCTACTCCGGGGAGGTCGCACCGGCCGGCAAGTCGGTGATCTACTGCAACTACTTCAGCGACTACGCCTCCTGGAAGACGCTGCGCCGCACCGACCGCAGGAAGTACTGGGAGCGCAAACGAGAGGTCGGGGAGTTCGTCCGGGAATTCCTTGAGCGGTGCCATCCGGGGATCGCCGACCGCATCGAGGTCGTTGACGTCGCCACCCCCGTGACCACCGAGCGCTACACGGGCAATCTGCACGGCAGCATCATCGCCTGGAAGTCCTTCACCGACGCCGACAGCCTGCTGCAGGGGTTGATCAACGAAGACCGTCTGCGGCTGCCGGGACTCGACGGCTTCTCCCTGGCAGGTCAGTGGTTCACAGGCGGCAGCTTGATTCGTGTGGCCGTCGGCGGTCGATTCGTGACCCAGTACATCTGCGAGGAGTTGGGCCTGGAGTTCAGGGCGTGGGAGAGCACGGACGGCGAGGCGTGGCACCCCGGGAAGCTGGGCCCGCTGCCCCAGCTCGACAAGAGCATGACGTGAGGAGGGGCGTGACGATGCCGCGAAAGGGCCGCGACCGGGAGACGATGATCATCATCGGGGCCGGTCTGGGCGGGCTGTCCACCGGCTGCTACGCGCAGATGAACGGCTACCGGACCCAGATCTTCGAGATGCACGAAACCCCGGGCGGCTGCTGCACCGCGTGGGACCGCGGAGACTTCACCTTCGACTGCTGCGTCAGCTGGCTGCTCGGCAACGGGCCCGGCAATGAGATGCACCAGATCTGGCTGGAGCTCGGCGCGCTCCAAGGCAAGCAGATGCGCCATTTCGACGTCTTCAACATCGTGCGCGGGCGGGACGGCAGAGCGGTCTATTTCTACTCCGACCCCGACCGGCTCGAAGCCCATCTGCTGGAGATCTCTCCGGCCGACGCCAAGCTGATTCGCCAATTCTGCTCGGGGTTACGGAAATTCCGTAAGTGCCTGGCCTCGTATCCCTTCCTCAAACCGGTCGGGTTGATGGGGCACGCCGAGCGCTGGCGCATGCTGGCATCCTTCGTCCCCTACTTCAACGTCATCCGTAAGTCGATCAGTACCCTCATGACCGACTATTCCGCGGAGTTCAGTGACCCGCTGCTGCGTGAGGCGTTCAATTTCGTCCTCTACGAGAAGCATTCCGCCTTTCCTGTACTGCCGTTCTACTTCCAGCTGGCCGCGCATGCCAATCTCTCGGCCGGGGTGCCGGAGGGCGGGTCACTCGGGCTGGCGACCTCGATCGAGCAGCGCTATCTGCGGCTCGGCGGCGAGGTCACGTACAACGCGAAGGTGGAGGAGATCCTCGTCGAGGGCGACCGGGCTGTGGGCGTACGGCTCACCGATGGGCAGGAGTTCCGCTCCGACATCGTGGTCTCGGCGTGCGACGGGCACGCCACCACGATGAAGCTCCTGGGAGGCCGCTACCTCAACGACGAGTACCGGCGGCTCTACACCACGGTCATCGACGAGCCAGGCATGGTCTTCCCCGGCTACGTCGCCCTCTTCCTCGGGCTGCGGCACCCCTTTCCCGAAGGCGATCCGTGCACGACCTATCTGCTGACCGAAGAGGAGGCAGCTCAGTTCGTGGGCATCCGCCATCCGAGCATCAACGTCCAGTTCCGCAGCCAGCACTACCCGGAGCTGTCGCCGCAGCGGACGACCGTCATCTACGCCACCTACTTCAGCGACATCGATCCCTGGCGCGCGCTGAGCGCCGGCCCTGAACAGCACACCCGCAGCCGTGGCGGAAAAGAACTGCACACCCTGCCAGTGCGGCGCGGGCGGGCGTACTACGACGCCAAGCACCAGGTGCGCGATGCGCTGCTGCGCTTCCTGGACCGGCGGTTCACCGGACTGAGGGATTCCGTCGCGGTGCGGGACCTGTCGACCCCGCTCACCCAGGTCCGTTACACCGGGAACTACGACGGGACCGTTCTCGGCTGGCAGCCGTTCGTGGAGGGCGGCGAAGCAATGGAAAAGGCCGTCAAGAAGTACGGGCCGACCCTCCCGGGCCTGGAGAACTTCTATATCTCCGGTGTCTGGGCCACCACCGGTGGCCTTATCCGCGCGGCAGCCGCGGGCCGGCACGTCATGCAGTTCGTCTGCCGCGACGACGGCAGAACGTTCACCGCCCATAACGACGAGACGGGGCCACCCCCGACCCACGTCGTCATCCCCGTAGGACCCCATGGGAAGGATGGAAACCCTGATGAGCACACAACCGGAGCCGCTCCCGTATCCGTTCACGTCCGCTGAGCCCCTGGAGCTCTCACCGCTCTACACCGAACTGCGGACCGGGCCGCCGCCGAAGGTCCGGCTGCCCTATGGAGAGGACGCCTGGCTGGTCACCCGGTACGCCGACGCGCGGTTCGTCCTCTCCGACCCACGGTTCAGTCTGGCCGCCGGAGTGGAACGGGACCAGCCCCGGATGAGGGCACTCGCACCGGGCGGCGACGGGCTGCTCTCCACCGACGGGCCCGAGCACCTCCGGCTGCGCGGTGTGGTGGCCCGGCACTTCAGCGCGCGCCGTATCGACCAGATGCGGGTCCAGGTGCGCGAGGTCGCAGAGGGGCTGTTGGACCGGTTGCAGGAGTCGGGACCACCGGGCGACCTCGTGCAGGACTTCGCCTTCCCGCTCTCGATCGCCATGATCTGCGATCTGCTCGGCGTCCCGGTAGAGGATCGCCATCGCATCCGGAAGTGGCTCGAAGTCATGCTGGCCCACGTCGTGGACACAGAGGAGCTCGCCTCCGAATCGGGAGCGTATTTCGCCTACCTGACCGATCTGGTGGAGTTGCGCCGCCGTGAGCCGAGAGATGACTTGCTCACCTGCCTCGTGCGCGCGCACGACGAGGGGCGGCTCTCCTACGACGAGGTGGTCAAGCTCGCCGTCGAGCTGCTCACCGGGGGGTTCGTCACCACCTACAACCAGATCCCCAACTTCTGCTATCTGCTGTTGCGTCGTCCCGAGTGGCTGTCGCGATTGCGTGAGCACCCTTCGGACATCCCGGCGGCAGTCGAGGAGATGCTGCGGTACGTACCGATGCCCAACGGCCTCGGCTTCCCCCGGTACGCGACGGAGGACGTCGAAGTCGGTGGAGTCCTCGTCCGCGCGGGGGAACCGGTACTGGTCGACCTGTCGGCGGCCAACCGGGATCCGGCGGTCTTCCGCGACGCCGAGACGCTCGTTCTGGACCGAGTGCCGGAGGCCCCGCACCTGATCTTCGGGCACGGCGCGCACTTCTGCGTCGGAGCGCGGTTGGCACGGCTGGAGCTCGAAGTCGCACTCGGAACTCTGTTGGACCGCATGCCCGCGCTGAAACTGACCGTGTCCGACGGCGAGCTGCGCTGGAAGACAGAGGCGATGCTCAAGGGCCTCCACGAGCTGCCGGTCGACTGGTAGCCGGCCGTGTGGGCCGGCCGCCCCTCACCTGCCTGACCCCCGCCGGACTCAGTGCGGGGTGAGCACCATGCGGAAGCGGGCGGCGCCGGAGAGCATGCGTTGGTATGCCTCGGTGGCGCTGTCCAGCGGGACCGTCTCGGTCATCGGGCGGATGCCGTGCAGGGCGCTGAACGCCATGGTGTCCTGCACGTCCTGCGCGGTGCCGGACGGGTGGCCGCGGATGATCTTGCCGCGCATGAGCAGCTGGGCCGGGGTGATTCCCAGCGGTTCGGCGGACGCGCCGATGACCACCAGTTCGCCGCGGTGGGACAGGCCCTCCACGGTCGCCGTGATGGCGTCGGAGTTGGCCGCGGTGGCCAGGACGACCTTGGCGCCGCCGAGCGACTGGAGCGCCTCGGCGACGGTGGTGTCCGCCGTGCTGTCGATGTAGTGGTGGGCGCCGAGCTGCTTGGCGAAATCGGCCTTGTCGGCCCCGCGGGCGATGGCCACGGTCTCGAAGCCCATGGCGACCGCGTAGCGCACCCCCAGATGCCCCAGGCCGCCGATGCCGAGTACGGCGACCAGGTCGCCGGGCCGGGCGGAGCTGCGGCGCAGTCCGTTGTACGTGGTGACCCCCGCGCAGGCCATGGGTCCCGCGTCGGTCGCCGCCAGGGCGTCGGGGATCCGGGCCAGGGCGTCGGCGGGGGCGATCGTCGACTCGGCGAAGCCGCCGTCGTAGGTCCAACCGGGGACCTTCAGGTTGTCGCACACCATGAAGTCGCCCTGTCTGCAGGGCGTGCAGTGGTGGCAGCTGCCACCGAACCAGCCCACCGCGACCCGGTCGCCCACCTGCCAGGCGTTCTCCGTCCCCGCGCCCAGCTCGTCGATGCGCCCGGCGATCTCATGCCCGGGAACCAGCGGAAACCGGACGCCCGGCAGCAGGCCGTCGACGAACATGGCGTCGCTGTGGCAGATCCCGCACGCGTCCACGGCGATCCGTACGTGGCCCGGGCCCGGCCGTGCTGTCTCGCGCTCGGTGATCTCGAAGGGCCCGCCCGCGGCGGCCACCTGCGCGACTCGATAGGTGCTCATCTCGCTCCCCGGGTTCTGGCGTGCCGACGGGTACTGGAATAACGACAACCCCCTCCTTCCAGGGGACCAGCTCCGGACCGATCCCGCGCGTTGGGCAGGTCAGTGCGGGATCGGCCGTCGAATCGGCCGTCGAATCGGCCGGCGGTATCTCGCGATCAGCGGCCCGAGACGCGGTTGGCCACGCGCGCTATGGGGTGGCTTTCCGGGGCGGAGGTGGTGGATTCCTCGCGGTCGGCCGTGCGGTAGGCCGCGTACATGCTGTGGACGCCGAGCCAGCGGAAGGGTTCCGGTTCCCATTTGCGGACCTTGTGGTTGACCCAGGGGAGGGTGGTCAGGTCCGTGGGGCCCGACTGGCCGGAGTCCTGTTGGATCAGGTCGCGGAGGGTGCGGGCCGCGAGGTTGGTGGTGGCCACGCCGGAGCCTACGTAGCCGCCGGCCCAGCCGAGGCCCGTGGTGCGGTCGAGGGCGACGGTGGCGCACCAGTCGCGGGGGACGCCGAGGACACCGGACCAGGCGTGGTCGATGCGGACGCCCGCGGTGGTGGGGAAGAAGTCGACCAGGATGTCGCGGAGGGCCTCGATGGTGGCGGGCTCCGTGCGGGAAGGGTGGCCGAGGCGGGCCGCCTTGGAGGCGTAGCGGTACGGGTGGCCGCGGCCGCCGAGGGCGATGCGGTCGTCGGCGGTGCGCTGCGCGTACATGTACGTGTGGGCCATGTCACCGAGGGTTTCGCGGCCGTCCCAGCCGAGGGTGTCCCAGATCTCGGCGGGGAGCGGTTCGGTGGCGATCATCGAGGAGTTCATCGGGAGCCAGGCGCGGCGGGCGCCCTTGAGGGTCGCGGTGAAGCCTTCGGTGCAGCGCAGGATGTAGGGCGCGCGGACCGTGCCGTACGGGGTGATGGCGTGCTTCGGCTTGATCTCGGTGACCGGCGTCGACTCGTGGATCGTGACGCCGAGCGCCTCGACGGCCGCGGCGAGGCCCTTGACCAGTTTGACGGGGTGCAGCCGGGCGCCGTGCGGCGTCCAGCTGGAGCCGACGGCTCCGGTGACCCGGACGCGCTCGGCGGTCTCGCGGGCGCCGTGGAGCGTGCGGTCGGTCTCGCCGAACGCGAGCTCGACGGCGTGGAACGCCTTGAGGCGGGCGAGCTGCGCGGGCGTACGGGCGACTTCAAGGACGCCACCCCGGTGGATGTCGGCGTCGATCTTCTCCTCGTCGGCGACGCGTATGACCTCGGCGACGGTGTCGTTCATGGCCTGCTGGAGGCGTACGGCGGACTCGTGGCCGTGCAGCTTGGCGTAGCGGTCACGGCCCGCGACGCCGTTGTAGAGCCAGCCGCCGTTGCGTCCGGAGGCTCCGTAGCCGCAGAACTTGCCTTCCAGGACCGTGATGTTGAGGAACGGGACGGCCTTCTTGAGGTAGTACGCCGTCCACAGGCCGGTGTAGCCGCCGCCGACGACGCAGACGTCGGCGCTCGCGTCGCCGGGGAGCGGCTCGCGGGGGGCGGGGATGCCGTCCCTCGCGTACCAGAAGGAGATGCCGCCGTTGCTCGTGGAGTCATGGCTTGGGGCGTCGCCGCCGCGTCTGCCGCTGCCGCCGTTGTTCGCGCTGGTCATGAGGGTGTTCGTACACCGCTGTCCGTACGTCTGTCCAGGTTTCGGCGGCGGCCCCGGTTCCGGCCCCGGCCCCGGGCGAGCGGGTAGCAGGCGAGGCCGATCAGGGCAGCGGCGAAGTGGCCGAGGTCCGTGAAGCTGCGGTCGGCGATCAGGGGAGTGCCGAAGAAGATGAGGACAGCGCCCAGATAGGGCAGATTCCAGGGCTTCGGGACGCGGTACGTGAGGACGGCGACGACGCCGGCGAGCGCGTAGCTGACCCCGACATCCAGCGTGTTCACGGCGGACTGCGGGGCGTGACCATGGCGGATGGCCCAGGCCAGGACGCCCTCGCTGATCAGCGTCGCGCCGACATGCGCGAGGGCGACGACGGCCAGCCAGCGCGCCGTGCCGAGCCAGTGTTCCGCCGGGGCGTGGAAGACCGTGTAGAGCACGGCGTACGGGGCCCACCGGCCGCCGTCGATCCAGAAGGCGCTGGCGATGAGGACCCGCACCGGGTCGGTGGACAGCTCATGGATGTTGGTGGAGCGCTGGCGCAGGAAGTCCTCTTCGAACCCCGGTGACATGCGGTGCAGGGCGACGGTGGTGACGAAGAGGGCCGCCAGCCAGAGATAGGTGCCGGGGGCGCTCGTGATCCAGACGATTCCGGCGCGGACCGCGCGGCGGGCCTGGCGGCGGGCCCGGGGTGCCCGGGGTGCCTGGTGTGCCTGGTGTGCCCGGGGGAGGAAACGGCGCATGGGCCGATTCACCCACGCCCGTAGGATCGGTGACGTGATTGACATTCCGGTGGAGTTGGCGGAAACACAGTCGAAGTTCCTGGGCGAGGCGGGCCGCGCCTTCATCGCGGCGCTGCCGGGCCGGGCGGCGGACTTCCTGGAGCGGTGGGAGCTGCGCCGTACCGGCCCCTCGATGTACGGCATGTGCGCGCTGGTGCTGCCGGTGGAGCGGGCGGACGGTACGCCCGCCGTGCTGAAGCTCCAGAATCCGGACGAGGAGACGGCCGGGGAGCCGGTGGCGCTGCGCGTGTGGGGCGGCGACGGCGCGGTACGGCTGCTGGGGTACGACGAGGAGACGGGCACGCTGCTGCTGGAGCGGCTCGACCCCCGTGATCTGGGCGAGGTGGACTCGCGGGAGGCGGTCCGGATCATCGCGGAGCTGCTGGCGCGGCTGACGTCGGTGCGGGCCCCGGCCGGGATGCGGGGGCTGGGGGACATCGCCGCGCGCATGCTCGACGCCGTACCGGCGGTCTCGCGGTCGCTGCCCGACGAGGGTGAGCGGAGGCTGCTGCGGGACTGCGCGGCGGCGGTGCGTGAGGTGGCGGGCGAGCCCGGGGACCGGCTGCTGCACTGGGATCTGCATTACGAGAACGTGCTCGCGTCGTACCCCGCCGACCAGCGGGAACCGTGGCTGGCGATCGACCCGAAGCCGCTGGCGGGCGACCCGGGGTTCGAGCTGATGCCGGCCCTCGCCAACCGGTTCGACGCGGCGGAGACGCTGTGGCGTTTCGACCTGATGACGGAGGTGCTGGGTCTCGACCGCGAGCGGGCGCGGGCCTGGACGCTGGGGCGGGTGCTCCAGAACAGCCTGTGGCAGGTGGCGGACGGCGAGCACGCGCTGCGACCGGACCAGGTGTCGATCGCCCGGTCGCTGCTGGCGCGGTAGCCCGGCTGGCGCGACAGCCGGGCGGCAAGAGAGTCTGTGGCCATGATTCGTACTGCCACACCCGCCGACGTTCCGGTGATCCACGCGATGGTCCGTGAGCTCGCGGAGTATGAGAAGGCCCTGGACGAGGCGCGGGCGACCGAGGAGCAGCTGCGTGAGGCGCTGTTCGGGGAGCGGCCCGCCGCGTTCGCGCATATCGCGGAGACGGAGGACGGGGAGCCGGTCGGGTTCGCGCTCTGGTTCCTCAACTTTTCGACGTGGCGCGGCGTCCATGGCATCTATCTGGAGGATCTGTACGTACGTCCCGACCGGCGCGGCGGCGGGCACGGCAAGGCGCTGCTGACCGAGCTGGCGCGGATCTGTGTGGAGCGCGGCTATGAGCGGCTGGAGTGGTCGGTCCTGGACTGGAACGAGCCGTCGATCGCGTTCTACCGGTCGCTGGGCGCGCTGCCGCAGGACGAGTGGACGGTGTTCCGGCTGACGGACGGGGCGCTGGGCGCCCTGGGCGCACCCACCCGATAGGTGGTCTGTGCGGAGTTGGTACGTGGGCGGTCAGGCGGCCGGTGCCGCCTCGGCCGCCTCCCGGCTGCGCGGCGAACCGCCGTTGACGAGCAGTACGGCGATCAGCGCCGCGCCCACCAGAATGATGGCCGCCCAGCCCATGGCGACGGTGAAGCCGTGCACGGTCCCGATGTTCACGATGTCGGCCTTCTGCGCCGGTGTGAGCCCTCCCCTCGGCGCCGCCCGCCGCTCCGCCGCGGCGAGATGGGTCGTCAGATACGTCGCCGTGGCGGTCGTCGCGAGCGTGTTGAGCAGTGCCGTACCGATGGAGCCGCCGACCTGCTGCGCCGTGTTGACGGTGGCCGAGCTGACCCCGGCGTCCCTCGGCGCGACGCCCATGGTGGCCGTCGAGATGGCGGGCATGAAGGTCAGCCCCAGGCCCAGGCCGAGCAGCAGCGTGCCGGGCAGGATGTGGGTGGGGTAGCTGGAGTGGGTGTCGATGAAGGTCAGCGAGTACAGCCCGCCCGCGGCGAGCAGCAGCCCGGGGCCGAGCAGCAGCCGCGGCGGTACGTGGGGCAGCAGCCGGGCGGAGATCTGTGTGGATCCGATGACGATCGCGCAGGTCAGCGGCAGGAAGGCGAGACCGGTTCTGAGCGGTGAGTAGCCGAGGATGTTCTGGAAGAAGTACGTCATGAACAGGAACGCCCCGAACAGCCCGATCGTCGTCAGGCACATGGTGAGCACCGAGCCGCCGCGGTTGCGGTCGCGGATGATGTGCGGGGGCAGCAGCGGGCCCGGCGAGCGGGTCTGCCACCAGGCGAAGACACAGAGCAGCGCGACCCCGCCGAGGAGCAGGCCCAGGACGAGCGGGGCGGTCCAGCCGTGCGCCTGGGCCTCGCTGAGCCCGTACACGATGGCGACGAGCCCGCCGCAGCCGAGGACGACACCGGGGATGTCGAGGTGCGCCCCCTTGGTGCCCGCCCGGTCGCTGAGGAGGGTGAGCGCGCCGACGACGGCGATCGCGGCGATCGGGACATTGACGTAGAGGCACCAGCGCCAGCTGAGGAACTCGGTGAGGACGCCGCCGACGAGCAGCCCGATGGCGGAGCCCGCGCCCGCGATGGCGCTGAAGATCCCGAACGCCTTGGCGCGCTCGTTGCCACCGGTGAAGGTGGTGGTGAGCAGGGAGAGCGCGGACGGGGCGAGGAGCGCGGCGAAGACGCCCTGGAGCGCGCGGGCGGCGAAGAGCATCTCGGGGCCGGTGGACGCGCCGCCGATCGCGGAGGCCGCGGCGAAGCCGATCAGCCCGACGATGAAGGTGCGTTTGCGGCCGACGAGGTCGGCGATCCGGCCGCCGAGCAGCAGGAGACCGCCGAAGGCGAGGGTGTACGCGGTGATCACCCACTGCCGGTTGCCGTTGGTGAGGCCGAGTTCGCGCTGGGCGGAGGGCAGGGCGATGTTCACGATGGTGGCGTCGAGTACGACCATGAGCTGGGCCGTCGCGATGACGGCCAGGGCCCACCAGCGGTGGGTGTCGACCGCGGCGCCGGGCTCGGGGTCCGGCCGGGTGCCGGATGTCGGCGGGTCACTCATCGAGATCGTCCCTCACGGTGAATCTCTGGCGGATCGCCCCCCGAACTGCGTCGAACCTCTGCACAGGACACCATGAATCGGTGGTCTTCGCTTCTCGCGACTCAGATGAGCGAGGGTGCCGTACCGGCGCTGGACCCCCGTCCCGGCGCCGGTACGGGGTCTGACCCGTCCGGGATGTCGCGGTTACGGCTCGCTGTTACGGCTCCAGGACGACCTTCCCCATCGTTCCTCGGGTCTCCAGCGCGCGGTGGGCCCAGGCCGCGTTCGCCAGCGGGAAGCGCTGTACGGCGGGGCGCAGCCGGCCCGCGGCGGCCTCGGCGAGTGAGCGCTCTTCGAGGGCGCGGACGTCGCCGCCCGCCTTGGCGATCATCACCGGCCCGAGGACGGACTCGGAGGTGATCCCGCGCTCCGCCAGTTCCTCGTCGGTGAAGGTCAGCGGCTTTCCATCGTGCAGCCCCTCGCCCGACCAGCCGAAGACGATGTGTTTGCCGCCCTTGCCGAGGAGGCCGACGGCGGCGAGCCCGGTCGCCCCGCCGACGGAGTCGAAGACGACGGTCGCGCGCCGGCCGCCCAACTGGTCGCGCAGATGGTCGCGGACCTGCTCGGGCCAGTCGGACAGGGTGTAGTCGACGGCGAGGTCGGCGCCGTTCGCGGCGACCCGCGTGACCTTGGCCGCGCCGCCCGCCAGACCGATGACGGTCGCGCCGGCGTTCTTCGCGTACTGGACGAGGAGCGTGCCGATGCCGCCCGCCGCCGCCGGTACGAGGACGATGTCGGCGGGGCCGAGATCCGTGAACTGGAGGATGCCCATGGTCGTACGGCCCGTGCCGATCATGGCGACGGCCTCGGCCTCGTCGAGCCCGGCCGGGATCTCGTGGAGCCGTGCCGTGTCGGTGACGGCCAGCTCCGCGTAACCGCCGGGGACCAGGCCGAGATGGGCGACGACGCGCTTGCCGAGCCAGCCCGCGTCCACGCCCGCGCCGAGCGACTCGACCGTACCGGCCACCTCGCGGCCGGGGATGGTGGGCAGTTCGGCGGTGGTGGGGTACGGGCCCTGCATGCCTTCGCGCAGGGCGGTGTCGAGGAGATGCACCCCGGCCGCGGCGACGGCGATCCGGACCTGGCCGGGGACGGGTACGGGGTCCTCGGTCCGCTCGTAGAGGAGGTTCTCGGCGGGGCCGAAGGCGTGGAGGCGGATGGCGTGCATGGCGGGCTCCCGGGGGTTGTCCGATGTGCGGGGTTGTCCGGTGTACGGGTTTTCCGGTGTACGGGAACAGCCAACGACCTCAAGCATGCTTGAGGTCAAGCGACGCCGGGGCTCTGCTCCTTGAGAGCCGAGAGCTGCTGGACGGCCAGCGCCGCCGCGGTGATCCCGCTGTTGAACGACACCTCCGAGAGCACCCCGGGCGCGGCGACCTGGTCACCCGCGAGGAAGACGCCCTGGCCCCGGTCGATACGGGGCCGGTCCCGCCAGGTGGTGCCCGGCGGATCGACGGCTCCCGTACGGCCGGTCGCGAGCGACTCGCGCCGCCAGGCGGTACGCGCGCGCCAGCCGGGGAAGCCCAGATCGAGCAGGTTCTCGGCGCGGGCGATGCCGTCGGCCCTGGACTCGTCGGGGCCGACCGGGAAGTGGCCCTGGAGCAGTTGCTCGCCGGCCGGGGCGAGGGACGGGTCCTGCGCGGTGAACCGTTCGAGCCAGCCGGGCGCGTCGAGGTCCGAGACGATGAACGGGTCGCCCTTGCGCGTACGCAGCGCGAGATCGAGCAGTGCGGTACGGCCGCCGGTCCAGCGCAGACTGTCGTCCTTGAGGAGGCGGCGGGCCGCTTCCAGGGAGGTCGCGACGATCACGGGGGCGTGCTCGGGGAGGCTGTCGATCCGTACGGCTGTCTCGATCCGTACGCCCAGGTTCCGCGCGTGCGCGGCCATCCGGCCGGTCAACCGCCCCCAGCCGCCGACCGGGTAGCGGGCCTCGGGCGGCAGGGCGGTGGCGCGCCGCAGCCGCTCCTGGACGAAGGCCGCGGAGAGCGCGCCGGGGTCGTGGTGGAAGAGGGCGACGGCGGCGTAGTGCGCGGCGGCGCGTGCGGTGTCGGGGCCGGCCCGTTCCGTGGCCCAGGTCATGAAGTCGGTGTCCACCGGGGCGGTTTCGGCCTTGCGGCGGGCGAGGGTGAACACCCCGAGGGGCGGCGTCCTGCGCAGGGCGCCGGCCCGGTGGAAGCGGAAGCGGTGGCTCTCGCGCAGGGGCGGGGTCGCCATCGGACCGAGCAGACCGCGCCGGCGCAGCCAGGCCCAGTGCGGCCCGCGGCTGTAGAGGGCGTGCGGCCCGTCGTTGGCCGCGTACGGGCCTTCGGCGGTGCGGCCCCGGCCGCCGAGGGTGCGGTGGGCCTCGTACAGGGTGACGGCGGCGCCCGACTCGGCGGCGCTGATGGCGGCGGTGAGGCCGGCGAAGCCGCCGCCGATGACGGTGATGCGATGGCTGGGATCCATGGTCTGCCTCTTTCTCTTCGCTCGCTCTGTCTCTCACCGGTGTGACGGGAACTGGACAGCCGGATGTGACATCGGCGCGTTGTCAGTGCCGTACGTCACCATGGGGGGCATGGCACGGAAGACAACGAAGAGCGGCGCGGGCGGGGCGGGCGGGGTCCCGGCGGCGCGGCGGGCAGAGGTACGGCTGCCTCCGCTGAGCCCGTACGGCGGCGGGCTCGATCCGGACGGCGATTACGACGGGCTGGAGTTCAAGGACCTCGACCTGTCGGGGCAGGAGGGGCCCGGCTCGCGGTTCATCGACTGCGCGCTGCGGGACTGCGGACTGGACGAGACGGCGCTGGGGCGGGCGCGGTTCATCGATTCCGTACTGAGCGGTGTCCGGGGGGTGGGCACGGATCTGGCCGGGGCGTCGCTGCGCGATGTGGAGGTGGTGGACGCGCGGCTGGGCGGGACGCAGCTGCATGGCGCCGTGCTGGAGCGGGTGCTGATCCGGGGCGGGAAGATCGACTATCTGAACTTCCGGAAGGCCCGGCTCAAGGATGTGGTGTTCGAGGGCGTCGTCCTGTCCGAACCGGACTTCGGGGGAGCGGAGTTGGTACGGGTCGAGTTCCGGGACTGCGTGCTCAGACGGGCCGATCTGAGCGGTGCGCGGATGAAGGACGTCGATCTGCGGACGGTCGCGGAGCTGGATATCGCGCGGGGCCTGGACCGGCTGGCGGGGGCGGTCATCAGTTCGGCGCAACTGCTGCATCTGGCACCGGCGTTCGCGGCGCAGATCGGGGTGCGGGTGGAGGACTGACCGGCCTCCGTCCTTCGAAGGCCCCGACCTGGGGGGATGAGGTCGGGGCCTTCGTGGTGCTCCAGAGGCACGGCCTTGTGTGGGGGGAGGAATCGGTCGCCCGATTCCCGGCAGTGCCCCGGCAGAACCACGTCTGCCCGGTGCCGGGGGATGTACGCCTGCCGATCCGGAAATCGATGGGTGGGGTGTGTGACCGTGATGTGGGGGCTGTGAGGTGGTGCTGACACCCGGGTAGGTCAGCTGCGGGGGAAGCGGGACTGGAGGTCCCAGATGATCGGGTTGTCGGCCAGGCCCTCGTGCATATCGGCGAGATCCGCGATCAGATCGTGCAGGAAGTCGCGCGCCTCACGGCGCAGCAGACGGTGGCTGAAGGTGAGCGGAGGCTCGTCGCCGGGCATCCAGTCGGCCTCCACATCGACCCAGCCGAAGCGCCGCTGGAACAGCATGCGGTCGGCGGACTCGGTGAAGTCCAGCTCGGCGTACTGCGGCTGGGCCGCGCGGCTGCCGCGCGGATCGCGGTCGAGCTGTTCCACGATGTCGCACAGCGCCCAGGCGAAGTCGAGCACCGGCACCCATCCCCAGGCTGTGGACACCTCGCGGTCCGCGTGGGTATCGGCGAGATAGACGTCCCCGCAGAACAGGTCGTGCCGCAGCGCCCGGACGTCCGCGAGGCGGTAGTCGGTCTGCGGGGGATCGGGAAAGCGCCGGGAGAGGGAGTAGCCGATGTCGAGCACGGGCCCGATGGTGTCACGGCCTGCCTGGCAGACTCGTGGGGTGGTCGATCACGCGTTCTCCGACGAGCGGCTCGCTCAGTTGTACGACGTACTGAACCCGTGGGGAGGGTCTGGCGACGACGCGTTCTATCTGGATCTGGTGATGTCCGCGCGGTCCGTGCTGGACGTCGGCTGCGGTACGGGTGCGCTGCTGCGCCGGGCCCGGGAGGCCGCGCCGGCTCGTTGAACCAGCTGCCGTATCCGGCCCCGGTGAACCGGCGATTTCCGGCCACCCGGCCTACGATCACCGGGTGTACCCGCGCCCGGCACTCCGCCCCGCCTCCGCCCTCACCCTCGCCTTCGTTCTCGGCGGCTGTGTGCCGGGCGGCGGCGTGCACGGCAAGCCCGGCGCCGCGAGCCTGCGCGATCCCTACTTCCCGCGGATCGGCAACGGCGGGTACGACGTCCAGCACTACGGCCTGACCCTCGACTACGCCCCGGACACCGGCCGGCTCAAGGGCACCGCCGAGATCACCGCCCGCACCACCCAGGACCTCAGCGCCTTCAACCTCGATCTCGACGGACTGACGGTGGACTCCGTGACCGTCGACGGTGAGAAGGCGGCCTTCCACCACGCCGGTACGGAGGTGACGCTGCGCCCGGGCGAAGACCTCCGCCGGGGGGCCACCTTCCGTACGGTCGTCCGCTACTCCGGCGTACCCCGGCGCATCACCGACCCCGACACCTCGGAGGAGGGCTGGCTCCGGACCGGGGAGCGCGCGGTCGGGCTGGGGGAGCCGACCGGCTCGATGGCGTGGTTCCCGGGCAACCACCACCCGAGCGACAAGGCGTCGTACGACATCCGGATCACCGTGCCCGAGGGGCTGAAGGCCGTCTCCAACGGTGAACTGCGCGCGGAGCGCACGGCGGACGGGCGCACGACCTTCGACTGGCACTCGGCGGAGCCGATGGCGAGCTATGTGGCCATGGTCGCCATCGGCCCGTACAAGACGCGGTCGATCGACGGGACGAAGGGGACAGTGCCCATCTATACGGCGGTCGATCCGACCGCCGTCAACAGCGGCGCGCGGCTCCTCAAGGAGCTCCCCGGGATCGTGAAGTGGCAGGAGAAGACCTTCGGGCCGTACCCCTTCTCCTCCACCGGTGTCGTCATCGGGCGGCCGGGGGACTCCGGGTACGCCCTGGAGACCCAGAACAGGCCCTTCCTCCCGGGCCCGACCAGCGTCGCGACGCTGGTCCACGAGATGGCCCACCAGTGGTTCGGCAACTCCGTGACCCCCAAGTCCTGGCGGGACATGTGGCTGAGCGAGGGCTTCGCGAAGTACACGGAGTGGCTCTGGACGGAGCACACCGAGCGCGTACCGGTCCGCCAGAGCTTCGCCGACGCGTACGACGCCGACGCGAACTGGACCTTCCCACCGGCGCGCCCGCCCTCGGCGGTGAACATCTCCGACCCGCCGGTGTACGGACGCGGCGCCATGGTGCTCCAGCGCGTACGGGAGACCGTGGGCGACGCCACCTTCTTCCGCATCGTGCGCGGCTGGGCCCGGACGCACCGTCACGGCAACGCCGACACCCACGACTTCACGACGTACGTGGAGAGGGAGTCGGGCCGCGACCTGGGAGAGCTGTGGGACGCGTGGCTGTACGGGGAGGAGAGGCCGTGGCTGGATTAGCGGGGGCGGGTGTCGGTCCTGACCCCCGCACAGACCGGTGGGCCCCGGCGTTCAGACCGGTGGGCCCCGGCGTTCAGAGCTGGGGCCCACCCGTTGTCCGCGCCGCTGTCAACGCGGCGTTGGTGTCAGAGGTTGACGCCGAAGTCCGTGGCGATGCCCACGAGGCCCGAGGCGTAGCCCTGGCCGACCGCGCGGAACTTCCACTCCGCGCCGTTGCGGTACAGCTCGCCGAAGACCATCGCGGTCTCGGTGGCGGCGTCCTCGCTCAGGTCGTAGCGGGCGATCTCGGTGCCGCCGGCCTGGTTGACGATGCGGATGTACGCGTTCCGCACCTGGCCGAAGTTCTGGCTGCGCGTCTCGGCGTCGTAGATCGAGACCGGGAAGACGATCTTGTCCACGTCGGCCGGCAGACCCGCCAGGTTGACGTTGATCGCCTCGTCGTCGCCCTCGCCCTCGCCCGTGCGGTTGTCACCCGTGTGGACGATCGTCTGGTCCGGCGTCGACTTGTTGTTGAAGAAGACGAAGTGGCCGTCGGAGACGACCTTTCCGCCGCCGTTCACCGCGATCGCCGAGGCGTCGAGGTCGAAGTCGGTGCCGGTGGTGGTACGGACGTCCCAGCCGAGGCCGACCGTGACGGCGGTCAGGCCCGGTGCCTCCTTGGTGAGCGAGACGTTGCCGCCCTTGGACAGGCTTACAGCCATGGGGATGTCCCTTTCGTTGTCGTGTGCGGGCTACGAGTGGTCCCGAAGCTACCGTCACCCGACATAACGCAGGCAGAGGTCCGGGAGGTTCCGCACCTCTTTACTTTCTTTACCCGGAGTGGCCCGCGCCCGGGGAGCGCCACGGGAACGCCGGGGAAAAGAGGGTGACGGAAGCGGGCAGGACACGGGACCATAGGGGTATGTCCGGACCCGCTCATGTCATCCGCGGTTCGGTCTCCCTGCCGGAGGCCGAACTGATGTGGCGTTTCTCAAGGTCCTCCGGGCCCGGCGGACAGCACGTCAACACCAGTGACTCGAAGGCGGAGCTGCGCTTCGATCTCGCGAAGACGGAAGCGCTGCCGCCGGTGTGGAAGGAACGCGCGCTGGAGCGGCTCGCGGACCGGCTGGTGGACGGCGTGATCACCGTACGCGCCTCGGAGCACCGCTCTCAGTGGCGCAACCGCGAGACCGCGGCCGTACGGCTCGCCTCCCTGCTGGCGGAGGCGACGGCCCCGCCGCCGCGCCCGCGCCGTAAGACGAAGATCCCGCGCGGGATCAACGAACGCCGGCTGCGCGAGAAGAAGCAGCGCGCCGAGACGAAGCGTGGCCGTACCGGCCGCGGCTGGTCCTAGTACTCCACGCCGCCGCTGTGCGCGGCGCGGTGGCGGTAGAGGTCCCGTATCAAGGCGATCTCGGCCCCGTGGTGCAGCAGTTCCTGGTTGACCCACCACACGATGTCGACAAAGGGGTTCTCCGGATCGCTGCCGTACGGGTACCTACTCCGTCCCACCGTGTCGAGCCCCGCGTCGTCCGTCGCGAGCAGCGTCTCCCGCCACGCCGTGGCTCCCGCGTCGAAGGCCGCGATCGCCCCCGCGGCGTCCGCGCTCACCCGGTAGTCGTCCCGGGTCAGGGTGCGGCTGCCGGTCGTGTGGTCGGCGCGGAGGGCCAGCAGTTCGCTGAGGTGGCTCAGCCGCCACGCGATGGTGGTGAACGGCGGCGGCGAGGGGTGCGGGGCGGGCGCGGCGTCGCGTCCCCAGTCGCCCGCGCCGACCAGCAGCGTCGCCCCGGGCCCCGGGCCGTCCGCACGGCGGCGGACCGACCAGCATCCGGCCACCGGCTCCCAGAGATACTCCTCGTCGGTCATCGGAACGACATCGACGTCCGTGCCGTTGCCGCTGTTCATGACCGGGCCCGCCATACGGTCGGCGAGCCGCGTGCGCGCGAAATCGAATTGCTCAAGCAGGGGGACCAGCCGTGGCGGTGTAGTCATCCGCCGATACTACGAACCGAACTGCCGGTAGCGCCCCTTGAAATACATCAGCGGCCCGCCCTCCGCGCTCGGCAGCTCCGCCGTCAGCACCCGGCCGATGACCAGCGTGTGGTCGCCCGCCTCGATCCGCTGTTCCGTACGGCACTCCAGCACCGCCAGCGAGCCCCCGATCAGCAGCGCGCCGCTCACCTCTCCCCGGCGGTACGGGATGTCGTCGAACAGCAGCCGGTCGCTGATCCGGCCCTTCATCGAGAACCGGCCCGCGACATGCCGCTGACTCTCGGTCAGCAAGGAGGCCGCCCACAGCGGCTGTTCGGCGAGCAGATCGTCCATGCGGGAGCCGTTGCGCACGCTGACCAGCACCAGCGGGGGGTCCAGCGAGACCGACATGAAGGCGGTCGCCGTCATCCCGGCGTCCTCGCCGCGCGGTCCGGTGGCGCTCAAGGGGGGTTCGTGCGCCGTCACCAGCACCACACCCGCGGCCAGCCGGGCGAGGGCGGCGCGGAACTCTTCGTTGCTCACCCCCTCAGGATGGGGGATGGCGTCGGTACGGGTGGCAGGGGTCGTCTGGGGCACGCGGAAGACGCTAGCCCCGACGGCTCCCGCCCACATCGGGCCAGGGGACCAGCCCGGTCCTAGGACCAGGAGCGGTACGGGGCTGGTACGGGTCCGCTGTGGCCGCGCCCCGACCCGCCCGAATTTGCGTTCAAGAAAGTTATGGAGCGCTCTCAGCAGGCCGTCCATCTCCTCATCGGGCCATGTGACTTGACTCACAGAGCGGGGTATTTGTTGACCCTGTGTACCGAGCGCGCAGCTCCCTGTGATTCAGTGGCGATGCCAGTGCAGGACGAGAGCCGATGAGAATCCTGGAGTTGCTGTCGAGGTCTCGGGGAGAGCGAGCAATGGAGACCGAGTCGGAGCCGTATGTCCGTCTTGCGACCCTGCGGCAGTTGCATGAGGCCGTCGCCGAACTCAACACCGCCCGCAGCCTGGCGGACACCTTGCAGACCGTGGCCGACGGTGTCGTCTCCGGGCTCGGGTACGAACTGTCCTGCGTCAATGTCGTCCAGGCCGACGGCGACCTCGTCGTCGCCGCCTTCGCCGGAAGCGCTGCCGCGGAAGCCCTGATCACGGGCCGGGTCGGCTCCAGGGCCTCCTGGGAGCGCCGGCTGCTGATGGGCGAGAGCTGGGGCGAGCTGCGCTTCATACCGCACACCGAGGGCTGGGTGCTGCTGGAGGACGACGTCCCGCAGTGGTACACCGAGGGGCCCGATCCCCGCTTCGAGGACGAGTGGCACCCCCAGGACCGCCTCTACGCGCCGATGTACGCGTCCGGCGGCGGGAGCGAGCTGCTCGGCGTCATCTCCGTCGACCGGCCGCGCGGTGGGCGCCGGCCGGGGCCCTGGGGGCAGGAGGCGCTCCAGATGTACGCGTCCCAGGCCGCCATTGCGATCAGTAACGCTCGCCTTCGAGCAAATATGCAGCGCGCGCTGGTCCGGCTCGAACGGGAACAGCAGGCGCTGCGGGCCAGTGAGGAATCCTTCCGCCAGGCGTTCGAGTACGCCCCCAGCGGCATGGCCATCGCCGAGATGGGCGGTGACCAGCACGGCCGGCTGCTGCGGACCAATGACGCGCTCTGCCGGCTGCTGGGCCGCCCGGCGTCCGCGATGCGCCGCCACTCGTTCTCCGATCTGGTGCACCCCGAGGACATCGGGACCCTGCTGCGCACCTCCGCCGAGGGCGGCCGCGCCGAACTGCGGCTGCTGCGGCGCGACGGCACGTACGTCTGGGTCTCGCTGCGCAACTCCGTGGTCGCCGACACCGCCGACGGCCCGCGCTTCCTGCTCACCCACGTCGAGGACATCGAGGAGCGCAAGAGCCGCGAACTCCAGCTCGCGCACCGTGCCTCGCACGACTCCCTCACCGGTCTGCCGAACAGCGCCGAGCTGCGCTCCCGCCTCAGCGCCCGGCTCTGTTCGCGGCCCCACGCGATGCGGGAGACCGCCGTCGAGGCGCTGGACGCGGCGTACGGGGGGTACGAGGGCACCGTCCTGTACGAGCCCGGATACGACGCGTACGACGGCTATGACGGCTATGACCAGTACGAGGAGAGCGGCGGCGGGCAGGGCGGCGGACGCTCCGCCGTCCCCGCGGTCGGCGGGGTGCCCCTCGACCACCATGTGCACATGGTCGCGCCGAGCGACGACCCCGAGGCCGACGACGGCACGAAGGGCCTCGCGGTCCTCTTCTGCGACCTCGACGGCTTCAAGTCCATCAACGACCGGTTCGGCCACAACACCGGCGACGCGGTACTGATCGAGGTCGCGCGCCGGCTGACCACCGGCGTACGGGACGGCGACACCGTCGCGCGCCTCGGGGGTGACGAATTCGTCGTTCTCGCGGACGGACTGGGCTCGGCGGACGCCGCCGATCTCGCCGTACGGCTGCGGAACGCGATCATTCCGCCGATCAGGGTCGACGGCCGGGCGGTCCGGGTCGGGGCGAGCTTCGGCATCAGCTGGGCGAGCTGCGGGATGTCGGTGGAGGAAGTGCTGCAATCCGCTGACCAGCGGATGTATATCGAGAAGCGGTCGCGGAGCAAGGTTCACCGGCGTGCGGGGTAGGCGCTCTCCGACGGGTCCGCCGGGCGCGTCGGGAAGGGTCCCCGATGTGCCGGGAAGGGTCCCGGAACCGTTCGGGACAGGGCTGGGACATGTCCGCGATCCGTTGTTCACCCACGGGTCGCAGACTGGCTGCCACCCGTCAAGGCCCGTCCGTGGCCTTGCCCATTCGAGGTAGGCTCGGCCGGTCGGCGACGCTGGCGAGATGGTAAGGAGTGACCAGGGATGACGGCCGGGAACAACGGCGCGAGCGCGCCCGAGGACGACGATCCGTTCGGCTATCTGTACGAGGACGGACAGGCGGCGGGCGCCAATCAGCGACGCCAAGGCGGCTACGGCTACCCCGGTCCGGCCGCGCAGCCCGGCGTGCCCAGGACTTCGTACAACCAGGTCAGGACGGTCGGCGAGCGCCAGTACGGTCAGCAGCAGGCGGCCCCGCCGCAGCAGGCGCCGTACGGTCAGCAGCCGCAGTACGGCCAGGCCCCCTACGGCCAGCAGCAGGCGCCCTACGGTCAGGCGCCGTACGGCCAGCAGCAGAACCCGCACTACGCGGCCCCCGAGACCCACCCCGGCGGTGCCACCACCCGCCAGGTGCCGGCCCAGCGGGGCGGCGGACGCGGCGGCGGCCCCAACACCAAGGGGCTGCTGATCGGTGCGATCGCCGTCGTCGCGGTGGTCGTGATCGGTATCACGGCCGCGCTCCTCACCAACGGCGACGACAAGAGCAGCAACGCCGACCCGGCCCCGACCGGCGGCCCGACGTCCTCGGCCGACCAGTCGCAGCAGCCCACCGACGGGGCGAGCGACAAGGGCGACACCTCGCCCGACGGGATCGGCCTCCCCAAGCAGGACGCGGCGACCCTCAAGCTGGGCCCGCCCGCCGTCCTCGCGACGGACATCGACGGCGCCCAGGGCACCAACGGCTCGTATGTGACCGGCTTCAACGCCGTCGGCGCCTCGGTGACCTGGACCGCCGACATCGAGAAGGCCGGCTCCTACGCGCTGTCCGTGCGCTACGCGATACCCGCCAAGGACGCCAACGCCACCCTGACCGTCAACGGCAAGGCGAACAACTCCCCGCTCGGGCTGAAGAACTTCATCAACTCCAACGACCCCGACTGGTCGAAGAACTGGCAGACCACTTGGGCGCCGGTGGAGCTCCAGGCGGGCAAGAACACCCTGAAGATCTCCTGCGAGCAGGGCAATCAGTGCGACGCCATCCTCGACTGGCTGGAGGTCACGCCCCCCAAGGGGTAGTGATCACGTGGTCGCCGAGCCGACCACCCGCAGGAAATCCGCCACCGTCCCGGCCATCGCCTCGCGAGCCGGGACGAGGTATTTCCGGGGGTCCACCGTCGTCGGGTGGGCCGCGAGGTGGGCGCGTACGGCGCCGGTGAAGGCCGTGTTGAGCGCCGTTCCCACATTGATCTTGACCATGCCGGAGGCCACCGCCCGGCGGATCTCCTCGTCCGGGACGCCGGACGAGCCGTGCAGGACCAGGGGTACGGGGACGGCGTCGCGCAGCGCGGCGATCAGGGTGTGGTCGAGGGTGGCGGTGCGGCGGGTCATCGCGTGGGACGAGCCGACCGCGACGGCCAGCGCGTCCACGCCGGTCTCGGTGACGTAGACGACCGCCTCGGCCGGATCCGTACGTACCCCCGGGGTGTGCGCGTCGAGGGACGGTTCGCCGTCCTTGCCGCCCACCGCGCCCAGCTCCGCCTCGACCCAGATGCCGTGGTCATGGCCCCAGCGGACGGCCTCGGCGGTGGCCGCGAGGTTCTCCGCGTACGGCAGCTTCGACGCGTCGAACATCACCGAGCTGAAGCCGGCCCCGGGCGCGGCCTTCAGCAGTGCGGCCGATTCGACATGGTCGAGATGGAGGGAGAGCGGCGCGGAGGAGGCGCGGGCGACGGCCGCCGCGGCGGCGGTGACCGCGCCGGGGTCGCCGCCGTGGAACTTCACCGCGTTCTCCGATATCTGGAGGATCGCGGACGCCCCGGCCCGCTCGGCGCCGGTGGCGATCGCCTCGGCGTGCTCCAGGGTGATGACGTTGAAGGCGGCGATCCCGCGGTTCCCGGCCCGAGCGGCCGTGACGAGTTCACCTGTGCTGACGAGTGGCATGCGTGCCTCAGTCCTTTCAGCTTGCAGATCGGTCCCGACGCCGGACAGGGCCTAGGGACCGGGCTGTTCCGTCACCGCGACGCGCGGCAGCAGCTCCTCGTACGCCTCCGCGTCGAACTCGCCCGCCGCCGGGGCCAGGACCGTCGCCGTGGCCAGGGCGACCGCGCGGGCCAGCCGGGCCGGCCAGGGCAGGCGCTCCACGAGGCCCGAGAGCAGCCCGGCCACCGCCGAGTCGCCCGCGCCCGTCGGATTGCCCTTCACGGGCGCGGGCGGGGTCGCCTGCCAGACGCCGTCAGGGGTGACCGCGAGGATGCCGTCGGGTCCGAGCGAGGCGATGACGGCGTGCGCGCCGCGACGGCGGGCGTCGTGCGCGGCGCGCAGCGGCTCGCGGGAGCCGGTGAGCCTGGCGAGTTCGTCGGTGTTCGGCTTGACCAGATCGGGGCGGGCGGCGACGCCGCGGCGCAGCGGTTCGCCACTGGTGTCCAGGAGCGCCGGTACGCCCGCGGCGCGGGCCCGGCGGATCAGTTCGGCGTACGCGCCGACATGGATGCCGGGCGGCAGGCTGCCGCACAGGGCCACGGCATCGGCGCCGGTGAGCAGGCGCTCGTACGCGCCGAGGAAGGCGGACCACTCGGCGGCCGAGACAGTCGGGCCGGGCTCGTTGAGCTGGGTGGTGTCGCCGCTCGTCTCGTCGACGACGGCGAGGGTGCGGCGGGTGGACCCGGAGATCGGTACGAGCGCGTCCACCGGCCGGCCCCTGGAGCCCCCGGGACCGCTGTTGCCGAGCAGCTCCCGCAGCACATCGCCCGTCCGGCCGCCCGCGAACCCGGTCACCACCGTCTCGTGACCCAGCGCCGACAGCACCCGCGCGACGTTCAGGCCCTTGCCGCCGGGGCGTTCGGCGACATCGCTGACGCGGTGCGTGGTGTGCGGGACGAGCGCGGGGGTGCGGTACGTGATGTCCAGCGCGGCGTTGAGCGTGACCGTCACGATCATCCGTCGCACCCCCGGGAAACATGCTCGTCAGGCCGCTCGCTCGCGCGGCCGATTACCGGAGCGATCATGCCAAACAGAAGGCGGTAGGCCCAGACCCCGGGCCGACCGCCTTCGTATGGCTTTCTCGGGACTTGTGGCTGAACCGGCTGACTTGTTGCGGAATCAGCCCACTTGAGGGTCAATCACCCATTCGCCCTTGTGCAGGACGCCCTTGACCGAGAACTCCTCGTCCAGGACCACCAGGTCCGCGTCCTTGCCCGGCTCCAGCGAGCCGACCGTGTCGTACACGCCCAGCAGCCGCGCAGGGTTGGCGGAGATCGCCTGGACGATGTCCTCCACCGGCAGCCGGTCCACCGTCGCCGCCCGCTTGAACGCGGTGTCCTGGGTCAGCGTGGAGCCCGCGATCGAGCCGCCCTCCACCAGCCGCGCGACGCCCTCCTTGACCTCGACCGCGAGCGGGCCGAGCTGGTAGCGCCCGTCGCCGAACCCGGCCGCGTCCATCGCGTCCGTGACGAAGGCGACCCGGCCGGCGCCCGCGCGGTGGAACGCCAGCTCCAGGGCCGCGGGGTGCAGATGCGTACCGTCGTTGATCAGCTCGACCGTGACCCGCTCGTCCTCCAGCAGCGCGGCGATCGGTCCCGGGGCGCGGTGTCCGAGCGGCGGCATCGCGTTGAAGAGATGCGTCGCGACGGTCGCGCCCGCGTCGATGGCCTCCACGGTCTGCTCGTATGTCGCGTCCGTGTGGCCGACGGCGGCGATCACGCCGTGCTCCGCGAGCAGCCGTACGGACTCGATGCCGCCGGGCAGTTCGGTGGCGAGCGTGACCATCCTGGCCGTGCCCCGCGCCGCGTCGAGCAGCTTGCGGACCTCGGCCGGGTCGGGGTCGCGCAGCAGCGCCTCGCTGTGGGCGCCCTTGCGGCAGGGCGAGATGAACGGGCCCTCGAAGTGGATCCCGGCCAGCTCGCCCTGCTCGACCAGCTCGGAGAGGAAGCCGGCGCGGTGGGCGAGGAAGTCCATCTCGCCGGTGACGGTGGAGGCGACGAGGGTGGTGGTGCCGTGCTCGCGGTGCGTACGGATGCCCTTGAGCACGTCGTCCACCGAGCCGGAGGTGAACGAGGCGCCGCCGCCGCCGTGGTTGTGCATGTCCACGAAGCCGGGAACGATCCAGTGGCCGGAGAGATCCAGCGAGGCGGCGTCGTCATGGGCGGCGCCCGCGATCCGGCCGCCCTCGATGATCACCCGCCCGCCGTCCACGGTTCCGGTGGGCAGCACCACCCGGGCGCCGGTGAGAACGGTGCTTCCGGCGTGTGGGGTGCGTGCGGCATGCGCGGCGCGTGGGGCGCTAGCGGCCATCAGGCGGATACCTCCGTGGCGAGTGGTTCGTCGGCGGGCGGGTCGTTGTCGTCGTCGGCGGGGTGCGTTGTGGCGGACCGGTCTTCCGTGGCGGGCTGGGCGGCGGCGATCAGGTCCCAGGCGAGCAGGCCCGCGCCCAGACAGCCGGCGGTGTCGCCGAGGGCCGCCGGGACGATCTCCGGCAGTTTCTGGAACGTCACCCGCTCCTCCACCGCGGCCCGCAGCGGTGTGAACAAGGTTTCCCCGGCCTCGGCGAGTCCGCCACCGATGATCAGCGTCCGGGGGTCGAGCAGGGTGAGCGCGGTGACCAGCCCGGCGGCGAGCGCGTCGACCGCGTCGAGCCAGACCCGTACGGCCGCGGGGTCGCCGGACTCCACGGCCTTCGCGCAGTCGGCGGCGTCCGCGTCCGGGTCGCCGCTCGCCGCCGCCCAGGCGCGGGAGACGGCCGAGGCGGAGGCGAGGGTCTCCAGACAGCCGCGCTGCCCGCAGCCGCACTCGGGCCCGTCGGGGCGGACCACGACATGGCCGATCTCGCCCGCGTAACCGTGGGCGCCGGCCTCGATCGCGCCCGCGATACCGATGGCCCCGGCGATCCCGGTGCCCAGCGGCACGAACAGGAACCGGTCGGCTCCCCGCCCCGCGCCGAGCCGCCCCTCGGCGAGACCGCCGGTGCGTACGTCGTGCCCGAGCGCGACGGGTACGCCGCCGAGCCGGGCGCCGAGCAGATCGCGCATCGGTACGTCGCGCCAGCCGAGGTTGGCGGCGTACAGCGCGATACCGCGCCCGGCGTCGACGATCCCGGGCACGGCGACCCCGGCGGCGACGGCGCTCTCGCCGAAGTGCTCGATGCCGTGCGCGCGCAGGTCCGCGGCGAAGCCGAGGATGGTCTCCACGACGGCCTCGGGCCCGCGCTCTCTGCCGGTCGCCCGCCGCGCCTCGTACAGCAGCGCGCCGTCCGCCCCCACCAGGGCGGCTTTCATGCCGGTGCCGCCCACATCCAGGGCGATGACGTGTCTCACGTGAACAGTCTCGCGCGTAGACCCTTGAAAGGTCTAGTCCACTGTCCAGGATTGTTGAGTCTCCATACAAACGCGGATCCCGGTTGGCCCAAGGGATAGGCGTTGTGCAAGTGAGATCAACCCCAGGTGGACCCCAAACCTCCGGATGGGGGAAAATCACTTGCTTCTATAACAGTGCGTCATGGGGGACCGACCGGGGCCTTACGCGCAATCGAAAATCAAGGGCGGGAACACAGCTGTGCGACGGCGCTATCTGGGGATGACCGCGGCGATAGCCGCATGGGGCATGACAATGGCGCTGGCCGGCTGCGGCAGTTCGGGAGGGTCCGGAGACGTCACCCTCAAGCTCGTCGCCGCGGACTACGGCACCAACTCGGAGAACAGCTCCGAGAAATACTGGTCCGCGCTCGCCACGGCGTTCGAGTCCAAGAACCCCGGCATCAAGGTCGATGTCAACGTCCGCCCCTGGAAGACCGTCGACAGCGACGTCGCCACGATGGTCGAGGAGAACCGCGCCCCCGACATCGCGCAGGTCGGCTCGTACGCCAACTACGTGAAGAAGGGCAAGCTCTACACCGCCGACGAAGTGCTCTCCGTCCCCACACAGGCGAACTTCCTCTCCCAGCTCGCCGAAGCCGGCAAGGTCAACCGCCTCCATTACGGACTGCCGTTCGTCGCCTCCACCCGGCTGCTCTTCTACAACAAGAAGCTCTTCGACCAGGCCGGTCTTGACGCCCCGAAGGACTGGGACGACATCCAGTCCAACGCCGAGGCGCTCAAGGCCACGGGCGTGACGACACCGTTCGCTCTGCCGCTGGGCTCCGAGGAGGCGCAGGGCGAGACCCTGATGTGGCTGCTGAGCGGCGGGGGCGGCTACACGGACACCGCCGACGGCTCGTACAACATCGACTCGCGGCAGAACATCAAGACGTTCCAGTGGCTCCAGAAGGAGCTCGTCGGCAAGGGGCTGACCGGCCCGGTCGCCCCCGGGAAGCTCGATCGCGCCATGGCCTTCAAGGCGTTCACCAGCGGCCAGGTCGGCATGCTCAACGGGCATCCCTCCCTGATGGCCGAGGCCGCCAAGCAGGGCATCAAGGTCGGGATGGTGCCGCTGCCCGGCGTCAACGGCACGGCCAAGGCGTCCATGGGCGTGGCCGACTGGATGATGGCCTTCAAGCAGAACGGCAACCGTACGGCGATCGGCAAGTTCCTGGACTTCGTGTACGACGACCAGAACGTGATGTCCTTCGCCGGGCAGTACGACCTGCTGCCGGTCACCTACAGCGCGAACGAGGCGATGGCGGCGGACCCGCAGTACGCGGACCTGCGCAAGTTCCTGAACGCGCTGCCCACCTCCGAGCTGATCCCGTACGGCAAGAACTCGTGGGCGAGCGTGAGCGAGAGCTTCAAGAAGAACATCGGCAAGGCCGTCGAGCCCGGCGCCAGCCCGTCGAACGTCCTCGGCGGGATCGCCAGGGACGCGGCGGCGGCCGAGGCCGCCGAGTAGCGTGTGGTCATATGACCGCGTCTGAGCCCGCCGAGCCTGCCGGTCCCGAGGACGTACCCGGTCCCGCCGGGCTGTCCGAGCGGGACCGCGCCGTGCTCGCCATGGAGCGGCGCGGCTGGCCGGGGCCCGGCGCCAAGGAGCGCGCGATCAGGGAGGGGCTCGGCCTGTCGCCGACCCGCTACTACCAGCTGCTGGGCGCGCTGCTGGACGATCCGCTGGCGCTGGAGCACGACCCGGTGACGGTGAACAGATTGCGGCGGATCAGGGACGAGAAACGCCGCCGCCGATAAGGTCGGGGCATGGGCAGCAACCCGTACCCCTTGCCGAAACCGGCCACCCCCGCCGGCGCCGACGGTCTGGCCGCGCTCCTCGCGCGGCCCGGCAAGGCCGTCGTCGCGCTCGACTTCGACGGCACCCTCGCCGAGATCGTCCCCGACCCCGAACAGGCCCGCGCGCATCCGCGCGCCGTCCCCGCCCTGGCCGCGCTCGCGCCGCATGTCGCGTCGGTCGCGGTCGTCACCGGCCGCCCGGCCGGGGTGGCGGTGCGGTACGGCGGCTTCGCCGGAGTGCCGGGGCTGGACCATCTCGTGGTCCTCGGCCACTACGGCGCCGAGCGCTGGGACGCCGTCTCCGGCACCGTCCGTACCCCCGCCCCGCACGAGGGCGTCGCGGCGGCCCGCGCCGAACTCCCCGGAGTCCTCGATGAGTTCGGCGCCTGGCGCGGCACCTGGATCGAGGAGAAGGGCCAGGCGGTCGCGGTCCACACCCGCCGCGCCTCCGACCCGCAGGCCGCCTTCGACGCCCTGCGCGACCCGCTGACCGAGCTGGCGGCGCGCCACGGCCTGATCGTCGAGCCGGGCCGCATGGTCCTGGAGCTGCGCCCGCCCGGCATGGACAAGGGCGTGGCGCTGCTGGAGTACGTACGCGAGGTCGGCGCCGAGACGGTGCTGTACGCGGGCGACGACCTGGGCGACCTCCCGGCCTACGCGGCGGTCGAGAAGCTCCGCTCCGACGGCCACCCGGGGCTGCTGATCTGCAGCGGCGGCGACGTACCCGAACTGGCCGAGCGCGCCGACCTGCCGCTGCCGGGACCGGCCGCGCTGGCGGACTTCCTGGCGGCGCTGGCGGAGGCGATGGCCTGACGGTTGACGCGCCTGACGGCCGCCCCTTGGCGTCAGGCGCGCAGCGCCGTCAGCTGGTCCAGGAACCACTGCTGCGGCGGCAGCGCCGTCGCCGCCGCGGCCAGCCGCTTGGCGCGTTCCGCGCGCTCGTCGGCCGGCATGGACAGCGCCTCGTGGAGGGCCGCCGCCGTGGCGCTGATGTCGTACGGGTTCACCACCAGCGCGTCCTCGCCCAGCTCCTCGTACGCCCCCGCCTCCCGCGACAGCACCAGCGCGCAGCCGCGTTCCGAGACGAGCGGGATCTCCTTCGCGACCAGGTTCATGCCGTCGCGGATCGGGTTGACCAGCGCCACGTCCGCCAGCCGGTAGGCGCCCAGCGAGCGGGCGAAGTCGTCCCGGACGTGCAGGACGACCGGGGTCCAGTCGTCCGTGCCGAACTCGGCGTTGATCTCATCGGCCACCCGCTGGACCTCGGCGGTGTACTCGCGGTAGACCGCCAGGTCCTGCCGGGACGGGTAGGCGAAGGCGAGATGGACGACGCGTTCGCGCCATTCGGGACGGTCGGTCAGCAGCAGCCGGTAGGCGAGCAGGCCGCGCACGATGTTCTTCGACAGTTCCGTACGGTCCACCCGGACGATGGTCTTCCGCTCCTCGCCCGTGCTCGTACGGCCGATCTGCCCGCGCAGGGTCACGATCCGCTCGTCCACGTCCGGGCGGTTCGCGCGCTCGCGCAGGAAGTCGCCGTCCGCGCCCAGGCCGTGCACGCCGATGGCGGTGTTGCCCGTGCCGCCCAGCAGCTCCGTACAGCACGCTGTGAACGCGTCGGCCCACCGGTGCGTCAGAAAGGCCGCGCGGTCCGCGCCGAGGATGCCGCGCAGCAGCTGGCGCGCGATGTCGTCGGGCAGCAGCCGGAAGTAGTCGACCGGCGCCCAGGGCGTGTGCGAGAAGTGCCCGATCCTCAGGTCGGGGCGCAGGGCGCGCAGTATCCCGGGCACCAGCGCCAGGTGGTAGTCCTGCACCAGCACGGCCGCGCCGTCCGCCGCCTCATCGGCCAGCGCCTCCGCGAAGGCGCGGTTGTACGTCTCGTACGACGCCCACTGCGCGCGGAACTCCGGGCCGAAGGAGGGCTCCAACGGGGTCTGGTAGAGCAGGTGGTGGACGAACCAGAGCGCGGAGTTGGCGACGCCGTTGTACGCGTCCGCGTACACCTCGGGCGCGATGCCCAGCATCCGCACCCGCTGACCGCCCGTGTCGGCCGGGTCGGGCCGGCCGCCCGTACGCCGTACCGCCTCGCGGTCGCCGTCGCCGAGCGCCGCGCACACCCACACCGCGTCCGCGTCAGGACCGATGGCCGACAGGCCGGACACCAGCCCGCCGCCGCCCCGCTTGGCCTCCAGCGTGCCGTCGTCGCGCAGCGTGTACGAGACGGGCCCGCGGTTGGACGCGACGAGGACCTGGGCCTGGGAGGGCGGCTCGGTAACCATGTGCCGAAACCTAGCCCGTCACGGAAACGCTCAAACGTACGGACGCCGCTGTGTCGACTGTCACGGGCGAGGCCGCCGTCAGTCCCGCCGGCCGCGCAGGGCGGCCAGCGCGACCACCCCGGCGCCGCTCAGCGCGAGCACCACCCCGCCCAGCAGCCACAGCCGCTCGGCCGCGCTTCCGGCCACGGCAAGCTGCGCGTGGACGGCGCTCAGCGGCCCGGTCAGCGGCTCGGCCAGAGGCCCGGTCAGTGCTCCAGCCACTACATGATTCATGCCCATAACCGGGCAATCTAGATAATTCACATGATCGTATTCCGTTACGCCGCGCGTCCGGCCGTGTACTCCGCGATCTCCCGCACCGGCGGCCGTTCCTCCGTGTCCACCGCGTGCGTACGCGGCACGAAACCGTTCTCGCCGCGCTCGAACTGCGTCAGCTCCGGCCGTACCAAGTGCGCCCGCGACAGCCGCAGCTGCGCCGTACGGTAGATCGCCGCGGCCATCCGCCCCAGCGCCCGTTCGTCCTGGTGGCGGTGGATCCGTACCCCGACGTCGACCTGTCCCAGCGCGTCGAGGCCCGCCGTGTGCAGCGCGTCCACGAGCAGCCCCAGCTCCACGCCGTAGCCGACGGGGAACGGCAACCGCTCCAGCAGCGAGCGCCGTGCCGCGTACTCACCGCCCAGCGGCTGGACGAAACCGGCCAGCCGGGGCCAGTGCAGATTGAGCAGCGGCCTGGCCACCAGCTCGGTCACACGCCCGCCCTGGCTGCCCTGCCCGCCCTGCCCGCCCTGCCCGCTCTGGCCCGGACCCCGTCCCGCCGCGGGCTGGTGCAGCGGACGGTCGTACATCGCCTTCACGAACTGCAGGTCCTGGTCGGTAAGCAGCGGCCCCACGATCCCCGACACGAAATCGGCCGAAAAGCGCCGCAGATCGGCGTCCACGAAGCACACGATGTCGCCGCTCGTCACCAGCAGCGAGCGCCACAGCACCTCGCCCTTGCCGGGCAGCGCCGGGAGCCGCGGCAGTATCGCGTCCCGGTGCTCCACCCGCGCGCCCGCCGCCGCGGCGACCGCGGCCGTACGGTCCGTGGAACCGGAGTCGACGACCACCAGTTCATCGACGAGCCGCACCCGCTCCATCAGTTCGCGCCGGATCACGGACACGATCTCGCCGACCGTCTCCTCCTCGTTCAGCGCCGGAAGGACCACGCTCACCGTCGTTCCGCGCGCGGCTTTCGCCACCATCAGCCGGTCGAGCGGGCGGTCGGCCACGGACCAGGAACGCCTGGTCAGCCAGTGCTCCACCTCTTCCAGCACGGTCGGTACTCCCTGTGCGTGTGCCATGAACGTGATCCATCTCGCGGTGCGGACGACTATCTCAACCGTGCGCTCCTTCGGTTACAGTCTTGAACAACACGAATGACCTCCGCATGCCGGGGGTCCTTACGTGAAAAAACGCGCAGGACCCCGGGTCCGGCGCCATAGCGCTCATCCAGAGGGACTGAGGGAACGGCCCGTTGAAGTCCCGGCAACCCTCCCGCCGACCATTCGAGGTCACGGTGGGGAAGGTGCCAATTCCGTCTCGTGGCGAAGTACGTCGCGAGGAAGATGAGGAGAAAGGGCCTCGCCTCCATGGCTGTGCAGACCGCCGTACAGAACGCCGACTCCGACGCCGCTGACACCGGCGCCGTTGATCTCGGACCCGCCGCCGCACTCTCGTGCCGCGAGTGCGGAGAGCGCTTCGACCTCGGCCCCATCTTCGCCTGTGCCAGCTGTTTCGGGCCGCTCGAAGTGGCGTACGACCTGCCGAGCGGCACCCCCGAAGAGCTGAAGAAGCGCATCGCCGAGGGCCCGGACAACATCTGGCGCTACGCCCCGCTGCTGCCCGTCCCCGCCGACGTGGCCACGAAGCCGAACATCAACCCCGGCTTCACCAAGCTCGTCAAGGCCGACAACCTCGCCCGTGAACTGGGCGTCACCGGCTCCCTGCACATCAAGGACGACTCCGGCAACCCGACGCACTCCTTCAAGGACCGCGTCGTCGCCATCGCCGTCGAGGCCGCCCGCGCCTTCGGGTTCACCACGCTCTCCTGCTCCTCCACGGGCAATCTGGCCGGCGCCGTCGGCGCCGCCGCCGCCCGCGCCGGCTTCCGCTCCTGCGTCTTCATCCCGCACGACCTGGAGCAGGGCAAGGTCGTCATGGCGGCGGTGTACGGCGGTGAACTCGTCGGCATCGAGGGTAACTACGACGACGTCAACCGCTTCTGTTCCGAGCTGATCGGCGACCCGCTGGGCGAGGGCTGGGGCTTCGTCAACGTCAACCTGCGCCCCTACTACGGCGAGGGCTCCAAGACGCTGGCGTACGAGATCTGCGAGCAGCTCGGCTGGCGGCTGCCCGACCAGATCGTCATCCCGATCGCCTCGGGCTCGCAGCTCACGAAGATCGACAAGGGTCTCCAGGAGCTCATCAAGCTGGGCCTGGTCGAGGACAAGCCGTACAAGATCTTCGGCGCCCAGGCCGAGGGCTGCTCGCCGGTGTCCACCGCCTTCAAGGCCGGACACGACGTCGTACGGCCGCAGAAGCCGCACACCATCGCCAAGTCCCTGGCGATCGGCAACCCGGCCGACGGCCCGTACGTCCTGGACATCGCCCGCCGCACCGGCGGCGCCGTCGAGGACGTCAACGACGAGCAGATCGTCGACGCGATCAAGCTGCTGGCGCGCACCGAGGGCATCTTCGCGGAGACGGCCGGGGGCGTGACCGTCGGCGTGACGAAGAAGCTGATCGAGAACGGTCTCCTCGACCCGACGCTGACGACCGTCGTCCTCAACACCGGTGACGGACTGAAGACCCTGGACGCCGTCGCGCCGACGACGGGACCCACGGCGACGATCCGCCCGAGCCTGGACGCGTTCCGTGACGCGGGCCTCGCCACCAACTGAAAGGCACATGATGAGCGTCAACGTCCGCATCCCCACCATTCTCCGTACGTACACCGGCGGCAAGGCCGAGGTCGCCGCCGAGGGGACGACCCTCTCCGAGGTCATCCAGTCCCTGGAGGCCAGCCACCCGGGCATCGCCGCCCGCGTCCTGGACGACCAGGGCAAGCTGCGCCGCTTCGTGAACGTGTACGTGAACGACGACGACGTCCGCTTCGAGCAGGGCCTGGAGACCGCCACCCCGGCCGGGGCCGGCGTCTCGATCATCCCCGCCGTAGCCGGAGGCTGATCCTCCGGATGCCCCGGATTTCCTCCGCTCCGTGACTGGTGCGGCCCCCTCCGTGAGAGAAACGGAGGGGGCCGTTCTACATGGTTGAGCGCGGTACAGTATGGGAACGCCCCGCTGTCGCCCCTGCCGAACGCATGCGAGAACGCGACAACATGGGGTCGAAGTCGGAGTGCCGTATGCGCCGTAGATGCGCTTTGCCCGGCCCGACTTGCCCTGGAACGCAGCGAATTCATCACTATGCGTGTTCAGCCATGCCCAGAATTCTCGTCCGATTGACCTGTTGCAGAGGGCAGTTGGGCAGATACATTCAGCCGCGGTCGACGCGTTCCGGCGCGAAGTGTGGCCCCGTGCAAGGGCCAGTAATAGGGGAGTTAGGCATGGCTCAGGGCACCGTCAAGTGGTTCAACGCGGAGAAGGGCTACGGCTTCATCGCGGTAGACGGTGGTGCGGATGTTTTCGTCCACTACAGCGCGATCCAGATGGACGGATACCGCACCCTTGAAGAAGGTCAGCGAGTGGAGTTCGAGATCTCGCAGGGCCAGAAGGGTCCGCAGGCGGACATGGTCAAGCTCGCCGTCTGATCCCGGCGCGATCGGCCACCGACGCACTGACGTACGTACTCACGCCGAAGGGTCCGCATCCCGTACATGGGGATGCGGGCCCTTCGTGCGTTCCGGAGGGGGCTGAAGGGTCCCCGGCGCACTGGGAGAGCTTGCACTCTCGGGGGTCGAGTGCTAATCATTGCGTTAGCACTCTGCAAGTGAGAGTGACAACTTAAGGACCGGGTCGGTGAGGCCCGAAGAGCCGGTGGGGCAAGGAACCGCACGGCTCTCAGGCCGTCCGTCGCGGGCGCCAGCACGGTCCGTGAGCAATCCTTCCCCAAGCTCTCAACTGCGTTCGAGCAGGGGAGACCCCATCCGTCCGGGAGGACCACTTCACATGGCCAAGATCATCGCGTTCGACGAGGAGGCACGGCGCGGTCTCGAGCGCGGGATGAACCAGCTCGCCGACGCCGTCAAGGTCACCCTTGGCCCCAAGGGCCGAAACGTCGTCCTTGAGAAGAAGTGGGGCGCCCCCACGATCACCAACGATGGTGTCTCCATCGCCAAGGAGATCGAGCTCGAGGACCCGTACGAGAAGATCGGCGCCGAGCTGGTCAAGGAAGTCGCCAAGAAGACGGACGACGTCGCCGGTGACGGTACGACCACCGCCACGGTGCTCGCCCAGGCGCTGGTCCGCGAGGGCCTGCGCAACGTGGCCGCCGGCGCCAACCCGATGGCCCTCAAGCGCGGTATCGAGAAGGCCGTCGAGGCCGTCTCCGGTGCCCTGCTGGAGCAGGCCAAGGACGTGGAGACCAAGGAGCAGATCGCTTCGACCGCCTCCATCTCCGCCGCTGACACCCAGATCGGCGAGCTGATCGCCGAGGCCATGGACAAGGTCGGCAAGGAAGGCGTCATCACCGTCGAGGAGTCGCAGACCTTCGGTCTTGAGCTTGAGCTCACCGAGGGCATGCGCTTCGACAAGGGCTACATCTCGGCGTACTTCGCCACCGACATGGAGCGTATGGAGGCGTCCCTCGACGACCCGTACCTCCTGATCGTCAACTCCAAGATCGGCAACGTGAAGGATCTCCTTCCGCTGCTGGAGAAGGTCATGCAGTCGGGCAAGCCCCTGCTGATCATCGCGGAGGACGTCGAGGGCGAGGCGCTGTCGACCCTGGTCGTCAACAAGATCCGTGGCACCTTCAAGTCCGTCGCCGTCAAGGCCCCGGGCTTCGGTGACCGCCGCAAGGCCATGCTCAACGACATCGCCATCCTCACCGGCGGTACGGTCATCTCCGAGGAGGTCGGCCTCAAGCTGGAGAACGCCGGCCTGGACCTGCTGGGCCGCGCCCGCAAGGTCGTCATCACCAAGGACGAGACCACCATCGTCGACGGTGCCGGTGACAGCGACCAGGTCGCCGGTCGGGTCAACCAGATCCGCGCCGAGATCGAGAACAGCGACTCGGACTACGACCGCGAGAAGCTCCAGGAGCGCCTCGCGAAGCTGGCCGGCGGCGTGGCCGTCATCAAGGCCGGCGCCGCGACCGAGGTCGAGCTCAAGGAGCGCAAGCACCGCATCGAGGACGCGGTGCGCAACGCCAAGGCCGCCGTCGAGGAGGGCATCGTCGCCGGTGGTGGCGTGGCTCTGCTCCAGGCTTCCTCGGTCTTCGAGAAGCTTGAGCTGACGGGCGACGAGGCCACTGGCGCCGCGATCGTCAAGCTCGCGCTGGAGGCTCCGCTCAAGCAGATCGCCGTCAACGGTGGTCTTGAGGGCGGCGTCGTCGTGGAGAAGGTCCGCAACCTGACGGTGGGTCACGGCCTGAACGCCGCGACCGGCGAGTACGTCGACATGATCGCCGAGGGCATCATCGACCCCGCGAAGGTGACGCGCTCTGCCCTGCAGAACGCCGCCTCCATCGCGGCGCTGTTCCTCACCACCGAGGCCGTCATCGCCGACAAGCCGGAGAAGGCGGGCGCTGCGCCGGCCGGCGGCGGTATGCCGGGCGGTGACATGGACTTCTGAGCCTGACGGCTCGGACCCGGTCCATGGTCCTGATGTGACCGAGGGCGGTACCCCTTCGCGGGGGTGCCGCCTTCGGGCGTTTCAGGGGCTTCGTCAGCGGGTGTAGTCCTTGAGCTTCTCGGTTTCCAGGGTGATGGAGACTGGGTGGGGGAGCTTGACCGTGGCGCCGTACGCGTGTGACGCGCGGTTCTGGTACTCGCCCTTGTACGGGTCGGTGTAGACGACCAGCTTTTCGGCGTCCCGGTCGACGAGGAGATAGACGGGGATACCGGTGGCGGCGTAACCGTCGCGCTTCTCGACGCGGTCACGGAGGTCTGTGTCGCGGTCGTGGGACGTGACCTCGACCGTCATGAGGACGCCATCGGCAGGCGCCCACTCGCCATGACCCGCGAAGTGGTCGAGGGGCGCCAGGGCGCCGTCCGGACGGGCGCGGCCGTTGCGATAGGTCTCCACCTTCAGGCCCTGCTCCGGGTACAGCGCCAGTTCAGGGCGCTGCTGCATGCACTGCCTCAGGAGCCACATGACGATGGCTCCGTGATCGCCGTCGGGCACCGGCTTGACCTCTAGCTTTCCGTTGATGAATTCGAGTCGCACGGTCTCGGGCGCGCCGCGTTCGAGTTCTTCGAAGTCCTCGACCTGCATCTGCGGCTTCGCCTGGCGGCTTGAGCTGGGGGTCATGGTGTCGCCTCCTCCCCTCCATGGTGCCCCGGTTCTATGGCGGCGGATCGACTGGATGGTCATGTACGGGTCCTTTCGGGTGGGTGGGTCGCCGCCGCGCGGGCCTCGGCGACGCGGGCGCGGACCTGGGTGGGGGAGAGCCGGGAGGCGGGGGATACGGGGACGGGCTCGCCACGGCATGGGCCGCACTCGCCGTCGGTGAGCGCCTCGGGCCGGCCGGGGGCGCCGCACTTCGCGCACTCCAGGACGCGCAGTGGCGGGCGTGGCGCGCGGATCCGCTCCGGTGGGAGCTTGGACGTCAGCCGTGCGCGGGCGATCCCCGCCGGGTGGTGGACCTCTGCGGGGAGGCCGGAGGTGAGGGCGCGCAGGATGTCCCTCTCGGTGGCGCCCCGTTCGAACCACGGCGTGGTCAGCGGCTCCAGGGCCGCGCAGTCGGCGGCCGACAGCGACATCATCGGCGCGCTGCGGCCGAGCGCGGCGAGCAGGATGAAGGCGCGGGAACGCGTCGGCGGGTGTGAGGTGTTGACCCGCGCGTCCGCGGTGGCCAGGTCGCCGGAGATGAACGCCGCCCACCAGTCGTTGCCCCGCGCGGTACGGGAGAACCACGTACGCGTCACCCAGCGCATGCCGTCCGGCCCGGCGAGGTGTTCCCTGCCTCGTCGCAGATGCCCGGCCACCTGGAGGCGTCGGAGCGCGGTACGCAGGGCGCACTGCCCGTACGGGAGCACCTTCGCGAGGGCCTTCACCGAGATGTCCGTGCCCTCGGGCAGCCGGTCGATGAACGCGGCGACGGCGGCCTCGCGCGGCGGCAGGTGCGCGAAGTCGTCATCCCTGCGGGCCTTTTGGCCGGGCGTCGAACGCTTGCCGTAGCCGGGGGCCGCCATCGGGGGAGAAGTGGGTGAAGCGGGTGAGGCCGCGTGCGTCTCGGGCGCGGCAGCACTAAGCTGGGTCTCAGCCATGGGATCGGTTTTCCTAGTCCGTCGATCTTGATTGGTCAGGCCCTCGCCAGATGTCGCAAGCATCGGCGGGGGCTGTTTTGTGCTCTGAGGGGCACGCTAGAGCGTCGCAACCCTGTGTGGCAAGTCGGTCACGAAAAGTCAACTCCCCAGGCAGGGAGGGTGGGTGGGTTAAGACCCGGCCTCCCGATCCTTGGAAAGAGGGCTCGGATCCCGAGGCTTGAGCCCCGGGACGCGCATCTCGATGTACGTACCCGCGCCGGGCGTTGAGTCGATCGTCACCCGGCCGCCGACGCCCGCCACCCGGTCACGTACGGAGCCGTCGAGGCCCGAGCCGGGCGGGAGCGTTGTCGGGTCGAAGCCGGTGCCGTTGTCGAGGACGCTGACCATGACGGCGCCTCCCACGAGTTCGGCGCGTACCACCGCGCGCGCGGTACCCGCATGCTTGACCACGTTCGTCAGCGCCTCGCGGGTCGCCTCGACGAGCGCGTCGGCGACCTCCTCCGGCACGGTCTCGGCCGCGGCTCGCTCGGACGCGCTGCGCAGTTGGGCGGTATGCACCTCCACCGTCTGGCCGATCCGTGCCATGTCCTCGGCGAGCCCGGCGAGGCCGCTCGCGAGGTCGCCGTTCCCGGTGACGGGGCGTTCGCCCCGTACGAAACCCCGCAGCCAGACGGCCTCGGCCCGGACATGCGCGTGCAGTCCCGGGTCGGTGATCCACGGCTCACGGGCGAGGGTCTCCAGGGTCTGGAGCACGCGGTCGTGCAACAGACGAGCGTGCCGGACGCGTTCGCGTTCGGCCGCGAGCTCCGCCTCTTTCACCATGGCGGTGTCCGTCGCGATGTCCAGTTCCCGGCCGGTGCGGCGCAGCGCCCTGGCCACCGCCCAGGCGACCCCCGCGTTGACCAGGTAGGGAACGCTGTTGGGGACGGCGTTCCAGACAGGTTCGCCGAGCTGGGCCACCGCCGTGACGGCGTACGCCGCCGCGGGCAGCGCGGCCAGCGCGAAGACGGACACCAGCCTGGTGAATACGAGACCGAACCCGATGCTCGCGAGCAGGCTGAACGGGTAGACGAAGTATGCCCAGGTGTGGCCGTGCGCCCGGTCGGTGAGACCGCCGCCCACGACCAGGACACCGGCCATGACCGCCGCGTCCACGGCCACGAGCGCGCGCGGCGGGACCCGGCGGAGCCGTAAGCCCACCGCGATCAGCGCGAAGCTCTCGCCGAACACGACCGCGCACAACGCCACTCCCGCCCCCAGCGGTTGATAGTGGGGGAAGGTGGTGACAGCTCCGATCACGACCTGCAACAGCCCACCCAGGCGGAACAGGACGTACGCCCGCAGCACCACTCTCTCGCTGCGCAGCACTCCCGCGACCGACCCGGTGGCCGCCCCCACGGCTGTCGTCCTCACGTCGGGGCCGTGTCTCTGTCCGGGGCTGTGCCTTTGTCCGAGCTCAGCCGCGCTATCGCCGCGCGGGTCAATTCCGCCTTGTTGCCGACCTGGAGCTTCGCCCGGATCCGCTCGACGTACGTGTCGACGGTGGTCTTGCGTACGCCGAGGCGCGTCGCGATCTGCGCGTGGGTGAAGCCGCGCGCCACGTAACTCAGCGTCTCCTCCTCCCGGGCGGACAGCCGGGGGCCGACGGCCTCCGCCCCGGGCCCCGGCTCCCGGCGGGTCAGTTCGGCCTGGAGGATGTCGGCGAGTTCGGCCGACAGCGAGAAGCCGCCGGCGGCCACGGTCTCCACCGCCGCGACGAACAGTTCCGCGCTGCAGTGCTTGGTGACGTAGCCGCAGGCCCCCGCCTTGATGGCGCCGAGCACATCGGCAGGCAGCCCGGAGGCGGACATCACGAGGACGCGGGTGGCGACGGACAGGGCGGCGACCGCGTCCAGCGCGGGCGTACCGCCGTCGAGATAGAGGTCGAGGACGATGACGTCCGGTGCCGCGCCCGCCGCGAGAGCCTCCTCCAGCTCGGGCAGCGATCCGACGGATGCCGTCGTCGTGACGGACGAGTCGGGCAGGGCACCGAGTATGTGGGCGATGCCGTGACGGGCGATGGGATGGTCGTCCACCACCGCAACGGTGATCATGGGAGACCCCTCGGCGGCCGAAAAGTCGGTGGTGACGCGGTCGGCGGCCATTGTGTCCTGTCTTTCCGGCGTACGGAAGACGCGCCGGCCGGGCTCCTCCCCGAGGGGAGCGGCGGATTCCGGCCGACGCGTGTGGCTGTGCTGGGTGTTCCGGCTGTACGTGTGACGTGTACGGGCGCGCGGCGGTATCAGTAGCAGACCTGCTGGCCCTTGTTGATGTACTCGTAGTAGCCGCCGCCACAGCCGAGATGGAACAGACGCCGGGGCTGGGCGCTCTGGCCTCCGTACACCCCGCCCGCGCCGGTGAGCTTCGCGTTGTACATGAGCGAGAAGTGCAGGTGCGGGGCGAAGCCGCCGGTGCCGCCCACCAGGCCGATGACGGTCGCGTCGGTGATTTGCTGGCCCTTGCTGACCAGGATCCGGCTGAGGTGGCAGACGACGCTCCAGTAGCCGCCGCCGTGGTCGACGACGATGTACTGCCCGCAGGTCTCCCAGCCCGCGGGTGCCCAGCCCGCGTACAGGACCGTGCCGGGGCCGCCCGGCGCGAGGACCTCGTCGCCCTCACGCATGCCCAGATCGAGGGCGTAGTACTGGTTCATGTTGCCGGCGGTGTTGCAGTTGACGTGGTAGCCCTCGCCGTAATGGCTGCCGTTCTGCATGGCGTAACCGGCGCCGCCGTTGGCCTTGTACGTCAACGGGGTCTGGAGGAACTTGCTCGTCGGCCAGTCGACGCAGCCGGCGATCGCGGTGGGCGCGGTGGGCGCGGTGGGTGCTGAGACCGCCGCGACCGCGCCCGGTGCGGCGAGCATGGTGAGCAGGGTGAACGCGGCGGCCACGGCCACGGCGAATCCGCGCGCGCGGGACCGGGACCGGGGTGGCCTGAGCCATCGGGTGCCCATCGGACCTCCTAATGATCGTCAATCATCAACGGAGTCATGAGCGTTGCAGCGCCACGGAGGGCGGGGACAGGGAGCGCGGTGTCGTCCATTCGCACCACAGGTGGTGTGGTGCGGGCGTCGCGCTTGGGCACCCTCGGGGGTCCGGCCGGTGGCGGAAACCTCGGCTATCGCATCGTCGGCTGAGTGGGTCCTTTCTGTTGAGTGCGCTCCCGGGCCGACACCGTGATCAGCGCCGGGGCGGTCGTACCCGTGGACCTCAGGGCGTCCACGAAGATCTCCGTCGTCCATGTGGCCACATCGAGTGACCACTCGCGGACGCGGCAAAGGAACGCCGGGCCGGGGCGCAATTCATCTGTCTGGACCTCTCCCGCCAGGGGGAGGGCCAGACCGTCCTGCGCGGTGGTCGGGGGCGAGTCGGGCGGTGCGGGCCGGATCGTCATCGCGTCGTACGTACGTTCCTGGGCCGCGGTGAGGATGCCGGAGGCGTGGGCGGACAGGGCGGCGGTTTCGGTGGCCCATACGGACACGGTAAGGTCGACCGACGCGCCGGGGTCCGGGTCCGCGAGGGCGAACCAGGCCGCCGCGTCCACGAGATCGGCGCGGCCGTCGGGGGCCAGATGGAGGGGCGCCAGGGTGTGCAGGCCCGTGAGGCGGAAGCGGCCCAGCCGGGTGAGGACGTCGCGGAGGACCGTCGCCGCGGGCTGGACCGGCAGCCGCTGCCCGCGAAGCTCTTCGCTGACGGCGACCTGGAGCCAGGCCAGTTGACGGATCTTTCCGTCCTGGGTCCAGTCGCCGCCCGCGTCGTTGTGCCCCCAGCGCTCGCCCTCCGGCCCGCCCGCGTGGAAGGAACTCAGTCCGTACGCGACCGTGCGCTTCACGACGAGGCTGTACATGTCCTCTTCGAAGCTGTGGTCCTCATAGGCCCGGCGGATCCATGGGTCCAGGTCGAGGACCCCATGGACGCCCAGAATCATGGTCGGTGCCAGGTCGTCCGCGTCCGCGTTGTCGCTCAAGGCTGCAAACTCCTAAACCGCGCACCGCAACGACTGGGTCGCCGTGACGGCCTTCTCCGGTGAGTCGACGACACCGATGATGTCCACATCGATGACACTTCGCCAATGGATCGTCCGATTCACGTTAACGCACTGTTTGCGGGCATTGGCCCGACGTGCGCTGCCGCCACCCTGTTTGACGACCTTGGAGCCGGTCGCGACGGTCCGCCAGGAGCCGTCCGCGTTCTTCACCTGTAAATCGATGGTGACGCGCGCCTTCTCGCCGGGTCCGCTGACCTTCTTCCACCACCCGTGAGCGGACGCGGTGGGGGGTGGAGTGCTGGAGACATGGACGCGGTCGCCATCGGTGATGTACACACCGGGCTCGGCCGCCTCCGCGTAGGCGGGAGCGAATGACGTACCGGCGAGGAGCGTTGTCACGGCGGCCGACAGGACAAGGGCTTTCCGCACGAGCATGGGGAAACCTCCACTGATCCGCTGGTTCGGGGTGTTCTGTCAGCTTGGAGGTTGGGCCGGGTGCTGATCAAGGAGTTGGCGATGAGTCGCCAGCCTCGGTGAGGAGGATGCGGGCCAGCTCGTGCGGTTGGGAGAACATCGGCCAGTGGCCGGTGTCCAGCTCGACCAGGCGCCAGTGGTCGCTGGTCAGCAGCGCGGCCACGCGGGGACTCGGTTCGGCGCCGTCGAGGAGGCATTTGATGTACGTCGCCGGAAGCTCGCCGAGCGGGCGGGTCAGCGTGGCCGGCTCGGTCAGGGTGGCGCCCGGGTGGGGGGTCGAGGCGGTGACGATACGGGTGATCTGCTCGTCGCTGAGGCCCTGGCCCGCGTAGTCGGCCGCCGCCAGCGGGGGCCAGAAACCACCGGTCCCGGCGATCGCGGCCTCCACCATCGCCCGGCCGTCCGGCCAGTCGGAGACGAACGACTCGCCGTCCGCCGGAACGTTCGAGTCCACGAAGACCACGCGCGTCAGCCGGTCACCGATCAGCTCGGCGGCCTGGCCGGTCGGGATGCCCGCGTAGCTGTGCCCGACCAGGACGACGTCCCGCAGATCGTTCCGCTCGACCGCGTCAACGATGTCCCGGACGTGCGTCCGCTGTCCGGCCGGTAGGCCCTGCTTCTCGGCGAGGCCGGACAGCGTCAACGCGTGGGCGCCGTGGCCCGCCGCGCGCAGCTCCGGCACCACCTCGTCCCACGCCCACGAACCGAGCCATGTTCCTGCTACCAGTACGAATTCCGTCATTCCGGCAAGGTAGTGGAGGGGTCTGACAACCCGTGTCAGGCCGCTCCGCCGCCGGTCAGCCGGCCTTGATGTCGGAGATGAAGGTGGACCAGGACGCCGTACGAAAAACGAGCGCCGGGCCGTCGGGGACCTTGGAGTCGCGGACGGGGACGATGTCGGGGTGGCCGTCGGCCACCTCGACGCAGCTTCCGCCGCTGCCATCGCTGTGCGTCGACTTGCGCCAGACGGTGCCTACTTCGAGGCAGTCGCCGCCGTCCCCGCCACTGTGGGTCGACTTCCGCCAGGAGGTGCCGACCTCCAGGCAATCGCCGCCACTGCCGTCGCTGTACGTCGACTTCTTCCAGGTGCCCACTTCCAGGCAGTTTCCACCGTCGCCACCGCTGTAGCTGGACTTGTGCCAGGACACGCCGCTCAGGTCGTACTCATGGCTGCTGCTTTTCATGCTCGTAATCCTCCGCCGCTGATTCGACCAGGGCCAAGGACTTTTCCGGTGACAGTGCGGTGGCCCCCAGTAGATCGTAGGTCAGTTCGTTGCGGGCGACGACGGCTGGATCGTCAATCAGCTGGCCCGAACCCAGGCTTTGGAGATAGGCGAGTGGGGGCGCGTCCTCGAACGTCATCAGTTTGAGGGCGCCGTTCATTGCCGCGTGCGCGCCTGCGCTGAACGGAAGTACCTGCACGATGATTCGACGGCGTCGGATCAGGCCCGCGACATGGCGCAGCGCTTCCGCCATCACCGCCCGTCCGCCTACTGTTCGCCGCAGGATCGCTTCGTCAAGGACCGTCCACACAACGGGCTTTGTTGGATCCTTGAGCAGCTTGGCGCGATCCAGGCGAGCTGACACAAGTTCGTCAATGACTTCCTCCGTCGCCGTCGGGTGGTACGCACGGAACACCGCCCGTGCGTATGCCTCCGTCTGCAACAGGCCCGGAATCAGCTGCGGTTCGTACTCCTTGATCACCGTCGCGATCGCCTCGGCCTCCGCCGCCTCCGCGAAGTGATCCGGGTACTTCGACTTCCGCAGCGCTTCGCAATTCCGCAGGAAGAAGCCGTCCGTCTTGAAGACCTCATCGAAGTGAATCGCGTATTCCGGCTGCATTCGGCGCGTACCGGCCTCGATCTGGCCGATGAGCGATCCACTGACGAAGATCGGCCTGCCCAGCTCTTCTTGGGACATATCCGCTTCGTCGCGCTGATGTCGGAGCTCGGCGCCGAGCATGGCGCGGGGTGAGGATGACGGGTCAAGTGGCTTGGGTCCAGGCACAGGTGCTCCCGGTGAGACAGATGTCGGTGTTGTGCTGCTTCCTCTATGCACGCTAGCGACTGTTGGACACGCTGTGTAGCCCAATCATTCACACAGAGTGGAGCGTTGTGTTGATTCGTACCCAGGACACAAGAGACGCCGTCACGCACCGGTTCAGCCTTGTGCACTGCTCAGCAGACAGTTCCCCGGACTTCGACGACCCCCGTTACGACGGGCTCAAGGCCCGGCCGCCGGAGGGATGCACGGTGGTGCGATTCGAGGCGTACTTCAGTCTGCGCTGCGTGCGCCGGGGTGCGACCCTGCTCGACGCGGTGGCGCCGCTGTGCGCGGAGATCAGGGCCGAACACGGCCTGCTCATGACCGATCTCGGGATCGAGGGGCTCTGGGAGTGGGCCTCCGACGGGACCGACGGCCGGGGCGCGGAGGTGGTGGGGCAGTTGCTGCTGATGGCCGCCGAGCGCGGGCCGCTGCTCGGATACAGCCTGGATGACCTCGTGCGGTTCCTGCGTACGGCGGCGGCGGGCTGAACGACGTGTTGGACGTTCACGCCCCCGTCGTGGAGCCGGGGCGGATGATCATCAGGACCGTGACCGTCGCCCACAGGAGATTGAAGATCCCCGTGTGCATGCCCAGGCGCGCGGTCAGCCCGGTGGTTGATGTTCCCGTGGCTTCTTCGAGGTCCGTCACTATCGCCTCCTGGCGCGGCAGTACCAGCACCATGAGCGTGACGGCCGCCAGCCCGGTCAGGATGATCGAGACGATCAGCCAGGTGTCGCCCAGGACGCCCATCGCGCTCCCGGTCGCGAAGCCGAAGACCGGCACCGCGAGGCCCACCGCCGCGTAGACACGGCAGATGCGGTGCAGCAGCTGTACCGACGACAGCGCCCGGGGGTCCCCGGGCGCTGCCATCGCCCGCCTCGCGTACGGCGGAAACATGCTGGCGGCGACGGTGACCGGGCCGATCGCGACGATCGCGGCGAGGACATGAACGGCGAGCAGGAACTTCGTCACGGCGGGGATCGCTCTTTCGGCTTCGGCTTCGACGGGGGCATGGTGGTGCTCACGCAGACGCTAAGGCGCTGCTCACGGCCGTAGTAGTGGCTCGATTGCCAGGTATCGCCGGATTCTCGCCACCGCTGACGAAGCGGCCGTGAGGGCTGTCTAGCCTGTGGGCATGCACACCGTGGCCGTCCTCGCACTCGACCGGGTCATCCCCTTCGACCTGTCCTCACCGATCGAGGTCTTCTCCCGTACCCGGCTCCCCGACGGCGCCGGCGCCTACCGGGTCGTGGTCTGCGCGGCGGCGGCCGGGGCCGAGATCGACGCCGGGCCGTTCGCGCTCCGGGCGCCGTACGGGCTTGACGCCCTCGCCGAGGCCGACACGATCATCCTGCCCGGTACGGACGACCCGGCCGCCCCGGTGCCCCCGGACGTACTCGACGCCCTGCGCGCCGCCGCCGCGAGCGGCACCCGTATCGCTTCCGTGTGCACCGGCGCCTTCATCCTCGCCGCCACCGGGCTGCTCGACGGGCTGCGCGCCACCACCCACTGGGTGGCCGCTCCGCTGCTGGCCGCGAGCCATCCGGCCGTCACCGTCGACCCCGATGTGCTGTACGTCGACAACGGCCAGTTCCTCACCTCGGCCGGGGCCGCCGCCGCGCTCGATCTCTGTCTGCACCTGATCCGTAAGGACTACGGCTCGGCCGTCGCCGCCGACGCGGCCCGGCTGTCCGTCATGCCGCTGGAACGGGAGGGCGGCCAGGCGCAGTTCATCGTCCATGACCAGCCTCCGGTGCCCGCCGGGGCCACGATGGAGCCTCTTCTGCGGTGGATGGAGGAGAACGCCGGGCGTGAGCTGACCCTCAAGGACATCGCCGCGCGGGCGGCGACCAGTACGCGGACCCTGAACCGGCGGTTCCGGGAGCAGACCGGGACGACTCCGTTGCAGTGGCTGCACCGGGCCCGTATCCGGCAGGCCCAGTACCTGCTGGAGGCGACCACGCACCCGGTCGACCGCATCGCGACCCAGGTGGGGTTCGGGTCACCTACTGCCTTCCGCGACCGGTTCAAGCGGGTCGTCGGCACCAGTCCGCACGGGTACCGGGCCGCTTTCCGGCATGGCTGAGGGGGCTGTTCGCGCGTTGAGGGGCCGGGAGGGCGGACCTGATGGTGCGGCGGATCGAGCCGTTGCGGGGGAGGCGGACGTAGACCGCCGCCGCTGCGCCGACCTGGCCCGCGCCCGCCATGGCGAGGATGGGGGGTGCCATGGTGCGTGGTCTTTCAGCCGGTGCGGGTGGCCTTCAGCGCGGCGCGCAAGTGGCCGTCGGAGTCGGTGAGGAGTGCGGCGGCGGTGGGTCCGTCGACGGCGCCGAGGATGGTGAGGATGGCGTTCTTCACCTCGCCGTCGGTGGCGGCGAGCGCGGTCTCGATCTCTTCGTCCGACGCGCCCGTGGCGAGCGAGACGATCCGCCGGGAGCGGGCGCGCAGCTTCTCGTTGGAGGCGCGGACGTCGACCATGAGGTTTCCGTACGTCTTGCCGCGCCGGATCATGGTGATCGTCGAGAGCATGTTGAGGACGAGCTTCTGTGCCGTACCGGCCTTGAGACGGGTGGAGCCGGTGAGCAGTTCGGGGCCGACGACGATCTCGATGCCGTGCTCGGCGGCGGCGGCCAGGGCGCTGCCCGCGTTGCAGGAGAGCCCGATGGTGAGCGCGCCGAGGCTGCGGGCGTGCTCGACGGCGCCGATCGCGTACGGGGTACGGCCGGAGGCGGAGATGCCGACGACCGTGTCCTCCGCGCTGAGCTTCATGGCGGTCAGATCGGCGGCTGCCAGCTCTTTGGAGTCCTCGGCCCCTTCGACGGACGTGACCATCGCGCCGGGGCCGCCCGCGATCAGGCCGACGACCTCCTCGGGGTCGGTGTTGAAGGTGGGCGGGCACTCGCTGGCGTCCAGCACGCCGAGCCGGCCCGCCGTACCGGCGCCCGCGTAGATCAGCCGGCCGCCACGGGCCGCGCGTTCGGCGGTGGCGTCGATGGCGGCGGCGATCCGGGGGAGCTGGGCGGCGACGGCGGCGGGGACGGTGCTGTCCTCGCCGTTCATGATGCGGGCGATTTCGAGGGTGGGCAGCTGGTCGATCTCGGCGAGCTCGGGGCGGAACGCCTCGGTGGTGAGGGAGTCGAGCTGCGCGCGGAGTTCGCCGTACTGGGAGGTCATGGGAAAGCGGCTCTTTCTTCCGAGTGAGCGGTATACGGGTGCGGGTGCCCTTGGTGAACGGGTCAGCGGGTGCTGCGCGGGCTGTGGCGGTGCGCGAGGGCCTCGTACGAGTCGGAGAGCGCGGGCGCGGCCGTCTCGTACGTACGCTGTGCCACGCCTATGAACAGGCAGTCGACGACGAGCAGTTGGCTCGTACGGCTCGACATGGCGGCCGGGCGCAGCTCGCTCTCGCGGGCGGTGGAGGTGGTCAGTACGTGGTCGGCGTACTGGGACACGGGGCCGTCCGGGCGGCCGGTGATCGCGACCGTCGTCGCGCCCCGGTCGAAGGCGACACGGAGCGGCTCGATGACATCGCCGGTGGAGCCGGAGTGGGTGATCGCGATGGCGACATCGCCCGAGCGGAGCTGTACGGCGTTGGTGACGGCGAGGTGCGGGTCGGAGTGGGCGTGTGCGATCAGGCCGATGCGCAGCAGCTTCTGGGCGAGGTCCATGCCGACGAGGCAGGAGGCGCCGACACCGTAGATGTCGATCCGGCGGGCGGCGGCGGCAGCGGCGACGACGGCGCCGAGCTGGACGGTGTCGAGTCCGGCGGCGGTGTCGGCGAGCGTCTGCTGTTCGTCGTAGGCGAGCTTGGCGACGACGTCGGCGATGGGGTCGTCGACGGCTATGTCGGCGGTGACGGAGGGGGCGCGGCCGGACTGCTGCTGGGCGGCGAGGCCGGCGAGCGCGAGGCGGAGATCGCGGTAGCCGGGGTAGCCGAGGAGGCGGGCGGTACGGACCACGGTGGCCTCGCTCGTACCGGTCAGCTCGGCGAGACCGGTGACGGTGAGGGCGGCGCAGCCGGCGGGGTCACCGGCGACGGCTTCGGCGACGAGCTGCATGGAACGGGTCATGGTCGGCGCGAGGGTCCGTACCTTGGCGGCCAGGGCTGCGGGGGCGGGTGGGGCGTCACCGCTGAAACTTTCCTTCACGTCTTGGGTCACTCATGAAAGATATTTTCGGATTTCGGCGGTCGTCAACCCCTCGCTGTCCCTGACAATGGCTGAATGGACGCCCCGAACCCTGATGTGGATCTGCTTGAGCAGGCGCTGCACGCCGCCCGCGCCCTGGTGCTGGCCGACCTGGCGGCGGGCGATGTCGCGCGCGCCGAGGTCGTGTCGCTGGTGGAGGACTCGGTGTCGCACCGGCGCTGGTGGGTGGAGCAGTGGCCGGAGGGCGTCGCGTACGTGGCCGGGCTGGTGGCGCAGGACGTACAAGACGCGTTGTTGGAACGGTACGGACGGTGGCCGCTGTGCCCCGTCTGCGCCGAGGCCGAGCCCGACGGACCGCACGCGCTGGAGGTGGAACCGGAGCTGGGGCCCGATCCGCACTGGGTGTGCGGGAAGGCGGGGGTGGTGGTCGCGGCGGTGGGGTCGCTGGGCCCAGGAGGGGTGGGAACCACCTCGTGACGGCCTAAAGCCAGTCGTGCTCGCGCGCGAAGCGCGCCGCTTCGTGCCGGGTCCGTGTCTGGGTCTTCTGCATGGCGTGCGAGAGGTAGTTGCGTACGGTGCCTTCCGCCAGGTGGAGGCGGGGGGCGATCTCGGCGACGGAGTACCCGTCGCGGGTCGCTCGCAGGACGTCGATCTCCCGGTCGGTGAGTGGGCAGTCGTCGACGACGGCGAGCGCGGAGACGTCCGGGTCGATCCAGCGCTTGCCCTCGTGCAGAGTGTTGATGACCGACGTGATGTGCGCGGGTTCCGCCGACTTGCTGACGAACCCCTGGACTCCGAGTTTCAGGGCCTTGCGGAGCACCCCGGGTCTGGCATGGCGGGTCAGCATGAGGATCACCTGGTCCGGCCGCGCACGGCGGATCTCCGCGACAGCGCCGAGCCCGTCCAGACCGGGCATCTCCAAGTCGATGACGAGCACGTCGGGCCGGTGTCGCAGCGTGGCCCGGACGGCTGATTCGCCGTCGTGCGCTTCGGCGAGCACGGTGATCTCGCCTTCGAGAGTCAGCAACGACGCCAGCGCCTTACGGAGCAGAGCTTCGTCGTCGGCGAGCACCACGGTGGTCATCGGCTGTCCTCCCGCGCCGCGGAGGGCACCGTCGCCGGGCGAAGGCGGGGAAACGCCGCGGCCGTGAGGAAGCGCCCGTTCTCTTGCTCCACCGTCAGCTCGCCTCCGTTGTCGCCCACTCGTTCCTTGAGGGTGGCCAGCCCCCTGAGCCCCGGAAGGGGAGCCTCCTGCGCGCCGTCGTTGACGATGGTGATGCCCGACTCCGAGAGAGTGATTCGCACCCGTGTGGCCTGCGCGTGGCGCAGGATGTTGGTCGTCGTCTCGCGGAGGACCTGGCCGAGCAGCCCGTTGACGCTCTCATCGACGTCGGCCTCGCGGTTGACGCGCACGCGGATGCCGGCGGCTTCGAAGAGGTTCTTCGCGTTCTCCAGCTCCACGGACAGGTTGAGTCGCCGCTGTGCGTAGGCGAGCTCCTTGGTCTGGGTGATGGTGTCGCTGACCAGGGCGTGCACTTCCCGTAGCTCCTCCTCCACGCGCCCGATGTCGCTGCGCAGCAGCTTCTCGGCCAGCGTGATCTTCAGCTTCACCACATGCAGTGTGTGGCCCTGGATATCGTGCAGATCACTGGCGAACCGTATGCGTTCCCGGATGACGGCCAGCTCCGCTTCGCGTTCTCGCGTTTGCTCCATGACCTTGTAGAACCTGTGGTTGGCGAACTGGGCGCCGATCGTCACCACCGCGACAGCCGTGGGGATGAGGACGTACTCGATCAGAACGCCGGGAACATCGTCCCGTGATTGCGTCAGCCTCGCCGCGCCCACCGCGCCGACGAACGCGACGAGCCCCAGGGCTGCCGCGCCTCGGTGGCGCGGCAGCCGGGGGATGAGGTAGGGGCCCACGATCGTCAGGCCGTAGAACGCCGTGTGACTGTCGGCCACCAGCACTCCGAACGGCCATACGGCCGCGGTGATGATCAGGCAGGGGAGTACGACGCGGGAGGTGTCGTCCGCCGACCACCGCGCGACGACCAGCAGGCCCGCTGTCACGCCCAGGGCCAGGACGGCGGCCTCCCACCAGGTCCGGGCGTCGGTCGCCACCAGCACCGCCCCTACGGCGGCCAGCGGCGGGACGAACGTGACGCGGTTCCATCTGCGCAGCGGTCCCTGGGGCGTGTCGGCGTGCTCCATGTGCGGCTCTCCGGGATCGAACAGCAGAGTCTGTCCCGCAGTATTCTCCAGGCTCCGTGGGTGGCACCAGTGACACCGCGTCATGCGTCCGCCCCAAGGAATGTCATGGCGGAGTGATGACACCACGCCACTGCCGGACGAGCGTGACGACGGCTGAGATCAATGCATGACCTCGACACCAGTCATCGACGTTGAACGTCTGAACCTCAGCTACGGCGACTTCCACGCCGTGAAAGACCTGTCCTTCCAGGTGGGGAAGGGGGAGCTCTACGCGCTGCTCGGCACGAACGGGGCCGGCAAGACCTCGACCCTGGAGACCGTCGAAGGCCACCGTCCGGCCACCTCGGGCACCGTGCGGGTCTTCGGGCAGAGCCCGCGCGACCGGCGCGCCGTGCGGCCCAGGATGGGCATCATGCTCCAGGAGAGCGGATTCTCCCCGGACCTGACGGTGAAGGAATCGGTCCGGCTGATCGGAAAGCTCTCCCAGCGCAGCGACAGGGTCGAACGCGTACTCAGCCTCGTCGACCTCACGCACAAGGCCGGCACCCAGGTGTCCCAGCTCTCCGGCGGTGAGAAGCGGCGTCTGGACTTCGCCACCGCCGTGTACGGGCAGCCTGAGCTGATCTTCCTGGACGAGCCCACCACCGGCTTGGACATCCAGTCCCGGGACGCTGTGTGGGACGCCGTGGACAAAATGCGCGAAGACGGATCCACCGTCGTGCTCACCACGCACTATCTGGAAGAGGCCCAGGAGCGCGCCGATCGCATCGGGCTCATGCACAAGGGCACCTTCCACCGGGAAGGGACCGTCGCCGAGCTGACGCGATCCCTGCCGGCCGCTATCCACTTCTCCCTCGCGGCCTTCGCACCGGCGCTACCGCTCCAGGCCACGCGCCAGATGGACGGGAAGGTCCTCATCGAGACCTTCGACCTCCAGAAGGACCTCCACACCCTGCTCGGCTGGGCGCACGACAACGCGGTGGAGCTGCGGGAACTCCAAGCAGGACCGACTCGGCTCGACGACGTCTTCCGCTCCATCGGCAGCGATTAGGCCCCGTCCGCGATGAGGCCCTGTCTGACACATCCCGGAACTTCCCAGGAAAAGGACCTTCCCCATGCTCTCCATCGCTCTTAGCGAGCTGATCCAGATCTTCCGGAACCGGCTGGTTCTGGTCACCAGTTTCATCATGCCCGTGGCGGTCAGCGCGTACTTCATCTACCAGCACGAAATCTTCGCCGACCTGGGCAGTCTCGGATACATCGCGGCCGTGGTGATGTTCACCGTGGGCGCGTTCGGGCTCTACACCACCGCGGTGACCACTCTGGCCTCGCGCCGTCAGAACCTCTTCCTCAAGCGGCTGCGCTCCACCCCGGCGAGCGATGCCACCATTCTCTCCGGGCTGATGCTCCCGGTCACCGTCGTCGCACTGGTCCAGGTGACCGCGATCCTCGTCGTGCTGGCCGGGGTCGCCGGCAGGCCGGGCAATGTTCCCCTCCTGGCGGCGGCCGTCCTCTCGACGCTGATCATGATGCTCGGCCTGGCGCTGGCCACGGCGGGACTGACGAACTCCCCCGAGCACGCCCAGGTGACCACGCTGCCCGTCAGCCTCGGCGTCATCGCCGTCACCAGCTGGGTAGGAATCACCGGCACCGAGGAGCTCACCCTGCTCAAGCGGCTGCTCCCCGGCGGCTCGGCCACCGAACTGGTCCTCAACGCCTGGAACGGCGGCGTTCCCGTGGCGGACTCCCTGCCTCTGCTGCTGCCCACACTGAGCTGGGTCGTCGTCGCCGTCGCGCTGGCCTCCCGCCTCTTCCGCTGGGAACCGCGCCGCTGACCAGGGGGAACCGCGCCGATGACTGTTCGGTCAGCCGCGCTGGGCCCGGTCGTACACCTTCTTGGCCGTGGTCCTCAGCACCTCTCCGTACATCTTGGTCGGTGTCAGCGAGTCCAGCGAGGCGTTGACCGAGACCAGGACGCCCTTGCCCTTGCCGGTGGTGGCGTCGAAGTCGGCCAGCCACGGGCCGCCGCTGGCCCCGCCGGTCAGGTCGCAGGGGATCATCTGCGTGCCGTGCTCCCTCTTCGTCCTGCCGACGCAGCGGAGGAGTTCCTCGCCGAGCTGCGGGCGGGTGGCGGAGTAGCCGAGGGCGGTGACCGTGCCGCCGACGGCGCGGTCGAAGGCGATGGGCCGGCCGCCCACGACGTCGGTGAGCTTGCGGCCGTTCTTGTCGGCGTCGACGACCAGCGCGGACATGTCGTTGAGGGAGTCGTTCTCCCAGGTTCGCGGGGTCGCGGCGGAGCGGACCGCGAACGCGCCGTACGGCTTCTTGCCCTTGTGGTAGCCGGGGACGAACACCATCGCGGTGTTGGTGTTGCCGGGAGAGGAGCCCATGCGCACGCAGTGGGCGGCGGTCATCACGGCGGAGCGGTTGGCGCTCTTCACGGCGGTGGCCGTGCACCAGGTGTCGGCGCCCCGCGAGTTGACGAAGAAGAGCCGACCCACGGTCTTCAGCGCGGCGCCCTTGTACGGCTTGGCCTTCGGCCCGGTCGGACCGAGGTCCACGGACTTCCCGACGGCCTTGATGCGGGCGGTCGTCCAGTAGGCGAGGGCCTCCCGGCGTTCCTTGGCGGTGTACGTCATGACGGAGACCGGGTCGGCCGAGGCGGCACTGGCCCGGGCGGTCGCGGCCATCGCCGGGACCGGGACGGCGAGGGCGAGGGCAGTACCGGCCACGACGAGTCCCGTGGCCCGGCCACGAAGGCGCCGGATCAGGGCAGTTGAGGTCTTGGGCATGGCGGATGTCTCCTCGGGTGGCGCGCTGGGGCGCTGGCGCGGGCGGCGGACGGGGGGTCTGCGTCCGCCTCACAAGAGAGGGGAAGCCGCGTGTTCGGTTCGGGCTGTCGATGATCTGTGACACACGGGATCAGCCGGCGGCGAACCAGGTCTCGGCCTCGTGGCGCATGCCGAGGGCGGTGGCTTTGAGGGCGACGGTACGGAAGGGCAGCCTCAGGCGCATGGCCACGGTGGCGAGGGTGGGAAGCGAGATCTCGACCTCGTAGCGGATATCGACGATTGGTTCTTCTCCGCGTGAGAGGGCGTCGATCAGATCCGCTTCCGCTTTCCGTTCCTGGTGCCAGGTGTCGGGGATCTCGGCGACGTTGTAGCCGAAGTCCGTGAGCGACTGGGCGACTTCCTCCGGGTGGCGCCCCAGGTGCTCGGCCACCGAGTACAGCTGCGTGGGAGAGATCACGGTCTGATCGTCCTCGTCGGGGAGGGTCCACCGGAGCGCGTCGAGATCATGTTCCTGGAGCCGGGCGAGCAGCGACTGATCCGGAGCACAGTGGTATCCCAGGCTGCTCAGTCTGGCGGCCGTTTCGGTCATGGAGAGGGTGGAACGGGAGGCTCGCTCCGCGATCGCGCTGAGCCCCAGCGGGCGATCCGGCTCGGGCCATGCCCTGCTGGACGACCGTTCGTACCGCGCGTAGAGGAAGTTGACGTCCTGTTTGCTCAACGACGCCCCGTCGGCGGGAAGTTCGGGCATCTCGAAGCCGAGCGCGCGCAACCGTACGGCGACCTCCTCCAGTGTCTGCCCGGTGCGGTGCGCCACCCCCACCGCATGAGGCAGCGGGACTTGGCGGTCAACATTGAGGGGGATGTCGTTGTAGACGAGCAGGGCCCATTCGTCGTCGTGGAACGTCTGCTCGGGCGTGTCATAGGAGGGCACGGAGAAGCCGGTGTCCCTCAGCAGGTCGACGACCGCCTGCGTGGTGGCCCCCGAGGCGCGTGCCACGCTGATCAGCTGGGCATAGGTGATCTCCTGGGCCCGGTCCGCCGGTACCGGATCCGCGTGCAGAGCCCACAGCCGCTGTAGCACCTCGCGGTCCTCCGCGGTCCAGGCGTCGGAGTTCGGATACTCCGAGGGAACGGTGAACCCAAGCTCCCGGAGCCGGTCGGCCGCCTCGCGCGTGGACCTCTCGGCCAGTGCCGCGCTGAAGCAGAGCTGAGCCACCGACAGCTCGCTTCCGGGCTCCAGCCAGCTGTCGTCGGCCCTGCCCAACGGACGGAGCAGGGCGAGATCCTCCGGCCCGACCTCCTCGCTGCCGGTCGGGGGGACAACTTGATAGCCGAGAGCCGTCAGACGCTCCGCGACGTCCCCGGCGGTGAGTTCGGCTTGCTGCACCAGCTGGAAGGTGTCATCGAGGGTGACCACCTGTTCGGGATCGCGCCACTTGGTCATTTCGTAGGCGCTCAACATGCCCGAGTCCAGTACGAACCGGGAAGCGCTGACGAAATTCTGCGTGTTGTCCGGTCCGGCGAGCCACTCCTTGTATCTCCTGGCCCAGTTGAGCGTGGTGTACAGACCGTCGGCGGCGAGCAGCAAATGGTCCGAGGGCCGTGCGCACGGCAGGGCGGGTGAGGACAGCGCCGCATCGGTCAGGGCATCCCCCAGGCCCGCCTGGTAGAGCGTGAGCAGTCTCCACCGGAGTACCGGCGCGGGGATGGTGCGCAGGTACGACATCCCGTGCGTCTCGGGGGCCGCCGGGTACTGACCGGAGACGAGCGGCAGAAGCATCTGATCGGGACGGAAGAAACCCAAGGCGTCGAAGGGCCGTTCGGTGTCCCCCACGGGCCAGGAAACCCCACTTGTCCTGGCCCGTTCGGCCACCTCGTCCGCGAAACGGATCGAGGAGAGGCCGACCTCCACCAGCCAGTCCGGTGTCAGGAGCGGCAGCGCGGTGGAGAAGAGGCTGGGCAGTGCCCCGCTCAGCAGCGCGCTGACATGGCTTCCGTCGTTCGAGCGGATCGTCTTGCGGTCGACGCTCAGCTCCGGCTGGTGCTGTTCGCGCAGATTGACCACGGTGCCGTAGGACTCACCGGTGCTGGTGCTGGTAAGCGTGTTGGTCGCCGCGAGCAGGCCGTCCGCGAGGAACCGGCCCGTACCGTCCACCCACCACACATCGGGATCCTCCGACGGGTAGCAGGCCCCGGAGCGCAGGAACATTTCCGAGTCGTCCATCCAGGACAGTTCGGGACCGCTGACCGAGAGCTGCCCCGGTTCCCACTCGTGCCGTCGCGAGCCGTGCTCCGCCCTCGTACGGTACGGAGCCAGCCACAGCACCCGCTGCAACGTGTCCACGCAGGAGACGCGCTCCTTGTGGTCGGTCAGCAGCAGCCGCACCGTCGTGCCCGAGTCCGTGCCCGGCCCCAGGTCATCGACGCGGAACAGGTTTCCCGGGCCCGCGATCTTGACCACGTACTTGTTGCCGGGGCGGCCGTCGCGGCCCATGCGGCACGTCGTCACCTCGATCTCGTCCGCCAGCATGAAGTAGCTCAGCACGCCGATGCCGAAACGGCTGTTGGGGTGCAGCTCGATGCGCGGCTCGCCCAGCTCGGCCCAGGCTGTCTGTTCCTCGATGTACTCCGGCAGGTCGACGAAGCGGGCACCGCCCTGGGAGAAGACGTTGCGCAGCTCGTCGAGGCCCATGCCGACGCCGTTGTCCCGGCACTCCAGGTACGGGCGGCCCAGGGTGTCGGCCTTCTGGACGAACTCGATGAGGCCGTCCCACTCCGGCGGCGTACCGTCGGTCCGGCGCAGGTATTCCGTACGGCGGTCCCGGTAGCGGACCGCGTCCAGGGCGTTCTGGTACAACTCCCGGATCGCCAGCTCGCGTTCGCCGTACAGCTCCTCGCCCATCAGCAGCTCCTGCACCCGGTCCTCGGCGAGCTGGAAGCGGATGCCGTCGGCCAGATGCGTAGGGGTGTTGCCGCTGAGCCTGACGCGGTCGGCGTCGGCGTACGGGGGCAGGGAGCGGAGCGGGGCGAGTGCGGACGTCCGGTTGATGTCGCGGAGCAGTCCGTCCACGCGGTGGGCGTGCTCGCGCAGGGCGATCTGGACGGCCGGGTGCTCGCAGACCGCGTTCAGGGAGCGGCCGAGGCCCGAGGTGCGCCAGTCGGAGCCGCGGATCGTCGTCAGCAGATCGCCGAGGTTCACGCTGTCGGAGATCCCGATGTGCTCCACGAGGATCTCGGGCAGGTCCACCGGGTCCACGGCGAACGCCTGGGCGGCCTTGGCGAGGGACGCGACGAGGGATTCGCGTACCTCGTGTTCGTCCCTCGTACTGGCGGCGATGACGTCGTAGTCGCTGTCGCGCTGGTCGGTACGGTCCGACCGGTCCGGTTCGCCCGTCCGGCCGGCGGTGTGGCGGGGTACGGCGAACGGCGCCGCCCGCAGCTCCTGGAGGAAACGCATGAAGCGCTCGCCGGACAGGGCGTCCGTCACCCACTCCGGGCACTCCGGGCCGCCCGGCGGCGGGCCGAGCAGTGTCTTCAGGGTCTGGGACGCGTACAGCTCGGGCTGCCGGATGAGCCAGCGGTGGAACAGCCACCAGCGGATGCGTTCGGCCGATCCGTCCGCAACGCCGCGCTGCTCCAGGGTGCGCAGCCGGCGCTGGAGGCGGGGGAAGCCCTGGGCGAACTTGCCGAAGCGGTCGCGCTCGGGGGTGGACTGATCGGCCGGGCCCGCGGTGACCACGGCCGCCCGCTGGGCCGCCTCGTGCGTCCAGAACGCCTGGCCGATCAGCGGGAGCAGGACCGTCAACGCGCCTTCGGTCGGGGAGAGTTCCGTACCGGCGGCCAGCCGGCCGGTGAGGAAGCCCAGCCGGTCCTGGGCGCGCTTGGCCAGCTCGGCGTCGTGCCACGGGTCGTCCCGCAGCGTGGCCGCCGCTGTGTCGTACCCCTCGGCGAGCCGCGCGGCGAGAGTGGCGCAGACGTCCTTGAGCGCCTCGCGGGCGGGGCCCGGGGCGGTCCGTTCCCATACGGGGTGGGTGGCCGTGCTGCGTACCCAGGGATGCTCGGCGGCGTCCCGTGCCGGGCCCGGCAGCACCGTGAACTCCTGCCAGGGGATGTCGGTCTCGGCCCTGATCCGCTGGACGGGGGGCGTCTTGCCGTACGCCGTGTGCAGTGCGGTCACCCGGCGCTGCACCTCATCGAGGAACTCGCCCATGTGCAGGGTGTGCGGGACCTGCGACACGACGTCCGCGACGGCGCGGGAGAAGAGGCTGAACGAGTCCTTCGGCTGGGTGCCGGCGGCGTCGGCGTGCTGGGGGAGGACGGCCTCGGACTCGTCCACGTACAGCGCGTACTGGGCCTTGGAGCACGCGTATACGTACGCGACCTTGCGGCGCAGTGTCGCGGCGATCTTGGGACGTTCCCAACCGGGCATCCTGGTGGGGGACTTGGTCCGGCGGGCGGACCCTTCCCGGCAGGCGTCGATGAGGAAGACCACCTGGCCGGCGGGGGAGTCCTCCAGCTCCTTCTGCCAGCCGATCTCGACGCAGCTCTCGGCGAAGGGCTCGCTCTCGTAGTAGGCGTCCTCCGGGACGAGATAGTCCCGGCCGTCGAAGTGCACCCCATGGCCGCTGAGCATGATGAACAGGGTGTCGCCGCGGCCGGCCTCGCGCAGGAAGCGCAGGACGTGGCGGTTGACGGCGTTCGGTGTGATGCCGCGCTGGGACTCGGCGATCTCCACCGGGCGGAACCCCCGGTCGGAGAGCGCGCCCTCCAGCCGCTGGAGGTCGTCGCGGACGAAGGGCAGCGAGCGGATCGTCTCGTCGTCGTACTCGCTGGCTCCGATGAGGAGAGCCTTGTGGCGTGGCATGGAGCGTGGCATGGAGCCGCTACGACGGGCGCTTGAACGTCAGAGTCAGACCGCGGGTGCCCTGCACCTGGCCACTGCCGATGAGCTGGATGCCGCCGGTGGCGGTGACCTGGAAGGAGAGCTGGGCCTCGGCGAGCGGGAGCGCGCCGCCCCGGTCGGCGACCTCCTCGAAGACCTTCTGGAGGGCGTCGACCGTATCGGCCAGATTCTTGCGCAGGGGGCCGAGGGGGACGGAGCGCAGGACGGCCTCGCCGTCGTGCCGGAAGAGGCCGCCCATCGCGTTGCCGTCCTCGCCCTCCTCCTCCACGACGTCGACCCAGAACGGCAGCGTCTGTCCCTCGGTGTTGTCCGGCGCTTGCTGCGACATTCCGGTCTCCGCCCCCTGAAGCTGATGGTGCCTCAACTCTAGATTGCCGAGGGGGGCGTGGGGAGTGTTACGTAACAGACGGCAGGGGTGTGTGGACGTCGTCGATCAGCGGTCCGCGGGCGCGGAAGCGGTGTCCGGCTGGTGGCGTACGGGTGCCCGGTCCTTGGCGGACTCGGCGGACTCGGAGGACTTGGCCAGGAGCGAGCCCGCGACCACATGGCGACGGCCGCGCCGACCGCCCAGAACCCGGCGCAGGCGAACGCGCTGATGACGCGGGAGGCGAAGAGGATCCGAGGGCGAAGACGGAGAGGCCGAGGATGTAGACGGCGAGCGGCATACGGGCCGGGGCGGGGGTCCGGGCCGGGGACGGGTCCTGGGGCGGGTCCGCGGGCAGGTGCGGGGACGGGAGCGGCTTCGGCGGCGGGGAATCGGCGGAGCCGGGCATGACAGGTTCCGACGCCGGTATCGGCCGTTACATTCCGGCGGTACCCCGTCTCTCAGCCGGTGAGACGGCTGAGGCCGCGCAGCTCTTCCGTCAGGTTCGCGCGGGCGCGCGCCTCCCATTCCCGCGCGCCGTAGGGGGTACGGAACAGCGCGGGCAGGGCGAGCAGCTGCTCCAGTACGGCGGCCCGGCCGGTGCGGAAGGCGTCGTCGGGGACGAAGGCGTACTCCTCCCGTACCGCCGCCGTGTAGGCCGCGTACGCGTCCGGTCCCGTGGCGAGGATGGCGAGGTCGGCGTCGCACAGGACGGCGCCGTTGCGGTCGCCGGGCGCCGCGGCGTGGGTGGTGGTGAGGCGGACGAGCCGGGCGACCTCGCGCGTATGGTCCTCGCTCAACCCGGCCTCGGGGAGGGCGCGTTCGGCGAGGCGGGCGGAGCGCTCCTCGTTCTCGGAGCGGTCGGGGCGGTAGACGGCGTCATGGAACCAGGCGGCGAGACGTACGGCGTCGGGGTCGTCGGCGTACTCCGCGAGCGTGTCGATGTGGTCCAGGACGGCGAGCAGATGATCCGTGGTGTGGTACCGGCGCTGAGGCTCGGACCAGCGGGCGAGGAGGCGGTCGGCGTACGCGTACGGGTCGGGGCCCTCGGCCCCCACGGCTTCCTCGGCGCCCTCCCGGAGCGCGAGAAGCGTGGTCGCGAACCGGCTGCGCAGATCGGGTGCGGGCATGGGACGACGATAGAGCCGGGCCCCGGAACGGAGGATCCCGGGGCCCGGCGGGTGCGGTCGTCGCGCGATTACACGGCCTTGAATCCGCGGAGCCGGAGGCTGTTGCCGACGACGAAGACGGAGGAGAAGGCCATGGCGGCGCCGGCGATCATGGGGTTGAGGAGTCCGGCGGCGGCGAGGGGGAGTGCGGCGACGTTGTAGGCGAAGGCCCAGAAGAGGTTGACGCGGATGGTGGTGAGGGTGCGGCGGGCGAGCCGGATGGCGTCGGCGGCGGCGCGCAGGTCGCCGCGGACGAGGGTGAGGTCGCCGGCTTCGATGGCGGCGTCGGTGCCGGTGCCCATGGCGAGTCCGAGGTCGGCCTGGGCGAGGGCGGCGGCGTCGTTGACACCGTCCCCGACCATGGCGACCGACCGGCCTTCGGCCTGGAGCTTCTTGACGACGTCGACCTTGTCCTCGGGCATGACATCGGCGATGACGTGCTCGGGGTCGATGCCGACTTCCTTGGCGACGGCGTCGGCGACGGCCTTGTTGTCGCCGGTGAGGAGGAGGGGCGTGAGGCCGAGGGCGCGCAGCCGGCGGATGGCTTCTGGGCTGGTGTCCTTTACGGCGTCGGCGACTTCGAGGACGGCGCGTGCCTGGCCGTCCCAGGCGACGGCGATGGCGGTGCGTCCGGCGGCCTCGGCCGCTGCCTTCGCGCGCTCCAGGTCCTCGGGGAGGTGGATCTCCCACTCGGCGAGAAGCTTTGTGCGGCCGACGAGGACGGCGTGGCCCTCGACGATGCCCTGGACGCCGAGGCCGGGGATGTTGGCGAAGTCCTCGGGCGTCGGGAGCGTACCGACCTGCTCGGCCGCACCGGTGGCGACGGCCTGGGCGATGGGGTGTTCGGAAGCATGCTCCAGCGCGCCCGCCAGACGTAGCACCTCGCTCTGGTCCGCGCCGTTGGCGGTGTGGGTGGTGAGGAGGGTCATACGGCCGGTGGTGACGGTGCCGGTCTTGTCGAGGACGATGGTGTCGGCGCGGCGGGTGGATTCGAGGACTTCGGGGCCCTTGATGAGGATGCCGAGCTGGGCGCCGCGGCCGGTGCCCACCATGAGGGCGGTGGGGGTGGCCAGGCCGAGGGCGCAGGGGCAGGCGATGATCAGGACGGCGACGGCCGCGGTGAAGGCGGCGGTGAGTCCGGCGCCGTTGCCGAGCCAGAAGCCGAGGGTGGCCAGCGCCAGCGCGATGACGACGGGGACGAAGACGGCGGAGATCTTGTCGGCGAGGCGCTGGGCGGCGGCCTTGCCGTTCTGGGCGTCTTCGACCATGCGGGCCATACGGGCGAGCTGGGTGTCGGCGCCGACGCGGGTGGCTTCGACGACGAGGCGGCCGCCGGCGTTCAGGGTGGCACCGGTGACCGGGTCCCCGGCGGTGACCTCCACGGGGACGGACTCGCCGGTGAGCATCGACGCGTCGATGGCGGAGGAGCCTTCGACGACCGTGCCGTCGGTGGCGATCTTCTCGCCGGGGCGGACCAGGAAGCGATCGCCGGTCTGGAGCTGCGCGGTGGGGACGGTCACTTCACCGCCGTCGCGCAGGACGGTGACTTCCTTGGCGCCGAGTTCGAGCAGGGCGCGCAGGGCGGCGCCGGCTTTGCGCTTGGAGCGGGCTTCGAAGTAGCGGCCGGCGAGGATGAAGGCGGTGACGCCGGCGGCGGCTTCGAGGTAGATGTTCCCGGCGCCGTCGGTACGCGCGATGGTCAGCTCGAAGGGGTGCGTCATGCCGGGCATGCCGGCCGTACCGAAGAACAGGGCCCACAGGGACCACAGGAACGCGGCCGAGGTGCCCACCGAGATGAGGGTGTCCATGGTGGCCGCGCCGTGGCGGGCGTTGGTCCAGGCGGCGCGGTGGAAGGGCCAGGCGGCGTAGGTGACGACGGGGGCGGCCAGGGTGAGGGAGAGCCACTGCCAGTAGTCGAACTGGAGGGCGGGGATCATCGCCATCGCGATCACCGGCACGGACAGGATGACGGCGGTGGTGAGCCGCTGCCGCAGGGGCCGGAGCTCGGCGTCGGCCGGGTCCGGTGTTTCCGGGGTGTCGGTGTCCGTCTGGAGGGGCGCGGGTGCGGGCGGGGTGGCGGTGTAGCCGGTGGCTTCGACGGTGGCGATCAGGTCCTCGACCGCGACGTCCTCACCCCGGTAGCTGACCTTCGCCTTCTCGGTGGCGTAGTTGACGGTGGCCTCGACGCCGTCCATCCGGTTCAGCTTCTTCTCGATGCGCGCCGCGCAGGAGGCGCAGGTCATACCGCCGATCATGAGCTCGACTTCGGCGGCTGTGCCGGTGCCGGCTGTGCCGGTGGCGGTCCGTGTGGGGCTCATGGGTGACGGCTCCTTCTCCTCGACCGATACGTATCTTACCCCCTAGGGGTATCTAACTCCCCTAGGTATACCCCCATGGGGTATCTGATGCAAGGGTTGCCCGTGGATGCGCTGATGCGCGCGGGCGGGAGGGGCCCGTAGGCTTGGATATTGGACTAGACCTATATTCGGTCCCGTCCAGTCATGTCCTTGACCCGCCGGCATACCTATGAATGAGGTCCCATGAGCAAGCGTGCACTCCTGGAGGTGATCGCTCTCGACGCGGAGGACGCGGTCGCCGCCCGGAACGGAGGCGCGGACCGCCTTGAACTCGTCACCGACATGGCGGCGGACGGGCTGACCCCGCCCCGCGAGACCTTCGCGAAGATCCGGGCCGCCGTCGACATCCCGCTGAGGGTGATGCTGCGGCTGGCCGACGGATTCGCGGCGGGCGAGCCGAGAGGCGCGGACGCCCTGGTCGAGGTGGCGCGGGGGCTGCGGGCCGAGGGGGCGGACGAGTTCGTCCTCGGCTTCCTCGACGCGGACGGGACGCCGGACCTGGTGACGGTGGAACGCCTGATCGCGGAGCTGGACGGCTGCCGGTGGACCTTCCACCGGGCGATCGACCGCGCGGCCGACCGCGACGCGCTCCGCAAGCAGCTGGCGGATCTGCCGGGCCTGGACACGTACCTCACGGCGGGCTCGGCGGCGGGCGTGGACGACGGGCTGCCGACGCTGCTGGCGGAGGCGGCGGCCGGGGCGCGGGGGGAGCCGGGGTACGGGGCGCGGCTGATGGTGGGCGGCGGGCTGCGGCTGGAGCACTTGGGGGCGCTGCTGGCGGCGGGGGTGGACGCGTTCCACATCGGGGGGGCGGCGAGGCCGGGGGGGTGGGCGGGGTCGGTGTCGGCGGATGCGGTGCGGGGGTGGCGGGCGGTTATTGACGCGTAGCGGGTTTCGGCTTGGGGCCGCGGGTCCGGGGTGCGGTGCGCCTCCGGCGGGGGGCGTGGTGCGGTCGTCTGTGGCCTGGGGCCGGTGGTGCGTCTGCGGGTTGTTGCCGGGCGGCGCGGTTCGCCTCCGGCGGGGGGCGTGGTGCGGTCGTCTGTGGCTCGGGCTGGTGGTCGGGTGCGGGTTGTTGCCGGGTGGCGCGGTTCGCCTCCGGCGGGGGGTCGTGGTGCGGTCGTCTGTGGCCTGGGGCCGGTGGTTGTGTGCGGGTTGTTGCCGGGGTGCGCTCCGGGGCTCGCGCCCGGGACGGCATGATTTACGGCGCGCAGCTGGCCTGACGATGGGTTCGGGCGTTCGTGCGCCACAAATCACGCTTTAGTGT
>NZ_JOEI01000016.1 GCF_000718095.1 Streptomyces scopuliridis RB72 | reverse complement strand
GGGGGCGCGAGGGGCCGGGGCGGCGGGGGCGAACTCGCACCACACCACCTTTCCCCGCGTGGCGCCCGCCTGGTCGCCCCAGTCCGCCGCCAGGGCCGTGACCAGCAGCAGCCCCCGGCCCTCCTCCGCCTCCGCGTCGACCGACTCGATCCCCGTGGGCCACCTCGGGGGCGTACGGGACGGATCGGCGACCTCGACCCGGAGGCGGCCCCCTGTCCGCAGCAGGGTGAGGGAAACCGGGCCGCGGGTGCAGCCGCAGAGGCAGATGCCGTGCCGTACCGCGTTGGTGACGAGTTCACTGACCGCGAGCTCGACGGTGGCGATCAGTTCACTGTCCACCCGGCGCAGCGCGAGGACATCACGGGCGTGACGGCGGGCCTTGGGAGCCGCCTCCGGCCTGTGCGGGAGCGGGATCCTCGTGAGGGGCAGCCAGGGCGGGCCCTGGTCGTAGACGTCGTGCGCAAGTCCACTGTCAGTGAGCATCGTTACTCTCGGACATCAGTAGGTCACCGAAAGCAACCTATGTTGCCCGAGAGGAGTGCCGCCATGCCACATCACCCATACGAGGCCGTACCGGCTGTTCCGGCCGATCGGCGCGTGTCCCGCCGTTCCGGACGTGATGTTTCGGGGTGTTCAGGGTGTTCAGGGTGTTCGGGATGTTCAGGGCGTGATGACGAGCTTCCCGTTCGCATGACCGTCCTCGCTCGTCTGTTGCGCCTGTGCGGCTTCCGCGAGCGGGAACGTACGCGCGATCCGCAGCCGCAGCGCGCCCTCCGCCGCCAGGCGGGCGTTCTCCGCGAGGCCCGCGCGCTTCCGCTCGGGCGCCGTGCCGCCGGACGAGAAGGCCACGCCGAGTTCGGCGGCGGCCGGGTCGGCGATGGTGACGATCCGGTCGGTCGTCCCGCCCCGCAGCTCGATCGAGTCGGGGAGCGCTCCCTTGCCCGCCGCGTCGAAGACCGCGTCCACGCCCTGCGGCGCGACCGAGCGGACGCGTTCGACCAGCCCGTCGCCGTAGGTCACGGGGATGGCGCCCAGCGAGCGCACGTACTCATGGTTGGCCGGCGACGCCGTGCCGATCACGATCGCGCCGCGGGCCGTCGCGAGCTGGGCGGCCACCGACCCGACCGTTCCCGCCGCCCCGTGCAGCAGCAGGGTCTCGCCGTCGCGCAGCGCCAGTTCGTCGAGCACCCGCGCGGCGGTCTCCCCCGCGACCGGGATCGCCGCGGCCTCGGCCCACCCCAGCGAGGCGGGTTTGGGGACGGCCGTCTCGGCCAGGGCGTACTGCGCGTAGGCACCGGTGGCGGACCACCCCAGCACGTCATCGCCGACCGCGACGTCCGTAACCCCGGCGCCGATCTCGTCCACGACCCCGGCGATCTCCAGACCGGGCACGGCGGGCAGCGGGGTGGCGAAGGCCTGTTCCATCCATCCGTGGCGGATCTTGTAGTCCATCGGGTTGACGCCCGCCGCCTTCACGGCCACCCGGATCTCTCCGGGGCCCGCGTGCGGCTCGGCGACCTCCTTGACGTGCAGGACGTCCGGGCCGCCGAACTCCTCGAAAACGATCGCTTGCATCTCAGCCTCCATACGGTGATGACGGTGGGGCGGGCTCCCGACGGCCGGGACTCAGCTCCTGGCTTCGTTCCCGGTCCCGATCCCGGTCCCGTTCCCGGTCCTGGCTCCGGAGTCGATCCTCCCGTCGTCGGGCCCGGCTCGCCTGCCGGGCGGATCCGCCCGTCGTTGTCAGACCCTCCTGCGAGACTCGGCGGTATGACCGAACGATGGGCTCTGGCCCCGGCGGAGGGCGGCGGCGCGCTGCTCGTTCCGCTGGGCGCGGACGGCCGCCCGGCCGGGCCCGTGGCGCGGGAGCCCGATCTCGTCGCGGCGGTCAGGACACGGCTGCCGGAGGTCGGACGCTGGGTGTGGCGCTCCACGGCCGAGGTGTATCCGCGGCTGCTCGCGGCAGGGGTGCGGGTCGAGCGGTGCTACGACATCGAGGCCGCCGAGCTGCTGCTGCTCGGCCACGAGGGGCGGCTCGGGGAGCCCCGGTCGGCGGCGGCCGCCTGGGCCAGACTGCGGAACGGGCCGGTGCCGCCCGACCCGCCGCCCCGGTCGGCGGAGCCGGGGTCGCAGTCCTCGCTGTTCGAGCCGCACGCGGGCGCGGAGGTGCCGTTCGAGGGGCTGCTCGATGTGTACGCGGAGCAGCAGCGACGGCACATGGCCGCCGAGCACCCCGGACGGATGCGGCTGCTCACCGCGTCCGAGTCGGCGGGGATGCTGGTGGCCGCGGAGATGCACCGCGCGGGGCTGCCCTGGCGCGCGGATGTGCACCGTGAGGTGCTGGGGGATCTGCTCGGCGAGCGGTACGCGGGCGGGGGCGAGCCCCGGCGGCTGGCCGAGCTGGCGGACGAGGTGTCGGCGGCGTTCGGGCGGCGGGTCCGGCCGGATCTGCCGGCGGATGTGGTGCGGGCCTTCGGGCAGGCCGGTATCAAGCTGAAGTCCACCCGGCGCTGGGAGCTGGCGGAGATCGACCATCCGGCGGTGGAGCCGCTGATCGAGTACAAGAAGCTGTACCGGATCTGGACGGCGCACGGCTGGAGCTGGCTCCAGGACTGGGTACGGGACGGCCGGTTCAGGCCCGAGTATCTGCCGGGCGGTACGGTCTCGGGCCGGTGGACGACCAATGGCGGCGGGGCGCTGCAGATCCCCAAGGTCATCCGGCGGGCGGTCGTCGCCGACGAGGGCTGGCGGCTGGTGGTGGCGGACGCCGACCAGATGGAGCCGCGGGTGCTGGCCGCGATCTCCCGTGACCCGGGGCTGATGGAGGTGGCCGGGCATGACGGCGATCTCTATACGGCCCTCTCCGCCCGGGCGTTCTCGGGCGACCGCGCCCACGCGAAGCTCGCGCTGCTGGGGGCGATCTACGGCCAGACGTCCGGCGACGGGCTGAAGAACCTGGCGGCGCTGCGCCGGAGGTTCCCGCTGGCCGTGGCGTATGTGGACGACGCGGCGCGGGCGGGCGAGGAGGGCAGGCTCGTACGGACCTGGCTGGGGCGGACGAGTCCGCGGGCGGCCGGGACCGAGGAGGACGACGACGAGGCCGGGATCCCGCAGGAGATATCCCCGGCGCCGGGGACGGACGGGGACGGATCAGCCTCGTCCGGCGGCGAGTTCACCCCGGGCTACGCGTCGTCGAACGGCCGGGCGCGCGGGCGGTTCACCCGTAACTTCGTCGTCCAGGGCAGCGCGGCCGACTGGGCCCTGCTGATGCTGGCCGCGCTGCGGCGGGCGACCGCCGGGATGCGGGCGGAGCTGGTCTTCTTCCAGCACGACGAGGTGATCGTGCACTGCCCGGAGAAGGAGGCCGGGGAAGTGGCCGAGGCGATCCGCGCGGCCGGGGAGCTGGCCGGGCGGATCGCCTTCGGGGAGACGCCGGTGCGGTTTCCGTTCACGACGGCGACGGTGGAGCGGTACTCCGACGCGAAGTAAGGGCGCGTCGGGGCGCGGACTTCGGGCTAGTGCCGCGTCAGCCACTTCTGGCTGGTGGCGATCGCGGTGAGCTGCTTCATGGTGAGCGCGGGGTTTCCGCGGGTGGCCGGGGTGACCTGGTCGGCCGCGTTGAAGGCGGAGATGACGACGCGCAGCCCGTCGGGCCTGAGGGTGTCGGCGGTCCACATCTTGATGCCGCCGACCCCCTTCTCGCCCGCCTTCTTCGTGGTCTTGAGCAGCGTGCCGTCCGGCAGGGTGGTCGCGCCGGGGAACAGAGCCCCCGCGTCATCCGACATACCGGGCTGCACATTGACCTGGACATAGCTCAGGCCCTTGCCGTCGTCCACCACCAGATACCCGAATCCCTCCTGGCCGCCCTCGTCGGTCACCTTCAGCCCGGCGGGGAGGAGTGAGACCAGCGTCTTTCGGGTGTTCACACCGTCCGGGTCGGCCGAGGTCTCGGGTGCGCCGCCGGCAGGCGGCCGCGGGGACGGTCGCGTGGGCAGCTCGTTCAGTGGCGCGCGCCACTCGTCCGAGGTGACCAGCGCCTTCAACTGCGCGGGATTCAGTGGCGGATCGGCGCGGGAGATCTCGGCTCCCTTCTCGGCCGGGGCGTTGTACTCGCTCGCGTCGACCAGGAAGCCGTCGGAGGTGAGCAGGACGGCGCGCCAGTTCTTGGTGTCCTCGCGGCGGTCCGGGTACTCGTACCCCTGGAAGACCATGAGCCGGGAGCCGTCGGCCAGTTCGGTCTCCGCGCAGTCGTCGTAGGCGTTGAAGACCTTGTCGGGGCAGGTCACCTGCTGGTTCGCGTCGGTGCCGTCGGCGCGGGTGAGGCCGACCGAGATCTCGGCGTCGCCCTTCCCGTCGTCGAAGACTCCGCGCACGCTCCGGTAGCCCGGGGTGTCGGACGTGTTCGTCGACGGATTCTTCAGCTCTCCGCCGGGCAGCAGCCGGGTGAGAATCGCGATGAGGTCCGCGTCGGCGGTCGGTGCCGGGCCGGTGGGTGTGGGGTCCGGCGCGGCCACGGATGTCTCACCGTGCCCGCCGCCCTGTCCCCCGCCCAGCAGTCCGCCGCCGTACGCGCCGCCGATCCCCACGGCGGCCAGCGCGAGCACGCTGCCCGTCACCGTCGCCGCGCGCCGCCGGGCCACCCGGCGGCGGCCCCGGGTCAGCCCGGCGTCCACCAGGGCGGCCCGGTCCGTGGGCGCGAACGTCTCGCCGGTGCGACGCAGCGCCTCACCGAGTCCGTCCTCGAAGGGCGCTTCGAATGGCTGTTCAGAGGGCATGGTCGACCCCACTCCTTGCTCATGTACCGGAAAGAATCAGGACAGAATCAGAGCCGAGCCCCGTGGGGCGGGCGCTCAGCGGTCGGCGAACTCGGCGAACTGCCCGCCCAGTTGCTCCCGTAGCTTCGCGAGCGCACGCACCGATCTGGTGCGTACGGCGGCGGAGCTGACATGCATGGCGTCGGCGGTCTCCTCGACGCTGCGGTCCTCCCAGTACCGCAGCACCACCACCGCGCGGTCCTTGGCCGACAGCCGCCCGAGCGCGTCGAGCAGCGCGATCCGCAGGTCGGGGTCGTAGCCGGAGGCCGGGGCCGGCTCGGGGAGTTCCCCGAGGGGCCGTTCGGTCGCAGAGCGGCGCCGCCGATGCGTGAGGAAGGTACGGACAAGGACGGTCTGCGCGTACCCGGCCGGGTTGTCGATCCGGTCGACGCGCCCCCACAGCGCGTACATCCGGCCGAGCGTCTCCTGCACCAGATCCTCGGCGAGATGGGTGTCGCCGCCGGTCAGCAGAGAGGCGGAGCGGAAGAGCTGGTTCGTACGGCCGGCCGCGAACTCCCTGAAGCCATCGGCCCGGGAGGTCCGTGCCCGCTCACCGCCCGTACGTCCCATCCACCCCGTGCGCCTCATGGCCCCCCGATCCCCCGTGTCCCCGTGGCGCCCTGCTCCCCGCCCCGCCCTTCACTCCACTGACGCGGTGGACCGGCGGAAATGTTTCACCGGACGCCGAGAAAAGAGGCGCGGAGAAAAGAGGCGCGGAGAAAACAAGCATCCCGGCCGGCGAACGGCGCCGGCCGGGATGCTGGGTGATGCCAGGTGTCGCTTGTTACCTGTTACTTGAGGTAGACGATGCCGTCGGTCGTGAGGGCCGGACGGCCGCTGGTGCCGACCACGACGATCTTGATCGTGTGCTTGGCGCTGGACGCCCAGGTCTTGGTGAAGATCGCGTCCCGGTACTTGGTGGTGGACGACTTGAGGTCGACGGTCGCCACCTTCGTGCCGTCGAGGTAGACGTACGCCTGTCCGGAGGTCGACGCGCGGGAGACGACCCAGGCCACCGAGCGGCCGGTGAAGGTCCAGCTGAGCGAGGCGTTCTTGGCCGAGCTGGTGTAGGACTTGCCGCCCAGGTAATTGGTGGACGACTTGGTGGTCCAGGAGCCGGTCTTGGTCGCCGAGCTCTCCTGGACGATCATCGGCGTACCGGCCACCGACGCGGCGGCGGTGTTGCCCGCCTGGTCGTACGCGGTCATCGACCAGGTCGTCGCCGCGCCCGACTTGGCGGTGTGCGCCGCGCTCGTGGTGGTCGGCCCGTACGTCTTGGCGACCGGGGCCGTCAGCCGGACTTCCTTGAGCGCCGCGCTGTCGGCCGCCTTCCAGCTCAGGGTCAGCGGAACGGCGGTGGTGTTGACCACGCCGGCGCGCAGGGCGAGCGCGGGCTTCGTGGTGAAGGCCGGGGCGGTGGTCTCCGCGACGACCGTCGCCGCGGCGCTGGTGGCGGTCTTGCCGGACTGATGGACGGCGCGGACGGAGACCTTGTGGGTGCCGACCGCGAGCGTGACCTTGCCCGAGGTCGTGGCACCGGAGACGCTCGCGGCCACCTTGCCGTCGACCAGCAGCTCGTTCTTGGTGATCAGCTCCGAAGGCGTGGTCGTCGACCAGTTCACGGTGACGGCGGCCTTGGTGTAGTACGTCGATCCAACGAGGCCCGCGCCGGTGACGGACGTGACGGCCGGCGCTGTGGCGGGCCCCGCCGCCCAGGACCGGATGGTGGCGAGCTTGCCGTAGAAGGCATCGCCGGGGCACTGCGTGTTGTAGCCGTCGCGGTGTCCGTGGATGGCCGGGAAGGACATCTGCGCGCCCTTGGCCCAGGTCTTGCCGAAGTAGTTGCGCCCGCTGTCACCGGCGGTGAGCGTGGCGGTGCCGGCCGGGTTCACCCCGTACTGGCCGAGCTTCCAGGCGGCGATCCGGGCGACCGAGACCATGGCGGCCTGCGACGGCGCGGCGTCGGTGTACGTGCCGAGGACGGAGATGCCGGTCGTCTCGGAGTTGAAGCCGTAGGCGTGCGCGCCCATCACGGGCCGGTCGACGCCGCCCTTGCGGCCCTCGTAGACCGTGCCGCACTTGTCGACCAGGAAGTTGTAGCCGATGTCCTTCCAGCCCAACTCCTTCACGTGGTACGTGTACACGCCGCGCACCACGGCCGGGGCCTGGGCGCAGGTGTAGGTGTTGCTCTCGGCGGTGTGGTGCACCACGACCGCCTTGATCCGGCCGTCCGGCAGATAGCCGGGCTCCTCGGGACTGATCGACTCGTCGGCTCCCCAGCCGGCCCGTGAGGTGATCGGCGGGCGCGGCGCGGTCGACGGCGGCGCGGTGGGGATGCTGGCCGTCGGGGTCGGCGCGGGGGACGACGCCGGAGGCGTCGAGGGCTGTGTGGTGCCCGGCGGCTCCGAGGAGGGCGGCGGGGTCGAGGGGGCGTCGCTCGGGCTCTCGCTCGGCGCGGGCGGGACCGAGGGGTCCGTACCGTCCGTGGGAGCGGTGCTCGGGCCGTCGCTCGGAACGGGAGCGTCCGAGGGCTCGCCCGGTGCCGGGGTGACGGGATCGTCGGCGGCGAAGGCCGCGGGCGCCATCGCCAGGTCCTTGCCGCCGTCACCGCCGTCGCTGCCACTGCCCGTGTCGATCATGGCCAGGCTGAGGCCGGCGGGCAGCCGTGCCGAGGTGTTCCCGCCACTGGTGACCCGTACCTCGACACCGTCGGAGGGCCCCACCCACGCGGGCTCGGTCCCGCCGCGCTCGGCCGCGCTCTCGCCCTGGCCGCTGTCACCGTCGAGCACCAGCCAGCGCGACCACGTCCCGGACCCCACGGCGCGGGTACGTGCCTCGACCTTGCCGGACACCCGTGCCTTCGGATCGCTCCAGGTGACACCCAGCATGCTGAACCGGTCGGTGTCCCGCCGCGGAAGCGCGGCGCCACGGCCGTCGTCCTGGGTCCGCAGCTCCGCCGCCCGTACGTCCGTACGCGGCGGGGCCGACCGCTTGCCGTCCCCGGACGCGTCCGAGGACCCGGGAAACCCGAGCCCCCCGGACATGCCCTGGAAGACGAGTACCCCCGAGACACCGACGGCTGTGATGCCGGCCGTGATCCAGATCCGACGCGACGTCACGCCGTACCTCCCCCTCTTGTACGCGGCGCAGAAGAATGCGCGAGCGCGCTATCTCACCACAAGACGGAGCGGGAAAAAAGTTCGATCTTCACAGCCTTTTCGTACAACCTTTTCCCCGTGGGGCGCACGGCCGATGCGTGCGCCCCACCCCGCCCCAGCAGTCGCCCCGTTCGCGACCGGGAAGCGACCAGCGGCGGCGGTTCAATGGGGTGGGGGATGCGGTTGAAGCGGCGTGCCCGGCAGTGCGATCCTTTCGGGCATGCCGCAGACGCCCCGGGAACGGATGTGGTCGAGCGGGGCGCTCACCACGGGGAGGGGCGCGGGTGAATCCGTATCGAGTGCTGGCGGCGGTGGCCGCCGACTGGGGCCGGCTCGGCCCCTACCTGCGCATGGGTGTGGAGGGCACGGACGGTACGGCCGGCGCCGGAGACGCGGCAGGGGGCCCGAACGGGCTGTCGTCCGCGCTGCGTTCGCTGCGGTCCATGGAGCGCCATGCCCCCGGCCGTACGGAGGCGGCCGGCGAGACCGCGCGCTTCGTCCTCGCCCTGCTGCCTCCCGCCGAGGCCGAACGGCTCGTCGCCACCCACTCGGGACGCCTCGCCGGGACCCTGGAGGACGGAACGCCGGCGGAGGAGACGTACGCCGGGTTCACCGCCGCCGACCTCGCCTTCCTCCTGCTGGACGACAACCCCATGGTCGGCCCGCTGCTCGGCCCCGTACGGGAGCGCCTTCTCTCGTATCCGATGCTGGACGACTGGGCCGCCGAGGCGCACGGGCGCACCCCCGGGCTGATCCGGCTGCGCGGTGAGTCCGGCGCGCGGGGCGTGGACCGGATCCCGTCCTTCCAGTTCAGCGACGCGGCCACCCCCTGGCCGGTCGTCGTCACGGTGAACGGGCTGCTGGACGCCGCGCGCGATCCCTGGGGCGCCGCCGACTGGTGGCTGTCGGCGAACGGCTACCTCGGTGTCGCCCCCGCGGAACTGCTCGGCAGCGGCCAGGACGGCCAACTCGCCGGTACCGCACGCTACTTGGTGGAGGGGGAGTAACTCCGTGCCGAACAGCCGTCCGCCCGCCGCGCTCCCGGGCACGCCCACGAAGGTGCCGCTGCCCGCCGGTACACCGCTCTTCCGGGTCCACGCGTCCAAGCGTCCGGGCACCGCGTTCAACCCCGTACCGTCCGACTGCCTCTACGACGGGGGCCGGTTCGACGCGACGCGCTGCGACGACTACCCCTTTCTCTACGCCGGGCGTACCGCGCCCGCCGCCGTCTGCGAGTCGCTGCTGCGGTCCGTCCCGTTCACCCCGGGCGGCGGGGTCCGGCTGCTGCCGCGCGCTTCCGTACGGGGCAAGCGGCTGTCGTTCCTGCGGCTGACCGCCGATGTGGACGTGGTGTCGCTGGTGTCCGGGGCGGATCTCGCCTCCGTCGCGCAGGACGCGTGGCTGGTCCAGTCCGAGCCCGGCGAGTACGCGTACACCCGGCACTGGGGGCACTGGATCCGGGGCCGGACCGCCCCCTGGGCCCAGGGTTTCGTCTGGCCGTCGAAGCGCGAGCCCGCCGCGCACGCGGTGATCCTCTTCCAGGACCGATGCCTGGACCGGGGCCTCACGGAGATCGTCGAGGAGACGGACGAGCCGCCCGTCGACTTCGCGACGCCCGAGGGCGAACGCTGGCTCAACTCCGTACTCGCGCCGTATCTCGCGCAGATCGCACCGTAGGAGCACCTTCTTGTCCGAGGACGAGTTTCCTGACGTCTCTCAGTTGTCCGACGACGAACTGCGCGCCTCCCGCGACGAATTGCTCGCGTCGGCGGCCCGGGCAGCGGGCGACGACCCCGAACTCCCCTACATGTGGGGCTGGGCCGGGGAGTGGAGCTTCCATCTGCATCTGCGGCAGGGCCGGGAGGACGATCTGGGCCGGGCCGCCGACGCGCTGCCGCGCGCGTTCTCGGCACGCGCGGCACGCGCGGCACGGGACGAGGACGGCGAGGACGGCGAGGAGATCTGGTACGCCTGGCGGGTGCTGTACGGCCAGGTGCTGCTGTGCCAGTACGACCAGCAGCCCGCCCCCGCGCTCCTCGACCGGGCGGAGGAAGAGCTGACCGCAGGCCTCGCCGGGCTGCCCGACACCTCACCGTTCGCCGCCGGGAACGCACCACTGGCCCGCCTCCTGCTGGCCCGTACCTCCGCCGCCCGGTACCGCGGCGCCGCGCAGGACGACCCCGGCCGCGCGGACCTCCTCGCCGCGGCCGTGCGCCGGCAGCAGGACGCGCTGGGCGACCAGGCAGCCGGTTCCGAGGAGGCCACCGAGCTGCACGGGTGTCTGGGCGACCTCACCTTCGAGCAGGGCGACTTCGGCGCCTCGGTGGAGCACTTCCGGACCGCCCTCGCCGAGGCCGCGCCCGGCGCCGACGTCCCGCTGCTCCGGTACGGGCTCGCGACCAGCCTGCTGATGGGCGGCCGGGCAGCCGCCGACCGTGAGCTACTGCGGGAGGCCCGGAACGAGTTCGTCCGCGCGCTCGCCGAGGCACGGGAGCGGCGTCGGCAGCAACAGGGTGCGACGGACGCTGAAGAGCCCTGGTGGGCCTGGCAGGCGCGGGCCAGAAGCGTCTTCGTCCGCGCCGTACTGCGCTTCAACTGGCACGAGCGGGAGCAGCTGGCACCCGCCGTCGCCGAACTGCACGCCCTGCTCGCCGAACCGGGCGCCGAGGAGCGGCTCTCGCCGGTCTTCGCGGACGCGTTCGGCCGGCTGCTCTACGACCACGCCGCCGAACAGGACGACGACACCGCCCGCGACCGGGCCATTCCCCTGCTCAGACGGGCCGTACGGGAGTGGCGGCCCGCGCGGGACGGCGACCCGGTGCCCGGTGCGATGCTGCTCGCGTCCCTGCAACAGGCGCGCTACCAGGACGACCAGGTCCCGGCCCGGCTGGCGGACATCGAGGACTGCGCGCGGCGCGTCCTCGCGATCGAAGAGGCGGAGGCGGACCCGGGGCTGCGGCGCATGGCGAAGCTGATGCTCGCCTGGGTGCGGACCCAGGCGGCGCCCCACACCCCGTCCGGGCCGGCGGACGACCCCGACGGGGTGCTCGACGAGGGCCGGGAGGCGGTGCGGGAGATGATGGCGGACTTCTCCCACGGCCGGAGCTTCCTCGACTTCGACGACGACGCGTACGGCGCCATGGCCAACGACGTGGCAAGCACCGACCGGCTCAGCCGTACGTTCGATCAGCTCTATGAGCAGTGGCGATCCCGGGATCCGGAGAGCGATGAGTACGGGGTCTTCGCCGGCTATCTCCTCAGCGTGGTGCCGATGCTCGATCCGCACAGCAACCACATCACCGAGGAGCAGAAGACCGCCCTCATCGAGGCCGCCCGAGCGAGGAGACCGGAGAACGCCGGCTGGCAGAGCACGGTGCACGGGGCCGCCGGGTACGTCAGGCTCCATGACGAGCTGGCCGGCGCGGGCACGGGACTGGACGAGGCCATCGCCGACCTCGACCGGGCCCGCACTTCCTTGAGCGAGTCCCGGGAGGCCGGCGGCGCGTCCGGTGAAGCGGGCGCCGGGAACGCGTCCGGGCCGGGCGACACCCAGCGCGATCTCGACGACAGCTTCAGCCTCCTGCGCTCGTTCGCCACGAACCAGCGCGGCCAGCTTCGCGGCGCCGTGGACGACCTGGACACCGCCTGGGCCGCCTGGGAACGGCTGAGGGACAGCCCCTCCATCACCCCGTACATGCGCCGCGTCATGGACGGCCAGCAGGCGGGGTTCGCGGCGAACCGGGCCGCGCTGAGCGGCGATCTGGCCGGCGTGGACCGGGGGCGCGCCAAGCTGGCGGCGCTCCACGCGGAGATGGACCCCGAGGATCCCTCGCGCATCGAGGTGTGGACGCTGCTGGAGAACGTCCACTCGCAGCGCGACCAGCTCGCGGACCGGCTCGGCGCACCGCCGGTTCCTCCGTCGCCCGGTCGGCCCAGTACGGCCGAACTGCGGCGGCTGGCCGCCAAGCTGCCGCGCGACCACCACGCCTGGGTGCTCGGCGACAACGGCATCGCGCGCAGCGTGCGCGCGGGCGCGCGGGGCGACGCACAGGGCGTACGGGAGTCCCTCGCGCTGGTGGAGGAGGCGCTCGCCCTCGTCGACGAGGGCAGCGACGACTGGCTGCGGTACGCGAACGTCGTCGGCACCTCCCTCTGCGGGCTCGCCCACGCCGGGCGCGACCGCCGTGATCTCGACAGCGGCATCGACTGGCTGGAGCGCGCGGCGGCCCGGACCGGTGGACCCGAGCACCGGCTGTACGGGGCGCTGGGGCTCACCCTCGGCCGTGCGTACCGGCTGCGCGCCGCCCCCGGCCGGGACGACCGGCGCACCGGCCGCCGCACCGGACTCAAGGCGCTGCGCGGCTGGACCTGGGCCGCGCTGCTGCAGTCCGGCACCTCGCACGCCGCCGAGGTCGCGGCGAACGCCACGCAGGCGGCCCTCGAAGTGGCCTCGTGGTGCCTGGAGGACAACGTCCCCGACGAGGCGGTCCAGGCGCTGGACTCCTGTCGCGGGCTGGTCCTGCATACGGCAACCACCTCCAGATCCGTCCCCGAGCGGCTGGCCGCCGCCGGGCGCCGGGACCTGGCGGACGAGTGGCGGGCGGCGGGCGGCACGGACGTGCTGCCGGGGGCGGGTACCGGCCCGCTGCCGGAGACCGGTCCTTCCGGCCCGTCGGCCGACGCGGCGCAAGCCGCCGTCCCCAGCGAGCTGCGCCGGCGCGTGCTGGCCGTACTCACCGGTCCCGACGAGACGGGACAGCCGCAGGACCTGCTCCTCGAACCGCCGTCGCCCGCCCGGATCGGCGAGGCGCTCACCGCCGTACGCGCCGACTATCTGGTCTACCTCGTCCCCGGCTACGAGACGCGCCCCGGCGCGGCGGTCGTCGTCACCGCGACCGGGCGGGTGGGCTCGCTCCCGCTGCCCCTGCTCCGCGAGGACGCGGCGCCCCTGCGCGCCTACGACCCGACGCCCCTGGCCGCCCGTGACATGGGCCCGGTGCCGGACGGCGGCGCCCCGTACGGCGGCGACGCACACACCACGGCCGCGCGGACCCCGCGCAAGCAGCTCGACCGGCTGTGCGGCTGGGCGTGGTACGCCGCGATGAAGCCGCTCCTCGAAGGGCTGGGCGTCGGCGAGGCGCCCGGCGAGCCCCCGCCCACTTTCGTCCTCGTCCCCATGGGCGCGCTGGGCGTGGTCCCCTGGCACGCCGCCTGGGAATCCCTCGCGGCGGGCGGCCGGCGTTACGCGGTCGAGGCGGCCGGCATCTCGTACGCGGCGTCCGCGCGGCTGTTCTGCGAGGTCGCGGGGCGGCCCGCGGTCCCGCACAGGGGCGCCGCTCTGGTCGTCGGCAACCCGACCGGCGACCTGCGGTACGCGGGCGAGGAGGCCGACGCGGTACGGCACGCCTTCTACCCGGCCGGGCGCTTCCTCGGGCGCGGGCTGGCCACCCCGGACGAGGTGACGGCCTGGCTGCGCGACCCCGCGAACACCGGCGGCGTCCTCCATCTGGCCTGCCACGGAACGGTCGCGGCGAACCGGCGGCACAGCGCGTATCTCTCCCTGTACGGAGGCGAGCTGGCCGCCGAGGAGCTGACCGAGGCCGCCGCGGGCGCCGGGCGGGGCGAGCTGGAACTCGTCGTGCTGGCGGCCTGCCGCAGCCATGTCTCGGGGCGCGGCCACAACGAGGCGTACAGCCTGGCCACCGCCTTCCTCGTGGCCGGGGCCCGGTCGGTCGTGGGCTCGCTCTGGCCGGTGCCGGACGACGCGACCTCACTGCTCATGTTCATGACCCACCACTACCTGCGCGCCGAGGACCTGTCCCCCGGTGCCGCCCTGCGCCGCGCCCAGTTGTGGATGCTCGACCCCGCGCGCGTACTCCCGTCCGCCATGCCCGACGCGCTGGCGGTGCGCGCCGGGGCCGTGGCCCCGGACGACCTCACCGCGTGGGCCGGCTTCACGCACCTCGGGCGCTGACTCCCCGCCCGGGGTCGGGGCCCCGAGAAGCCATCACTCCGGTACCACGGTCCGCAGGGGGATCGTGAGGGCGTGCCACTGGCCGGGCGCACCACCGCCGCCGCCCGGCCCGGGTCCCGCGTCGCGGCCCGCGTGCGGAGGGCGGGTGAAGCGCAGGACGTGGTCCTCATCGGTGCCACGGGCGGCGGGCGGAGCGTCCGCGCTCCATGGCGCGAGACGGAACGGAACGGTGCTGAACTCGCCCTCGGCCACGATCAGTTTGAGCCAGTCGCGGACGAACGCGCCGGGCTCGGCCTTGCGGGACTCGGGCAGGGAGAGCTGTACGGGGGCGTTGCCCAGGGCGTACCCGGTGCGCCCAGGACCGATGAAGTGGCCGGGGAAGAGCCCCGAGTGGCTGGCGTAGCTGTCGGTGAGATCGAGGAGCACGCACCAGAGCGCCCGGTCGTGCGAGCGGTTGTGGATCCGTACGGAGACCAGCGGCTCGCGCCCGTCGGCGTACGCGCAGCGGATCTCGCCGTGGCCGTCCGGCAGAATCCGCTCGCCGTTCCAGACGGACACGTCGACGTCCACCAGCGAGGCGAGCGGCGACGCCGGGTTGGCGAGATCCCTCAGCTGGTGCCAGCGGGTGAGATGGACCAGACAGTCCGGCACCCGGTGGGCGGGGAGCGGGGCGGTCGCCTCGGTCCCGTCCCGGCGCAGGACACGGGCCCGTCCGTCGTCCCGGACGACGACCTTGAAGACCTGGCCATGACCTGGGCCGTTGCCCTTGAGGTCACCGTCCGCGAGGCGCAGCAGCGGTGCCGCGTCGATGGCGTCGAGCAGCGCGCGGTCGCCGCCCTCGACCACGACCGAGGTGGGCGGCAGGGCCAACGCCGACACCGCGACGGGATAGATCCGCACCGGATCCGGGGTCCATCCCACCGGGGTGACCAGCGCGCGCAGGGGCTCGACGGCCCGTACGCGTACGACGTCTCCCTCGCGATCCGCTTCGACGACGCCGAACTCCGTACCGCTGTCGTCCTTCGTCCCTTCCGGACCGCTCGACAGACCATGCGTGCTGCCGCAGTCGACCTGCCAGCCGTCCGGGCCGTGCAGCAGCAGATGCGGGCTGAGCGGACGGTCCGCCGCGCCGCCGAGGACCGCCCGGTCGGCGATGCCCCCGGGGTCGGCCGGGTACAGCACGGGGTTCTGGTGCTCGGTCGCGGACTGCACCCGCGAGCCGGCCGCGGCCAGCACCTGCCGGTAGGTCGCACCGGGCCCCATGTCGCGCAGGGCGCCGAGCAGGGCGCGGGTGAACAGCCCGTGCCGTCCCGCGCCGTGCCCGTCCTCGTACGACGCCTGGTTGACGCGGCACGCCGCCAGCAGCACATGCCGCGCCCCCTCGGCGGGCACCGGGACCTCGCGGGCCCGGGGGCCATCCGCCCGGGGGCCCGGGTCCCCGTACGCCGGCCATGACGGGTCGTGCGGCAGCGAGCGTTTGACGAGGTCGCCGCTCAGCCGGGTGGCGCCGCCGGAGAAGCAGGAGTCGAGGACGGCGACAGTGTGCGCGCCGCCGGAGGCGACACCGTCGAGGAGCGCGCCGAGATCCTTGTCGATCAGGATGCCGTCGGCGCAGACCAGGGCCTGGCAGTAGCCGGTCGGCTCGACGTACAGGTGGGCGCGCTCGGTGGCGGGGAACTCGGTGCCGTGGCCCGCGTACCAGAACAGCGCGGTGTCCCCGGGGCCCGCCTGGCCCAGATGCGTACGGAGGGCGTCGGTGACGGCGGCCACCGTCGCCTCGCCGTCGGTCAGTTCGAGGATCCGCGGCGGCGGCCCGGCGAGCCGCCCCTCCAGCCAGCCCCGCGCCGCCCGGATGTCATTCACGCAGCCGTTCAGCGAACCCAGCGTCGGGCCGGCGGCCGGCGACAAGGCCGAGTAGTCGTTGATCCCCACCAGAAGTACGAAAGCGGTCCCCATGGCGGAAGTCTGTCAGGGCGCGCGCGGGCGCGGCGTACGCGCACGGGTCGTGAACTGGGCGCTTACCGGGCGTACTTCGGTTGTCCGCTGTCGGAGCCGCCCGGCGCTTAGCAGTATGGAGGTGCCGTCGCTATTGTTCTGAGCCCGCGCGGTTCAGGCCGCGCAGGACGGACGCAGGACACACGGGGGATCTTGGGGGACTCATGGGATTCATCGAAGGGCCGCGCCGGGTGGTACGCCCCGCCGCCGGGCCGGGCGCCGCACCGGGCAGGAGCACCGCGTCGGCGCAGCCGGCGGGCCCCCCGGCCCTCTCGCGGGACCGCTACCGGGACCGTACGCGCGAACTGCTCGACTCCGTACGGCGGTTGGACGCCGGGCTGAACGAGGCGGCGGTACGTGAACTGTCCGGCTGGATCCGCGAGCAGTACGCCACGTCGTACGGCGACGTCCCGGTGGGCTTCGTGGCCGTGTGCCGGCTCGGGCCGCCCTTCGTGGACCACCGGCTCAGCCTCTTCCACACGATCATCGACCACTTCGCCCCGGGCGATCCGATGCCGGAACCCTTCGCGGCGGCCCGGATGCTGGTGCGGTCCGGGGCCTATGAGTACGTCGAGGTCTATGCCGGCGGGACGGTGCTGCCGGTCCTGGACGACGGCTCGGTCGTACGCCCGTAGAGCCGCCCACCGGCCTCGCACACCCAAGAACTCCAGAGCTACAGAGCCGAAGACAACGACGGAGGATCCATGTCCGAGGTGGACTACCACCTGCGGCGCCAGGTCGATCGCGTGAACAGCCTCGTGGTGCGGCTGGGCGAACAGGTGGGAGCGGTCTCCGGCCAGGTGTCGGCCGTCGGCCAGGCCCAGCAGGAGACCCGCACCGAACTCCAGCAGTTGCGCGCCGACTTCATGACGTTCGTGCGGCAGGCCGAGCTGACGGCCAACATCCAGCAGGCCGAGACCCGGGTCGGGGTGATCCAGGACAAGATGGACCACGAGTTCGGCCATCACAAGGTGGTCAGGCGCTCGGCGGTCGGCATGCTCCAGGCCTTCGACACCGGTCTGGTCTCCGACGAGACCGTACGGAACGTGGGCGAGCAGCTCATGATCCAGACCCCGCGCTACTGGCTGGCCCCCGCGCTGATCGCGCTGTCCAGCTGGGCGGCGGACGACCAGTCGCTGTGCGAGCGCGCCGTGGAGGAGGCGTTCCGCCGCTCCCCCGACCGGACCTCGCTGTTCTTCGCGCTCGTGCTGCGCCGCCAGGGACGGCACGCAGGCGCGGTGCGCTGGCTGCGCCACTACCTCAATGTCCAGGACCCGGCGGCGCTCGGCCGGGAGTTCGCGGTGATCCTCGAATCGATCTCGCAGGGCGCGTTCGGCGCGGCGGGGCGCGAGCTGCTGCGCGACACCCTCGCCACCTGGCGCGAGACGCTGCTCGCCGACGAGGCGACCGAGACCGCCCAGGTCACCCGCTGGCGGGCGGAGATCGACTCGATGCGCGCGCCGTCCGCCCAGGCCGACTTCCCACGGCTCGCCGCGGTGTCCCCGGAGTGGGCCCAACTGGACGCCGTGCTCTCCTCGGCCCGCGCCCAGCAGGCCGTACTCGACAAGTACACAGCCATGATGGCGCGCGAGTCCGAGCCCTCGGACCGTATCGAGGACGCGGTCGACGACATCCTGGACCGGCTGGTCGGGGAGTACGACGACGAGGAGCTGCCGCTCCGCCGCGATCTGGCCTTCAACAACGCCGTCATCGACAACGGCGGCGACCGGGACGCCGCGAAGCAGGCCGTCGACATCGACTCGGCGTCGTTGGAGGAGACTCTCGACTACCTCACCGTCCAGACCACCTCGGCTCTCAACCCGGGGGCCATCGGGGCGTCCCCGGCCACCCAGCGGCTCTCGGTGGCCGCCTGCCACAGCTGGTTCAAGCGGGCGCACGCCTCCTTCAGCCGGGACTACCGGGCGGCGATCCCGCCGGACGTGGGGGCGTACTTCGCCACGACGCACGGCGTGGGGGCACAGACCTTCGCGCTGCCGCCGTGGTCGGGTTCGTTCACGACCCCGCTGGAGACGCTGGAGGCGTCCTTGGCGGCGCACTGGGACGGACACGCCCGGCCGTTCATCGACTCGCTCGCCTTCCCCTGGCGGCAGAAGGCCCTGCTGCCGGGCGGGATCGTGCTCGCGGTCCTGCTGCTGTTCAGTCCGTTCCACGTCGGCTTCGCCTTTGTGGCGGCGCTGATCGTCGGTGGGGTGTGGGCGCTGGTCCTGCACAACCGCGCCGACGCGGCCCGCAAGCTCCAGGAGACGGCGCGGCAGTCCCTGGAACGGGCCAAACAGGAATCCGTCGGGACCCTGCGCGCGGCCCGCGCCGAACTGACGGACTGGCAGAGCCGGTTCCAGCGGGCGGACGCCGTCGAAGCCGCCACCCGCGCCATGATCGCCTCGCTGGCGACCGCCGCGCACGCCTCGTCGCCGTACGAGGGCCGCACCGTCACCGAGCCGGCGGAGGAGCAGACATCGTGATCCCCGAACAGCAGCCCCGGCGCGTGGTCCCGCACACGCCCCAGGCCACCTCGTCTCAGGCCGCGCCTTCCCAGGCCGCCTCGCCCTGGGCGTCCGCCCCCGCGCGCCCCAAGGAGCGGGCCACCTCCCGGCTGCGCAAGGTGGTGGAGGGGCTGCCCGACTGGGAGCCGCTGCCGCCGGGCGAGATGACCGTACGACGCCCGAAGAAGGACCTGTGAGCGGGAGTCTCTGGGCCCACGGGGGTACGTACGAGACCTGGGCCGCGTTCCTGACCGACTGGGCGGCCGGCGGCCGGTCCGAGGGCGCGGGGCTGCCGGCCCTGCGCCAGGAGGACTTCGCCGCCGACACCTGGGACCGGCTGCGGCTCCGGCTCACCGACGCGCTCTCCGCGCGCCTCCAGCGCTGCGCCGACGCGCTCGCCGCGGCGCTCGGCGAGGCGGCGGACGAGTTCTCGGTCGGGCGCGCCCTGGCGCAGGCCCGGTCGGGACTGCATCCCGTACGGGCCCTGGCGACCCACCCCGGGCTGCCCGAGGACCTGCGCCCCCAGCTGCTGAAGATGGTGGACGACGCGACCCGCTCGCTGCAACACGACCTCGAACGGGCCGTGGAGAGCATGGTGTCGGAGGGCGGCGACCCGCGCCGCGTCGAAGCCCGGCGCCGGACGCTGCGCGACAACCCGCTCACGGCGGTGACCTCCGCGCCACCGCCCGTACCCGCGGCGGAGCCCGCCGCGACCGGCGGCTGGTCGTACGACCCGACGGCGACGGGCAGGCGCCGGGTGACCCCGCCGTAACCCCCCTTCCCCTTTCTTGAGAACGCCCCCTTTTCTTGAGAACGCCCCCCTCATATTTCCCTTCCCTCAGCAGAAGGCCACGCATGCCGAACTACCGCGAGTGCCGCGACGACCTGGACAACTACCTCACCGCACGCGTGCCGGTCATCGGCCTGCGCACCATCGAACAGCCGCGCGCGCTGCGCCTCGTGAAGGAGATCGCCGCGCAGCCGCGCCGCTCGGCACTGCCGTTCTGGATCTATACGCGCGCCACCGGCCTGCGGGATCTGCGGTCCAACGCAACGGTGCAGGACGACCGTTCGCTGACGGGAGCGATGGAGTTCGCGGCGGCCCAGTTCAGCAGCCGGCCGAACGCGACCCTGGTGCTGGTGGACCCGGACGACCTGGACACCGACACCCCCTTCACCCGGCATGTCGCCGAACTGGCCAGGCTCGCCGACGCCAACGCGGGCAGCCTGGTCCTGATCACCGACAAGCCGATCTGGAGCGGCCTCCAGCGGCTCGGGATGAGCCTTCAGCTCGAACTCCCCGATCCCGACGAGATGTACACGACGATCCACGGCTTCCTCGCCGACCACCACGGGGTCGTCCCGATCGCCTGGACCGAGGAGGACGCGCGCCGGGCCGCGGAGTTCCTCCAGGGCGTCACCGAGGGCGAGGCCGTCAACCTGATGGCCACGCTGGTCGCCAAGGGCTCCGTGGAGAAGGACGACGTCCTCGCCCTCGCCCGCTCCAAGGACCGGATCTTCAGCGACCTGGCCGGCCTCGAACGTATCCACCTCAAGAGCGAGGAGGATTACGGAATCGGCGGGCTCACCAATCTCCGCGACTGGCTGCGGCGCAAGCACCAGCTGATGCACTCCGACCTCCGCGGCACCGGCCTCCGCCCGCCCCGCGGCGCCCTCCTGGTCGGCGTGCCCGGCTGCGGGAAGTCGCTCTCCGCCAAGGCCATCGCGTCCCAGTGGCGGCTGCCCCTCTACCGGCTGGACATGGCCAGCATCCACGGCAAGTACCTCGGCGAGTCCGAGGGCCGGATGCGCGAGGCGCTGGAGACCGCCGACCGCGTGGCGCCGTGCATCCTGTGGATCGACGAGATCGAGAAGGGCCTCGCCGGCAGCCACGACATGTCGGGGGTGCCGCAGCGGATCATCGGTCAGTTCCTCTTCTGGCTCCAGGAGTCCGACTCGCGCGCGTTCGTCGTCGCCACCGCCAACGATGTCCGCAGCCTGCCCCCGGAACTGCTGCGCAAGGGCCGCTTCGACGAACTCTTCTTCGTGGACCTGCCGGACGCGCAGGACCGGAAGGAGATCATCCAGCTCTACTACCGCCGTTACGTCAAGGCCGAGCCCGCCCCGGACCGGCTCGATCTGCTGGTCGACCTCTCCGACGGCTTCGCCGGCTCCGACATCGAAGCCGCCCTCCACGACGTCGGCGCCGAACTCCACCTCCGGGGCGACGACCCGCAGGGGCTCGACCCCTCATTCGTCGAGGACACCTTCGCCAACGCCTCCCCCATGAGCCGCACCAACCCCGAACAGATCGAGGAGATCCGCTCCTGGGGCCGCGACCGCGCCGTCCCCGCGGGCCGCTCCCTCACCACGGCGGCCCCGGGCACGGCGGGCCCCTCGCGCCGCGTCGTCTTCATGGGCGACTGACAGAGGACGGATCCGCGCGTCACCGGGCTCACACGGCTCGCCGTTCCACAACGGTGATCTCGGGCGGGGCCCCGCCCCGTGCGGGCGGCACGGACGCCCCGGCCCCCCGGGACACGTACAGCCGGGTTCCGCCGACGGTGGCCAGACCCGCCGTGACCGGCTGGGAGAACGGGACCAGGAGGTTGCCGGGGAACAACTGGCCGCCAAGGCCCCACCCGGCTGTCCTCCCTGGCCGGACAACTCGGCTTCGCCGCACGGTCGGTCACCGAGACGGTCGACGGACTCGCACGCGACGGCCTGGTCGAGCACGGGCCCGATCCCACCGCCGGACATCACTGGGGGCACTGCTCGGTGCGGTCGACACCGCCGCCCGAGCGGCGACTCGGCAGGCGTGCGAGAACCGTTGACAAACCAGTGACATGATTGCAACCTTTGACTCGCAAAAACGTAGATAACTAGCTCAATTTTTTTGCGCTCTTCGTGCAACTTCACAGCATGGACTCGACCTCGTCTGCTGCGACCGCACCGCGCATCTCGCCCCCCACGCACCCGCGCGTCGTACGGCCGGCCCGGTCCCGCGGGCTGTCCGTTCTCTCGTCCCGACAGGCTCTCGTCCCGACAGGCTCCCTCGTTCCGACCGAACAGAGGACACACGATGAAACGGAAACAGCCCCGCCGACGGCTGATCATCGGCGCGCTCATCGCCGCCCTGATCACCGTCGGGCTCCTGCCCGTCCCGGCCGCCGGCTCCGGCCCCGCCTACGCGGCAGAACGTCCCAACCTGGCCCAGGGCAAGGCGGCTTCGGCGAGCGGGTCCGAGGGGAACCATCCCGCCGCCAACGTCACCGACGGCAACCAGCAGACGTACTGGGAAGGGCCGGCCAACGCGTTCCCGCAGTGGATCCGGGTCGACCTGGGCGGCGAGGTCAAGGCCGACCGCGTGGTGCTCAAACTGCCGGCCTCCTGGGAAGCCCGTACGCAGGCTCTCGCCGTACAGGGCAGCACCGACGGGACCACCTTCAGCACCCTCTCCGCCGCGCAGGGGCAGTCGTTCGCCCCGGCATCCGGCAACACCGTCACCATCGACTTCACCGTCGCGACCGTCCGGTACGTACGGCTGAACATCACCGGCAACACGGGCTGGCCCGCCGCGCAGGTCTCCGAGTTCGAGGTCTACGGTCCGGAGAGCGGCGGCGGTGGCGACGGCGGCGGCGGCGCCGACGGCTCCGATCTGGCCCGCGGCAAGCCAATCGAGGCTTCGTCGACGGTCTTCACGTACGTCGCACGCAACGCCAACGACGGTAATACCGCCACCTATTGGGAGTCCGCAGGACACCCGTCGACGCTGACGGTGAAGCTCGGCGCCAACGCCGACATCACCTCGGTCGTCATCAAGCTCAACCCCGACGCGGTGTGGGCGACCCGTACCCAGAACCTCCAGATACTCGGCCGCGACCAGGCCGCGACCGCCTTCACCTCACTCGTGGCGCGCGCGGACTACACCTTCAACCCGGCGTCGAACCAGAACACGGTCACGATCCCGGTCACCGGGCGCGCCGCCGACGTACAGCTCCAGATCTTCAGCAACACCGGCGCGACCGGCGGACAGGTCGCCGAACTCCAGGTGATCGGCGCCCCGGCCCCCAATCCGGACCTGACCGTCTCCGCGCTGTCGTGGACCCCCGCCTCTCCCGTGGAGAGCGACGCGACCAAGGTGAACGCGACGGTACGGAACGTGGGAACGGCCGCCGCCGGCGCGACCACGGTGAACGTCAGCCTGGGAGGCGTGGTCGCGGGCAGCGCTCCGGTGTCCGCGCTCGCCGCGGGGGCCTCGGCCACCGTCCCGGTCGACATCGGGAAGCGTCCGGCGGGCAGTTACCGCGTCACGGCGCTGGTGGACCCGACCGACACGATCGTCGAGCAGGACAACGACAACAACAGCTTCACGGCGCCCTCGGACCTGGTCGTCGGTCAGAGCCCCGGCCCCGACCTCCAGGTGCTCGGCATCGAATCCACCCCCGCGAACCCGGCCGTCGGAGCGGCGGTCAGGTTCACCGTCGCGGTGAAGAACCGCGGGACGACCAGTTCCGGCGTCACCACGGTCACCCGCGTGGTGGTGGGCGGCACCACACTCAACACCGACACCCCGCCGATCGCCGCGGGCGCGACGGCCGATGTGAGCGTCAACGGCACCTGGACCGCCACCAACGGCGGAGCCACGATCATCGCCACCGCCGACGCCACCAACGTCGTCGCCGAGACCAACGAGACCAACAACGCGTTCTCGCGGTCGATCGTCGTGGGACGCGGGGCGGCCGTCCCGTACGTCGAGTACGAGGCCGAAGCCGCCCGGTACCAGGGCACCCTGCTGGAGACCGACCCACTGCGCACCTTCGGGCACACCAACTTCGCGACCGAGTCCTCGGGCCGCAAGTCGGTACGGCTCAACTCCACCGGCCAGTTCGTCGAGTTCACCTCGGCCAACCCCTCGAACTCGATCGTCGTACGCAACTCCATCCCCGACGCCCCGAACGGCGGCGGGACCGAGGCCACCATCAGCCTCTACGCCAACGACACCTTCGTCCGGAAGCTGACCCTCTCCTCGAAGCACAGCTGGCTGTACGGCGACACCGACGGCCCCGAGGCCCTGACCAACACGCCCCAGGCCGACGCCCGTCGCCTGTTCGACGAGTCGCACGCCCTGCTGCCGACGACCTACCCGGTCGGCACCAAGTTCCGGCTGCAGCGCGACGCCGGCGACTCGGCCGCGTTCTACATCATCGACCTGATCGACCTGGAGCAGGTGGCGCCACCGGCGAGCAAGCCGGCGGAGTGCACCTCGATCACGGAGTACGGCGCGGTCCCCGACGACGGCATCGACGACACGGCCGCCATCCAGCGCGCGGTGACGGCCGACCAGGAGGGTGACATCGCGTGCGTCTGGATCCCGCCGGGGCAGTGGCGGCAGGAGAAGAAGATCCTCACCGATGACCCGCTGGACCGCGGACAGTACAACCAGGTGGGCATCAGCGACGTCACGATCCGCGGCGCGGGAATGTGGCACTCCCAGCTCTACACCCTGACCGAGCCGCACCAGGCGGTCGGCAGCATCAACCACCCGCACGAGGGCAACTTCGGCTTCGACATCGACGACAACACCCAGATCTCCGACATCGCCATCTTCGGCTCCGGCACCATCCGCGGCGGCCCGGGCGGCGCCGAGGGCGGAGTCGGCCTGAACGGCCGCTTCGGCAAGGACACCAAGATCTCCAACGTCTGGATCGAGCACGCCAACGTGGGCGTCTGGGTCGGCCGTGACTACGACAACATCCCGGACCTCTGGGGCCCGGCCGACGGCCTCCAGTTCAGCGGCATGCGCATCCGCAACACCTACGCCGACGGCATCAACTTCACCAACGGCACCAGCAACTCCCGCGTCTTCAACTCCTCGTTCCGCACCACCGGCGACGACTCCCTGGCGGTCTGGGCCAACCGCTACGTGAAGAACCCGTCGACGGACATCGCGCACGACAACCAGTTCCTCAACAACACGATCCAACTGCCCTGGCGAGCGACCGGCATCGCGGTCTACGGCGGCTACGGCAACAAGATCGAGAACAACCTGGTCTACGACACGGCCAACTACCCCGGCATCATGCTGGCCACGGACCACGACCCCCTCCCCTTCTCCGGCCAGACCCTGATCGCCAACAACGCCCTCCACCGCACCGGCGGCGCCTTCTGGAACGAGGACCAGGAGTTCGGCGCCATCACCCTCTTCGCCCAGAGCAGAGACATCCCCGGCGTCACGATCCGCGACACCGACATCCACGACTCGACCTACGACGGCATCCAGTTCAAAACGGGCGGCGGCACGATGCCAGGCGTCGCCATCAACAACGTCAAGATCGACAAATCCAACAACGGCGCCGGCATCCTCGCCATGAGCGGCGCCCGCGGCGACGCGACCCTGACCAACGTGACCATCACGAACTCAACGGACGGCAACATAGTCACCCAACCGGGCTCCACCTTCGTGATCACAGGCGGCACCACCACACCAACGAAGACCCCAAAACGCACCCTGGCCAACCGCTGGTAAGTGGATAGCCCAGTGGTGGTCGGCCGGACCCACCCGCCATACCCGGCCGACCACCACACCATCCGCGATCACCGGCAAAGCAAAAGCCCCAGGTCACGGCGAGTGAGTCCTGGGGCTTCCACAGAGCCGCCTTCGGGATTCGAACCCGAGACCTACGCATTACGAGACCATGAGCGATCATGCCGCATGGTGATTCACCATGCCGCGTGGTGGCCTTGCGCCTGATCAGAGCACGTTCAACAGGTTGCCCCATGCCGCTGCGGCTGCGGCTGCGGCTGCGGCTGCGGCTGCGGCTGCGGCTGCGGCTGCGGCTGCGGCTGCGGCTGCCCAACACTCGACTGGTGCGGCCTTTCACCAGTTCTGCGAGATCGACGCCTGGCGCTGCCGAGTTCACTGACGGTGCTGACACACAGCAGGACGGCATCCGCCTGACCGCGTCACCCCAGATGCACATCCCCGTGAATGCTTCCCGTCTGGATGACCCCCTGTTGGAACCCTCCGCCGCTGATGGTGTTATGGACTGCGCCCCGAGCGGGACTGTTCTCCGCGATCAGTTCCCGGAGCGCGGCCGATGCGGAGGGGTCCTCGCGAAGCAGCTGACGCAACCGGATCCTCCAGACCGCCTCAAGGTCGGCGATCACCGCCGCGTCGTCCCCGTCCCGGTCCGCCACCTCACGGCGTTCCAGCTCCAGTTCACCCTCGACTCGATTCGGGTCCTCTTGCGCCCGGCTGCCTCGCTGCAGCAGCGCGGCGACCCGCGACCTCACCGCATTCCAACCTTCGGTCGCCATCAGAGCGACCACCGTAGTAGCTCCCGACGTCGCCAGTGCCGCCAACTCGACTTCCATTTAGGGTCCTTGGGGTTAATTCCAGTCGCCCGACAATAGCCACAGTAGACGTATCGCCGCCTGCGCGCAGGAATACCGCTGTGCCGCGTGCCAAGCTGTCGGCGTCGGTCGAACCGTGCCCCTCTGACGTCGGACCAATAAGGATCACCAGCATGCTCCGGCGGGGTTGGCGATCGCACCACTTGCAGAACCTGCCCCCAGCTCCCTTGTTCTCCTTCTTCAGAGCCGCGTTCTCCGCCATCAGCCGGGCGATCAAGGCGTCCCTTCCGACGCTTCTCCGCCATGACAACCACCGTCCCCTGCTGTCACGGACTCCCCGCTGCGAGGTGAACCTCAGTTCGTGGACACCAGCGCCTTGCCCAGGAAGTCCCCGCGCCGGCAGTCCCGCTCCTCGCAGACAACGGCAAGGTTTCTGCAAGGGGTGCGCAGGGCTTCCGTCTGTCGGGCCGGGAATCTCGCAGCAGAGAGAAGTTCGGGGACCCACAGAGCAGACAACAGGGGGACATCATGTCGGCATTGAGTGCGACCGCAGGACCGCCGGGAGCCGAGGCACGCCAGTGGCTGACGCTGGTCGGATGCAAGAAGGTGTTGGCCGTGGTCCACACCGTCACATACGTTAAGCGTTTGCTGAATGTCCTATCGCTGCTGGAAGCCGACTTCCGGCTGCAGGTGGTATTCACGATGCCGCCGCACGTCTTCGGTGACGAAGTGCCTCAGTTCCTCGCACGGCTCGGTAGCCCGGTGCTGTCGTGGGAGGAAGCCACTAATACGAGGTTCGACCTCGCCCTGGCAGCGGGGCCGGGCGGTGTGGAGCGACTGGACGCACCACTGATCACACTTCCGCACGGCGCCGCGTACCTCAAACGCATCACCGGAGTGTCAGACGCCGGTATCGCAGGAATGCGGAAGCGGGACCTCATCCCAGGCGGGAAACTGCCAGCCGCAGTGGTACTGCCGCACCGTGCTGAATTGCGCGAGTTGGCACACCACTGCCCAGAAGTACTTTCCGTCGCACACGTCGTCGGCGATCCGGTACACGACCGGATCACGGCGAGCCTGCCCCTTCGCGCCGCGTACCGTCGGGCTCTGGGGCTCGCGGAGAAGCAAAAGCTGGTCGTCGCCGTCTCGACTTGGGGGCCCCACTCGTCCTTCGCGCGGTTCGATATGCTGCTGCCCCGTCTGATGGGCGAATTGCCTCCAGAGCAGTACCGTACGGCCGTCCTCGCGCATCCGAATGTATGGTCGAAGCATGGTGCGTGGCAGGTCAAGGCATGGCTGGCACAGTGCAGTCAGAGGGGGATCGGCCTTGTGCCGCCCGAAGGGGACTGGCGCAGTGTCTTGATCGCCGCGGACTGGATCATTGGCGACCACGGCTCGGTCACGCTGTATGGAACGCTCACCGGAGCCCCGATCCTGCTGGCCAGTTCGCCGGAGCAGGAGATCAACCCGTCTTCCCCTGCTGCCACGCTTGCTGTCGTCGCTCCAGTGCTCTCCCCGTCCCATCCACTCGTCGACCAGCTGCACTATGCCAGGGCCGAGTACCGCCGGGATGAGTATGTGGCCATCGCATCGAGTATCACGTCCGAACCGGGGCACTTCGGCCGCAATATGCGGCGGTTGATGTATCGGGTGCTGGGGCTGGGCCAGCCTGCCTATGAACCGGTGACCGTTCCACTGCCGGAGCCGCCAGCGCTGGGAAGCTGGGCGAACGGGCAAGGGGAGGTATCGGCATGAGGCACTATGTCACCGTCGAACTGTGTGAGACCAGTTCCTCGCCGGGTGCCTGGACCTCGCCGCTGGATGTCCGCTCCATGCCGGGACCGACACGGTCTCTGACCGTCAGCGTGCCCTCCGGCAACTGCGTCCTCGTGGCCCGCGCCGGTCTTGCGGATCCCCGAGGGGGGCCTGTCCTGGACGAGCATTTCGCCGTGGACGCCGACGCCTGCCGGGAACGACGATGGCTTGACTGTGCCGATGTGCTGTACAGCAGCCATCCCCGATCGGTTGACGGCGCGGGGCGGTGGTTGACCGGAATCGCCTCCGCCCATGCCGGTTGCCGTCTCGCCGCGGTGCCTCTGCTCTGCGGTGGTTGGGCGGCTCTCGGGGGCGGGGACCTGCGCATCGCCATGGTGCCGGGCAAAATACCGCCCGAGCAGTGGCTGCTGCCGTCCTGCCTGCACGGATGGCTGGTGTCGGGCCGCTCGCTGCGAGAGTTGGCATCCGCCACTGACGAGTGCTCCTTGGTCGTATGCCGGCCACAGGTTAGTGCTGTTGCGGGGGGCGGCCATCCGGCTGGTCCGCGGGTTTGCTGAGTCTGCGGGCGTCGGCTGGGCTGGTGATCTCGTACAGGGCAAGCGCTTGGGCGCGGAAGCCCTCGGCGGCCGCGTTATCGCCGTGCTTCAGGGCGCTGCGGCCGAGCATTTCCAGGGTGCGAGCCTGCCAATGCTTGGCCCCGGTGGTGGTGAACACCGCGAGTGCCTCCTCCATCTGAGCCGTGCCCGCGGTGTACTCGGCTTTCTGCGCTCGGGCGTGGCCCAGGAAGGCGAGGGAGCGCGCCGCGTCGTGCGGATCGTTCACGGATACCAGAGCGTCATGGGCCCGTGTGAAGTATGCGACGGCAACGTTCGGATTGTTCCTGACGAGTTCGATCTCGCCGAGAACGATCCGGGCCAGTGCGGCACCTCGCGGATAGCCGCAGTCTTCCCACACCGTGATGGCCCGGTTCAGATACGGCACGGCATCGGTCAGTTCCCCGGCTTCCCGGTGGCAGGTGCCGAGGCCCAGCAGCGCTTGTCCTTCATCGCGTGCATCGCCCGCTTCGCGAGCGGCTTCGAGTGAGAGCCCGTACCAGACGGTGGCGTCGCTCAAACGGCGGGCGGCGCTCAGTCCGATCGCTCCTGAGTTGAGCATTTGGCGCTCTGCTTCTCCGTTGCCGTCGTGTCTGGCAGCGTCTAGGCCGATCTCGTGGGCCTCGAACCACAGGTTGTAGTGGCGCAGTCGCAGGAACAGCGGCCACAGGGCGTCGACGAGTTGCCACGCCGTTGCGTGCCAGCCGCTGCGGGCGGCGGTCTTCACCATGGCCATGAGGTTCAGCCGTTGGGCATCCAGCCAGGCGAGAGCACTGACGTCGTCGGTGAAGGGGGCGGGCAGATCGGATGGGTGGGCGTATGTTCGGGGCAGGGTGAACTGGGCCGAGGTCAGCCGTGCCTGTGCTGCGGTCGCGGTCTGCAAGTACCAGTCGCAGGTCCTTCGCAGGCTCTTCCCTCGTGCCCGGTCCGTGTCATCCGCGGTCGCGCGATCACGGGCGTGGACTCGTACGAGGTCGTGGAACCGATAGGTATCGGGGCCGGTGTCCTCCATGAGGTTGGCCTCGATCAACTCATCGAAACATCGCTCCGCCCAAGTCACGGATTGTGCGCACGCCGCAGCAGCGGTCAGGGCGTCGAAGGTGAGGAGCGGCAATAAGCCGAGTGTTCGGTAGACGAGGGCGGTCTCCGCCGTCAGGACCGCGTACGACGCATCGAGGGCGTTGCGCACGGTTGCCTCCCCTTCCATTTCAAGTGCGTCCAGGCGGTCTGCATCGGGGGTGAGTGCGCAGGCCATTGACTCCACAGGTTGCCTGGGCCTGGACGCCAGCCGTGCTGAGACGAGACAGACAGCGAGCGGGAGACCGGCGCACAGTGCCACGATCCTGCGAGCGGCGGGCAATTCGTTCGCGACTCGGTCCTTGCCGATTCCGCGGGTGAGCAGTTCCACGCCGTCGTCCGGGTCGAGTGCCTGGAGCCGGTGGAACTTCGCCCCGTCCATTCCGAGTCCGGACAGCGTGCGGCGGCTGGTCACCACGACAAGACTGCCCCGCCCACCGGGCAGCAGGGGCCGAATCTGAGCAGCGGTAAACGCGTTGTCGAGCATCACCGCGATCCGCAGACCCGCCGTGTAGGAGCGCCAGAGGGATGACAGCTCGTCCAGATCCGCGGGCACCGAGCCGGCGCCGAGCGCTCGCAGAAACTGCCCAAGCGCCTCCGCCGGGTCAGCCGGGCCGGCGCTCGTGTGCCCCCGCAGGTCGACATAAAGATGACCGTCCGGGAACTCGGAGCCGAGCGTGCGCAGCCACTTGGACACCAAGGTGGTCTTGCCGACCCCCGCGCTGCCGCTGACCACGATCAGCGGCAGCGCGGAGCCGGTTGTTCCGGCGTTCGCGAACAGCCCGTCCAGAGCCGCCATGTCGTCGCGCCGGTTGGTGAAGTGAACTGGCACAGAAAGAAGCTGACGAGGGGCCGGCAGCATCGCGCCGGCTGCCGCCTCGTGCACGTGAATTCCGCCGTGCACGTCGCGTGCCTGGATCGCGGGTCCGTGAATCTGGGCCGCCCCGCCGATGGTGTTCTTGTGGTTTCCCCCCGGTGCTGAATCCACCAGTCCACCCCCGCCTGTCAGTTGCTACCTAAACGAGCCACTTCGGTCCTACCCTGGCCAAGGTCGAAATGATGCGATCAGCATCAGGCCAAAAATAGTCAGCAGAGCAATTGAGCCAGGATCTCAACGCTACCTGGCGGCCTCCTCCCGCTGGTGTCATGCTCGTCGGATAACGGACGAACCAGCGGGAGGGCGCTGGTGGAAATCCTCATTCTCGGTCCCGTGGGACTCCGTCTGGATGGACACAGGATGGAGCTCGGATCCGACAAGGAACGCATCGTGCTGGCCTCGCTCGCACTCGACGTGGGCCGCTCTCTCTCCATGGACTCTCTTATCGACCGGCTCTGGGACGGCCAAACACCCGCGCACGCCCGCGACAATGCCCACACCTACGTCTCGCGGATCCGCAAACACCTGCGCCGCGCCGGCCCGAGCAAGAGGATGCCCCGCATCATCAGCCGAGCCCATACCTACGTCCTGCAGGCCGAAGGCGACTCCATCGACTGGCACCTGTTCCAGCGCATCGCCGGGACATCGACAGTTGGGGACGATCAACGCACGGTAGAGATACTCACCCGCGCGGAACAACTGTGGCAGGACGAGCCGCTCACGGGACTTCCTGGCCTGTGGGCTGAGACCGTACGCCGGACACTGACGGAGCGCCGACTGCGCGCCACTGTGTCCCGCATAGCTGCCCGGCTGCGGCTGGGTCACTTCGAAGATCTGGTCAGCGAACTGTCCGCATTGGCCGACCAGCATCCCGGCGACGAGACGCTGCTCGGCCAGCTCATGCTGGCGTACTACGGCAGCGGACGGTACACCGAAGCCCTGCGGGTCCACCAGCAAGCCCGGCACCTGCTGATGGCGGAGTACGGCGCGCGGCCCGGTCCCGAACTGAACCGGATCCACCAGGGCATCCTTGACCATGTGCCGACCCATGACCTGACCGGAGGCTCGACGGCACCGTCAACCACACCGCTCTCGCTCCGATCACCTGCATCAACGCAGCTTGCGCCGAGGAACCTCCCCCACCAGCCGCCGCTCGTCGGCCGGAGCACCGAGATACGGGCCCTGACTGAATCAGTCGATACCACAGCGGACGGATCAGTCATTTCACTCGAAGCGGTCAGTGGCATGGCCGGTGTCGGCAAAACGGCCATCGCCATACGAACCGCGGACCGGCTGGCGAGGCGGTTCCCTGACGGACAGCTCTATGTGGACATGCGGGCACACTCCCCAGCCCAGGAACCGCTGAGCCCGAGCGCCGCACTGGCCACCCTCCTACGACTCCTGGGTGCACCTGCCCAAGCCATTCCCGTCGATCTGGAAGAGCAGATCGTTCTATGGCAGAACATGCTGGCCGAGCGCAGAACCATCATCGTGCTGGATGACGCCGCCAATTCGGCACAGATCATTCCGCTCCTGCCCGGCAACTCAGCGTCCTTGGTGATCACCACAAGCCGCCGCCATCTCACCGGCATCCCATACGCCCGCACCGTCGCGCTGGACGTCCTGCCGACACCCGACGCCATTACCCTCTTCCGTAGGTTCGCAGGCGACGATCGCACGTCGAACCTCAGGGAAGTTCGGCGAATTATCGATCTATGCGGTCATTTACCCCTGGCTATCGAACTAGTGGCCAGCCGCTTTCGGGCCCGACCCTCCTGGACACTGAGAACCCTCAGCGAGCGCTTGGCCCGCAACCCAGGCCGCCTCGCCGAAATCCGGGACGCCGACAATGAGATGACACGCGCATTCGACCTCTCCTACCACACCCTCACCGACGCGCAACGCACCGCGTTCCGCCGCCTCGGGCTACACCCGGGCGCCGACTTCACAGCCGACGTGGCAGCAGCCATGCTGGACCTGTCACCGGGGGACACCGAGCGACTGCTGGAAGACTTGCTGGCGTGCCATCTCCTTCGGGAATTAACGCCGGACCGGTATCGATATCATGATCTACTACGCGAATATGCCCGCCTGCTGGTCATCTCCGAAGACAGCGAGCAGGAGCGCAACCAAGTCGTACGCCGGCTGACCGATTTCTACATCGAAGCCGCCGACCGGGCTGACCGTCTGGTGTATCCCCGCCGCATGCGGCGGGACTCCCAGCACAACGGCGCTCGGGCACCGGTGCCGAACTGGCCCGATCCTGATTCAGCAAGGTCCTGGCTAACTGCCGAACGCGCAAATCTGCTAGCCGCCGCAGAAAACGCTCACACCTACGGACATCCCGAACGCGCCGCCCAACTCGCCTACGCCTTGGCGGGCTTCCTCGACGCGGAGTGCCACTGGCAAGACGCTGAGACCGCACTCCAGCACGCCGTCACACACTGGGCCGAGACCGGCCCCCAACCCGCCCTGTGCCGCGCACTGCTGTGCCTGAGCACCACCCACGCGAACACCGGGCGGTACACCGAGGCAGCCGAGACCGGCGAGCGGGCCTTGGCGATCGCCCGCACCACGGGCGACTCGGAAGCCGAAGCCGAGGCACTACGAATAGCGGGAACACTAAATTGGCATCTCGGTGAGAACCTCACCGCACTTCGTCTCCTACAAAAATCTTTCGCCATCCAAGACAAATCCGGCAACGCCTGGGAAAAGGCGCGCATCTATAATAACATCGCCATAACCCTACTATTCCTAGGGGAACATGATCGCGCACTCGACCACTTCCAAAAGGCCCTCGCCGGATTCACCGAAACAGCCGACAAAACCTCTTCAGCGAGAACACTCAATAACGTAGGGGACATGTACCGGCGCAAAGGGGATCAAGAATCTGCCCGCCGCTCATTCGAGGAGGCCATGTCATTCCTCGAAACGACTGGAAACCGTTACGACCAAGCGACGGTGCGCACTAATCTAGCCAGCGTTCTCACGGAACTCGGTGACGCAGCCACGGCCCTTCCCCTGCATCAGGAATCACTCCTGGAGTTTCGATCACTGGGCGACAGAAAGAGTCAGGCCGACACGCTAATTGGCATCGGTGAAGCGTATCGCAAGAGAGGCGACAATGAAAAGGCATTGATTTGCCATCTGGATGCGCTCAAAGTCGCCACGACCATCGGCGCGGGCCATCAGATGGCACAAGCGCACCGCTGCCTGGGCAGAACGAACCTCGCCATGGGAAAACTCGACGTCGCGACCGAGCACCTCCAGACAGCCGTTGCCACGGCAGCCCGCATACACGACCTCGACGAAATAGTCGAAGCGCACATCGCATTGGCCGACGTGCGGGTCACCCTGGGACAAGATTCCGACATATCCGCCATACTGCAGCAAGGGCTCGGGGAAACTCGGACTCTCGATCCCCGAGAAATGAACATCCTAAGCAGCCGCTTGGCAGAAATAGGAAACAAGATGAGCGACTCAACCGTCGAAGACGACGAACCGAGCGAAGGCGACCGGCCGACGAACGTAGAAGCCTGACCGAATTTCCAGTAGTCACACCAGTCGTGTAACGTTGCCTCTAACGATCTTGAGTCTCGAAGAAAGTGTGCAACGTGAACCGCAAGTGGGCTGTCGCGGCAATTTCACTCATAGCCGTGGGGACGTTGACGATGACATCGCCGACCGCTTCAGCAGCCGTACCACCCGGTACAACACCCTCCGCCCATAACAACGGGTGCATCATGCTCTAACCCCGACCTCACCCAACGGTCTGCCGGTCTTCTGGTGGGCCGTTTTTCTTGTGTGGGCTTGTGAGTATGTTCGCAGTCCGGCTTTCGTGTCGAGTGGCGCCGGGTTCCTGCTCCGTCGGGCTGGGCCTTCGTCAAGATAGCCAGGTGCTCTCATCCGCCATGGGCTGGATGCTCCCGGCGGGCAGTGGCAGTGAATCGCCCACGGAGTCGAGCAAAAGCACACAAGCAACAGCAACTTGTCGGCGCCGCCGACTCCCCCTCCTCGTGCCACATGCCGGTGCTCCCACGGCAACCAGACTCCAACCCGCGGCGCATCACGAGCACCGTCTCCCTTCTGCATGCCATGGGTAGGAGCCGGCTCGGCAATGCGGCCGCTATGCCTGGCTACCGCGCGGAGCCCGGCATAGCGGGTTGAAGCTCAGTCGTCGCTGACCACGTAGAGGCTGAGGTCCTTCGACAAAGTACGGGCATTCCTTGCCACCGTCACCCAGTCATCCCCGTTCAAGGATTGATAGGGCGGCTCCATCAACTCACGATAAGCATCGAAGCCGGCGCGCGCTCCTGCAAGCCCCGTGAACGTACGCTGCTGGGCCTCATCCGCCTTGGAAGCCGGCGTGCTTGTTGGTTTCATCAGAACCCGGGTGCGCAGCCAGTCATTGTTTGCTGATGGTGTGTTAGACCGTTCACCATCACTGATTGTCTGGCCGTCCTCATCCACCCGCGGAAACTGCGGCTTCGGCTGCCGGGAAGCCCGGATGGTAGCCATGAGCTGCTTGATCCCCCAGGCATTAGTGATCATTTTGTCGACGACCACCGAGGCATGGCCACGGTAGGCGGCGGACCCCCGGTCTACACCCAGCCCACCGAGTGCCAGCAGTGGTACGACCGCCCGGGCAGCGACCTCATAGCAGCAAGGACCACTTCCCCCACCATCCACCTCGGCGAGGGCTTCCCGCTCCAACTTGTCCAGGTCAGCGTCCTCAGGACGTGGTACGACCTCCCACTCGTGTCCCACGTTCGTCCAGAGCGCATGCACAGCGGCATTGCGCGCGCGGTCCAGAAGCTGACTGTCCTGCCCAGAAAAGGAGCGGAGCGCCAGTTCAAAGACGTAAGGTGATCGCCCCTTCGCGGAGAACGATTTCACCCCGAGTACTTCGTTGATGACCTTCCGCTCTTCCTTCTTCGGAATAGTCATCAGTCGAATCAACCATGCGCAGCGTTCGTCGCGATGGGTACTGAGGCCAAGCTTCTTGGCGACCTCTGCCAGACCCTCACGCCCCAGGGCAAAAACCAGTTCATCCGGACTGAGCAGAGCATAGTCGGCCAACGTATTCACTGCCCGCTCGGCCAGAAGAGTCTTCTGAGCCTCCGCCGAGAATGCCTTCGGCTCAATGTTCTGTGCGCCGAGTGCCAGATTCAACGTGCTGACATAACTTGCTTTACCCGTACGCTGCTGAAGCGTAGCCTTATCGTCCCAGCCCCAGCCAACAATGAGGTCTGCCTCGGCAGTCAGGGCATTGAGCTTCTGCTCAGTACGGATTAGCGCTGCCAGATCCATACCAGCAGCCTCGGTAAGCCGCTCCGCCTCCGTCCCGAGATCACGCATCTGCTTGTTGAGCCAACGTCGTTGCGCGGTCGGCTCCATGGCGAGGATCTCGGATTCAGTCAACCCAAGAAGCTTGTGTGCCGAGGCGGTCCGCGACGTGCCGTCCACAACCCCTACAGCTTGGCGCGGCGTGCCGTCGCTGAAGCGAAATTCCACATGCCCGGCGAGCAAAGGCATGAGGATGCCGTTAGCCGCGATGTCCTCCATCCAGTTGTTGTGCTGGAGGACATAGGCAGCATTGCTGTCCAGCGCACCGGCCACGGCCACGCGAGATCCACGGTAGATGAGGGAAGGCAGTGCGGGCGGAGACTCTGGAGCAGGCAGAGCCAAGTGCGCCGAGCCCAGCTCACCAATCCGAGGATCGGACAGATACGTCTGGCCAACGACGAACCTGCCATTTGTCGCGTCGACGAGTAGTAGTGGCGTCCACACCGTGGTGCGCAGCAAATTCAGCACCCGATTGCCTCGCACCCGCTGCTGTCTGATCTGTGATGCCTGGACACTTCGCGGATCAACGACGGTGGCGAGGAGCTCTGCCGCGGTCTCCTCCGTGTGCCCTATCTCGACATCCGCCTTCTGTACCAGTCGCTCAGCTGCGCTCTCGACGGATCGACGGTCTCTGACCACGAGGTGCGCGACGCGATCCCGAAGCACCTCCAACCGATCTTGGTAGTCCTGCTCCGAGATGTCCCGCTCATTTTCCGTGTCGCTCATGCAAGCCTCCCGCTTGACCGTGTGACGGAGTACAGGCACAGTGAAAGAGCTGGGCCCAGGAGGGCCCGGAAGTGGGGCCAGGTCATCCGCCGGACGACGGACACCTGGCCTTCGCGATGTCCGGCCGCTGCCGGCATGGCGCTTAGGACGTGCACCACGGGGCGTCCGGCTTGCCTGTGGCACCGGGGCCGTGTGGCAGGTCACAGTGGCCGCAGTTCAGTACCGTCACCTTCGTGCCGCCGAGTAGCTCGGTCCAGTACTCGGGCTTGCCGTCCAGTGCCGCGCCGAAGGCTCCCACGGCCACATCGGCTGCCCACAGTGCGTGCTCGGCAGGCCCCGCGACGTGTCCCACGCGCAGGCTGTCCGGCAGCGCTCCCGAGCGGCGCAACCCGGCCAACCCAGCGATGTCGCCCTTGTCTCGGACTGGCCCTCTGGACTCGAAGAGTGCCTCGGTGACGCCGCGATCGGCCAAGGCGGCGAGTAGTATCTGCTGGGCCTTCCTCCGGGGGCGCTCCTGACGTGCGCTGTCCATCCCACACCAAGTGGCGATAACGACCTCTGACTCGATTGATGCCGCTCGCCGGGAGAGGAAGAGCCTCCGGTTGGCGGACTCGTCCCGCCAGTGAAGCTTGCGCTGTCCCTTGAGAAGTAACGCCGCCATGACGTCCCGGGCCTGTTGTACCTCGTAGGACGCCAGCACTACGGCCGACATCAAGTAGATCCCGGTGCCGCCCGTGCGACAGCGTAGAGATTCGTCGCAGAATGCCCTGATACCTGGGCCGACGGATCGGGGAGACGCTGCGCTGTTCATTCTGAAGACCTCCGTCTCGCACGAGGGCACTCAGCGCTCGCACGTAAGGCAGGTCCTGAACGTCTGGGCACTCCCGGGTCCTCACAACGCCGTCCAGCGGTATTACGTGCCGGATCACGTGGTGGGCGCGGGGTGGGTCTCCAGCAGGAAGCGAAGAACGCTTCCGACCGAGAGCTCCATGTGCTGGGACTCCAGGATTGATCGTTTCTTTGCAAAAGACAGTAGCCCCTCGAAGTACCCCTGTGCAACAAGAGTTTGAAGGTGCATCAACTCCCGCCGTCGGCAGTCTGAGGTTGTCGGAGCTGAGAGCGGATTCTCGGAGACGGTCAGACTTGGGCCAGAGAACCCCTCCATGGCTTGATCACACAGGACGGCAGGTCGGGTGTGGCCGCCGACAGCGCCTGAATGGGCATGAGTGCTTCAGAGCTGGTCCCCTCCAGAGCAAGACGAGGCGAGGACGGCCCGCGCGGCCGCGAAGAAAGCTACAGCAGTGGGGTGGCTCAGCCCCTCCGCTCACGCACCGCTCACAGAAGCCATCCCATGGGTTCACGGCCGTGCGCCCTGCCATGTCCCGGGCAACACAAAACCCCAGGTCAGAATGCACCTGACCTGGGGTTTCTCTGAGCCGCCTTCGGGATTCGAACCCGAGACCTACGCATTACGAGACCATGAGTCATCGTGTTGCGTGGTGCCTCGTTGTGTTGTTGGGTGACGTTCTGCCTGATCAGAGCACGTGCAACAGGTTGACCTGTGCCGCCCCGTGACACACGGTCCAAAGGCGTCTGTCCACCGGCTGTCCACCGGTGGGGCAGCCGGAAGAGGTCAGCGAGGGCGCCGCGTGGCTGGAAGCGTAGGTCCTGACGGGGCCAGACGGGCACCTGAGAATGCTTGTCCGACCTCGACAAAAGCACCTTCGTCGGCAGCGAGTGGAGGTGTGGCCGCACCCGGCGGGCACACCCCGGTGTGTCGGCTCAGTTCGAAGAGGGCCCCAACGTGTCCCAGGGAGAGGGAGGTTCGCGGTCCTGGCGCGGATGCGTTCCGCCGGGGTTGCCGTCGGGGTGCTGGTTGATCCAGCCCAGGCCGCCGATGTCGAGTCTGTGGCGGGCTCGTGTGACGGCGACGTAGGCGAGCCGGGCTTCGGCATCGTCGATGTCGCCGGGCAAGGGGGCACCGTTCTCGTCCGTCTCCTCTTGGTTCATCGGCTCGGTGAAATCCTCGCCGATGCGGACGGAGGCCCATTCGCGGCCCTTGGCCTTGTGTGCGGTGGAGACCACGATCTCAGCGCCCTGTTCGACCGAGAGTCTGTCCACCGCGTCGAGGATGACGTCGACGCCGTGTTCGTCGACAAGATCGACCAGCGGCAGCAGGTCACGGCCCGACGGATCGTATTCGGCGTATTCCTGGAGCTCGCCCCAGGAATCGAAGAGGATCAGCTCGGGGTGGGTGCTGCGCTTGCCGGCCTTGAGGTCGCGGGCGGCTCGGGCGAGGGCCCGCAGGGCCTCGCCCCCGCCGACGAGGGCGACGCGGCGACCTTCCTCCAGCAGGCGCATGACTTCGACCATCGCGCCGACGTTGGACCGGCACAGGATCGCGTCCGGTTCCCGGACGCGTTCGAGGCGGGTGCTGATCGCCGGGGTGCCGGTCAGCCGGATCGGGGAGTCGACGATATGCAGCCACCGGTTGGCCTCCTCGGCGAGCGCGGAGCCGAAACGGAAGGACTGGGACAGAGCCAGCTGGGTGCCGTCGAAGCCGCTCATCACGTCCCGGGCTCCGCGCCAGCCGTAGATCGCCTGGGCCGAGTCGCCGACCATCACCAGCTGGGTGTGACTACGCTGGGAGTTGAAGATCTCCTCGACGACAGGGTTAGTGTCCTGGGCCTCGTCGAGCAGCAGGAAGTCCGCTTCGATCCTGGGCTCGGTCAGGGCCCAGATCTTCAGGTAGTGGTCGTGGTCGAAGCGGACGACGCCTTCCTGGGGGTTTTGGACGTCTTCCCAGGCCCGGTTGGCGTACGGCAGCACGACGTCGACGAGTTGGGCGTGCAGGTCTTCGGCTTCAATGCCGCGCAGGCGCGGGACGTGGTGGCGCTGGATAGTGCGGTCCGCGGACTGGCAGAAGCGGGTGACGGTCCGCAGCACGGTATAGGAGAGCGCCTTGTTGGTGACGTTCCGCTCGCCGATGCGGATGCGCATGTTGATGGCGATGCCCAGGGATGCACCGGTCTTCCAGCCAGGCACCCGGGGCGCGTTCATCCGGGACCCATACCTGTGGCCCACGGCGCCGAAGGCCAGCGAGTGCGCGGTCTTGCACCGCACATTGCTGGGGAACTTGTGGGCCGCGTCGTTCGCGATCGACTTGTTGAACGCGATGTACCGGCCGGATTTGGCCGTGCCGGCCGCGAGCATCGCCAGCGTCGTCGTCTTCCCGGTTCCGGCGCCGGCCTGCAGGACGAGGTGATCCCCGCGCCGGAAGGCATCGACGGCCGCGCTCTGCTCGGGAGTGGGCGCGGGCATCGTGCTCCTCAAAGGGTGGTGCGGCTTCATAGCGCGCTCGCATGGTGACACATAGAGATGATCCACATCCGGCAATCGCAGAAATTCGCTGCCCCTTCCTCGCCTATCGACCTGCAATGACTGCATATCGCCTGCATCGCTGCTAAACTAAAGGCATGACCGCGATCACCATTCGGGATGTCCCGGACGACACAGTCAACGCCCTGAAAGTCCGCGCCGCACAGGCTGGCAAGTCACTCCAGGCGTACGCCCTGGACCTGCTCGCCCGGGAAGCCGCTAAGCCCACCCTCGCGGAGATGGCCGCACGCCTGGAGCGTGAAACCCGCACCGAGCTCAGTACGACCGACATCCTCGACGCCGTCGAGGACGGGCGGGACCGACGTTGATCGTCATCGACTGTTCCAGCCTTGTGCACGTCCTCCTCGACCACGGCAAGACCGGAACCGCGATCCGTGAGCGGGTGGGCCGAGCCGACACTCTCGCAGCGCCGGGCCTGCTGGACTACGAGATCACCTCGGCCGTCTTCGGGCTGGCCCGCGGCCGGCGAGGGGAGAAGCCGAAGATCACGGAAAAGGAGGCGCTGAAGGCGATCACCGATTACCAGGCCCTCGCTCTCGACCTGCACCCCACGCTGGTCCTGTGGCAGCGCGTACGCGAGCTGTCGAACAACCTCTCCGTATACGACGCGCATTACGTGGCCCTCGCCGAGAGCTTCGGTGTTCCGCTGATCACCAGCGACGCCAGGATCGAGCGCAGCGGAGCAGTACGCTGCACGCTCGAGACCTTCGGGGCAACCAGCACCTGACCCCGGCAGCACCAACGCGCAGAATTCCACGACCCAGGAACGGTCTGTGAGGTTCCAAAGCTGTCGCACCGGGTCTGGCCTTGGCGTCCGCCGCACCCCGATCAGATACGGGCGCTCCCCTTGCCTTGAGCCTGAGCGGATCCGTCCGGGGGGGTGCAGGCCAGTGGGTAGCCCTGGGCGAGCAGGGCTTTGCGGAACGCGGGGAGCTTCTCGGCGGGGACGGCCAGCTGCCGCTCACCGAGGCGGGCGCAGAGGGCGCGCAGACGGCGGTCGCCCGCAAGGAGCGTAGCCAGGGCTTCGTCGGCGCACTCGATGAGGTGGACCGGGCCGGTGTCGCGGACCTTGCCGAGGCGGCGTTCGGTGTCGTCCAGCAGGGTGGTGACGGTTTGCGGCAGCGGCTGCAAGGACGCTTGGGCAAGGTGACACCGGAGCTCCTTCACGGTGCGCTTGGCGTCCAGGGCTCTCAGGAGGGAGGCGGCGCTCAGGGTCCACACCCGGTCGGAGGTCTTGTCGGCGAAGGCGTCAAGGAGCAGAGCGTCGGCAGGACGCAGTCCGTCGAGGGCGACGATGTCGAAATTCGGCAGGACCCTGACGCTGCGGCAGTCTGTGTCGACGGGGGCCGACGCGGGAATGTAGGCGGAGGCGCGGCCGGTGGCGTACGCGCCGAGTGGGTTCAGGCGCAGGGCTAGCAGACCATCATAGCGGGAGAGTTGGTCGAGGTCGTCGCCGCCCCAGTTGTCGCAATAGTCCTCGCGGGCGCCGACGGGCGGAACGTACTCGATGTCGATGAGGCCGAGGGTGGCGGCGTACTCGAACAGGACGGCGAGTGTGTAGCGGCCCTGGAGCAGGGGCCAGTCGTGGAATCCGTCGTAGCCGAGGCTGCCGTACTGCGGGTCTTGCAGGTACAGCTTCCACAGGGCGCGGTCGCTGCGCGCGATGGTGAAGTTGAGCCCGCTCTTACGCATGGCCGCGAACAGGTCGTCCACCTGGGTCCACTGCCCCGGTGCGCAGGCGGCGAGGGCCTCGCCGACCGTCTTGCGGCGGGGCCCTGCGGCGGACAGCACCGCCGCCGCGCGTTGGCCCTTGATCTCCTCGATACGGGAGAACTCGTCCAGCACGGCGCGGTTCAGCCACCGCTGCCACAGGAGCCTCAGGGCGTCATGGGGCGGCTCGGTCAGGGCGGCCCGCCCGCGAGTGGTCAACGCCAGTTTCCCTGAGGCGAGTTCGGCGAGGGCTCCGGCCTGGAGCAGCAGTGGCCAGGCGAAGGCGGCGATGGGATCGGCGGGGTAGAAGTCGCCGTCCTGCAGGATCTCGGCGACAGCCGCCACCGCGGCCGCACTCGGGCGGTGTGTCGTCTGGCTGCACCGCAGCTTTCCGGCCGCGCACAGCTGCAGTACGGGCGAGCAGGTTGGCCTGCGCCTCCTGCTCGGTGCACCGCACTGTGCTGCGCGGCGCCTGCTCGGTTGTCACAGCTGATGCCTCTTCAATACCTGTGCTACAGGTGGGCGATGTAGTGGTAGTTGTCCGCGCCGCAGGTCCGCTCAAGCTGCCGCACGATGGCGCGGGGGTCGTCGTGGGGGCCGGAGATGTAGAGCGGTTTGCCGTCCTGGCCGTAGCGGATCTCGGGCAGGTCGGCCGGCGCGGGGCCCAGGTGCCCGGCGGCCGCATCGAATCCTGTGGCGGGCTCGAAGCCCAGGGCGCGCGCGTAGGCGATCGCGCCGTGGACGATCGCCTGGGCCTGCTCCACGCCGATGCTCAGCGGCGGGTGGTCGAAGGCGGAGTAGTAGGAGCGGGCGTACGCCTGAAGCGATCCGGCCCCCATCACCTCCGGGCCAGTGACGTTCTTGACGCCCAGGCAGTACACATCCACCAGGATCCCGCACACCGTCACCCGGCTGGCGCGCTCCTGCCGAGCCAGCAGTACCTGTGCGAACCCGCCCGTACCAAGATCCTCCCGGTCGTGGAGGGGATCGGACGCCGCCCAATCGGGAGCAGCGTCCATGCCGAGCCCCACGCTCCAGCCCGCGTTGACGAAGCAGGCCACCACCGCACGCTCGGCAGGCTCGATGCCTGCCTGCTGGGCCTCCGCAACCCGCCGAACCAGCGCGGTGGCCTGCGCCGGGCGCAACCCCAGCACCTTGGCGATCTGCTTCGGACCGCTGCCACGCGCGCGCATCTCCCGTACCCGGCCGAGGAGTTCATCGTCCTGCATCACCCTATTGTGCCCCGTCGCCTCCCCCAGGCAGATAATTCGGGAAGCGGTAGGTCGCGTCCCACCTGCCGTTCGAGATGGACCTGTCGATCGGCGCACCTCACTGGTCGCAGGTCCTGCGGAGAGACAGAACAGGCTCGGTTCGAAGTCGAGGACTGCGAGCGGGGCTTGCAGCGCGAGACGTTCCGCACCCAGCACGGCACGCTCGCGCCCGTGGATCGTGCCCGCTGGTGCCCACCTGGTGCAGCCCTCATCGGTCGATGCCTCCAGTGCCCACCCGGACCAGGAGGGCGAGGGACACGAGGACGGAAATGTCCTGATCGGCTGCGGTCCGGTCAAGATTTTTGAATCATTGACCCGTGGATGACTGGGACGGGTGGGACGACCCCGCCGAGTTGCGGATCCGGCTCGATGTCGCGCTCGAGCAGATCGCCGAGCTGACGGAGGAGAATCGGCGGCTCCGGGAACGCCTCGGAATGTCGACACCCGACACCGTGCCCGAGCGGCCTGAGCCGGTGGAAAGGCCGATGCCGCCCACGTTGCCCGGAATGCCTTGCGGCAGCGGCCTGCCCTATGCGGACGCGGTCTCCGCCCCGCAGGCCAAGGTCGCCCTGTTTCGCGCACTGTTTGTCGGCCGTGCGGATGTGTACGCGAACCGGTGGGTGAGTGCGAAGAACGGCCGGACCGGATGGAGCCCGGCCGAGGAGAACCCCTGGGACAAGGCCAAGTCGGAAGCTGAGCGAGTGTTCTTCCCGCTCACCGACCAAGTGATCTTCCGGCACCTGAGTCGGCCTGAGCCGGGACAGCGGGAGCTGCATGTGGGCCTGTACCCGATGTTCCCCGACGACACGACCCAGTTGCTGGCGTGCGACTTCGACGACAAGGACTGGCAAAGCGACGCCGCCGCCTATGTGGCAGCCTGCGCGGAAGCCGGGGTCCCCGCCTTGGCGGAGGTCTCCCGCTCCGGGTCCGGCGCACACGTGTGGATCTTCTTCACCGCGGCGGTACCGGCCGGCCTGGCCCGCGCGCTGGGCATGGCCTTGTTACGGCGCGCGATCGACGCTCGCGACGGGATGTCCCTGGCCAGTTACGACCGGCTCTTCCCCGCCCAGGACTTCCTTCCCACACACTCCAAGGGCGGGGCACGGTTCGGGAATCTGATCGCGCTACCGCTGCACGGGGTCTCCCGCACCGCGGGCACCACGCTCTTCTGCGACCCTGCCACCTGGACGCCGTACGAGGACCAGTTCGCTTACCTGTCGCACACCGAACGCCTGACGCCCGGGCAGGTACAGGAGTTGGTGGAAACGTTGGGCCCGCTACAGGCCGGCCCCAGCCCGACCACGCCGGTGCTGCCGGCCCGGCCGCGCCGCAGCGCGCTGGGCAAGGCCCCCAAGACGGTCAGGGCCAAGGCAGGAGCGATGCTCCGCATCTCCACCACCGGACTGCCACCACAACTGATCGCGGCACTCAAGCACGCCTCGTCCTTCCACAACCCCGAGTTCTACCGACGCCAGAACCAGCGGTTCTCCACCTTCAACACCCCGCCCCTGATCTGCTGCTTCGACGCCACCGACCCGAAGTGGATCGCCCTGCCCCGGGGGCTTCGCGACGAAGCCGCCAACCTGGTCGCCGCCGCTGGCGGCACCTTGAAAGTCACCAGCGCCTTCCCCGACCGGGCCCCGATCAGTGCCCGGTTCACCGGCGAACTCACCGCCGTGCAAGCCCGGGCCGTCGAAGCGATGACCGCCCACCCCACCGGAGTCCTGGTCGCCCAACCCGGCGCGGGTAAAACCGTGATGGCCTGTGCCCTGATCGCGGCTCATGCCCAGCCCACAGCGATCATCGTCAACCGGGCCGAACTGCTGGCCCAGTGGCGCGAGCGCCTGGAGACGTTCCTCGACCTCGGTGAGCACACAGTCGGGTCGCTCGGCGCGGGCAAAGACCGCCGCCGCGGCGTGGTCGACCTGATCATGCTGCAGTCCTTGGCCCATCGTGAGGCCGCCACAGGGCTGCTGGACAGCTACGGCCTGATTATCGTCGACGAGTGCCACGCCATCGGGGCTCCGGCCGCCGAGGCCGCGATCCGCAAGGTCAAAGCCGAACGGTGGATCGGCCTGTCCGCCACCCCGTACCGGGCCGACCAGATGGACGCCCTGATCACCATGCAGTGCGGGCCGATCCGCCACGAGATCGAAGACCAGAGCAGCTTCGCCAAACACCTCATCGTGCACCGCTGCCACTTCACCACCGAAGAGCCCGGCACCGACGGCGCTTCCATCCAGGCCATCTACGGCGAACTCGCCGCCGACCAGGCGCGCAACCAGCAGATCGCCGCCGACATCGCCGACGCCTACCGGCGTGGCCGGTGCAGCCTGACCCTCACCAATCGCATCGAGCACGTCAACCAACTCTCGTCTGCACTCAAAGGGCACGGCATCGAAGCACTGCTCCTGCACGGCGGCCTCCCCACGGCCGATCGGGACCGCGTCCGTGGCGAGCTGTCCGGCGCCCGTACCGGTCCCTTGGTGCTGCTGGCGATCGACAAGGTCGCCGGGGAAGGGCTGGACGCACCCGTGTTGGACACGTTGTTCCTGGCCAGCCCCATCTCGTTCAAGGGCCGGGTGATTCAGCAGGTCGGCCGGATCATGCGCAACACCGAGGCAAAGAAGAGCCACGTCGAGGTCCACGACTACCTCGACTCTGAGGTACCGCTACTGGAGCGAATGCACCACAAACGCCGCAGGGTCCTCAACCACCGAGGATTCACCACCGCGACTCCGCCACGGTCGGAGCCGCAACCGGATCGGACACCGCATCCCGGCAGCGAACGCGGCACACCCCACGAGGCCCCCGTAGCCGAGGACGGGCCACAGGAGCCAACCACCGCCCAGGTCCGCTCGTGGGCCCGGAGCCAGGGCATCGACGTCCCGCCCCGGGGAAAACTGCGGGCGGCGATCTGGGACGCCTACCAAGCCGCCCACCCCACGCCCCGGTGAGGTTCCGCAATCCACGCACAGGGCTTCCCCGCCATCATGTATCCGGGCTGGCTACGCTGATGTCCGTGGAACCCAGCAAGCCGTGGACCGAGCAGGAACTCGACGCCCTCGTCGAGGAGGCCACCGTGGATGCCTACGACACCGAGGAACAGCTGTCCGGGCTGTTCACCATGGTGCAGGAGCATCTCGCGGTGCCGTTCACCACCACCGTCCTGGGCGTGCAGGTCACGGTGGAAGACATCGACCTCACCGAAGGCAGCCACATCGTGGCACGCTGCGTCCGTGGCCCCTGGCAGCAGGCCATCGGCATCCTCGACCTCCCCCTGCCTGTCCCGGCCCCCGACGGCGCGCAGTGGATCGCGGCCTACCGCCGCTGGGCGCCGTGACCTGCCACACCAACATCCCTCCGGCCACAAGGTGTGGACGCCTCGTGAGCGACTATCAGTACTACGAATTCTGCGCCGCTGACCGGGCGCTGGACCGCCAACAGCTCGCCGTGCTCCGGACGATCTCGACCCGTGGGGACTTCATCGTGTCGATGTCGGCGCCCCCGTAGACCCTGGACCTGGCGGAGACCAACCGCATCTTCAAGGCCAACGGTCTCGACCCCGTGCCGATGAAGCCGTGCGCGCCGTCCCCTGAAGGTCGAGCGTGTCGAGGTGATGGCCGATGTCGAACCCTCGGCCCCGGTCGCTCCTGCGACCTGGCCGCCCAGGGCAGGCGGAGAGGTCTCCCGGGAGTCACCCCGCCAGCCGAAAGAGCGCATTGTACGCACCAGTTACCGCAAAATAACCCCATTCCGGGCCCGGACCCCTCGAACGGGACAGCGCTCTCGACCCCGTTCGACAGGGCGCGTATCACCAAAGCAAGAGGCCCGGCCGGTGGGTTCAACACCGGAGGTGAGGCCATAACCCGACTCCTGCAATGGAGGAGACAAAGCGTGAAGAAAATACCAACGGCCGCCAACAACGGCGGTCCCGAGGACCACACCACCCAGCCTCTCGGGAGCGCCAGCCAGGCCGCCCGACTCCAGTCCGTCCCCGCAGCCCTGTCCGACAGTGAGCCCGCCGTGGGAGCGTCCGCTGTCCGGCGCACATTCACCTTTACCAGCGCCGTCACCGGTGAAAAGGTGACCGCGACCTGCATGCCCGGCTGCACGGTCGACCACGAGGCGGACAGCAACACGCCCGAGCACCCGCACGACATCTACTGCAACATCCCCGGCACAGCCGGCGAGCTGCCCCTCTACGGCCCGCTGTGCGACACCGGCAGCCCGAAGGACTTCCGCTTCCTCAGCTGGCAGATCGAGTCCCGCCCCTTCTCGGGACAACCGGCGGAGCGGCTGCCGTTCGTAGCCATTGAGGCCATCGACGACCACTACATCGAGTACCTCGACCCGGACACGCTGGAGATGGTCATCGGCCGCCTGCAGAAGCGGGTCGAGTCCCTGCGCGAGGCCCACGCCCAGCTCGTCAACGTCCGCACCGCGTACCTCAACCCATCGGAGGTGGCGGCATGAAGACCGCGGCCATCACCGAACGCGCCATCGCCGAGGTGGGGACGTTCCGCACCACGATGCGGGAACTCCGCTCGTGCTCCCCGGCCGTGGAGAAGTTCGCCGACGAGGTGATCGTCCACATCGTCGTCTGCGGGGCCCCGAAGGCCGCTGCCGAGACCGCGATGCGCAACCTCCTCAGTGAGCCGGCGGAGGTGACGGTATGACGACGTTGACCACGCGCGCCGGCTTCGAGGCCTTCCGCGACCGCATGTGCGACCACTTCGGACAGCTGCCCGACGAGCTCGGCAACCAGCACCTCCGCGTCGAACAGGCCCCGCTCGGCCCGGATGAGTACTTCACCTACCGGCTCGACGGCGACGGTCACCACATCGTCTACGACCCGCGGCAGACCAGCGGGCTCATGGTGCGCCAGTTCCTCGGCATCTACGCCACCTTCACCGAGGACCCGATCCGCGAGAGCGTCCGCGACGCCTACTACAAGGCGGAAGCGGCGGGCGAGCGGGAGATCTGGGGGATCGTCCTCAGCGAGATCGACCGCTCCCAGGACTCCGAGGGTGTGATGGACCGGGTGCTGGAGCTGCTGCAGCAGGCCCACGCGAAGACCAAGGCAACGGCCGCGTGAGGACGACCGCGAAGACTGCGGCGGTCGGGGGTGTGCAGTTCGTGGACAGCCCCGGCCGCCCGGCCCTCACCTGGCAGCAAGCCTTATGGATCCTGAAAACTCAGCGCCCGCAAACGGTCACCCACGCGAGTGAAGCGGCGCAACATTCCCCTGACAGTGCGGCTGGCTCTGTAGCGTGCCTGGTTGCAAACTCACAGTCCGCTCGGCCGATGAACGGCAGCGCCGGGCAAGGAACGGGGAGAGGCCATGGGTGCCCCTTCAACCAGTAGTCGCCATCTTCTCCTGGAAGACCGACCGCCGCCGAGCACCCCCACGATGCAGCGGCTTCCCGGCAAGGCCAGATCACGCCAGGAGGTGCTGCGGGAGTGCGAGGCGGAGGTCGCCAAAATGCGCGGGTACATCCCGCGGGTGCTCTGGGACTTCCTGATTCCGGATCTGTCCCGCGCCTTCCGGTGGCGCGTTCAGCTTGACTGCGGTTGCACCACCGAGGTCCTCACTCGCGAAGACGGCACCCCACCGCACGAGGCGCAGTGGAAAGATCACCGCTCACCGCTGCCGCCTGGGCAGATGACCTGTCATCACGACGACTCCCCACCGCCGCCGTATCGCGTGATCGCCGAGTGGGGAGACCGGAGGGAGGTGACGTTTCCCGCCGACCCGATCGAGCCATCGGACGACACGGACCCCAGGGTTTGGTCGGTACTCCGCCGTGACGAGCCGCACACCTCCGCGTTCTGGGAGGTGACGCTGGCTTGCGGTCACGTGGAGGAGGCCATTGCCCCGAGTCTCGATTGGGTGCCTGCTTCTGGGCCTCGTCGTGCGGCTCCGGAACGAGTCCAGCAGATGTCGGCCGAGTTTGAGGACGCCTGGCGCGCGAACCCAGAGCTGCAGACCGAGCGGGATCGGGAGCACACCCGACGGATGCTCGCGGACGGCTGGCCGGCACCGGAGCCTGAGCGACTCTGTTATTCCTGTCCTCGAGTTCGGATGATCCTGGCCTACGAACGCGTCGGATGGCTTGTCCCCCGGCAGCGACAGTCCAGGAAGGCGACGAGCACCACACCCACACCCTCGCGGTCCGCATTGGAGCGAAGGCTGCGAAAAGCCGAATCCGAGGCCGAACGTCTTCGGGCCGAGTTGGATCGGATCGACCAGGGACCGCTTCGCCCTGATTGAAGTCCGCAGGGACGTTTCCCGCCTCCCGCTGGACGTGAAAGCTGTCAGGACCGGACAGTCCCGACGCCGCCGATAGCCCCATCGGAGACCGGTGGACTTTACCCGTCGTCCAGGAGCGGCGATAGTCCCCTGACGGAGTTTCACGCACGGCTGTCCACCGGCTGTCCACCGGAACCCGTTGCGCCGACCTGGTCCGTCCCCTACGAGCAAGCAAAAGACCAGTTCAGAGCCTCGCTCCGTCGATCTCGTCACAGAAACCGAACCTCCGACCTACGCATTACGATGCACAGACGGACGGTGCCCGATTTGCCGAGATTCCAAGGTCAACGAAAACAAGGAACCCCAGGTCAGATGCCTGACCTGGGGGTCACTATGGAGCCGCCTTCGGGATTCGAACCCGAGACCTACGCATTACGAGTGCGTTGCTCTGGCCAACTGAGCTAAGGCGGCGCGCCTTCCGCACCATGGTGCGATCAGCAGCGCGGCCAAGTCTACACAGTTTTGGAGGGTGCTCCGTACACGCCTCCCGCGGGGGCCTTTCCGCAGGTCAGGAGCACTTCTTGCCGTCCTTCGGGGGTGTGCCCTCCAGGAGGTAGGTGTTGATCGCCGTGTCGATGCAGTCGCTGCCGCGGCCGTACGCCGTGTGGCCGTCGCCGTTGTAGGTGAGGAGGGTGCCGGAGGAGAGCTGGGCGGCCAGGGACTGGGCCCACTTGTACGGGGTCGCCGGGTCGCGGGTGGTGCCCACCACGACGATCGGGGCCGCGCCCTTCGCCTCGATGCGGTGGGGGGCGCCGGTGGCCTTGGTGGGCCAGTAGGTGCAGTTCAGGGAGGCCCAGGCCAGGCCCGTGCCGAAAACCGGGGATGCCTGTTCGAAGGAGGGGAGCGCCTTGGTGACCTCTTCGGGGCCGCTGAAGGCCGGCGGGAGGTCCAGGCAGTTCACGGCGGAGTTGGCGTACATCAGGTTGGCGTACGAGCCCTCGCTGTCGCGCTCGTAGTACGAGTCGGCCAGGGAGAGCAGGGCCGCGCCGTCGCCCTTCATGGCGTCGGCGAGGGCCTGGCGGAGCTGGGGCCAGCCGGACTCGTCGTACATCGCGGCGATCACGCCGGTCGTGGCCAGGGACTCGCCCAGGGGACGGCTCTCGCCGGTCGGGACGGGCTTGGCGTCCAGCGTGGTGAAGAAGGTCTTCATACGGTTCGAGACGTCGGCCACGGACTTCGTGCCGAGCGGGCAGTCGGACTGTTTGACGCAGTCCTCGGCGAAGGACCGGAAGGCCGTCTCGAAGCCCGCCGTCTGGTCGCGGTTCAGCTCGCGGGCCGGGAGGGACGGGTCCATCGCGCCGTCGAGGACGAGGCGGCCGGTGCGCTTCGGGAACAGTTCGGCGTAGGTCGCGCCGAGGAAGGTGCCGTACGAAGCCCCGACGTACGACAGCTTCTGGTCGCCCAGAGCGGTACGGAAGATGTCCATGTCACGAGCCGCCTCGACCGTGGACACATGCGGGAGGATCGCGCCGGAGCGCTTCTCGCAGCCCTGGGCGAACTTCTTGAAGGACGCGGCCAGCTTCGCCGTCTCGGCCTGGTCGTCCGGCGTCTGGTCGACCTGGGTGTACGCGTCCATCTCCTTGCCCGTGAGGCATTCGACGGGCTCGCTGCGGGCGACGCCGCGCGGGTCGATGGCCACCATGTCGTACTGGGCGCGGACCTGCGCCGGGTAGCCGATCCCCGCGTACGCCTGGAGATAGCCGATCGCCGAGCCGCCGGGGCCGCCCGGGTTGACCATGAGGGAGCCGAGGCGCTTGCCGGGTCCCGTGGCCTTCTTGCGGGAGACGGCCAGGTCGATCCGGGTCCCGTCCGGCTTCGTGTAGTCGAGCGGGGCCTTCATCGTGGCGCACTCGAAACCGGGGACTCCGCACGCGCGCCACTTGAGCTTCTGGTCGTAGTACTTCTTCAGCGCGGCAGGATCAATGGACACCGCACCGGCGCCCGAACCCGCATCCGCACCCGAAGTCGATGCCTCCGACGGGGAACTGCCGGAGCTGCAGCCGGAGATCAGCAGACCGGCCGCCACGAACGCGGTAGCAGTGATACGGAACAGGCGCCTGGTGTCCATTCAGGGAGCCTAGCCGCCGAATCGCGTACACCGCCCGCCGGTGCTCGTACGGGTGATTTTCCGGACAATCGGCTAGCTCGTACGGCCCGGCAACCAGCCCCGCTCGCACAGCCCCGGCAACCAGCCCGCTCGTACGCGACGCGCTGGACCGGGTCGCCCGTACCCGTCAGCCCGCCCGGAGCGAGACCGCCATCGCCTCCACCGCCAGCAGCGGCGCCACATTGCGGTCCAGCGCCTGGCGGCAGGCGACGATCGCCTCTATCCGGCGCAGCGTCCGCTCGGGCGTCGAGGCACGGGCGACCCGGTCCAACGCGTCCCGTACGTCCCCATTGGCGAGCGCCACGCGCGAGCCCAGCTGGATGGCCAGCACATCGCGGTAGAAGCCGGTCAGATCGGTGAGGGCCAGATCCAGACTGTCCCGCTGCGTACGGGTGGACCTGCGCTTCTGGCGGTCTGCCAGCTCCTTCATCACGCCCGCCGTGCCCCGGGGCATCCGGCCGCCCGCCGAGGCACCGAGCGCGGCCTTCATGTCCTCGGTCTCTTTGACGTCGACATCCTCGGCGACCTGCTTGGCGTCCTCCGTGGCGGCGTCGATCAGCTCCTGCGCCGCCCTGAGACAGCCGCCGATGTCGTCCACGCGCAGCGGCATCTTGAGAACAGTGGCGCGGCGGGCACGCGCCCGTTCGTCGGTGGCGAGCCGGCGGGCCCGGCCGATATGCCCCTGGGTGGCGTTGGCGGCGGCACGGGCGGCCTCGGGCTCGATGCCGTCGCGCCGGATCAGGACATCGGCGACGGCCTCTACCGGAGGAGTACGCAGCACGAGATGGCGGCAGCGGGAACGGATCGTGGGCAGGACGTCCTCCAGGGAGGGCGCGCAGAGCAGCCAGACCGTACGGGGCGCCGGCTCCTCCACCCCCTTCAGCAGCACGTTCCCCGCACCCTCGGTGAGGCGGTCGGCGTCCTCCAGCACATTGACCTGCCAGCGTCCGCCGGCCGGCGAGAGCTGGGCGCGGCGGACCAGCTCGCGGGTCTCCTTGACACCGATCGAGAGCAGATCCGTACGGATGATGTCCACATCGGCGTGCGTACCGATCAGGCTCGTATGGCAGCCGTCGCAGAACCCGCAGCCCGGCTCACCACCGAGCGCCCGGTCCGGGCTCGTGCACTGCAGGGCGGCGGCAAAGGCGCGGGCCGCGGTGGACCGGCCCGAACCGGGCGGGCCGGTGAACAGCCAGGCGTGCGTCATCTTCGACGCCTCCGGCGGCTCCGTACCCGCGGCCTCGGCCGTCACACGCGCGTCCGCGTCACGAGCGGCGGCAGCGAGCGTCGCCCGAACGCGGTCCTGTCCGACCAGGTCGTCCCATACGGTCATGCGCCGTCACCACCTCCATGCCATGTGCGGTCCCCACCTGTGTCCTGTGTGAGCCCCGGATCCCGCAGCCCGGATCCCGCAGCCCGGATCCCATTGTGGGGCCGGGGTCTGACAGTCCGGTCAGTCCGGCCGGACGGGGCCCAGGCCCTGTCTGGCCTAGCGGCGGCGCCTGCCATCGTGGTCGCCACCGTCGTCATGCGGGCCGAGCAGTTCGTCCGCCAGAGTCGGAAGGTCGTCCAGCGGAGTCTCCTCCGCCCAGTCGGAGCGGCGGCGCGGGCGCTCGGGCGTACGTTCCTGACCACCCTCCCGAGACGCCTCCGGGTTGACCTGCGGCAGCTCGCGCGTGCGCTCGTTGCCGCCCTCGGCGGGCGACGGCCGCGCGTCGTCCCGGAAGAAGCCCCGCGGCACCCGGTCGGCCGGATCGGCGTTCCGTACGGGCGGGAGTACGGCGGTCTCGTCGGCCGCGCGGGCGTCCCGGCTGCCCCCTGAGTCACCCGTACCCCGTACGTCACCCCGCGCGTCACCCCGCGCGCCGCCGTGCCCGTCGTCCCGCACCGGCGGGAGCACCGACGTCTCGTCGGCCGCCCGGTCCGTACGATCCGCCCGGTCCGTACGTCCAGCTCGGTCCGTACGTCCAGCTCGGTCCGTACGATCCGAACGCTCGTCCCGCTCAGCAGGCCGATCCGGATCCGGCACCTGCGGAATGACCGTCGTCTCGTCCGGATCCGGCGGACGTACCGCCGGGACCTCCTGCGTCACCTCGTCCGGCGTGACCGCCGGCTTCTTGACGAAAGGCGTCGGGACCGTGATCTCGTTCGGAGAGACCTCCGGAGCCGGGGCCGAAGCCGCCTCGGCCGCCGACTGCTCCGCGAGCCGCCGCGCCTCTTCGGCGCGGAGCAGTGCCTCCTCCGCCTTGCGCTGCTTCTCGCGGCGGCGCTCCTCGGCCTCCGCCCGGAGCCTGGCCTCTTCCTGAGCCTGCCGCCTGAGGCGCGCCTGCTCCGCCTCGTACGCCCGCTCCTCGGCCTCGCGCCGCAGCCGCTCCTCCTCGGCCTTCTTGCGCGCCTCCTCGGCGCGCTGCCTGGCCTCCTCCGCCTGCCGCTCGGCCTCGCGCTGCCGCGCCTCCTCCAGCTCGCGGCGCTTGCGCTCCTCCTCCTCGGCACGGAGCTTGGCGAGCTGCGCCTGTCGCTCGCGCTCCCGCCGCTCCTCCTCCGCCTTGCGCGCGGCCTCTTCCTCCGCCCTGCGGCGGGCTTCCTCGATGGCCGCCTTCCGCGCCTCCTCCTGGGCCTTCACCTCGGCCTCGGAGAGCGGCAGCATCTGGTCGAGCCGGTGCCGTACGACCGTCGTGACCGACTCCGGCTCCTGGCCCGCGTCCACCACCAGATAGCGGGTGGGATCGGCGGCGGCGAGGGTGAGGAAGCCGGTCCGTACCCGCTGGTGGAACTCCGCGGGCTCGGACTCCAGCCGGTCCGGCGCCTCCGTGAAGCGCTCGCGCGCCGTCTCCGGGGAGACGTCGAGCAGCACCGTCAGATGCGGTACGAGCCCGCCCGTCGCCCAGCGCGAGATACGGGCGATCTCGGTCGGCGAAAGATCACGGCCCGCGCCCTGGTAGGCCACGGACGAGTCGATGTAGCGGTCGGAGATGACGATCGCGCCGCGCTCCAGCGCCGGACGGACGACCGAATCGACATGCTCGGCGCGGTCGGCCGCGTACAGCAGGGCCTCGGTGCGGTTCGACAGACCCGCACTCGACACATCCAGCAGGATCGAGCGCAGCCGCTTGCCCACCGGGGTGGCGCCCGGCTCGCGCGTGACCACCACTTCATGGCCCTTGGCCCGGATCCAGTCGGCGAGCGCCTCGACCTGGGTCGACTTTCCGGCGCCGTCGCCGCCTTCTATGGCGAGGAAGAAGCCGGTCGCGGCCGGGGCCTGCGCCGGGTCGGCTCCGCCGCGCAGCGCGTCGCGCAGATCGCGGCGCAGCGGCACACCGGACCGGTCGTCCGTCTTGGCGAGGACGACGGCCGCTACGGGCAGCAGCAGCGCGCCGACCAGTATCAGCGTGAAGGCCGCTCCGTCGTGCGCGAAGACGAAGGTGCCACTGGCGAGGCGGTGCGGGCCGATGGCCGCCGCGACGAGGGGGGCGATGACCACGCCGAGGCCGACAAAGACCCTGACTACAGCCTGTAGATGTTCGGTGACCCGACCACGACGGTACTCCTCCGTCTCCAGGTCGATAAGGGTGTGTCCAGTATTCGCCGCGACACCGGCCGTGAAGCCCGCGAGCAGCGCCAGGAACAGCACGGTCGCCATGTCCGGCACGAGGCCCATGACGAGCAGCGCTATACCGGTGACCGCGAGCGCCAGCGCGAACAGCCGCCGGCGGGACAGCGCGGGCAGCACCTTCGCGGCGCCGCGGATGCCCAGTCCCGTACCGCCGGTCAGGGCGAGGACGAGGAGGGCGAAGGCGACAGGACCGCCCCCGAGGTCCTTGGCCTGGAGTACGGAGACGCCCACGGCGGCGGCGACAGCGCCGGCGAGCGTGCCGCACGCGAGGACGAACAGCGGTACCGCGCCCGTACGCCCCTTGTCCTGGCCGCCGCCGCTGCCGCCGGATCCCTTGCCGCTCGCGCCGCCCACGGACCGGCGCAGCCCTTCGAGCGGGGAACGCGGGCGGGGCGTATGGCCGTCGGGCAGTTCGAGGAAGTAGAGGGTCGACACCGACGCGGCGAACAGCCCGGCCGCGACATACGACCCGAGGGCCGCCTGATGCAGCGAGAACCACTCGATGCCCGTGCCCAGCAAATTGCCGATCAGCGTGGCGACGAGCAGGACCGCGGCGGCGACGGGTACGGCGGCGAAAGACGTACGGAGGGAGAGCCGGCGCAGCGCGTCGAGGTGGTCGGGCAGCGGGCGTACCGCGGCGCCCTCCAGCGGCGGAGCCGGCAGCAGGGCGGGAGCCGCGCTCTCCTTGGCGACCGTCCAGAAACGCTCGGCGACGCCGGCGACGAAGACCGTGCTGAGGAGGATCGGCAGGGCGCGGTCGGGGGTCCAGTCGAGCCACAGCGGCGCGACGATGAGGAGCGCGAGGCGCAGTACGTCCGCGACGATCATCGTCCAGCGACGGTCCAGCGGGCCGCCGTCCCGCGCGGGCTTGGCCGCCTTCTTCTTCGTCTTGACCGCCGTGGCCCCGGACGCCTCAGCCACCCCGGACACCTCGGGCGTCTCAGCCGTTCCAGCCGCGTCAGCCGTCCTCTCGGCCTTGGCCCCGGACCCGCCACTGGGCGCGATCAGCGCCGTCAGCGGCCCGAGAAGCACCGCCCCGAACAGCAGCGTGGCCAGAACCCGGGCCCCGAACACGGCGGCGACGGCGAACGCCACACCCCGGTATCCAGCACCGAACGAGCCCTCGGCGATCGCCGCCTGCAACGACAGCAGCAGAAGCACGAGTACGGCGAGTACGTCGCCGATCCCGCCGACGAACTGGGCACCCCAAAGCCGCCGCAGCGGTGGAAGGCGCAACAGAGATCGTACGGCGCGCTCTCGTGAGTCTGCGGCAAGTGCGTCGGAGTCGGAGGTGGGGCTCACGACCGTTGGCTGCTCGGCTCGCGTCATCCGCCCAGCCTATCCGGAGCCAGTGACAACCCTGGAGCCCCGTCCGAGCGGACGACCGCGACAGAGGGGGCGAGAGGGAGCAAGTCGCCCCGCTCCCGCCGTCCCTCCGCGACTCAGTTACCCGGACTCCCGGACTCGGCCACCGATTCGTCCGACTACCTGTCCGACTACCTATTCGTCCGACTTCGCCGACGCCGCCGACGACTTCGCGGCCGTCTTCTTGGCCGTCGTCTTCTTCACCGCCGTCTTGGCGGTCGTCGTCTTCGCGGCGGCCTTCTTCGCCGTCGTCGCCTTCTTGGCGGGTGCCTTCTTCGCCGGAGCCTTCTTCGCCGCCTTCTTCGCGGTCTTCTTGGCCGGCCCCTTCGCGCGCTTCTCCGCGAGCAGCTCGTAACCCCGCTCCGGCGTGATCGTCTCGACGCTGTCGTCGGTCCGCAGCGTCGCGTTCGTCTCGCCGTCCGTGACGTACGGGCCGAACCGCCCGTCCTTCACCACGACCGGCCGCTCGCTCACCGGGTCCGTACCCAGCTCCTTCAGCGGCGGCTTGGCCGCGGCCCTGCCCCGCTGCTTGGGCTGGGCGTAGATCGCCAGCGCCTCTTCCAGCGTGATGTTGAAGAGCTGGTCCTCGTTCTCCAGCGAACGCGAGTCCGTGCCCTTCTTCAGATACGGGCCGTACCGGCCGTTCTGCGCGGTGATCTCGACACCCTCGGCGTCCGTGCCGACCACCCGCGGCAGCGACATCAGCTTGAGGGCGTCGGCGAGCGTGACCGTGTCCAGGGACATGGACTTGAAGAGCGAGGCGGTACGCGGCTTGACCGCGTTCTTGCCGGTCTTCGGGGTGCCGTCCGGCAGGATCTCGGTGACGTACGGCCCGTAACGCCCGTCCTTCGCCACGATCTGGTGGCCGGTCTCCGGGTCCGCGCCCAGCTCGAAGTCGCCGCTCGGCTTGGCCAGCAGCTCCTCGGCGTACTCGACCGTCAGCTCGTCGGGCGCCAGGTCCTCGGGCACATCGGCGCGCTGGTGGCCCTCCTCGTCCTTGTCGCCACGCTCGACATACGGGCCGTACCGCCCGACGCGCAGCATGATCCCGTCGCCGACGGGGAACGAGGAGATCTCCCGGGCGTCGATCGCGCCGAGGTCCGTGACCAGCTCCTTGAGGCCGCCGAGGTGGTCGCCGTCGCCGTTCCCGGCGCCCGACGCGACCCCCGCGCTGTGGTCGTCGCCCTCACCGAAGTAGAAGCGCCGCAGCCACGGCACGGCCTGCGCCTCGCCCTGCGCGATGCGGTCGAGGTCGTCCTCCATCTTGGCCGTGAAGTCGTAGTCGACCAGCCGGCCGAAGTGCGTCTCCAGCAGGTTGACCACGGCGAAGGAGAGGAAGGACGGGACGAGCGCCGTGCCCTTCTTGAACACATAGCCGCGGTCGAGGATGGTGCCGATGATCGAGGCGTACGTCGACGGACGGCCGATCTCGCGCTCTTCCAGCTCCTTGACCAGCGAGGCTTCGGTGTACCGGGCCGGCGGCTTCGTCGCGTGGCCGTCCACCGAGAGCTCCTCGGCGGAGAGCGCGTCGCCCTCCGCGACCTGCGGCAGCCTGCGCTCGCGGTCGTCCAGCTCCGCGTTCGGGTCGTCCGCGCCCTCGACGTACGCCTTCATGAAGCCGTGGAACGTGATCGTCTTGCCGGAGGCGGAGAACTCCGCGTCCCGGCCGTCGCTCGACCTGCCGCCGATCTTGACGGTGACGCTGTTGCCGACCGCGTCCTTCATCTGGGAGGCGACGGTCCGCTTCCAGATCAGCTCGTAGAGCTTGAACTGGTCACCGGTCAGTCCCGTCTCCGCGGGCGTACGGAACCGGTCGCCCGAGGGACGGATCGCCTCGTGCGCCTCCTGCGCGTTCTTGACCTTGCCCGCGTACGTCCGCGGCTTGTCCGGCAGATAGCTCGCCCCGTACAACTGCGTGACCTGCGCACGGGCCGCCGAGACGGCGGTGTCCGAGAGGGTCGTCGAGTCCGTACGCATATAGGTGATGAAGCCGTTCTCATACAGCTTCTGCGCCACCTGCATCGTGGACTTCGCCCCGAAGCCCAGCTTGCGCGAGGCCTCCTGCTGGAGGGTCGTCGTACGGAAGGGGGCGTACGGGGAGCGGCGGTACGGCTTGGACTCGACCGAGCGTACGGAGAAGGAGGCGTTCTCCAGGGCGACGGCGAGCGCCCGTGCGTTGACCTCGTCCAGATGCAGCACCTGGTCGGACTTGAGCCGGCCGTCCGGGCCGAAGTCACGGCCCTGGGCGACCCGCCGGCCGTCGACCGAGTTCAGCCGGGCGACCAGCGAGGACGGGTCGGAGGCGTCTCCGGCGCGGCCGGTGGAGAACGTGCCGGTCAGGTCCCAGTACTCGGCGGAGCGGAAGGCGATGCGCTCGCGCTCACGCTCGACGACGAGGCGGGTGGCGACGGACTGGACACGGCCCGCGGAGAGGCCGCGCATGACCTTCTTCCACAGGACCGGCGAGACCTCGTAGCCATAGAGCCGGTCGAGGATACGGCGGGTCTCCTGGGCGTCGACCATGCGCGTGTTCAGCTCGCGCGGATTGGCGACGGCGGCCCGGATCGCGTCCTTGGTGATCTCGTGGAAGACCATCCGGTGGACCGGGACCTTGGGCTTCAGGACTTCCTGGAGGTGCCACGCGATGGCCTCGCCCTCGCGGTCCTCATCGGTGGCGAGGTAGAGCTCGTCGGATTCGGCCAGCAGCTCCTTGAGCTTTCTGACCTGGGCCCTCTTATCGGCGTTGACGACGTAGATCGGCTGGAAGTCGTGCTCGACGTCCACGCCGAGCCGGCGCACCTCGCCGGTGTACTTCTCGGGCACCTCGGCGGCGCCGTTCGGGAGGTCGCGGATGTGCCCGACGCTCGCCTCGACGACATAGCCAGGGCCGAGGTAGCCCTTGATCGTCTTCGCCTTGGCAGGCGACTCGACGATGACGAGTCGGCGGCCGCCGTGTGCGGTCTCGCTGGTCGGGGACAACTTCGCTCTTCTCTCCGGTCGACGCTCGGTGGGCCCGTACGGCAGTACGGCAGTACGCCTTGGCGGGGCCCGGTACGGCCCAGCGGTGACGCTGCTTCGCTGCGGAGTGTGACGGTACAACCCGCCCCCGTGTCAAACGGCGAAAGCCCGCAACGGCCACTCGAACGGTAACCCGACTCCAGTCATTCCTGCCGCCCGGACCCCCGGGCTCGTCGCGTCGGAACGCGGAGGTGATGGTTCCGCCGGGGTACGGGGTGACGGTTCCGGATCAAGGCCCCCCGCCGCGTCCGGTGCAGGTCCGACGGCCTGCCGGAGCCCCGCACGGGCCCGGATCGATCATGACCGGAGGTTCCGGTCAGGCTTCCGGAAACCGGGTCCGGATACGTCGGAAGCCCTCAGATACGACCGAAGCACCACACGCCGAGAGCGAGAAAGACCACGCCCGAGAGTGTCGCGAGCGTGATGGACGCCGCGGGCCGCACGCCGTGGGCCACCGGCGCGCGGTGCAGAACGCGCGCCCCCGTCCATAGCAGCAGCGCGCCGCCGAACAGCGTGAACGCCGTCCCCGCGAAGATCGCCGGCCCACTCTCCATGTCCGTACCCCGCTCATTCCATGGGCGCCCGCTCCAGGGCGCCGAGGTCTCAGGGGGCAGAGGCTGGCACCCCGGGACGTCACCGGCGCGAATTCCGGGTGAACGCCGCGCGCGCTTTCACCCGCACGCCGAGCCCGGGGCCCGGCGGCCGGAAGCCGGCATCCGGCGGCCGAGGGGGCAGACGCTCCACGCGCACGCCCGCCGTCTCCGCGCCGTCACCGCGCCCTCGCCGTCAACGCTCTGCGGGCGCCGGTTCCAGGAATCCCTCCTCCACCAGCAGCCGGATCGCCTGCGGGGTACGGTCCCGGAGCAGCACCGGGTCCTCCCCCATCAACTGGCCGATCGCGTCCAGGATCCGTCCCGCGCTCAGGGTCCCGTCACAGACCCCCGCGAAGCCGGCCCCGACCGCGTCGACCTTCGTGGCCCTGCGCATACCGCGGTGCTGACGGAGCACCACATGCTCCGGGTCCTCGGCACCCGGCAGCCCCACCTGCTCCTGAACCACCTCCGGCGCCAGCACGAAATGGCCCGCGAGGAGCGCCGCGTCGTCGTGCGTCCGCAGAAAGTCCTGGCGCTCGAAGTGGGCCCGTACGGTCTCGCCGAGCGGCTGCTCCACCGGATGCGGCCACTCCTCCACGACGATCGACGGCTCCCCGGCGCCCGTCTTCCTGAGCGTGATCCAGCCGAAGCCGACGGCCTTGGTCTTACGGGCCTCGAACTCGTCCAGCCACGCTTCGTACCGCGCCGTGTAGGCCTCCGGGTCGGTCCTGTGGTCGCCGCTGTCGCGCAGCCACAGCTCGGCGTACTGCGTCACGTCCTGGACCTCGCGCTGCACGATCCAGGCGTCGCAGCCCAGCGGCACCCACGAGCGCAGCCGCTGCTGCCACTCCTCCCCCTCCACGTGCTGCCAGTTGGCGAGGAAGTGGGCGAACCCGCCGTCGTTCAGCCGCTGGCCCGCCTGCTGGACGAGCGTGCGGCACAGATCGTCCCCGCCCATCCCGCCGTCGCGGTAGGTGAGCCGGGCTCCCGGCGAGATGACGAACGGCGGGTTCGAGACGATCAGGTCGTACGTCTCGTCCGCGACCGGCTCGAAGAGCGAGCCCTCGCGCAGCTCGGCGGCGGGGGCACCGGAGAGGGCCAGGGTCAGCCGCGTGAAGCCGAGCGCCCGCGGGTTGAGGTCGGTGGCCGTGACGCGGGTGGCGTGCTGGGCGGCGTGCAGCGCCTGGATACCGGAGCCGGTGCCGAGATCGAGCGCGCTCCCGACCGGGGTACGTACGGTGATCCCGGCCAGGGTCGTCGAGGCGCCGCCGACGCCGAGCACCACCCCCTCGTCATGGCCGCCCGCACCCGAGGCACCGCCGACCGCGCAGCCCAGGTCGGAGACGATGAACCAGTCCTGCCCCGCGGGCCCGCTGTACGGCCGTACGTCCACCGTCGCGTGGATGTCGTCCTCGTCCTGCACGACCCAGCCGTCGGCCAGCGCCTCGTCCAGCGGCAGCGCGGCCACCGCGCGCTCCCGGGGGACCGGCCGCTGGAGCAGGAAGAGCCGTACGAGCGTTTCGAGCGGGGTGTCGCCGGGGGTGGCGCGCAGCGCGGGCACGGTCTCGCTGCGGGCCAGCGCGGCGTAGGCGGGTGCGCCGAGCAGGTCGAGCAGGCCGTCGGCGGTGAAGTCGGCGGCGAGCAGAGCCGCACGGAGTCGGGGCGAGTGGTCGGGCGCGGGAAGGCTGGTCGTACTCACCCACTCATTGTGGCGGCTGCCACTGACAACGGCCCGCGGCCCGGCCCCTCCGTTCGGGGGGACCGGGCCGCGGGCCGCGGGCGACCGCGTTCCGGAGCGGCAAGAATCACCTGAGGGCGTCCGGGAGCGGATGCCGTGGGGTTACGACCCGGCCGCCGGGGAGCCGGACCCACCGGCTGTCGACGGCGGCTTCTGGCAGCCGGCCTGCTTCGCCATCCCCTTGCCGACGTCGCCGGACTGGAGCTTCTGAAGCGCCTGGTCACCGTTCTTGCCGAGCTTGTCCAGCTCGTCCGCGACGCCCTTGAGGCCGTCGGCGAAGTCCGCCTGGTCCTTGGTGTCGAGCGCGTCGACCTTCGTCTTGAGGCCCGTGTACGCCGTCGAGGTGGCGTTGAGCTCCTTGACGGCCTCCTTCTGGGTCTTCTCGCCGTCCGCGACGGGCGGTGCGCCCGCGCCGTCCACGGCGGAGCCCAGCGCCTTGTAGGCGTCGGAGATGGACTGGAAGGCGGCCGAGTCGGCCTTCTGGACATCAGCGGGCTTGCTGCTGTCGGAGGTCGCCTGCTGGATGGAGGTGTTGGCGTCCGCGATCTTCGTCAGCTGGGGCTGAACCTGGTCACAGACCTTCTTGGCCCAGTCGTTCACCTTTTTGTCGCTGTCATCACCACTGCAGCCGGACAGCGCCATGAGCAGCACCGCACCGCCGGACAGCGCGGCCACAAGCTTCTTGTTCACCGGATGGGTCCCTTCCAAGGCTCTCGGCCCCGGAACATACACGCCAAGTGGGCGACAACCGCGCGCCGAACGTCCGGTCCATGCCCTATTGCAGCCATTTGCACCAAGAGAGAGACACCTCACGCCGGGCGTACGCCGTCCATGGCCGGCGCGAGCGGGCGGGCGGCGCGTCGCTCCGCGCCACCCGCCCGCTCCTGGATGTTCCCGGGCCGTCAGGAGGCCGCCACCGAATCGGGCGACTTCTCGTTCCCGCCGCCGGAACCGCCCCTGCCGCCCTCACCTCCGCCGTCCACCGTGACCGAGCGCCGTTTGGAGACATAGACCGCGCTGATGATGACGACGAGGGCGAGCACCGCCACCAGCGCGCGGACGCCGGCGCTGGCGTCGGCTCCGTAGCTGAACTGCACGACCGCCGGGGCGATGAGCAGCGCCACCAGGTTCATCACCTTCAGCAGCGGGTTGATGGCGGGGCCCGCCGTGTCCTTGAACGGGTCCCCCACGGTGTCCCCGATGACCGTCGCGGCATGGGCCTCACTGCCCTTGCCGCCGTGGTGGCCGTCCTCGACGAGCTTCTTGGCGTTGTCCCAGGCACCTCCGGAGTTGGCGAGGAAGACGGCCATCAGCGTGCCCGTACCGATCGCACCGGCCAGGAACGAGCCGAGCGCGCCCACGCCGAGCGAGAAGCCGACGGCGATGGGGGTGAGGACGGCGAGCAGTCCCGGGGTGGCCAGCTCCCGCAGCGCGTCCTTGGTGCAGATGTCGACCACCCGGCCGTACTCCGGTTTCTCGGTGTAGTCCATGATCCCGGGGTGCTCCCGGAACTGCCGGCGCACCTCGTAGACCACGGAACCGGCCGACCGCGAGACCGCGTTGATCGCCAGCCCCGAGAAGAGGAAGACGACCGCGGCGCCGAAGATCAGCCCGACCAGGTTGTTGGGCTGGGAGATGTCCAGACTGAGCGTCAGCTCGCCCGCCTTGGCCCCCACATCCGCGACGGAGGTGGCAATGGCGTCCCGGTACGAGCCGAAGAGCGCCGACGCGGCGAGTACGGCCGTGGCGATGGCGATGCCCTTCGTGATGGCCTTCGTGGTGTTCCCCACGGCGTCGAGGTCGGTGAGGACCTGCGCGCCCGCGCCCTCGACGTCGCCGGACATCTCGGCGATGCCCTGGGCGTTGTCGGAGACCGGCCCGAAGGTGTCCATGGCGACGATGACGCCGACGGTGGTGAGCAGACCGGTGCCCGCCAGAGCGACCGCGAAGAGGGCGAGCATGATCGACGTACCGCCGAGCAGGAACGCCCCGTAGACCGCGAGACCGATCAGCAGCGCCGTGTAGACCGCAGACTCCAGACCGATGGCCACGCCCGCGAGGACGACGGTCGCGGGGCCCGTCAGGGAGGACTTGCCGATGTCCCTGACCGGGCGCCGGGTGGTCTCCGTGAAGTAGCCGGTGAGCTGCTGGATCAGGGCCGCCAGCACGATGCCGATGGCGACCGCGAGCAGGGCGAGCACTCTCGGATCGCCGCTGTGCGTCAGGATCGCCTGGTCCGTGACCCCGTCCAGCTCGGCGTACGAGGACGGCAGGTAGACGAAGGACGCCACGGCCACGAGCGCGAGCGAGATCACCGCGGAGATGAAGAAGCCGCGGTTGATGGCGCTCATCCCGCTGCGGTCGGCCCGGCGCGGGGCGACCGCGAAGATGCCGATCATCGCGGTGATCACCCCGATCGCCGGGACGATCAGCGGGAAGGCGAGCCCGAAGTCCCCGAACGCCGCCTTGCCGAGGATCAGCGCGGCCACGAGCGTCACCGCGTACGACTCGAACAGGTCGGCTGCCATACCCGCGCAGTCACCGACGTTGTCGCCCACGTTGTCCGCGATGGTCGCCGCGTTGCGCGGATCGTCCTCGGGGATGCCCTGCTCGACCTTGCCGACCAGGTCGGCGCCGACGTCGGCCGCCTTGGTGAAGATGCCGCCGCCGACTCGCATGAACATGGCGATCAGCGCGGCGCCGAGGCCGAAGCCCTCCAGCACCTTGGGGGCGTCGGCGGCGTAGACGAGGACCACACAGGAGGCGCCGAGCAGACCGAGGCCCACCGTGAACATGCCGACCACGCCACCCGTACGGAAAGCGATCTTCATGGCTTTGTGCGAAACGGCCGTGAGATCTTTCTCCGGCTCGCCCTCCGCCGGTGTCGCCTCGCGCGCGGCGGCCGCCACCCGCACATTGCTGCGTACGGCGAGACGCATGCCGATGTAACCGGTGGCCGCCGAGAAAAGCGCACCCACCAGGAAGAACAGCGAACGTCCCGCGCGTTGTGACCAGTTGTCGGCCGGCAACAACATCAACAGGAAGAACACCACGACGGCGAATACGCCGAGGGTGCGCAACTGCCGTGCCAGATAGGCATTCGCGCCTTCCTGTACGGCGGCCGCGATCTCCTTCATCGAATCGGTGCCCTCGCCGGCGGCCAGCACCTGGCGCACCAGCAGCTGGGCAACGAACAGCGCCGCCAGCGCGACGACCGCGATGACGATCACGATGACGCGGTTGTCGTCCGTGAGTATCGCGGCAGCGAGAGAAGTGGGGTGCTCGGACAGTTGTGATTGGAAGTGCCCCGCCATTCGTCCTCCTTGACGCTCAGCGTTCAAGATGGACGGATTGTAGGGAGCGGAACCTGATCAAAACAGAGCACGCCACATGCAATTGACCTTGACTTATCGAATGACCTTGGAATGGGTAATGGGATAAGCGCGTTAATGGGTGATCGATAATCCGATGAAAAAGAGGAAGGCCCTGCTCAGCAGGGCCTTCCTGGAGAATGGATCACCGGCTCTCCGTCCGGCTGCCCGAAAGGGCCGGGGGCAACGCCGTCAGGGCAGCGCGACGGCCGAGGCCGTCGGCCAGCTCATCCGGATGACGCCACCGTCGTCGCCCGAGGTGACTTCCACATCGTCGACGAGCCCGCTGATGACCGCGAGGCCCATCTCGTCCTCGCCCTCGGCATCGCTCTCGTGGGAGTCGCCCGGCGCCGCGCCGTCGCGGGCTTCCCCCGCGGCGGCATCGCCCGCGGCCGTGACGCCGTCGCCGACCTCGATGGAGAAGGCTTTCTCCTCCTCGTTCAGCACGACTCTCACCGGTGCGGTGATGCCATGGCTGCGGTGCAGCCCGACCGCCCGGCTGCACGCTTCACCGACCGCGAGTCTGACCTCGTCCAACACAGCCTCATCGACGCCTGCCCGACGAGCCACGGCGGCCGCCACAAGACGGGCCGTTCTGACATGTTCGGGCTGGGCGCTGAAGCGGAGTTCAACGGTGGCCATGCGATCCCCCTCGAACGTACGAGCGTGGAAACTCACGGGCGCGGGCGCCGGGCATCACGCCCGGTGCCTCTGCCCTCTCCTCCGGAAGACGCGACCGACCTCAGTCGGTGGCCGCTACGGCCTCGTCGACCGTGGTGTGGATCGGGAACACCTTGGTGAGACCGGTGATCCGGAAGATCTTGAGAATGCGCTCCTGGTTGCAGACCAGACGCAGCGAGCCCTCATGGGCGCGCACACGCTTCAGGCCACCCACGAGCACGCCGAGACCGGTCGAGTCCAGGAAGTCCACGCCCTCCATGTCGACAACCAGGTGGTAGCTGCCGTCGTTCACCAACTCGACCAACTGCTCGCGCAGCTTGGGCGCGGTATACACATCAATCTCGCCACCGACCTCGACGACCGTACGGTCGCCACCAGGGCCGGACACATTGCGAGTCGACAGGGACAGGTCCACGGATCCTCCAGCACCTTGCTATCGAGCGGTCGCCCCTCGGGTCTCCCCGACGGAGCCAGGGGACGTATCGCCAGCCGCGATGGCATTCAATCACTTACCAGCAGTCATGCACGACGCCTTGAGACCATTGTCCGTCACGCCAGTGACACACTCGATGCCGATGGCCAGGAATCACCGCCCCAGTGGACCCCCCGAGAGCGGGGGCAACCGCCCCTCCCCCCGTACGGTCCTCGACCGGCTCGCCACGGGGGCGGGCCGTGCTGCGCGCATCACCCATACGGAGCACCTGCCCCCGCGTGCGGGCCGTCATGCAGTCTGGCCCGACCGCATCCGCGCGGAAGTGATCAACGCCATTCAGCGGGCCGGTATCGACCATCCGTGGGCCCACCAGGCGGCGGCCGCCGAGCACGCCCTGGACGGCGAGTCCGTCGTGATCGCCACCGGCACCGCCTCCGGAAAGTCCCTCGCCTATCTCGCCCCCGTACTGACCACCCTCCTGGACGGCTCCGAGGCGCCCAACGGCAGAGGCACGACCGCGCTCTATCTCGCCCCGACGAAGGCTCTCGCCGCCGACCAGCGCCGCGCCGTCAAGGCGCTGGCCGCCCCGCTCGGCAACCGCGTGCGCCCCGCCGTCTACGACGGTGACACCCCCGTCGAGGAACGGGAGTGGGTCAGGCAGTACGCCAACTATGTGCTGACCAATCCGGACATGCTGCACCGGGGGATACTCCCGTCCCACCCCCGCTGGGCCTCCTTCCTGCGCGCCCTGCGCTATGTCGTCATCGACGAGTGCCACACCTATCGCGGCGTCTTCGGCTCCCATGTGGCGCAGGTACTGCGCCGGCTCCGCCGCGTATGCGCCCGCTACGGAGCGAATCCGGTCTTCCTGCTCGCCTCGGCGACCGCCGCGGAACCGGCCCAGGCCGCAGGCCGGCTCACCGGTCTGCGCGTCCACGAGGTCGCCGACGACGCCTCACCGCGCGGCGAGCTGGTCTTCGCGCTCTGGGAGCCACCGCTCACCGATCTCCACGGCGAGAAGGGCGCCCCCGTCCGCCGTACCGCCACCGCCGAGACCGCCGACCTCCTCACCGACCTGACCGTCCAGGGCGTCCGTACGGTCGCCTTCGTACGCTCCCGGCGCGGCGCCGAGCTCATCTCCGTGATCGCCCAGGAACGGCTGGCCGAGGTGGACCGCTCGCTGGCCCGCCGGGTCGCCGCCTACCGCGGCGGCTACCTCCCCGAGGAACGCCGCGCCCTGGAGAACGCCCTGCACTCCGGCGAGCTGCTGGGCCTGTCCGCCACGACCGCCCTGGAGCTCGGCATCGACGTCTCGGGCCTGGACGCCGTCGTCATCGCCGGTTATCCGGGCACCCGCGCCTCCCTGTGGCAGCAGGCGGGCCGGGCCGGGCGCTCCGGGCAGGGGGCGCTGGCCATCCTGGTCGCCCGGGACGATCCGCTGGACACCTTCCTCGTCCACCACCCCGAGGCGCTGTTCCAGCAGCCCGTGGAGTCCACCGTCCTCGACCCCGACAACCCGTACGTCCTCGCCCCCCATCTGTGCGCGGCCGCCGCGGAACTCCCGCTCACCGAAGCCGATCTGACGCTCTTCGGCCCCGCCGTACCCGACCTGCTTCCTCAGCTGGAGACCGCGGGGCTGCTGCGGCGCCGCAACTCCGGCTGGTACTGGACCCGCCGCGAGCGGGCCGCCGATCTCGCCGACATCCGGGGCGAGGGCGGCAGTCCCGTCCAGATCGTCGAGGCGGGGACGGGACGGCTGCTGGGCACGGTCGACGAAGCCGCCTCCCACACCGCCGTCCACGACGGCGCCGTCCACCTCCACCAGGGCCGTACGTACCTGGTGAAGCGGCTCGACCTGGCGGACTCGGTCGCCCTGGTCGAGGAGGCGAACCCGCCGTACTCCACGACCGCCCGTGACACCACCGCCATCTCCGTGCTCGAAACCGACACGGAGATCCCCTGGGGCGAGGGACGCCTCTGCTACGGCTCCGTCGAAGTCACCAACCAGGTCGTCTCCTTTCTGCGCCGCCGGCTCATCACCGGCGAGGTACTGGGCGAGAGCAAGCTCGATCTGCCGCCACGGACGCTCCGTACCCGGGCCGTGTGGTGGACGGTCACCGAGGACCAGCTCGACCGGGCCCGGGTCAATCCCGAGCAGCTGGGCGGCGCGCTGCACGCCGCCGAGCACGCCTCGATCGGGATGCTGCCGCTCTTCGCGACCTGCGACCGCTGGGACATCGGCGGGGTGTCCGTGCCCCTCCACCCGGACACGCTGCTGCCGACGGTCTTCGTGTACGACGGCCATCCCGGCGGCGCGGGCTTCGCGGAGCGGGCCTTCCGGACGGCCCGTGAGTGGCTCACGGCCACCCGCGAGGCGATCGCCTCCTGCGAGTGCGACGCCGGCTGCCCGTCCTGCATCCAGTCCCCCAAGTGCGGCAACGGCAACGACCCCCTGCACAAACGAGGCGCCGTACGACTCCTGACCGAGCTCCTCAGCGCCGCCCCCGCCGCCCCGGCCGAGGCGGATGCGGACGCGTCCACCGTGGCTTAGGGCCCGTCCGGGACGCCCGGCACGGCACCTGGCAGGGGTGCGGGCAGCGGTGGGCCCGCCCGTGCCCTGACCGTCGGGGCGTACGGCCCGAAGGCCGCCCGCGCCGTCACATCCGCGATCTCACCGCTCACCACGCATCGCACCACCTCCGATCCCTGCGCCGCCGCCACCTCGGCCGCTCTGTGGCAGGCGTCCGCCGACCCCAGGAGTGCGTGGTCCGCCGCGGCGAGGGCCGCCAGGTCGGCCGCCGCGCCCGCCCGGTGCCGGGCGACGACCGCCTGCCCCATGGCGAGCACCAGGGCGAAGACGGCACACAGCGCGGTCGCCGCCATCGCCACCCACACCGTCGCGGACCCCCGGTCCCTGGCCCGGTCCCTGGTCATGGCGCCGCCCCGGCCGTGTGCGGGCCTCCAGAGCCGTCTCTCGCTGCCTGTACGGGGTCCAGGGCGTCCATGGCGTCCTCCGCCGACGCGACGGCCTCGGCGGTGAGCGTGAGGGCCAGGGCGCCCGGCCCCGGCGTCGGCGCCTCCACCCGCACCCGCCACAGATCGCCTGTACGCCCCAGAGCGACCCTGGCGCCCTCCGGGGCGGCCGAACGGGCAGCGGCCACCGCCGCGGCCCGTGGCTCGGCTCTGGCGGCCGCTCTCGCCCCCGCCCGCGCCGCGTCCACGCACTGGATCTGCGCGGAGGCCGCCATCAGCGCCCAGACCAGGGCCAGGGCGAACACGGCCAGCGCCGGTACCGCCACCGCCGCCTCCGCCGTCACAAACCCCAGGTCGCCGCGACGGTCCAGGCGCCGGCGGCGGGCCACGCGCGTACGGTCCGTCTCAGAACTGCGCACTGAGCGCCCTCCCGATCAACGACTGCAAGGCACCCGCCACGGGCCCGCTCGTGACCACCTTGTAGAGCACCGCCGCGAGCGCGCAGGCGGCGATCGTCCCCACCGCGTACTCCGACGTGGTCATCCCGGCGTCGGCCCGCGCCCCGCGCAGCCGTGCCCACCGCATGCGTCGGATCCTCATCCACATGTCATCTCCCCGTAGAAGCCCTAGAAAGCCATAGAAAGCCGCAGAAATTGGTCAGTTGCCGTTCAGCAGTCCGCTCGCCAGACCGATGACCACCGGCGCCACCCCCACCGCCAGGAAGGCGGGGAGAAAGCACAGCCCCACCGGAGCCGTGATCAGCACCTGAGCCCGCTGCGCTCTGGCCACCGCGGCCCGGGCCTGCTCCGCCCTGAAGCCCTCTGCCAGCCGGGACACCGGCTCGGCGGCCGGCGCTCCGGTCGATCCCGCCCGTTCCAGACAGCGGGCCAGCCCCGCCGCGCCCGGTATCTCCCCGAACCGCCCCCACGCCTCGGCCGGTTCGCCGCCGAGCCGCAGCTCCGCTGCCGTCCGTGCCAGCCGGTCGCCGACGGGTCCGCCCAGCGACTCGCCGACCGCCTCCGCGGCCTCACGCGGTCCCGCCCCCGCCGCGATACAGGCGGCCAGCAGATCGGCGGCGAGCGGGAGCTGACGGGCCGCCTCTTCGGTACCGGTGCGGTCGTCCGGCTTTCTCGTGCACAGCCATCTGCGGACCCCGTACGCCCCGACGAGCCCGACCAGCCAGCCGGCCACCCCGCCGACCATGACCCAGCCGAAGATCACCGCGCCGGCCGGCGGGCCCCAGCGCCGCGCCCACTCCGCCGCCGCCCGGGGCCGTGGCCGCCGCCGTCCGTACTGGGCCGCCAGCAGGGCCGCGAACCGCTTCCGCACCCGTCGTTCACGCCGCGCGGCCGCCACCGCGGAGGCCAGAGAGCCGATCGCGGTGACCACCGGGGCGGCCACCCACAGCCTGTGGGCGAACTCCCCCGTCACGGCGCCTCCCCGGTACGTACGATCCGGGCGGCCCACCACAGGCCCGCGCCCTCCAGCAGCCCGCCCACCGCCAGGCAGCCGAGCCCGGCCGGGGTGTGCAGCAGAACGCGCAGCGGATCCGCGCCCAGGGCCCAGCCCAGCGCCAGGCCCACTACGGGAAGCAGCGCCAGCACCACGACCGTCGCCCAGGCCCCCGCCAACTGGGCTCGTAACCCTTCCCGTTGCTCTCTTTCCGCCCTTAGCGCCGCGTCCAGGCGATCCAGCCCGGCGGCGAGCCCCGCACCGCCGTCGACGGCCACCCGCCAGCAGGCCGCGAGTCCCACGAGGCCGTCCGCTCCCGGCTCACGCGCCGCCTTCCGCAGCGCGTCGGGTACGTCACCGCCGAACCGCGCGGCCGCCAGCACGGCTCCCTCCGCGCTTCCCAGACCACCGGTCGATCCGGCGGCGGCCAGCAGTGCCTGGGTGGGCTGCATACCGGCTCGCAGCTCGCCCGCGGCCGTGCCGCACAGCGCGACGATCCTGTCGGCCAGCCGCTCACGCGCCTTCCTCCGCTCCCTGGCCCGCAGCCACCGCCCCACCAGCGGCACCGCCAGCACGCCGCCGAACAGCGGCAGCACCGACTCGCCCAGCAGCGCGAGCAGCACTGCGGGCGGCAGACACAGCCACTTTCCGTGCAGCCTTCGCGCCCGCTCGCGAGCCTCCGGCAGCCATCGCTCCCAAGGCGGCGCCCCAGGCATCGCGGCGACGGACGCGCCCGGAGCCGTGAGCAGCCGCCTGGCGCGCCGCAGCCCCCGTTCCTGGCCGACGGCCAGCCGCACCGCTCCCCCGGCGCACAGCACCGCCGCGAAGACGGTGAGAGACATCGTCAGGGCCGTCACGGCGCGCCTCCGATCAGCGCCAGCAACCGTGGCCGGCCACGGTCGTACGCGAAGCCTCCGGCGCCCCAGCGCAGCGCGGGCACCGGCACCACCAGCCCCGCGCCGTCCCGCTCCAGCACATGCATCTCGGCGATCCTCCGGTGTCCGTCGCGGTCCCGTACGAGATGGATCACGACGGACAGCGCGGCCGCCAGCTGGCTGTGCAGCGCCGCCCGGTCGAGGCCTGCCGCCGTGCCCAGCGCCTCCAGACGGGCGGGGACGTCCGCCGCCGTATTCGCGTGAACGGTGCCGCAGCCGCCCTCGTGTCCCGTGTTCAGGGCGGCGAGCAGTTCGGTGACCTCATGGCCTCGGACCTCGCCGACGACCAGCCGGTCCGGCCGCATCCGCAACGCTTGTCTGACGAGATCCCGCAGCGTCACCAGGCCCGCGCCCTCCTGGTTCGCCGGCCGCCCCTCCAGCCGCACCACATGTGGATGGTCGGGCCTCAACTCGGCGGAGTCCTCGGCCAGTACGATCCGCTCGCGCTCCCCGACCAGACCGAGCAGGGTGGACAGGAGCGTGGTCTTTCCCGTGCCCGTGCCACCACTGATCAGGAATGACAGCCGGGCCTCGATCAGCGCCCGCAACACCCGCTCCCCGCCGGGCGGTACGGTCCCCGCCGCGGTCAACTCCGTCAGCGAGAACGCCTTGGGCCGCACCACGCGCAGCGACAGGCAGGTCGAGCCGACCGCCACCGGCGGCAGCACCGCGTGCATCCGTGTCCCGTCGGGCAGTCGCGCGTCCACCCAGGGTCTGGCGTCATCGAGCCGGCGCCCGGCCACGGCGGCGAGCCGCTGCGCCAGCCTCCGTACGGAAGCGGCGTCGGCGAACGACACGGCCGTCAGCTCAAGGCCGCCGCCCCGGTCCACCCACACCCGGTCGGGCGCGGAGACAAGCACGTCCGTCACCGAGGGGTCGTCGAGAAGCGGCTCCAGAGGGCCCGTCCCCACCAGCTCGCACCGCAACTCCGCCGCGGCCCCGAGCACTTCCGTATCGCCCAGCAACCGTCCCTGAGCCCGTAACGCCGCCGCCACCCGCGCCGGTGTCGGGTCCGCCCCGCTCTCCGCGAGCCGCTGCCGTACGGCGTCCAGCAGCCCGTACGCCGCCGCGCCGCCGCTCATTCCAGCCGCCGCGCCGCCGCTCATGACGTCACGCTCCCGTCCCCGGCCAGCGCCCGCTCCCAGAAGGCCGTACAGAACGCGGCCAGCGGTCCGCGCGGCCGGGATCCCGGGGGCGCTCCGCCGTCCTGGGACTCCGACAGCCCCGGCTCCAGGGGCAGTTCGCCCACCAGGGGCAGCCGGAGCGCGTCGGCGATCCACTGCTCGTCCAGCCCGGCGGCGTACGGACCCCGGACCACCACGCGCAGATCCCTGAGGACCATGCCCGCAAGCGAGGCCACCCGGCCGGCGGCGGCGACGGCCCGCAGCTCGGCGGGCACCACCAACAGCCCCAGATCCAGCTGCGCCAGGGCCTCCGCGACGGCCTCGTCGACGCGCCGGGGCAGGTCCACGACCACGACCCCACCGCGTCTGCGAGCCGCCGCCAGCACCGACCGCATGGCCTCCGGCTGGATCGCCACAGAATCCCCGCGGTCCCAGCTGAGCACCCGCAGCTCGTGGAGCCAGGGCAGCGACTCCTCCAGCGCGCCGCCCGCGACACGTCCCTTGGAAGCGGCGAAATCCGGCCACCTTCTGCCCTCCGCCTGCTCGCCGCCGAGCACCACATCGAGGCCGCCACCGAGTGGATCGGCGTCGATGAGCATCGTGCGCCGCCCGGCGCGCGCGGCGGTGACGGCCAGGGCGCACGCCAGCGTCGAGGCCCCAGCGCCGCCCCGTCCGCCGATCACACCGACGGTGAGCGCGGGCCGGCCGACCCCTTCGGCGGCGTCCGCGATCCGGTCGACGAGCCAGCTCTCGGCGTCCGGCAGCCGCAGCACGCAGTCCGCGCCGATCTCCACCGCTCGCCGCCACACACCCGGGTCGTCCTGGTCCCGCCCGACGAGCATCACGTGCCGCCTGCGGGTGGCGCCACGGCAGCGCGCCGCCGCGTCATCGCCGACAAGGACCATCGGCGCGTCCTCCCAGCACCCCTTCCGCTCCGGCACCGAATGATGGACTTGCGGCTCGGCGCCGGCCGCGGCGCAGAGCCTCAGCAGATCGTCCAGCAACTCCACATCCTCGGTCAGGATCAGCGGTCCCGCCCCGTTGCCCCCGCCGATCCGTGAACGATCGGATGTCATGGATCCAGCCACGATCTCCGCCCCCTATCTCTTCTTCGATCCGGCTATCCGCGAGCGCTTCTCTCCGCGATCTCGCAGTGATCCGGTATCCGTGATTCCGGCTTCCGCGAACTTCGCGGCAGGAATCACCGTGCAGGGCAACAAGAAATCGTGTGGATCTTGCTTGAAAACTGTGGACAACTCACCAGTTGTGAATATCCCGGTAGCTCATACCAGTGACTTCCGGAGAGGAGCGCATTGGCTACACACAGTGACGGGCATGCTCGCGGAGGCGCCATCGCACACAGAGCTTCAGGAAGGGGGACGAGTGGCTTCGAAGAGCCGAAAACGCGTCCGGACATGCGACGACCCCCGCCGGGGGGGAGAGCGGGGGTCGTCCCCACGGCCGACTCGGGGGGGGAGGAGCCGGACCGGGTTAGCACGGTCGCGAACGATCCGTGACTTCCATGGTGTACCCGAGAGCCTTCTCAGGCAAACCCACGCGCCCCAGCTTACGCCGAATGGTGGGCGCATATGCTCGGCCTCGTGGAAAACCACTCCTTGCCGCGTACAGCAGCCTTCTTTGACCTGGACAAGACGGTCATTGCGAAGTCATCGACGTTGACCTTCAGCAAGTCCTTCTACCAAGGCGGCCTGATCAACCGCCGCGCCGTACTGCGCACCGCATACGCGCAGTTCGTCTTCCTCGCCGGAGGCGCCGATCACGACCAGATGGAGCGGATGCGGGAGTATCTCTCCGCGCTCTGCAAGGGCTGGAACGTCCAGCAGGTCAAAGAGATCGTCGCCGAGACACTGCACGATCTCATCGACCCGATCATCTACGACGAGGCGGCGTCCCTCATCGAGGACCATCACATCGCCGGCCGCGATGTGGTGATCGTGTCCACCTCCGGCGCGGAGGTCGTCGAGCCCATCGGCGAGCTGCTCGGCGCCGACCGGGTGGTGGCCACCCGGATGGTCGTCGGCGCCGACGGCTGCTTCACGGGCGAGGTGGAGTACTACGCGTACGGACCGACCAAGGCCGAGGCGATCAAGGCACTCGCCGCGTCCGAGGGGTACGACCTCTCCCGCTGCTACGCGTACAGCGACTCCGTCACCGACGTGCCGATGCTCCAGTCGGTCGGGCACCCCTACGCGGTCAACCCGGACCGCGCGCTGCGCCGGGAGGCGACGGCGCGCGACTGGCCGATTCTCGTCTTCAACCGGCCCGTGCGACTCAAGCAACGCCTGCCCGCCTTCTCCATGCCGCCCCGGCCGGCACTGGTCGCGGCGGCAGCGGTGGGTGCGGCCGCGGCGACTGCCGGGCTGGTCTGGTACGCCAGCAGACGACGGCAGTCGACGCTCGCCTGATGCCATCCGGCCTCACGGTCACCCGGCCGGCCTGAGCCGCGTAACTCATGACCGTTTTGCCATTCTTTGAACCTAAAAGTAAAGAAGTCCGGCCAGGGGTTTCACATCCCTGCGGACAGGAGTAGAAAGGAGTCAACGGCCCGCGAGACCAAGGACATCCGAGAGGATCACCTGTTTACGCACCAGGCCCCACGGACCGAGCATGAAAACTGAGCACCCACGCGACGTCGACCCGTCGATTACGGGCCAGCTGCACCAGGTGACGGGCGAAGTACCCGACCTGATGGGCAACATAACGAGGACGCTTGGTAACTCGGTGGACATGCCAGCGGCGGTGCCAAAAAGGCGCCGCCGCAACCCTGTTCAGGCGACTTTCGCTCGGGCCGATCAAGCCTGGGCGTGTCGACTCAGGCCGCGCCCCGCTGAAGCGCTTCGCACACGGCGGTCGACTCCCGTACGCCCAGCTCGATCGCCCGCCCGCAGTGGGTGATCCACGCCGCCATGCCCTCCTGGGTACCCGACAGATAGCCGTCAAAGGCGGCCGCGTACGCCGTGCGCCCCAGCTCCGCGTGACCCACCTCCGCCGGACAGACCGACTTGGGGTCAAGGCCGCTGCCGATCAGCACCACACGCTCGGCAGCCCGCGCCACCAAGCCGTTGTACGAGCCGAAGGGGCGCAGCGCCAGCAGCTCGCCGTGTACCACCGCCGCCGCCACCAGGGCCGGCGCCCTGCTCGGCGCGATCACCAGCCGCGACAGTCCCTCCAGCCGCCCGGCCACCTCGTCAGCCTCCGGCAGCGGAGCCTTGGTCAGCGGTTCCGGCACTTCACTCCCGGGCGCCTCCACGACCGGCTCGCCCGCCAGCCGGGGCCGCCCCACCGTCTCGTCCGTGACACCCGCGCCCCCCGCGGCCACCAGATGCAGCCTGGCGAGCACACGAAGCGGTGACTGCCCCCAGATGGAGAGGAGTTGACCGGCCTCGGCGTTCAGCCGGAGAGCCGCGCCGACCGTACGGGCCTCGGCCTCCGACCCGAAGTCGCTGCGCCGGCGCACCTCTTCGAGCGCCCAATCGGCACCGGACAGCGCCGCGGAGCCGCGCGCCGCCCGCAGGGCCGCCTCGGAGGTGACCTCGTTACTGCGGCGGCGCATCACGCGGTGGCTATAGACGCGGTCGACCGCCTTGCGTACGGAATCCACCGCGTCGGGAACCCCCGGCAAGGAGGCCAGCGCGAGCAGGGGGTCCTCCGGCCGGGGCGCGAAGGAGGCGTCTGAGGCAGTCGTACTCATAAGTAGGGAGGCTACGCGCCCATGCCGTGCGCCCCACCTTGGAGTGGTCTTCCTCACTCAACTCCCTCACCTTGAGCGAGGTTGCCACTACGCTAGGTGAACATGAAGATCGCTTTCGTGGGCAAGGGCGGCAGCGGCAAGACCACGCTGTCCTCGCTCTTCATCCGTCATCTGACCGCCAACGAAGCCACCGTCGTCGCGGTGGACGCCGACATCAACCAGCATCTTGGGGCCGCGCTCGGCCTCGACGAGACGGAGGCCGCCGCGCTGCCCGCGATGGGTGCGCACCTTCCGCTGATCAAGGACTATCTGCGGGGCAGCAATCCGCGGATCCCGTCGGCCGAAGCGATGATCAAGACGACACCGCCGGGTGAGGGGTCGCGGCTGCTCCGGGTCGGCGAGAACAATCCGGTGTACGAGGCGTGCGCCCGTACCGTCCGGCTCGACGACGGCGAGATCCGGCTGATGGCCACCGGTCCCTTCACCGACTCGGATCTGGGGGTGAGCTGCTACCACTCCAAGGTCGGCGCGGTCGAGCTGTGCCTCAACCATCTGGTCGACGGTCCGGACGAGTACGTGGTGGTCGACATGACGGCGGGCTCGGACTCGTTCGCCTCCGGGATGTTCACCCGGTTCGACATGACGTTCCTGGTGGCGGAGCCGACGCGGAAGGGCGTGTCCGTATACCGCCAGTACAAGGAGTACGCGCGGGACTTCGGCGTCTCGCTGAAGGTCATCGGCAACAAGGTCCAGGGCCAGGACGATCTGGACTTCCTCCGCGAGGAGGTGGGCGACGACCTGCTCATCACCGTGGGCCACTCCGACTGGGTCCGGGCGATGGAGAAGGGCCGGCCGATCCGCTTCGAGCTCCTGGAGGCGGACAACCGCTGCGCGCTCCAGACGCTCCAGGACGCGGCGGAGGACTCGTACGAGCAGCGCGACTGGGAGCGGTACACGCGGCAGATGGTCCACTTCCACCTCAGGAACGCGGAGAGCTGGGGCAACGCGAAGACGGGCGTCGACCTCGCGGCGCAGGTCGACCCCGCCTTCGTCCTCAGCGAGGCACTCGCCGTACCCCAGCCGTCCTGATACGGGAACGCGCCCGTCCTCCGCCCTGCCGTCGGTGCCCGTCAGTGCTCTTCGGAGTGGCCGGCCGGGCGGGCGGCCGGGGACGGGCTCTTGGACGCGGGGGCCGCCGCGAGCGCCGTCCAGCCGCCCTTGGGCGCCTTGCCGACGCCCAGGCCGCGGAACTTGTCCAGGGCCTGCGGGTCCTGCGCGTCCAGCCAGTCGGCGAGCTGGCGGAACGTCACGCACCGCACGTCCTTCTGGACGCAGACCGTCTTGATCGTGTCCTCGACGGCGGTCATGTACGTGCCACCGTTCCAGGACTCGAAGTGGTTGCCGATGATCAGCGGTGCGCGGTTCCCGTTATAGGCGCGGTCGAAGGCCTCCAGCAGGCCGTCGCGCATCTGGTTGCCCCAGTACGCGTGCTGCGAAGGATCGCCGTTGACCGTCCCTGACTGGTTGAACATGAAGTTGTAGTCCATCGAGAGCGTCTCGAAATCACGCCCCGGCACCGGGACCAGCTGGAGCGGAATGTCCCAGAGACCGTCCGTCTTCTTCGGCCAGACCTGGTCCCCGATGCCGCTGGAGTCGTAGCGGAATCCCATCGTCTTCGCCGCCTGCATCATGTTCTTCTGCCCTTCCAGGCAGGGCGTGCGGGCGCCGATCATTTCCTTGTCGTAGTCGAAGGGGAGCGGGGCCTCGTCCTTCAGGCCCGCGTTGGTCTTCCAGTTCTTCACAAAGGACTTGGCCTGGTTGATCTCGCTCTTCCACTCGTCGACGGACCAGGTGCCGACGCCGCCCTCGTTGCCGCAGAAATGGCCGTTGAAGTGGGTACCGATCTCATTGCCGTCGTGCCAGGCGCCACGCAGCTCCCGCAGCGTGTCCTTGATCCCCTCGGCGTCATTGAAACCGATGTCCGAGGTACCGCGACCGTGCTGGGGCGGGTCGTACAGGTCCGCCTTCTCCTCGGGGAGGAGATAGACGCCGCTCAGGAAGTACGTCATCTTCGCGTTGTACTTCTTGGCGACCCCGCGGAAGTGGGAGAAGAGCTTCTGGCTGTCCTCGCCCGCGCCGTCCCAGGAGAACACCACGAACTGGGGCGGCTTCTGGCCGGGCTTCAGCTGCTCCGGCTTCGGCAGATGCGGCTGGGCGCCGGTGAACGCGGTTGAGCCGTCGCCGATGAGGTGTGGGGCGTTCTCGGCGGCCCCGGGGGCCTTCGGGGCGCCGGGGGCACCCTTCGTGGCCCCGTCATTGGTTTCCGGCGATCCGGAACACCCCGCGAGTCCGACGGCGAGCGCCATGACGGCGGCACCGAAGCCGATTCTCTTTGTGGCGGCCAGCATCCGCCCACCCTCTTCCTTCAGGTTCAGTACCGAAGTGCCGAGCGGCGAGTGCCGGCACGGCGCCGAGCGCCGACAACGTCGCACTGAGACCGATGAGAAGAAGAAACGACAAGCCGTACAAGATCACTAATCACTACACCGGGTGAAGCCTTGCCCCATTTGCCCTGAATGTCATGCCAGACTCTTTACTCTCCATTACGATCTATTTACCGAGTGTTGAGGAACAACGTCCCGCCACCGCACGCCGTGACCCACGGCCGCGCCCCCATATATCGCGACCGCGCTGCCCGGAGGAGACGGGAAAATGACTGCCGCCATCCCCACCCGCACCAACCCCGTGTCCTGGACCGCCCGCATCGACTCCACGGTCCGGACCACCCCCACCGAGCCCGCGTCCCGGTTCGCGCGCATCTCACGCCTCCGACGGCCGCGCAGACCTCCGGGTGAAGGCCCCGACCACCGCGGCGGCCCTGGAGGCAGCGGAGGACGGGGGTTCCGGATCGCCGGAGCCGATGTGTCCGCGTCGATCTCCGTCTTCCTGATCGCGCTGCCGCTCTCCCTGGGTATCGCGCTCGCCACCGGCGCACCGCTCCAGGCGGGCCTGGTGGCCGCCGCGGTCGGCGGGCTGATCGTCGGCCGGCTGGGCGGGGCCCCGCTTCAGGTCAGCGGCCCCGCCGCCGGGCTCACCGTCGTCACCGCCGATCTGATCCAGCGGTTCGGCTGGCGCGTCACCTGTGCCATCACGGTCTGCGCCGGGTTCGCCCAACTCGGCCTCGCCGCACTGCGGGTGGCCCGCTCGGCGCTCGCCGTCAGCCCGGCGATCGTGCACGGCATGCTCGCCGGCATCGGTGTCACGATCGCGCTCGCCCAGCTCCATATCGTGCTCGGCGGTACGCCGCAGAGCTCCGCCGTCGACAATGTGCGCGGTCTGCCCGCCCAGTTGGCCAATCTGCATCCGGGCGCGCTCTCCGTAAGCCTGCTGACCATCGCCGTACTGCTCGCCTGGCCACGGATTCCGGGGCGTACGGGCCGGATCGTCCGCAAGATCCCGGGCACGCTCGCCGCGGTGGCGATCGCGACGGCCCTGGCGGCGCTCGCCGGAGTCAGTCTGGAGCGCGTCGATCTGCCCTCCTGGAGCAGCCATGCCCTGCCCGCGCTGCCCGAGGGGCCGGTGCTCGGACTCCTCGCGGCCGTTCTCACCGTCACCCTGGTCGGCAGCGTCGAATCGCTGCTGTCCGCGGTGGCCGTGGACAAGCTGACGGCGGCGCGCAAGAAGCCGAACGTCCAGATCCCGCGCGCCCGGCTGGACCGGGAGCTGGCCGGACAAGGGGCGGGGAATGTCGTCTCGGGCGCACTCGGCGGCCTGCCCGTCACGGGCGTCGCCGTACGCAGCGCCGCCAATGTGGCGACCGGCGCGGTGAGCCGGCACTCGACCATGCTGCACGGGTTGTGGGTCGCCATCGCGGCCCTGCTGCTGGTGCCGGTGCTGGATCTGATCCCGCTGGCGGCCCTGGCCGCGCTGGTGATGGTCGTCGGGGTCCAGATGGTGAACCTCGTCCATCTGCGCAGCGTGCAGCGGAACCGCGAAATGCTGGTGTACGTGGTGACGCTGGCCGCCGTGGTGTTCACCGGCGTGCTGGAGGGCGTGGTGATCGGGATCGCGGTGGCGGTCGCGGTGGCGCTGCACCGGCTCACCAGGACCCGGATCACGGTCGAGGTGCAGGACGGGATCCACCGCGTACGCGCGCGGGGCCAGTTGACGTTCCTCGCCGTGCCGCGGCTCAGCCGGATGCTGCACCAGGTGCCCTGGGACGCGGACTGCGTGGTCGAGCTTGACGGATCCTTCATGGACCACGCGGCGTTCGAGGCCCTGCACGACTGGCAGACCGCGCATATCGCCCATGGCGGTATGGCCGAGTTCACCGGCCGGGCGGGCGGCCGGATCGCTGAGCCCGCCACGGAGTCGCCCACCTGTTGCCGGCCCTGGACTCCATGGCGCAACCACCAGTGCGCGGAGCACTCACTCACGCAGGTGAATGCCTCGCAGCGCTCGGAGCAGAGGGACGACGCCCCGTCCGCAGCCGACCTGTCCTCAACCGACCCACCCGCGGCCGACGCGTCCGGAACCACGCCGTCAGGACCGAAGAAGCGCGCCACGGGCCGCACACGGTTCGGTGGCACTGGGTCCGCGGGCGTGGCGCGTTCGCCGGGGGTCAGTCAACTGGCCAGCGGGATCAGCTCCTTCCAGCGCAATACGGCGCCGCTGGTACGCGGTGAGCTGGCCCGGCTGGCGCGCGAGGGGCAGCGGCCCTCGCAGCTCTTCCTCACCTGCGCCGACTCCCGGCTGGTGACGAGCATGATCACGTCCAGTGGTCCGGGCGATCTGTTCACCGTACGGAACGTGGGGAATCTGGTCCCGCTGCCCGGGGCGGACGGCGCGGACGATTCGGTGGCGGCGGCGATTGAGTACGCGGTGGATGTCCTGTGCGTGGAGTCCATTACCGTGTGCGGGCATTCGGGATGCGGGGCGATGCAGGCCCTGCTGAACACCCCCGCCGACGCGGACGGGGCCGCGACCCCGCTACGGCGCTGGCTGCGCCACGGGCTGCCCAGCCTGGAGCGGATGCGAAGCCGTCAGCACTCCTGGGCCAGGATCTCCGGACGGCTGCCCTCCGACGCCGTCGAGCAGCTCTGTCTGACCAATGTCGTACAGCAGTTGGAGCATCTGCGGGCCCATGAGTCGGTGGCCCGGCGGCTGGCCGAGGGCACGCTGGAGCTGCACGGGATGTACTTCCATGTCGGCGAGGCCCAGGCCTATCTGCTGGCGGACGGGGTCGGGGCCCGCGGCGACTACAGCGACGAAGAGGTGTTCAACCGGGTGGCCCCGACCACGCTGGAGGAGTCGCGCGCCTGAACCGACCTCGTACCGCATCCGTGAGAGTGTGTGGCCCCCTTCCCCACCACCCCGGGGAGGAGGGCCATTTCTCAGCCGGACGCGGGACAGCTGATCCGGGACCCGTGTCCGGGCGGCGGATCCGATCCCCATCGCACAGGTCTAAACCAATTTCCGGAAGCCCCTTGTCACCCGGGCATCCGCCTGATGAGCTAGGCCCGGGACACATAGGACGCCCTGGGAAAGGGAGATGTCGTGAGCAACGAAAGCCTGGCCAACCTGCTCAAGGAGGACCGGCGGTTCGCACCGCCGGCCGAGCTGGCCGCGCACGCCAATGTGACGGCGGAGGCGTACGAGCAGGCCGAGGCGGACAGGCTTGGCTTCTGGGCCGAGCAGGCGAGGCGGCTCACCTGGGTCACCGAGCCGACCGAGACGCTGGACTGGTCGAACCCGCCATTCGCGAAGTGGTTCGCGGACGGCGAGCTGAATGTCGCCTACAACTGCGTCGATCGCCATGTGGCGGCCGGTCACGGAAACCGCGTGGCCATCCACTTCGAGGGCGAGCCGGGCGACAGCCGCGCGATCACCTACGCGGAGCTGAAGGACGAGGTGTCGCGGGCCGCCAACGCGCTCACCGAGCTGGGCGTGCGCGCGGGCGACCGGGTCGCCGTATATCTGCCGATGATCCCCGAGGCCGCGGTCGCCATGCTGGCCTGCGCCCGGATCGGGGCCGCGCACTCCGTGGTCTTCGGCGGCTTCTCGGCCGACGCCGTCGCGTCCCGTATCCAGGACGCCGACGCCAAGCTGGTGATCACGTCCGACGGTGGTTACCGCCGGGGCAAGCCGAGCGCCCTCAAGCCGGCCATCGACGAGGCCGTCGCCAAGTGCCCGCAGGTGGAGCATGTGCTGGTGGTCCGCCGTACCGGCCAGGACACGGCTTTCGACGACTCCCGTGATGTGTGGTGGCACGACATCGTCGGGCGCCAGTCCCCGGAGCACATCCCGGAGGCGTTCCCGGCGGAGCACCCGCTCTTCATCCTCTACACCTCAGGGACGACGGGTAAGCCCAAGGGCATCCTGCACACTTCGGGCGGCTATCTCACCCAGGCGGCCTACACCCACCACGCCGTGTTCGACCTCAAGCCCGAGACGGACGTGTACTGGTGCACGGCTGACATCGGCTGGGTGACGGGCCACTCGTACATCGTGTACGGGCCGCTGGCCAACGGCGCCACACAGGTGATGTACGAGGGCACGCCCGACACCCCGCACCAGGGGCGGTTCTGGGAGATCGTGCAGAAGTACGGGGTGACGATCCTCTACACCGCGCCGACCGCGATCCGTACGTTCATGAAGTGGGGCGACGACATCCCCGCGAAGTTCGATCTGACCTCGCTGCGGGTGCTGGGCTCGGTCGGTGAGCCGATCAACCCCGAGGCATGGATCTGGTACCGCGAGCACATCGGCGCCGGCAAGACCCCGATCGTGGACACCTGGTGGCAGACCGAGACCGGCGCCATGATGATCTCCCCGCTTCCCGGTGTGACGGAGACCAAACCGGGCTCAGCCCAGCGCGCCCTGCCCGGCATCTCCGCGACCGTCGTGGACGACGAGGCCCGCGAGGTGCCCAACGGGGGCGGCGGCTATCTCGTCCTGACCGAGCCCTGGCCGTCGATGCTGCGCACCATCTGGGGCGACGACCAGCGGTTCATCGACACCTACTGGTCGCGCTTCGAGGGCAAGTACTTCGCCGGGGACGGCGCGAAGAAGGACGACGACGGCGACATCTGGCTGCTGGGGCGGGTGGACGACGTCATGCTCGTCTCCGGCCACAACATCTCGACGACGGAGGTGGAGTCGGCCCTCGTCTCGCACCCCAAGGTCGCCGAAGCCGCCGTGGTCGGTGCCGCGGACGAGACGACCGGCCAGGCCATCGTCGCCTTCGTGATCCTGCGGGGCACGGCCGTCGTCGACGACGGGCTCGTGGCCGAGCTGCGCAACCATGTCGGCACCACGCTCGGTCCGATCGCGAAGCCCAAGCGGATCCTTCCCGTCGCCGAACTGCCCAAGACCCGCTCCGGCAAGATCATGCGGCGTCTGCTGCGGGATATCGCGGAGAACCGTCAGCTCGGTGATGTCACCACACTCACCGACTCGTCGGTCATGGACCTCATCCAGAGCCAGCTGCCCAGCGCGACCAGCGAGGACTGAGCGGACCGGGAACGTACGTAACGTAAGCGGCGGGGCGCCTGGCATCGGATGCCGGGCGCCCCGCCGCTGTGTTCCCGCCGCTGTGTTCCCGCCTCTGTGTTCCCGTCTCCGCTCCCCTGCGCCGCGCTCGCCGCGGCCGGGTAAAGTAGGCAGCGCGTAAATAACACAACAAGAATTTCAAGGTGCGCCGGGAAGTCTGGTCGGCATGTGATGCGTCATGTCCGCAGATCGACCGGAGGCTTCCCTCGTGCCCGTGTCCGCGCCCACCCCCACCGGCCGTAAGTTCCTCGGCCGCCTCCCGCTGCCCGAACGGAACTATCTCGCGGAGGCGCTGCGCACGGAGACCGTCGGCGGCGTCCTGCTCCTCATCGCCGCCATCGCCGCGCTCCTCTGGGCGAACACCCCACTGAGCCACAGCTACGAGGCCGTAAGCGACTTCCACATCGGCCCCTCGGCGCTCGGCCTCGACCTCTCCGTACAGCACTGGGCGGCCGACGGTCTGCTCGCCATCTTCTTCTTCGTCGCCGGCATCGAGCTGAAGCGCGAACTGGTGGCCGGGGAACTGCGCGACCCCAAGGCAGCCGCGCTCCCCGTGATCGCCGCGCTCTCCGGAATGATCGTGCCCGCCCTGGTCTATGTGCTGGTCAACAAGACCGGCGGCGGTTCCCTGAGCGGCTGGGCCGTGCCCGTCGCCACCGATATCGCCTTCGCGCTCGCCGTCCTCGCGGTCATCGGCACCTCGCTGCCCTCGGCGCTGCGCGCCTTCCTCCTGACCCTCGCGGTCGTCGACGATCTCTTCGCCATCCTGATCATCGCCGTCTTCTTCACCAGCGATCTGAACTTCGCGGCACTCGGTGGCGCGGTCGCCGGGCTCGTCGTCTTCTGGGTGCTGCTGCGCAAGGGCATACGCGGGTGGTACGTGTATATCCCGCTGGCGCTGGTCATCTGGGGCCTGATGTACAACAGCGGCGTCCACGCCACCATCGCTGGTGTCGCGATGGGTCTGATGCTGCGCTGCACCAGGAACGAGGGCGAGAAGCACTCCCCCGGCGAGCACATCGAGCATCTGGTGCGCCCCGTCTCGGCCGGGCTGGCCGTACCGCTGTTCGCACTCTTCTCCGCGGGCGTCTCCGTCTCAGGCGGCGCGCTCGGCAAGGTCTTCACACAGCCGGAGACCCTCGGCGTCGTACTGGGTCTGGTCGTCGGCAAGGCGGTCGGCATCTTCGGCGGCACCTGGCTGGCCGCGCGCTTCACCAGGGCCGAGCTGAACGAGGACCTGGCCTGGCCCGATGTCTTCGCGCTCGCCTCGCTCGCCGGGATCGGTTTCACCGTCTCACTGCTCATCGGGGAGCTGGCCTTCTCGACGGACCCCGCGCTCACCGACGAGGTGAAGGCCGCGGTGCTGACCGGCTCGGTCATCGCCGCCGTCCTCTCCGGGGTCCTGCTCAAGCTGCGGGTCCGCAAGTACCGCGCGCTGTACGAGGAGGAGGAGCGCGACGAGGACAGGGACGGCATCCCCGACATCTATGAACAGGACGATCCGGGGTACCACTTGCGCATGGCCGAGCTGTACGAGGCGAAGGCCGCCGAGCACCGTCGGCTGGCGGAACACGCGGGGGCAGCGCGCGAGGACGGCGACGGTCCGGCATGATCGGACAACGGATTCGTAGCCGAGCGGTCCGTAGCCGAGAAGAGCGAGAAGAGGGAGTCACCGATGAGCGACCCCGGCAAGCACGTCGCCGACGCCGTCCGGACCGGCACCGTGATCGAAGCCGCCGCGGGCGACCGCAGCATTGGCCAGCTGGTCGCCGCGGCCACCGCCGAGATGTCCGCGCTGGTGCACGATGAGATCGCCCTGGCCAAGGCCGAGATCCGACAGGACGTCAAGCGCGGTGTGATGGGCGGAGCCGCGGGCACGATCGCGGCGGTGCTCGCCCTGTTCTCCCTGCCGGTGCTGAGCTTCGCCGCCGCGTACGGAATCCACAATCTGGGGCTCGGGCTCGCCTGGTCGTTCCTGATCGTGGGCGGAGCGTTTCTGATCCTCGCGGCGCTGCTCGCCGGGCTCGCCCTGCTGAAGTTCAAGAAGGTGAAGCCGCCGGAGAAGTCCATCGCCTCGGCCAAGGAGACGGCGGCCGTACTGCAGAACGTGAAACCGCACCCCCGCCAGGTCCGGGAAGGCACCAAGTCTGTGGCACGCTCGTCTGCATGACCGCCCCTGAATCCGACCCCGGCAAGACCTCCGGCACGGTGCCTGGCACGTCCTCCGGTGGGACCTCAGGAGCGACGCCGGCCTCCGCCATCCGTCTCGATGGTCCCTGGACCCATCGTGATGTGGCGGCCAATGGTGCGCGCTTCCATATCGCCGAGATGGGCGAGGGGCCGCTGGTGTTGCTGCTCCATGGCTTCCCGCAGTTCTGGTGGACCTGGCGCCATCAGCTGACCGCGCTGGCGGACGCCGGGTATCGCGCGGTGGCCATGGATCTGCGGGGAGTGGGCGGCAGCGACCGTACGCCCCGGGGTTACGACCCCGCCAATCTGGCGCTCGACATCACCGGGGTGGTGCGTTCCCTCGGTGAGCCCGACGCGGCGCTCGTCGGCCATGACCTGGGCGGCTATCTCGCCTGGACGGCGGCCGTGATGCGACCCAAGCTGGTGCGCCGGCTCGCGGTCTCCTCGATGCCGCACCCGCGCCGCTGGCGCTCGGCGATGCTCTCCGACTTCTCGCAGAGCCGCGCCGGATCGTATATCTGGGGTTTCCAGCGACCGTGGCTGCCGGAGCGTCAGCTCGTGGCCGAGGACGCGGCGCTGGTGGGGCAGCTGATCCGGGACTGGTCCGGCCCCCGGCTGCCCGACGACGAGTCGATCGCGATCTACCGGCGCGCGATGACCATCCCGTCCACGGCGCACTGCTCGATCGAGCCGTACCGCTGGATGGTGCGGTCGATGGCACGGCCTGACGGCATCCAGTTCAACCGGCGGATGAAGCGCCCGGTGCGGGTGCCGACGCTCCAGCTGCACGGGTCCCTCGACCCGGCGATGCGGACGCGCAGCACCGCCGGGTCGGCGGAGTATGTGGAAGCGCCCTATCGCTGGCGGCTGTTCGATGGGTTGGGGCACTTCCCGCACGAGGAGGACCCCGCCGCGTTCTCCGCGGAACTCATCAACTGGCTCAAGGACCCCGAGCCGGACCGCTGAACCGGCCCTGAACGGGACCTCTGAACGGGACCCCTGAACCGGGCGGCGTCGGTGCTGGCGGTAACGGTGGTCGCGGTCGGTGGCGGCTCACACGGGACGGTGAAGAGCGACGCGCCGCCCGTCCCGGTTGTCACCCTTTGAACGCTTGTCCTACGAACTGCCAAATGCCTCGCGCATAGGCCAATTGGCCCCCTCCCGCGCGGTTACCGACCATGGGCCAGGGGCACAGGTCGAAGTATGGGCTGGACGCACGACTACGGTGACGCAGCACGCAACCGCCGCTCGGCCTCTGCGCCGATCATCCACAGAAGGGGCGGCCCCGACGAGCAGGGCCATGATCCCCGGCTCGGTATTTCCCTGATCCTCCGCCGCAGAGCGCGCTGGGTCTCGGCCCGGCTGCGTCATCAACGTTCCTGAGGGCGCGTCACAGAGTCCCGCGCCCGGCCCGCCTCGGCCGTCGGCCCGCCTCACCCGCCGGTCGTCACGCCTCGTCCTGACAGGACCTAGAGGGCGCACCCCTGGGTGTCGACCTGCTGGTTGGCGTTCCGGCCGAGCGTGATGTCGTCGCGGATCTCGTCCGCCGTCAGCGCGTAGCCGGTCTGGGGGTCGTCGAGCGACCTGGCGAAGATCACTCCGTACACCTTGCCCTCGGTGGTGAGGAGCGGGCCGCCGGAGTTGCCCTGGCGTACGTTGGCGAAGAGTGAGTAGACATCGCGCCGGACCTCGCCGCGGCGGTAGATGTCCGGGCCGTTGGCGTCGATACGGCCCCGGACGCGCGCGGAGCGTACGTCGTACGAGCCGTTCTCCGGGAAGCCCGCGACGATCGCGCTGTCCCCGCTGGCCGCGTCCTTGTCGGTGAACTGGAGCGGCTGGGCGGGAAGGTTCGGTACGTCGAGCACGGCGATGTCGCGCTGCCAGTCGTAGAGGACGACCTTGGCGTCGTACAGCCGTCCCTCACCGCCTATCTGGACGGTGGGCTCCTCCACACCGCCGACCACATGCGCGTTGGTCATCACACGGCGGTCGGCGAAGACGAAGCCGGATCCTTCGAGGACCTTGCCGCAGCTGGGCGCCGTACCGACGACCTTGACGATCGACTGCTGGGCGCGGGCCGCCACCGGGCTGCCCGCGAGCGCCGGATCCGGGGCCTGGACCTCGGTGATGGGCTCATTGGCGAACGGGCTGAAGACCTGCGGGAAGCCGTTCTGGGCCAGTACCGACGAGAAGTCCGTGAACCAGCTGGACGCCTGGGTGGGCATCACGCGGGAGACCCCGAGCAGCACCTTCGAGCTGCGGACCTCCTTGCCGAGCGTCGGCAGTGAGGTCCCGGCGAGGGCGGAGCCGATCAGCCAGGCCACCAGCAGCATGGCCACGACATTGACCAGCGCGCCGCCGCTGGCGTCCAGGGCACGGGCCGGCGACCACGTGATGTAGCGGCGCAGCTTGTTGCCGAGGTGTGTGGTGAAGGCCTGGCCGACCGAGGCACAGACGATCACTATGACGATCGCGACGACGGCGGCAGTAGTGGAGACCTCGGAGTCCGCGGTCATCTTGGCCCAGACCACGGGCAGGAGATAGACCGCCACGAGACCGCCGCCGAGGAAGCCGATCACCGACAGGATGCCCACCACGAAACCCTGGCGGTAGCCGACGACCGCGAACCACACGGCGGCGAGCAGCAGCAGGATGTCCAGCACGTTCACCGTCAATAGCCTCGCTTGCCTCGCGGATACGTCTCCGGTCGCCCCGCCCGGTCGGCGGGTCGCCCCGCCCGGCCGTCGGTACGGGAGCTCCGGCGGCCCTGGTGGCCTGGGGCGGAGCCGCCGCGGTCAGGGACCCCCGAAGGGCGGAGCATGGGGGTCAGCCTGTCATGCACGCCAGTCCAGCGGGACCTGCTTCGAGCGGTCCCATGGCTGCTCCCAGCCCGCGAAATACAGAATCCGGTCGATCACTCCGGCCGTAAAGCCCCAGACGAGCGCGGATGCGACCAGAAAGGCCGGGCCGCGGTAGCCGCTGGGGTGGCGGGCGGTCGCACGGTTGGCCGGGTCCGTGAGATCCGCCACGGGGACGGTGAAGACCCGGGCGGTCTCCCCGGGGTCGACGACGCCGACGGGGGTGGGGCTGCGCCACCAGCCGAGCACGGGCGTCACGACGAACTCGCTCACCGGGATGTAGAGCTTGGGCAGCACGCCGAAGAGCTGGACTCCGGACGGGTCGAGACCGGTCTCCTCCTCGGCCTCGCGCAGCGCCGCCCGCAGCGGTCCCGTGGTGGCCGGATCGCCGTCGTCGGGGTCGAGGGAGCCGCCGGGGAACGAGGGCTGCCCCGGATGCGAGCGCAGGCTGCTGGAACGCTCCATGAGCAGCAGCTCGGGGCCGCGGGCGCCCTCGCCGAAGAGGATCAGGACGGCGGACTGCCGGCCGCCGCTCTCGGGCGGCAGGAAGCGGCTGAGCTCCTCCGGCACGACGGTCCGCGCGACGCGCACGACGGGCATCAGCCAGTCGGGCAGCCCGTCGGTGGAGACGGCGCCCCCGGCCGTCGCCGGGTCGCCGTAGGTCTCTTTGGCTCGGTAGGTCTCTTCAGCTCGCGTCATAGGCACTCCTGTCGTACAACGCCTGCCGTCGGCCGGATCGTTCCGCCCTCATCCGGCTCCACTCGTTCGTGCCTTCGGTGGTTCGGTACTCGTACTGGTCGGTGTCGTGCTTCATACGGCACGGACCGCTCGCCTACTCAATGCGCGCCGGGGCCGGTTTGCCCGGGTAGTCGGCGGGCGGGCTCAGACGCTGGCCCGGGTAGCCGCCCATCTCGTATTTCAGCAGCTTGCGCGCCTTCTCGGGGTCCGTCTCGCCTTCTCCGTACGAGGGGCAGAGATGCGCGATCGGACAGGCCCCGCAGGCCGGCTTGCGGGAGTGGCAGATACGGCGGCCGTGGAAGATCACGCGGTGCGAGAGCATCGTCCACTCGGTCTTGGGGAAGATCGCGGCGATCTCCGCCTCGACCTTCTCCGGGTCCTCCTGCTCGGTCCACTTCCAGCGGCGGACCAGCCGGCCGAAGTGGGTGTCGACCGTGAGGCCGGGGACGCCGAAGGCATTGCCGAGCACGACGTTCGCCGTCTTGCGGCCGACGCCCGGCAGCGACACCAGATCCTCCAGCCGGCCCGGGACCTCGCCGTCGAACCGGTCGCGCAGCGCCGTGGACAGCCCTATGAGCGACTTCGCCTTGGCCCGGAAGAAGCCCGTCGGGCGGATGGCCTCCTCCAGCTCCTCCGGCACGGCCGCGGCCATGTCCTCGGGGGTCGGGTACTTCGCGAAGACAGCGGGCGTCGTCTGGTTGACCCGCAGGTCGGTCGTCTGGGCGGACAGGACCGTCGCCACCAGCAGCTCGAACGGGTTCCGGAAATCCAGCTCGGGGTGGGCGTACGGATAGACCTCGGCCAGCTCGCGGTTTATCCGGCGGGCCCGGCGGACCATCGCCAGGTGCGATTCCGGCTTGGCGGCGGGCTTGGCGGTGGGCTTGGCGGTGGGCTTGGCCGCCGTCGCTGCCTTGGCCGCGGTCTTGGTCGCGGACTTGGCCTTGGCCTTGGCCGCAGCCTTGACCGGCTTGACCGTTGACCCTTTTGCGGCTTTTTTCCGTTTCGCTGAAGGCTGTTCGCCCACAGCGGAATTCTGCTCCGCGGACACTCTTCCAGCCCCCTTGGCCTGCGCTGTCACCGGCGAGTTGGACACCCGGCCAGCGTAAAGCCCCGCACTGACATCCGCCCCGGCGACGGCCGATCGCCACCCGATTCGGCACCCAGGGCACAGTTGGGCACGCGCGTACGTCAAACTTGTGACTGATCGCACGGTTTCGAACAACCGGAATTCGGTAGCGGGCCAATCAGCCCGGGGATGCCAAGCCACCCGAGAACAAGCGGCACGTACGGCATCATGGGGACCACGGTCCCAGAGCAGGTGGGGACCACAGTTCCCTGAGCAGGTCGACAAGGAGAGAACACGTGGACGACGTTCTGCGGCGTGCCCCGCTCTTCGCGGCGCTCGATGACGAGCAGGCGGCGGAGCTCCGCGCCTCGATGAGTGAAGCGACGCTCGCGCGCGGTGACGCGCTCTTCCACGAGGGCGACCCGGGCGACCGCCTCTATGTGGTCACCGAGGGCAAGGTCAAGCTCCACCGCACCTCCCCCGACGGCCGCGAGAACATGCTGGCCGTACTCGGCCCCGGCGAACTGATCGGCGAGCTGTCCCTCTTCGACCCCGGCCCGCGCACCGCCACCGCGAGCGCGCTCACCGAGGTCAAGCTCCTCGGGCTCGGCCATGGCGACCTCCAGCCATGGCTGAACGCCCGCCCGGAAGTGGCCACGGCCCTGCTGCGCGCCGTCGCACGCCGACTGCGCAAGACGAACGACCAGATGTCCGACCTGGTCTTCTCCGACGTCCCCGGCCGCGTGGCCCGTGCGCTCCTCGATCTGTCGCGCCGCTTCGGCGTCCAGTCGGAGGAAGGCATCCATGTCGTCCACGACCTGACGCAGGAAGAGCTGGCCCAGCTGGTCGGCGCCTCCCGCGAGACGGTCAACAAGGCGCTCGCCGACTTCGCGCAGCGCGGCTGGCTGCGTCTTGAGGCGCGCGCGGTGATCCTGCTGGACGTGGAGCGCCTCGCGAAGCGCTCGCGCTGACACGACGCCGCACGTCCCGAAGGGCTCCGCCTCCTGGTGGGGCCCTTCGTCGCTCCATCCCTCAGATGAGGCCGTGCTCGCGCAGATACTCCAGCTGCGCCCTTACGGACAGTTCGGCCGCGGGCCACAGGGACCTGTCCACGCCCGCGTACACATGCGCCACCACCTCGGCGGGCGTACGGTGCCCGTTCTCCACGGCCGTCTCGACCTGGGCGAGCCGGTTCGCGCGATGGGCGAGATAGAACTCCACCGCACCCTGGGCGTCGTCCAGGACGGGGCCATGGCCCGGCAGGACCGTATGGACCCCGTCGTCGACCGTGAGCGAGCGCAGCCGGCGGAGCGAGTCGAGGTAGTCGCCGAGCCTGCCGTCCGGGTGGGCAACGAGTGTCGTACCCCGGCCGAGGATGGTGTCGCCAGTGAGTACCGCGCGGTCGGCGGGCAGATGGAAGGAGAGGGAGTCGGCGGTGTGCCCCGGAGTGGGCACGACCCGTAGCTCAAGACCGCCGGTGGTGATGACGTTCCCGGCCGCGAGCCCTTCGTCCCCGAGGCGCAGCGCCGGGTCCAGGGCGCGGACAGGGGTACGGGTGAGCGCGGCGAAGCGCGCCGCGCCGGCCGCGTGGTCCGGGTGGCCATGGGTGAGCAGGGTCAGCGCGATCCGCTTCCCGGCTCTCTCCGCGACGTCGATGACCGCTTTGAGGTGGAGTTCGTCGAGCGGGCCCGGGTCGATGACGACCGCCGACTCCGAGTCCGGCTCCGAGACGATCCAGGTGTTGGTGCCGTCGAGGGTCATCGCGGAGGCGTTCGGGGCGAGGACGTTGATGGCGCGGGCCGTGGCGGGGCCGGAGAGCACCCCGCCGCGCGGCTGGCCCGGGAGGGCGGCGGCGTCGGTCATCGGGGGCCTCCGGACGGACTGTGACTGTGACCCTGGCCCTGGCCCTGGCCCTGGCTCGGACTCGGGCTCGGGCTCTGACGGGGACTCGGGCTCTGGCTCGGGCTCTGGCTCGGGCTCTGCTGCTGCTCGCCCGGACGCTGTTCCACGCGCTTGGTGAACTCCTCGTGGCCGGGCCAGCTGAGCACCAGCTCCTCGCCCTCCATCCGGGCCGTCGCCAGTACGGGCGTCAGATCGCGGCCGTCGGAGCCGGCGAGCGCCTCGTCGGCCGTACCGTACGGCTGGAGCTGACGCAGCGTCGCGACGGTCGGCGGCATCATCAGCAGCTCGCCCCTGTCGTACGCCGCCGTCGCCTCGGCCGGTCGGATCCACACCGTACGGTCGGCCTCCGTGGAAGTGTTCCTGGTCCGCTGGCCCGGAGGCAGCGCGGCCACGAAGAACCAGGTGTCATAGCGGCGCGGTTCGAACTCGGGGGTGATCCAGCGGGCCCACGCGCCGAGCAGATCGCTGCGCAGCACCAGCCCGCGCCGGTTGAGGAAGTCGGCGAACGACAGCTCATGTCCGGCGAGGGCGTCGCGGTCGGCCTCCCAGTCGTCGCCCGTGGTGTCGCCGACGACGGTCTCGGCCGTCTCTCCGGCGAGCAGGACACCGGCCTCCTCGTAGGTCTCGCGGACCGCCGCGCACACGATGGCCTGCGCGGACGCGGCGTCGACGCCGAGCCGTCGCGCCCATACGTCACGACCGGGGCCGGCCCAGCCGACGGTCCGGTCGTCGTCCCGGGGATCGACTCCGCCGCCGGGGTATGCGTACGCGCCGGCGGCGAACGCCATGGAGGCGCGGCGCCGCAGCATATGGACGGCGAGGCCGCCGGGATCGTCGCGCAGGAGCATCACGGTCGCGGCCCGCCGGGGAGTCATCGCGGTGATCTCACCGGCGGCGAGGGCACGGATCCGCACGGGCCATTCGGGCGGGTACCACTGACCATTGGGCATGGCCGGATGCTATGCGCTGGCGCGGGGATGTTCGAGAGGCGCTGGAGGGCATGTGTTGCGGCACCACGTACAGAACGATCCCGCCCGGCACGCTCCACATACACGCACCGCACCGCACCGCACCGCACCGCACCGCACCGCACCGGGCAGGATCTTCAGCGAAGCGCCAGGCGCAGAACGCGGCCCATAAGCCACGGCCCGCGCCCGGCCGTCGCTCAGCCCTCTGTCAGCTCCACCTGGATCTCGACCTCGACCGGCGCGTCCAGCGGCAGCACCGCCACGCCCACGGCGCTGCGCGCGTGCACGCCCTTGTCGCCGAGGACCTGGCCGAGCAGCTCGCTCGCGCCGTTGAGGACACCCGGCTGGCCGGTGAAGTCGGCGGCCGAGGCGACGAAGCCCGTGACCTTCACCACGCGCGCGATGCGGTCCAGATCGCCGATGACGGACTTCACGGCGGCCAGGGCGTTCAGCGCGCAGGTGGCCGCCAGTTCCTTGGCCTCCTCCGCGGTGACCTCGGCGCCGACCTTGCCGGTGACCGGAAGCTTGCCCTCCACCATCGGGAGCTGGCCCGCGGTGTAGACGTACGCACCGGACAGTACGGCCGGCTGATAGGCCGCCAGCGGCGGTACGACCTCGGGCAGCCTCAGCCCGAGTTCGGCGAGGGTGGCCTCGACGGCTCCGCTCATGCGGCTTTCTCCCGCTTCAGATAGGCCACCAGCTGCTCCGGGTTGTTCGGCCCGGGGACGACCTGGACAAGCTCCCAGCCGTCCTCGCCCCAGGTGTCCAGAATCTGCTTGGTCGCGTGCACGAGAAGGGGCACGGTCGCGTATTCCCACTTGGTCATGGAGGCGACTGTAGTCGTACCGCGTGGCGGCCTCGTGCGTAGCCCGCGGCCCGACTGGTTAGGCTCGAATACGTGAGCAGGCTCCAGGTCGTCAGCGGCAAGGGCGGTACCGGTAAGACGACGGTCGCCGCCGCCCTCGCGCTCGCCCTCGCCACCGAGGGGAAGCGCACGCTCCTCGTCGAGGTCGAGGGCAGACAGGGCATCGCACAGCTCTTCGAGACGGAGGCCCTTCCGTACGAGGAGCGGAAGATCGCCGTCGCCTCGGGCGGCGGCGAGGTGTTCGCGCTGGCCATCGACGCCGAGCGCGCCCTCCTCGACTATCTCCAGATGTTCTACAAGCTCGGCAGCGCGGGCCGGGCGCTCAAGAAGATCGGCGCGATCGACTTCGCGACGACGATCGCGCCGGGGGTCAGGGACGTGCTGCTGACCGGCAAGGCGTGCGAGGCGGTCCGCAGGCGCGACAAGAGGGGACGTTTCGTCTACGACTACGTCGTGATGGACGCCCCGCCCACCGGCCGCATCACCCGCTTCCTCAATGTGAACGACGAGGTGGCAGGGCTGGCGAAGATCGGCCCGATACACAATCAGGCGCAGGCCGTGATGCGGGTCCTGAAGTCGCCCGAGACGGCCGTGCATTTGGTGACGCTCCTGGAGGAGATGCCGGTCCAGGAGACCGCGGACGGCATCGCCGAGCTGCGGGGTGCGGAGCTGCGGGTCGGCAAGGTGATCGTGAACATGGTCAGACCGCATCTCCTGGACGAGGCCGCCGTACGCGCCGCGGCCGGCGATCGCCGCAAGGAGGTCGCCAAGGCCCTCGCCATGGCGGGTGTGCCCGCGCCCACGAAGCTCGTCGGGCCGCTGCTCGACCAGGCGGCGGAGCACGCGCAGCGCGTGGAGCTGGAGCGCGATCAGCGAGCCGTCCTGGCCAAGCTGGCGCTGCCCACGTACGAACTCCCCCTGGTCGGCGAGGGAATGGATCTCGCCGGTCTGTACCGGCTGGCGGGGGAGCTACGGGAACTCGGGGAGGTCTTCGCATGACCCTGGACTCTGCGGCTGCCCCACTCGAAATCGATCCGCTGCTCGACGATCCGGCCACCCGCATCGTCGTGTGCTGCGGCTCGGGCGGCGTCGGCAAGACGACGACCGCGGCGGCTCTCGGCGTACGGGCGGCGGAGCGCGGCAGGAAGGTGGTCGTCCTGACCATCGACCCGGCCCGCCGGCTGGCCCAGTCGATGGGGATCGACTCGCTCGACAACACGCCGCGGCAGGTGAAGGGCGTCGGGGGTCCCGGCGAACTGCACGCCATGATGCTCGACATGAAGCGGACCTTCGACGAGATCGTCGAGGCGCACGCGGACCCGGACCGGGCCCGCGCCATCCTGGAGAACCCCTTCTACCAGTCCCTGTCGGCCGGCTTCGCGGGCACGCAGGAGTACATGGCGATGGAGAAGCTGGGGCAGCTGCGGGCCCGCGACGACTGGGACCTGATCATCGTCGACACGCCGCCGTCGCGCTCCGCGCTGGACTTCCTGGACGCGCCGAAGCGGCTCGGTTCCTTTCTCGACGGGAAGTTCATCAGGCTGCTGATGGCGCCGGCCAAGATGGGCGGCCGGGCGGGGATGAAGTTCCTGAATGTCGGTATGTCGATGATGACCGGCACGCTGGGAAAGCTGCTCGGCGGCCAATTCCTGCGCGATGTACAGACGTTCATCACCGCTATGGACACGATGTTCGGTGGGTTCCGTACGCGCGCGGACGCGACGTACCGGCTGCTTCAGGCGCCGGGGACGGCGTTTCTGGTGGTCGCGGCGCCGGAGCGGGACGCCTTGCGGGAGGCGGCGTACTTCGTGGAGCGGCTGGCGGCCGAGGAGATGCCGCTGGCCGGGCTGGTGCTCAACCGCGTCCACGGGAGCGGGGCGGCGCGGCTGTCGGCGGAGCGGGCGCGGGCCGCGGCGGAAAATCTTGAAGACAGCCGCATTGTGGATCAGGAGGCCGGGAATGCTCAGGGTCGTGGCAGTGCAGTCCCGGAAGGCTCTTCTCCCGAAGCCTCCGAGACGCACGAGCCGCCCCTTGAAGCCCCCGCACCTGACGAATCCGACGCATCCACCCTGCCCGCCGCCTCGGCCGCACCCGAATCGGTCGCGTCTGTCACAACTGTGGAACAGCTGACGGCGGGTCTGCTGCGCCTGCATGCCGAACGGATGCAGGTGCTCGCGCGTGAAGAGCGCACGCGCGACCGCTTCACCGCGCTGCACCCCGAGGTGGCGGTGGCGGAGGTCCCCGCCCTGCCCGGCGACGTTCATGACCTTGCCGGGCTCAGGGCCATCGCGGACCGCCTCGCGGCGGGTGGCACGACGAGCTGAGCACCGTACGGCGAGCCGCGGGGGTACCGCTTCGACGCGCCATGCCTGACACGCCGTGCTCAACAGACGGCGTGCTCGACAGACGGCGTGCTCGACACACCGTGTTCGACACACCGAATTAATTCGGCACGACACACCCGAAGCGCTGTCCACTTCACCGCCGAGTTGTGGCGCCCTCAGCAGGGGTTAGCGGTGACCGACTTCCGGTTTGCCCCGATTACCCCACCGCCGCGTACGTCTCGTACGTCTCGTCATCCTCCAAGCCCACGGGCAGCAGGCCCGCGCTGCGCTCGTACTCCGTGCGCGCGGTCTCAAGCAGCCGGCGCCACGAGGTGACGGTCGGTCGCCTGCGCAGCAGTGCGCGGCGTTCGCGCTCGGTCATTCCGCCCCACACGCCGAATTCGACGCGATTGTCCAGCGCGTCAGCCAGGCATTCGGTCCGCACCGGGCATCCGGTGCACACCGCCTTGGCCCTGTTCTGCGCCGCACCCTGCACGAACAGTTCATCTGGATCGGTAGTGCGGCAAGCTGCCTGCGCACTCCAGTCGGTTACCCAGCCCATGCTGGCGCCGTCCTCTCCCGAATCGAGGCTCCCCCACGGCGGCAGCGGCATATTCACCGTTGCCAGTTGAGGACGTTACGGAAGGCGGGCACAGCGCAACACCCCCTTCGGGCCCAATCTTGAATGGCCCGAACGGACTATGCGTACGCGGCAGATCACCCAGGGGAGTGAGCCGAGGGCATAACCGGCACATCCGACAGAGTCGGGTATTTCACTTGGGCCACAACGGGCATCTCATGCCAGGTACGGAGGATTCGGGCATCAATTTTCCGTGTTTCGGGTTCACGGAAAGTTCACGCCGGGTGCTTGATACACAACCGCACTGCTGTGACAGTTGGGGACAGCTTAGGCCAGAGCCTTGACGCGTGTCCGGCGATTGAGAACGTAGGCTGCCCTCATGCCAAAGAAGCGCTCGGGCGGGGGTCTGACCGGGACCCAGCAGGCCGCCAAGTTCCTCGGTGTCAGCGTGCTCGCGGGAGCGGTGCTCGCGGGAATCGCCCTGCCGGCCTTCGGGGCGCTGGGGCTCGCCGCCAAGGGGACGGTCGAGGGATTCGACGAGATCCCCGCCAACCTCAAGACGCCGCCGCTGAGTCAGCGGACCACGATCCTCGACTCCCAGGGCGGCCGTATCGCCACGGTCTACTCACGCGACCGTACCGTCGTTCCGCTCAAGGACATCTCCCCGTACATGCAGAAGGCGATCGTCGCGATCGAGGACTCGCGCTTCTACGAGCACGGGGCCATCGACCTGAAGGGCGTCCTGCGCGCGGTCAACCGCAACGCACAGTCGGGCGGCGTCGCCCAGGGTGCCTCGACGCTGACCCAGCAGTACGTCAAGAACGTCTTCGTCGAAGAGGCCGGCGACGACCCGGACAAGGTCGCGCAGGCCACCCAGCAGACCCTGGGCCGCAAGATCCAGGAGCTGAAGTACGCCATCCAGGTCGAGGAAGAGCTCGGCAAGAAGAAGATCCTTGAGAACTATCTGAACATCACCTTCTTCGGGCAGCAGGCCTACGGGATCGAGGCGGCCGCCCAGCGCTACTTCTCCAAGCCGGCCAAGGACCTGAAGCTCGAAGAGGCGGCGATGCTCGCGGGCATCGTCCAGTCGCCGAGCCGGTACGACCCCGTCAATGACGAGGAGGAGGCCACCAAGCGGCGCAACACCGTGCTGCAGCGGATGGCCGACGTCCGCGACATCTCCCAGGCGGAGGCCGACCGCGCCAAGGCCACGCCGATCACGCTGAAGGTGAGCCGTCCCGCGAACGGCTGCATCACGGCCGTCGCCGGGGCGGGCTTCTTCTGTGACTACGTACGCGAGGTCTTCCTGACCGACCCGGTCTTCGGCAAGGACCGCAAGGAGCGGGCCAAGGTCTGGAACCAGGGCGGTCTGACGATCCGTACGACGCTCGATCCGAAGGCCCAGAGCTCGGTACAGGCGTCGATAAAGGACCATGTCAACCAGAGCGACAAGGTCGCCGCGGCGGTGACCCTGGTCGAGCCAGGCACCGGCAAGGTCCTCGGCATGGGGCAGTCCAAGCCGTACGGCTTCGGGAAGAACGAGACCCAGATCAACTTCTCGGTCGACAAGGGGATGGGCGGCTCGAACTACGGCTTCCCGACCGGTTCGACCTTCAAGCCGTTCCTCGCGACGGCGGCCATCGAGCGCGGTGTCCCGCCGACACAGTCGTATCCCGCGCCGTACCAGATGCCGTACCCGGCCTCGATCCAGACGTGCAGCGGCAAGCCGTGGGTCAACACGGAGGGCGACACGGCCGAGAACGAGAACGAGTCGGAGGTCGGGCCGTACGCGCTGAAGGAGGCGATGGAAAAGTCCGTCAACACGTACTTCGTGCAGATGATAGGGCAAATCGGTCTCTGCCCCGTGACGGAGACGATCGCCAAGCTGGGCGTGGTCCAGGGCGACGGCAAGAAGCTTCCCGAGTCGCCGTCGGCCCTCACCCTGGGCTCACAGGGCATCTCGCCGCTGCGGATGGCCAGCGCGTACGCGGCCTTCGCGAACCGCGGCACGTACTGCACCCCCATCGCCATCGACTCCATCAAGACGGCGACGGGCAAGAGCCTGAAGGTGCCGGAGTCGAGCTGCTCCCAGGCCATGTCGGAGAGGACCGCCGACACGATCAACACACTGCTGAAGGGTGTGGTCGACTCCGGTACGGGTGAGGCGGCCGGACTGACGAGCCGCGACAACGCCGGTAAGACGGGTACGACGGACGCCCGTAAGAACGCGTGGTTCGTCGGTTACACGCCGAACATGTCCGGCGCGGTCTGGGTCGGCAGCCCGTCCCAGCAGGTCGAGATGGAGAACATCACGATCGGGGGCGAGTACCACGACAAGGTCTTCGGTGGTCAGGTCCCGGGTCCGATCTGGAAGGACGCGGTGTCCGGCGCGCTGGAGGGCAAACCCGCCCCCGGCTTCACGACGGTCGACATCCCGGACGCACCGAAGGGCCGGGACCCCGAGAAGCCGGGCGGGGACAACCAGGGCCAGGGCAACGGCGGCCGGGGCGACGGCAAGCCGGGCGACAACGGTGGTACGAATCCGTTCCCGGACATCTCGATCCCGCCGGACCTGATCGGCGGCGGCCAGTCCCAGGGCAATGGGAACGGCGGGAACGGCAACGGCGGCCAGGACGGCGGCGGGGGCTTCCCGTAAACCGCGGTGGCTGAATGCTGAGTGACGAAGGGGCGCTCCATCCGACGGGATGGAGCGCCCCTTCTCGCGATACTGAGGCCTAGCCTGATCCTGGGGCCTGGGGCCTGGGGCCTGGGGCCTGGGGCCTGGGGCCTGGGGCCTGGGGCCCGGAGCCCGGAGCCTGTCCTGGCCTGGCCTGCGAAGAACCGGGGCCCAGCCTGCGAATACTGGGACCTAACCCGCGAATGCTGGGATCTAGCCCGCGAGGGAGCGCTTCACGAGGGCGGCCACCCGGCCTCCCTCGGCGCGGCCGGCCACCTTCGGGTTCACGATCTTCATGACGGCGCCCATGGCGCGCGGGCCCTCGGCTCCGGCGCCCTTGGCCTCCTCGACGGCCTGCGCGACGATCGTGGCCAGCTCCTCGTCGGTCAGCTGCTTCGGCAGATACGCGTCGAGGAGCACGCCTTCCGCCTTCTCCCGCTCGGCCTGCTCGGCGCGGCCGCCCTGGGCGAATGCCTCCGCCGCCTCACGGCGCTTCTTCGCCTCCTTGGCGATCACTTTCTGCACCTCGTCGTCGGAGAGCTCGCGCGCGGACGTGCCCGAGACCTCCTCCTTGGTGATCGCGGAGAGGGTCAGCCGGAGCGTGGCGGAGCGGAGCTCGTCACGCGCCCTGATGGCCTCGGTGAGGTCTTCCTTCAGCTTGGACTTAAGGCTGGTCATAAGGCCAAGTGTGGCAGGTGCTGAGCCCGACCCGCCCGCGGATTTCGTGCCCGTACGGCGTCTGCGACGATGGGCGCATGCGCGCACGCTACGGGGTCCCCCTGAAAATCACCGCAGGCATCGCGGCAGTCGGCGCGGCCGGCCTCGCCTACGCCGCGGGCTTCGAAACACGCTCGTTCCGGTTGCGCCGGATCTCCGTGCCCGTGCTGCCGCGCGGCATGCGTGACCTGCGGGTTCTCCAGGTCTCCGATATCCATATGGTGAGCGGACAGCGGAAGAAACAGCGCTGGCTCCAGTCGCTGGCCGGGCTGCGCCCCGATTTCGTGGTCAACACCGGCGACAACCTCTCGGACCCGGAGGGCGTACCGGAGGTGCTGGACGCGCTGGGCCCGCTGATGGAGTTCCCGGGTGTCTATGTCTTCGGCTCGAACGACTACTACGGCCCGAAGCTCCGCAATCCGGCCCGCTACCTCTTCGAGAAGGCCCAGGGCCGGCACGGTCTGAACGGCAACGCCCCGGCCGTCCACGCGGTGCACAACCCGTGGGAGCCGATGCGCGACGCCTTCGACGCGGCGGGCTGGGTGGGCCTGACCAACACCCGGGGCCGGCTGAAGATCGACGGCCACGAGATCGCCTTCACGGGCGTGGATGACCCGCACATCAAGCGGGACAGATACGAGCGGGTCGCGGGCGGCCCCGAGGCGGACGCCGACCTCTCGATCGGCGTGGTGCACGCCCCGTACCTGCGCTCCCTGGACTCCTTCACCGCCGACGGCTACCCGCTGATCCTGGCGGGCCACACGCACGGCGGCCAGCTCTGCATCCCCTTCTACGGAGCGCTGGTCACCAACTGCGACCTCGACACGGACCGCGTCAAGGGCCTCTCCACCCACCGCTCAGGCGGCCACACCGCGTACCTCCACGTCTCGGCGGGCTGCGGCACCAACCGCTACACCCCGGTCCGCTTCGCCTGCCCCCCGGAAGCCACACTCCTGACCTTGACGGCCCACCCCTGATGACCAGGGCTCCGCCCCCCTCCCGCCCCCGTCGGGCCCCGAAACCGGATTTCGTCTCCGGCCAGCGGTGGGCTAAAGTAATCGATGTCGCCGCGACACGGGCGACATCGGGGTGTAGCGCAGCTTGGCAGCGCGCTTCGTTCGGGACGAAGAGGTCGTGGGTTCAAATCCCGCCACCCCGACAGCCAAAGCAGCAGATCAGGGCCAGTGAGTCACGTGACTCACTGGCCCTGATCTGCTGTGCGTGACTAACTGCGTGACTACCGGTTCGGATCGGCCTTGAAGATGCCGTCCATCGCGACCGCGCCGGTCTGGATCACAGGGCGGATCTGCTTCCGGTAGACCTCCTCTGTGACGGCCGTACCGGAGTGCCCGACCAACCGGGAGATCTCTTCGAGCGGGACCCCACTGTCTGAGAGCAGCGAGACGAAGCTGTGCCGCAGCTCACGCGGAGTCCACTCCTTCGCGTTCGCTCCCTCCGCCTTGTCGATAGCCGCGCGGAAGGCTCGCCGTATGTTGGTGGAGTCCAGTTCCTTGCCGACAGCAGAGGGGAACACCAGGCCGTGTTCCTCCCAGTCGTCGCCAGCGGCGAGCCGGTCCCAGCCCTGGTCTTCCCAGTGCTGCCAGAGCACTTCCACGCACCGGGCGGGCAGGGCGAGGGTGCGCCGGGACTTCCGGGTCTTGGTGTCCCCGCCGGAACGGACCGACCGCCACACCGCGACGTACGGCGGGATGGGTGGACTCGCGTCCGGCTCCCCTTCAAGAAGACGTGATCCCATGTGAGCGCCCGCAGTTCCTCTGTGCGCGCACCGGTGAGCAGCGCCAGCACGATGTACGCGTGCATGGACGTGCCCGCCGCGGCTTGGAGGACGGCCTCAGCCTGAGCGAACGTCAACGCCTTTGACGGCCGACCCGGTTGGCCCTTCGGAATGGAGCACAACTCCACCACGTTGCGCTTCACCTTGTCGCGCGCCATGGCCCGCTTGACCGCGCGGTTCAAGCACGAGTGGATGCCCTGCAAGGTGCGAGTACTGAGCGACTGAGCCTTGACGGCAAGCCACCTATCCACGTCCTCAGCACTCAGATCACGGAGCTTGCGGGCCCCGATCGACGGGATCACATGCGTGCGGCTGAGGATGGTGCAGGCATCCAAGGTGGCCTTGTCCCGACCAGCCAGCCCGTACATGAGCCAGTCGTTCACCGCGTTCTCCACCGTGTAGCCCGTGGGCGCGATGGCAAGCCCGTCCTCGTGATCCCGAAGAACCTCCTTGAGCTTGTCATCGGGGGCCCTGTTTCACCGTTGCCCACCTGCAGACCGCTGTGGATCATGTGCGGCCCCAGCTGTCCTCCAGGATTCGGAGGGCCTCGGGGCATGAGAGCCGGGGCGACTCTTTGTGTCGTGCGACCAAAACGCCCCGGCCAATGAGTAGCCCGTAGTTCCCTCGGAGGCGACCGCGCGAAACATTGCCGGCGTGAGTCGTAATTTTCTTTACGGTTTCAAGGCGGCTCGCTCCGCTCCCCGCGCGCGGCACGGCCCCCGGCCGGCCCTGAGCTCCTGCCCTCGTCCCGCTCCAGCCCGGCCAGCGCCCATGCCGCGCTCTACAGCGATCAGCCGCGTGAAGTCAGAGCGGGGGCACGTCGTGGCTGGGGCGGTCGGCTGCACGGCTTTAGGCAGCTACTTTGGGGCGAGCCTCTAAGACGTTGCCTCACGTGGCAAGTTCATCGGCTTCTTGTGGCAGCTCAGGGCACCGGCCATTGCCAGACTTCGGCCCTTCCGGTCGTTGCGGTCCACGCACGGGATCTTGAGGCCGCGAGTAGCCCATGGCAGGCTCATGCCGCATGATCGATGAATTCGCGAAGGACAACCTGCACGGGAGACTGCGGCGGGACCGCAAGGCGCTGGTCTGGAAGCTCGACGGCTTGTCCGAATACGACACCCGCCGACCGTTGACAGTGACCGGAAGCAACCTCCTCGGCCTGGTCAAACACGTGGCCAGCGTCGAGGCCAGGTACTTTGGCGAGGTCTTCGACCGCCCTTCCCCGGAACCGCTGCCCCGGTGGCAGGACAACGACGGCAGCGATCTGTGGGCGACTGAGGACGAGACCCGCGATCAGATCATCGATTTCTACCGGCGCACGTGGGAACACTCGGACGCGAGGATCAACGAGCTTCCCCTCGATGCCCCCGGCCACGTGCCGTGGTGGCCGGAGCCTCATTCCAACACGAACCTGTTCGCCGTCATGGTCCACGTCCTCGGCGAGACCAACCGGCATGCCGGGCACGCCGACATCCTGCGCGAAGGCGTCGACGGCCGAACCGGAATGCGCCCCGAACATGAGATGCAGATCGATGAGGAAGCCCGCGCCGCCTACTACGCGAAGATCGAGCAGGCCGCCAGATCGGCCGCATCGGCCAAGGCATAGAGGGCTGTGCCAAGTGACTTGAGGTTCGAGCGGCATGATGGCGGCGGTGAGGGCTGATCTGTCGAAGCGTCTGGTTCCTGATGAGCTCTGGGAGCTGGTCGCCCCGCTACTGCCGTCGTTCGCGGCTCGACCGCAAGGTGGCGGGACCGCTCCGCGTGACGAGCGGGCGGTGTTCACGGCTGTGGCGTACATACTGACGAGTGGGTGTGCGTGGCGGTATCTGCCGGAATCGTTCGGTGTATCGCCGGCCACCGCGCACCGTCGGTTCAGCGTGTGGACCGAGGCCGGGATGTGGCGCAGACTGCACCGGGCGGTGCTGGACGAACTCGGCGCCAGGGGTGAGTTGGACTGGTCGTCCGCGATCGTCGATGCCGCGTCGGTGCGGGCAAAAAGGGGGGCTCGCTGACCGGTCCGAATCCAGTCGATCGCGGTAAGAAGGGCAGCAAATTACACGTGCTGTCCGAGGGGCAGGGCCTGCCTCTGGTCGTGGCGGTGTCGGGTGCGAACCTGCACGACAGCCAGGCGTTCAAGCCGCTCATCCTGGGGATACCGGCCGTCCGCTCCCGGCGCGGACCCCGCCGCGGACGACCGGTGAAGGTCCGCGCGGATAAGGCGTATTACTCCGCGGAACACCTGCGCTGGCTCCGCGATCGCCGCCTCGTTCCTCGGATCGCCCGGCCCGGCATCGAGTCCGGTGAGCGCCTTGGCCGGCACCGCTGGAAGATCGAGCGGTCGATCGCCTGGCTCTTTGGCTACCGGCGCCTCACTGTCCGGTACGAACGAAAAGGCAGCCACTTCCTCGCCTTCCTCGGCCTCGCTGCAGCCCTCACCTGCTACAAGAGACTCGCAAAACTCACCACGTGAGACATCCTCTAAGATCTTGGCCCCAACGTCGTGCTTTACCGGGCAAGTCCACAGACTGCCCGACGCCCCGGAAGCTTACGGGGCCAAGATCACTCGCACCAAAGCAGCGCCACCCCAAAGCCGCTCCACCGACCTTGGGTTGACACTGGCACCAAGGCTGCCTCGCGGATTTCGCGCTAGCCGACTCTCCTGTACATCTGGCCTCTGGCATGCAAGAGGATTGTGTCCCGAATCTCTTCCAGCATGACCATCACTTCATCATGCAAGGAGTCGAATTCATCAGGGTTTGGATAGTAGTCCCTGCCATGGGCAATTGCATTCCGTCCGTCACACAAAGTCTTGTCGATTAGATTGTTCTTCGTACTAAACCCGTCAGGATCGAATCCGATACAGCTCAAGATTTCGCCCAGAACAGACGAGCGAAGGTTTGACTTCGTATCGACGATGCTGTCCTTCGGGATGCGTGCTCTAGTATTATCGGGGGTACGGACGGCTTCCATCAGCGCAACCACAGCCGCCTCATCTCCGGCCGCTGATCTCTTGTTGAGCTGATTGAGTACCACTTTCAGGAAGCCGTCATTCAGCTCGGTTACCTTTAGGCGCCTCTTTGCGACAAAGTCGACGTACGCTTGGCATGCCTCTCTGACGTACCCTTCCCAGTGGGCGTAAAGAAGTGCTATGCCACTTCTGGACAGCGCCCGTGTTAAAGGCGAGTGGGTGGAGTTCTTATAAGCCGTCCTGATTTGGGACTTCAGTGCCTGGAGTTCAATGCGCCGCCAGGCCAAAGCAGCATCCAAGCGATCTTCGAGCTCGCTTACCGTCCGGACAGCCACGACTAGTCAGCCGTAGCAAAGTAGCGGCGCGAGTTCAGAACCATCCTGGGAACACGTGTCCGCGGACTGATACCAGTCCCTGAATTTTCCCGGAACTCAGGAGCGGACCAAACAGAATGGATGCGATCCGCCAGAGCATCCTTACTGCTCTCCCAATTGTCGATATTCGCAGAGACTCCCGAGGTCACGAACTCGAAGCATGCAATCGAGAATGGCCCCAGGCTCTTTGTTCCGTTAAAACGACGGAAGGTGTCTTCACCCAGGGTCTCATTGAGCAGTCGAAAAGTCCTGTTGAATAGGTCGGCCCGGATTGGCGACGTGTCGGTTCTGTGCTTCGTCGCAGCCTCCCGCATCCAGCGAGTAAGATACTCTCCGTATTCAATCGTAAGATCAGTTCGCGATCCAGAGAAATCAGCCTGACAGAAGAATCGCAGGACTAGCTCTTGCCTGTAGGCTTGATTTTCCTGTCGATCCGAGAGCGGGATTGCGGCTACAAAGTCAGAATTATCCGCGAGTTTAGCGATTTCGGTATACATTTCCGAATTCAACATGACAAGGAGGCAATTTCTTGCCTCCTGTGGTGAGAGTTGAGCGCCAGAGTTTAGGCGTTGGAACAGGTCATACTTAGCGTTCTCGTCAGATTCTTTTCTGATAATGCGGAACTCAAGCTTCGCCCGCTTAACATCCCTTCTCATGGCGTCAGTGAACACCTTGCTACCACCCGAAGAAACTTCCCAGGAGTAGTTATCGAGAGCTGGAAGGTACTCCGTCGCCTTGAGGACAAAGGGAGGGATTAGGCGATCTTCTTGATCTCGGTAAACGCCAACAAACTCAAAGATTGTCGAGAGTCGCTGCACCCCATCAATAACATCCCAGACCCCATCCGCTCGCTGTGAAACGAAAATAGGCGGAACTGGAATGCCGAGCAGGATTGACTCAATCAATCGTGATTTCTGGTCGCTATTCCACCTGAAAATGCGCTGAAACTCGGGATGGACGTCGATATCTCCATCCCTATACAGCGAGAGGACTTCCCCGATCGACATAGGGTATCCATCGGTGTGAATCTCTTTTGCCCTAGCCGCAATTTGGCTTTCTAGTTGCACGTCTACCTTTTCATGCTGAGTCATCTGACAACTTCACTACGCTAGGGGGCTTACGTCAAGCTCTTGGCTCCACGCGGAAACGCCCAAGTTCACTGGCCTCAAAGGCGTGTCCCGAGTGGAACGGCGAGGCTAGGGAAGCGCTACGGGCGTGACATGCCGTGAGCGTCCAGATATTTGTCCGCCAGCGCCCGGTACACAGCACCCTCGTCCTCGCCGGTCTCGTCCAGCCAGGCGTTCAACATCAGACGTGCCATGAAGCGGTCCGGGTGCCTCCTCTTCCGTTGCTGACCCTTCGCGTTGGGCGTGGTCATGACCATACGATCGACCCGATGCCGGATCTCTTGCGGAATGACCGTGCGACCGGCACCGGTGAGGAAGTCCATGGCGTACTGGTGGGGATACAGCCTCTGGTCGTAGGCAGGTACAGCCGCCGGTACCCACTCTGCAAGCGCCTCAGTCACCTTCTGCATAGCCGCAGCTTCCCACTGCCGTGCGCTGGTCGGGCGCGAATCGTGGAAGTGGCGAACTGCCCGCTGGCGTGCTGTTCTGAGGCAGGTGGTTGTCTGGGCCGTCTGTGGGCCGTCCGAGGCCGCTCAACAGTGCCCAAGGATGACCAACGACGACCACTAGGCGCACAAGTACACCGCCTTTGACCAGCGAAAACCCAGCTCACCAAGATCCCCGGCAAGACCCAGGGCAAGAAGACACCCGTGAGGGAGCGAGGAGCCTTCGGCATGCACGCGAGGGCAGATGATGACCGTCTCGATGAGCTGCGACCGTCCAGCGGCGCAACGTGCGCATCATGAGGCATGGGGATTGATCTGGAGCTGCACTCATCGCGGCCGACTCGCAACAACTGGCGCAAGTCCCGCGCGACCTTCCTGCGACACGGGCATGGCGACGCGCTGGCCGAGCGCTCGGCTCACTCCAACTCCTCAGAGTCCCAGGGAGACTCACTGCCGTCGATCCGTACGGGGATATGTTGATGGATCAGCTCGCCGCTCTGGACGACCTTGCAACGATGCTGGAAGAGTGCGCGGCCACGCCAGGAAGTTGCTTGTGGTTCGCAGGCGACGAAAGCTCGTGCCACGTCCGCCGTGTGAGCGTCTAACTGCGTGACAACGCCAACGGACACCGGCGAACGACTACGAACACCAGCGGACCATCAGTACAGCTCAGGCCCACACCAGCCCAAGGCAACGCCCCAGCCCAAGTTGCTTCGGGACGAAGAGGTCGTGGGTTCAAATCCCGCCACCCCGACAGTGAAGTACCAGGTCAGGGGCCTGATCCACTTAGTGGGTCGGGCCCCTGAGTGGTTCCATGGGCCGTTTTGGGAGCCGACCTCGGAGTCTGGCTCCCAGGCGGCTCCCGATCCTCTCCCGCGCAGGCAGCGGCCGGCACATCACGGGGAAGCGGTGGAGCACACGCGCGAGTGAGGTGCGCTGCAGCGCGAGGTGGCTGCTGACACGGACGGCCAATACGTGCGCCCTTCCTCTCCCGATCTGCCACCATCCCCGGGTTCGACCTTCAGCCCCTGCGGCCGGCAAGGACGCGTCGGCCCCATGCCAGCTTGCCAGGCGAGTGGATCTCGCATCGGTGGGGCGTGTCAACCGACGGATGGCGCATGGGCGAAGCGGGGTGGCCTGCTGCTTGATGAGCCACCCGGATACCCCGCCCGGCGGGGCCAGCTCGTCCAGCGGCCGGGTGGCCACCCGGCCGCTGCCGCTTGTCCTCCTCAACGCGTTTGGTGCGCTCCGCCCACACGCCGGCCAGCGTCAGGTCGCCCTCGACGACCCGGTCGGCGAGTTCGGGGTCCTCCTCCCGCAGGCGGGCTCGGGATCGTACGGCCCCTCCGGTCCGCGTACGCCATCGCGTCGGAGGCGGTGGCCAGGACGTCGCCGAGGAGTACCGGGGCGCGCGAGGGGTGTCCGGCACCCGCCTCCTCGCAGGTATCGCAGTGGGCCATCCCCAAACTCGCGATCCACCGCCCGTGCGGACCCCCGTGCACGCGTCGCAGTTCACACCGCACCTCCGCCCAACTCACCCCGCAAGTGGCCAACAGGGGCAATCCTTCCATCCCGGTCTGACAGTGGGGGCGAGGGACCGGGGATCGCCGCACGCCCTGTGAGCGTCGCGGCGGCTGGATACCATGTGGGGCGGCCCACTGCATTGGCGCTGACGAGTAATCGGGGAAGGAATCCGGGCAACATGCCTATCGAGACATTCGAGTTCCAGGTAGAAGCGCGTCAACTCCTGCAGATGATGATCCATTCGATCTACTCGAACAAGGACGTATTTCTGCGCGAGCTCATCTCCAACGCCTCCGACGCCTTGGACAAGTTGCGGCTGGAATCCCTCCGCAACGACGAGCTGGGCGAAGACGTGTCGGATCTCCACATCGGCATCGAGGTCGACAAGGAGCAGCGCACGCTCACCGTACGCGACAATGGCATCGGGATGTCGCACGACGAAGTGGTGCAGCTCATCGGGACGATCGCGAATTCCGGCACCGCGAAGTTCCTGAAGGAGTTGAAGGAGGCCAAGGACGCATCCGCTTCCGAGGAACTCATCGGGCAGTTCGGCGTGGGGTTCTACTCAAGCTTCATGGTGGCCGATGAGGTCACGCTGCTGACCAGGCGGGCGGGAGAGAGCCGGGGGACGCGCTGGGAATCGAGCGGTGAGGGTACGTATACCGTCGAGACGGTCGACGACGCGCCGCAGGGTACGTCGGTGACGCTGCGGCTCAAGCCCGAGGACATCGAGGACAAGCTCTTCGACTACACGTCCGCGTGGAAGATCAGGGAAATCGTCAAGCGGTACTCGGACTTCATCACCTGGCCCATCAAGATGGCCAAGGAGTCCGCGGAATCCACGGAATCCACCGGCGAGGACGGCGACGGGAACGGCGACAGCCCCCGCGAGGTCGAGACGGTCAACTCGATGAAGGCGCTGTGGGCCCGGTCCAGGGACGAGGTGACCGATGACGAGTACAGCGAGCTGTACAAGCACATCAGTCACGACTGGAACGACCCGCTCGAAACCATCCGTATGCAGGCGGAGGGCACGTTCGAATACCAGGCGCTGCTCTTCATCCCGTCCCACCCGCCCCAGGACCTGTTCATGCAGGGGCACAAGCGCGGAGTTCAGCTCTATGTGAAGCGCGTGTTCATCATGGACGACTGCGAAGCGCTCATGCCCGAATACCTCCGCTTCGTCAAGGGCGTTGTCGACGCGCAGGACCTCTCGCTCAATGTGTCGCGGGAAATCCTTCAGCAGGACCGTCAGATCCAGTTGATGCACCGTCGCCTCGTCAAGAAGGTGCTGTCGACGCTGAAGGACATGATGTCCGGCAATCCGGAGCGCTACGCGACGTTCTGGAAGGAATTCGGCCGGGTCCTGAAGGAAGGGCTTCTCAGCGACTTCGAGAACCGCGACGCGATCCTCGGCGTCTCCTCGTTCGCGTCGACCCAGGACAAGGAGGGGCTGACCACTCTCCGGCAGTACGTGGACCGTATGAAGGAGGGTCAGCAGCACATCTTCTATATGACGGGCGAGTCGCGCTCGGCCATCGAGAGTTCACCGCACATGGAAGCCTTCCAGGCCAAGGGCTTCGAGGTGCTGCTGCTGACCGACCCGGTCGACGAGGTGTGGGTCCAGTCCGTACCGGAATTCGACGGCAAGCAGCTCCGGTCGATCGCCAAGGGGGAAGTCGATCTCGACACCGAGGAGGAGAAGAAGGAGGTCGAGGCCGAACGCGAGAAGCGGCAGCAGGAGTTCGCCGGCCTGCTGACGTGGATGACGAAGGAGCTGAGCGAGAGCGTGAAGGAGGTACGGCTCTCGTCCCGGCTCACCGTCTCGCCCGCGTGCATCGTCGGGGACACCCACGATGTGACGCCCGCCCTGGAGAACATGTATCGCGCCATGGGCCAGGAGGTGCCGCACATCAAGCGCATCCTCGAACTCAACCCCACACACCCGCTGGTCACCGGGTTGCGGACGGCGCACACCGAGCGGGACGCCGACGCGGGACTCGCCGAGGCGGCCGAACTCCTCTACGGGATGGCCCTCCTGGCCGACGGCGGCGAGCTCAGTGACCCCTCGCGCTTCATCAAGCTGATGGCGGACCGGCTGGAGCGCACCCTGTAGGCACGTCCGTGTCCGGATCCCGCCATAGTTCTAAACTTGCGCAACCCTTAAAGTGTTCGCATGAATGATCAGGGCAGGGATCCGGGCAGGACGGAATGGGAAACCGCGGTGCTCGACGGCGGGCCCGCGGACGGCATACGGATGCGGGTCGCCGACCGGCCGTCCGTGGTGCAGGTGACATACCCCTGCGAGCTGGAAGGACCGGCGGGCGGCGCGCAGGCGGAGGCCGTGTACGTATACCGGCGGGACCCACGCGTACAGCGTGAGCCGCTGCGGTACGGGATCGACAGAGCCAGCCCCTGAGCCGGGCCGCACGCTCAACGGGCCGCGTCGGCGCCTTCCGCAGCGGCTGGACGCGCAGCGGCCACCGGGGCCTCAACAGAGGACGCCCGAGCAGGAGACGCCTGGGTGGAGGACGCCTGAGCGGAGGACGCCTGAGCGGAGGACGCCTGAGCGGAGGACGCCTGAGCGGAGGACGCCTGAGCGGAGGGGGCAGGGTGCGCGGCACCCTCCCCCTCCTCCTTCATCGCCTTCGTCTCGCTCTTGAGAATGCGCATGGACTTGCCCACGGCACGCGCGGCGTCCGGCAGCCTCTTCGAGCCGAACAGCACGATGATCACGATCGCCACGATCAGCAGGTGCCAAGGCTCCAACCCGTTACGCAACATTTCCGCCCCGCCTTCCTCTCGTCGAACCATGGACCTATAAGTTGCTACATTGCGCAACTGTACAACCATGGGAAGGTGCACATATGGCAGGCGGCCGGCGCAGAAGGAGTGGAAGGGGAAGCCGATTGCGGCTCACCCTCGGGATAGCCCTGTCCCTCGTCGTGCTCGCCTCGGCCGGTGTCGGCTGGATCTATCTCAAGCTCACCGGAAACATCGACACCTTCAGCGCCGGCGGACTCTCCGACAACCGGCCGTCGGGCACGTCGAAGGGCCAGAACGTCCTGGTCATCGGCTCGGACGCGCGCACCGGCGGGAACAGCGAGCTGGGCGGCGGGAGCAAGGACGACGTCGGCCGTTCCGACACCGCGTTCCTGCTGCACGTGTACGCCGACCACCGGCACGCCGTCGCCGTGTCCATTCCGCGCGACACCCTCCTGGACATCCCGCCCTGCCGGCTGCCGGACGGCAGTTGGACGAAGCCGCAGAACAACGCGATGTTCAACGCGGCGTTCTCCGTGGGGCAGACGGTCAAGGGCAACCCCGCCTGCACCCAGAACACCATCGAGAAGCTCACCGGACTGCGCGTCGATCACACCGTCGTCGTCGACTTCAAGGGCTTCTCCCGACTGACCGATGTCGTCGGCGGCGTACAGGTGTGTGTCCCGCAGGACATCTACCAGAAGGACCTCAACCCCAACCGCGCCACCCGTGGCGAGCGCATCTTCGCCAAGGGCACCCAGACCGTCTCGGGGCAGAAGGCGCTGGATTACGTACGGATCCGGCACGGCATGGGCGATGGCTCCGACATCGGGCGGATCAAGCGGCAGCAGGCCTTTGTCGCGAGCCTGCTGAAGAAGATCAAGGAACAGGGGCTGACGCCCGCCAAGCTGCTGCCACTCGCGGACGCGGCCACCCAGTCCATGACCGTCGACCCGGGGCTCGGTTCCGCCGACAAGCTGCTCGGCTTCGCGATGTCGCTGAAGGACATCGATCTGCACAACACCAAGTTCGTGACGATTCCCTGGCGTTACGAGGGGGCGCGCGTCGCGATCGTCGAGCCTGACGCGTCCGCGCTCTGGGCGGCGCTGCGGGCCGACCGTACGATCGACGGCGCGGACGCCAGCGGCAAGAAGGACCAGAAGGCCGCGGGCCCCTCCGCCACGCCGAGCGCCGCCGGCGCCGTCTCGGGCGCGGGCATCGACGTCGCGGTCTACAACGGCACCACGGTCACGGGGCTCGCCGCCCGTGCCGCCCGTACGCTCACCGACCACGGCTTCACCGTCACCGGCACCGCGACCGCGAGCACCCAGGACCACGCGACCACGGTGATCGAGTACGGCCCCGGCCAGGAGGAGAAGGCGCGGACCGTCGAACGCCTCTTCCCGGGCGCGCGGCTCACCTCGGCGTCCGCCACGGAGACGGCTGGGGGGATCAACGTCATCCTCGGAACGTCGTACAGCCCGGCGGAACCGGGACCGGCGCAGCCCGGCCCACTCCCGTCGGCCGTGGCCGATGGCGCACGCTCCGCCGACGACGACCCCTGCGCGAACCTCTCCTACGGCTGAGCACCGCTATAGCCGCGCTCAGCCGTAGGAGCGGCTATAGCTGCGCCCCGCCGATACGCCCCCGCGCGAAGACCAGCCCTGCCGCGTACAGCCCGAGCACGGCGCCGAGCAGTACGTAGTAGAGCCCCGGCAGGGCGGGCATGCCCAGGATCGGCCCGAGCGGCGAGAGCGGCAGCAGCAGCCCGGTCACAGCCAGCCCGGCGGCGGCCCAGCGGACGGGGCTCGGGGCCCGCCGGCCGGACGCGGGGCGTGCGCTCGTACGCAACAGCAGCATCACCAGCGCCTGGGTGAGCAGGTTCTCGGTGAACCACCCGGAGTGGAACTCCGCCTGGCTGCCCACGTCGACCGCGGTGTGCAGGGCCAACGCGAGCACCACGAACGTCGCCAGGTCCGCGAGGGCGTTGATGAGCCCGAAGCCCGTGATGAACCGGAAGAACGCCCGGGACCGCAGCTCCGTCGGCCTGCGCAGCGCCTCGGGCCGCGGCCGGTCGTACGCGAAGGCGAGCTGCGCGGCGTCGAAGCACAGGTTCTGTACGAGGACCTGGGCCGGAAGCATCGGCAGGAACGGCAGCAGCAGCCCCGCGACGAGCATCGCGATGACATTGCCGAGGTTGGAGGAGAGCGTGATCCGCAGATACGTGGCGATATTGCCGCTCGAATGGCGCCCGGCGCCGATCGCGTGCTCGATCGCGGTGAGGTCCTTCCGCGCGAGCACGACATCGGTGGACTCACGGACGACATCGACGGCGTCGCGCGGGCATATCCCGACATCGGCGGCGTACAGCGCGGGCAGGTCGTTGACACCGTCGCCGAGGAAGCCGGTGGTATGACCGTCGGCGCGGACGGCGGCGACGATACGGGCCTTGTGCTCGGGTGTGCAGCGCGCGAAGACGGTGGTGCGCCGGGCGACCTCGGCGAGTTCCGCGTCGGTGAGGGCGTCGAGCCGTTCCGCGGTGATGACCTCACCGGCGCCCGGGAGATCGTCGGCGCCCGTGAGATCGTCGGCGCCCGTGAGATCGTCGCCGCCGGGCGCGAGGTCGCCGACGGCCGTGTCGAGGCCCAGGTCCAGACACGCGCGGGCCGCCGTGCCCGGGTGGTCGCCCGTCAGGATCTTGACCGAGACGCCGCGCGCGGCCAGCACCTTCAGCGCCTCGGCGGCGGTCGGAGCGAGCGCGTCGTGCAGTGCGACGAAGCCCAGGAAGTCGAGTCCGCGCTCGTCGGCCGGGGTGTAGTCACGATGGCGGGCGGGCCGTTCCGCCGTGGCGACCGCGAGCAGCCGCAGGCCGCGGTCCGCCTCGCGGGCGGCCAGCGCGGAGAGCCGGTTGCGTTCCTCGTCGTCGAGCGCGCACCGCTGGAGTACGGCCTCCACCGCCCCCTTGACGACGAGGGTGTGCGTGCCGAGGCGGCCCGGCCGTCGTACGACCGCGGTGGAGAGGCGGCGTACGGGATCGAACGGGAGGGCCGCGACGCCCTCGTACCGCGCCGGATCCGCCTCGTCCGCCGCGTCCAGGATCGCCTCGTCGAGGGCGTCCGGGGCGGGAAGATCGGCCAGTTGCAGGGTCCACCAGGCGTTGACGGCGGCCCAGCGCAGCACCTCGGGGTCGGGGTCGCCGTACGCGTCCATCGCCCCGCCGACCACCGGCCGGTCCTGGGTGAGAGTGCCCGTCTTGTCCAGGAACAGGACATCAACGGCGCCCAGGTCGTGCAGCGCGGGCAGGCGTTTGACGATGACCGCGTGGTGGCGCGCGAGGCGTGAGGCGCCACGGGCCAGGGCGGTGGTGACGATGACCGGCAGCATCTCGGGAGTGAGACCGACGGCGACCGCGACCGCGAAGGGAAGCGTCTCCAGGCCCCGGCCGCGCAGGGCGGCGTTGGCCATCAGGACGAGCGGCGGGGTGAGCAGCATGAACCGGATGAGGACCCACGAGATCCCGTTCACCTGCCGGTCGAAGGCGCTGGCCGTACGGCGCCCCGGCCGGCTGCGCGCGGCGCCGAACCGCGTACGTGTCCCGGTCGCCACGACGACGGCGGTGCCGCTGCCGGAGGCCACGCTGCTGCCCTGGAAACACAGCCGCGGCTGCGCGAACACCCCCGCGAACGCCTCGCCGGCCGCGGGCGTACGGGCGCCGCCGTCCCCGGCGTCGTCCTGCGCGGCCGGGTCGTCTCCCCCGGCCCCCGGCAGACCGGGCAGGCCCGGCGTATCGACGGCGTACTTGGCGACCGGCGCCGACTCCCCCGTCAGCGCCGCCTGATGTACGGTCAGCCCGCTCGCGCGCAGGAGCAGTACGTCGGCGGGCACCAGATCGCCGGGGCCGAGACGGATCACATCGCCCGGCACCAGCTGGTCGACCGGAATCTCCCTGGGCCGCGAGCCGCCCCCATCACGCGCACCGCCCCCGTCCCGCCCGTCACCGCCCTCACGTCCATCACCTCCGCGCCGCAGCACCGTCGCCGTCGTGGCCACCAGCTCGCGCAGCGCGGCCATGGACCGGTCCGCCCGGTGCTCCCCGGACGAGCGCAGCAGACAGCTGACCACGACCAGCGAAAGGATCACCAGGGCGGTGCCCCAGGCGGAGACGGTGGCCGACACCACCCCGAGACAGAGCAGTACGGCGGTGAACGGATCCCGCACGCTCCGTACGAAACGCCGCGGCCAGGACGCCGTACGCCACTCCGGAACCGCGTTCTCGCCGTACCGGAGCAGCCGCTCCTCGGCCTGCGCGTCCGTCAGCCCGCGCGGCCCGCTGTCCAGCCGCCGCAGCACCTGGAGCGAGGTGAGCGCGGTCAGATCGGGCGGGGTGCCGCCCGCGCCCGGCGCCCACGGGTCCGTGGGACCACGGTCGGCACCGGACCCCGGCCCGGACCCGGCCGCCGTAAACACGTCCGTCCCGGCCACGCCCGCCCCGGCCACATCCGGCCCGGACGCCACGGAATCGGACGCCACCGAGTCGGGCACCGCGGACTCAGGCCGTGATGTCGCGGACGCGCCGTGCCGGAGCGTGCGCCGCGCGGTCGGCCAGCTGGCCGACCATCAGCCGGACCACGGTCACGACATCCGGATCGTCGACGAAGTACACCTGGCGACGGCCCTCGCGCCGCGACCGTACGAGACCGGCCAGCTTCAGCTTGGTCAGATGCTGGCTGACGGCGGGCAGTGCCCCGCCCACGCGCTCGGCGAGTCCGGTCACATCGCTCTCGCCCTGGGCCAGGACCCACACGATGTGCAGCCGCGCCGACGACGCCAGCAGCCCGAACGCGGCGGCGGCCTCGGCCAGCACTTCGGCAGGAGGGTCCTCGAAACCGCCGGCACCCGCCGGCCCACCTGCCGTCACGATCGCTCTCCCGTCCCGCGTGGGCCGTCACCCCGTCAACCCGAATGTCCTCATGTCTGAGGGCCCGAAGGCCCGAACCAGCGGTTCAGTCTAGAGCTACGGCTTCTCGCGGGAATCCCGCACGGGCGGGTCGTCCCGATCGACGATGGTGCCGGTGACGACACGACGCTCCCCCGGCGCGGCGGCGTCGGGCGCCCTGCCCTCCGCCTTGTCCCCCGCCTTGCCTTCCTCCTTGCCCTCCTCCTTGAGCGCCTTCGTCTCGCTCTTGAGGATGCGGGCGGCCTTGCCGGCGGAGCGGGTCAGCTCAGGGAGCTTCTTCACCCCGACGACCACCGCGATGACGATGAGGATCAGGGCCAGTTCACTCAAGCCGAACATCAGGTCTGCTCTCTCCCGGTAACGGATGCGGATCGACTTCTACAGCGCTGTAGAAGTATCCCGTACGGGGCGACCGCACAACAAGCCCGGACCGAGCCAACGCGAAGCCGACGACACCGACCCACGCCGGCCCGCCACCTCGACCCGCGCAGGCCACCGCGTCACGCCTGCGATCACACCGGAAGACACTCACGCCCTGCTACTCTTCGTCCACCATTGATCACTTTGCGTCACAACGGGACAACCGGGAGCACCTGTGAAGGTCGCATGCGTCGGCGGCGGGCCCGCCGGCCTGTACTTCTCGATCCTGATGAAACGGCAGAACCCCTCCCATGACATCACCGTCCACGAACGGAACGCGGCCGGGTCCACCTACGGCTGGGGCGTGACCTACTGGGGCAGCCTGATCGACAAGCTCCATGTCCACGACCCGGAATCCGCGGTCGCCATCAGCGAGAGCTCGGTCCGCTGGAGCGACGGGGTCGCACACGTCGGCGAGCGGAAGACGGTGCACCACGGCGACACGGGCTTCGGTATCGGCCGCCGCCGGCTGCTCGACATCCTCGCCGAGCGGGCCCGTTCCCTCGGCGTACGCGTCGAGTTCGAGCACCCGGTCGCCGACGCGGCCGAACTCCCCGACGCCGACCTGGTCGTGGCCTGCGACGGGGTCGGCAGCGCACTGCGCGAGCGCCACGCCGGACACTTCGGCACCGAGGCCACGGCCGGGCGCAACACCTACATCTGGCTCGGCACGACCAAGATCTTCGACTCCTTCACCTTCGCCTTCGTGGAGACCGGGCACGGCTGGATCTGGTGCTACGCCTACGGGTTCAGCGAGGACGGGAGCACCTGCATCGTCGAGTGCTCCCCCGAGACCTGGAAGGGCCTCGGGCTCGACAAGGCGAGCGAGGCGGACGGTCTGGCCCTGCTGGAGCGACTCTTCGCCGGACCGCTGGACGGGCACCGGCTGATCGGCCGGGCGCACGCCGACGGCAGCGCGCAGTGGCTGAACTTCCGCACCCTGACCAACCGGACCTGGCACCACGGCAATCTCGTCCTGCTCGGCGACGCCGCCCACACCACGCACTACTCCATCGGCGCGGGCACCACACTCGCGCTGGAGGACGCCATCGCACTCGCGGGCGCGCTGCGCGGACACGACGGGCAGCGCGGACACGACGGAAACGGCGTACGCCCGGAACTGCGGCACGCCCTCGTCCAGTACGAGCGGGAACGGAGGTCCGCCCTCCTCCCCGTCCAGAGCGCGGCCCGCTACAGCGCCCAGTGGTACGAGAACCTTCCGCGCTATATCCATCTCGCCCCGGCGCAGATGTTCGCGCTGCTCGGGCAGCGGCACTCCCCGCTGCTGCCGCACATCCCGCCCCAGCTGTACTACCGGATCGACAGGGCGGCCGAGCAGCTGGAGGCGCTGCGCAAGCTCAAGCGCTGGCTGGGCCCGAGGGTCGCGCGAACGCTGCACGCCCGTTCGCGCGGCTCCGGCAGCTGACCACCTTCGTTCAGGACGACGTGCTGGGCAGGGCAGAGCCGGACTTACCGTCCAGACCACCTTTCCTCTAGACCCTGTCCGGGAACGTCCCTCTAGACCCTGTCCAGGAACGTCGTCACCGCCAGCGCCTTCTTGGTGGAGCGGTAGCGCGCCAGCAGTACGGGGCGCAGCCAGCGCACCGACGCCGGGAAGGCGCTCAGCACGGCCGCGTACCCGGGGATCCGGTCGGGGTCCTCCATCAGGCCGAGCACCAGATGCGGGCTGACCCGGGAGTCACCGCGGAAGATTCCGTTCCGCACCCGCGCGAGGTCCCCGTCGGGTACCTGCGTGAACAGTTCGAGCAGGACCGGCTCCTCCTCGTCGAAGTGCCTGGTCAGAATCTCGCGGACCCGCTGGGCCGACGGCAGCCCGGTCATGGCCGCCTCACTGACGACCACCAGCACCTCGGCGGGTCCGCCGGTGATCTCCCGGGCGTCGATCGCGTCGACCGCCCTGGTGAGGGTGTGCAGCTCGGCGTCGAGCGCCTGGTGCTCAATGACCATCCGGTCCAGTTCGGCGACGGCGGCGGGAAACAGCTCGCTCAGCGCCGGCCAGAGCTGTTCCTCCTCACTCCCGTGGTGGCTCCTGACGTACTCGATCAGCCAACGGGAGGTGCTGACCAGCGTCCCGACATCGACGGGCTGACCGTCGGCGAGATTCGCGAACGAGACGGCCACGAGGGCAGCGCCCCGCCGCATGATCGTGTGCTCGGCGAGGAGTTCGTCGTAGATGCGCGAGCGTTCGGATCGAAGCGTGGATGAAACCGTCATTCTGTGTCCCTCGAAAATAGGGGTAAGCCCCTATGTAATGAACTCACAGGTACTGCAATAAATGCCCGCTTTGTCATAAAATGCCGGTATGTCTGGCGAGCGTCCGTACCACTCTCCTCGTCGCGCACTCACCGCGGCCGCCACGCGGCGCGACATCATCGACGCGGCGCGGCGGCTCTTCCTGGAGCGGGGTTTCGCGCAGGTGACCGTCGCCGAGATCGCCCGTGAGGCAGGGACCGCGGTCAAGACGGTGTACGTCAGCGCCGGGGGCCGGCTCGACATACTGCGGGAGACCGTCCGCCGCGCGGCCGCGCACTCCGGCGCTCAGGAGACCGTGGAGCGGATACGGGGCACCGAGGACGCCGTCTCCGCCATCGCCCTGCTCGCCCACCGCACCCGGCTCAGCAACGAGGAGCACCGCGAATCCATCGCGATCCTCTACAGCGCGCTGCCCGTGCACGAGGCGGCGGAAGCACTCTGGGACGAGGGCACCTCTCTCTACACCTCTGCCCTCCGAGAGATCGCCTCACACCTCAAGGGCCTCGGTGCTCTCAAGACCGGGATGACCGTCGAGCGGTGCGCGGACGTGCTGTGGTTCTGCTTCGGCCTGGGTGCCTGGCGCACGCTCGTCGACGACTGCGGCTGGAGCTGGGACCAGGCCGAGAAGGAGCTGACCACCGTGGCCACGAAGATGCTGCTCAAGGAGTTATCCACAGGCTGAGCGGGACGCCGACGGAATGTCAGGGGCCGGGCGCAGAATAGGGGGCATGACTGAGATCACCGGTTCGACACCGGATTCGACAGCGGCCCCGGCGGCGGGCTCGGCCGCGGCCTCCATGCCCGAGTGGGAGAAGCGCTTCCGGGCGCCGCGGGTGTCGCTGCCCGACTGGGCGGAGGACGCGCCGGAGCGGGCGCTGTTCGTCTCCAACGCGACGGGGACGTACGAGCTGTACGCGTGGGATCGCGCGACCGGTGAGCAGCGGCAGGCGACGGACCGGCCGAACGGGACGACGGACGGCGTGCTCTCGCTCGACGGCGAGTGGATCTGGTGGTTCTCGGACACGGACGGGGACGAGTTCGGGGTCTGGATGCGCCAGCGGTTCGCCGCCGGGGCGGACGGAGCGGGTGACGAGCCGGCGGTGCCGGGTCTCGGCCCCTCCTATCCGGCCGGGCTCGCGCTCGGCCGGGACGGTACGGCGGTGGTGGGGCGCTCGACCGACGAGGACGGCTCGACGCTCCATGTCGTCCGGCCCGGCGAGGAGCCCGTGGAGATCTACCGGCACCGCGAGTCGGCCGGGGTCGGGGATCTGTCGCACGACGGCTCGCTGCTGGCGATAGAGCACACCGAGCACGGCGACGCGATGCACTCGGCGGTGCGGGTGCTGCGGCTGGACGGCTCGGTGGTGGCCCAGCTGGACGACACGGAGGGCGGTACGCGCGAGCTGGGCCTGGAGGTGCTGGGCTTCGCGCCGGTGGAAGGGGACAGCCGGCTGCTCATCGGCCATCAGCGGCGGGGCCGCTGGGAGCCGGTCGTCTGGAATCCGCTGACCGGCGAGGAGACCGACCTCGCCATCGAGCTGCCCGGCGATGTCAACGCCGAGTGGTATCCGGACGGATCGGGGCTGCTGGTCGCGCACAGCTTCGAGGCCCGCAGCGAGCTGTGGCGTTATGACTTCGCCAAGAGCGCGCTCATCCAGGTGGAGACTCCGGCCGGGACGGTCTCGGGGGCGACGGCCCGGCCCGACGGAAGCGTGGAGTATCTGTGGTCGTCGGCGGCCCGTCCGCCGGAGGTGCGGTCCACGGCGGGCGGGGTGGTGCTCAATCCGCCGGGGCCGGCGGCGCCCGGGTCGGTGCCGGTTGAGGACGCGTGGGTGGAGGGTCCCGGCGGCCGGGTCCACGCGCTGGTGCAGCGGCCGGAGGGCGAGGGTCCGTTCCCGACGGTCTTCGAGATCCACGGCGGCCCGACCTGGCATGACAGTGACGCGTTCGCGGCGGGCCCGGCCGCGTGGGTCGACCACGGCTTCGCGGTCGTCCGGGTCAACTACCGGGGCTCCACCGGATACGGACGGGAGTGGACGGACGCGCTGAAGCACCGGGTCGGGCTGATCGAGCTGGAGGACATCGCGGCGGTCCGGGAGTGGGCGGTGGACTCCGGTCTGGCGGATCCGGCGAAGCTGGTCCTCGCGGGCGGCTCGTGGGGCGGCTATCTGACCCTGCTCGGCCTCGGCACCCAGCCCGACGCCTGGTCCGTGGGGCTCGCGGCCGTGCCGGTCGCCGACTATGTGACGGCGTACCACGACGAGATGGAAGCCCTCAAGGCGATGGACCGCACGCTGCTGGGCGGTACGCCGGAGGAGGTGCCCGAACGGTTCGCGGCCTCGTCCCCGCTGACCTATGTCGACGACGTCCGGGCCCCGGTCTATATCTCGGCGGGCGTCAACGACCCGCGCTGCCCGATCCGCCAGGTGGAGAACTATGTGGACAGGCTGGCGGCCCGGGGCGCGGTCCACGAGGTGTACCGGTACGACGCGGGCCATGGCTCGCTCGTCGTCGAGGAGCGGATCAAGCAGGTCCGGCTGGAGCTGGAGTTCGCCGTCAAGCACCTGGGGGTGGGTGCGCGGTGAGCTGAGACGAGGCGAGGCGAGGCCGGGATGGGGGTGAGGTGACCGGGGTGAGGTGACGGGAGCCCGCGTCCTGGTTCCCGGGGCCCGCGGGGGCCTCTACGGGGGACCCGGGACGGGGCGTCCGGGCGGCGTTCCGTACCGTGGAGGGGTGTACCGCTTCCTGGTGACTCCGCGCTGGTTGGGGATCAACGTCTTCGTCCTGCTGGCGATCCCCGTGTGCATTTTCATGGGGACCTGGCAGCTGGGGCGCTTCGAGGACCGTGTCGCCTCGCACGAGGCCGCGAAGGCGGCGCCCGATCCCGGTGAGCGGCCCGCGGCCGCGCTGGAGACCCTGCTGCCGGTCGACCAGGAGACCTCGGGCCGGCATGCCACGGCGAGCGGGCGGTACGGAGATCAGTTCCTGGTGCCCGACCGGGAGCTGGACGGCGAGAACGGTTCGTATGTGCTGACCATGCTCCGTACCGACGGCGGCAAGGCGCTGCCCGTGGTGCGCGGCTGGCTGCCCAGCGGCGGGAAGGTGCCCGCGCCGCCCACCGGCGAGGTGACCGTGACCGGGTCGCTCCAGGCGTCCGAGTCCACCGGCTCCGACGGGGTGCGGGCGGGCGGCGGGCTGCCCCAGGGGCAGCTGGCCATGATCAGCGCGGCGTCGCTGGTCAACGTCGTGCCGTACGACGTGTACGACGCCTGGGTCACCGTCAGCAAGGCGTCGGACGGGCTGCGGGCCGTGCCCGCGGGCGCGCCGCAGAACACGGGGCTCGACCTCAAGGCGTTCCAGAACCTCGGTTACACCGGTGAGTGGTTCGTCTTCGCCGGCTTCGTGGTCTTCATGTGGTTCCGGCTGGTCCGGCGCGAGGCGGAGGCGATCAGGGACCGGCAGTTGGGGCTGGAGACCGCCGCGTAGCACTCCGGTCTCCCGGCCCGCGCCTCCCCCGGCCCGCGCCTCCCCCTGCCCGTGTCTCTCCCGGCCCGCGTCGTACAGCCCATGCCCTACAACGCCCTACAACAGCCCGTGTCCCTACGACCGCTCGCGCCTGCCTACGAGGCGTTGAGGACACCCGTCTTGTAGATGGTGCCGGCGCAGGCGTTGGGGATGCTCGTCTGGCCGCTCGGGGCGCCCGGCTCCGCCGTGTGGGACACCGCGACCGAGCCGTCCATCGTGCCGCCGTCGGTGGTCAGCTGGGTCACCGTGTTCGACCCGTCCCCCGTGCCGGTGTCCGGTCCGGTACCGGGGTCGCCGGTCGTGCCCGCCGAGCCGTCCTCGGACGGGGAGGGGTCGGGCGAGGCGCCGGTCGTCGGGCAGGTCTCCGACGGCACCCAGGCGAACTTCACCTCGTACGCGCCGTTCGGTGGCAGCACCAGCGCCGCCGCCTCCTGGGAGGGGTCGGGCAGCCCGGCCGCCGGGTCGCCCGCGGTGTGCTGCGCGACGGCGATCTTGCTCTGGTCGGCCGCTCCCGTCGCCAGGGCGTTGACCGTGCCGCGGCCGGTGACCGAACAGCCCGAGGCCGAGACATTGGAGACGCGGAAGCTCCCGTAGACCGTGCCAACGGAGTCCGGGGCGCCCGTCTGGCCCACGACCAGGAGCTGGCTCGGGTCGCAGGCGGGAGAGGAGGCGGTCTCGTAGGGGGCTTCGGAATCGGCCGAGCCGCCCTTGCCGCCCTCCGGCGAACCCGACACGGCCCCACCGTCCGGCTTGTCCTTCTTGTCGGGCTCGTCCTCGGCGGCGGACACCTTGTCGGAGGGGCCGCCTGTGTCCTTCTTGCCGCCCGTGGTGCCCTTACCGGCGTCGGCGCCGCCCTGCGCCTGCTCGCTGTGGCCGGTGCTGACGGCGCGGTCGTCCGTCGCGTCGGTGGAGTTGGCGACATGCACGAAGGCGGGGACCGCCGTACCGAACAGCAGCGCCGCCGCAGCCATACCGACGACCGCCTGGCGCTTTCTGGCCCGCCGGGTCGGTACGGCCTTGCGGAGATGGTCCAGGGCGCCGTCGGACGGCCGCAGGTCGCCCACGGCGCCGTGCAGCATCCGCCGCAGCGCCAGCTCGTCCCCGTCCAGGACACCGTTCAGATCGTTGCTCACGACCTCGCCGCTGTCACCGTCACCGCCGTCACCACCAGCACGGCCACCGTCTGCACGGTCGCCGCCGGCACGGCCAGCGCCGTCAGCGCGGTCACCGCCGGCACTGTCGTCATCGGCGGTGTTCTTACACCTGTCGGCACCCGTGTCACCGAGGCCGCTCAGCTCATTCTCCGGCCCGTTGTTCACAATTCCGTTTCCAGTCAGGTCGTTCAACGGAGCGTCCGGCCCGGCCTGCTCGTCCCCGCGGCCCTCGCCGCGGCCGAACCCTCGCCGGTCCTCGCGCCCACTCATGCCGTGGCCTCCATGGCGACGCGCAGCGCCGCTATGCCGCGCGAGCCGTACGCCTTCACCGAGCCCAGGGATATCCCCAGCGCCTCGGCGACCTGCGCCTCGGTCATGTCCGCGAAGTACCGCAGCGACAGCACCTCGCGCTGCCGGCGCTGGAGCCCGCGCATGGCCTTGATCAGCGCGTCCCGCTCCAGCAGGTCGTACGCGCCCTCCTCCGCGCTCGCCATGTCCGGCATCGGCTTCGAGAGCAGCTTGAGACCGAGGATGCGGCGGCGCAGCGCGGAGCGGGAGAGGTTCACGACCGTCTGCCGCAGATACGCGAGGGTCTTCTCCGGCTCACGGACGCGATTGCGCGCGGAGTGCACCCGGATGAAGGCCTCCTGGACGACGTCCTCGCAGGAGGCCGTGTCGTCCAGCAGCAGGGCGGCGAGACCGAGCAGCGACCGGTAGTGGGCGCGGTAGGTCTCGGTCAGGTGGTCGACGGTGGTGCCCGCGGCCATCGCCTCGTCAGAGCCCTCGCGCTGGGACGGTATGCGTGCGGGCCGCGCGGCGGGCATGGGGGCGATCACCGGCATGCCGCCGGGCGTGCGGGGCCGCCGGAGCGGACGCACTGCCGCGCCGCGCACCGGGCCGATCGCTGTGAATTCGAGAACCTCTGCCACGCCAGTTGGACACGCTTCCCCCCGCCAGGGTTGTACGCGCACGCCACCTGTTTTGACGCTGCACCAAATACCCTCATGCGTAACTGTTCTCCCCCTATGCCCCATTTTTTGCGACATCGCAAAGGGGCGACCGCAGAGACGCTTTCCAGCCGTCCAGCGGTTGCAGAGCTCTCGCAGAAAGACGGATGCGCATCGTCGAACACGACAACGTCCCAGTTCAAGAGGCATAGAGCGCAGAACTGCCCACAGGACGTTCACAGATTCTACAAAGCTTTACTGATCTATGGCTTCCTGATTTCACCGGCAACGGCCTCGGCGATCTGAGCCGTGTTCAGCGCGGCGCCCTTGCGGAGATTGTCGCCGCAGACGAACAGCTCCAGCGCCCGGGGGTCGTCCAGCGACCTCCGTACCCGCCCCACCCAGGTCGGATCCGTCCCCACCACATCGGCGGGCGTGGGGAAATCGCCCGCCCCGGGGTTGTCGAACAGCACCACACCCGGCTGGGTGGCCAGGATCTCGTGCGCCCGGCCGACCGTGATCTCCTGCTCGAACCGCGCGTGCACGGCGAGGGAGTGGCCGGTGATCACCGGCACCCGGACACAGGTCGCCGACACCCGCAGCGTCGGCAGGTCCAGGATCTTCCTGGTCTCCTCGCGGATCGCCATCTCCTCCGAGGACCAGCCGCCCTCCAGCGCCGACCCGGACCACGGCACGACATTCAGCGCCAGCGGGGCGGGGAAGGGGCCGGTGGCATCGCCCACCGCGCGGCGCACATCGCCGGGGCGCGTGCCCAGCTCCGTACCCGCGACCAGGGAGAGCTGTTCGCGCAGCGCGCTGACGCCGTCCTGCCCCGCGGCGCTGACCGCCTGGTACGAGGAGACCATCAGCTCGCGCACCCCGAACTCGGCGTGCAGCGCGCCCACCGCCACGATCATCGAGAGCGTGGCGCACCCCGGACTCGCGACGATGCCGCGCGGACGGGCCCGAACGGCATGGGGGTTGAGCTCGGGCACGACCAGCGGTACGTCGGGATCCATCCGGAACGCGGCCGAATTGTCCACGACGACGGCGCCCTTGGCCGCGGCGATCGGTGCCCACTGGGTGGACACCTCGTCCGGTACGAGGAACAGCGCCACGTCCACACCGTCGAGAGCCGCCTCGGAGAGCGCGACGACCTCGGTCGCCTCACCGCGTACGGACAGCTTGCCGCCGTCCGTACGCGAGGAGGCGATCAGCCTGATGTCGCCCCAGACGTCGGCGTGCTGCGACAGGATCTGGAGCATCACGGCGCCGACGGCCCCGGTCGCACCCACGACCGCGAGCGTCGGCCCGCCGTTCATCGCGCGGCGCTCCGCACGGCGCCACGGGGCGCGTTCATCGTCCCGTGCCTCCGTAGACCACGGCCTCGTCGGAGTCGCTGTCGAGACCGAAGGCGGTGTGCACGGCGCGTACCGCCTCGGTGACCTCGTCCGCGCGGGTGACCACCGAGATACGGATCTCGGATGTCGAGATCAGCTCGATGTTCACGCCCGCGTCCGAGAGCGCCTCGAAGAATCCGGCGGTGACGCCCGGGTTGGTCTTCATGCCGGCGCCGACGAGCGAGATCTTGGCGATCTGGTCGTCGTAGCGCAGCGACTCGAAGCCGATCGTCGGCTTCGTCTTCTCCAGCGCGTCGATCGCCTTGCGGCCCTCGGTCTTCGGCAGCGTGAAGGAGATGTCGGTCAGACCGGTCGACGCGGCGGAGACGTTCTGCACGATCATGTCGATATTGATCTGGTTGTCGGCGATGGCGCGGAAGATCGTCGCGGCCTCGCCGGGCTTGTCGGGGACACCGACGACCGTGATCTTCGCCTCTGAGGTGTCATGGGCGACACCGGAGATGATGGCCTGCTCCACCTTGCGGTCCCCTTGCGGTTCGTTGCTGACCCATGTGCCCTGAAGCCCCGAGAAGGAGGAGCGGACATGGATCGGGATGTTGTAACGGCGTGCGTACTCGACGCACCGGTGCAGCAGCACCTTGGAACCGGAGCTGGCGAGCTCCAGCATGTCCTCGAAGGAGATCCAGTCGATCTTCCGGGCCTTCGTCACGACCCGGGGGTCCGCGGTGAAGACACCGTCCACATCGGTGTAGATCTCGCACACCTCGGCCTCCAGCGCCGCCGCGAGCGCGACAGCGGTGGTGTCCGAGCCGCCACGGCCCAGCGTAGTGATGTCCTTCTTGTCCTGGGACACCCCCTGGAACCCGGCGACGATGGCGATATTGCCCTCGTCGAGCGCCGTACGGATCCGGCCCGGCGTGACATCGATGATGCGCGCTTTGTTGTGGACCGAGTCGGTGATGACGCCCGCCTGGCTGCCGGTGAACGACTGGGCCTCGTGGCCCAGGTTTTTGATCGCCATCGCCAGCAGGGCCATGGAGATCCGCTCTCCGGCGGTCAGCAGCATGTCGAACTCACGCCCGGCGGGGATGGGGGATACCTGCCCGGCGAGATCGATCAACTCGTCCGTCGTGTCACCCATCGCCGACACCACGACGACCACTTGGTGGCCGTTCTTCTTGGCATCGACGATCCGCTTGGCGACCCGCTTGATGCCCTCGGCATCGGCTACGGAGGAGCCTCCGTACTTCTGCACGACAAGGCCCACGTGCGCTCCTCGCTCAGTCCATAGTCACTGTCGGCTCAGTTTAACGAGCGACCGCCCGGCGTCCCGGCTATACCACATCGTGAGATGTCCCGCCCACTCCGTGATCACCTTGAGACGGTTACGGCCGCTCGGTGTGCATGCATGCCCCCAATGGCGCGGTACACGCGGAAACGTGGCCCACGTCACGGAGCCTTGCCCGCTCACGTCACCTGAGTCACACCCGAGCCATGCGCGTCACCTGAGCGTGCGCATGCCCAGCGGGGTCGCGATCTCCTCCGCCATCACCCTGCCGGCCTCCTCCGCCAGGACGTCCTCGGCCTCCTCGGTCAGGCCCTGGTCGGTGTCGAGACCGTCCAGGGCCGGAAGCGGCTGGTCCAGGCGTACGTGGGCGACCAGGGACTGAAGCGCGCGGAGCGTGGCGGAGGCGGTGGAACCCCAGCTGGAGAAGTACGAGAACTGCCACCACCACAGCGCCTCGGTCGTCCGGCCCGCGCGGTAGTGGGCCAGACCGTGGCGCAGATCCGTCACCACACCGGCGATGTCGTCGGAGATACGGGACGGCACGGGCGCCTTGCGCGGTTCGTACGGGTCGAAGACCTCGGAGTAGACATCGATCGGCTCAAGGATCACGGCGAAGCGCTCGCGCAGGTCGTCGACGTCCGGCTCGGGGCCGAGATCGGGCTCGTACCGCTCGTCGGGAAGGATGTCCTCATGGGCGCCCAGCCGGCCGCCGGCCAGCATGAGCTGGGAGAACTCCAGCAGCAGGAACGGTACGGCGCTGTCCGGTTCATCACCTTTCGCCACTTCCGTGACGGCGACGATGAAGCTCTCGATCTGGTCGGCGATCTGGACCGCGAAGTCGTCCGGATCCTGATTGACGGCATGCAGCGTTGCGTCAGACATCGAGAAGTCGTCTCCCCTCGAAGGCACGCCCGAGCGTGACCTCGTCGGCATATTCCAGGTCGCCCCCCACGGGCAGACCGCTGGCCAGGCGCGTGACCTTCAGGCCCATCGGCTTGATCATGCGGGCGAGGTACGTGGCCGTGGCCTCGCCCTCCAGGTTGGGGTCGGTCGCCAGGATCAGTTCGGTGACCGTACCGTCGGCGAGACGGGTCAGCAGCTCACGGATCCGCAGGTCATCGGGGCCCACACCCTCGATGGGGCTGATCGCGCCGCCGAGCACGTGGTACTTGCCGCGGAACTCGCGGGTGCGCTCGATGGCGACGACGTCCTTCGGCTCCTCCACGACACAGATCACCGTCACATCGCGGCGCGCGTCACGGCAGATCCCGCAGCGCTCCTCCTGCGCGACATTGCCGCACACGGCGCAGAACCGGACCTTGTCCTTGACCTCAAGGAGGGCATGGGCGAGACGGCGGACATCGGTCGGCTCGGCCTGGAGGATATGGAAAGCGATCCGCTGCGCGCTCTTGGGACCGACGCCGGGCAGCCTGCCCAGCTCGTCGATCAGTTCCTGGACCACGCCTTCGTACAACGGATTGCCTTCCCTACTGCGGTGAGTACGTACGCTAGTTGGTGTCAGCGCCGGTTAGAAGGGCAGACCCGGCATCCCGCCGAGTCCCTGCGCCAGCGGACCCAGCTTCTCCTGCTGGAGCTGCTGCGCGTTGTCGTTCGCCGCGTGCACGGCCGCCACGACGAGATCCGCGAGGGTCTCCGTGTCCTCGGGGTCGACGGCCTTCGGGTCGATGACCAGAGCACGCAGCTCACCGGAGCCGTTGACCGTGGCCTTCACGAGACCACCGCCCGCCTGCCCCTCGACCTCGGCGTCCGCCAGCTCCTCCTGCGCCCGCGCGAGGTCCTGCTGCATCTTCTGGGCCTGCTGGAGCAGCTCTTGCATATTGGGCTGACCACCACCGGGAATCACAGTCACTCCTGGCATCTCGACGACGAGTTACTGGACGAGTTGTCCGTAAGGCGAGCCTACGTGGTCCCCGGGCGGCTCGCCCTACCCCGCCGGAACGAACCCCAAGCGAACTCTTTCGAGTGAGAGCGTCCCCGCTCCTCTACCTGATCACGGCGCCCACGTGGAAGGAAATGCCGGGATTTCGAGCACACAGCCCACCATTTGGCGGTAGGAAGTGCATGCGCGTCAACAGGCGCATCGACAGGCCCTGGGCGGTACGCGCGCACACCGACCGTCACGCAGAGTCACAGCAGGCAGTACCGCAGACCTACCGCAGACCTACCGCAGACCGCAGAGCAGACCGTAGAGGAGTACCCAGGTGAGCCAGCCGGAGATGCAGCCCGGAGGCCCCGCCCGGGAGGAGGGGCCTCCGTCCGGGGAGACCACCGGCGAGGACGAGAGCGGCCCGCCGCCCTACGGCGATCTGACCGGGGGCCCGTTCCCGCTCGGGGACTGGGGGGAGCCCGCGGAGCGGCTCGACGAGCTCTACCGCTGGGTCGAGACGGGGGCGCTGCGCACGGTCGACTGGTATCTCGCCGACCGGGTACGCAAGCGGCGCGCCGCCCGCGCCCTGCGGGCGGCCACGGCCGTCGCGGTGACGGCGGGCGCGGCGCTGCCGCTGCTGGATCTGACGGACGCGCTGACCGGAGCCGCGGGGTGGGGATATCTCTCGCTGCTGCTGGGCGCGGCCTGCGTGGGGTGCGACCGGTACCTCGGGCTGACGTCCGGCTGGATGCGGGCGGTCGCGACGGCGCAGGCGGTGCAGCGCAGACTCCAGACGTTCCAGTTCGACTGGGCGTCGGAGTGCGTACGGGAGGTCCTCGGCCCGACCGAGGGCACGGCCAGCGAGGCGGCGGAGCGCTGCCTCGGCGTCCTGCGGCGGTTCACGGAGGACGTGACGGAGCTGGTACGGGCGGAGACGGCGGACTGGATGGTCGAGTTCCGCTCGGGCCCCGCGCCGCTGATGATGCAGTCGGTGCCGATGGGCGGGGCGCGCGGGGAGGGCGTCGTACCGCCCCCGGGACGTTTCCCGCTCCCGCCGGGCACCCGCCCGAACATGCCGAGGCAGCGGCCGCCCGAAGCGCGGTGAGGGAAGCGGTCGGAGGTCGGCTCTCGCCGGCCCCCGACCCTTATGCTCTTCCGTTCTTCAGCTGAAGATGATCATCGAGCCCTGGCCCAGGCTCCTGGTGGCCGCCGCGTGCAGGCCGAGCCACACATGGCGCTCCCGGGCGAACGGGCTGTCGTCGTACGGGATCGAGGTCGCCGGTTCCTCCAAGGACGTGGGGCGGGCCGGCGGGGCGGGGGCGGACGGGGGGTTGGCCGGATCGATACCGATCGCCGGGCCGACGATCTCCAGCTCCCGCAGCAGACCCTGCGTGGAGCCCAGCGGGCCGCCGCCCGCGAGGAGTTCCTCGTTCGAGAGGGGCGCGTCGTAGTCCACCGGGACATACGCGCCCGCGTGGTCGTAGTGCCAGACCAGATGCGACTGCTGGGCCGTCGACTCGAACATCTCCAGCAACTGCTCGTAGTCACCGCCCAGTTCACCGACCGGCGTCACCGCGAGGCCGCAGAGCTGGAGCAGATACGCGCGCCGCAGGAAGTGCAGCGCGTCGTAGTCGAAGCCGGCGACCGGGGCGACATCCCCCGAGAGGCCCGGCATATAGGCGAAGACGGGAACGGACGGCAGCCCGGCAGCACCGAGCGCCTTGTCGTAGACGGCGATCTCTTCGGCGAAGGGGTTGTCGGGGCTGTGGCACAGCACATCGACGAGGGGGACCAACCACAGGTCACAGGCCAAGGGAGGCTCGCTCTCCAACGGGTTCGTACGCGGGGCGCGCGATGGTCGCGACGGTCGGGACAGCGTAATGCGGAGGGCACGTTCAGCGAAGAGGCCGGGTCGACGGGGACTGGTATGCAGGGGGTATGACGGGGTATCACAGGATAGGCAGGGGTGCCTGCGGAGACATCATCCCGTGGGCGGCAGATCCCAGATCCATGCCCCGCCCACTCGCTTCCCCGGCCCCCCGAGCAGCTTCTCCAGCGTCTCGTACAGCGCCGCGTCATTGGGCTGCGGCCCCAGCACCACCACCCCCGCCTTCCAGAACGCCAGGTCGAAGCGGGCCTGCGCGCGCCATTTGGCGTCGATGACCGGGACTTGGCCGCTGTAGCGGACATCGCGCAGCAGATTCGAGGTGTAGCGGGCGGGCGCCCCGTAGATCCCCATCCGCTCCTCGCCCCACGGCCCGTTGAAGTACCCGCCGGGCACCGAGAAACCGAGGCCGCTCGCCGACTGCCAGTGCAGGGCCTCCGCGTTGCCGGGGTCCGGCACCGGTACGGGCACCACGGTCTCGCCCTCGCCGACGTACCGGCGGTACGTGCCGTCCGCGATGAACGCCGGGACGTCCGGGCGCTCCCGTACCGGCAGCGGCGTCGGGACGATCGGCAGCAGAGCCGCGGCCAGTGCCGCGTACGCCACGAGCCGTAGCCTGCGCCGCTGTTCCAGCGCCGCCCCGCCGAGCATGAGGCCCAACTCCTCGGCGCGCCGGTCTGCGAGCCGGTCCGCCGCCAGCGCCACCAGCGCGCCCAGCGCGGGCGCGCAGATCATCGCCACCCGCGACTCGATGACCGACTCGAAGAGCGGCTGATGGGCCAGGATCCGCCAGGGGCCCGTCAGCACCACGTCCGTGAACGGGATACGTATCTTCGGCCCCAGCGAGAGCAGCGCGGCCGCCGCAGCCGTGAACGCCAGCGCCCTGACTACCGCGGCCCGCCACAGCCACAGTCCGATCCCGAACGCCAGGGCGATCAGCGGCCAGCCGTAGAAGGCGTTCTGCTCGGTACGGTTCATCGCGAGCCTGTCGGCCGTCGCCTCGTCACCGAACAGCGAGCGCCCCGAGTACTGGAGGAAGGAGAGCGGACTGTTGCCCGCGCCGTCGCCGTGCAGCACGCTGTGGTAGCTCTGCGGCCCGAAGAACTGCCAGTACAGCGGGACCGCGACCAGCGGCAGACACACCATCAGCGCCCACCCGAGCCCGCGCAGCAGCGGGCGCACCGCCGCCCGCGCGCGCTCGCGGTCCACCGCGGCGTACGCGAGCGCGAAGAGCAGCGTGCCCATCACGGCGAGCAGCAGCGGTTCCTCGCCGAGGAAGATCTGATACGTCGCGAAGAGCCCGAGCAGCACCCCGTCCCGGACCACGCGCCGACCCTCGCAGAGCCGCAGCGCCCGGTCGATGATCACCGGAATCATGAACAGGACGAGGAAGTTGGGGTGCGCGTTGGCGTGCGACATCATCGGCGGCGCGAAGGCCGCGAGGGCCGCGCCGAGCGCCGCCGCCCACCGGCCGCGGACGAGCCGGCGCGCGAACAGCCAGTACCAGGCGAGCGCCGTGGCCGCGAGACCGAGCGTGAGGACGAGCGCCCAGGTGACGGTCGGCCCGAAGGCGAGCGTGACGGGGGTGAGCGGGACGGAGAGCCCGAGCATGACGGTGTTCGCCATCAGGTTCACGCCGTCGGGGAAGTTCTGGAGGGTCGTGAACAGCGGATTGCGCAGGTGCGTGACGTTGTCGGCGGTGACCCGGAAGAACCACTCCCACTGGTTCTGGTCGGAGCCCGCGTCGGCGAGATAGGCGTGGTCGAGGTCGGCCCACAGCCCCTTGTAGAGGAAGAAGGAGGCGAGGAGGAAGAGCCCGCCGACGATCAGGTCCGTACGGCGGCGATGGCCGGGGTACGCGGGGGATCGAGTGCCGGGAGCACCCCCCGCCGCCCTGAGCCGTACCAGCTCCAGCAGCACCCTGCCGTAGTCCAGCGGCCTCACCTTGGAGCCCGGCTGATGCGCCCAGCGCACCGGCACCTCCGTCACCGGCCACCCCGACCGCCGGAAGAACCGCAGGATCTCGACGTCTATCCCCCAGCCGTCCAGCCGGGAGCCGGCGAAGGCGGCCCGCGCCCGCTCGCCGTCGAAGAGTTTGAAGCCGCACTGCGTGTCGGCTATGCCGTCGACCGCGACCAGCCGGATCAGCCGGTTGCCGAGCCGGCCCAGCCACTCGCGCAGCGCCAGCTGACGTACCTCGATCCGCGCGTCGGGATGCGCGCGCGAGCCGATCGCCGCGCCGCCGCCGTCGGCCGTGAGCTGCTTGTCCAGCCGGTCCAGTTCATCGATCGGGGTCGCGAGGTCCGCGTCGGTCAGCAGCACGCGCCGGCCGTTCGAGGCCAGCACGCCCCGGCGCAGGGCATGGCCCTTGCCGTGGTTGCCGCCGCCCGTCACCACCCGGACGCGCGGCTCGCCCGCCGCGGCCTCGGCGGCGACCGCGGCCGTACCGTCCGTCGAGCCGTCGTCCACGACGATCAGCTCCCACGTACCCCAGCGGTCCGGGTCCGCGCGCAGATGGGCGCGGATGGCGTCCAGGGTGGGGCGCAGCCGCCGCTCCTCGTTGTACGCGGGGATGACGACGGACAGATCGACGCCCGCCACGTCCGACGGATTCGCCACGTCCGCCATGTCACCTGTACCCACTCGTGGAGCCCTCGCTATGTCGCCGGTCACCGCTGAGAACTCTCCAGCCTGTCCGCCCACGCGAGCGAGTGGTTGTCGTACTCACCGATCACGGCGCGCACCGCCGGCGCGTCACCGAGGGTCAGCGCGTCGACCAGCCGCTCGTGCCCGCCCCACAGCCGCTTGCGGACCTCCGGGTCCGCGCGCAGGAATGGCACGGAGAACACCCACGCCTGGACGCGCAGCCGGTTCAGGAAGTCCGCGACATACGGGTTGGCCACCAGCGCGCACAACTCGCGCCAGAACCGCAGGTCGTAGCCGATGAGAATGGTCAGATCCCCGCTCCTGGCCGCACGCGCCGCTTCCTCGGCTCGGCGTCGTACGGACACCAGCACCGCGCCGTGCGCCCTGGCCGCCAGATGCTCGCCCTCCAGCCTGCGGAAGACGGCGTCCACGATCAGCGAGCGCGCGTCGACCATCCGCCGGAAGTCGTCCACGGAGAACTGATGGACGCGGAAGCCGCGGTGCTGGTCGGAGTCGAGCAGATCCTGCGCGGAGAGATCGACCAGCGCTTCCCTCACCGGAGTCGCGGAGACTCCGTACTGCTCGGCGATCTGCTTGACGGTGAACTCCTGGCCCGGCAGTAAACGCCCCGCGAGCACCTCGTCACGCAACGCGTCCGCGATCTGCTGCCGCAAGGTATTGCGGGTCACAGCTCCGCTGGCGGGCATGGTTTTCCGTCCCCTCGTCCGGCTTGGGACACCTTAAGCCAGGTGACGCGGGGGTTCTGGGAGCCAGGTGACGCGGGGGTCCGGGGCGGGCAGGCCGGACCCGCCCGCCCCCGCCGTCAGGGCCGCCCGTCGGGCTACGCCGTGTGCTCGTCCGCGACCGTCAGCGCCAGGTCCAGGACCGCCAGCCCCTCCTTCGCCTCCGCCTCGGTGATGTTGCAGGCCGGCACCGCGTGCGTACGGTTCATGTTCACGAAGGGCCACAGACCGTTCTTCTTGCAGGCCGCGGCGAAGGCGGCCATGGGCGCGTTCGCCTCGCCCGACGCGTTGTACGGCACCAGCGGCTCGCGCGTCTCCCTGTCCTTGACCAGGTCGAGCGCCCAGAAGACCCCCGTACCGCGCACCTCACCGACCGACGGATGCCGGGCCGCCAGATCGCGCAGCCCCGGGCCGAGGATCGTCTCGCCGATGTGCGCGGCGTGCTCGACGACCTTCTCGTCCGCCATCACCCCGATCGTGGCGACTGCGGCGGCACAGGCCAGCGGATGACCGGAGTAGGTCAGTCCGCCGGGGTACGGACGGCTCGCGAAGGTCTCGGCGATCGCGCCCGAGATGGCGACTCCGCCGAGCGGTACGTACCCCGAGTTGACGCCCTTGGCGAAGGTCAGCAGATCCGGCACCACGTCGAAGTGCTCGGCGGCGAACCACTTGCCCGTACGGCCGAAGCCCGCCATCACCTCGTCCAGTACGAAGACGATGCCGTGCCGGTCGCAGATCTCGCGGACACCCGCCAGATAGCCGGGCGGCGGCGTCATGATGCCGGCCGTGCCCGGGATCGTCTCCAGGATGATCGCGGCGATGGTCGCCGGACCCTCGAAGGCGATCGTCGCTTCGAGATGCTCCAGCGCGCGGGCGCACTCCTCGGCCTCCGTCGAGGCGTAGAACGGCGACCGGTAGAGGAACGGCGCCCAGAACCGCACCACGCCGGACGTACCGCTGTCGGACGCCCAGCGGCGCGGGTCGCCGGTCAGATTGATCGCGGTGGACGTACCGCCGTGGTACGAGCGGTACGCGGAGAGCACCTTGGGACGGCCGGTGTGCAGCCGGGCCATCCGGACGGCGTTCTCGACGGCCTCGGCGCCGCCGTTGGTGAAGAAGATCTTGTCGAGATCGCCCGGGGTGCGCTCGGCGATGAGGCGTGCGGCCTCGGAGCGCACATCGATGGCGAAGGCGGGCGCGAAGGTGGCGAGCCGGCCGGCCTGCTCCTGGATGGCCGCGACGACGGTGGGGTGCTGATAGCCGATGTTGGTGTAGACGAGGCCGCTGCTGAAGTCGAGATAGCGGTTGCCGTCGTAGTCCCAGAAGGAGGAACCCTCGGCGCCGGCGACGGCGAGCGGGTCGATCAGGCCCTGGGCTGACCAGGAGTGGAACACGTGCGCTCGGTCGGCGGCCTTCACCGCGGCACCGGACTGCGGGTCGGCACGGTCGACACGTTCCGCACGGTCGACATGGTCGGTATGAGGGGTCATGCGGCAAGGGTAGGGAGGTGCGGGAGCGGGGCGGTATCGCCACCTTGTATGGAGTCAGCCACTTTGGTCGGCATGCTGTCGGGGCTGTGGCTGAGTCGTATCTCGTTTCAGCTCGCTGGGGCGGTCGTCCGGAAACGCGACCGGTACGCCGACGGCGTCACACCCAGCTGCCGCAGGAAGACCCGCCGCAGCGACTCGTCACTGCCGAGCCCGCTGCGCCGCGCCGCGCCCGTCACCGTCTCCCCCGCCTCCAGCAGCGCCTTCGCCGCCTCCAGCCGTACGGACTCGATGTACGCCGCCGGTGTGCTGCCGACCTGCTCGTTGAAGAGCCGCGTCAGATGGCGCGCGCTCAGCCCGCCGCGCCGGGCCAGCGCGGGCAGCGAGTGGTCGGCCGCCGGATCGGCCGTCACCTCCCGCAGCAGCCCGCGCAGCCCGTCGTGGCGCGGGCTCGGCGTACGGGCGGCCACGGAGAACTGCGACTGCCCGCCCGGCCGCTGGAGGAAGACCACCAGATCGCGGGCGACCTCACGGGCCAGCTCCACCCCCTCGTCGTCCTCGACCAGCGCGAGCGCGAGGTCGATGCCCGCGGTGACCCCGGCCGAGGTGTACGTACGGCCGTCCCGTACGAAGATCGCGTCCGGGTCCACGGTGATGGCCGGATAGCGCCGGGCGAGGGCGGCCGCGTGCCGCCAGTGGGTGGTCGCGCGTCTGCCGTCCAGCAGCCCGGCGGCGGCCAGCGCGAAGGCGCCGGTGCAGACGGACGCGATACGGCGCGACCGCTCCCCGCCGGCCAGTTCGCCCACCGCGTCCAGGAGCCCGGCCGGCGGCGGGCGGTGCGGCAGATCGTCGGAGCCGGGGACGACGAGCGTGTGCGTCCGGCCGACCTCGGCCGCCGGCACGTCGGCGTGCAGCCGGGTGCCGGTGGAGGTGATCACGGGACCGCCGTCCGCCGAGCAGACCGCCGTGCTGTACGCGCCGCCGAGCCCGGCCGCCGTACCGAAGACCTCCAGCGGGGCGGCGACATCCATCAGCCGAACGCCGTCGTACACGAACACGGTGATGTTCCTGCGCTCTCCGGCGCGGTCTCCGGCCCTCATAACGGCAACGGTAGCCCGGATCCATGGCCATATGTATGGGGTGTGCGTCTGGATAGACATGGCGGGGACAGGGCGACCGGACTGAGAGTGGAAGGGGAGGCAGTGCCCCGAGAAGCTCCCCTCGCGAAAGGAATCCGCCATGTCAGCCTCAACCTCGGCCGACCGCATCGCCGGTATCCAGATCCCCGACAGCGCCCTCGTCAAGGAAGCCACCGAGCTGGTACGGGACACCACGAACGCCCTGCTGTACGACCACTCCCGCCGGGTCTTCCTCTTCGGCTCGCTCCAGGGACAGCGGCGCGGGCTCACGTACGACCCCGAGCTGCTCTACATCGGCGCGATGTTCCACGACCTCGGCCTGACCGAGAGCTACCGCGCCTCGCGGCAGCGCTTCGAACTCGACGGCGCCGACGCCGCCCGCGACTTCCTGCTGGGCCACGGGCTCTCGCAGGAGAGCGCGCGGATCGTCTGGACCGCGATCGCCCTGCACACGACGCCGGGGATCCCGTCCCACATGGAGCCCGAGGTGGCACTCGTCACGGCCGGGGTCGAGCTCGATGTGCTGGGGATGGGGCTGGACTCCGTACCGGACAAGGTGAGGGAGGAGGTCGTGGCGGCCCACCCGCGCCCGGACTTCAAGCGCCGGATCCTCCAGGCGTTCACGGAGGGGATCGAACACCGGCCGGAGACGGCCTTCGGCAATGTGAAGGCGGATGTGCTGGCGCGCTTCTCGCCCGGGTTCGTACGGACGGACTTCGTGGACGTGATCGAGAACTCGGCCTGGCCCGAGTGAGCGGAACGGAGCCTGTCGCTCCGGCGAACACCGGCCAGTAGAGGTTTCGTTCGGGGGAGACCGTGAGTTCGGCCGTGTCATGCGAGATGATCCGAGGCGTGACGACGGGGAGGGGCCGGCCGGCCATGGAAAAACTCGCAGCTGACGATCCGCAACGCATAGGCGCCTACCGGCTGCTGGCGCGCCTCGGCGCGGGCGGGATGGGCCAGGTCTATCTGGCGCGCTCCGACCGGGGCCGTACGGTCGCCGTCAAGCTCGTCCACCAGGAACTGGCCGAGCAGGAACAGTTCCGCAGCCGGTTCCGGCAGGAGGTCGCGGCGGCGCGACGGGTCGGCGGCACGTGGACGGCGCCGGTCCTCGACGCCGATACGGAGGCGCCGGTGCCCTGGCTGGCGACGGGATATGTCGCGGGCCCGTCGCTCCACACCGTCGTATCGGGCGGGCGCAGCGGCTCCGGGGACGCGGCCGGTGGCGGTCACGGTCCGCTGCCGGAACGTTCCGTTCGTATCCTCGCGTCGGGCCTCGCCCACGCGCTCCAGGACATCCACTCGGCGGGCCTCATCCACCGCGACCTGAAACCGTCCAACGTGCTGGTGACGATCGACGGGCCGCGCGTCATCGACTTCGGCATAGCCCGCGCGCTGGAGACGGTCGCCGACGAGAGTCTGACCCGGACGGGCTCGCTGATCGGCTCGCCCGGGTTCATGGCACCGGAGCAGGTACGGGGCGACCGCGTGACGGCGGCGTGCGATGTGTTCTGCCTGGGCTCGGTCCTGACGTACGCGGCGACGGGCCGGCTGCCGTTCGGCACGGCGGACACGGGTGTGCACGCGCTGATGTTCCGTATCGCGCAGGAGGAACCGGACCTGACCGGCCTGCCCGAGGGCCTGACCGAGCTCGTACGCGGCTGCCTGGAGAAGGACCCGGCCGCGCGGCCGACGACACGGGACGTACTGGCCCGGGTGGGCGAGGCGGCGGACTCGGGGGCGGGACCGGGCGGGGAACCGTGGCTGCCGGGCGGGCTGCTGGCCCAACTGGGTCGGCACGCGGTGGAGTTGCTGGAGCACGAGGATCCGACGGGCCAGATGCGGCGACCGGGGCCGGAGAAGGGGCCGGAGAAGGGACCGGAGGGATCGAAGTCGAGGCCGGAGGTGCCGTCGGAGCAGACGCTGCGGCTGGCGCCGACTCCGCCGGCTCCTGCCCCGACTCCGAAGCCGGCTCCGGTGGTTCCGGCCCCGGCCGCCAACCAAGCACCGGGACCGGGACCGGCACCGGCACCAGCACCAGCACCAGCACCAGCACCGCAACCGTACGGCTATCCGCAGCCGGGGTACGGACCGCTGCCGCCCCCTCCCCAGCAGTACTACGCCCAGCACCCACAGCCCCCGCAGCACCCACAGCACCATGCGCAGCAGCCCACGTCCTTCGGCCCCACCCCTCCGTACGGCATGGCCCCGACGTACGTCGCACCCTCGGAGCCCCAGCCCGCGCCGCGCAGCACCCGCGCCACGGTCGCGCTGATCGCCGTGGCGGTGGTCGTCGCGATCGGCGCGGGCGGTTCGGTGTACGCCTTCATGGACGGCGACGGCACGCAGGACGACAAGAACACGCGTGTCAGCGGCACCGCCGACCCGACACCCACGGCCGACGATCCGGCGGCCCCCTCGTCGAAACCGTCCCCCACCCCCTCCGACGAGACGACGAAGGAGGGCGAGGTGCCCACGAAGTATCTGGGCACCTGGACGGGCGGGCTGGAAACCGCCACGGGCCGCAGCACCCGCCGACTCGTCATCCAGCAGGGCAAGGTGGGCGACACGATCCTCTCCCTGACAGCGGACGGGCCGCCCGGCGACGGCACGTACCACTGCGTCTTCGAGGCCGCCTTGGCCTCGGCACCGTCCCCGGAAGAGCCACTGCGGATCGGCCCCTCCAAGGTCACCACCGGCCAGCCCATGTCCTCCTGCACCCCCGGCACCGCCACGGAGCTGACGATCCAGCCGGACGGCAACCTGCGCCGTGTGACGACGAGCGGCGAGTCCCTGACGTACGCCAAGGAGAACTAGCTGTCGCGGTCGTGAACGTCCAGCGTGGAGAGGCGGAAACCGATCGTCTCCAGGACGTCCCGGCCCGGCGGTTCGCTGAGGAGGGCGATCGAGGCGTTCAGCAGGAGCAGGGGGTGGACGAAGCGGTCGCGGGCCGTGGGCGGGAAGTACCAGGAAAGCGGCCACGTACGCCCCGACAGCGCGGGCACCGGTACGTAACTCACCGTATTCCGCGCCGAGTTGAACCGCTGCACGCCCGGCGGCCAGGAACGGTGGGCCGTACTTCCCGGCGGCAGCAGGAAATACATTCCCCGCCGCCCATTCGCCTCACTGACCACCGGCCCGGGTTCACCGCCGCAGAGCGCCTCCAGCATGTCGGCGAGACGGCGGCCGTCATCCGCGTCGACCCTCACGGCATCGAAACGGGCTCCCGCTTTACGAAGTTGGAATCCAGAGGCCGGAATCCAATCGATGTCACCTAATTGGCGAGTTGTCGCATCCATGGGGACATTCTGGTCCTCGCTGGCTAGCGTTTTCCATGTCTGCACGGGGTACGTCGGACAGGGGTTGACCTGCCCGAACGTCCTTTGCGGAAGGTGGAATTCCGTAAGTCTCGGTTGTGACCGGTTGAGTCCGGTTGAGTCGAAAAGGTGATCGCGATGGCGCGAGCGGAAAACAAGGAAACGGCGGGTCCTGCGACGCGATTGGTGGCTGATGTCGCCCGCAGGATGCGCATCAAGAGAAAGCTGACGCAGGAACAGCTCGGAAAAGAGCTCGGTTTCTCGGGTGCGGCGGTGAGCGCGATGGAGACGTGCGCGCAGCCGGCGAGTGACGAGATGCTGGTGGCGCTGGAGCGGGTGCTCGGGGAGGGGATGGGCATCTTTGAGCAGGCGCGGGAGTATGTACGGCTGGACAAGTATCCGGAGCAGTTCAAGGACTATGTGCTGCTGGAGCAGAAGGCGGTGGGACTACAGCTGTACGCGACGTTCGCCATCCATGGTCTGTTCCAGACAGAGGAGTACGCGCGGGCGCTGATCGGCGGCGGGTATCCACCGCTGCCCGATCAGCGAGTGGAGGAATTGGTGGAGGTCAGGATGGCGCGGAGGGCGCTCTTCGACAGGGAGCCGGTGGCGCTGATCGAACTGGTTCTGGAGGAGTCCACCCTGACCCGGACGATCGGAAGCAAGGAGATCATGCGCCAACAGATGCTGCACCTCACAGAGTGCGCGAAGCGCCGCAACGTTACGCTGCAAGTGCTACCCCTTGACTGCGGGTTGAGCGGCGAGCACGCGGGGGACCGTGGCGAAATGAATCTGCTGGAGACTCCAGACCACGACCACCTGGCCTTCCTTGAGATCCAGGGCGAGAGCCTGCTCATCAGCGACCCTGCCAAGGTGAGCACCCTCGCCCAGCGTTATGCGAAAATCCGGTCACAGGCCCTGGGTCCTCGCGAATCGCTGGGCCTCATCGAGCGGTTGGCAGGAGACCAGGAATGAGCAGCACCCTGCGGTGGTTCAAGTCCAGCTACAGCGACAGCGGCGGCGGGAACTGCATCGAAGTCGCCTTCGACTGGCGCAAGTCCAGCTACAGCAGCGACAGCGGCGGCGACTGCGTCGAGGTCGCCACCTGCCCGCACTCCGTCCACGTCCGTGACTCGAAGAATCTCGAAGGCCCCACCTTCGCCGTCGCCCCCGACGCCTGGGCACGGTTCCTCAGCTGGGCCGAATAACCCGGAGCGGGGCCGGCCGTAGTCCGGCCCCGCACCGGGGTCCTGGCCGTCGACGGCGGGACATGCCCCTTGAGCTGGGGTTTGGTGCAACCCAACGCCGTTTTTTGGAACCGAAGTTGCTGAGACAGAACCCGGACATCCACAGGATCATTTCAGGATCGACTCGGCCCTAGTGTCATCGGTGTCAGCAGGAAACACCGCAACCGACAGCCGCTGGAGATCATGATGCGTTCGCGTCTCGCCGCCCGTTCCGCCCGTCTCGTCCTGGCCGCCGCGGCCGTGACGGCCCTCGCCGCCACCACCACAGCCTGCGGCCCCGAAGACAACGGCGCCGCAGACTCCGCAGCCACCTCCGCCGCCTCCTCCGCCGGCAGCGGCGGAAGCGACAGCTCCTCCAGCGACAGCCCCTCCACCAGCGGCTCGTCCACCGGCGGCTCCAACTCCAGCGGCTCCACCGACAAGACCGACTCCGGCGACGCCGGGAAGAGCGGCTACGGGCAGTCCTGCGGCACCAACGACCTGGACTTCACGGTCACCTCGGAGTCCCAGGCCGGCGGCTACTACCTCGTCACCGCCAAGGCCAAGTCCGGCATCACCTGCTACCTGGACATCAACACTCCCAGCGTGTCCTTCGGCTCCGGCGCCGACGGCGTCGCCTCCCCCGTCGGACAGGGTGGCGAAGACCCCATCAAGCTCACCGGCTCCGCCGTTGCCTACACCGGCATCAGCCCCAAGACCACCAACAACAATGACGGCAAGGAATTCGAGAACGTCATCATCGCCACCACCGAGGAGGACCCCGACCCGGCCGAGCTCAAGCTTCCCGACACGGCCACCGTCGACAAGCCCATCGTCACCAACTGGTCCACCAACCGCGCCGAGACCGTCCCCGTCATCGTCTGACGAACCGGACCGGGACCGTCGACGTCGCGCTCTACACCACGGCGTACGTCGACACGGTCATCCCCGCGCACCCCAGGGCGCTCCTTCGTCGCGTCGGCTGCGCCGATTCCGCTTCGCTCCACCCTTGACACCCAACCCTCCACCGCAAGTGCAGCTTTGTGGAGGGGCGGCCCCGGGGGGAGGGGTCCCCGGGGAGGCTCCCTTGTTCCTGGGGTCCGTTCCCGGCCTCCTGGCCGGTGGTGGGGGCGCATCAGTGGAATGGGGCGGCCCGGCCCCGCCTCAGCGACTGTTCGTATGTGAGGGGCTGGGATTCATGCCCCGCTGGTGAGGGCGTGTGGGTGGTGGGGTGGGTGTGACTGGTGAGGCGCCGAGTGGGCCGCTGAGAGGCCGTGATGTGCCCCGCTGCCCGGTTACCTGGCGCCAGGACGCATCACCGCCCGGAGGAGCCCCGGAACACCTCGCCAAGCCGGGACATACGGGTCAGATTGCAGGGGTGGTCGGCAACGGACCGCCACCAGCGGGGCATGCGCCCCAACTACCCACCCACATCAGCTCGCTGAGCCGGTGCCGGGCCGCCCCACACCACTACCGCGCCCCCACCACCGGCCAGCAGGCCGGGAACGGACCGGCCCCACCAACTCAGCCCCCCGGGGACCCCTCCCCCCGGGCCGCCCCTCCACAAAGCTGCACTTGCGGTGGAGGGTCGGGAGTCAAGGGTGACCGGAGGTCATCGGCTTGCCGACGCGACGAAGGAGCGCCCTTGACGCCCGACCCGGAACCGCGAAACTGAAGCCTGAGGGGCGGCCCCCACCCGCCATCGAACCTTCCGGGTCACCCCGGATACCTCTCGGTCCTGACCCGCACTCGGCAACGAACGGCCAACAGCGGGGCATGAATCCCAGCCCCCCCCCACAGCGGTCAGACGCTGAGCCGGTGCCGGGCCGCCCCACTCCACCACCGCGCCCCACCCACCCGGCGCGTACAACTCCGGCGCCCACGTCCAGCAGTTGATCGCCATGGGCGCGCCCACCACCGTCGCTGTCGTCGTATCGATCAGCGACACCGGCCAGCTGGTCAACTTCGATCCCGTCGTGGACCTGGTCGTCCAGCCGGCCGGAGCCACCAACCACGACAACGGCCACGGCCACGGCCACGGCCACGGCCACGGCCACGGCCACGGCCACGGCCACGGCCACGGCCACGTCACGCTCCGGGCCGTCGTGCCGAAGCTCGCGATCCCGCGCGCCGGCGACCAGGTCCTCCTGGTCGCCGACCCCGCGCAGCCCGGTGACTTCCTCTACGCCGGGATGGTGTGACCGGGCCCCGGGAGCCCCTGGGGCCCGAGGGGCCTTACCCCAACCGGGCCTTACCCCAACCGGGCCTTACCCCAACCCCGTTCCTACAGGAACGAGTTGACCTGGATCGTCTCCGTACGGCCCGGACCCACGCCGATCGCCGAGATCGGCGCTCCCGACATCGCCTCCAGCGCCTTCACGTAATCCTGCGCGTTCTTCGGCAGGTCGGCGAAGGTCTTCGCCTTCGTGATGTCCTCCGACCAGCCCGGCAGGTACTCGTACACCGGCTTCGCGTGGTGGAAGTCCGTCTGGCTGTACGGGAGTTCCTCGACGCGCTTGCCGTCGATCTCGTACGCCACGCACACCGGGATCCGCTCCCAGCCGGTGAGCACGTCCAGCTTGGTGAGGAAGAAGTCCGTGAGGCCGTTGACCCGCGTCGCGTAGCGCGCGATCACCGCGTCGAACCAGCCGCAGCGGCGGTCGCGGCCCGTGGTGACGCCCCGCTCGCCGCCGATGCGGCGCAGCGCCTCGCCGTCCTCGTCGAACAGTTCCGTCGGGAACGGTCCGGCGCCGACGCGCGTCGTGTACGCCTTGAGGATGCCGATGACCCGGCTGATCTTCGTCGGCCCCACCCCCGCGCCCGTGCAGGCGCCGCCCGCCGTCGGGTTGGAGGAGGTGACGAAGGGGTACGTGCCGTGGTCCACGTCGAGCAGCGTGCCCTGGCCGCCCTCGAAGAGGACGACCTTGCCCTCGTCGATGGCGTTGTTGAGGATCAGTGTCGTGTCCGCGACGTACGGCTTGAGCTGGTCCGCGAACGTCAGCAGCTCCTCGACGACCTTGCCGGACTCTATGGCGCGCCGGTTGAAGACCTTGGCGAGCAGCTGGTTCTTGGACTCCAGCGCCGCTTCGACCTTCTGCTCCAGGATCGACTCGTCGTAGAGGTCCTGGACGCGGATGCCGGTGCGGTTGATCTTGTCGGCGTAGGTCGGGCCGATGCCGCGGCCGGTCGTACCGATCTTCCGCTTGCCGAGGAACCGTTCCGTCACCTTGTCGACGGTTACGTTGTACGGCGTGATCAGGTGCGCGTTACCGCTGATCAGCAGCTTGGACGTGTCGACACCGCGCTCGTTGAGCCCGCTCAGCTCGGAGAGCAGGACAGCCGGGTCGACGACCACTCCGTTGCCGATCACCGGGGTACACCCCGGGGAGAGGATTCCGGAAGGGAGAAGATGCAGTGCGTACTTCTGGTCGCCCACGACGACCGTGTGACCGGCGTTGTTGCCGCCCTGATAGCGCACGACATAGTCCACGGACCCACCGAGCAGGTCGGTGGCCTTTCCCTTGCCTTCGTCACCCCACTGAGCACCGAGCAGCACAAGTGCGGGCACAGGCGTACACCCCTTCCGGGCGGGGCATGTCCAAGGTCAGGGGGCGCGCAAACGCCGTTCATACGGCGCGTGTACGCCATATCTACGCGTATGACATCGCACTACGTTGTACGACGCGGTCCTGACCGTCGAACCGGATGCCCCGGAATAGACGAAGCCCCTGGCGCAATAGCGCAAGGGGCTCTTGCACAAAGATGCTACCCGAGGAAGGACCGAGGTGTCGGCTCCAGAGCCCGCCGAGAACGGTGCGCAACAGCTTCTGGTGGTCATCGACCCCTTCGCCCGCAGGACCGACGGCGAATCGGTCCGGATCGCGAAGGACGTGCTGAGCGCGGGTGCGGCGGTGAAGTTCTGCCTCCCCGACGGCCCCGAGGAATTCGCGCGGGCGCTGGCCCGGCGGGGCAGCAGACGGCCGGTGGTCGTGGGCGACGACCGGACGCTGCTGCGGACCGTCGCCCTGCTCCACCGGGAACGGGAGCTGGCCTCGGGAGCGCTGTCGCTGGTGCCGATCGGCGCCTCCGTGGAGCTGGCCCGCTCCCTGGGTGTGCCCACGGGCGCGGTGGCGGCGGCGCGCGCCGTGCTGGACGGCGCGGCGCGCCAGCTCGATCTGCTGGTCGACGACAGCGACGGGGTGGTGCTGGGGGATCTGCGGATCCCGGCGCTGCCCGCGGCGCGCGCGCCGGGCGCGGCCCCGGCGGCGGGGTCGGTCTGGCACACCTGCCGCTCCCTGGTCCGCACGCTCGTACGGCCGGTCCCGTATGTGTTCGCGGCACATACGCACCATCGACTGAGGGTGGAGGCGGACGGTGTGCTGCTGAACGATCTGGACGAGCCGGTCGAGGGCGTACGGGTGTCCTCCCGTGGCGGCCGCGCCGAGGTCGTGATCCGTACGCACGCCTCGGCCGAGCCGGTGCGCGCCAGCGCGCTGTCCGTCACGGTCTCGGGCGCGGACTTCCGCTACCGCGCGGACACCCGGATCACGGGCCCGGTACGGACGCGGACCTGGACGCTCCGGCCGGGGGCGTGGCAGCTGACGCTTCCGGCGGGGGCGGGGGCACGATAACCCCGTACCTCAGCCTCCGCCGCCCGCTTCAGCCTCCGCCGCCCGCTTCCGCCGCGCGCCTGGTCTCCTGGTGGTCCTTCCAGCGGTCCATCAGCGCGAGCAGTTCCTGCTGGAGGAACTCGAAGAACTCGACCGTCTCCGCCACCCGCGCCCCCGCGGGGGTGTCGCGGCCGAGCGTCTCGGCGCCGTCGCGCAGGGTGTTCTCCCAGCGGGTGAGTATGGAGTCGCGCTGGGCGAAGGTGTTGTACCAGAGCTGGTGGTGCAGCCGGTAGCGGTCCCGGCGCGAGCCGGGGTCCCGCTCCCTGCCGACCATGCTGACCTGCGTGAGATAGCGGACCGCCCCCGAGACGGCCGCAGGGCTGATCCGCAGCTGTTCGCTCAGCTCGGCGGAGGTCATGCTCGCGTCGTCCGAGCTGAGCAGCGCCGCGAAGACCCGGGAGGCCGTGCGCTGCATTCCGGCCTCGGTCATGTCGGCCGCGAAGCGCTCCACGAAGCGGGAAACGGCTTCCTCGTCCCGCCGCGCACCGTCCGCGCTCCCGTCCGCGCTCTTGTTCCCGTTCGCGTCCCGGCGCTGGTCCTCGCTGGTCATCGGCCCATCGTCTCCCCTGCTCGGCGTCCACCTCGATCTTAACCCGAATCCTTTTTACGCTTCCTTAACTTCACAAGTTTGTGAAACTAGCGTACGTTCCGAAGCATGACGAAGGCAATCACCGTCGCCGGACTGCACAAGTCGTTCGGCCGGACGCACGCGCTGGACGGCCTTGACCTCGCCGTCGAGACCGGTGAGGTCCATGGCTTCCTCGGCCCCAACGGAGCCGGCAAGTCCACCACCATCAGAGTCCTCCTCGGACTGCTGCGCGCCGACTCCGGCGCGGCCCAGCTGCTCGGCCGGGACCCGTGGAAGGACGCGGTCGAGCTGCACCGGCGCGTGGCCTACGTACCCGGGGACGTGACCCTGTGGCGCAACCTCTCCGGCGGCGAGATCATCGATCTGTACGGGCGGCTACGTGATGGGGGCCGCGCGAAGCGCGTCAGGCAGGGTGGTGGTGGGCGACGGGCGGGCGGGCTCGACGCGGCCCGGCGGGACGAGCTCGTCGAGCGCTTCGAGCTGGACCCCACGAAGAAGGGGCGTACGTACTCCAAGGGCAACCGCCAGAAGGTCGCCCTCGTCGCCGCGTTCGCCTCGGACGTCGATCTGCTGATCCTCGACGAGCCGACCTCCGGGCTCGACCCGCTGATGGAGGAGGTCTTCCAGCGGTGCGTCGAGGAGGAGCGTGACCGGGGCAGGACCGTGCTCCTCTCCAGCCATGTGCTGAGCGAGGTCGAGGCGCTCTGCGACCGGGTGAGCATCATCCGCAAGGGCGTGACCGTCGAGTCCGGTTCGCTCTCCGAGCTGCGCCATCTGACCCGTACGAGCGTGAGCGCGGAGCTGTCCGGCGAGCCGAACGGACTGGGCCGGCTCCCCGGCGTGCACGACCTCGACATCCAGGGAAAGCGGGTCAGGCTCCAGGTCGACACCGACAAGCTGGACGCCGTACTGCGCTCGCTCTCCGAGTCCGGCATCCGCTCGCTGACCAGCACCCCGCCCACCCTGGAGGAGCTGTTCATGCGCCACTACGCGGCCGGAGAAGCCGAAGACGCCGATGACTCCTACGCGGCCGGCCGGGCGGTCGCGTCATGACCGCCACCACCCTGGCCGTACCGATGGCGCGCACCGGCGGCACCCGTCAGCTGGCCGGCACCGGCACGCTGCTGAGGCTCGCCCTGCGCCGGGACCGGATCATCCTGCCGGTGTGGGTGCTGGTGCTCGGTGCCTCGTTCCTGTCCGTCACGCAGTCCGTTTCGACGCTGTACGACACGGACGCCAAGCGGGCCGACCTCACCCGGTCGATGTCCGCCAACGGCTCGCTGCGCGCCCTGTACGGACCCGTCTTCAGCGACTCCGTGGGCGGGCTCACCTCCTGGCGCATGATCGCCTTCGGGGCCGCGCTCGCGGCCGTGATGAGCCTGGTCATCGTCGTACGGCACACCCGGGAGGAAGAGGAGACGGGCCGTCAGGAGATGCTCTCGTCCGCGATGGTCGGGCGGCGCGCGCCGCTCACCGCCGCGCTGCTCACGGCGCTGATCGCCAACGCCGCGCTGGTCCTGGCGGTCACCGCCGGGCTCGTCGGCAACGGGGAGGCCGCGACCGGCGCGCTGGCGCTCGGCCTCGCGACCGGCGGGGTCGGCATGCTCTTCGCCTGCACCGCCGCCATCGCCGCGCAGATCACCGAGAACGCCCGGCTCGCGAAGGGGCTGACGGCCGCCGTCATCGGCGCCACGTTCGTACTCAAAGCGGCGGGCGACGCGTCGACCGACGACGGCTCGTCCGTACTGACCTGGCTCTCCCCGATCGGCTGGGCCGAGAACGTACGCGCCTTCGCCGACGAACGCTGGTGGGTGCTGCTGGTCCTGCTGGCCGCGATCGGCGCCCAGGCGGTCCTCGCGTACACCCTGGCGGGCCGGCGCGACCTCGGCATGAGCTTCCTGCCCGCGCGGCCGGGACCGGCTGCGGGCACGCTCGCCACGGCGGGCGGGCTCGCGTGGCGCCTCCAGCGCGGCAGCGTGCTCGGCTGGGGAAGCGGCTTCCTGCTCACCGGGATCATGTTCGGCGGCATCACGGACGGCGCGGCGGATCTGGTCGGCGACAATCAGCAGACCCAGGAGATCATCCAGCGGATGGGCGGCCAGCAGGGACTGACCGACGCCTTCCTCGCCGCGATGGTCGGCATGCTGGGGATGGTCGCGGCGCTGTACGTGGTCGCGTCGGTGCTGCGGCTGTACGCCGAGGAGACCGGCCAGCGCGCGGAACCGGTGCTCGCGGGCGCGGTCGGCCGGCTCCGCTGGGCCGCCGGCCATCTGGTGATCGCCTTCGGCGGCGCGGTCCTGATCATGGCGCTCGGCGGTCTCGGCCTGTTCCTCGGATACGGCGCGCACCTCCCGGCCATCCTCGGTGCCGCCCTGGTCCAACTGCCCGCGATCTGGGTGCTGGGCGCGCTGGCGGTCGTGCTGTACGGCGTCTTCCCGAAGGCGGCCGTAGCGGCCTGGGCCGTCGCGGGCCTGGCCCTGGCCCTGGGCTGGATCGGCCCGGCGCTGGATCTGCCGCAGTCGGTGATGAACCTGTCGCCGTTCGGACATCTGCCGAAGCTGCCGGGCGGGGAGATGGCGTGGACGCCGGTGGTGGTGCTGACGGCGCTGGCGGTGGCGCTGGTAGGGACGGGACTGGCGGGGCTGCGGCGCCGGGACGTGCTGAACTGACCTGGGACGGGCAACGGCCCGCCTTGTCCACAGGCTGTGGACGGGGCGGGCCGAGGCGTAGCGGCACGCGCGTCAGCTGACGTAGTCCTCCAGCTCTTCGGTGTCGAGTTCAATGCCGACCGGGGAGGGGAGCGTGACCTTCTTGCCGAAGTCCACCGCGTGGCGACGGCCGTACCCATCCGCCGCCGGATCACTGTGCACGGTGACCGTGCAGTGGTCGCGATCGATCAGCAGATAGAGCGGGATGCCTGCGGCAGCGTAGGCGGCGGGCTTCTCTTTACGGTCCCGCCGGTCCGTGTCCCAGTCGTACGAAGTGACTTCGACCACCATCAACGCACGTGCCGGGTCGGCCCAGTCGTTCTGTCCGAGGAAGCTCTTTCTGGGGGCGAGGATCGCATCCGGTTTGGCCCTGCCTTTACGGTAGGTCTCGACCTCAAGACCCAACTCCCCACCGGCATATAGCCACACGTCCGGCCGGGCCTGCAGACAGCGTTCCTGAAGCCACCTGATGATCTCGCTGTGGTCGCCGTCCGTCATGCCCTTGAACCCGATCCGTCCGTTGATGAATTCCAACCTGACGGTGTCGGACTGCTTCTCGACGAGTTTGGCGATCTTCTCGAACTCCTCGACGGACATCTGGACCGCGCGCTCTGCCATAACTGTCATGGTGCACCTCCTGTCAGGCGGACACCAGCGTGACGTGCCCCCCGAGCGGACGAAACGGTTCTTTCCGGTGCGATCACCCGTGCGAGTGATCAAATGACCGGTACTCGCCACCCCCGGCCCGCGCGGTCCCCGGTGTCGGCTCAGCCCGGAGTCACCAGCCGCGCCTCGTACGCGAACACCGCCGCCTGCGTACGGTCCCGCAGGCCCAGCTTCACCAGGATGCGGCTCACATGCGTCTTGATCGTGGACTCCGCGACCACCAGGTGCTCGGCGATCTCCGCGTTGGACAGACCCTGCGCGATCAGCACCAGGACCTCCGTCTCGCGCTCCGTGAGATCGCCTATCCGGGCCATCGCCGGGGCGCGCGGGGTTTCCGAGAGTTTGGAGAACTCCGTGATCAGCCGGCGGGTGACAGTCGGTGCGAGCAGCGCCTCGCCGGAGGCCACCACCCGTACGCCGTCCGCCAGTTGACGGGCCGAGGCGTCCTTCAGCAGGAAGCCCGAAGCACCCGCGCGCAGCGCCTGGTAGACGTATTCGTCGAGGTCGAAGGTGGTCAGCACCAGCACCTTCGCGTCAGCGTTCGCCGCGACGATCTCGCGGGTCGCCTCGATGCCGTTCAGCTCCGGCATGCGGATGTCCATCAGCACCACGTCGGGGTGGAGCGCGGCGACCTGGCCGACGGCCTCGCGGCCGTTCACCGCCTCGCCGACGACCTCGATGTCCGGCATCGCGTTGAGCAGGACCGAGAAGCCCTCGCGGACCATCACCTGATCGTCGACGATCAGTACCCGGATGGTCATGACGCGTCCCCGTCCTGCACGGCGGCCACCGGAATGAAGGCCGCGACCTCGTAGCCGCCGTCCTCCAGGAGGTCCGCGGTCATCTCGCCGTTGAGCATCGTGACACGCTCCCGCATCCCCGTGATGCCGTGCCCCGAGCCGGGCGAGGGTTTGACCAGGCCGCGCGGCGGGGTGTTCACGATCCGCAGGCCGAGGCCGCCCAGTACGTACGAGATCTCGACCCGCGCGGTCGAGCCCGGCGCGTGCCGGAGCGCGTTGCTCAGGGCCTCCTGGACGATGCGGTACGCCGAGAGCTCCACGCCCTGCGGCAGCGTACGGACGGATCCGGTGATCGCCTTCTCCACGGTCAGCCCCGCGTCCCGGACATTCCCGAGAAGCCCGTCGAGATCGGCGAGCGTGGGCTGCGGGGCGTCGGGGGCCTGGTAGTCCTCCGCCCGTACGACCCCGAGGACCCGGCGCAGCTCGGTCAGCGCGGCGACGGCGTTCTCCCGGATCGTGGCGAACGCCTGCTCAAGCTCGGGCGGTGGGTTCTCCACACGGTACGGGGCGGCCTCGGCCTGGATCGCGACGACCGACATGTGGTGGGCGACCACATCGTGCAGCTCGCGGGCGATGGTGGTGCGCTCCTCCAGCAGCGTGCGCCGGTCGCGTTCGACGGCGGTGACGCTCTGCTGCGCGGCGACCTCCTGCCGCGCCTCCCGGCGGATGTGGAGCACGGTCACGATCAGCAGGATGATCGCGGAGAAGAAGAGCATGATCATCGAGACGGAGACTCCGGACCCGTAGCCGCGGTTGAACACCACCTCCATGAAGAACGCGTACGCCGCCGTGGCCACCCACAAATAGGCGCCCGTGCGCGGGTGGGTACGGATCGCGGCCACCGTCAGCACGGTGAGGTACCCGAGGAAACTGGATGCCCCCCACGGCCAGCTGTCGAATCCCACGACACCCAGCGCGCCGGATGCTCCCAGCGACAGCCACCAGGCGCCGATCGGCCTGGCCATGGTGAGCAGTACCGGAATCGCCGGGAGAAGGCCGAACAGAGCGCCGCTGTCGGCGACACCGACGAACAGCACCAGAAGCGCGCACGCCACGATCACGGCGTGCGGGGTCCAGGCGGCGTACTCACGTATCCGGCCCGGCAGCCGACGGGTGATCGCGCCGTCCGTCCGCATGGGCTTGAGCGGACGGTAGGCGAAGGCATCGTGGAAGAGGTCCTCGCGCAGGCCGCTGATCAGGCCCGCAGCCAAGCGGATCTCAGGGCTCCGGGTCTTCCCGGTGTCTGTCTGGGTCACGTTGCCACGGTAGGCGGAGGGAGGGACGGGGTCGTCACCAGCGAAGCGGATCCTTGCCCGTCCGTCCCAGGTACTACTGGGCGCACCCGGCCCCCGTGGAGTCTCCGGCCCCCGTGGAGTCTCCGGGCCCCGCGGAGTCCCGGGCCCCGCGGAGTCTCGGGTCCCGCGGAGTCTCGGGTCCCGCGGAGTCTCGGGTCCCGCGGAGTCTCCTGCTCAGGCCCGGAAGGCCGCCGCGTGCTCCGCCGCCCACTCCGCGAACGTACGGGCCGGCCTGCCGGTGACCTCCTCGACCGTGCCGGCCACGGTCCTGCCCTCGGGCGGGGTGTCCCGGTACACCATGATCAGGAAGCCGATCACGTCCTCGGGATGGCCCGCCGCGCGCCACCGCTCCTTCGCGGCTTCCTCGGTCAGCTCCACGAGCGCGATCTCCCGGCCCCGGGCCGCCGCCAGCGCGTCCACCTTGTCCTGGACGGTGAGCGTCTCGGGCCCGGTGATCAGATACGTACGGCCCGCGTGCCCCTCCTCGGTGAGCGCGACCGCCGCGACCGCGCCGATGTCGGCCTCGTGGATCATGGCGCTCAGCCGGCCGGTGAACGGCTCGCGCACGGTGTCCTCCGTACGGATCGCCTCGGCCCACTCCAGCGCGTTGGACATGAACTCGACGGGCTGCACCACGGTCCAGTCCAGCCCGCTCGCCTCGACGGCCCGCTGGAGCGGGGTCTCCTCGCCGCCGAAGAGGACGGTCACGCGCCGTACGCCGGCCTTCCGCGCCAGCTCCACGATCTCGGGTCCGGTCTCCAGCGGCGCGAACATCGCGCCGCCGAAGGTGATCAGATGCAGCCCGGTGACGCCGTCGAGGGCGGGGACGAGGCTCGCGGGATCGCCGAGGTCGCCCCGTACGACCTCGACGCCGGGGACGCCGGGCGGGAAGTGTGCGAGGAGGGCGGCCTCCGCCTTCTCGGGGTCACGGGTGAGCGCGCGGACGGTGTGACCACGGCGGAGGAGTTCGGCGACGACCTGGCGGCCCACGGTTCCGGTGGCGCCGGTCACGAGCACGGTCTGGCTGGTGTTCTTGGTCGCGGTGTTCTTGGTCGCGGTGTTCTTGGTGCTGGTGTTCTTGGTCATGGGGAGACCGTAGGAAGACTTGCGGTCGGTTTCTGTCCGCGTCTCCTCCTGCGCGGAGGGCGGCTCAGTCACCAGGCGAGCTGGGCGATCTCCTCCGCCACCACCGCGCACGCGTCCGCCGCCGGGTCGATCAGCGGGAAGTGACCGACCTCCTCCAGCAGCGTCAGCCCCACCATCTCGCCCGCCCGCCCCGCCGCGTCCACGAACGCCTCGGAGACGGTGTGCGGCACGGTGAGGTCCGTACGGCCCTGGACCACCGCCGTCGCGATGCCCGTCGGCAGCAGCACGGCCGGGTCCGCGCTCTCCCTGCGCTGCTTGAACTCCTCCTCGTCGCCGAGCAGTTGGAGGATGGCCCCGCCGCACACATCCAGCTCGACAGCCCGTACGAGATCCGCGATCGGCGCCAGCGCGACGACCCCGCGCAGCGGCGGGGGCTGCGGCAGCCGCCACGGCGAGCCCGCCGGGAGCACATGCCGGGCCGCCGCCCACAGCGCGAGATGGCCGCCCGCGGAGTGGCCGGTCAGCACGGTCCGGCGCGCGTCGGCCTGCGGCAGCGCGCCGGCGGCCAGCGCGGGCAGCGCGTCCATCGCCGCGGCCACATCGTCGAACGTCTCGGGCCAGCGCCCCGCCACCGGCGGCCCGCCGCCCTGCTGCGGGAGGGCCGGACCCCGTCGGTACTCGACATTGGCGACGGCGAATCCGCGCCGGGCCAGGAAGTCCGCGAACGGGGTCATATGCGTACGGTCGTACGCCGCGCGCCAGGCGCCGCCGTGGAGGACGACGACCAGCGGCACGCGCTCCTGGTTGCCCCGGGGAGCGTAGAAGTCGATCACCTGATCAGGGTGCTCGCCGTACGCGGCGGTGGCATCGGGCCGGACGACCGGATGGGAGAAGACCGATTCGGTCTCTGCGGCGTCACGAGCAAGGGCATCGTGCGCGGCGGGGTCCGGCATCTTGCTCCAACCTTTCGGTACGGGGGCCGAATTGACCTGATCAGCGGGGACGCTATCAGCCCTGCGGGGACCCGATCACCCCGATCCCCGGCGGCCGCACGGGCGACCGCCGGGGCGCCGTGGCCCAGGCCGTGGCCCAGGCCGTGGCCCAGGCCGTGGCCTAGTCTTCGGCCGGCACCTCCGTCAGGACCTCACCGAGGGCCCTCGCCGCCCGTTCCGCGTCGGCGAAACGCGTATAGAGCGGGGTGAATCCGAAGCGCAGCACATCCGGCCTGCGCAGATCCCCGACGATCCCCCGGGCGATGAGCGCCGCCATGACGGCGGGTGCCTCGGCGCAGCGCAGCGCGATCTGGCTGCCGCGCTCGGCGTGCGCGGCGGGGGTGAGCGAACGGACCCGGCCCGGCGGCGCGTACGCCTCGACGCACTCCAGGAAGAAGTCCGTGAGCGCGAGGCTCTTCTCCCGTACCGCCGCCAGGCTCACCCCCTCCCAGACGTCGAGGGCCGCCTCCAGGGCCAGCATGGAGAGGATGTCGGGGGTGCCGACCCGGCCCCGTACCGCGCCGTCCGCCGCCGTGAAGTCCGGGGACATCGCGAACGGGTCGGTGTGCGCGTTCCAGCCGGGCAGCGGGGAGTCGAAGCGGGCCTGGTGGCGCTCGGCGACGTAGAGGAAGGCGGGCGAACCGGGCCCGCCGTTCAGGTACTTGTACGTGCAGCCCACCGCGAGGTCCACACCCTGCGCGTCCAGCCCGACCGGCAGGGCGCCCGCGCTGTGGCAGAGGTCCCAGACGGCGAGCGCCCCGGCCTCGTGCACAGCCGCCGTGATCCCGGGGAGGTCGTGCAGCCGGCCGGTCCGGAAGTCGACATGGTTGACGAGTACGACGGCGGTACGCGGCCCGAGCGCGCCGAGCAGCTTCTCCGGGTCGACGGGGACGATCGGCAGGCCGGTCATCCGGGCCGCGGACCTGGCGATGTATCCGTCCGTGGGGAAGGTCGTGGCGTCGACGAGGATCTCGTCCCTGGCCGGCTCCGCCGGGTCCAGCAGCCGTACCGCGCCCACCACGGCCTTGAAGACATTGACGCTGGTGGAGTCGCCGACCACGATCTGTCCCGGCCCCGCGCCCACGAGCGGGGCGATCCGGTCGCCGATCCGCTCGGGCGCCGTCCACCAGCCGCCCTCGGTCCAGGAGCGGATACGCAGCTCGCCCCACTGACGGGTGATCACATCCTGGACGCGCTCGGGGACATGGCGGGGCAGCGCGCCCAGCGAGTTCCCGTCGAGATAGACGGAGTCGTCGTGGAGGGCGAACAGATCGCGCAGTGCGGCCAGTTCGTCGGCGGAGTCGAGCATCGCGGCCTGTACGGCGAGGGACTTGTCCTGGGACGTGTGATGTTCCCGGGGAGTCCCGGCGGTCTCGTGTGCGTCAGACATGGCTGCGCGCCGTCCACAGCTCGGGGAACACGTTCTTCGCGGCCCGCTTCTCCAGCCAGGCCACGCCCGCGGAGCCGCCCGTACCGGTCTTGGATCCCATCGCCCGCCGGGTCGCCACCAGATGGTCGTTGCGCCACCGCCACACCAGCTCGCCGACATCCGTCAACGCCTCACCGAGCCGGACGAGTTCGGTGTGCTGACCGGGCTCGCGGTATATCCCGGCCCAGATCTCCTCGACCGCCTGCGACGGCTCGTACCGCTGCGCGAGATCGCGGCCGAGCACCTCCGCGGGCACCGGCAGCCCGCGCCGGGCGAGCAGCCGCAGGGCCTCGTCGTACAGGCTCGGCTCCTGGAGCGCCTTCTCCAGCTCGGCGTGGACGCGCGGCGCGCCCCGGTGCGGGACGAGCATGGACGCGGACTTGTCGCCGAGCAGGAACTCCATGCGCCGGTACATCGCCGACTGGAAGCCGGAGCCCTCGCCGAGCGCTGCGCGGTACGAGTTGAACTGCGCGGGCGTCAGCTGGCCGAGCGGCTTCCAGGAGGCGTTGAGCGCCTCCAGCTCGCGTACGGACCGCTTGAGCGCGTCGACCGCCACCGGGATCCGGTCCTCGCGCAGCGCGCGGGACGCGGTCTCCCACTCATGGACGAGGACGGTGAACCACAGCTCCATGACCTGTGTGGTGACGAGGAAGACCATCTCGCCGGGGTCGTCGGAGCGCGGGTGCTGCAGATGGGTGAGGACGTCCGCCTGGACGTAGTCCTCGTACGGGGTGGTCCCGGCGAAGTCGAGGTTCGGGGCTTCCGAACCGGCTTCGGGGACATCGGGGGCGTGCGACATCGCTGTCTCCTCGATATGTGCTGCCGGGTAGCGGTCCGCCCCTTCCGTGTTGGTTACGGAGCCCCGGTCCCCTACCGGCATCATAATCCGGGGTCAGAGCTCGGGGCCTGTGATGTACTTCCCGTTCTTGTCGTACGGCCAGGCGTTGGAAGTGCAGCCGTCCAGGCCCTTGATCTGCTGCATCATCACGGGGGCGGGACGGCCGGGTCCGGAGCAGCCCAGATGCCGGCGCAGGCCGATCTCGTGGCCGACCTCGTGGTTGATGATCAGATGCCGGTAGTCGGCGGCCGGCCCGTCGAACGTCGGGGACCCCAGGACCCAGCGCCGCAGATTGACCACGACACCGTCCACGGTCTCGCAGTTCAGCTCGCCGTGGGTGTCGAGTCCCTGGGCGCCGCAGAGCTTGTCGGCGGTGGCGGGTGTGGCGATACGGATGACGAAGTCGGCGTTCGCGGAGACCAGCTGGAAGGAGCCCCGGCCGTGCGCGGCCCAGCCGCGCGGATGGGCGAGTATCCGCTCGATCTCGGCCGCAGCGTCCTTCGCGGAGATGTCGATCCCGTTCTCGACCTGGACGCGGTAGCGGCGCAGCGGTCCCTTGCCGACAGGGTCGCCGTGCGCACGCGCGGTGGTGAAGGTGCCGGGGCCGGAGGCGGGGACGTGGGGCGTCGCCTCCGGGGAGTCCTCCTCGGCCGGCTCGCTGGGCGGCGGGGACGACGGCGGCGGCTCCGGGGACGGAGGTTCCGGGGAGGGCGCGACGGGGGACGCGGTGATCACGTCGGCGGTCGTGGTGGCCCCGCTGTCTCCCGTATCGCCGCCCCGCCAGGCGGCGAGGGCGGCGCCGGCGCCGAGGAGTACGGCGACCAGGCCCAGCCCCGCCAGGACCAGCCGGGCGAGCGGACGGCCGCGACCGCGACGCCTCCCGCGCACACGGCCACGGACACGGTCACGACCGCGGCGGCCTATTCGGCGTACGGCAGCACGCTTACCCAAAACGGACTTCTCCCCTGGTGCGACCGGCGTTGGGGGGAGAGGCGCGGGTGGGGGGCCTCTGTGCCGGGGCGGGCTGATGATCTGCGGTGCGTGCGATCGATCAGACCGAAGGCCCGCGCCCTGGATGACGGGCGGGGCCTTCGATAGGTTCCGTCGCGGAACGATCAAGCAGCGATCAGCCGTCTGCCGGCCGCGAGGGAAGAGCCGGCCGGGGCCGCCTGGTGGGCGCCTGAGGGAGAGCCGGTCAGCCGAGGATGTCGGTCAGCCGAGGGTGCTGGTCAGCCGAGGGTGTCGGCCGCGAGCGGCGAGGAGTCACGCAGGAACGTCGAGCAGCGCTCGTACTCGTCCTGCTCCCCGATCGCCTGCGCGGCGCGGGCGAGCGCGTGCAGGGCGCGCAGGAAGCCGCGGTTCGGCTCATGCTCCCACGGCACCGGGCCGTGCCCCTTCCATCCGCTGCGCCGCAGGGAGTCGAGCCCGCGGTGGTAACCGGTCCTGGCGTACGCGTACGACTCGACGACGCGGCCGCTCTCGAACGCGCCGTCGGCGAGCTGTGCCCAGGCCAGCGAGGAGGTCGGATATTTCGCGGCGACGTCGGCGGGCGGCGTGCCGTTCGCGAGCAGCTCACGCGGCTCGGGATCGTCGGGCAGTTGGGTGGGGGGCGGTCCCCCCAGGAGGTTTTCATGGATACCCATACCTACAGTCTGCCTTGCCCCGGCCCCGCGGACCCCGCGTCCCCGCCTCCGTCCGAACCCCCGCTCGAACCGTCGCCGGATCCGCCGCCCGTACCGCTGCCGGGTCCCCCACCCGGTCCGGTGCCGTCCTTGGCGGTCCCGCTCCCGCTCCCGCCGTCCCCGCCCTCCCTGGCCAGCTGTTCCAGGGGCGGTGCGGACAGCCCGCAGCTCACCCGGCACTCGGGCTCGATCCGGTCGGCCGACGTCTTCGGCGTACGTACCGTCGCCCAGGCGATCAGCGCGCCCGCCACCAGCACCCCCGCGCAGATCGGCATCGCACGGCGGAAGGTGGTGTCGAACTGCGTCGCCGAGTGGTACGCCTCCGGGCCCGTGCCCGTCAGCAGCGGCAGCGCGGCGACCGCGAGCAGGCCCGCCGCGCGGGCCGCCGCGTTGTTGATACCGCTGGCCAGACCCGCCCGCGCGTTGTCCACGGAGGCCAGCACCGTCGACGTCAGCGGCGCGACCAGCGTCACCATGCCCATCCCCAGCACCACCAGCGCGGGCAGCACATCCGCGAGATACGAGGCGCCCGCGCCCACCCGCACCATCAGCAGCAGCCCGGCCGCGCACAGCAGCGGCCCCACAGTGAGCGGGAGCCGCGGGCCGATCCGCTCCGCCAGCGCGCCGGAGCGCGCGGAGAGCAGCAGCATCAGCACGGTCGTCGGCAGCAGAGCCGCCCCCGCGCCCAGCGCCGAGTACCCCACGACCACCTGGAGCTGGAGCGCGGCGAGGAAGAAGAAGCCACCGAACGCCGCGTACACGCAGAGCGTCACCACATTCACCGAGGTGAACTGCCGGGACGCGAAGATCGACGGCGGCAGCATCGGGTCCGCCCTGCGCCGCTCGACCAGGACGAAGGCGACCGCGATCAGCACGCCCACCGCCCCCGACCAGGGCGCCTTGCCGATCAGCGCGTACGTGATCAAGGCCAGCGCCGCCGCACCGAGGAACGCGCCCAGCACATCGAACCGGCCGTGGTGCCCGGGGGCCCTGGTCTCCGGTACGTGGCGCAGCGCCACCGGTACGCACAGCGCGGCCAGCGGCACATTGATCAGGAACACCCAGCGCCAGCCTGGACCGTCGACCAGCCAGCCGCCGAGAAACGGACCGACCGCCGCGCCGACCCCGCCGAGCCCCGACCACACCCCGACGGCCCGCGCGCGGTCGTCCGGATGGAAGCTCGACTGGATGATCGCGAGCGAGCCCGGTACGAGCAGCGCCCCGCCCACGCCCTGCAACGCACGGGCGATGATCAGCACGAGGGCGTTCGGCGCGATCCCGCACAGCAGCGAACCGCACGCGAACCAGACGATCCCGATCACGAAGATCCGCCGCCGGCCGTACCGGTCGCCGAGCGACCCGCCCAGCAGGATCAGCCCGGCCAGCGTGAGCATGTAGGCGTTGACGGTCCACTGGAGGTCCGCGAGATCCGCGTTGAGGGACCTCCCGATGTGCGGCAGCGCGACATTGACGACGGTGGAGTCCAGCAGGGCCATGGTGGAGCCGAGCACCGTCGTCAGAATGACCCAGCGTCCCTTGGCGGAGGACAGCCTGATGTCCATACGGGGATCATCCTCGCCACGCGGCCGGGTGGCGACCCGGCGGACGGTATGGAAGGGCCCGGCACCGCGACCGGTGCCGGGCGTACGGGAGACACCGCTCCCGCGCGTTACTTCAGCTTGGTGCCCGTGGAACGCAGCGCGGCGCACGCCTCGGTGACGCGCTTGGCCATGCCGGCCTCGGCCAGCTTGCCCCAGGTGCGCGGGTCGTAGGTCTTCTTGGAGCCGACCTCGCCGTCGACCTTCAGCACACCGTCGTAGTTCTTCAGCATGTGGTCCGCGACGGGACGCGTGAAGGCGTACTGGGTGTCGGTGTCGAGGTTCATCTTCACGACGCCGTTCTCCAGCGCGGTGGCGATCTCCTCGGCCGTGGAGCCGGAGCCGCCGTGGAAGACGAAGTCGAAGGGCTGGCTGCCCGGGGCCTTGCCGTACTTGGCGGCCACGCCGTCCTGGAGGTCCTTGAGCAGCTCGGGGCGGAGCACGACATTGCCCGGCTTGTAGACCCCGTGGACATTGCCGAAGGACGCGGCCAGCAGGTAGCGGCCCTTCTCGCCCAGGCCGAGGGCCTCGGCGGTGCGCAGCGCGTCCTCGACGGTGGTGTACAGCTCGTCGTTGATCTCGTGGCTGACGCCGTCCTCCTCGCCGCCGGTCGGGGTGATCTCGACCTCAAGGATGATCTTGGCGGCGGCGGCCTTGGCGAGCAGTTCCTCACCGATGGCCAGGTTGTCGGCGAGGGTCTCGGCGGAGCCATCCCACATATGCGACTGGAAGAGCGGGTTACGGCCGGCGGCGACCCGCTCGGCGGAGATGTCGAGCAGCGGACGGACATAGCCGTCGAGCTTGTCCTTGGGACAGTGGTCGGTGTGCAGCGCGACGGTGATGTCGTACTTCGCGGCGACGATATGCGCGAACTCGGCGAGGGCGACCGCACCGGTCACCATGTCCTTGTTGTACTGGCCGCCCAGGAACTCCGCACCACCGGTGGACATCTGGATGATGCCGTCGCTCTCGGCCTCCGCGAAGCCACGCAGTGCGGCGTGCAGGGTCTGGGACGAGGTCACATTGATGGCCGGGTAGGCGAACTTGCCTGCCTTCGCCCGATCGAGCATCTCGGCGTAGACCTCGGGGGTTGCGATGGGCATCGGGCCGCTCCTTGTGATGTGCGGGTGAGAGGTGCTTGTCCCTGACCTGGGGGCGACGTCATCGTCACACCCCATCTTTCCAGACTCCTGTACGGACTCCACCCGGGTCCCGGCCGTTTCACGTGAAACAGCCGGCACCCGGACGAAAGCCCAGCTCAGCCGAGACCCAGTTCGTCCAGCCCATAGACATTGAGGTACGGAAGCCCCGCCTCCGTGATCGCCGGAGCGGCCCCCCGCTCCACGATCACCGCGACCGCGACGACCTCGCCGCCGGCCTCACGTACCGCCTCGACCGCCGTCAGCGGCGAACCGCCCGTGGTCGAGGTGTCCTCGACCACCAGACAGCGGCGCCCCTTGACGTCTGTACCCTCGATCCGGCGCTGGAGGCCATGCGCCTTCTGCGCCTTGCGGACGACGAACGCGTCGAGCCGCTGCCCGCGCGCGGCGGCGGCGTGCAGCATCGACGTCGCCACCGGGTCGGCGCCGAGCGTCAGCCCGCCGACGCAGTCGAAGTCCAGATCGGCGGTGGCGTCGAGCATGACCTGACCGACCAGCGGTGCGGCATGACCATCCAGAGTGATCCGGCGCAGGTCGATGTACCAGTCGGCCTCAAGCCCCGAGGAGAGGGTCACCTTGCCGTGCACCACGGCCTTGTCCTTGATCAGTTGCAGCAGCTCAGCCCGTACGTCAGTCATGCCCACGAGCTTAGGCGCTCCCCTCAGAGCCGCCGCCAGCGCCAGGTCGCGGCGATCTCCAGTGGCTCCACGGGGGTGACCAGCCGGGGCACGGTATTGAGCCCGTTCGGCGGGCCCGACTGCGGCTCCACACAGACCGCCTCGGCCTGCTCGTCGTAGACCACGACCCACTCGGCGCGGCTCGTGACCTTCAGCTCCAGCTGCTCGGGCCAGGTCAGCGTCACATCGACACCGTCGGGCATCCCGAAGCAGTCGTCCCACGGCCCCGGGCGCGGAGTGATCCGGCGGCCGGTGGGCAGATGGTCGGCCCCGCGCTCCTCCTGCCAGGCCGGGTCGAAATCGACCCGCACCTCGCTCTCCCCCAGATCGCGCAGAAACCACGGGTGCCAGCCGGCCTGGGCCGGGAAGGACGTGTCGTACGTCTCCACCCCGAGCCCGAGCGTCAGCGAGTCCTCGGTCAGCTCGAAGGTCTGGGTGACCCGGCCGCTGTACGGCCAGGGCTCGACCAGGTCGTACGTGAACACCGCCTCGCTCCCTGCCACCCGCGCGGTACGCCAGGCCGTGTCCCGGCCGGTGCCATGGATCGCGTGCGGCGGGGAGTTGAGCGGCATCTGATGGACGACCCCGCCGTTGCGGAACTGGCCGTTCGCGATCCGCCCGCACCACGGCACCATCGGGAAGCAGCCGTACCGCTCGCCCTGGCGCAGCAGTTCGGTCCCGCCGATGCGCAGACTGCCGATCCGGCAGCCGTTCGCCGGGGTGATGGTCAACTCGGCGTCGCCCGCCGCCAGTCGGATGCTCTCTTCGCTGCTACTCACACCACGACACTACTTGCGCCGACGCAGTGCCCGTCCGACCACCACGGCGGAGGCGACCGCGAGCGCGGCGGCGGGCGCGACCCAGCGCAGCGTGGCCCGCGCTCCCCCCGTGTCGGGCGCGGGCACGGGCGCGTAACGCCCACGCGGCGGCGCGTGATCCACTTCCTCGGCGCTGCGCCCGATCATGGTGCGGCGCGCATGCGCGGCCTCGGCCGGCGGCTCGTCCGGAATGATGAAATCCCCCTCGCCGGAGACGGTCTCCCCGTCGATCGCGAGCGCCGGCGGCTCGGGGCCGAACTCCGGCAGCACCTCCGCCACGGGCATGGTGTCCTCCGGGGGCTCCGATTCCTCCCCCAGCCGCGCGACGAAACGGTCCAGCAGCCGACGCGCCGCGGCGGTCGTCGTCTCGGCGGGCAGCTCCGCGAGCCGGCCCTCCGAACGCGATCCGCCCGTGAAGACGAGCGTCGTACCGTCCGGCGTCTCCATCAGCCGCACGGTGAGCGTCAACTTGGCGGAGCCCGAACCCCGGACCTCCACGCCCTCGCCCTCCACCTCGAAGACACCGTCCCGCTCGGCGAGCGTGAGCGCGCCCCGGTAGGTGATCGTGTGGCCGCCGATCCGCACCTTCATACGCCCGGAGAGCGGCCCGGCCGACTCCTCCGCGTCGTGCTGAAGCCCAGGCACACAACGAGCGACGCGAACGGGATCCCCAAGCGCCTGCCGAAGAGCCTCCGCCGTGACCGGAACGAACACCTCATGCTCCATAAACCCTGAGCCTATCGCCGTCCGGCGGGGGGCGTCGGTCTTTGCTGAGCCCGATCTCCAGACGCGGTGCGCGTCCCGGCGGGGGCCGTGGTCCGGGGTGCGGTCGTCTTTGGCCCGGGGCCGGTGGTCGGGTGCGGGTCGTCGCCGGGTCGCGCGCTTCGCCTCCGGCGGGGGTCGTGGTCCTGGGTGCGTTTCGGCTGGGGCCGGTTTCCGGGTGCGGGTTGTTGCCGGGTGGTGCGGTGCGCGTCCTGCGGGGGGTCGTGGTCCGGGGTGCGTTCGTCTTTGGCCGGGGCAGGTGGTCCGGGTGCGGGTTGTTGCCGGGTGGCGCGGTTCGCCTCCGGCGGGGGGTCGTGGTCGGGGGTGCGTTCGTCTGTGGCCTGGGGCCGGTGGTCGGGTGCGGGTTGTTGCCGGGTGGCGCGGTTCGCCTCCGGCGGGGGGTCGTGGTCGGGGGTGCGGTCGTCTGTGGCCTGGGGCCGGTGGTCCGGGTGCGGGTTGTTGCCGGGGTGCGCTCCGGGGCTCGCGCCCGGGACGGCATGATTTACGGCGCGGATCTGGCCACACGCTTTAGTGTCCCGGACACGACCCCTGCGCGCCCCCCTTCACCGCCCGCACAAGCAACGGGTCCGTGCGCGAGGGCGGGCGGGGTGTCCGGACGTAAAGCGTCGCAGCTCGCGCGAAGCGCGGTGAGGAAAGCAGTCCGGACACGCACCTCCGGAGGCCCCGGCACCCGGCACCAGACACCGCGACCCGCACCCCCGCCGGACGGCGCACCGCCCCGGCACCCGGCACGAGACACCGCGACCCGCACCACGCCCCCCGCCGGAGGCGCACCGCCGGGAGGCGACCGTCACCCCCCGTACCGCGGATGCACCAGCGTCGACGGCGGCAGCCCCCGCACCCGCGTCCGCTCCACCCCCCTCGCCCCCGCCACCAGCATCGCCCCCTCCAGCGACCTCAACCGCGGCACGTCCCGCGCCAGCCCCAGCCTCGGGCTCGCGCCCACCCCCGCCAGCTCGAACCCCCAGTCGCTCACAGCCGGCGTGCCGTCCTTGACCCGGTCGGGGCCCGCCGCGAAGCCCGATGGCCATCCCGTCGCGTGGTACGGCGTGGTCCCGAACCCGGCCGCCCGCAACGTCGCGTCCACCGTCCAGTACGTACGCCGCTGCGTCGCCGGCGACCCCGCGTGCACCGCCAGCCGTCCGCCGTCCGCCAGCACGCGCGTGGCCAGGCCGTAGAACTCCTCGGAGTACAGCTTCGTACTCGCCGTCACGCCGGGATTCGGCAGATCCGAGATGACCACGTCGTACGCGCCACTCCCACCGCCCCCGACGCCTCCGGCGTCCCCCGCGTCCCTCGCCCCACGTAGCCACGTAAACGCGTCCGCGTACACCGCCTTCACCCGCCCGTCCCCGTACACCCCCCCGTTCAGCTCCCGCAGCGCGGGATCCGTACGGGCCAGCCGGACGACCCCCGGGTCCAGCTCGACGACCGTGACCTCGCGGACGTCCCCGTACCGCAGGACCTCACGCGCGGCCAGCCCGTCGCCCCCGCCCAGGATCAGCACCCGCGCGTGCGGCCCGCGCATCGCGGGATGTACCAGCGCCTCGTGGTAGCGGAACTCGTCGCGCGCGCTGACCCGCAGCCGCCCGTCGAGGTACAGCTCCAGCGGCCCGCTCCGGCCGCCCGTGATGACGACTTCCTGGACGCCTGTGTGGAGGGCGACCCGCACCTGGTCGCCGTAGACCGCCCGCCGCGCCGCCCGTTCGAAGTCGTCCACCAGGGCGGCAGCCGTGGCGAGCAGGGCCAGCACCAGCACGTTGACGGTCACCAGCACCCAGCGGGAGCGCGGCGTCAGATCGCGCCGGAAGAGCCAGAGCACCAGCCCGCCCCCCGCCACCGCGTTCACCGCGCCCGTCAGCAGCGCGCTCGTCAGCTGGCCCAGCCAGGGCAGCAGCAGGAACGGGAAAGCCAGCCCGCCGACGAGCGCGCCCACATAGTCGGCCGCGAAGAGATCCGCGACCGTCCCCTCCGCGTCCTGCCGGGAGAACCGCTGGATGAGCGCCATCAGCAGCGGGATCTCGGCGCCGATGAGGATGCCGATGGCCACCGAGAAGCCGACCACGGCGTAGCGGGACTCCCCCAGCCATATGAAGCTCGCGTACAGCACGAGTGCGGAGGAACCGCCCAGCAGCGCCAACGCCGCTTCCAGCAGCCCGAATCCGAACGCGGCGCGGCACCGCAGCCGCTTCGCGAGCAGTGAACCGACGCCCATCGCGAAGACCATCACCGAGAGGACGACCGAGGCCTGCGTAACGGAGTCCCCGATCAGATACGAGGCGAGCGCGACCAGCTCCAGCTCGTACACCAGCCCGCACGCGGCGCAGATGAAGACCACGGTGAGGATCAGGAAACGCCCGGCGTCCGCGCGCACGGGAAGCCGCGCGCCACCTCGGGGCGGCGAGGACACGGACTGCTCGATCATGTTCGTAACGCTACGTCACGAATTCATTGCGGTTTGTCACCCACACGGGTGTATCTACAGCACGGCAGGCATACGGACCCCCACCCGCGTCCGAGTGGCGACCAGACGGCCTTCCTGTGGATACGCATGCCAGGTACGCCATCGGACCTGGCCGCCGTCGCGCTGCGCCAGCATCGCGGTGAAGGCGTTCGGGGCGCCGGGGAACGTCCCCGCCAATCCGTTCGGGTGGTCGGCGACCAGTGCGAGCAGTTCCTGCGCGCGCCCGGCGAACGAGCCCTGGGAGAGCGTCTCGACGCGGGCGGCGAATTCGTACTCCCAGTCCCCGAGCCGCTTGGAGACACCGAGCGGCAGTGGTGTGCTGCTGCCCGGGATACAGGCGACGGTCTCGGAGCAGGTGCCCCGCTCCTCCTCCAGAATCACCTGGTGAGAGGCGCCGAGCAGCCTCAGCTGGAGCCCGGCGCCCGCGAGATCGAGGTCGAGGACGGCCAGGGCGGGGACCGGCTCCCGGCCCAACGCCCAGGCCAGATCAGCGGCGCGGGTGTCGGTGTAGGCGGTATTGAGGGTGGTGAGCATGGGTCGGCTCCGCAAACACGCTTGACGGGTGGACCGGGGATGTCCCGGACGATGAGCGAGTGGCTTGTGGGGGGAGCTCGCCTGCTCGGTTCCGTATCAGGTCCGAGGGCTGGAAGCTCTCAACAGCGAGGGAAGCACGAAGTACGCGACGCTCACAGTGTTTTTACCCAACTTGAAGGGGTTTCCATCCCCTCGGGGGCCCAAGGGTTCAACTGTTCAACCAAAACCGCGGCGGAGAAGGCCCGGTCCTGCCGTCCGAACGGCCGGAGCCGCCAACACGGAGATGCCCGGCGGGAGTTCGTCCCCCACCGGGCACCGTCGTGACAGCGGATCAGCTGCCCCGTGTCAGCTGCCTCCTCCGCCGCAACCCCCGCCACCGCCGCCCCCGCCGCACGACGAACCACCGCCGCACGAAGAACCGCCGCCGCAGGACGAACTCCCGCCGCCGCACGACGCACCACCGCTACCGCCGCTGCCACTGCCGCTGCCGCCGGCCCACCAACTGCCGTTGGAGCGGCGCTTGGCGCCCCTCTTCTTCAGCGAGGGGCTCGCAGCGCGGTTACGCGCCGTACCGCGCGGCTTCGTGCGCTTGTCCCTGCTGCCCACGCTCGCCACGACCCCGACGAACGCGACCGCGACCAGTACGACCACCACTCCTACGCCAACCATCGTCCTCACCGTCCTTCTGTTCCCCCGTAGCGAAACCCCGCGCTGTCGCGCGACCGGCTCCGCACTGACCGGCTTCCCGCCTGAACTTGTCGCGTGAACTCATCGCGTGTTCTGGGTGTCCCCCCGGCGCCCTGTACCCAAAGCCGACTTGAGCAACTCCAGAGGTTCGGCACAGGATGGCGGCCATGACCAAAGAATGGCTCGGCGGCACCACGATCTTCGCGGAGATGTCGGCGCTGGCCGTACGCACCGGCGCGATCAACCTCGGCCAGGGTTTCCCCGACACCGACGGCCCCGAGGAGGTCAGGGAGGCGGCGGTACGGGCGCTGCGCGAGGGCAAGGGCAACCAGTACCCGCCGGGTCCCGGCGTCCCCGAACTGCGCACCGCGATCGCCGAACACCAGCTCAAACGCTACGGACTGGTCCACGACCCGGACACCGAGGTCCTGGTCACGGCGGGCGCCACCGAAGCGATCGCCGCCGCGCTGCTCGCCCTGGTCGAATCCGGTGACGAGGTGATCGCGCTGGAGCCGTACTACGACTCGTACGCCGCCTGTATCGGCATGGCGGGCGGCACCCGCGTCCCGGTCACCCTGCGCCCCCGGAACGGCGCGTACCACCTGGACCTGGACGAGCTGCGGGACGCCGTCACCGACCGCACCCGCCTCATCCTCCTCAACACCCCGCACAACCCCACCGGCACGGTCCTCACCCGCGAGGAACTGGCCGCCGTCGCGGAACTCGCCGTCGAACGTGATCTGCTGGTCGTCACCGACGAGGTGTACGAACACCTGGTCTTCGAGGGCGAGCACATCCCGCTCGCCTCGTTCCCCGGCATGCGCGAGCGGACCCTGACGATCAGCTCCGCGGGCAAGACCTTCTCGTTCACCGGCTGGAAGGTGGGCTGGGTGACGGGGACGCCGGAGCTGGTGACGGCGGTGCGCTCGGCCAAGCAGTTCCTGACGTATGTGGCGTCGGGCCCGTTCCAGTACGCGATCGCGGAGGCCCTGCGGCTGCCGGAGAGCTACCTCGAAGGGCTGCGCGCCGATCTGCGCGCCAAACGCGATCTGCTCTCGGCGGGCCTGGCGGCGGCCGGTTTCGAGGTCTACCGCCCGGCCGGCACCTACTTCGTGACGACCGACATCCGGCCGCTCGGGGAGAGCGACGGCTTCGCCTTCTGCCGCGCCCTGCCGGAACGGTGCGGCGTGGTCGCCGTCCCCAACGCCGTCTTCTACGACCACCAGAAGCAGGGCGCTCCGTTCGTACGGTTCGCCTTCTGCAAACGGACCGGTGTTCTGGAGGAGGCCGTGTCACGCCTGCGCGGCCTGTAGCTGCTCGCGGTACGCGAAAGCCCGGCTCAGGGCCGCGATCGCAGACGATCGCGGCGCCGGCCGGGCTGTCGTTCAGCGCAGTCCGCGGTCTCAGGCGTCCTCGGGCTTCTCGTCGCCCGGCTCCAGGCCGAACTGCTCGACGAGCCACTTGTCGAACTCGATCGACGCGCGCACCCAGCTGACCGTGGACGACACGAAGTGCTCCAGGCTGACCCCCATGCCGATCAGCATCTGGGCCTCGCCGATGAGCCGGACGGTGGGGGGACCGTCACCCTCCTCGTGGATGTGGGTGTAGACCTTGGGCCACAGCGTGCGACGGTTCCAGTCGTCGATCGCGTCGAGGACCTTCGACTTGTCCGTGATCGGGTGCGGCCGGTCGTAGAACGTCCGCACGGAGAAGACCTGCTGGTCCTCCTCGCCGCGGAACATGAAGTACGTACGGAATTCCTCCCACGGCGCCGCGAGGTCACCCTCGTCGTCGACGACGTACTTCAGCTCCATCTGTTCGAGGAGCTGCTTGACCAGATCCTGGTCGGGGACGACGGGGCCCGCCGGTCCTGCACCCTGCGGTTGGGGCTGGCCCCCGAAATTCGGAATCGAGGACGGGTCGATGCTCACCGTGTATTTCCCTTCGTACGGTTCCTTCCATCCTCCCCCATAGCAGGGAGGCCCTGGCAACCCCGGCCCGCCGATCCGGCGCACAAAGGGGCCGGTAGGCGCCCACGCGCGTACCGGCCCCTGTGTCCTCGGGCTCAGAGCGTCTCGCTCAGGCTCAGAGCGTCTTGCCGGACCCGGACCCGGACCCTGTCCCGGTCGTCCCGGTCGCCCCGGTAGTCCCGGTCGTGCCCGTCGGCTCCGGAGACGCCGCGCCCACGATCAGGCCGTCCTCGAAGCGGTCCACGCGGACCGTGTCGCCGTCCGTGACCTCGCCCGCGAGGATCTCCTTCGCGAGCCGGTCGCCGATCGCCGTCTGGACCAGCCGGCGCAGGGGCCGGGCTCCGTAGGCCGGGTCGTTGCCCTCGTCGGCCAGCCATTCCAGCGCCGCCGGGGTGACGTCCAGGGTGAGCCGGCGTTCCGCGAGGCGGCGGGACAGGCGGTTGATCTGGAGCTTGGCGATGTGGGCCAGTTCGTCGCGCGAGAGGGCGGAGAAGACCACCAGATCGTCGAGACGGTTGAGGAACTCCGGCTTGAAGGAGCTCCGTACCATCTCCAGGACCTGCTGCTTCTTGGTCTCCTCGCTGGTCAGCGGCTCGACGAGATACTGGCTGCCGAGGTTCGACGTCAGGACGAGGATGGTGTTGCGGAAGTCCACCGTCCGCCCCTGGCCGTCGGTGAGCCGGCCGTCGTCCAGGACCTGGAGCAGGATGTCGAAGACCTCGGGATGGGCCTTCTCCACCTCGTCCAGCAGGATCACGGAGTACGGGCGCCGGCGCACGGCCTCGGTGAGCTGGCCGCCCTCCTCGTAGCCGATATAGCCGGGAGGCGCGCCGACCAGCCGGGCCACCGAGTGCTTCTCGCCGTACTCGCTCATGTCGATACGGACCATGGCCCGCTCGTCGTCGAAGAGGAAGTCCGCGAGCGCCTTCGCCAGCTCGGTCTTGCCGACACCGGTCGGGCCGAGGAAGAGGAAGGAGCCGGTGGGACGGTCGGGGTCGGCGATGCCGGCGCGGGTACGGCGTACCGCGTCGGAGACGGCCTGGACCGCCTCGCTCTGGCCGATCAGCCGCTTGCCCAGCTCCTGTTCCATGCGCAGCAGCTTCTGCGTCTCGCCCTCCAGCAGCCGGCCGGCCGGGATGCCGGTCCAGGAGCCGACCACATCGGCGATGTCGTCGGGGCCGACCTCCTCCTTGACCATGGTGTCCTTAGCGGCCTCCTGCTCGGCCTCGGCGGCCTCCTCCAGCTCGCGCTCCAGGCCGGGGATCTCGCCGTACAGCAGCTTGGAGGCGGTGTCGAAGTCGCCGTCGCGCTGGGCGCGCTCGGCCTGGCCGCGCAGGTCGTCCAGGCGTTCCTTCAGCTCACCGACGCGGTTGAGGCCCTGCTTCTCCTTCTCCCAGCGGGCGTTGAGGCCGCGCAGCTCCTCCTCGCGGTCGGCGAGGTCGCGGCGGAGCTTCTCCAGCCGCTGCTTGGAGGCGGGGTCGGACTCGTTCTTGAGCGCCAGCTCCTCCATACGGAGGCGGTCGACGGAGCGCTGGAGTTCGTCGATCTCGACGGGCGAGGAGTCGATCTCCATCCGGAGCCGCGACGCGGCCTCGTCCACGAGGTCGATGGCCTTGTCGGGCAGGAAGCGCGAGGTGATGTAGCGGTCGGAGAGCGTCGCGGCGGCGACCAGCGCCGCGTCCGCGATCTGCACCTTGTGGTGGGCCTCGTACCGGCCCTTGAGCCCGCGCAGGATCGCGATGGTGTCCTCGACGGTCGGCTCGGCGACCAGCACCTGCTGGAAGCGCCGCTCCAGCGCCGCGTCCTTCTCGATCCGCTCGCGGTACTCGTCCAGCGTGGTCGCGCCGACCATCCGCAGCTCGCCGCGGGCCAGCATCGGCTTGAGCATGTTCCCGGCGTCCATGGCGGAGTCGCCGCCGGCGCCCGCGCCCACGACGGTGTGCAGCTCGTCGATGAAGGTGATGATCTGGCCGTCGCTCGACTTGATCTCGGAGAGAACGGTCTTGAGCCGCTCCTCGAACTCGCCACGGTACTTGGCGCCCGCCACCATCGCACCGAGGTCCAGCGAAACCAGCCGCTTGTTCTTCAGCGACTCCGGCACGTCGCCCTTGACAATGCGCTGCGCGAGCCCCTCGACGACGGCGGTCTTGCCGACGCCGGGCTCGCCGATCAGCACCGGGTTGTTCTTCGTACGGCGTGACAGCACCTGCACCACACGCCGGATCTCCTGGTCCCGGCCGATCACCGGGTCGAGCTTGCCCTCGCGGGCAGCGGCCGTGAAATCGGTACCGAACTTCTCCAGGGCCTTGTACTGACCCTCCGGGTCGGGTGTGGTCACCCGGCGCCCTCCCCTTGCCTTCTCGAACGCGTCAAGCAGCCTCTTGGCGGCCGCCCCCTGCTGGTCGAGCACCTCCCCGGCCTGGCCCCCCTTGGCTGCGACGCCGATCAGCAGGTGCTCGGTGGAGAGGTAGTCGTCCCCCAGCTCCTTGGCCCGCTGAGCCGCGTCGTTGATGACGGCGAGCAGCTCGCGGTTGGGCTGCGGGGGCGCGACGGTGGAACCCGTCACGCTGGGCTGTGCGGCCAGCAGCCGCTCCGCTCCGGACCGTACCGCGACCTGGTCCGCCTCGACGGCGGCCAGCAGATCGGTGATGTTCTCGTTGTCCTGGCCTTCCAGCAGCGCGAGCAGCAGATGCGCGGGGGTCAGATCGGGGTGCCCGGCCGCCACGGCCCGGTTGGTGGCGGCATTGATCGCATCCCGGCTCTTGTTGGTCAGCTCGGCGTCCACGTGCGCCCTCTCCTCTCCTGCACAAACCTCGGGTCTCCGTCCGACCCTGACATCGGGAACGTGCGCAAAGTTGAGTCTATTCCACTCAAGCCTGAAACGGGGCCGCTCTCCCGGGGTTTCCGCGCCCTCCGGCGGCCTCACGCGCCCCCCGGCACCCTCCCCCGGCTCGCGGGTCACCCGCTCTAGGCTTCCGGCATGGCCCACGACGTACGCGATCCCAGCCCCGATTTTCTCGCCTTCTGGCGCGAGCACCATGTCTGCACCCTCACCACCCCGCGTCCGGACGGCAGTCCGCATGTGGTGCCGGTGGGCGTGACGTACGACCCGGAGGCGGGGCTCGCCCGCGTCATCACCAGCAAGAACAGCACGAAGGTCGCCAACATCCTGGCGGCGGGACCGGAGGGCGCGCGGGTGGCGGTGTGCCAGGTCAAGAAGGGCCGCTGGGCGACGCTGGAGGGCCGCGCCACGGTCCGTACGGAGCCGGAGGTGGTCGCGGACGCGGTGAGCCGCTACACGGAGCGCTACGACCGTACGCCGGCGCCCAACCCGGACCGGGTCGTCATCGAGATCGCCCTGGAACGGGCGCTCGGCCGCGGCTGACCGCCGGGACCGAGAAGTCCTGCGCGCACGCACGCGTAACCGGGCGCGGAACCGGACGCGGGCAGCACAACGGCGCCATCGTGTTTCAGGTCCACGATGGCGCCGCTGTGTGGGGGAAGCGCCCGAGCGATTTACAACGACGGGGGAATCGCTCAGGCACTGCGGGGGGTGGCGATGGTGGTATTCGATCCGACCAACTGGTGGTCACGCTGGTCGAGGTTGACGAAGATCATGTCGTACCGGATGGCACACCGGACCGGCTGCGGAGCCCCCCGCGGCCTCCGAAGGCAGCGGTAGGCACGGACGTCCTCGTCCTCCTCGCGTACGACGACGATCGGCTCTCCGAACAGGGTGACCATCAGCGAGTCGCCACGGTGAGGAATAGCGGTGACGAGATCGATGAAGTGCCACCCCGACCGGTAGGCCGTGGCCATCTCGCGCCGGAAGACCCGGTCGTCCGGCGGGACAGTCATGCGCTGGTGTCGGCCGACGTGATGTTCCAGCCGATGTCCTTTGGTGTTGCCTGCGGAGTCACCCAGCCAATGTCACCGGACCCCGGACTCACGGTGGTAGATCCAGCAGCCTTCACGATCCAGCCGATGTCACCCGAATCCACGGATCCAGCAGGCGTCGGGCCCCACCCGATGTCGCCCGACTCCACACCCTGGGCGGCAGATCCGGCAGGCGTTGTCCAGCCAATGTCCGCCCCAACAGCCAGCGCACCATAGGCCAGAGCCGCAGAGAAAGCAGTGACAACCACCGCGCGAAGCATTCTCTTGTACATAGTCGGCTTCGTCCTCACTTGATGGATTCCTCTCCCCCGCCATCTAGACGATGTCTCACCCGGACACGTCAACACCACCGGAACGAGGCATCATGTTCCTGTATGTTCAGGACCCTGGGGGGTGGAGCTTTGCCAGCAAACAACACAAAACAGACACATCCCCACGCTGTGACTGAGCTGTGTGATGACGGCAGACGGATTTACGCCAGCGCGTTGCGCTCCGGACGGATCGCCCGTAGCGAGGCCGCCGCGGCCCCCTGCCTCATGGAATTCCCGCTTCTGCACCCCGATCCCGACGATGCCGACTGGCTACGCCCAGTTCCGCCCTCCGCGGCACTGGCCCAGCGTCTCCACCCCATCGAGCGCGAGATCCAGGAGCGCCGGCACTTCGCCGTCGAACTGACCGACGCTTTCGAGCCGTTCATGACCATCAGCGCCCAGGACCCGCCCACCACGCACGCGATCACCGTCCTGGAGGGCGACAGCCGGATCAACGCCGCGCTCGACCTCTCCACCGCCGAGTGCCGCACCGAAGTGCTCACCGTGCAGCCCGGCGGCGGCCGCAGCGCGCATGTGCTCGCCCAGGCCCTGGAGCGGGGCCGGTCGGTGGTGGACCGCGGCGTCAGCATCCGCACCCTGTACCAACACACCGTCCGGCACAGCCAGGGCACCCTCGCCTACGCGGAGCGGCTGGCCGAGGGCAAGGTCGAGATACGAACGCTGGAAGAGCTCATCGAGCGGCTGATCGTCTTCGACCGCACCGTCGCGTACATACCGGCCCGTTCCGACCGGCAGGTCGCACTGGAACTGCGCCATCCGGGGCTCGTCGACTATCTCGCCCAGGTCTTCGAGCAGTTGTGGCGCCGCGCCACCCCCCTGACCGAACAGGTCTCCTACGAGCCCACGCCCGTCGGCATCACCGGCGTCCAGCGCTCCATCGCCAAGCTCCTCATCGAGGGGTACGTGGACGAGGCCATCGCCCGCCGCCTCGGAATGAACGTACGCACGTGCCGCGCGCACATCGCCAAACTCGCCACCACCCTCGGCAGCGGCAGCCGCGCTCAGCTCGGGTACCTCATCGCGCAGTCGGGAATCCTGGACCAGGGCGCCGAGTCGGATTGACCCAGGAATTGCCATTCAGCCGCCCTCGCCAGTGACCCCGGCGAAGAGGCGCCCCAATTCCGCCCCGGCGCCCGATGGCCTTCCGATATCTTCCGTCACTCTCTGTAGAATGCGGGACCGGCCCGCGCGGATCAAGCGAAAGACGCCTGCACTGATGTGCACTGCGGAAGCTCGCAGGAGGGACACATGGAACCCGACATAGCGTCGCATAACGAAGAATCACTCGACATATCAGATGAAACACGCACCCTGTTACGCCGGCTCATTCAGGGCGAACAGGTCACAGGCTCCGAACCCGGTCTCACGGAACTGGCCGCTCTCGGCCTGGCGGTGCACAACCCGCATGACGACCGGTGGAGTTCGGCGGACCTGTGGCACGCGGAGCAGACCGCCCTGGCCGAGGAGCGCGCGGGCATCGCCCATCATCTTCAGCGCATGCGCCGGCTCTCCGAGCTGCACCGCGAGATGAGAAACATCGAATCGCCGAGCGGAAACGGCATCGAATTCCTCGACCGGATCGAACTCGTCAACGCCGCCATCATCCAGGCGGTGAATTCCGCGACGTCGCGTATCCGTACGGCACATCCCCAGGACAGAAAGGCCGAGACGCTGCGCAAGGCAGCCGAGTCCGACGTCAAAGTCCTGCGGCGTGGTGTCGCCTACCAGACGCTTTATCCGGACACCGCGCGTACCCGGCCCGGGGAACAGGAGTGGGCCGCGATGGTAAGCGAGCACGGCGCGGAGGTACGCACCCTTGCCACGACCTTTGAACGCATGATCCTTGTGGACGACAAACTCGCCGTAGTCGCCGACCACCGAGGCGAGCCGAACAGAGACATCGCCTTCAAGGTGACACACCCCGGGATGGTGGCTCTCTTTCACCACATCTACGACCAGCAGTGGGAGCGTGCTGAGCCCTGGGCGGGCGGCCGGTTTCTACAGAAGGCGGAGACGGTCACGACGGGCCGGTCCCGCCGCATCCTCAACAAGCTGAGAGAAGGCCGCACCCTCAAGCAGATCGCCACCGAGTTGAGCGTCAGCCTGCGCACCGTCAACAGCGATCTCAACAAGCTCTACGAAGCCGTCGGGGTGGACACGCAGTTCGCGCTCGGTGTCTGGTGGAGCTCAGAGGCCGCCACGGACGAGCGCAAGCTCGGCTGATGGCCATCGCGGTCAGCCGTGGACGCCCGGCCGGGCGTCCACGGCTCCTTCGGCGGCCCCCACGTCCGCTACATCCTTGAACAGGCCCTTTTGAGTCTCGGATCCATAGTCATCAACGAGGAGCTGAATTCCTTGAGAATCCCAGCATGAGTGCGAGCGCGAAAAGGGCAATCGCAACCAGCCACGCGGACACGCTGCCGGAAAGGTAGAGGGCAACGGCCCACCAGGTGTGGGTCGTTTAGCCATCGGGGTTGTAGGTGCGGCCAAGGATGAGGTTGATGACGAGGAACATCAGCCCCGCTGCTGCTGCCGTGGCCTCGTTGGCGAGGCGGAGCATGAGGAGCGCGAGGGCGAGCAGAAGAGTGGCGTTCCGGGCGATGTCCATCCCCACCACAAGTCCGGCCGCGTGCGCGAGGACCGCAGTGAGAATGACGGCGCCTTGATCGAATTGGCGGACGGGTAGGACCGCTGTGGTCTCGGCTTCGTAGAGCTGCCGATCCAGGCAGTACATCACGGCGATGACGACCAAGACAGGGGTGAAGTAGGCGAGTTGGGTGCTGCCCATGCCGCTGGTCAGGCTTGGGACGGGGACCTCGCTCGCACCCAACCGTCCAGCAGACCACAACGACCAGGACGAGGGCCTGCGGCATCAGGTGTTCCTCACCGACACCCCTCACCTCGGCGGTGGTTCCGCTCAGTTCCTGGCGGCCCGTCACCGCGGCCATGCATGCGTTGAGGACCACATCCGGTGCGGCAAGTGCACCGGCTTCGGCCGCTTCCCCTCCCGTGACTTCAACGTCAATGCCGCCTGGCCGGAACTCACCCTCGCGGCGATTGACCTGCTGTCGTGGATGCGCGTCCTGCTGCTGGATGGCGAACTTGCGTCTGCCGAGCCGAAGAAGCTCCGCTACCGGCTGCTGCACGTCGTCGCACGCCTCACCCGCGGCGGCCGGCGCCTGCGCTTGCGCCTGCGCTTGCGGATATCGGCGACATGGCCCTGAGAACACGAGCTCGCCACGGCTTTCCACCGCCTCACCGCACTGCCCCGTCCCGCCGGCTGACCGGCATCCCCCTGCCCGCCCACGACCCGAAAGCCCTCGGAGAACCCGGCCACCGCGCCGGGACCCCGTCATGCCCAGGCAGCGAAAACACCTCGCCCACCTGACAGTTGACGATCAGCGACGTCTCATCTCCCCAACCGAAATGGCGAGCCTAGTGCAGCAGGTCAGCCGTTCCGTACGCTCCGCGTGAGCCGCTTCCCGTACGCATACCGCCGCCATGGCGTACCGAGGAAGCCCCCAGTCCCGAGGATGAGGGAGCTGATCGCCAGCGCCCAGCAGGCGGGGCTTGCCGCGTCCTGCCACAGCCAGTTCCACCAGCGTGGCTGGTTCATCGTGTCCCAGCCGAGATACGTCAGCGGAAAGACGGTTGCCAGGGGAAGAATCCAGGCGAGCAGCCAGCCGAAGAGCCGTCCGGAGAGTATGGCGAGACCAGTCCAGACGAGTTGAGCCCGGACCAGTGTCGTCGCGCTCTCCGCCGTGCCGGAGACCAGCTCGATGCTGCCGGACAATAGGACGGCGAGTGCGGTGACCGCCGTGAGATGTATGGCCCGGAACCGTCTCAACCGGTCGGTCGCCGTTGCTTCGAAGGATTGCATCCTACTGTGGAGACTGCCGACAGCCAGGGCTGCGGAAGCCACGGCGAGGAGCATCCGCAGATGGACGGTGGAGTCCGCCGTGCCGGTCGTGATAGGCATCGCGACCGCCTGCGAACCGAAGACTGCTTGGCAGGCAGCCAGCGCGGCCAGTCCGCCCATCAGGATGTACGGGCGGTGCAGCCGCAGATATCTCACGACCGGACCTGCTGGTTCACGCCCGTTGACGGCTCGGTGACGGTGACCGCTGGACGACTCTTGGGGCCGGGGCCGGTTCGTTGCCACTGCCACGGAACCTTCTCCTGTTCCGCGGTCTTCACTCTGAGGCACAGGGCGTCTCCCTGACTACCTTGTACCGGGCGGTTGCCCACGCCACCTGCTCGGCCTCGGGTCGGGTGACCAGCACACGGATGGCTTTCTGGTCGACGCCGGGGGGGCCTCCGTGGATGGCTGCGGGTTGTCCGTTGCCAGCGATCCGGACGGTAAGCCACGAGATCAGTTCCAACTGAGCCTTCAGCCGGTGATCGTTGGCCGCTTCGTCGACCGGATCGCAGTAGGGCGGAGATGATGCTTCGTTGAGGCGGATCGCCATGGAAGTGGCGGCGTCCCAAGTCTGGCCCTCGAAGATATAGAAACCGCGGCCCATGTCGAGTGGACCGCCCCGCACTCCGTCCTCGTAGAACACGTCAGGGGACTTGATCAACCCCGGCGGCAGTGCGGCGATCCGTGCTGACATCGCCTCAAACTCGGGTACGAACTTTTGGCTTTCCGGCCAGACGCAGATCTGCGGCTTGCTGTGGGTGCAGAGCGGGTCGGCGGGCACCTCGCGCTGTGCCAGCAGGGGGCCGGCCGTGACGAACAGAACAACGGCGATGGCCACGAGCCCCACCCCGGAAAGCCCGGCCAGCGGTAGCCCCGGCCATCCGGGACGACCGGATGCCGAGCGCAAGTGTGAACCGACACCCGCCGCGAGCGCGATAAGACCGATGCCGAGCAGGAGCCGCGCCGTCAGGGGCAGCGCGGAGACCGTGGTGTATGGATAGCCGGACAATACGGCGAGCCCGATGCCGGATGATCCTGTGCCCGGCGCGAACCCGAAGACCCCGAGGAACACCAGGCACCCGAGGGCACAGATCACCGGTACAGCGAACAACGACTTGGTGGTGCGCCCCAGGAGATGGCCGACACCAGTACAAATGGTGATCAGCGCCAGCCCCAGCAGGATGTAGCCAGGCCACCAGAATTCCGGCCCGGCTTCTGGAACGGTTACGCCTGCTGCGGTCAGCGCCCCGAGCGTGTAGGCGAGCACACCGTAGGTGAGCGTCGCCGACAACTGGGCGAGTTCGACCCGCCACGACGACTTCGCCGCAGCGGCCAGTTGTTCCACGACGCCGCTACGCCGACGCGACGCGGCTGACCAGGCCGCCGCACCCGCAAGAGCCGGTCCCAGGTAGAAGGCCGGAATCTGGGCGGCGGCGCTTGCCTCGGGCCAGACACCGATCCAATGACGACTGCGACCGAACAAGACGAGCAGATCAACGGCGACAAACGCGGGCAGAGCCCATCGCAAGGCCGAGCGACGTACTTCGGTGCGGTAGATCCACCACATCAGACGGCCGCCCGCTGGTCCTGACCGAGCACCGCCATATAGCCCTGTTCGAGGGGGCTGTCACCAACGCTGTCCGCGGTCGCCCGTCCAGCGAGATCGGCGGGCGTGCCACGGAAGACAAAGCTGCCGCCTGTCAACACCGCCACGTCGTCGCACAGCGCGGCGACATCCTCGACGAGATGGGTACTCAGCACAACGGCTACATCCCGCAAAGACCGTATGAGTGAACGGAATTCGAGTCGCTGGGCCGGGTCGAGCCCCACGGTGGGCTCATCAAGCAGAAGCAGCCTGGGAGCGCCGACGATCGCGGAGGCAATACCGGCCCGGCGGACCATCCCGCCGGACAGCGACTTCATTCTGGCCTTGGCCCGGTCGGCCAGGTCCACCTTCTCCAGCGCCAGCCGGGTCGCCCGATCCGCCTCGCGTTCGGGCACATCACGCAGCCAGGCGCAGTAGCGGACGAAATCGTAGACCGAGTAGGACGGGAAGTACGCGAAGTCCTGGGGGAGGAAGCCGATATTCCTGCGAGCACGTCGGGCGGACGCCTCGGAGAGCACCTCTTCTCCGCAGATCGTGAGGCTTCCGCCGTGCGGAGGCGTCACAGTGGCCAGCGTGCGAAACAGGGTTGTTTTCCCCGCGCCATTGGGGCCGAGCAGCCCGAAGACCCCAACACCCAGTGCCAGATCCATCCCACGTATGACCTGCCGGTTCCCGTACCCCTGAACCAGACCCGTCACTTGAACAAGCGGCTCCATCGCTCACTTTCTGCCGAATAAGAAAAGGCAATGTGCCCCTGACACCTCAGGGGCACATGCCATGAATTAACCCTTGAACCAGATATCCGAGTACCGAATAGAGAAGGTACATTCGAGCTTTCCCCAAGGGTCGATTGTCGAACCCTTGGTTATTTGTCTCCAGCCGGAGGCTTTGTTGGTATCGACACCGCCGCAGTATGCCTCATTCTGGTAGCTGCCGGTCTGCGAGGTGTTGACACAGTGTGCGGAAGAGCCTGTGCTGCCCCACGTGGACCAGCAGTTGTTGAGCTTCGCGCTTGAACCGTCGGCACTGGCCAGCGACGCTGCGCCGAGAAGTATCGCTGCGGAGAGCGAGGCGATGGTACCCGCCTTGATCGCCAGAGGCCTGGCCTTGGCCGCCTTGGATTCGGACATGAGTTATCACCTTTGAGTGGGTTGATTGTAGAGGACTTGGTGTTTCCAGATGGAGATCAGTTGCGAGCCGTTGATCACTGAACTGAAGCTGCCGCTTGAGCGAATCCATATTCTGGATCGAAGACTGCACCCGACTATTGAAAAATCCGCGGCAGTCGTCGTCACTTCCTCCAGGTTGCCGTTCAGGCTCTCGCGGATCAAGAGAAATGCAGCTGCACCGATGTGCACTGCGGAACTATGCAGGAGCACACCGCCCCCGCCGACCGCCGGCCAGCACCCGAAGACTGGTTCAAAGAACGCCGGTTCATCGAGTTTCTGAAGTTCGTCCTGGATCAACCTGTTTTAGATGGCGGCAAGTTGATTCAGCAACGCCGCCAGCTCAAACATCACAGCCCGCCGACGACGCCGCAAAGCCCTTCGCCGTCTGACCCGGCACAGGTATTCCCACGCGGCACGAAACGCGTTCACAGCGGCCGCCCCAGGGTGCGGAACCGGCTGCGCCGTTCGTTGTCCTCTCGGACAGCCGATCGCAACCGTGAGAGGGACGGGCTGTCCGAACCCTCGGCGTACCTGGGGCACTTGCCCCACGGCGTAGTCCCGGTCCGTGACTCCAAGTGCCCCCAGGGCCCGACGCTGTCCTTGTCAACGGACGGCTGGGACGCCTTCGTCTCCCGGGTCAAGGACGCCGAGTTCCCTGCTCCCTGATCTCCCAGCGACGCCGAGAGTCCACCGCCCTGAGCAGCAACACCAAACGCCCGGCCAGGAATCCCGACCGGGCGTCTGCGCGCACACGTGCACCTCAGCCCACGTGGCTCACCACATAGGGCTCAGTCCGTCGGCCGCTTGGGCCGCCACACCACCAGCGCGCTCGCCTGCTGCACATCCTGGTACGGCACCAGATCCCTGCGGTACGAGGCGTGCACCTGCGCCTCGCGCTGACGCATCGCCGTCGCCGCGCCGTCCACCGCCGCCGACAGCTCGGCGACCCGTGCCTGGAGCGCGGCGACCTGGTTCTCCAGCTCGATGATCCGCTTGATGCCGGCCAGATTGATGCCCTCGTCCTGCGACAGCTGCTGGACCTGGCGGAGCAGCTCGATGTCACGGGCCGAATAGCGGCGTCCCCTGCCCGCCGTGCGGTCCGGGGAGACCAGACCGAGGCGGTCGTACTGCCTGAGCGTCTGCGGGTGCAGCCCGGAGAGCTGTGCCGCCACCGAGATGACGTACACCGGCGTTTCCTCGGTCAGCTGATACGCCCTGGTGAACGATGAAGACTGCCGCCGCCGCCCGTCCATGAGGTCATGCTCCCTTCGCCGCCTGGAACAGCTCCGCCCGCGGGTCCTCGGCCGCGGTCGCCTTCCGGTAGGCCTCCAGCGCGTCCCGCGCGGGCGCGTCGAGGTCCTTGGGGACGACGACCTCGACGGTGACCAGCAGGTCGCCACGGGTGCCGTCCTTGCGTACCGCGCCCTTGCCGCGGGCACGCATCGTACGGCCGTTGGGTGTCCCCGCCGGAAGCTTGAGCGTGACCGCGGGACCGCCCAGGGTCGGGACCTTCACCTCGCCGCCGAGCGCCGCCTCCGTGAACGTGACGGGCACGGTGACCGTGAGGTTGTCGCCCTTGCGGCCGAAGACCGGATGGGCGTCGACATGGACGACGACATACAGGTCGCCGCCGGGGCCGCCGCGCTCGCCGGGAGCGCCCTTGCCGCGCAGCCTGATCCGCTGCCCGTCGCTGACGCCCGCCGGGATACGGACCTGCATGGTCCGGGAGGACCTGGCGCGCCCGCTGCCCTTGCAGACCTCGCACGGGTCCTGGGCGATCAGCCCACGGCCCTTGCAGTCCACACAGGGGTCGGTCAGCGAGAAGCCGCCGCCGGTGCCGCGCGAGACCTGTCCCGTGCCCACGCAGGTCGGGCAGACCCGCGGTGTGCCGTTCTTGTCGCCGGTGCCCGAACACGCCTTGCAGGGCGCCTGGCTGGACATCCGCAGCGGGACCGTGGCCCCGTCGACCGCCTCGGTGAAGCTGAGCGTCACCTCGGACTCGATGTCCTGGCCGCGGCGCGGCTGCGTACGGGTCCCGGCGCCGCCCCGGTTGAAGAGCCCGCCGAAGACGTCCCCGAGCCCGCCGCCGAAGCCGCCGGCGCCGGGTCCGCCCTGGGTGCCCCCGGGGCCGCCGCCGAAGAGGTCCCCCAGGTCGAAGTTGAACGAGCCGTTGCCCCCGGCACCGGGACCGGGCCGGAACCCGCCGTTGCCGAAGAGGGCGCGGGCCTCGTCGTACTCCTTGCGCCGCTTGGGGTCGCCGAGGACGTCATTCGCCTCGGAGATCTCCTTGAAGCGCTCCTCGGCCTTGAGGTCGCCCTTGTTGGCGTCCGGGTGGAACTCGCGGGCGAGCTTCCGGTACGCCTTCTTGATCTCGGCCTCGGTGGCGTCCTTGGGGACGCCGAGAACCTTGTAGTAGTCCTTCTCCACGAAGTCCTTCGTGCTCATTCCCGACGTCCCTCCTCTCCGCCTTCACTGCCTGCCGTCGCGTCAGCCCTCGTCCGGGCCACCGCTCTCCTTGTCGTTGGCGGACTCGGCCGGCTCGTCCGCGGCCTTGGGCTGGGCCCCCGGCTGGGGCTCGGCCACCGCGACCCGGGCGGGCCTGATCGTCCGCTCGCCGAACCGGTACCCAGGCTGAAGGATCGCGACGCACGTCGTTTCCGTGACATCCGGCGCATACGAGTGCATCAGGGCCTCATGAATCGTCGGATCGAAGGGCTCGCCCTCCGTACCGAACTGCTGGAGGCCCAGCTTCACCGTGACCGCTTCCAGCGACTCGGCCACCGACTTGAACCCGCCGACCAGTTCCTCGTGGTCGCGCGCCCGGCCGATGTCGTCCAGGACCGGCAGCAGTTCGGTCAGCAGACTCGCGACAGCGATCTCCTTGACGGTGACCCGGTCGCGCTCCACCCTGCGGCGGTAGTTCTGGTACTCGGCCTGGAGCCGCTGGAGGTCTGCCGTGCGCTCGTTGAGCGCCGTACGGACCTGGTCCAGCTGCGCCGTCAGAGCGACTTGCTGTACGTCCCCGCCCGGGGCCGCCGGGCCCGGCTCCGGTACGGAGTCGGACTCGGCGCCCTTCGACGCGGCATCTTCGGGGGTCGCGCCGGAGGGAACGTCGGGCTTCTCGTCAAAGCCCGGGGTCTCCTCCGTCACGCCGCACCATCCTTCTTGGGCTTCTCGTCGTCCACGATCTCGGCGTCGACGACATCGTCCTCGGCCTTGGCCTGCCCGGCGCCCGCGCCGGCCTCGGCACCGCCGGCGGCCGCGCCGGAGGACGCCTGGGCGTCGGCGTACATCGCCTGGCCGAGCTTCTGGGAGACGGCCGCGACCTTCTCCGTGGCGGTACGGATCTCGGCGGTGTCCTCGCCCTTGAGCTTCTCCTTCAGCTCGGCGATGGACGTCTCGACCTCGGTCTTGATGTCGCCGGGAACCTTGTCCTCGTTGTCCTTGAGGAACTTCTCCGTCTGGTAGACGAGCTGCTCGGCCTGGTTGCGGGTCTCCGCGGCCTCGCGGCGGCGGTGGTCCTCGTCCGCGTACTGCTCGGCCTCTTCACGCATCCGGTTGACCTCGTCCTTCGGCAGCGAGGAGCCACCGGTGACGGTCATCTTCTGCTCCTTGCCGGTGCCGAGGTCCTTCGCGGCCACGTGCATGATGCCGTTGGCGTCGATGTCGAAGGCGACCTCGATCTGCGGCACACCGCGCGGCGCGGGCGGCAGACCGGTCAGCTCGAACATCCCGAGCTTCTTGTTGTACGCCGCGATCTCGCGCTCGCCCTGGTAGACCTGGATCTGCACCGACGGCTGGTTGTCCTCGGCCGTCGTGAAGATCTCCGAACGCTTCGTCGGGATCGTCGTGTTGCGCTCGATCAGCTTGGTCATGATGCCGCCCTTGGTCTCGATACCGAGGGACAGCGGGGTGACGTCGAGGAGCAGGACGTCCTTGACCTCACCCTTCAGGACACCGGCCTGGAGCACGGCGCCGATGGCGACGACCTCGTCGGGGTTGACACCCTTGTTGGCCTCGCGGCCACCGGTCAGCTCCTTGACGAGCTCCGCGACGGCGGGCATACGCGTCGAACCACCCACGAGCACCACGTGGTCGATCTCGGACAGCTGGATGCCAGCGTCCTTGATGACGTTGTGGAACGGGGTCTTGCAGCGGTCGAGCAGGTCCGCGGTCAGCTGCTGGAACTGGGAGCGCGTGATCTTCTCGTCGAGGTGCAGCGGGCCCTCGGCGGACGCCGTGATGTACGGCAGGTTGATCGTGGTCTCGGACGAGGACGACAGCTCGATCTTCGCCTTCTCCGCGGCCTCGCGGAGACGCTGGAGAGCCATCTTGTCCTTGGAGAGGTCCACGCCGTGGCCGTTGGCGAACTGCTTCACCAGGAAGTCGACGAGACGCTGGTCCCAGTCGTCACCACCGAGGTGGTTGTCACCGTTGGTGGCCTTCACCTCGACGACGCCGTCACCGATCTCCAGCAGCGAGACGTCGAAGGTGCCGCCACCGAGGTCGAAGACCAGGATCGTCTGGTCGTCCTTGTCGAGCCCGTAGGCCAGGGCGGCCGCCGTCGGCTCGTTGACGATACGCAGCACATTGAGGCCCGCGATCTCGCCGGCCTCCTTCGTGGCCTGGCGCTCGGAGTCGTTGAAGTACGCGGGGACGGTGATCACCGCGTCGGTGACCTTCTCGCCCAGGTACGACTCCGCGTCCCGCTTCAGCTTCTGCAGCACGAAGGCCGACATCTGCTGCGGGTTGAAGTCCTTGCCGTCCAGGTTGATCTTCCAGTCGGTGCCCATGTGGCGCTTGACCGACCGGATAGTCCTGTCGACGTTCGTGACTGCCTGGCGCTTGGCGACCTCGCCGACGAGCACCTCGCCGTTCTTGGCGAAGGCGACGACGGACGGCGTGGTCCTGGCGCCTTCGGCGTTGGTGATGACGGTGGGCTCGCCGCCTTCGAGAACGCTGACGACGGAGTTAGTCGTGCCCAGGTCGATGCCGACCGCACGTGCCATTTCGATTCCTCCAGCTGACTTGAGTGGAACTGACTCAAGGATGCATCACGGATCCCAGGGAGTCAAAGGACCTGAGTCGAGGGGACTCAACTATCGTGCGCCGGTCCGGTCTCCGGGGGCTTCCGGGTGCTTCTGGACGCGCCTATGGGGCCCGCCTGACCGGCCGTCACGCTCTCACCATGCGATCGTTCCGTGGCAAAAGAACCCAAAATTAGCGAAACGATCGAAACCACCGCCGAACATAACAGAGCACACATAGTGAACAGAACGGTCAGGTGTGACCTTGAAGCGACGCCCCACGACCTGGCGCCCGCCCCACCCCCCGGAGCCCAAGCGCCTTCTGGATCTGACCCTCGGCTCGGCCCTCCTCGTACTGACCGCGCCCCTGCTCGCGGCAGCCGCCCTCACCCTCGCGCTGTCCCGGCCGGCCGGGGGCGTTTTCGTACGCGACTACCGCACAGGGCTCAACGGCCACCCCTTCCTGTTGAGTTCCCTGCGCACCCGTCTGTTCCGGCTCGACCTGCTCTCCCGGCTGCCCCATGTCGTACGGGGCGAGCTGTCCCTGGTGGGGCCGGCGCCCCTGAAGCCCGGCTCCCCCGCGGGGGCGGCACCGTGGCGGCAGCTCGTACGGCCCGGCCTGACCGGTCTCGCGCAGGTACGGCGCCACTCGGGGCTGCCGTGGGACGAGACACCACTGCTCGACCAGCACTATGTGGAGCACCACTGGATCGGCCTGGACCTGGCGATCCTCGCGCGCACGCCCGGACGCGCGCTGAGGGCCCGCAAGTCCCTCTGAGGCCCTCCCGAGGCCCCTGAGGCTCCCCTGAGCGACACAGATCACCGGCTCCGCCGCTACATTGCGGCGGGAGAAGTGGGTAACCTCAGCACGAACCGATTAAGTTACCGCTTAGTAAGCAGTATTGAGCGGTAATGATCGGTAGTGAGCAGCAGGAAGCCAGTAGCCCGTCCCCGTAAAGCAGACGCCCGTGGAAGAGTGGGCCGATTTCCCACCCTCGCAGGCCCGAGGAGCCCCCAATGCAACTCGCCGCGATCATCGTGTCGCTGGTACTCGCCGTCGTCGGTGTGGCGCTGTTCGGCCGAGCCATCGCGCAGATCTACCGCTTCGTACGGCTCGGCCGGCCCGTCCCCGCGGGCACGCGGACCGATGAGCCCGCCCAGCGCACCCTGACCGTGGCCAAGGAGTTCCTCGGCCACACCCGGATGAACCGCTGGGGCGTGGTCGGCGTCGCGCACTGGTTCGTCGCGGTCGGCTTCTTCTCGCTCGTACTGACCCTGGTGAACGCCTTCGGGCAGCTCTTCCGGGCCGACTGGCTGCTGCCGGTGATCGGCGACTGGACGCCGTACGAGGTCTTCGTCGAACTCATCGGCCTGCTGACGACGCTCGGCATCCTGACCCTGATCGTCATCCGGCAGCTCTCGCTCCCCAGCCGCGCCGGCCGCAAGTCCCGCTTCACGGGCTCGAACTTCGGCCAGGCGTACTTCGTCGAGGCCGTCATCCTCGTCATCGGCCTGGCGATCCTGGTCCTGCGCGGCCTTGAGGGCGCGCTGCACCACGTCGACTCGTACCAGGCGGCGTATCTGGTCTCGTACCCGCTGGTCACGGCGTTCAACGGGCTGAGCCTCAGCACCCTCCAGAACCTGGTCTACCTGGTCGCGCTGATCAAGCTCGCGACGTCCTTCATCTGGATGATCACGGTCGCGCTCAAGACCGACATGGGTGTCGCCTGGCACCGCTTCCTCGCCTTCCCCAACATCTGGTTCAAGCGCGAGGCGGACGGCGGGACAGCCCTCGGCGCCCTTCAGCCGATGACGAGCGGCGGCAAGGAGATCGACTTCGAGGCGGTGCTTGATGAAGAGGGGGGCGAGGAAACGGTCTTCGGTGTCTCCCAGATCGAGCACTTCTCCTGGAAGGGCATCCTCGACTTCTCCACGTGTACGGAGTGCGGCCGCTGCCAGTCGCAGTGCCCGGCCTGGAACACGGGCAAGCCGCTCTCCCCGAAGCTCCTGATCATGTCGCTGCGCGACCACGCCCACGCCAAGGCGCCGTATCTGCTGGCCGGCGGCGGAAAGACCATGGAGGGCGAGGAGAAGGGCACCGAGGAGCAGCTGGCCGGGGTGCCCGCCGCGGCCCTCGCGGAGGCCGAGCGCCCGCTGATCGGGACGCTGGAGGCCGTATCCGACAGCGGCTTCGCCGCGGGTGGCGTCATCGACCCGGACGTGCTGTGGTCCTGCACCACCTGCGGTGCGTGTGTGGAGCAGTGCCCGGTCGACATCGAGCATGTCGACCACATCGTCGACATGCGCCGCTACCAGGTGATGATCGAGAGCGCCTTCCCCAGCGAGGCCGGGACGATGCTCAAGAACCTGGAGAAGAAGGGCAACCCCTGGGGTCTGGCGAAGAAGCAGCGCCTGGAGTGGACGAAGGAAGTCGACTTCGAGGTGCCGGTCGTCGGCAAGGACATCGAGGACCTGACGGAGGTCGACTACCTGTACTGGGTCGGCTGCGCGGGCGCGCTGGAGGACCGGGCCAAGAAGACCACCAAGGCCTTCGCGGAGCTGCTGCACATCGCCGGCGTCAAGTTCGCGATCATGGGCGGCGACGAGAAGTGCACGGGCGACTCGGCCCGCCGCCTGGGCAATGAGCCGCTGTTCCAGCAGCTCGGCCAGGAGAACGTCGCGATGCTGAACATGGCATACGGCGAGGACGATGACGATGAGACGACGAAGAAGCCGAAGTCGTCGAAGAAGATCGTCGCGACCTGCCCGCACTGCTTCAACACGATCGCGAACGAGTACCCGCAGCTCGGCGGCGAGTACGAGGTCATCCACCACACGCAACTGCTCCAGCACCTCGTGGACGAGGGCAAGTTGGTCCCTGTCACGCCGGTCGAGGGTCTGATCACGTACCACGACCCCTGCTATCTGGGCCGGCACAACAAGATCTACACGCCGCCGCGCGAGATCATCGCGAAGGTGCCCGGTCTGCGGAACGAGGAGATGCACCGCCACAAGGAGCGCGGCTTCTGCTGTGGCGCGGGCGGCGCGCGGATGTGGATGGAGGAGCGGATCGGCAAGCGCGTCAACGACGAGCGGGTGGACGAGGCCCTTTCGCTGAACCCGGACATCCTGTCGACGGCCTGCCCGTTCTGTCTGGTGATGCTCTCCGACTCGGTCAACGGAAAGAAAGCGTCCAATAGCGGCTCCGCCGCGGGCTCCGGCCGGGCGAAGGAGTCCCTCCAGGTCGTGGACGTGGCGCAGCTGCTGCTCGACTCGGTACGGACGCCGGCGGGGCCGGAGGGCTCGGAGGAGCGGGAGAGCGCGCCGGACCCGGACCCGGAGCCTCAGCCCGTGAAGTAGTAGCGGGTGAAGTAGCGGGTGAAGTGGGTGACGTAGGTCGGAGAGCGGCCGGATCTGCCTCGGGGCGGGTCCGGCCGCTTGACGTAGGGGCCGAGGGAGGATGACAGAGTCGGCTCCGACTTCGGCCGCTGTACGGGCGAGGACTGCGGCACCATGTGACGACCGGGCCGGCGAGAGGAACCGGGCGGATCAGGTGGACGGGGTGGGTGGGGGCATGCGCATACGCGTGACAGCGACGGCGGCTGGGGCTGGGGCTGCGGTGAAGAGCGGTGTCGGCACGGCCGTATGTGCTGCGGTCTGCGCGGCACTGCTGCTGACGGGCTGCACCGCCTCCTCAGGCCCCGGCGCAGGCGATGGCCAGGACCGGGGCAAGGGCACGACAGCCGGCAAGAACGGCGACACCGCCCCGCTCTCCGGCCGCTCCGGCGCCCCGCGTCGTCCCGTACCGCGCGGCAAGGGCAGCCGTGTCCCGGACGACTTCAACGGCGACGGCTACCGTGACCTCGTACTGAACGACCTCGTCAAGGCCCCGGGCGACACCTACGGCGATGACGCGGGCATCGGGATCGTGTACGGCACCGCCGCGCCCCGCGGTCTCGATCCGGCCGTACGCCAGATCCTCAGCCCGCGGAAGCACGGCGCCCGCATCGACGGCGCGCTGCCCGCGGCGTTCGACGCCGAGGCCGCGTGCGATCTGGACGGCGACGGGTTCGGGGATCTGATCGTCGCCACGGACCCGCCGTACAACGGGATCGGCGCGCCGCCCGTACCGCTCCAGATCCTCTTCGGCGGTCCCGACGGCCTCGGCGCGAGTGGCACGAGTGGTGACGGTGGTGACGGTGGTGACGGGAACGACGGCAAGGCGGTCGTCCTCCGGATCCCCGCCAAGGCCCGCGCCGGAAACGAGTGGCCCGACCATCCCGTCTGCGGTGACTTCGACGGCGACGGCGCGATGGACCTCGCGGTGACCGCGAGCGCGGGCCAGGTGAGCTACCTCCGGGGCCCCTTCAGCCGCACCGGCGCCCCGCGCGCCGCCTCCGCGCCGATCCCGGGCGGCGGCCCGGTCCTCGAAGCGCCCACGCCGAAGGCCGACGTCAATGGTGACGGCTACGACGACCTCGTCCACTCGACCCGGGCCCGCACCCCGGGGCGCGCCGCGAAGGGCGAGCTGCTGCTCGGCGGCCCGGAGGGTCCGGCGCGGGCGGGAGGCGCGTACCGCTTCAAGGCCGTACGGTTCCCGACCGCGCCCAGACTCCCGTCAGGGTCCGGCCGGGCCGTGACGGAGCTTCTCAGCGCGGCCGACTTCACCGGCGACGGGCGCCAGGATCTGGTGACCCGCACCCACCAGGGCGAGCGTACGGATCTGATCGCGCTGTACGCGTCGGGAGCCGACCGGCCGGTGATCACGTTCAGCACGTCGATCTTCCTCGGATAACGCCGGAGAACCCCGGGGCGGGGCCGGGGGGGCAGTCCACATAGGGTTCCCCTAGGGGATGTCACAGCTCGGCCGCAAAGGACCCCCCGTTCCCCCACCTCAGCCGCCCGGACCGCCCGGAGCGGGTACGTTCGATCGCGTGGCTGGATTCAGGATCGGACGCGGCCGGGACAACCGCACCCCGCAACAACAACCGCAGCGGCAGCAGCAACAGCCGTATGGACGGCAGGCGCCGCCGCCCCCGGGTTACGGGGGCGGGCACCAAGCCGCGCCCCCGTACGGGCAGCAGCAGTGGCCTCCCGCGGGCGGCGCGCCGAACGGGTACGGCGGTGGCGGGCACGGCGGTGGCGGGCACGGCGGTGGCGGGCACGGAGGTGGTCATGGCGAACCGGAGTACTTCGGCGACCCGTACGGCCAGCAGGGCCCGCACGGGCATCCCCCGCAGGGCGGGCGCAGCAGACATGGCGGGCACGGCGGCCAGCCGGGCGATCCGTACGCCAACAACCCCGGCCATACGCAGGCGTTCAGCGTCAACGAGGACCCGTACGATGACGGCACCGCCTACCGCGCCGGCGCGGCCGCGGCCCCCGCGGGCCCCCGGCTGCACTGGAAAGAGCTGCTGAGCGGCGTCGTACTGCGCCCCTCCCAGACGTTCCTGCGGATGCGCGACTACCCGGTCTGGGGCCCCGCCCTGATCGTGACGTTCGTCTACGGCCTGCTGGCGCTCTTCGGCTTCGACACGGCCCGCGAGGACGCGATCAACGCGACCCTCTCCACGGCCATCCCGTACGTACTGACCACCGGCATCGCCTTCGTCTTCGGCGGGCTGATCCTGGGCGCGGTGACCCACACCCTCGCCCGCCAGCTCGGCGGCGACGGCGCATGGCAGCCGACCGTGGGCCTCTCCATGCTGATCATGTCGATCACGGACGCCCCGCGCCTGGTCTTCGCGCTCTTCCTCGGCGGGGAGAACTCGCTGGTGCAGGTGCTCGGCTGGATCACTTGGATCGCGGCGGGCGCGCTGTTCACGGTGATGGTGAGCAAGTCGCACGACCTGCCGTGGCCGAAGGCGCTGGGCGCGTCGGCGATCCAGCTGATCGCGCTGCTGGCGCTGCTGAAGCTGGGCACGCTGTAACGGAACGTGGCACGCGGAAGGGGCCCGGCGGAAAATCGCCGGGCCCCTTCGGCATACGTCTTCGGCGTGCTTCGCGTACTCGCCGCCTCAGGCGTCGAGGACCTGCCCGCTGCGGCGGACGACGGGCTGCTCCACGCTCCAGGGGAAGTTGATCCAGTCGTCGGTGCGCTTCCAGACGTACTCGCACTTCACGAGGGACTGCGGCTTCTCGTAGATGACGGCGCTGCGCACCTCGGCGACGTGATCTATGCAGAAGTCGCGCACCAGCTTGAGCGTCTTGCCGGTGTCGGCGACGTCGTCCGCGATGAGGACCTTCTTGTTGGAGAAGTCGATCACGTTGGGAACGGGCGCGAGCATGACGGGCATCGCGAGCGTGGTCCCCACCCCGGTATAGAACTCGACGTTGACCAGATGGATGTTCTTGCAGTCCAGGGCGTAGGCGAGCCCACCGGCGACAAAGACACCGCCGCGCGCGATGCTCAGCACGACATCGGGCTCGTACCCGTCGTCGGCGATCGTCTGCGCCAGCTCGCGGACGGCGCGGCCGAACTTCTCGTACGTGAGGTTCTCTCGGGTCTCGGTCATGCCTGCATCACACCTGTGTCCGATGGAAATTGAGATACGAGCGGGACGCGGTCGGCCCCCGCTGCCCCTGATACCGCGAGCCGTACCTCTCGGAGCCGTACGGAAACTCCGCCGGCGAGCTGAGCCGGAACAGACACAGCTGCCCGATCTTCATCCCGGGCCAGAGCTTGATCGGCAGCGTCGCCATATTCGACAGTTCGAGCGTGACATGCCCGGAGAACCCGGGGTCGATAAAGCCCGCGGTCGAGTGCGTCACCAGCCCGAGGCGCCCGAGGCTGGACTTCCCCTCCAGCCGGGAGGCGATGTCGTCGGGCAGCGAGATGACCTCGTACGTCGACGCGAGCACGAACTCCCCGGGGTGCAGGATGAACGGCTCGTCCCCATCCGGCTCGACGGTGCGCGTCAGATCGACCTGCTCGACGGCGGGGTCGATATGCGGATAGCGGTGATTCTCGAACACCCGGAAATACCGGTCGAGCCGCACATCGATGCTGGAGGGCTGCACCATCGACGCGTCATACGGTTCGAGGCGTACGCGTCCGGATTCGAGCTCGGCCCGGATGTCCTTGTCTGAGAGAAGCACGCCCCGAGGATACGCAGAGCGCGCGAGCCCACCCCAATCGGGCGACCTCGCGCGCCTGAACCACTACGGTCAGTGCCGCTCCACCGCCGCGGCCTCGACCGCCCCTGCGTTCACCGTCACTGCGTCCACCGTCACTGCCTCCGCCACGGCCCCGGCCGGCTCCACTGGCACGGCATGCCGCAACCGCGCACACCGCGGACACCGAATGAGCCGCCCGGGGCCGATCCGCCCGGAATCGAGCTGCTGCATCGGAAACGTGGCGGTACTGAACACATGCCCTTCGGCACAGCGGACGACGGTGCGCTCCATCAAGTCCATCAGGTCCCTTCCCCAACAAACGCGGACGAAAGCCCACACTAGGGGATGAACAGAACCCACCCGTCAACGGCACTCCGCCCCGACCCTACGCCCCAACTCCCGCCCACCGCCCCCCACATCCACCCACCACATCCACCCACCACCACCGCCCCCCACGCGGCCCAGGAACACCACGGGCCCCACGGCGCAATACGCCCGGGGCCCGCGATGAGGTAGAGTGTCCGACGATGCGAAGCCGATCACCGGCTCGCCTCGCGGGTGTAGTTTAATGGTAGAACATGAGCTTCCCAAGCTCAGAGCGCGAGTTCGATTCTCGTCACCCGCTCCATGAAAAAGCCCCAGGCCAGCGGCCCGGGGGTTGTTTGTTGTCTAGTCCAATTCGAAGACCACACACCACTTGCGTACCACATCTGGCGGTCAATCGGTGCAACGACGCGAGTCTCGGAGACCTGCCGAGTGTCCCTTCGAGCGCATCCTTGAATCCTGAGATCGACTTTGCGTGACGTGTGCCATACCTTCGGCCGTTCCGAAATCACTGAACGTCGCGACTGCTGATCGCGGCACAAGCATCCGTCGGCACCCAACACCGCTGCTGGAAGCTATTTTGGGGTCGCTCCAGCCCCGTCGGGCAGACAGAACCGAGCACTCTACGTGGCAATGCGCCGGGTTCGGGGGTTGACGCCACGTCACGTCAACCCTCATTTCATGGCGGAGATGCCAGCCGTGGATTTCGGCTCCCCCGCACCGAGTACCGGCGCCGACGAGCAGCAGCCGGAAGTCGCGGTCACTCAGGCCCGTCCGCTACTGAACTTGAACTCGTGACGTCGGTTGAATCGTGGTGAGGTCCTGATTCGAGAGAGCTGAACGCCAGCGTTCCGTGATCACGGGGGTGGCTCATCCCCCGACGCGCGGCGCCCAGGTTCACTTCGATCTCGTCGTTCGATGAGCAGACTTCCAGCCACGACGGTAGCCGCCTTGCGTGAGCACCAGGACCTCACCAGGTCACTCGACGGTTTCGGTGAAGAGTTGTACATCTGCGGCCACGATGGTCCCCGGTCCGGTCGCTGCGGGCACAACCTCGCCGACCGGTATGCGGCCTGCTCACAGGTGGGCGTCCAGGAACTCCCCGAGCGCTGTCCTGGACATCGGACCGCTCCCGGCCGCCATCGCCTCGGTCCGATCGATCAGCACGAAGGAGGGCGCGCCGGTGACGCCGTACCGCCGTACGGGGCCGGGGCACCTTGCGATGTCGGCCCGCACGACGATCAGTCGGCCCTGATAGACGTCGGCCACCTCCCGCACCAGGGCATCCATTTCCTTGCATGCTGCCGCGGCCTTGGGCCGCACCCCGTGGAAGTACGCGAGCACCGGCACGTCCGCCCTCGCCAGGATGAACTCGAACTCGGCTTCCTCATGGGGTCGTTGGACCCTGTTCGCCATCGGCACTCCTTGACGCTCCAGTCGATGCGAGGCAGTGGGTGCCTCCTTGTGTCTCCCGACCGCGACGGCCGTACCGCTCGTCAGTGGGCCCTGCGCGCTCGGGCGGCCTTGCGGGCCTCCGCCATCGTGCGCGCCTCCGCGGCCTTGCGGGACTCCTTCGGCGGGCGGCCCGCGCGGGTACCCAGACCCCGGAACGCCGCGTTGCCGGTCTTCGCCCCGTCCTGCACCGGCGGGCGCTTCGCGCCTGTGATGCTGGTCAGCCTCTCCTCGCCGGAACGAACCTGAGCGACCGTGGGCCGGATCCCGGCATCCGACATCATCCGGTTCACGTCCCGGCGCTGGCCGGGCGTGACCAGCGTGACCACGCTGCCGGACTCCCCGGCACGCGCGGTGCGCCCGCCGCGGTGGAGGTAGTCCTTGGGGTCGGAGGGCGGATCCACGTTGACGACGAGGTCCAGGCGCTCAACGTTGATGCCACGGGCAACGACGTTGGTGGCCACCAGCACCGTGATCTCCCCGTCCTTGAACTGGGCCAGCGTGTGCGTGCGCTGCGGCTGCGACTTCCCGCTGTGCAGAGCACCCGCCTGTATTCCGCTGCTCCGCAAGTGGCGGGTGAACTGGTCCACGCCGTGCTTGGTGTCCAGGAACATCAGCACCCGCCCGTCCCGAGCCGCGATCTCGGTGGCTGTCACGTACTTGTCGGCGGGATGGACGTTCAGTACGTGGTGCTCCATCGTCGCGACCGAGCCCTTCGCCCGATCGACCGCGGCGAACACCGGCTCACTCAGATATTGCCTGACCAGTTGATCGACGTTGCGGTCGAGCGTCGCGGAGAACAGCATCCGCTGCCCGCCGGCGGGCGTCCGGTCCAGGGTCTCCGAGACCTGCGGCAGGAAACCCATGTCGCACATCTGGTCCGCCTCGTCCAGCACCGCGATCCGCACCCGGTCCAGGTGACAGTCCCGCCGGGCCACGAGATCGGCCAGCCGTCCCGGCGTCGCCACCACGACCTCGGCACCCGCCCGGAGCGCCGCCACCTGCCGGCCGATCGCCAGCCCGCCGACCAAAGTCACCGAGCGTAGCCCGAGCGCCTCCGCGTAGGGAGCCAGCGCCTCGCTCACCTGCTGCGCGAGTTCCCTTGTCGGCACCAGGACCAGCGCGAGAGGGCGCTTCGGTTCGGCGCGTCGGCCCGCCGTACGTGCGAGGAGCGAAAGCCCGAAAGCGAGGGTCTTTCCCGAGCCGGTCCGCGCGCGGCCGAGGACATCCCGGCCGGCCAGCGCGCTCGGCAGGGTGGCCGCCTGGATCGGGAATGGCTCCCGTATCCCGAGCCCCGCCAGCACCCCCATCAGCTCGCCCGGCAATTCCAGCTCCGCGAAGGAGCCGGCCGGTGGGAGGCCAGGCGCCAGTGTCCCCGGCACCGAGAGCTCGCCCCGCGGGGCCCTCCCCTGGTCGGACCTGCCGGGTCCGGAGCGACCGGAGTCCGACTGCTTCGCCTTCATTGGGGGTTCCTCGTTTCGGCGCCCTGAACGGACCTGGGCCCGTACCTTGTCCGGCACGGGCCCAGGCTCTCTGCAAGCGTGACCCAACCTTACCAGCGCGTGCCTCGCGCCGGCCGTCCCGCGGCCCGGCCGGGCACCCGCCCCGGGGATCGTCACGCGCTGAAGGCCGGAAAGCCGCTCGACATCCGGGATGCTCTTGCCGAGCGGTACAAGGGTTCCTGCCGTAGGTGGCCGGGCGCTGGACGCGATTGCCCCGCAGCTGGAGACCATGGCGGCACGGTCGGGGCGCGGGCGATCGGGGAGTTCGGGATCGATGTCTCGCCCTTGCACTGATACATGACCAGCATGTCCGTGCACGGCGCATACTCGACCGAAGGCCAGGACGCCGATTTACGAGTGAGAGCGTGATGGGGCCCTGCTGACGTCCTTCGACGTCACCGCGCCCGTCCCCCATCGATGAATCCGTAGATCACTTCACATCATTCCGGGAGAACCTATGACCGTGAGCAAGAACATCAATAACCCTGTGGGCATGGGCGGCGGCCAGCGCCAGAGGCTGTCCCGCGCAGAACGGCAGAACAACGGTCCGCACCGCAACCTCGACCGCCAGGGCGCCGCCGACCGGAAGGCGGGGCTGGCGCGAAAGATCCGCGAGAAGGCAGGCGCAGCCGAGGGCGCCGGGCAGACGGGCGACGACACCGCACAGAGCTGACGCACCACTGTCGCAGGGCGGCGCCGTACGGGGCAGGGCCAGGACCTCGACGCACGGTCCGGGCCCCGCTGCCGCACCGGGGTCTGCGGCCGTACCGAACGCGGCCGCTCCCGCTCAGCTCTCGGCCGACCACCAGCGTCTCAGCTGACCACCCGGGGATGGGCGTGCCACTACGCGCCATTCAGGACGGTGAGCAGCGGTCAGCTGGGGCCCGAACGAGGCCACTGCGGCACGCTCCCCAGGGACGCGTTTCCCAGGTCACAGGCGGGCAAGCCTACGCAGTACCGGGTGATTCCCAAGCTCAGAGCGCGAGTTCGGCTCTCGTTACTAGTGGACCTCAATCGGGGAACTCATCCGCAAACGAAGGGAATAATTCATGGCCTGGAATAAGATACCCGCCAAAGACGATATGGATCTACTGTTCCAGCCGTATTACGCACGCACAAATACACTGTATCCGCTCCTCAAGCCGACAGGGAGGATGATATTTAGTGCGATAGCGTCCGAGCTCGACCGCACCGGAACAGAATTATCTATATTCAGAAAGACCGCGCTGTTCAGCGTGGTCATGTCAGAAATCATTCACGCTCTCGCACTGCGCGAAATAACAGAACACGAACCTGAGATCGGAGATTGGTTCGTCCATTCAGGCACCACAATCTATCGCCCGCTTGAATCCGGAAACAAGGAAGCCTCAATACCTCTGACCACCCGCACAATCAGAGGAACCGTGCGAGACGAGTGCAACATTACAGCCAGCGCTTCTATCAATATGACCGGCCGCGACGACGTTTCCCTCGTGATTGGGAGATTGCTCTCACACTCCAAATTTGACCTTGTGGCAGCTGGCTACCGCGAGCCATCAACCAACGTGGCTATGATTCGCCAGCCAAGAACCACTCGCAATGGGCTCGGCATTTCCGATCTTAAAGCGCTTGCAGCGGGAAGACACTGGGGCGACATGCTGCCAGAATTCCTCGCTCCCGGAATTTCAGACGATGAACTACTTTCTATGGCCATACTGGACACCATCTCCCGCTTTCAGACAGCAATTGAGGAACAAGGAGGATGGAAGCTCCTTTACGACGATAACCAAAAGGTATTGCACGAGCGCCAACATCAAGGAATGTTCCAAATCTTTTCACGCCTAACTTTCGGCGCCTTGAAGATTCACATTGACGCAAACCCCGACCACGGAAGCGGCCCCACAGATTTCACAGCCAGACTGAATAAAGCAACAGCAATCATCGAGTTCAAGAAGGACGATAAACTTCAAGAAGTACGCCACGGAATATCGACACAGCTTCCCATATACATGAAATCAGCAGAGGCCACCCAGGGGTATTATGTCGTAATGTGCCACCGGAGAGACCCAGAAGAAGTCACCGCCGCCCTAAGAGTGGAATCGGAACGGAATTTCGATCCCGACTTTCCTGAAATAAATGCAATCATAGTGGACTGCCGACGCCGAATTTCTGCTTCCAAGGCCCCGACACGATCTGGCATTGCCGATTGAGGTTTCTCCCGCACCTGCTGGTCGCAGATCCGAAACGGATTTCAGCTCACAACAGCTGGTCTTCGTCGCGGGGACAGCTCTCTGAACCGCAGAGGGCTCGGCCCGCCCAGTCAGACCACGTCACATTTGGGCCAACTCCGCGCAGGCTCTGCCTTGTGGTGCGACCGTCTGGATACAAGGAACCTTAGCGGGAGCACACCGCTCCGTGGCCCTGAACGCGACGTCCCTCGTCGTGCCGGCCCAGGCAGCCCGAGCCGTCTTCGTATCCGTCCATTCACAGGCCAGCCCCATCCCAGCCCTTCAGTGCGGTGCACCAAGGTCAGAAGCGGTCAATCCAAGCGACTCCAGCACAGCTCATCGCTCAGAAGCCGTTGTCTTTCCGGTCGTGATCGCTGAGTTTCCGCTGATCAGGCATGGTGTTGGTGTCGCCGTGGGAGGGTTCGGACGTTCAGTTCGTTCTCAGCGATGGGGAGGTAGCCGGTGGCGTCGGTGATGGGCTTGCTGGAGGAACGGGAGACCGCTGCCCGGGCGGCCGTGGAGGAGCTTCAGGTGGAAGCCGACCGGATCCTGGCCGAACTCGGTGTGGCCGAGGCGGTGTTGGAGCACCGGGTGATCGCTCGGGTGGAGCTGGCCGAGGCCCTGGCCGCTGGCGGCGATGCGGCAGATCCGCCCCGTTTGGAGGTGCAGGTTCCGGCACGGCCGGCCCGCGTGGACAAGGTGCCGGTTGCCGGGGCGACGGTGGTGCGGTGCCGGGAGGGGATGACGGTGGAGGCGCTCGCGCCGGAGTACCGGCGGATCGTTGAGCTGCTTCAGGGTGAAGGGGGCGACGGCGAGGGGGTGTCGGCGAAGGAACTGGCGGCCCGGCTGGGGCTGGAGCTGGTGCCGGCCAAGATCGAGGGAGTGCGGTCGAGGGCGAAACGGCTGGTCGAGCGGGAGTGGCTGAAGGCGTCGCCGTCGGGCCGGTTCATGCCGCGAGCGTCGGCCGCGCCTGCCGCGGGGAGCTGAGCGGCCTGCTCACGGCGGTGGTGCGGGCCAGGCGGCGGGCCATGAGCATGCTCGCCGAGAAGTAGATGAACGCCTCGCTGGAAGCGGGCAGCGCCTCGAAGTCGCGCACCAGGCGGCGCGAGCGCATCAGCCACCCCAGACTGCGCTCCACCACCCACCGTCTCGGCAGCACCACGGACCCGGTCATGTCGTCACTGCGCTTGACGATCTGCAGGGTGAGCTGGAGTTTTTCCTTCGCCCAGGTCACGAGGCGGCCGGTGTAGCCGCCGTCGGCCCACACCAGAGTGATTTTCCTGAACCGTGTCCGCAGCACGGGCAGCATGGCGGTGGCCGCCTGGCGGTCGGTGACTCGCGGCGGTCACCCAGACCATCAGCAGCAGGCCGAGGCTGTCCGTGATGACGTGTCGGCGCCTTCCGTTGATCTTCTTCCCGCCGTCATGGCCCCGTGACACGGCGGGCACCGAGGCGGCTGCCTTCACCGACTGCGAGTCGGTGATTCCCGCACTCGGCTCACGGTCGCGGCCCTCCGCGGTGCGAACTCTCCCGCGAAGCCGGTCGTGCAGTTCCCCGGCCAGGCCCTGCTTCCGCCACCTGCGGAGGAAGGCGTAGACACGGTCCCACGCCGGGAAATCGACGGGCATCGCACGCCACTTGATGCCGTTGTCGGTGACGTAGAAGACCGCATCGAGCATCTGCGGATGGCAGTAGCCCTCCGGCTGCCCGCCCCTCCCCTCCATCCACGCCGGCACCGGCAGCGCGTCCCGCACCACCGCCCACTGCGCGTCCGTCATGTCCGAGCCGTAGACCGGGACCCGGTCCGGCCGGTCGGCTGCGTTCCCGAACCGGTGAGCGAGACAATCGCACGAAGAACGCGCCGAGTTGAAGACAACCGGCGACACGGCGTAGAACTGCGACAACAGGGCCTCCGGGGCAGACGAGTCGGCTTCGCAACCCCCGTGCTGCACCGGAGGTCCTGCCTTCATGCGCCCACCCGGCCGAAATCACCCGACCAGGCAACCCGTTCGACCAGAACCGCCCTCACGGTCGATAGGACTACGGCTTCTCAAATAACCCCTGGTCAGGTACGTGTGGAGTTCTTAGGCACCGTGGATTCCCAAGCTCAGAGCGCGAGTTCGATTCTCGTCACCCGCTCCATGAAAAAGCCCCAGGCCAGCGGCCTGCGGCTTCACTGTTTTCTAGATCACTTCAAAGCTCAGGCAACCCCTGGTCGCCTGTGAGATCGATTCTTGTCGATGCCCCTGCCCAGTTTCTCCCGCAGTTCACGCCTGACCGCCCGCTCCAGCGGTTCGCTCGGCTCTGCCATGCCGCCCGGCGGGTCCCAGCCCGGCTTGTAGGTCGGGTTCACGAGCGGCACACGTCCAAGTGAAAGGGTCCGTCAGTTGTTGACGGACCTTCACGCAAGATTCAGGCCAGTGGCTCGTGATTCCGTTCGCGTCATGAAGAAGACAGGATCTCTCGCTTCTCCGTCTCGTAAACCTCAAGCGCCTGAGGGGCATGATCGTAATAGGATTCCCAGAAGCCTGGTTGATTCCATGATTCCGGACACAGCGAGAACGAGCCGGTATCGAACTGGAAGTAGCGCCAGGTCGGCGGCAAGGAATGAGACGTTACTGTGAACGCTCTACTGTCGAAGAGCGCGGATTGCTCCCACTCCCCCTCGATAAACTCGACTCGGAACAGCGCGCTCCTGCCGAAGCGAACGGACACCTCAAGGACTACGTACTCCTCCCCCTCTCTGAGCGCTTCGATGCCCTGGAGGATCTGCGGGTCCGAGGTTTGTGGACGCGTGAATCGGGCGCGCATGCTCATCACCTTCTGTTCATGATGACTTTGTAGTCGTAATTCAGAACTCTTCCCGTCTCGGGATTGTAATAATAGTGGACCTGAAAGTCCCCATAAGGTGACTGATGTGTCCTTGTGGTGTATTTTCCCCAATCGCTGAGGTGGCTGCCGTCCGAGGTCATGAGATCACGCACAACAGGGTTGCCGAGTTTCTCACCATCGATCACTCGGCGAGAATCTGCGATTGCCTGCGGAGTGAGCCATCCGTTCTCGTTGAAGATGGAGTCCGCTGACTCTCTGCGGAGTTGATCGGCCAACCGCTGCCCTTCGGCTGAACCTGGTGTGAAGTTCTCGTTTGTATCCTTGCCTTCCTTGCCTGCCTCGTTCAGGCATCGTGGAGCCAGGCCCAGCGGGTCGGTCCACGTGTGGGGGTTGTGGACGTAGGTGGTGGGGTTGGGGGCGGGTCCGAGACCGAGGGGGTCCGGGGTGGTGTAGCGGGCGGTTTCGGGGTCGTAGTAGCGGTGGTGGTTGTAGTGGAGGCCGGTTTCGGGATCGTGGTACTGGCCGGGGAAACGGAGCGGGGTGTACGCCGTGCTGGTCCTCGCCCAGGTTGTTGTGCCCCAGAGGGTGGTGCGCGTGCGCCACGCGATGTCGCCTGATTCGTCGATGAGTTCGGTGGGGGTGCCGACGAGATCGGTGGCGATGGCGAAGAAGCGGGCGTCGATCTCGTGCTGGGTGGTTTCCTCGGTGAGGCGTTCGGTCTGGGTGACGGGCGTGCGCCCCCGATGGTCCCAGGTGATCGTGACCGGATGGGGGAGCCGACCGGGGTGGGTGCTGGTCTGTTCGGCCAGAACGGTGCCGTCCCAGGTGAAACGGGTTTCCTCGATCACGGTCCGGCTGTCGTCGTCGGCGAGACGCTGTTTGGCGGTGCGGCGGCCGAGCGGATCGTACCGGTAGCGCCACCGCGTGCCGTCTGGGGTAGTGACGGCGATGAGGCGGTCTTCCGCGTCCCATGTGTAGCGCCAGGTGTCGGGTTTGCGGGACAGACGTGTCTTCTGGCGCAGGGTCATACGGCCGGCGGCATCGTGTTCGTAACGGATCTCTCCGGCACGGGTGATGGCCGTGCCGGTGTAGGCACGGAGGCCGGTCGCCTCATGGCTGGGGTGGGACGTGGGCCAGGACGCCGAGGTCTGGTTGCCGGCGGTGTCGTAGGCGTAGGTCTCGGTCCAGCCCGCGGCTGTGACCGTGGTGACCCGACCGGAGGGGTCGAGTTCGTAATGGTGGGAGCCGCGCAGAGTGTCGTCGAGGACGGTGAGGTAGCCGTCGGCGCGGTAGGTGTAGGTGCGGTGGTTCAGGGTGCGGGCGCCGGTGGTGAAGTGCTGGGTGGTGAGGCGGCCGCCCGTGTCCCAGGTGGAGGTGAGGGTGAGGATGTCGTCGACGGCACGTTCCAGTTCGCGGCCGACCGCGTCGTGCGTGAAGTCGATGCGGTGGCCGCCGGTGGTCAGATGGGCGGGGCGGCCCGCAGCGTCGTAGCCATAGGTGGTGAGCCGGCCGGTGGGGGTGACTCGGCGGGTTCGGCGGCCCAGCGCGTCGTACGCATACGTGCTGGTGAGGCCGTCGGCCAGCTCCGTCTTGACTCGGCCGCAACGGTCGTACCGGTAGAGCAGCTCGCTGTCCGGGCCGGTGGCCTGGACCAGGCGTCCTGCCGGGTCATAGGCATACGTGGTCACCTCGCCCGCCGCGTCCTTGCGGATCACCCGACCGAGCGGATCCCGCCGGATCGCACCGCACCGTAGTCACCGCGCCCAGCGCGTCGACGACCGAGGCGAGATGGCCGCGGATGTCGTAGGCGTAGTGCGTGATGTGGCCGACCGGGTCGGTGGTCGCGATGCGGTTGCCGCGTTCGTCGAACTCCTGCTGCCAGCGGGCACCGTCGGGACCGGTGAACTGGGTGGGCAGACCGAGCACATTACGTTCCGTGCGCAGTTCGCTGCCGTCCGGGCGGATGACGGTGGTGAGTCTGCCCAACTCGTCGTAGGTGAAGGCGGTGGTGCGGCCGAGGGAGTCGGTACAGGTGAGCTGGTTGCCGCAGGTGTCGTACGTGGAGCGGGTGGTATGGCCGAGCGGGTCGGTCGTGGCCAGGACCTGGCACTTGCCGTCGATCAGGTGGCGGGTGGTGCGGCCGTCGGCCGTGGTCAGCGTGGTCACCCGGTGGCCGGTGGCCGGGTCGGGGTCGCCGTAGGCAAGGGTGAGCTGGAAGTGGCCGGCTTCGCCGCCTTCGGCGATGACCCGATCCTCGTTGTCGTAGACGTAGTTGTAGCGGCGTTCGTTGGAGTCGATCCAGGCCGTCACCCGGCGGCCGTTGTCGTACTCGAAGGTCAAAGCACCGCCGGATGCCTTAGCGACGGCGGTGAGGTTGCCGTCGGTGTAGGCGTAGGCCACCAGGGGCTTGGCGGCCTCTCCGTTGCCCGCTCCGCCCTCGCCTGCCCCGCCCCCGTACGCCCCTCCTTCGCCCGCTCCGGCCGGAGCCAGTGCGGTGACGCGGCTGTCGGTCACGGTCAGCGCCAGGTGATAGCCCGCCGAGTGGACGAGGGCCTGGGGGGTCCCGTCGTCGGTGCGGTCGATGGTGATGGTCTGGCCGTTGCGGTCGGTGATCTGGGTCAGCCAGGCGTCGCCGTCACCGCCGGGCTCGGCCTCTGTCGGCGCGGTGAAGTGCCGTATCAGCCCGGTGGTGGGTTCGGTGACGGTGTAGTCGCCGATCTCGTCACGGGCCAGCGCTGTACGGGTCCTGCCGGACTCGGGGAGCGTCGACACCCCGGGGACGGGATGCGGGTAGGTAATCAGGAGTCCGTCGGCGGTGACGTGGATGACACCGTTCGCGTCGATCTCCAGGCGTTCGTCGACGGTGGAGGACCAGGACGGGCCGAAGAAACGGCCCGCGGTGTAGCCGGACTCCACACGGCGGGTGAAGGCCAGCGGGAGAGTTCCGGGCAGCGCCACATCGGTCTGGGGCAGGAACATCCTCCCGGAGGCCAGGTCCACCGGGTCGGTGTCCTTGGTGGTGCGCTCCCTGTCGGGGCGGTTGTGCGTGCCGTCCGGGGCGTCGTCGACCAGACGGCGGGCTCGGTTCGCGTCGGCGGCCAGGTCGGCTGCTTCCTTCGCGACCCGCGCCGCCTTCACGCCCGCCCCGCCGCCTCCGGTCGCGGCGGTCATCACCAGGTCGGGTACCAGCCGGCCGAAGCCCTCGGCGGGGTCCTTCATGAAGTCGGTGACCATCTGCTTGCCCGCGCCCCAGGGGTCGTTGGCGACTTGGACCAGTCCGGCGGCGGTGTTGTTGAGCGAGAGGGCGTACTCCGCCGGGTGCGTGATGTTGTACGGGTCGGTCGGGTTGAGGCTGCGGGCGAAATTGAGCAGGCCCGCGGTGCCCTTGACGATGCCCCCGCCGAAATGTGTCCGCATGACGTCGAGTTCGCTCACGCCGTCGACGGCCTGCTCGGCGTACGACGGTTTCGGTGGCGCGGCGTCCCGGGCCGCGGACACGGCGCTGCGCGCGGTCTCGGCGGCTGTGTTGCGCTGGCGCCGGGCCTCGGCCAGGATCTCCTGCGCCTCCTCCATCCGGCCCTTGCCCGGATCGGTGAACTCTCCCGGCTTGGGCGGCAGGGTGGTCGGGTCGCGCTCGTCGGCCGGCTGTGCGTTGTAGCGGTCGGCGGCCTTGTTGTAGGTGTCGACCTTCGCGTTGTGCGCGTCCCGCGCCTCCTCGGACGCCTTCGTACCGGCCTTCCACTTGTCGATCGCGCTCTGCGCCTGGCCCTGGGCCCACTCGACGGTCCCGGCAAACGCCTCCAGCGCGCCGGCGGCCTTCCCGCAGGCGTCCGCGCCCTTGAACCACTTCGGCGGTTCGATCGCCACCTTCGCCCGGAAGGCGTCGGCGGCCTCGCCCTTCAGGGCGGCCGAGTCGAGCCCCTTCAGGCCCTGGCCGACGTTGTTGAATGCCTTCTGGAAGTCCCTGAGATGGGACGCGGCCTCGCGGAGTTTCGACGGACTGCCATAAATCAGCTTCGTCTTGTCCTCGGTCTGTCCGAGGTCCATCTCGTCGACCTCGGCGCCCATCCGGTTCGCCAGCGAGCGGGACTGGTCGCGTACCCAGTCTGCGCCGGAGTCCCAGCCGGCGTCCTTCAGCCGGCCGGCGGTCCAGTTCCCGGCGTCCTCGACCCGGTTCCCGGCCCACTCCACACCGTCCTCGACCGCGTCCTCAACGACATCCGGAGTGAGGTCGCTGATGAAATCACCGATGCCCACTGCCAGTTCTCCCCCGTTGCCTCTGGATCGGTCATTGCCTCTGGATCAGTTCCCCGCGTCGCCCTGCTGCTGTTGCCGGGCGCGTTCCTCGGGTGACGGCCCGAACGTGTTGTCCACCGCCCGGTCGAAGTCGTCCTGGTCGACGCCGACGAGGTCGTTCAGAGCGCTCGTACGCTGTCCGCCCATGCCCTCGGTCAGCACCGCCCGACTGGTGTCCTTCCAGGTCTGCCCGGCTTCGTCCCGCGCCTGCTGGAACGACTCCGCGCTGTAGTCCGGACTCAGGTAGTCCGGGGTGAGTACGTCGCCCCAGTTCTGCTTGACGATCTCGTCCTCGGAGGCGTGCGGATTGCCGACGGCAGCGTTCACCGCGATCTTCATCGTGCCGTCGACGTACTGGTCCTCCTCCCAGAGAATCCCCGCTGCCAGGCCGAGCTTCGCCGCGATGGTATTGGCATCCTGGATCAGGGCCCGTACGCCCCACTCCCAGCGCTCGCAGTAGTCCTCGAAGTCGGCCGAGAGGCCGTGATGCCCCGCCTCCATGCCGGTCATCGACATGCCCGAGAACCCCTTGCCCAGCACCGCCCCGGTCCCCGTGCCGACATCCCGCAGCTCGGACACCGCCGCCCGGAGGCCCTTGGTGATCCGCTGGACACTCTCCTTGTCGACCCTCAGGTCCTCCGCGCCCTCACCCATCAGCCCCGCCCGCCCCTTGAGTGTCGCCGGCATCGACGGCGACCGCGTCCGGCACGATCCCTGCCACCGGCGGAAACAGCATCGCCCCGGCCGGATCCGCGATATTGATCGCGACCCCGGCCGGCTCGTCCATCGCCGGGATGATCTCGTCCAGCAGCCGCGCCCCACGCAGCTCGGCGAACTCCCACGCCCGGCCGGTGGCCCACCCGTCGCCGGAGTCCCGCGCCCGCGCGAACCGGGCCAACGCGCCCTCATCCGTGAACCCGCAGATCCAGCGCACCCCGCTCAGCTCCGCGGTCCACAAGCCGCCGTCATGGAACGGCACCAGTACCAGAGCGCGCCGCAACTCCCCGACCAGCGCCCGCGGATCCCCCAGCCCCGCCCGCTGCTCAGCGATCCGCTCCGCAAGCGCCATCCCCGTCGCCACTCCGGCCCCCCTACGACAGCGTCAGTTGCCTCTCAGAAACACACTAGGACACCACGCACTTCACGACACAGCGGTTTCGTCAGGCAGGCCATCCGACCGCCCCGTGCCCCATCCATGCCCTTCAGCACGGTCAGCAGCGGTCAACAAAGGTACCGGGACGACGCCCCTGACCCGACACCCTCATCCGGTGTCTACGCAGGTCAGCCACGTATGTCCAACGCTAACGCCGTTGATTCCCAAGCTCAGAGCATGAGTTCGATTCTCGTCACCCGCTCCGTAGATAAGCCCCAGGTCAGCGACCCGGGGCTTATCTGCCACCCAGACCATTTCAGTACGAGCCATTCGTGTGCCGTGCCGTAAGAGACTCATAGCGCTGATGTCTCGCCGCGCGGACCCCGTCGCACCTACCGCCGACAGACGGACCGGCAGCTCACTGCGCGGGACCGGAAGCCCGCCCTGGACATCAGCCACGGCAGGCGTGCGGCCGTCGGGTGGGCAGAGCGGCTTGCCGAGGTGGTCTCGTCTGCATCGGAGGGCGAACGTGCGGCGACGGTGCTGATCGGAGCGATGAGGAACCGTCCGAAGTTCCTGTGTCGTCAAGGGCTATCTGTGACCGGTCGGCGCCGACGCGGACCACGACGGCGTTGTCCTTACCGGTGTCTTGGCGCTGTCGCCAGGCCCGCCGGCCAACGCCAGCAGCACGAGGATCAGCACGATAAGTCCGCCCCCGGTGCCCGCCACCACGGCGACGCCGCGCGGACTGATGGACCGGCGGTGCCCGCGTACTCGGGTGCCGTCCGCCCTAAAGTAAGGGGCGACATAGGTTGTGGGCCCGGTCGGGCCCGAGCGGGGCCTCGGCGCGAGAGCACGGCGCGGGACAGTACGTCGGGGTGTCGTCGGCATGGCGGCGGTGCGGGGACGCTGACGGCGGTAGTGGCCCTTGACGGGCGTTCCGTCACTGCGGACGTGGGGGCGAACGTAGGTCACGAAACCTCGCTGGTGAAGGCGGGGGCGGGCGAGCGCCCCAGGCGGGGCCGGGCGTTCCTCGGCGCAACATTTCGACGGTATCGGTCGCCGCTGACAATTCAGGGCGCCCAACTACTACAGCGAGTAAGGGCGTTGGAGTTACAACAGCGATTTTCGGTCTGATGGTCACGGCGCCGGCGTATCTGTCAGTAGCGGGTGCTGTCATGAAAGCGGCGGCCATCATCGTCGGGTTGCTGCTGGTCAAGGTCGCCCAATGGGTTTTGGGAACTGGTGAGTACTGGTCGCACTCGGCCTGGTGGCGCTGCTCGTGGTCGCGGGCTGGATCTACCCGGGGATGGACCGGATGAGATCAGCACAATTGCGTACCCAGGGACTGAGCTATTTGCTGGGTCGGCTCGACGCGATGCACCTCACCACATCCGAGGGCGCCGTACGTGATCAGCCCGCTCGTGATGGCTCCAAGGCCGCGCTGCGGTGACCGGGGCGACCTGGGCGCCGACGCGAAGGCCCGTGATCTCCCCGGTGGAGTGTGGGTGATTCTGTAAGCACCGCAAGGCAGGGCCGCGGCCAACGGCACCGGGCGGACGGTGTGCAGGGGTTATGTCGCTATTACGGTGACCAACGGCCGTACCTCGCAGCCTGTCCAAGCGTTCGTTCAGGAGCGATCCGCGCAGCAGGGAGCGTCAGCCCCGCCCCGGGCGCAGGTGGCGGGAGGCTGCCAGACAGGAGGACAGCCATGTAGCCTCCGGTCGATCAATGATCAGGTCGTCGACGGTGATCATCCCGTCCATGGCTCCGTCGACCCGTATCGAGTGATCACCGACACGGAACATCTCCCAGTCCGCGTCGCTGTGCCAGAGCCGGGCGGTCTTGTCACCCCGGCGCTGGGCGAACACGAGTTCCTCGCCGTGCTCGTTCAAGAAGTAGCCGACGTAGTCCTTGCCGGTGATGGCGCCACCGCAAAGCCGCGCCAGGAGCGGCTCAATCGCAGGACGGTTGTCATTCATGCCGTGGGCCCTCAATCGGGTCGGGGTCCTGCTCTGCCGACGAGAGCGCCAGCATCCGCTCCGCCGACTCCAGCAGGGTCTCGTAGGTGATCACGTCTATGCGTGCCATGTGCGTGTTGTAGGTCCTCAGCGTTTCCGCGACTTCATGGGGGGTGATGCTCTCACTCACGTACTGCGGGTGCCCGATCACAACAGTCGCCGAGGCCCTCCGGGTGTCGATGCCGTACCGGGCAAGGATGGTCTGGCGGCTCTCGTCCAAGGTTCGGAGGTAGTTCTGCGCCTGGGAGACTGCATGGTGTGCCGGGGCACCCAGCATGAGGTGACCGCTGGGCCGGATGATCAGCTTCTGGATGTTGGCGCGCTTGAGTTCCACCACGTGCAGGGATCCATCACCACGCAGCAGCGGAATGTCGAGAATGGTGTCCGGGGTGTACTGGCGGCCCGCCGACTCGGCCACGTAGGCCCCACCGAAGATCCACTCCTGGTTCTTCAGGCAGGCATGGAGGGCGCTCTCGGAGCTGCCCGGATCCTCCACCACGACACGCAGAGCCGCGAGATGCACCAGACCAGCTCGCTGGTGGAGTGGCGGCCGCCCAAGCGGAAGCGGCAGTCGGGCTGACGCTCACGGGCGTGTGGGAGGGGCCCGAAGAATCCTCCGGTCCCCTCCCTACGTCTCACGTCCGGTCAGAGCCAGGAGTCCCAGATGCCGTACGCCGTCGACCGGGTCACGGCCTCGGCGCCCGACGCGTCCAGGCGTACGACGCGGTAGTAGTACAGGCCGAGCCGGTCCTCGTGCACCGTGGTGTCCATGGAGAACGCGGTGCCATCCATCGTGCTCTTGGCCAGGGTGACGTAAGCGGCCGCGACGGGGTCCCAGCGCTCCACGCGGTAGCTCGCGAACCGGGAGCAGTCCCCGAGGCCGGAGCTCTCGGAGCAGCCGACGTACAGATCCGGGTACTGGTCCTGACGGACCTCGGTCTCCGTCCAGCCCGGCGGCCGGGTGTCGGGCAGGGTGACCGAGACCTCGGCGGGGTGGAGGACGTCGAGTGGCTCGTCGTCGTACTGAAGCCGGTCGTCCGTGGCGGCCACCTTGTAGGCGTGGGTGGCGCCGTCGGGGACTGTCGGGCAGAGCATCTCGGTTCTGGCCAGGGAGCTGCCGGTCCAGCAGTTCTCCTTCCAGACCGTCTCGCCGCTGTCCGGGTCGGTGATGCCCTGCCACACGTGGTAGCCGGTGACGTCGGCATCGGCGGGCGGCGTCCAGGTCAGCCGGACGCCAAGCTGGACACGTTCCGCGGTCAGGTTCTGCACCGGGGCGGGACGCTCGGTGTCCGGGGTGGTCTCCGTGGCGGCCGGGCCGGGCTGCGAGACATGCCCGTACCGGTCGGTCGTCACGACTCGGTACTCGTACGTCGTCTCCGACTTGCCCTGGACGTCCCAGCAGGTGCCATTGACCTGCTTGCGTGCGGACAAGGGAGCGTTGTCGTCCGCCCAGGTCCAGTACGTGTCCGGGTCCGCCAGCGGCTCGTCCCGCGAGGTGAACGGCTTGCACTTGTCAACGATGCTGGTCTCGCCGGTCACGGTGTCGGTGCGGACGATCTTGTACGTGGGAAGGGGCCTTTCGTCGACGATCCACGGGTCGACGCTGCTCCACTCGACCATCACGCCCTCATCGAACCTGTGGGCGGTGGTCTTGAACGCGGGGATCGCTTCCGGCCGGTCGGCCATCTTCAGCGTGATTTCCACCGGCGTGGCGGCGTTGCCCCTGGCGTCCACCGAGCGCACCGCGTACCGGTAGCTGTCGGCGACGGCGGCCGTCTGGCGCGGCACCACGTCGGTCTGCGTGGTGGTGCTTTTCCCGGGCAGGGCGTCGCCATAGCCGCCGGTCGCCGGGTCGTACTGGAGGACCTGGTACGCGGCGGCCCCGGCGACGGGCGACCACAGCAGATGCGGAACGCCCGACCGATACTCGGCGCGGAGCCGCGCGACGGCGGCCGGCGGGGTCAGGTCGGGGGTGGTGAACGTCGTGGCGGCCGAGTACACCGACCAGTTCCCGGCGGCGCCCCGGGCCCGGCCCCGGTAGGTGACCTTGCTGCCGTCGGCCGGATAGCCGGTGTCGCAGATCGCGCCCTTGGCGCCGGAGTAGACGGTGCTCCAGCGGTTCGTGGCGGCGTCGAGCCGCTGCATCTCGTACCAGGCGATGTCGGCGGCGTTCGCCGCGGTGGTGACCAGCTGCGGGGCCGCGTAGGGCTGGTCGGCCGGGCACGCGTCCCACTCGACGAACGGTGCGGCGGGCGGCGTCTTGTCGACGGTGGCGACGAGCTGGTCGACGCTGCCGCCGGAGACGTTGCCCGCCTTGTCGACGGCCCGCACCTCGTAGTAGTAGGCCGCGCCGGTCTTCGGCAGAGTGCTGTCGGTGTACGACGTGGCGGTGGTCGTCGCGAGCGGCTTGCTGCCATACGACGAGCCCTTCAGCCGCCGGTAAACCCGGTAGTTGGCGAGGTCCATCTCCCTGTTCCTGGACCAGGTGAGCTTGGCCGCCCCCTTGGCGGTGTCGTAGGAGACGACCGCGCCCGTCGGGGTGAGCGGCTTGACCTTGTCAACGTCGGCGGAGGTGCGCGGCGTATAGGCGTACGTGACGTTCGCGGTGCCCGTCCAGTTGACGAAGTCGACGCGGAGCGTGTGCTTGCCGCTGGGGATCGTCACGTTGGCCGTCTTCTTGACGGTAGTGGAGACGTTCTTCCACAGGTCGATCTTGCGGACATCGTCGAGGTAGACCCGTATGCCGTCCTGGGCGGATGCCGTGAACGTGAAGGGGCCGCCGGAGCCGAAGTCGCGTGTCACCGACCAGCGCACGCCGAAGTTGTTGGACGGTACGCCGGAGACGGGTGCGCCCGTGCCCCAGTTCTGGTCGATCGCGGAGTCGCAGTCCGTCTTCTTCGGCGTGCCCGAAAACGTCGTGTTCGCGAAGAACTGCCGTTTGAAGACGGGGGAAGCGCAGCTCACCACCGCGGAGGCGGGTACGGCGGTGGCGTAGAGCACTCCGCCTGCCGTGACCAGAACCAAGGCGGTGGCGATGGTGCGTCTGGCTGGGTTCATCAAGTCCTTCAGTCCTGTTCGGCGGCAGATGTCGATCAGACGTCGCCGGACAAGACCGACAGGAGCGTCGATTGGTTGTACGAGCCTCAGCCGGTCACCGCAGCGGTGACAGCCAGTCGCTTGAGGGCAAGGTCTCCGTTCTGTCCACCGTCACTGCGCTTACCCAGTAGTACGAGGTGGTGCCGCGTCGGGCCGGTGCGCTCGGATATGTCAGACGGCCGGGTAACGCGACTGAACCGGCTGCGGCCGTGCCACAAGGTGCCAGTAGGGGCGGTGAAGAGCGGTCAACACGGGAGACACAACGACAGTCGGTTCAGCGGAGCATCAGCCGGTTCTTGCGGGTCAGGCAGCATATCGATGCCCTGGTGCCCGTTGATTCCCAAGCGCAGAGGGCGAGTTCGATTTTCGTCACCTCGGCAAAGGTCGCCGGGCTGTATCTCAGTGTTCATGTCTGTCTGCTGGTGCCGGGGGTCTGGATGTCGGTGCGGGCGAGCCTCACTCACCGCACGGGGAAGCCGAAGGAGTACCCCTGCTGCCTTAGCCAGGGCAGCACCTCGCGCAGCGCGGCCACGGTCTGGGAGCGCTCCCCTCCCGCGTCGTGGAAGAGAACGGTCGGCCCGTCGGAGATCTCCCTCTTGACGGTGGCGACCATGGTGTCCACGCCGGGACGCTCGAAGTCTCTGGAGTCGACGTTCCAGCCCAGCGGCCGCATCCCCCGGGACGCGGCGAGCTGCCGGCTGTACGGGGTGAAAGCACCGCCCGGGGCCCGGTAATACTGCGGCCGGACGCCTCCGGACGCCTTGGTGATCATGCGTTCGGCATCCAGGATCTGCTGGGACTGGTAGGCCTCGGACTTGGTGTCCATGGTGGTGTCGTGCGAGACCGTGTGGTTGCACAGCCGGTGCCCGGCCGCCACGACTGCCTTGACCAGGTCCGGGTACGCCTCGGCCTGCGTGCCCACCATGCAGAACGTAGCCTTCGTACCGCTGTCCTTCAGCAGTTGCAGCACCTGCGGCGTCCAGACCGGGTCCGGTCCGTCGTCGATGGTGATGTTGACGCCCTGGGCGCCGCGGTCCGAGGCATGCGCGATGTCCGCCGCCACCTTGGCCACTGTCCGGTCCTGGGGCGGGGCGTCCGGCGTTGAGACACGTGCTTGCGGCTGCCGCCCTCCGACGGGGTCGGCCTGCGCGGTCCACACTGAGGCGGCAGCGGCCAACGTTGTCACCCCGAGCGCCGCCGCGAGAAGCCGGCCGTGCCATCCCCTTCCCTTGTGCCTTGCCATGTCCGCCCGCCCCTTTGCTGTCTCCGCCGATGCCGTGCACCCATGAAGACATACGAACGCCCGTACAAGATCCCTCTGTTACCGATCACGGACGAATCCGCAGGGGGCCGGCGACAAAAGCGGGAATTCGGCGACAGACGAGGGGGCGCGAGGGCCTCGAAAGGGTACCGGCGAGGGCAGCGGACGCTGATCCGCACGGATTCCGGCGCAGGCACCCGCGCCTGGGTGGTCGTAGCCATAGGTGGTGAGCCGGCCTGTGGGGGTGACTCGGCGGGTTCGGCGGCCCAGCGCGTCGTACGCATACGCGCTGGTGCGGCCGTCGGCCGGCTGCGTGTACTGATCGAAGTCGGTTTCGGAGATCAGCCGGCCGGCCGGGTCATAGGTGTACGACCATGTCAGGCCCTGCGGGTTGGTGACCTGCGTCAAGCGCAGCTCCGCGTCGTGGGCGAACTCGTAGCGGGCGCCGTCCGGGCCCGTGCGGGCCACGAGCAGGTCGAAGTGGGTGTATTCGA